>NZ_AP024325.1:0-1200000 GCF_018408855.1 Caballeronia sp. NK8 | reverse complement strand
TATCCGCCGACGGTGAACACGGAAGCGGAAACGCATTTCGCGCTGGGCGTGATGCGCGACGTGGCTGGCGCTGCGCGTGTCAACACCAACATCGATCCGACGATGGGCGCGGAGGACTTCTCGTTCATGCTGCTGGAGCGGCCCGGTTGTTATGGGTACATCGGCAATGGAGTCGGCGCGCATCGCGAGCAGGGTCATGGGCTCGGACCGTGCACGCTGCACAACAGCAGCTACGACTTCAACGATGACGTGCTCACGCTCGGCTCGACGTATTGGGTACGGCTCGTCGAAAAATTTCTCGCGCGCGCTTGAGGAGGCGACATGTTTTCATCGACCTACCGCGAGGCGCGTCAGCGTTTTCTCGATACCGCCGCCGAACATGAACTCGCGGTCGATACGCGCGTGCTCGAAGGCATCGCGGGTCTGGAAGGCGAGACGCTCGCAACCGATGTCGTGCGTATCGGTCCCGCCGATGCGAAGCGCCTGCTCGTACTGACGTCCGCGACGCATGGCGTCGAGGGCTTTTGCGGCTCGGGCGCGCAGATCGCCTTGATGCGCGACGATGCGTTGCACGCGCTCATGGAGAAACTCGGCGTCGCGATGCTGCTCGTCCACGCGATCAATCCGTATGGCTTTTCGTATCTGAGCCGCACGACCGAAGGCAATGTCGATCTGAATCGGAACAGCGTGGATTTCAGCGGGCCATTGCCGCAGAACGCGGGCTATGCGGAACTGCACGATCTGCTGATTCCCGCGCACTGGCCGCCTGACGAGGCGAACGTCGCGGCGATTCGTGCGTATATCGACACGCGCGGCCAATGGGCGTATCAGCAAGCGGTGACGACGGGGCAATACTCGCATCCGCAAGGCATGTTCTACGGCGGCGCGCAGACCGCGTGGAGCACGCGCACGATGCGCGCTCTGCTCGCGGAGTATGGCGAAACTTGCGTGGCGATCGGCTGGATCGACTTCCATACGGGGCTCGGCCCGAGCGGCTTCGGCGCGAAGATCTGCGTCGGCGATGTGACGCGTGCGCGTCGCTGGTGGGGCGCGGACGTGACGAGCCCGTCGGACGGGACGTCGATCGCGGCGGATGTCGCCGGACCCTTGCTCGATACGTTGCGGCAGACGTGCGCGCATGCCGCGATTGCATCGATCGCGATCGAATACGGCACCGTGCCGCTCACCGACATGCTCGACAAGTTGCGAGCGGACGTGTGGGTGCGTCATCACGCGGACGCGCCGGATGAATTGAAGGCGGACATTCGCAGGCAGATTCGCGCCGCGTTCTATATCGATGACGATGTCTGGCGCGGGATGATCGTCGGTCAGGCGCGGGCCGCGGTGTTGCAGGGGTTGTACGGGCTTTCGCGCGAAGGAGGTGCTTGAAGCGAAGTAAAGCGGATGACTCTGCGAATTGCACTAACGCTGATTTTTGGGATATTGGGGTCGCGCTCGCGACGCACATCATTAGAATTCGAGCCGACACCTGAACGCGCATTCACGTTCGCGAAACTAAGTATTTCTTATCATCCATCCCGATCACGGCGATACAATCCGCACAACAGAAAAGAGCATCGTCCGCAACATGAAAGCAAACATCAAATTCTCGCTGGCCGCGCTCGTGCTGCTATCGACCGGCATCGCGTGTCAGGCACAGCAGGCTCAGCCGGCGCCACAGCCGGTTCAGCGCGCCGGCCAGTCGCTCACGAAGGAGCAGCAAGCCGCGCTCGACAAGCAGGACCAGGATGTCGCGCAGGTCGCGCTGGCCATCGTCAGGTTGATCGATCAGAACAAGGCAGGCGAGGTATGGGATCAGAGCTCGCCTATCGCGAAACAGATCATTTCGCGCGATGACTTCATGAAGAAGGTTGCGCACGATCGCGCGTCGCTCGGCGCGCCGGGCATGCGTATGCCGATGGGCGTCAAGCACTATCGCTATGACGGCTCCGGCAACATGCCTGCGGGCGCGTACCTCAACATTCTCTTCGATACCCAGTTCAGTCAGGCCAGTCAGTCGTCGCGCGAGATGGTGACGTTCATCCTCGACTCGGACAAGGTCTGGCGCTTCGTCGGGTACTCGGTGCGCTGAACCGGCGTCACATGTTCGTCCAGGACGCGCACCATCCCTTGCCGGCCACGAGCTTGCCGCTGAAGAGCGTGCAGCCGCCCCAGGCGTCGCCCGATTTGCCCTGATACAGCGAGCAGTTCGCGCACGTCTGCTCCGCCGCGAAGTTCGGGTATTTCGCCTTGTCGATCTTCGCGGCGTCCTCCTTGTAGCCGACGGCGACGGCGGCCGGATCGGATTCGCTCAGGTGCGGCAGATCGGCGCGGGCTCGCGTGAGCCACAGCGCCGAACCCATGCCGATGCCGAGAATCATGAAGCTGCGGCGTGACGTGTTCATGGTCGTGGACCGTTTTTCTGTCTGTGGGGATGTCGTTGCGCGCTCTGCGGCGCTAATCGAACGATACGCTCTCACGCGCCGCCGTGCCCGGATCGCGGCGCTTCCGGCGCATACGTTTGCGAATCGAACGCGCGATCGGTTTTACTGGCGCGCGCTTTTCGCATCCTCCTTCAACGTACCGGTAACGTCGTTCATTCCAGCCGGCGCTAAACCTTTGCGCGCGCGTGCCGTAAATCAGGCCAGAACGCATTTGCAATCGCGTGAATCACCCGCGCGGCGCACCGGCCGCGGCTCAATTCGAAGGAGAACGATCATGACTGAAGTTGAATGGATGATGGCTGGCATGTACATGGCGGCGCTCGTGTGCGGCACGCTCTTCATGAGCGTGCTGGCGCGCCGCAGCCTGAACAGGGTGGAGGAGCGCGGCCACTGAGACATTCGCTGGCGTGATCCCCCACGCTTGACCATCTGATACCAAGTTTTGGTATTATCGATAACTCAAGCGATGGGGGAATGTTATGGCCAAAAATACGTCCGTTTCGCTCGGCGATCATTTCGCGGATTTCGTCGAAAATCGCGTTCGCGCTGGCCGCTACAGCACTGCAAGCGATGTGGTCCGTGCCGGATTGCGCCTGCTCGAAGAACAGGAAGCGAGGCTCGACACACTCCGTTCCGCCCTGGAAGCGGGAGAGCGTTCGGGGTCGTCGAAGCCGCTCGATTTCGATGCGTTCATCGCCCGTAAGCGCAAGTCCACTCGATGAAGTCATGCCTGTTTACGCCGGCGGCGATCCAGGATCTCGACGGCATTTGGGATTACACGTTCGACAAGTGGGGTCCGGCTCAGGCCGAGCGGTATGCGCGAATGATTCAGGACACGATCAGTGGCCTCGGCAAGGGCGCCCAACGGAGTCTGTCGGCGGAACACATTCGCACCGGCTACCGTAAAGCCCTGGTCGGAATGCACGTGATCTTCTTCAGGGAATCCGAGGATACGATCCAGATCGTGCGGATACTCCGTCAACAGATGGATTTGCCGGCCCATCTAGGCGACGCCGGATAGTCTTTCCGTCGCAAAATGAAACGCGCGCCGTGAGCCGATCCATGAACCGGCCCTCCGGCGCGCGAAAACCTTCCTGCCGAATTACTGGAACAGCTTGACCGCCTGCGTGAGCGTATTCGTCACGCCCCATGCCAGCGGAATCAGCACATATGCCCAGAACAGCAGAAGCAGCCCTTTATTGGACGAGCCGCCTTCCTGAGTATTGACGCGGGTATTCATCGCGGATCTCCTCTCCAGAGTCTCAAACGGCGGCCTGCGCCGACGTGTTCATGTGATGCTTTTCATGCACGCGCGTGACGAGCAGGTTGCAGAGAAAGCCGATCACGAGCAGCGTGGCCATGATATGCAGGGTCATCGTGTACGCTTCTGCGCCGACCACGCCGTGCGACACCTGATACGCACGCACGTAATTGACGAGCACCGGTCCCGCCACGCCTGCCGCGGCCCACGCGGTCAGCAGCCGTCCGTGAATGCCGCCGACGAACGCCGTGCCGAACATGTCCGCGAGATACGCGGGAATGGTCGCGAAGCCGCCGCCGTACATCGACAGAATCAGGCCGTAAGCCAGCACGAAGAGCGCGATGTTGCCCGAGCCCGCGAATTGCGGCACGAGGAAATACAGCACCGCGCCCAGCACGAAGAACACGAAATACGTATTTTTCCGCCCGATCCAGTCCGACGCCGACGCCCACACGAAGCGCCCGCCCATGTTGAAGAGCGAAAGCAGCCCGACGAAGCCCGCCGCCGCGCCCGCCGTGATCGACGTCTTGAAGCTTTCCTGGATCATCACCGAAGCCTGGCCGAGCACGCCGATGCCCGCCGTCACGTTCAGGAACAGCACGAGCCACAGCAGATAGAACTGCGGCGTCTTCAGCGCCTGGTCGATGTGCACGTGGTTCTTCGTGATCATCTTCTTGGCGGTCGTGGGCGGCGTCCAGCCGGCGGGCTTCCAGTCCGCTGGCGGAATACGGATCGCGAACGCGCCGATCGTCATCGAGATGAAGTAGAGCACGCCGAGCACGAGGAAGGTTTCGGTCACGCCGGCGCTGGTCGCGCTCTTGAAGTGGTTCATCAGCGCGACGGAGCCGGGCGCGGCGATCATCGCGCCGCCGCCGAAGCCCATGATCGCCATGCCGGTCGCCATGCCGCGGCGGTCCGGGAACCAGCGGATCAGCGTCGACACCGGCGACACGTAACCGAGCCCCAGCCCGATGCCGCCGATGACGCCATAGCCGAGATAAAGCAGCCAGATCTGATGCAGGTAGACGCCGAGCGCCGAGACGAGAAAGCCGCCGCCGAAACAGCACGCGGCGGTGAACATCGTGCGGCGCGGGCCGACCTTCTCCAGCCACTTGCCGGCGAACGCCGCCGACAGGCCGAGAAACACGATCGCGAGCGAGAAGATCCAGCCGAGTGTGGTCAGCGACCAGTCATCCGGCGCGGACTTCGTGATGCCGATGATCTTCGTCAGCGGCGCATTGAACACTGAGAACGCATACGCCTGTCCGATGCACAAGTGAACAGCGAGAGCCGCCGGCGGCACCATCCAGCGCGAGAAGCCGGGCCGGGCGATGGTCGCCTCCTTGGAAAAGAAACCTGTCGGGCCGTGCGCGGCCCCTTGTTTGATCGTGCTGTTCATTGTGGTCTCCGTGGCGCGTCATGCATGCACGTGCGCGCTCATCGTTTGCTTGACGTGCCGCCCGGGGTCGCCGGGAAGCAGCCCGCCGTGGTTCATGCGCCTGGCGACACGGTCCGCATCGCCCTGCACATGGCCATTTCGCGCCGCCCAAACATGCGATGTAACGACATATGGGTGCGGCGCTTTGCCACGGCTGGGCATGACCATAGACAACTGTGAAAGGCTTTGCAATATGAACACTCGTGCCATAAGCGTTTGCCCGCAGCACGAGCGGCTCTCTCGGCTGAGCGCGACGCTGTTTCGCATCGCTACAACGCGAGGCAAGTGTTCTGAATATGAACAGTTCACATCGGCTTCGTATAAACCCTGACGATGCGCCGCGAAGCCGCATGACGATGCGGCTTTCCCGTCCATCGGCCCAGCGCGCGCGCGATGGCATGGAACTCGCAATCAAGAGCGACCGGCGCCGGACTTCGGCAGTGCCGGCCCGTTCACGTCGACATGCGAGGAGCACATAGAAATGAATCACGCAGAGATGCAGTTCCTGAGCACCGAATACCCCTACAAAAAGCAGTACGGCAACTACATCGGCGGCAAGTGGGTGCCGCCCGCGGGCGGCGAGTATTTCGACAACATCTCGCCGATCACCGGCGAACCCTTCACGTCGATTCCGCGTTCGCGCGAAGCAGATATCGAAGCCGCGCTCGACGCAGCCCATGCCGCGAAGGTGTCGTGGGGCAGGACCTCCGTCACCGATCGCGCGAACGTGCTGCTCAAGCTCGCCGATCGCATGGAGCAGAACCTGCCGCGTCTCGCCCTGGCCGAGTCCATCGACAACGGCAAGCCGCTGCGCGAGACGATGGCCGCGGACATTCCGCTCGCAATCGACCACTTCCGCTATTTCGCGAGCGCGGCGCGTTCGCAGGAAGGCGGCATCTCGGAGATCGATCACGATACGGTCGCGTATCACTTCCATGAGCCGCTCGGCGTCGTCGGGCAGATCATTCCGTGGAACTTCCCGATCCTCATGGCCGTGTGGAAGCTCGCGCCGGCGCTCGCCGCGGGCAACTGCGTCGTCCTGAAACCGGCTGAGCAGACGCCCGCGTCGATTCTCGTGCTGCTCGAAGTGATCGGAGATCTGTTGCCGCCGGGCGTGCTGAATGTCGTGAACGGCTTCGGTCTGGAAGCGGGCAAGCCACTCGCGTCGAACAAGCGCATCGCGAAGATCGCGTTCACCGGCGAGACCACCACGGGCCGTCTCATCATGCAGTACGCGAGTCAGAACCTGATCCCCGTGACGCTGGAACTGGGCGGCAAGAGCCCGAACATCTTCTTCGAAGACGTGCTGAACGCCGACGACAGTTTCTTCGACAAGGCGCTCGAAGGTTTCACGATGTTCGCGCTGAATCAGGGCGAAGTGTGCACGTGCCCGTCGCGCGCGCTGGTGCAGGAATCGATCTACGAGCGCTTCATGGAACGCGCGTTGAAGCGCGTCGCGGCGATCGCGCAGGGCCATCCGCTCGATACGAAGACGATGATCGGCGCGCAGGCATCGCAGGAGCAGCTGGAGAAGATCCTGTCGTATATCGGTCTCGGCAAGCAGGAAGGCGCACAGTGCCTCTCCGGCGGTGAGCGCGCCACGTTCGACGGCGAGCTGAAGAACGGCTATTACATCAAGCCGACCGTCTTCAAAGGCCACAACAAGATGCGTATCTTCCAGGAAGAAATCTTCGGGCCGGTGCTGTCGGTGACAACCTTCAAGACGGAAGAAGAGGCGCTCGAGATCGCGAACGATACGCTCTACGGTCTCGGCGCGGGCGTGTGGACGCGCGACGGCACGCGCGCCTATCGCTTCGGCCGCGCGATTCAGGCGGGACGCGTGTGGACCAACTGCTACCACGCGTATCCGGCGCACGCGGCGTTCGGCGGCTACAAGCAGTCGGGCATCGGACGTGAGAATCACAAGATGATGCTCGACCACTATCAGCAGACGAAGAACATGCTCGTCAGCTATAGCGACAAGCCGCTCGGCTTCTTCTAAAGCGTGTGAGGCCGCCGCTGTTTGCGGCGGCGGCCGACTCGAACCACGGGGACATCATGAGCGAACAGGAAGTGCTGCGCGTGACCGCGACGCCCGCCGCGATCGACTTGATCGGCAAGCTCAAGGCCGAGCACGGCGAGGTGTTGTTCCATCAATCGGGCGGATGCTGCGACGGCAGCGCGCCGATGTGCTTTCCGGTCAAGGAATTCATGGTCGGCGGATCGGACGTGAAGCTCGGCGCGATCGGCGGCGTGCCGTTCTACATGACCGAATCGCAATACGAGTATTGGCAGCACACGCAACTCATCATCGATGCGGTGCCGGGCAACGGCGGCATGTTTTCGCTGGAGCGTCCATCGGGGTTGCGCTTTCTCACGCGCTCTCGTCTGTACAGCGATGACGAGAACGCGTGGCTCGAAAAACATCCGGTCGAACACGTGAGCTGACGCGTTCAGTCCCAGCGCGGCGGCCGCTTCTCGACGAACGCCTGCGTGCCTTCGAGCGTGGCGTCTTCCATCATGTTGCAGGCCATCGTTTCCGATGCGAGCGCGTATGCGTCTTCGATGCCGCTTTCGAGTTGCCGATAGAACAGCCCCTTGCCCGCCGCGACGGCCTCACGCGGTTTGGCGGCTATCGTGGCGGCGAGCGAGCGCACGGCATCGTCGAGCGCATCGGGCGCTGCGACGCGATTCACGAGGCCGCGTTCGCGCGCCGTGACTGCATCGATGAACTCGCCGGTCATGAGCATTTCGAACGCGGCCTTGCGCGATACGTTGCGCGAGAGCGCCACGCCCGGCGTCGCGCAAAAGAGCCCGAGATTCACGCCCGATACGGCGAAGCGCGCATCGCTCGACGCCACCGCGAGATCGCACATCGCGACGAGCTGACAGCCCGCCGCCGCCGCGATGCCATGCACGCGCGCGATCACCGGCTGCGGCATGCGCTGGAGCGTGAGCATCATATGCGAGCAGCGTGCGAACAGCGCGCGATAGTAATCGAGTGCGGGCTCGGCGCGCATCTCCTTGATGTCGTGACCCGCGCAGAACGCGCGGCCCGCGCCCGCGAGCACGACCACGCGCGCATCCGAATCGGCGATATCCTGCAACGCGCGTTCGAGCGCTTCGAGCATCGCTTCCGATAACGCGTTGAACGCATCGGGCCGATTCAGCGTGAGCCCGACGACGCCTTTCGTGCCGTACGCATCGGGTTCGATCAGAACGAGTTCGCTCATGTTCAGGCTCTCCATCAGACATCGATTGCCGCGACCGAGCCCGCACGCTTGCGCAACTCGAACTTCTGGATCTTGCCCGTAGATGTTTTCGGCAACTCGCAGAACTCGATCGCGCGCGGCACCTTGAAGCCCGCGAGCTGCGTCTTGCAATGCGCGATCAGCTCCTGCGAGCTGACATGCGCGCCCGCTTTTAGTTCGACGAATGCGCAAGGCGTTTCACCCCAGCGCTCATCCGGTTTCGCGACGACGGCCACCGCGTTTACCGCCGGATGCCGGTACAGCACATCCTCTACTTCGATGCTGGAAATGTTCTCGCCGCCCGAGATGATGATGTCCTTGCTGCGATCCTTGATGCGAACATAACCGTCCGGATACTCGACGGCCAGATCGCCCGTATGGAACCAGCCGCCGCGAAACGCTTCTTCGGTCGCGGCCGGATTCTTCAGATAGCCCTTCATCGCGATGTTGCCGCGAAACATGATCTCGCCGATGGTTTCGCCATCCGACGGCACGCGTTCCATCGATATCGGATCGCGCACGGTCACGGCATCCTGCAGGTGATAGCGCACGCCCTGCCGCGCATTGAGCCGCGCACGCTCGCCGATATCGAGTTCGCTCCATTCGGCCTGATGCGCGCACACGGTAGCCGGTCCATACACCTCGGTGAGGCCATACACGTGGGTCAACTGAAAGCCCATGCGCTCCATGCCTTCGATCATCGCGGCGGGCGGGGCGGCGCCCGCGACCATCGCATTCACTTTCTGTTCGATGCCGGTCTTCATCTCGTCGGGCGCGTTGACGAGCAGGTTCTGCACGATCGGCGCGCCACAATAGTGCGTGACGCCTTCGTTGCGGATCAGATCGAAGATGGACTTCGCCTCGACTCGGCGCAGGCACACGTTCACGCCCGCGCGCGCCGCGACCGTCCACGGGAAGCACCAGCCGTTGCAATGGAACATCGGCAGCGTCCACAAGTACACGGCGTGTGTCGGCATATCCCATTCGAGCACGTTGCTGATGGCATTCGTATACGCGCCGCGATGATGATAGACGACGCCCTTCGGGTTGCCCGTCGTGCCCGACGTATAGTTCAGACAGATGGCGTTCCATTCGTCCGATGGCGGCGACCAGTCGTAGTCGGGATCACCGCTCGCGAGCAGCGCCTCATAATCGATTTCGCCGATGCGCTCGCCCGCGCCGGTGTATTGCGGATCATCGACGTCGATGACGAATACCTTCTGTGGCACGTTTGTGAGCGCCTTCTTCATCACGTCCGCGAACTCGCGATCGACGAGCACGGCCTTCGCTTCGCCATGCGTGAGCATGTAGGCGAGCGTGGCGGCGTCGAGCCGGGTGTTGAGCGTGTTGAGGACGGCGCCTGACATCGGCACGCCGAAGTGCGCTTCGACCATTTCGGGCGTGTTCGGCAGCATCGCGGCGACGGTATCGCCGGGGCCGATGCCGCGTGCAACGAGCGCCGAGGCGAGCCGCCGCGTGCGCGCGTAGGTTTCGGCCCAGTTGCGCCGCACGTCGCCATGCACGACAGCGGGGCGCGCCGGATACACGGATGCCGCGCGCTCGATGAAGTTGAGCGGCGTGAGCGCCGCGAAATTGGCGGCCGTCTTGGAAAGGCCTTCTTCGTACATGCCCGCTGTCATGGTCGTCTCCTGTCGATGTACGCATTGTCGCCGCGCTCTATTAGCTCCATATTATGCACGCGGCTTACGTGTGCCTGACATCTCGTAATTAGCCGACACACCTTCACGCGGCAGATGCGTCAACGCCGTCCACAGCGGCGCGTTATTCGAAGCGATGCTCTTCATGCGACGCATGTCGTCGGTCAGAAAGGTATCTTTCAAATTACTAAGGAAGTCGAAATGAAATGTATGGTAGCTGGGATTGTTTTCGCAAGCATCGCGCTTACCGCTGTCACGGCAATGGCGCAACAAATGGGTCGTTTCGGTGGGTTCGATTCGGAACAGCACATGATCGATGACACGATCAATCGCGTCGAGGCGCAGCGTCGCGCGGGCCATGAAGACTTCGGCGGCCACGCATCCAAGGCCGAGACCCTGCTTCGTCAGGCAAAGGCGGAGTTGAATGCCGCGTCGGAGTATCGCGCGCATCATTGAGATCAGCGCTTCACGTCCGGAGCCTCCCGGACGTGAAGCGAACCAGCGCGTCAGGCGAGATCGTCGAGTTGGACCTCGAAGCCGCGCCTGACGCCCGGGCGCGCAAAGAGCGCGTCATACCAGCGGCGGACGTTCGGGTAATCGTCGAGCGAAACCTGATGACGTTCATGCCGCCACGCCCAGCCGAGGATCGCAAAATCGGCGACGGACAAATCGTCCGCGACGTATTCCACTTGCGCGAGACGCTTGTCGAGCACGTTATACAGGCGGCGCGTTTCATCGGAATAGCGCTTGAGTCCGTAGCGCCGATCGGATTCCGCCTCGACCATGCGGAAATGGTGCACCTGTCCCGGCATCGGGCCGAAGCCGCCCATCTGCCACATCAGCCATTCGAGCACCGGTACGCGGTCGCGCAGACTCGCGGGCAGGAACTGGCCGGTTTTCTCGCCTAGATAAAGCAGGATCGCGCCGGATTCGAAGACGCTGATCGGCTGGCCGTCGGGTCCGTCTGGATCGACGATCGCCGGAATGCGGTTGTTCGGGCTGATGCGCAAAAACCCGGGCGCATGCTGCTCGCCTTTCGTGATGTTCACCGTCTTCACGGTGTAGGGCAGTTGCATTTCCTCCAGCGCGACGCTGATCTTGCGTCCGTTGGGCGTGTTCCACGTATGCAGTTCGATGGTCATGGCGATGCGTCCCGGTTCAGGTGAGTGCAGGCGACACATAACGCTGAAAGCCCGCGCGCTGCGTGATGCCGACGTACCAGCGTTCGAGCTCGGGCAGCGCGGGCCGAACCAGTTCGGCAATACCGAGCCAGCGGCGCGCATACGCGGCGATGACGAGATCGGCGAGAGTGAAGGTATTGCCTTCGAGATAGTCGCGGCCTTTCAGATGCGTATCGACGACGCGCCAGAGCTTCTCCACTTCACTCGCGGTGGCGGCGAGCTGTTTGACGTCGCGATCCGCCGCGCTCGTGCGGATGTAGCCCCAGAAGAGCGGGCGCTCGGTCGGCTGCAAGGTGGAGAGCGACCAGTCGAGCCAACGGTCCGTGCTCGCGCGCACCTTCGGCTCGGCGGGGTAGAGCGTGCTGGCCGCGCCGTATTGCATCGCGAGATAGCGGATGATCGAATTCGATTCCCACAGCACGAAATCGCCATCGACTAACGTGGGCACGCGGCCCATCGGGTTCATCTCGAGATAGTCGGGTTCGTTGTTGCGGCCGAATTGCAGGCCCGCGTCGATGCGCTCGTATGCGAGGCCCAATTCCTCGCAGCACCACAGCACTTTTTGTACATTGACCGAGTTGGCTCTGCCCCAGATCGTCAGCATTCGATGTCTTCCTTCGTTGGTGTCGCGTTGCGCGTCGAAGGGTCAATCTTAGAGCTAGTCAGGCACTTTCGCTGGTGTTGGCTTATTCGGTGGATGGTGTTCGGATTTTCGTCGGATCCCGTTGGCATGTTGGTTTATTGGCGTTGCCCCGGGGAGGGGCAACGCAAAGAGACCGACACGATCACGGGATCCGACGAAAGCCTCAGTCAATGTGCGCCGCGAACCCACTCCGTCCAGCAGCGAGTTCATCCCGCAGAGTGAGATGAGGAATCGCATAATCCCCATGATTCTGCTTGCGAAACGCGATGGGCGTGTCATCAAAGAGCCGGTCCAGACGCCGACCAAGCGCGTCACAAGTTGCATCGAGTCGCGCGTCGTCCATCATGCTCGTCTGATAGACGACAAACGGCGGCAGCACGTCAAATCCCGGATAGAACAACACGCCGTGCTGGATCGGAAACAGGATGTCGTCGATCGGGCCGTTGATGCCGCGCGCACTGTAATGCGATTCCCATCCGCCCGTCGTCACGACGATCATCGCCCGCTTGCCCGCCATCATGCCTTCGCCGTAACGGTCGCCCCAATGCGTCTCGGAGTGCTCGCCCACGCCGTAACCAAAGCCGTACGCATACACGCGCTCGACCCAGCCCTTCATGATCGCGGGCATCGAAAACCACCACATCGGGAATTGCAGGATCAGCGCGTCGGCCCAGCGCAACTTGTCCTGTTCGGTCTCGATGTCGCGGCTTTGCAGGCCGTTCTCGAACGCGTGTTTCGAGTCCAGGCTCGCGTGGAACGGCGCGTCGCCGTTGCGTTCGCGGACGTCCCGCGCATCGAGCGGGGCTTTCCAGTTCATCGCGTACAGGTCGGAGACCTGCACATGGTGGCCGCTGGCGCGCAGGCGTTCGACGGCGTAATCATTGAGCGCGCCATTCAGCGAGCGGCGTTCGGGATGGGCATATACGATCAGCACATTCATCAGGCTTTCTCCAGTTCGATTCAGGAATGGAGACCAGCTTAAAGACTGCTCGGGTATATTGGAAATGAATATTTGAAATTGCAGGAATTACGATGAATAATATCTTGAGAAGGCTCGATCTCAATCTGCTCGTCACGCTCGATGTCCTGCTTGCCGAGCAGAACGTCACGCGTACAGCCGAGCGTCTGCATTTCTCACAGCCTTCCGTGAGCGTGCATCTGGCCAAGCTGCGCGATATCTTCGGCGATCCCTTGCTGCTGCCCGGACCGCGCGGCATGCGTCCGACCGCGCGCGCCGAAAGTCTGCGCCAGCCGTTGCGCGAAGCGCTGGCCTCGCTCGAACGCGCGGTGTCGCCGGAAACCGCATTCGATCCCGCGACCGCCGACAACACATGGCGCATCGCCGCCACCGACTACACCGAATCGACCGTGCTGCTGCCCGCGTTGAGCGGCTTGCGCGCGGCCGCGCCGCGCACGCGCATCGCGGTGCTGGAGATCGTGCCGCCACGACTCGCCAAGCAGGCGGAGAACGGCGAGATCGATCTCGCGTTCCACATCGTATCGGCTGAAACAGCGGGCTTTCACCAGCAGGCGCTTTTCACGGAAAGCTATGTGCTCGTCGGCCGCAAGGATCATCCGCGATTGAAACGGCGGCCGACGCTCGCGCAATTCTGTGCGCTGGAACATGTGATCGTGTCGCCCGATGGCGGCGGGTTCTTCGGGCCGACAGACGCCACGCTCGCAACGCTCGGCATGAAGCGCCATGTGGCGCTTTCGGTGCCGCACTTCCTGTTCGTGCGCTCCGTGCTCGCCACGACCGATCTCGTTTCGATGCAACCGCTGCGCCTCGCGAAGCACTGGCCGGAGCTGCGCATCGTCGCACCACCCGTCGACGTGCCGGGCTACGAAATGTCGATGTACTGGCATGAGCGTGTGCATCGCGATCCCGCGCATCGATGGCTGCGTGAATTCATCGCGCAAGCTGTTTGAAAGTATCGCGGTCCATTCATGACGTTTTCGCATGATCGTCTTTATCGTTATCACCAATTCAGCGTGTGAATCGCGAGTGCTACTGTTTGTCGGCAAATCCTTAATTGCTGCATGTGTCTGGCTGGCGTCGCTCCACGATCCACTACAAAGAGGAGACTGATGATGTCAAAAGGCAAGTCGTGGCGGGGAGTGAACGCCGTCATCGCAACGGGGACGGTGGCGGCGGGGCTAAGTCTGTCGGCATCGGCGCATGCGGCGGGAGAGCCGATCAAGATCGGCGTCATCAGCGAAGAGTCCGCTGTGGCGGGCGCTTCGATCAGCAAGGCCGCGCAGCTCGCGGCGGAAGAGATCAACGCCAAGGGCGGCGTCGACGGCAGGCAAATCCAGATCATCGCGTATGACGACCACTCGTCGGCGTCGGACGGCGTGCGCGCATTTCAGCGCGCGGCGAGCCAGGACAAAGTGGTCGCGATCATCGGCAGCTATATCAGCGAAGTCGCGCTGGCGATGGAGCCGTGGTCCGCGCGCCTGAAGATGCCGTTCATCACGCCGGGCGCGGCGAGCAATGAAATCTCGAAGCGCGTTCACGACGACTACAACAACTACAAGTACACGTTCCACGGCTGGATGACGTCAGCGTTCATCGCGCAGTCGATCTGCGATTTCTCGCATGACGTGCTCGTCGGCGAGTTCAAGATGAAGACGACCGTCGTGATGAGCGAAGATGCGGCATGGACCAAGCCGCTCGACGAGCGCTACCTCGAATGCCTGCCGAAAGCGGGCCTCAAGGTGCTCGATCACATCCGCTTCAATCCTGACACGTCGGACTTCACGCCGATCTTCAACCAGATCGAAGCGAAGCATCCGGACACGATCACCACGGGCATCAGTCACGTCGGCGTGCAGCCGACCGTGCAATGGCACGACCAGCAAGTGCCGATTCCGATGTCCGGCCAAAGCTCGCAAGCCACGACGACGAGTTTCTGGAAAGACACCAACGGCGCGACCGAAGGCGTGATCACGGCATCGGCGGCGGCGCCCGGCGTCGCGATGACACCGAAGACCGTACCTTTCGTCGAGTCGTATCAGAAGCACTTTGCGGGCGTATCGCCCGCGTATGACGGCTTCACGAGCTATGACCTCGTGTACATCATCGCGGACGCGATCCATCGCAATCAAGGATCGACCGATCCGGACAAGATGGTCGATGCGCTGGAGAAGACCGACTATGTCGGCACGATCGGACGCTGGCAGTTCTACGGCAAGAACGATCAGTTCACGCATGCGTTGAAGTACGGCGAAGGCTATATCACCGGCATCAACCTGCAATGGCAGAACGGCAAGCAAGTGGCGATCTGGCCGAAATCGGTGGCGAACGGGAAGGTCAAGTTCCCGGCTTTCGTGAAGGTGCAGGCGGCAGCGAATTAGAAGCGCATGCGTCGCGTAAGGCGCATGCGTCACGTTGGCATCGACATAAAGGCCGCCATGTTGCCACTGCAGATACTCATCGACGGCTTCGCGATCAGTTCGCTCTATGCGCTCGGCGCGATCGGCTTCACGTTGATCTTCGGCGTCTCCGGCGTGCTCAATCTCGCCCACGGCGGCGTGATGCTGATCGCCGCGCTGCTCGGCTGGGCGCTCGCGGGCGAAGCGGGTCTCGGCACCTATCTCGGCACGCCGCTCGGCGTGATCTGCGGGATGATCGCCGCGTACATCACGTACTTCATGGTGGTGCGGCCCATTCAACGATCCGCCGCGATTCCCCGAGAGGAGAAAGAAATCTTCGTGCTGACGGGCACGCTCCTCTGGGGCATCATGATCCAGCAGGGCATGGCCTGGCTCTTCTCCGACAACCCCATCACGATGCGCCCGCTGATTCCCGGCGTCGCGAACATCGCGGGCGTGCGCGTGCCGTACAACGAGATCATGATCGCCGTGGTCTGCTGGGTCGTGATCGGCTTGCTGTGGCTCTTCGTGAATCGCACGAAGGCGGGCAAGGCGCTGCTCGCGGCATCGATGAATCCGCGCGGTCTCACGCTGCTCGGCTTCGAGCTCTCGCGCATCTATCTGCTGGCGTGGACGCTCTACGGCGTGCTCGCGGGCATCGCGGGCGTGCTGCTCGCGTCGTTCCTCGGCGTGAGCACGAACAACACCGGACAACTCACGGCGAGCGCCTTTTCCATCGTCGTGCTGGGCGGGTTGGGGAGCGTGTCGGGTTCGTTGATGGCCGCGTATGTGGTGGGTTATCTGGAGACGGTCACCGCTTATCTCATCGCGCCGACGCTGCGGCCGCTGCCCGCGCTGTTGCTGCTCGTGCTCGTCGTGTATGTGCGGCCGCAAGGCTTTCTCGGACGGCGCTGATCATGAAAGACATCGCTCGTTCGCGTTTGACGGTGTGTGCGATTCTGCTCGCGATCATCGCCGCCACGCTGCCGTGGTGGCTCACCGGCTACATTCTCGGCGTGCTGACGGTCGCGTATTACTTCGGCGTCTTCGCGATGTCGTGGGACCTGCTGTTCGGCTTCGCCGGTGAAGTCAACTTCGGCCCAACATTCCTGATCGGTCTGGGCGCGTATTCCGCGGCGATCCTGAACGCGCACGCTGCCGCGCCGATACCGGTATGCGTGATGGCGGGCGGCCTCGTCGCGCTCGTCGGCGGCTTGCTGCTCGCGGTGCCCGCGTTGCGATTGCGCGGGCCGTATTTCGGTCTCGTCACGCTCGTCGCGGTCCTGCTGCTGCAAAACGCGATCGTGATCTTCGCGGGCATCACGGGCGGCGAGATCGGCATGATGGTGCCCGACGTCATGTCCGTCGATGCGGGCATCAACTACTGGATCGCGCTCGCGTTCCTGATCGTCTGCGCGATCATCCTGTTTGGTTTGTCGCGCTCGGCGATCGGCCTGATTCTGCAGGCGAGCGGGCAGGACACGGTCGGCGCGCAGGCGCTCGGCTTCAACGTCGTGAAGCACAAGCTCGCGGCGTTCTGCATCAGCGCGGTGTTTTCCGGCCTCGCAGGCGCGATGCTGGTGTTTTATCAAGGCACGGCATCGGTCAGCACGGTGGTCGATATCGGCATCGGCGTGCAGATCATCATCGCGGCCGTGCTCGGCGGAAGACGCACGATACTCGGCGCGGTGCTCGGCTCGATCTTTCTCATCGTCGCGGGCGAGTTCCTGCGTCCGCTCGGGCAGATCAATACATTCGTGGTCGCGGCCGTCGCGCTCGCGGTCATCCTGTTCTTTCCCGATGGATTGCTCGGCAACATCCTGCGCGTGAGGGAGCGCGAATGAACGATACGCCTTTGCTTTCCGTGCGCGGCTTGACGAAACGCTTCGGCGGTCTCGTCGCCGTGAAGGACATCGGCTTCGATATCGCGCCCGGCGAGATACTCGGTCTGATTGGTCCGAACGGCTCGGGCAAGTCGACGGTGATGAAACTCATCATGGGCATCGAGCGGCCCAATGCGGGATCGATAAAAGTCGATGGCGTCGAGATGAGCGGCTGGCTGCCGCATCGCATCGCGCGCGCGGGCGTGGGCATCGTGTTTCAGCATTCGCGGCCGCTGCATCGTCAGACCGTGCTTGAGCACATCAAGCTCGCGCTGTTGCCCGATTCGCTCGTGAAGCTCGCCGCCGATCCGCACGTCAACCGGCGCGCGCGCGAGATCGCGGAGCGCGTGGGCTTGAGCCGCGTGATGCATCGTCATCCCGCGACGTTGCCGTTCGCCGATCTGCGGCGCATGGAGATGGCGAAGGCGATTGCGCGCGATCCGCGCGTCGTGCTCGTCGATGAGCCTTTCGCGGGTCTCACGGCGGCCGAGTCCGAAGTGTTTTCCGAACTGATTCGCGGCTTTCGCGCGGAAGGGCGCGCGGTGCTGCTCGTCGATCACAACGTGAAGAGTCTCGCCGCGCTGGCCGATCGCGTGCTCGCGATGTATCTCGGCGAGTATGTCGCGCAAGGCACAGCCGCCGAGGTGATGCAGAACGAGACCGTTCGACGTGTCTATCTCGGCGGCAAGATCGAAGCGCGCGAACGCGGGGCGGAAGTCGTGAACAACCGGCCGCCGGTTCTTCAGGTCGAGGATGTCGGCGTGCTCTACGGCAAGGCCCGCGCGCTCGACGGCGTGAGCATGCATGTGCGCGAGGGCGAGTTCGTGTCGGTGGTCGGATTGAACGGCGCGGGCAAGACCACGCTCTTCAATGCGATCTCCGGACTGGTGCCCTATGCGGGCACCATCCGCTACGGCGCGCGCAATCTGCAAGGCATGAGCGGTGCGGCGATCGCGCGCGCGGGCATCGTGCAATGTCCGGAAACCCGCGAGTTGTTCGGCGACATGACCGTGCGCGAGAACCTCGATCTCGGCGGCTATCATCTGCCGGACAAGACGCGCGCAAGTCAACTCAAATGGCTCTTCGAGCTCTTTCCGATACTCGAATCGCGTCAGGCGCAGACCGCGCGCACGCTCTCGGGCGGCGAGCAGCAGATGCTCGCGATCGCACGGGCGCTGATGATGCAGCCCAAGCTCCTCATTCTCGACGAGCCGACACTCGGTCTCGCGCCGGTGATTCTGGAGCAATTGTCGAAGGCGATGGAACTGCTGCAGAAGACCACGCCGATCACCGTGCTGCTCGGCGAGCAGAACGTCACCTTCGCGCTGCCGCATGCGGACCGTGTCTATGTGCTCGAACACGCGCGCATCGTCTGGGAAGGGAGTCCGTCGCGCTTCGAGACGGAGATGGGGCGCGGTTTTCTCAGCGCGGTGCCCGAGCCGGCTCAGGCAAGAGCGTGAATCGCGAGCATTGTTGCGTAAAAACACCACACGTATTGCACCAAACCGAGCATCGCGGCATTTGATGTGCTAAAAAACGCGTGCGTTCATGCGCCAGGCCGAAGCCATCGCTGCGCAGACAGTGAACTGAAAGGCGGCCCATCGAAACGCATCGATAACTGCTTATAACTAAACGCGTCCATCACATCATGAAGACAAACACATCGCGCGCCATCGCCGGCATCGGCGCTTCGTTCATCGCGCTCGCCTGTCAGTCCGCATTCGCGCAAAGCTCGGTCACGCTCTATGGCGTCGCCGACGTGAGCGTGCGCTATCTGACGAACGCCAACGCCAATAACGATGGCAAGGTGTTCATGACGAACGGCGCGATCACCAACAGCCGTATCGGCTTCAAGGGCACGGAAGATCTGGGCGGCGGCCTGAAGGCGATCTTCCAGTTGGAGAGCGGTGTGGAACTGGAGAACGGCCAGTATGCCGACAGCGCGCGCGCATTCAATCGCGCGGCCTTCGTCGGTCTTTCGAGCCGCTATGGCACGCTGACGCTCGGCCGCCAGAAGACGCCGCTCTTCGACATGCTCGGTGACACCTACGACCCGCTCACCGTCGGCAATTACTTCGAGAACGCGTGGCTGCCGGTCGCACTGGGCGCGGGCCTCTACGCGGATAACGCGGTGAAGTACAACGGCACGTTCGCGGGCCTGACGATCGGCGCGATGTATTCGTTCGGCACGAACTACACCTCGACGGGCGCGGGCGGCTTCTCGGGTCAGGTGCCGGGCCATCTCGGCGCGGGCAACATGTACGGCTTCACGGCGTCGTATGCGCTGGGTCCGCTGTCCATCGGCGGCGGCTATCAGCAGAACAGCGACAACTCGGCGAACAAGCAGAAAATCTGGAATGCGAATCTCGTCTACTCGATCGGCGCGGCGAAGCTCTATGCGGGCTATCTGCATTCGACCGATGACACCGGCTTCGTCGACAGCATCCTGCAGCAGCGCGGGCTCGTGGCGGGCACGGATATCCTGAAGGGCTCGGGCCGCCGCGATGATGGCCCGTTCGCAGGCGTCACGTATCAGGTCACGCCGGCGCTCTTGCTGACCGGCGCGTTCTATTACGACCACATGAAGAACGCGGCGATTGGCGGCGGCGCGACGGGCAGCGGCAATCGCTATACGGGCGTCGCGCTGGCGGAATACGCGCTGTCGAAGCGCACGGAAGTGTATGGCACCGTGGACTTCAACAAGGTGACGGGCGCGGCCGATGTCGAATTGCCGGGCCGCTCGAATCAGACCGGCGTGTCGATCGGCTTGCGCAACATCTTCTGATCACGCGTCAAAGCTCATGCCGCACGCGCAGGCCATAGCGCGTGCGCTGCCGATATGTCTCGCCAGGACGCAGGACGGCGCGCTCGCCGTCCATGTTGATCTCGTCCGGATAACCGCCCGCTTCGAGACACAGCCCCGCATGCTTGCGATAGCGCGATCCGTTGCGCGCGGACACGCCTTCCAGATAATTCCCCGAATAGAACTGCAAACCGCGCGCATCGGTCGATACGCTCAGCTCGCGTCCGCTCGACGGATCGAACAGCACGGCGACCACGCGCGGTTCCTGCGCGTCTTCATCGATGACATAGCAATGGTCGAAGCCGCCCGCGATGGCGAGTTGCGCGTGTGATGCAGCGAGCCGCGCGCCGATCGAAGCGGGCACGCGCAAATCGAACACGCTATCCGCGACTTGTTCGCGCGCAACGGGAATCGACGCGGCATCGATCGCGAAGTAGCTATCCGATGCGATCGATATCCGATGATCGAGAATGCTCGCGCCGTTGCCCAGGTTGAAGTAAGCATGGTTCGTCAGATTGACGGGCGTGGGCGCATCGGCGCGCGCTTCGTAGTCGATCGACAACGTGCCTTCGTCGTTGAGCGCATAGCGCACGGTGACGTCCAGATTGCCGGGAAAGCCCGCTGCGCCATCGGGCGAACGCAACGTCATGACGAGCGCATCGCCGGCGACTTCGGCGCGCCACATCTGCCGATGAAAACCCGCCGATCCACCATGCAGATGATTCGCGCCTTCGTTGGGCTCGACCTGATGCGCGACGTCATCGAGCACGAAACGAGCGTCGCGGATGCGATTCGCCCAGCGTCCGATGATCGCCCCCATGAACGCGCTGCCGTTCAGATATTCGGCGGGCGTGTCATGGCCGAGCAATATATCGGCGACATGTCCGTCGCGATCGGGCGCGTGCCATGAGACGAGCGTCGCGCCCAGATCGCTGATCTCGACGCGCATGCCCGACACATTGCATAACGTATAGAGACGCGCATCGCCCCAGGGGCGGACATCGATATTGGATTGAGTCATGCGCGCGATCATCTCACGGCCGCGCCGCGACTTCGTCGAGATGCAGCAACAGATCCGCCGGATCTTCATAGACGCGCAACGCGCCGGAGCGTTCCAGTTCATCGCTGCCATAACCGCCCGACAGCAGACCGACGCCCAGCGAACGGCAACGCCGCGCGGCCAGCATGTCCCAGATGCTGTCGCCGACGACGACCGTATGTTCGATCGGCACGTTCAGGCGCGCGGCGGCGGCGAGGAAGAGATCGGGATCGGGCTTGGCGTACTTCACCATGTCGCGCGTGATGACGACCTGCTTCGCCGGATCGACGCCCAGCGCTTCGAGATTCACCTGCGCGGTTTCCATACGGCCGCTCGTCGCGATGGCCCAACGCGTGCCGGCTTGCGTGAGTGCATCGAGCAGTTCGCGCGCGCCCGGCAGCGGACAGACCTGCGCGCGCAGCCGCTTGTACGCTTCCGCGTGCAACTGACGCAGACGCTCGACGCGGTCCGCGCTGATTTCGCCGTGCGTTTCGCGCAGCAGTTGATTGGTGAACAGGCCGCCGCTCATGCCGATCTTCCGATGGATGCGCCAGACGGACAGTTCGATGCCTTCGGCGTCGAGCGCTTCCTTCCATGCAAGCACGTGCTGATAGACGCTATCGACGAGCGTGCCGTCGAGGTCGAAAAGGAATGAAGTTTCGATTCGCATGACTGGCTCCCTGTGAAGGTGTCGTTCCGGCTTCATCATACGCACGATCGAGCGCGCGGGGCGTCGCAAATGCGATAATTGATGTTTGCGCCGCACGCCGCTGAGCGAGCGGAAAGTACGCATAAAGTCCCCGAATTTTGCATCAATTACGCATGACGGAGCTGATCTTGACCCGCATCGACAATCCCTCCCGCGATCAGGAGGCAGGCGTGGCCGACTCCACGCAAGACACGACCCGTATCGACGACACGCGCATCGGCGCCGTGCGTCCGCTGATTTCGCCCGCGTTGCTGCTCGACGAATTGCCGGTTACGTCCAGCGTGCAGACGCTCGTCGAGGAGAGCCGCGCGGCGATCGCGAACATTCTGCATGGCCGCGATGACCGGCTGGTCGTCGTCGTGGGGCCGTGCTCCATCCACGATCACGATCAGGCGATGGAATACGCGCAGCGCCTGAAGGCTGTCGCCGACCGGCTGCGCGACGATCTCTTCATCGTGATGCGCGTGTACTTCGAGAAACCGCGCACGACGGTGGGCTGGAAGGGCTATATCAACGATCCGCGTCTGGACGGCAGCTTCCGCATCAACGAGGGCTTGCGCCGTGCGCGCGAGCTTCTGCTCGATATCAGCGGCCTCGGCCTGCCGACCGCGACGGAGTTTCTCGATCTGTTGAGTCCGCAGTACATCGCCGATCTGATCGCGTGGGGCGCGATCGGTGCGCGCACGACCGAGAGTCAGAGCCATCGGCAGCTTGCGTCGGGGTTGAGTTGCCCGATTGGGTTCAAGAACGGCACGGACGGCGGCGTGCAGGTTGCGGCGGACGCGATCGTCGCGGCGCGCGCGAGTCATGCGTTCATGGGCATGACCAAGATGGGCATGGCCGCGATCTTCGAGACGCGTGGCAATGATGATTGTCACGTCATCTTGCGGGGTGGGACGAAGGGGCCGAACTATGATGCGCAAAGCGTGGCGGCTGCGTGTGGCGCGCTGGCCAAGCTCGGGCAGCGCGAGCAGGTGATGATCGATTGCTCGCATGCCAATTCGAACAAATCGCATCTGCGGCAGGTGGACGTTGCGCAGGATATTGCGCGGCAACTGGAAGCGGGCGAGCGGCGGATCACGGGTGTGATGATCGAGAGCCATCTGGAAGAGGGACGGCAGGATTTGAAGCCGGGCGTGCCGTTGAAGCACGGTGTGTCGATTACGGATGCGTGTCTGGGGTGGACGCAGAGCGAGCCGGTGCTGGAGTTGCTTGCTGAGGCGGTGAGGAAGCGGCGCGGGGGGTGAAGGGGGGCGGGGTTTGGGTTTTTCGCCGGATCCCGTATTGGTGTTGGTCTATTAACGTTGCCCCTGTGCGGGGCGGCAGTCACTTTCTTTGCTGCTGCAAAGAAAGTAACCAAAGAAAGCAGCTTGAGACGCCCGCGGTCACACGCAATTTGGGTGTTCTTCTCTTCGCTCGTGGCGTCAGTAGCGAGTGCCCTCATAGGCCCCTTCGGGCTTGGACCGCGCACGGTCTGACACGTCGCGCCGCATAACGGACTGGTTCAGCACGAAATGGCTCCGGCCCGCTTCGCGGCCGACGGGTACATCGGGCATACGCGCACTTCCTTGCTAAGTCATCCATACCAACGGTTTCCCTTGCATACCCAACGGCAGCGCGTAGCGCTGTGCCGAAGCTATTTCGTGCTGAACCAGCGCGCTTGGATTTCTAGCTTGTCAGACCGTGCGCGGTCCAAGCCCGACGTGGCCTACGAGGGCACTCGCTACAGAGGCCACGAGCGAGGAGAAGGCTACCCAAATTGCGTGTGACCGCGGGCGTCTCGAGCTGCTTTCTTTGGTTACTTTCTTTGCAGCAGCAAAGAAAGTGACTGCCGCCCCGCACAGGGGCAACGCTAATAGACCGACACGACCACAGGCCATCCATAGAAGCCCAAGCAAACAAACCAAACCCAACCCTACCCCGCCACCACCGCATTCAAAGCATTGATCAAAGCCAGCGGATCAAACGGCTTGCGCAACTGAACGGCTTTCGGCAGCGCCTGCCGCTCCTCCTCGCTGAGTGCGAGATCAAACCCAGTCACGAACACGACCCCCAGCCCGGAAGTCTCGCGACAAGCGGCAATCGCAAGCTCGACCCCCGACCGCCCCGCAAGATCCACATCCGTCAACAGCACCTCGAAGCGATGCGCCCGCAACAACTCGAGCGCCTCCTCCGCACTGCCCGTATCGATCAAATCCAGCCCGAACGTGTGCATCAGCTCCGCGGTGCTCGCGCGCACGAGCTCATTGTCTTCCACGTACAGCACGCGCACGCGCGAAAGCACATCGTCCTGCTCGCCGCCCGGCAGGCGCGCATCGGCATCCACGACCACCGGCGCCGCGTCCTGCGCACGCTGCCCCAGAACGTGCCGCACCTTGCGCGCCAACGCCTCATGCGTATAAGGCTTGCTCAACAGGTCGATGCCCTCGTCGAGCCTTCCCGCATGCACGATCGCGTTATCCGTATAGCCCGACGTGAACAGCACCGTGATCCCCGGCACGCGCTCACGCGCCTTGCGCGCCAGCTCGGTGCTGCGCAACGGCCCGGGCATCACGACATCGGTGAACAGCAGATCGACCGGCACGCCGCTCTCGACGATCGCCAGCGCGCTCTGCGCATCCTTCGCGCGCAACACGCGATAGCCGAGATCCGCGAGCAGTTCGACCACCGTCGCGCGCACTTCTTCATCGTCCTCGACGACGAGAATGGTCTCGCTGCCGCCCTTCGCCGGGCCCGGATCGATGTTCGTTTCCAGATCCTCTTCCTCACGCGCGCGCGGCAGATAGATACGCACCGTCGTGCCATGTCCCTGCTCGCTGTACACCTTCACATGCCCGCCGGATTGCTTGACGAAGCCGTACACCATCGAAAGCCCGAGGCCCGTGCCCTGACCTTCGCGCTTGGTCGTGAAGAACGGTTCGAACGCGCGCTCCTGCACTTCGGGCGACATGCCCGAGCCCGTGTCGGTGACCGCGACCATCACGTACTGGCCGGGCGTGACTTCCGCGTTGCGCAGCGCGTAGGTTTCATCGAGCGATGCATTGCCGGCTTCGATCGTCAGCCTGCCGTGGCCGTTCATCGCGTCGCGCGCGTTGATCGCGAGATTGAGCAGCGCGTTCTCGACCTGAAACGGATCGACGAGCGTATTCCACAAGCCACCCGTCACGACGGTCTCGATCTCGATGCCGTCGCCGAGCGCGCGACGGAACATGTCGTCGAGGCCGCGCACGAAGCGGCCGAGGTTGACCACCTTCGGCGCGAGCGGCTGACGTCTGCCGAACGCGAGCAGTTGCGAGGCCAGATTCGCGCCGCGCGCCACGCCCGCGAGCGCGCTTCTCACGCGCTGCTCGGGCTTGTCCTGTCCGGCGACATCCTTCGCGAGCAACTGCAGATTGCCGCCGATCACCTGCAGCAGGTTGTTGAAGTCATGCGCGATGCCGCCCGTCAGCTTGCCGATTGCTTCCATCTTTTGCGCCATGCGCAGCGCTTCTTCCGCGTGACGCAGCGCGTCGGCGGTTTCGCGGTCTGTCGTCACGTCACGGCCCACGCCGTGAATGCGCCGCGTGCGCGGATCGAGCGAGACCGTCCATGCGATCCAGCGCCAGCCACCGTCCGAGCGGCTCAGACGGCACTCGTAGCGCACGGGCAGGCCGCTCGCGCGCAGACTGTCGAGTTCCGCGGCGGCGGCGCGCGCGTCGTCCGGATGCACGAGGTCCGACACCGTGTGCGAATGCAGCCGCTGCGAGTCGAAGCCGAGCACGGTCGTCCATGAAGGACTCACGCGCAGCAGCGCACCTTCGAAACTGGCGACGAAGAACAGGTCTTCGCTCAGCTCCCACAGACGATCGCGATCGGCGACGGCGTCGGCGACGCGGCGCTCCAGCGTCTCGTTCAGATCGCGCAGCGCATCCTGCGCCTTCGTGCGTTCGGATATCTCGTCCTGCGCAGCCTGAAAGAGGCGCGCATTGTCAATGGCGATCGCCGCCTGCGCTGCGATGCCCGTGAGGATCCGTTCCGATCGTTCGGTGAATACGCCCGGCTCCGGATGGCCGAAGAAGAGGCCGCCGAGCACTTCGCCCGTGCGCGAGAGCACCGGCGCGGCGAGATAGCTGCACACGGCGAGATGGCCCTTCGGCATGCCGTGATGCGGCGCGTTGTGACCGTAGCGCGCGTCTTTCGTGATGTCGTCCGAGCGCACGATGCCTTCGCCCGCGAACGTCGGGCCGAACACGGCGGTGTTGCGCGGCATCGGGAATTTCGCGAAGGTATCCTTCGGCACGCCCGAGATCGTATAGAGCGTGTAGCGGCCGCCCTTGTCGTCGAGGACGTTGTAGAAGAACGAGCCGAAGGCGGCGCCGGTCAGCTCGGTCGCGGCGTCGACCACCACCTGCACGGCACGGCTCAGTTCGAGCTCGCCCGCGACCGTCGCGCCGACGCGATTGAGAATTTCGAGCGTGCGAGATTCGTCGCGCAGCTTCTGCTCGGTCGCGTTACGCAGCCGCGCAAGGCGCAGATTGCTCGCCACGCGCGCGAGCAGTTCGCGCGCGGCGAAGGGCTTGGTCAGATAATCGTCGGCGCCCGCTTCGAGGCCTTCCACGCGCGCCTCTTCGCCCGCGCGCGCCGACAGCAGCACGACCGGCGTTTCGCGCAGCGCCTCGTCCTCGCGCAGCGCGCGCAAGAGCCCGAAGCCGTCGAGGCGCGGCATCATCACGTCGGAGACGATCACTTCCGGACGCATCGTGCGGGCCATCGCGAGGGCGGCTTCGCCATCGGCGGCGACGCGCACGTCGTGGCCCGCGCCGATGAGCATGCGGCGCATGTAGTCGCGCAGATCGGCGTTGTCGTCGACGACGAGCACGCGGCCCGGCTGCGTGTCCTGCGGCGTCGGTTCACTGGTCGCGCCGAGCGGCGTGTCTTCGTCGCTGTCGACTGCGGCCGGCCCGCCCGCGTCCGGCATCCAGCGCATGGCGGCATCGACATACGAACGCGCGCGGATGCTCGCCTCGGCGTTGGTTGCCTCGGTCATGTCGCGCGGCACGGGCAGCGTGATCGTGAAGCACGCGCCGCGCCCGAGCGCGCTTTGCACGCTGATCGAGCCGCCGTGCAGCTTGACCAGCTCCTGAACCATTGCGAGCCCGATCCCGCTGCCTTCGACCGACCGGCCCGCCGCGCCCGCGACGCGATGAAAGCGCTCGAACACGCGCGCAAGTTCGTGCTCCGGAATGCCGATGCCGCTGTCGCGCACGCTGAGTTCGATGCCGTGTCCGGCGTGCGGGTGCAGCGAGACGCGGATCGCGCCGTCGAACGTGAATTTGAACGCGTTCGACAGCAGGTTCATCACGATCTTTTCCCACATGTCGCGGTCGATGTCAGCGATCACGGGCGTCGGCGGGATATCGATCTCGAGGCGCAGGCCGGCCGATTCGATCGCCGAGCGAAACAGCGACGCAAGCTCGGCGGTGAACACGGCGATGTCCGTCGGCTGCCGATGAATCTCGATGCGCCCGGCCTCGATGCGCGAGAAGTCCAGCAGCGCGTTGACGAGCTTCAGAAGCCGCAAGCCGTTGCGATGCATGATCTCGACGACACGCATGTCTTCGTGACCGATGCGTTGCGGATTCGCGAGCAGTTCTTCGAGCGGGCCGAGCATCAGCGTGAGCGGCGTCCTGAACTCATGGCTGATGTTGGAGAAGAAAGTGGTTTTCGCGCGATCGATTTCGGCGAGCGCTTCGGCGCGGCGGCGTTCTTCGTCGTACGCGTGCGCGTAGCCGATCGCCGCGCCGATCTGGTTCGCGACCAGATTCATGAACGCGCGATAGCCTTCGTCGAAGAGCCGGAATGGATTGAGCGCCGCGATCAGCACGCCGACGCGGCCGGTTTCGCCCGCGGGCGCGATGGGCAACAGCACCGCGCTTTGCGCCGCGACGCTCCATGCGCCGGCGGGCAGCGGCGCGTCGAAGCGCGCCTGCAGATCCGTCACGACGCGCGCCGCGTTGTCGCGCAACACGTCCTGGAAGGGCCACGGCTGAGGCTGCGCCGCATGCAGGATCGCGGGCGCGGCCGGGTGCCCCGGCTCGATGCCGCACGCGCCGACGAGCGTCGCCGTATCGCCGCCGGGTTCGGCCGCGTAGAGCAGCGCGAAGGGCATGTCGCGCGACGCGTTGCCGAGCGCGTTCATCGACAGTTCGCATGCCTCGCGCCAGGTGCGCGCATCGGCCGCCGACGCCGCGAGTTCGCGCAGTACGGTCAGCTGGCGCTCGCCGAGCACGCGTTGCGTGTCGTCGCTGTTCGCGCAGATGATGCCGCCCGCGCCGCCGCGGTCGTCGGGAATCGGGCTGTAGGAGAACGTGTAGTACGTTTCTTCCGGAAAGCCGTTGCGCTCCATGATGAGGAGCTTCTGTTCGACGAAGGTGCCTTCGCTTCCGACGAGCGCGCTGTCGAGCAGCGGGCCGATCTCGTTCCAGATTTCGCGCCAGACGACCGACGTCGGCTGGCCGAGCGCCTGCGGATGCTTCCCGCCGATGATCGATTTGTACGCGTCGTTATAGAAGAACAGCAGGTCGGGACCCCAGCCGACCCAGATCGGCTGGCGCGACGTCAGCATGATGCGGATGGCCGTTTTGAGGCTTTGCGGCCAGTGTTCGGGCCAGCCCAGCGCGGTTTGCGTCCAATCGAAACTGCGGATGAGCGCGCCCATTTCGCCGCCGCCCAGAAGGAAGCTCGGGCCGGGCCCGCTCGTTCCCGCATCCGCGATCAGATTGTCAGCTTTCATTGACGCCCGTTCTCCTCGCCGCTTGCCCGCCGTGCTGTCACGGCGCATCAGAGTGATTTCGAATTCTCGCACGGAACGCGCTTCGGTTTTCATCGGCTGCGCGCGCGGCAGGCCCGTGCGCAAAGGCGCGCGGAGCGGAACGCTTTTTGCTGAACCGATCCCGACACGAACATACCGCGTACCCACGCTGCCCGACGATCGCAACCATGTCCAGACCGATGCCCAGAACCACACTGATATCCGAAGCGGGGACATACGAGGGCTTCGACATTTACGCGTCGTACGTGGTGAATGCGACGGGCATGCATATCGGCACGCTGAAGGTCGTGCGCAAGCGCGACAAGCGTGTGCTCTATCCGTTCGACGGCTGCGAGACCATTGGTCCGTTCGAGTCCAGCGAGGACGCGCGGCATGCCGCCGAAGCGCTCGGCAGACGGATCGTCACGGCGGATATTTCCAATCCGGAGCTTTGAACGATTGTCCTATGACGCTCGCGGGATTCGGTAAGAAACCCGCCGGGGTCGCGGTCGGGCGGCAAGAATGAACCGTTGTCTGGGGAAAACCCCAGCGTCCTCATCGTCCTAGGACATGCGGGGCAAGCTGCGTGCGTCTGTATCTTGAACTCATGGCGGTGCATGGCGCGCGAACGCGAGCTCAGCACCGGGTCACCGACGCATCCGGACAACGACTATGAGTTACGTGCAACCCTCCACGAGCAAAGACGCGCAGACAGCGCATGATGCGCAATCGCGCGGGCCGATCAGGCGCGCCATGGCGGCATCGGCCATCGGCAACGCGACCGAATGGTTCGACTACGGCATCTACAGCTACGGCCTCACCTATATTTCAGCCGCGCTCTTTCCCGGCAGCACCGCGCAGGCAACGCTCTTCGCGCTCGCGACTTTCGCGATCTCCTTCCTCGTCCGGCCGCTCGGCGGACTCTTCTGGGGGCCGCTCGGCGACCGGCTCGGCCGCAAGCATGTGCTCGCGCTGACCATCATCATCATGTCGATGGCGACCTTGCTCGTCGGCCTGTTGCCTTCGTATGCGAGCATCGGCTTGTGGGCGCCGGCGGCGCTCGTCGTGCTGCGCATGATCCAGGGCTTTTCGACCGGCGGCGAATACGGCGGCGCGGCCACCTTCATGGCCGAGTACGCGCCCGACCACAAGCGCGGTTTCTGCGGCAGCTTCCTCGAATTCGGCACGCTCGCGGGCTTCTCGCTCGGGGCGCTTCTGATGCTGGGCTGTTCGGTCCTGCTCGGCAATGACGCGATGCACGCATGGGGCTGGCGTCTGCCGTTCGTCGTCGCGGCGCCGCTCGGTCTGATCGGACTGTATCTGCGCTCGAAGATGGAGGACACGCCGGTGTTTCGCGAATGCGCCGAAGCGGCGGGGCGTGAGGATCATGCGGGCGTGCCGTTGCGCGAACTGTTCGCGAACTACTGGAAGCCGCTGCTGCAGCTCGGCGGACTGGTCGTCGCGCTCAACGTGGTGAACTATGTGCTGCTCGCCTATATGCCGACGTTCATGAAGAAGGAACTCGGCATGAGCGACAACCTTTCGCTGCTGCTGCCCTTGATCGGCATGTTGTCGATGATGGTGCTGCTGCCGTTCGCCGGCGCGCTGTCGGATCGCATCGGGCGCAAGAAGGTGTGGTGGCTTTCGCTCGTCGGCATCTTTGTGGCCGCCGTGCCGATGTTTTCGTTGATGTCGCATGGCATCGCGGGCGCGCTGATCGGGCTCGGGGTGCTGGGGCTGCTCTATGTGCCGCAACTCGCGAGCATCTCGGCGATGTTCCCCGCGATGTTCCCGACGCAGGCGCGGTATGCGGGGATGGCGATCGCCTACAACCTCTCGACGTCGATCTTCGGCGGCACCGCGCCGATGGTCACCGACTGGCTCATCGGGCGCACGGGCAATACGCTGGTGCCGGCTTACTACATGATGGGCGCTTGTGTGGTGGGGGCGGTTGCGTTGCTGTTCGTGACCGAGACGGTGGGATGCTCGCTGCGCGGGCGAGGGATTCCTGGTGTCGTGGCAGGGACGCGGCGGGAGGAGGTAATCCGGGAGACCGTGCCGGAGCATCGGCATGCCTGATGGGTTTTATTCGCCGGGTCCCGTGAAAGCGGGATCCGGCGAATTCCTCAACGCGCCACCTTGACCACTTTCCCTCCACCCAGAACCCTCGCCTGCAATACGATCACAAGCAACAGGAACAACCCACGAATCACCGACTGCCAATACGCCGACAACGAAATAAACCCCAGCCCGTTCTCGAAGTTCAAAAGGTTGAACACGAGCCCAAGCAAAGCGACACCGGCGATCGTCATCGCGATGGACCCATCGCCCCCGGTCAACCGCGTACCCCCAAGCACCACAGCCGAAATCGCGAACAGCTCCCATCCAACGCCTTCATTCGGCTGCCCCGCGCCGAACTGCGCCGCGAGAATCGCCCCGGCGATGCCGGCAAGCAGCCCGGAAACGGCATAAACGAAGACCAGCGTGCGATCCACGTTCAGTCCCATCAACCGCGACGCTTCCTCGCTCCCGCCGATGGCAAGCGCATGCCGCCCGAACCGCGAACTGCGCAACGCGATCCATCCGATCACCGCAGCCGCCGCGCACACGATCCCCGGAATCGGCATCCCCAGAAAATCGCCTTGCCCGAACGCCGCGAAATTCATATCGGACGAAATCGCCACTGCATCGTTATGACCGAGCAGCAACGCCAGACCATGCGCGCCCAGACTCGTCGCCAGCGTGACGATGAACGGCAGAATCCGCATATGCGTGATGACGAGACCGTTCAGCACGCCGACCGCGAGCCCCGCGAACGATCCCGCGAGCACGCCGGCGAGCGCGCCATGCGGACTCGCCAGCGCCGACACGACGCTCGCGAGCGCAGCCACCGTACCGACCGACAGATCGATGCCGCCCGTGATGATCACGAACGCCATGCCGATCGATATCAGCAGGAACATCGAGTTGTAGCGCCAGAACGACGTCACGTTATACGCCGACAGGAAATGCTCATAACGCGTGACGCCGAGCACGAGCAGCGCGACGAGCGCAATGAGAATGGGCAGGTTCTTCTTCATGACAGTCAGCCTCGCTTGCGTTGCACGTACACCGCGGCGATGATGATCGCGGCCTTGAGCACGAGCGCGGCGGCATCCGGAATGCCGTGCGCGAGCAGCGTGTAACGCAACAACTGAATGATCAGCGCGCCGATCAGCGTGCCCGTGATATACGCCTTGCCGCCCGTCAACGCAGTGCCGCCGACCGCGACCGCCGCGATCGCATCGAGTTCGACGCCGAGGCCCACGACATTCGCATCCGACGACGAGTTCACCGAAATCGAGATCAGCCCCGCGAGTCCCGCGAGCGCGGCGCATACGGTGTACGCGATCATCTTCACGCGCGCGGTCGGAATGCCCGAGAGATACGCGGCGTCCTCATTGCCGCCCGTCACGAGCAGATACTTGCCGAACAGGGTCTTGCGCACGATCCAGGTAAAGATCGCGACGAGCGCGAGCATCAACAGGATCTGAAACGGCACCCCCGCGACCTTGCCGAGCGCGATCCATTGAAAGGTGGAATTGTTGAACGCCTGCAGGCTGCCGTCCGTGACGACCTGCGCGATGCCGCGGCCCGCGATGAACAGCACGAGCGTCGCGACGATCGGCTGAACGTGCAGCCGCGTCACGAGAAAGCCGTTGAACACGCCGCATGCGGCAGCCGCGATGATCGGCAAGGTGAACGCGAGCAGAATGCCGAGCGGGCCGTCGATATTCATGAAGAGCATCGGCGCGAGCGCACCGGCAATCGCCATCGAAGCGCCCACGGAGAGATCGATCCCGCCCGTCGCGACAACGAGCGTCATGCCGATGCCGACGATCACGATCGTCACCACTTGCGTGAGATTCACGTTGAACGTCTGCAGCGAAAGGAAGTGCTGCGTGAAGATCAGATTGAAGACGATCATCGCGATCAGCACGGCGATTTCGCGCTGAATCGCGATGCCGCGTTTCTTCTTCACGGGTGCCTGCACGATCGGCGCGGCGCGTTGCGTGTCATCGATCATGTTTCGCTTCCTCCACCGCTTCGGCGAGCGTCGACTCCGCGCTCCCGCCGTATGCGATCGCGTCCATGATGGCCGCCTCGTTCATCTGCGCGCCATCGAGTTGCGCGACCGTTTCGCCGTCGCGGATCACGACCGCGCGATCGGCCACCGCCGTCAGTTCCTCCAGTTCCGATGCGGACAGCAGCACCGCGAGACCCGCATCGCGCAGTTCGCGCACGATCTTCGCGACATCGGCCTTCGCGCCGACGTCGATGCCGCGCGTGGGTTCATCGAGCAGAAGAAGGCGAGGGTGCGTCGCGAGCCAGCGCGCGAGCAGCACCTTTTGCTGATTGCCGCCGGAGAGTTCGCGTATCGGCTGATCGGGCGAGCGCAACTTGATGCCGAGCGACTCGATGAAACCGTCGACGATCTCGCGCTGCTTCGCCACGTCGACCACGCCGCGCTTCGTCAGCGCGGGCAGACAGACGAGCGTGAGGTTGTCTCGCACCGAAAGCTCCGGCACGATACCTTCGGCCTTGCGATCCTCGGTCAGATACGCGACGCCGCGCGCGATCGCATCCTTCGGTGATCTGAACGTCGCGCTTTCGCCGCCGACAGAAAGCGCGCCTTTGGCAGGACGGTCCGCGCCGAACAGCAAACGCATCGTTTCCGTGCGTCCCGAGCCGAGCAGGCCCGCGAGACCGACGGCTTCGCCTGCATGCACATCGAGCGACACGTCCGTGACTTTCGCGCCCGCCGCGAGTCCCTGCGCTGAAAGCGCCACCGGCCCGCGCTTCGCGAGATTGGCTTCCTTCACCGCGCTGTCTTCGTGAACGACGGCGGCGAGCGTGCGCCCGAGCATGGTCGTGACGAGCTTGAGCTTGTCCATGTCCTGCATCGTGCTTTCGGCGACGGTCTGTCCGTCGCGCATCACCGTGACGCGATCGCATAGCGCGTACAGTTCATCGAGCCGATGCGATACGAAGATCACCGCGCGCCCGTCGTCACGCAACCGCCGCACGACGGTGAACAGCAATTCGACTTCGCGTTCGTCGAGCGAAGAGGTCGATTCGTCCATGATGACCATCTTCGCATCCGACGAAACGGCGCGGGCCAGCGCGACCATCTGCTGGATCGCGGTGGAGTATTCGCGTACCGGCTTTTTAACGTCGATGCGCAATCCGAATGATTCGAGCAGGTCGGCCGCGCGCCGCTGCGCCGTCTTCCAGTCGATGAGTCCGAAGCGGCGTGGCTCGCGTCCCAGAAAGATATTTTCCGCGACCGAGCGAAACGGCACGAGGTTGATCTCCTGATAGATCGTACTGATGCCCGCTTCGCGCGCGTCTTTCGGCGTGCGGAAATCGACCTCGCGGCCATCGAAGCGGACCGTGCCCGCGCTCTTGCGATACGCGCCGGTGAGAATCTTGATCAACGTGGATTTGCCCGCGCCGTTCTGGCCGATGAGCGCGTGCACTTCGCCCGCCGTGACGGTCAGGCGCGCGCGTTTCAAGGCAGCGACGCCGCCGAACGCAATGTCGATGTCCTGCATGTCAAGAAGGGGAGTCTGAGCCATGCCGTGAGTCCGTCGAAATGAAAAAGCGAGCGCCTTCGATCAGGCGCCCGCAAGACACACACGCTTCGCTCAGTACCCGTACTGCATGCTTGCGTCGACGTTGCTCTTGTCGTAGAAGCGGTCCGAGACCTTCACCCACGGCGGGATCGTCTCGCCCTTCGCGTACTTCTGCGCGACATCGCACGCGAGCGGCCCGAAGAACGGGCTCGATTGCACGCTCGCGCCGAGTTCGCCGGCCTTGATCGCTTCGAGGCCGCCCTTGGTGCCGTCGATCGTCACGAGCACGATGTCCTTGCCCGGCTGCTTGCCGGCCGCCTTGATGGCGGCGATCGCGCCGAGCGCCATCTCGTCGTTGTGCGCGTAGACGGCGGTCACATCCGGATGCGCCTGCAGCAGCGTCTCCATCACCTGACGGCCCTTGTCGCGCGCAAAGTCGCCGCTCTGCGACGCGATGATCTTCATGCCCGGATTCTTCGCGATCACTTCGTCGAAGCCCTTCTTGCGGTCGTTCGCGGCGGACGCGCCGGTCGAGCCTTCCAGCTCGATGATCGTCGCCTTCCCGTTGGTCGCCTTCACGAGCCAGTCGGCGGCGCGATGTCCCTGATCGATGAAGTCCGAGCCGATGAACGTGATGTAGTCCTTGCCCGCCTTCGCCATCGACTGGTCGATGTTGCGGTCGACGAGAATCACCGGAATGCCCGCTTTCTTCGCCTGCATCACGACCGGCACGAGCGGCTTCTCTTCACGCGGCGGGAACACGAGCAGATCGACATGCTGCGCGATCATGCTTTGAATGTCCGAGACCTGCTTGGCGGCGGAGCTGTTGGCGTCGGTCATCACCATCTGCCAGCCGCATTTCGCCGCGATGTCCTTGAAGCTCTTCGTTTCCGCGAGACGCCACGGGTTGTTGCTCTCGGTCTGCGCAAAGCCGACCTTCAGGGGCTTCTTGTTCGCGATCTTCGGCAGGCCGTCGTCGGCGGCGTGGGCGGCAGTGAAGCCGGCAGCGAGCGTCAGGGCGGTCAGTGCAGCAGCGAGCGGGCGCAGGCCCGTACGCGATTTCTTCTCTAGGGACAGCATGTCTTCCTCCATAGGATGGTTTGCCTTTTTCTAGTAGTGCCGATGCTTGTTGTTGCCCGGTCTGCGTGCTGCGAGAGTGGTGATGCGTATTGCTCAAGGCTGCGACTTCGGCGATTGTTTCATCGCGTCTTATTAACGGTCAATCGCTAATATTATTAGTTGCGAGATGCCTGGCTTCGGCCAATGTCCTGACCGAGCCGCGCTCGATCAAAGGCCCGTCGAGCTTGACCGTGCGGCGTCTCACCGGCGCGCCGGCGGCGCGGTTCTGTTCTTCCTGAAGCAGCGTCTCGACCGCCCAGCGCCCGAGTTCGTAGTTCGGCAGCACGACCGTGGAAAGCGGCGGATGCGTATGCCGCGCGATTTCCTGATCGTCGTAACCGAGCACGGAAACATCGTCGGGAACGCGCAGGCCGAGTTGCTTCAGCGCCTCGATCGCGCCGAGCGCCATCAGATCGTTCGCGCAGAAAATCGCGGTCGGCGGATTCGGCTCGCGCATCAGCGAGAGCGTGTGCTCGAAGCCGGTGCCCGGGCTCCAGTCGCCCTCGCGCACGAGTTCCGCCGCGAACGGCAGATCGGCCGTCGCGAGCGCGGTCCGATAACCCTTGAGCCGATCGCGCGCCGCGTCCTGCCACGGCTCGCCGTTGATATAGCCGATGCGCCTGTGGCCCGCCGCCAGCAAGTGATCCGTTGCCGTATGCCCGCCCGCGACCTCGGCGGGCACGACCGACGACACGCTCGCATCGCTCGTGTAGCAGTTCAGGAGCACGGTCGGCACGCGGGCGAGCACGGCGGGCAGCGTGACGCGGCGCGTGTAGACCGTCGCGTAGATCACGCCGAGCACGTTCGGATTGCCGAGCGTCGCGTCGAGCACGCTCGCTTCGATTTCCGCGTTGCCGTGCGTCGAATAGACCGCGAGCATGCGGCCGTTGGCGAACGCCGCATCGCGCGCGCCGTCGATGCTCACGACCGGGTGCGGGCTCGTCGAGATTTCGTCGGCGAGATAGACGATCAGATTGCGTTCGCCCTGGCTCTCGAGCGCCGCGACCGGCTCGCGCTGCGTCATGCGATAGCCGAGTTCCTGCGCGGCGCGCAGCACCTTGTCGCGCGTGGTGTCGGAGAACTTCGCGCCGCTTGCGTTGTTCAGCACGAGCGAGACCGTCGATTGCGAGACTCCGGTGAGTTTCGCGATGTCGGTCATCGTCGGGCGGCGTTGGGTGGTTTTTTTCATTGTGCGGGGTGCGTCGGGCGGCTGGACGCCATGCATACGAAGCGTGGCGGGCCGCGAAAACCTGCCACTAATATTAGTGATGAACGACGCAGAAAGCACGTGTTTATTGGGCATTTCGGCTCAGGGTTTTCACCGGTTATTACTAATAATATTGACGAATGGATTACGTGCATGCGATTCTGTCCCCGGACTCGCGACGAGGAGACGGCGCATGGGCAGGTACGACGAGGGCACGCGAGACGCGCTTGCCGAAGCGTTCAAACGAGACGGTTTTGTGCTGCTGCGCGACCATTTCCCGCGCGCGACGCTCGAAGCCTGGCGCAATGCATTTGCTCCGCTCTTGCAACCGCATGTGGATGCAGCGCGCGCAGCTGCCACGAGCGGCAATCGCGGACCGGGCCGCTATTACGTCACGCTGCCGTTCGAGGGCGAGTTCTCGGACCCGTCGATCTTTTGCGACGACGACATCGTCGGTATCGTGGAGCGCGTGGCCGGGCGCGATCCGGTGATGTGCCAGCTCGCCACCGATACGCCCGTGCACGGCTCCGAATATCAGGACTGGCATCGCGACACGCCGCCGCTGTTCGACGATGCGCCCGAAACGCCCTCGTTCCAGCTCGCGGTGAATTTCCCGCTGGTCGATGTCGATGATCGCAACGGCCCGCTCGAAACGACGCGCGGCACGCATCGCATGTCGCGCGACGACGCGTATGCCGGCCTGGAAGCGGGGCGCTTCGCCGCCGAACGCGTGCCGATGAAACTCGGTGACGTGATGATTCGCGATGTGCGCGGCCTGCATCGCGGCACGCCGAACCTGGACGGAGAGCCGCGTCCGATGGTCGTGATCGGCTATAGCCGCGCGTGGTATTTCCGGCCGGAGGTGCATATTGACGTGCCGCGCGACGTGTTCGCCGCATTGCCCGCGCGCGCACGGCGTCTGTTGCGCTTCAATCCACTCGTCGAGGCGACGGCGCGCACGTTCGACGAAAATTACCGGCAGTTCGCATATTGAGCGCCGCACTGTCCGAAGCGCTCGTCGAGCTGCGTCATGGCGCGCGCCGCGTGCTGCTCGCGCCGCATGTCGGCGGCGCGATCGCGGCATTCGACGAAACGCGCGATGGCCGCGTGATCGACTGGCTGCGTCCCGCTACGCCCGCCGCGCTGGCCGCGCGCGATCCGCTCGGCATGGCGAGCTTTCCGCTCTTGCCGTATTGCAATCGCATTCGCGACGCGCGCTTCTTGTTCGACGGCGCGCTCGTCGATCTTTCCGATGACGGCAACGGCTTCGCCCACGCGCTGCACGGCAACGCGTGGCGTCTGGGCTGGCGCGTGGAGGAAGTCTCGGCTTCGCGGGCGCGCTTGCACCTGCTGCACGAGCCTTCGCGTGAAGCGGCGCGGCACTGGCCATTCGCTTATGAAGCGACGCAGGACATCGCGCTCGATGCGGACACACTGAGCGTCACGATGTCCGCGCGCAATCTGGCCGATCGGCCGATGCCGTTCGGCATGGGCCATCACCCCTACTATCCGCGCACGCGAAACACGCGCGTGCATGCGCGCGTCGCCGCGATGTGGCACAGCACGCCGGATCTGCTGCCGACGCACGCGGGTCCGCATCCGTGCATCGATGCGATGGCGTCCAGCGATGGCATGTCCGCCGATGCGTTCGATCTCGACAATAACTTCGCCGGCTGGTCGCGCACGGCGACGATCGCGTGGCCCGACGAAGGCCGCGCGATCACGTTGAGCGCCGACGCGCCGTTCGATCACATGGTGGTGTACGCGCCCGCTGCGCATCCCGGGCTGCTTTGCGTGGAGCCGGTGAGCAACGTGGCGGACTGGGTGAATCTGGATGTGGCGCGCGCGCTGAAGGGCGGCGCGGTCCTGGAGCCGGGCGAGTCGGTCAGCGCGACGTTTGCGTGGACGACCCGCATCGGGTGATGCGTCACGAACGGCGCTTGGGCACGCCCGCGACGCAAAGCCTTTGACCGATCATTGACCGAAGAAGATGTCGCAGCGCGGTGCGTCGCCGCAGCCGCCCTGACGGCGGCCGCTCGCGGATGCGCTCGCGCCTGCCGACATGCCGCCGTATGCCGATTCATCGGCTTGCGGCGCGGGCATCGCAGCAGTCTGCGAGTGATCGGGCGTGGCCTGCGACATATACATCGGGCGCATCGTCTGCACGGTTTGCTGCGCGTCCGCGGGCATGCCCTGAGCGTGCGCCGCGCCGATGCTGCCGACCGTGGTCACGAGCGCGCACGCAGCCATCATCGCGAAGAATTGCGGTTTGGTTTTCGCCTTCATGTTCCAGCTCCTTGAAACGAATGCACAAGCAGCCGGGAACACGATTCTCGGACTCCTTGCAGCTTTGTCGATGGACGGGATCGAGCGCAGCGGCAAAACGGCCGAAACGAGTACTCGCCCGGCGCGATGGATAGCGCTCAGGCACTACAGTACGGTGATGAAGGAGCGGGAGAAATCCCTATCTGGCAGGGATACTTCGGAGGGGATCGAAAAGCGCGCGCGGGCTTTCGCAAAGCCCGCGCGCGCTGACAACGACGTCAATACGTCTTGGCCGCGCCGCCGCCCGACGTGCCCGAATCGGAACCGCCCGAGCTGCTCTTCTTGTTCTTGTGCATCTTGTTGCTTTGCGACGAGCCCATCGTATTCGCGCCCGATGCGCCCGATGTCGAGCCCGTCACGCCGTTGGCGTTCGGCGTACTCATGCCGGTGCCGCCTTGTCCGGCTCCGTTGCCGCCCGCTGAACCGCCGCCTGCTCCACCGCCTGCGCCCTGCGCGAACGCCGCGCCCGACAGACTCAGAATCATGGCCGAAACAAGCAGGCTTCTCTTTGCGTTCTTCATGGTGTCCTCCCGTTGATCGATAGTCTCGATGCGTGCCGCCTCGCGAAATGCTGGCCGCCGCCGTCTTTCCTGCGCAATCGCCATGCCGTGGGAGAGCGACCGGGCAGGCGCGAAGTGTGCGCAATAACAAAACGTTTGACTTAGCGACTCACCGTGAATACTGTATAAACATACAGTACAATCGTAAAGATGGATCTCTCCGAAAAGCTCGAAATCCTCGCCGACGCCGCCAAGTACGACGCGTCATGCGCGAGCGGCGGCTCGCCGAAACGCGAGTCGCGCGGCATCGACGGCCTTGGCGCCAGCACCGGTTCGGGCATCTGCCACAGTTTCACGCCCGACGGCCGGTGCGTCTCGCTGCTCAAGATTCTTTTGACGAACTTTTGTCTCTACGACTGCCGTTACTGCATCAACCGCCGCTCCAGCAACGTGCCGCGCGCCCGCTTCACGCCCGAGGAAGTCGTGAACCTCACGCTGGATTTTTATCGCCGCAATTACATCGACGGCCTGTTTCTCAGTTCCGGCGTGATTCGTTCGTCGAACTACACGATGGAACAGCTCGTTCTCGTCGCGAAATTGCTGCGCGAAAAGCACCAGTTTCGCGGCTATATCCATCTGAAGACGATTCCCGATGCCGATCCCGGTCTCGTCGCGCAGGCTGGCCGCTACGCCGACCGTCTGAGCGTGAACATAGAATTGCCGACGGAAATCAGCCTCGAACGTCTCGCGCCGGAAAAAAGCGGCCGCACGATCAAGCTGGCGATGGGCAACATCCGGGTCGCGCGCGAGGAATCCGAAGCGGAGCCGCGCGCGCCGAAATTCGCGCCGGCGGGGCAGAGCACGCAGATGATCGTCGGCGCCGATGAAACCGACGACCGCACCATCCTCGGCACCGCTGAAACGCTCTACGGTTCGTATCAGCTGAAGCGTGTCTATTACTCGGCCTTCAGCCCGATTCCCGACAGCCCCTCGGGCGTGCCGTCGAAAGCGCCGCCGCTCCTTCGCGAACATCGCCTGTATCAGGCGGATTTTCTGATGCGCGGCTACGGTTTCGCTGCGTCGGAACTGCTCGGCGATGCCGGCAATCTGCCGCTCGACGTCGATCCGAAACTCGCCTGGGCGCTCGCGAATCGGGACCGCTTTCCGGTCGATCTGAACGTCGCGCCCGCGCGCACGATCGCGCGTGTGCCGGGCATCGGCATGCGCAACGCCAAGCGCATTGTCGAATTGCGGCGCGCGCGGCGCGTGCGTTATCAGGATCTCGTGCGGCTGCGCTGCAGCATGGACAAGGTGAAGCCGTTCGTCGTCGTGGCGGATTATCGGCCGCCGCTGTCCGAAGCGCCGTCGGACAATCTGCGGCGCGCGCTCGCGACGGAGCCGGTGCAGCTGTCGCTCCTCTGATGCACCTCATCGCCATCGACGACGATTTCGACGCCTGGCGCGCCGCCGCGCTCGACGCGCTCGCGCAAGGACTCGCGCCCGAATCGGTCGACTGGCGCACGTCGCAGGTCGAGCCCGCCTTGTTCGATGAAGCCGCGCCATCGGCGAAGGTGGCGGAAGCGCCGCAAATCCGCGTATCGCGGGAACTCGCATCGCTGCTGAAAGACGCCGCGCATTTTCGCGACGCGCGCCGCTGGGGCTTTCTCTATCGCGTGCTGTGGCGCTGGTCGCGGGGCGATCGCGCGGTTGCATCGGCCGCCGATGAAGACGGCGCGCGCCTCTACAAAATGGCCAAGGCGGTGCGACGCGCGCAGCACGACATGATCGCGTACGTGCGCTTTCGCCAGCGCGACGCCTCGCTCGGCGCGCCCGAGTATGTCGCGTGGTACGAGCCCGATCACGACGTGCTCGCCTGGGGCGCGGACCATTTCGCGGCGCGCATGGGACGCTCGACCTGGCTGATCGCGACGCCCGATGGCGCGGCGATGTTCGACGGCGCGCGCCTGAAACTGGAGCGCCGCCGCGCGCTCGCATCGGAACACGCGGTCGATACGCCCGACGCCGCCGAAGCGCTCTGGATGACCTATTACCGCAGCATCTTCAACCCGGCGCGGCTGAACGAATCCGCGCTCGAACAACACATGCCGGTGCGTTTCTGGAAGGGGCTGCCGGAAGGCGCGCTGATTCCGAAGCTCGTCAGCGATGCGCGCGGCGGGGCGCGGCGCGTCGCGCAGGCGAAGAGCGTCGGCGCGCTCGGCGGCAAGGCGGTGCAGGTGGAAGCGGACGAGGCCCAGCCCGAACGCGACGCCCCCACGTCACTCGACACCTGCCGCCGCTGCGATCTGTGGCGCAACGCGACGCAGGCGGTGCGTGGCGCGGGTCCGGCGGATGCCCGCATCATGCTGCTCGGCGAACAGCCCGGCGATCAGGAGGATCTGAAGGGCGAGCCGTTCGTCGGCGCGGCGGGGCAATTGCTCGACGACGCCATGCGACAGGCTGGCGTGCCGCGCGAGCAGGTGTATCTGACCAACGCGGTGAAGCATTTCAAGTGGGAGCCGCGCGGCAAGCGGCGGCTGCACAAGACGCCGGCGCAACAGGAAGTCGAAGCGTGCTCGTACTGGCTCGAACAGGAACTGCATGACGTCGGCGCGCGCGTGATCGTCACGCTCGGCGCGACCGCGCTCGCGGCGCTGTTCGGCCGTCGCGCGACGTTATCGGCGCATGTCGGGCGCGTCGTGCCGTATCGCGACAGGCTCGTCGTCGCGACGTATCACCCTTCCTACGCGCTGCGGCAGAACGACGAAGCCGCGCGGGATCGAACCGTCGCGGCGATCGTCGAGGCGCTCGAACGAGCGCGCGAACTCATCGGCGCATAGCTTCAGAAGGCCGCGCGTATCACGCCGCCGTCCGCGCGCAACGCCGCGCCGTTGGTCGCCGAGGACAACTCCGAGCACACGTAAGCCACCATGCTCGCGATTTCCTCGGGCGTGATGAAGCGCTTGAGAATCGACGTCGGGCGCGCTTCCTCGAAGAACTGCTGCTCGAACTCGTGAAAGCTTTTTCCGCCAGAGAGCTTCTCGACGAACTCGGTGACGCCCTCGGAACTCGTCGGACCCGGCAACACCGAATTGACCGTGACGCCCGTGCCCGTGCAGGTCTCCGCGAGGCCGCGCGCGAGCGAAATCTGCGCCGATTTCGTCATGCCGTAGTGAATCATCTCGACGGGAATCTGCACGCCGCTCTCGCTGCTGATGAACACCACACGGCCCCAGTTCTTCTCCTTCATCTTCGGCAGATAGGCGCGCGAGAGCCGCACGCCCGACATCACGTTGGCATTGAAGAAGCGCAGCCATTCATCGTCGGGAATGTCTTCGAACGGCTTCGGATCGAAGATGCCCATGTTGTTCACGAGGATATCGACGTGTGGGAAGCGCTGCACGAGCGCGTCGACCTGCGCGGCATCGGAGACGTCGCCGGCAAAGCCTTCGGCCTGCGCGCCCGGCGCGAGTTCGCGCAGTTTCGCGAGCGCGGTATCTACCGACCCCTGCGAGCGGCCGTTCACGATCACGCGCGCGCCCTCGCGCGCCAGCGCCACTGCGATGGCGTGACCAATGCCCTTGGTCGAGCCGGACACCAGCGCGAGCTTGTTACTGATCTTCAGATCCATCTCTGCTCCTTGGCAAGTTTGCGGAGTGCGCCGACGACCTGCGCGACGCGTGCCGGACATGGTAACCACAAGCGGCGTGTTCTGCAGCCGGCCTGCCGCGCCGCGAAATCACCCGCTGAAGCCTTGTCCCACGGGCCTTCCGCGCCCGTGAAATCGCGCGACATAAATGCTCGATGGCCTGCCGCGCGGCCATCCTCCATAGTTGCGTCTGCGTGATCGGGAACCCAGCGAGACCCGAACAACAACGAGAACCGACAGCCGACTCACGCATCCACGAATTCGACCATTCACGATTCCCGGCGCGGCCGGTACGGAGATGCAACATGTCCAGCTCGATCAAATTCTCGTCGTTCAGTTCGATCATCAACAAGGCGCGCGGCGCGGCGCTCGCCGGACTCGTCGTCGGCACGGCGCTGCTGGCGGGCTGCGCGAGCAATCCCGCACAGGCCGCGAGCCAGTTCAACCAGTACGGCGGCCAGTCCGTGCAGACCGTCGCGGCCGCGCCCGCCCTGCGCCCCGACACGATCTACGTCTACGCTTTCGCCAGCGACGCCAGCGAAGTCAAGCTCGACAATCACGGCATGATCTCGAAGATCGGCGCGGCGATGTCCGGTGACTCGCAGGCGCAGAAGCAAGCGCAGGACGCCGTCGCGGCGCGCGAGGAAGTCGCGAACGAGATCGTCGCCAAACTTCAGTCGATGGGCCTCCCCGCCGTCCGCGCCGACGTGCCGCCGCCGGAAGACCGGAGCGTGCTGGTCGTCCAGGGCAACTTCGACACGATCGATGCGGGCAATCGCCGCCGCCGTATGCTGATCGGCCTCGGCGCGGGCGAAAGCAAGGTCGGCGCGACCGTGCAGCTCGTCTTCAAGCCCGCGCACGGCGCGCCGCAACTGCTCGAACAGTTCGACGCCAAGGCCGACAGCGGCCATGCGCCGGGCGTCGCGGAAATGGCGGGCGTCGGCGCGGCGGCGGGGCATGTGGCGAGTTCGCTCGCGGTATCGGGCGGACTGCACGCGGTATCGGAGACGAAGCACGCGGGTGTGTCGTCAGACGAGAAGCGCCTCGGCGACTCCATCGCCAAGCAGATCGCGAAACTCGGCCAGACGCAGGGCTGGATGCCGGCGAAAAGCTGAGCCAGCATGACGCCGCGCGGTCCGGAACGTGCTTACACTGGCGATTCCGGACGAATGTTCGCCCCGCGAGGCCGCGCATGCCAACGATTGCCCTGATTGTCCTGACCGTTGTCGTGACGCTCGTCGTCGTGCTGATCATCGCGAATCTGACGAGCGGCGAGAAGAAGATCGAGCACAAGATCGAACGGCTGTACCCAAGCGACGACCCGCAGTTCGTCCGCTCGATGGGCCTGCTGCTCGGTCCACCCGTGGTCGGCGGCAACCGCTTCGAAGTGCTCCTGAACGGCGACGAGATTTTTCCGTCGATGCTGGCGGGTATCCGCTCGGCGCGGGAGACGATCACCTTCGAAACGTTCATCTACTGGTCGGGCGCGATCGGCGAGGAGGTCGCCCAGGCACTGTCCGATCAGGCGCGCGCGGGCGTCGCGGTACATGTGCTGCTCGACTGGGTCGGCACCTCGAAAATGGACAAGCGCTATTTGCGCATGCTGCGTGAGGCGGGCGCGGAAGTCGTCCAGTATCACAAGCCGCACTGGAGCGGGCTTGGGCGCATGAACGACCGCACGCACCGGAAGCTGCTCGTGATCGACGGGCGCATCGGCTTCACGGGCGGCGTCGGGATCGCCGAGGAATGGACCGGGCACGCGCAGGACGAGAAACACTGGCGCGACACGCATTTTCGCGTCGAAGGCGCGGCGGTCGGGCAGATGCAGGCGGTCTTCATGGACAACTGGATCAAGGCGACCGGCAACGTGCTGCACGGCCCGCGCTATTTTCCGAAGATCGAACCCGCGGGCGACGGTCTCGCGCACATGTTCAGCAGCTCGCCCTCGGGTGGCAGCGACGACATGCAGTTGATGTACCTGATGGCGATCACCGCCGCGACACATTCCATCCATTTGTCGAGCGCGTACTTCGTGCCCGACAAGCTGACGATCAACGCTATCGTCGAAGCGGCGAAGCGCGGCGTGGCCGTGCACATCATCACGCCGGGCAAGCGCATCGACACGCACACGGTGCGCGAGGCGTCGCGCGCGTGCTGGGGCGATCTGCTCGCGGCGGGCGTCGAAATCTACGAATATCAGCCGACGATGTTCCACTGCAAGCTCATCGTCGTCGACGAATATCTCGTGTCGGTCGGTTCCACCAACTTCGACAGCCGCTCGTTCAAGCTGAACGACGAGGCCAACCTCAACATCTACGACCGCGATTTCGCGCGCCGCCAGACCGCGATTTTCGCCGACGACGTCGCCCACGCGAAACGCATCACGCTCGACGACTGGCGCCGTCGTCCGCTCACCGAAAAGCTGCTGGAACGCATCGTCGCGCTGCTCGATTCGCAACTTTGACGCGCGGGCGGCGCGCGTTGCGAGTATTTCTCATTTGGAGTCTAAAGATTGCCGGTCCCCGGCCGATAAGACGCTCACGCAAACGAGTCTTCGGCTAACTGGCATTTATGCACGGCACCTACAACTTCTGGCTGGTTGCGGCATCGCTGGTTGTCGCGACGCTCGCTTCCTTTACCGCGCTCGATATTTCGGGGCGGATCTCGATGCTCGCGCATTCGCGCACTCGGCACATCTGGCTGGCGGGGGGCGCGGCGTCGATGGGCATCGGCATCTGGTCGATGCATTTCATCGGCGTGCTCGCCTTCGAACTGCCGATTCCACTCGGCTACGACTTCAGGATCACCGCCGGGTCGCTCGGCATCGCGGTGCTCGTATCGTTTTTCGCGCTCCATGTCATCACCAGCAAGCGGCTGACGGCACGCCGGCTCGTCGCGAGCAGCGTGCTGATGGGCGCGGGCATCGCGGCGATGCACTACACCGGCGACGCCGCGATGCGCATGCAGCCCGCGATTCAGTACGATCCGCGCCTGTTCGCCGCGTCGATCGCGATTGCCGTGGTCGCGTCGGGCGCGGCGCTGTGGATCGCGCATACGCTGTCGGACGCGACGCAGATGAACGTGCTCGCGAAGCGCCTGGTGTCGGCGCTGGTGATGGGCATTGCGATCACCGGCATGCATTACACCGGCAACGCGGCGGCGAACTTTCTGCCGGGCTCGATCTGCGGCGCGGCGAACGACGTCGACGCGAACTGGCTCGCCACGACCGTCGTGCTGTTCACGCTGGCGATCCTGATCATCACGCTCGTGCTGTCGCGCTTCGACGCGCGCACGGCGTTGCTGGCCGGTTCCGTCTCGCGGCTGAACGGCCAGATCGTGCGTATGGCGACCTTCGACACGCTCACGGACCTGCCGAACCGCCGCACGATGAACGAGCGCATCGAGCGCGCGATCAGAAGCGCGAGGCACAGCGACAGCCGCTTTGCGATTCTCTTCATGGACCTCGACGGCTTCAAGACGATCAACGATTCGCTCGGCCATACGGTCGGCGACGAAGTGCTGAAGGCGTTTGCGCGACGTCTGCAGGAATGCGTGCGCGGCGGCGATACGGTGGCGCGTCTGGGCGGCGACGAGTTCGTCGTGATGCTGGAAAACATGCATGCGCCGACCGATGCGCAGACGCTGGCCGAGCGCATCCTCGAAGCGATGAAAAGGGGTTTGCTCGTGGCCAATCATCCGTTGCAGGTGATGCCGAGCATCGGCATCGCGCTGTATCCGCAGGATGGCGACAGCGTCGAGTCGCTGCTCAAGCACGCCGACGTCGCGATGTACGAGGCGAAGCGCGGCGGGCGCAGCACGTATCGCTTCTTCGAGGCGAGCATGAACGAGGCGGCGGTGCGGACCTTGCAGATTCAACAGGCGCTGCACGAGGCGTTGAACGGCGGCCATTTCTATCTGCTGTTCCAGCCGAAGTTTCGCGGCAAGAGCGGCGAGCTGGCGGGCGCGGAGGCGTTGATCCGGCTGGACCATCCGGACATCGGCACGCTGACGCCGCTCGAATTCATTCCGATCGCGGAGCGTTCCGGGCAGATCGTGCCGATCGGCTACTGGGTCGTGCGCGAGACGTGCCAGCATCTTTCGCGCTGGCGTGCGGAGGGGCGGCCGCCGGTGAAGGTGGCGATCAATCTGTCGCCGCGCCAGATGAACGAGGCGGATCTGGTCGCGAACATCCTCAAGATCATGCATGAGGAAAGCGTGCCGAGCGAGCAGATCATGTTCGAGATCACCGAGACGGTGGCGATGCAGGACGCGCCGCGCACCATCGAGATGATCCGCGCGTTTCAGGAGAATGGCTTCGAGATCGCAATCGACGATTTCGGCACGGGCTATTCGAGTCTGGCGTATTTGCAGCGCTTTCGTGCGAAGCAGTTGAAGATCGACAGGTTCTTCACGAACGGGCTCGATGAGAACGGGCAGGAAGGGCGGGCGATCGTGTCGGCGATCATCGCGCTCGCGCATTCGCTCGATATGGATGTGGTCGCGGAAGGCGTGGAGACGGGTTCGCAGCTCGACCGGCTGCAGGACATGATGTGCGATGAGATGCAGGGGTTCTTGCTGGCGGTGCCTTTGTCGGCGGATGCGTTCGGGGTGATGCTGGAGCGGGGGGAGGTGAGTGTGTGAGTACGGCGGTTGTTTCCGCTGCGCGAAGGCAGCTTTGTCGACACGCAGCGGTAATTCGACTTAGGATGTCGAAATAGTTTATCTCAAAATATAAAGACTGTATGTTGGGTCCACTCAGATGCTCTAGTGCGAGCGGTTAAAGAGATTCGTGAATGGACCCATATAGAGATAGCTCAGTTATCCGTGTCAACGGTGACATCTTTCTGTACTGTCACCGAACGTTGGTCATGTCGCCCAATCGGTGGGAAACCAGGAAGTATGTGATTCTGGAGTCGTTCTTCTTCGAGAATCAGCACGATTGCAAAGGTTTGCTATCGTCGAAGACGAACGCGGAAACGAATGAGTTTCTCAAGAGCGTCGCGCTGGCAACGTACACGCTGGATTCGCACATAACGATAGAACACATCCGAAAGTTCCTGTTTGGAATGTTGGTTCGTGGAAGCGAGTGGCATGGGCCTGTCGACAAACACTTTCCAGAAGAATTTTTGTTGCCGGCGTTCATCGATGGATTGACGCGTCGCAAGTTCATCGCGATCGCGTATGAGTGGCCTTATCGAACAGCGATTTCTTCCAGCGACGCGGGATCTCCGCTTGAGGGCGAGCCGATCAGATATGCCTCGCGTGAGCGGGCGACGGATGATGCACAAGAGATCGCCGGCAGTGAGGGTACGCCGCGAAACAATCAGGCTCAGAACAGGCAGACAAGGGCGGTGGCGAAAGCGCTGGGACTGACCAAGCGACAGGCGCGCCAATTGCACGAGGAGATCAGCGATCAAGGCTTGGGATATCGCGAAATCCTGGAGCGAGCACAAGATATGTTTGGAGCGCGTGAATGAGCGACATCAGAGAAGTAATCACTCAACGTCTTTCCGTTCTCGTCGGACTGAAGGTCTGCGGCGTCAATCGTGCCGCCGACATGCTGACAGTGCAATTCGGCCGACGAATAAAGGTCAGGAACTACAAAGGGGAATGGAGGGAGGTCGGTGAATGGGCGTTGCACATTCAATGTGATTGGAAATTATCTTTCGCCGGAGCAGGAAATTCCCTCGTCTCGCGATCCGATTTCAGCGGCACCGACGAGGCGATCATTCAGGCAGCCCACAAAGCTGGAGATATCCTGATCTCAGGAGGCCCGACCGTTGTTCAAAGCGTATCAGGCGACGCGGCAGGCGGGCTGCTGATCGAACTCTCAAGAAACCTCGAATTGGTCGTCATATCCGACAACCTGCCGGGCAACGAGGATTGGCGATTTTTCTCCCATGGAAGCGACGATCATCTCGTGATCGAGTGCGGCAAGGTGATGAGCAACGACTGAAACACCAAAATTGACCAACCTGATCAGTTAGCAATACTCCTTGATCTGTAAAATCCTCGCGCCGCGACGGTAGGCCGTCGCGGCCCAATTCGACGAGGCCAATAAAACAGAGGAGCCGGGATGGTCAAGGGGAAAACGCCGCATGTCTTGAGTTTCATCAATCTCAAAGGCGGTGTCGGCAAGACGACGACAGCGGTCGCCGTCGCGGAGATTCTCGCGCTCGAAGCGCGCCAGCGTGTGCTGCTGATCGATCTCGATCCGCAGACCAACGCGACGGTGAATCTGATCTCAGAAGAAGCGTGGGACGAACTCGACCGCTCCGGACGCACCATCGCGCAATTGTTCGACGACAAGATCAACCATCACCTCGAACCGAAATTCGATATCGAGCGTGCCATCGTTCGTAGGGTTTCGACGGTGAACGGCGGTATCGAAGCGCTCGATCTGTTGCCTTCCAGTATCCGGCTGATCGAGTTGCAGGATCATATTCCCGGCATCGCGATGATGGGTAACTTCACCAACAATCCGCTCGACATCCTGAAGAAGGCGTTGCAGCCGGTCATCGACCGATACGACTACGTCATCATCGATTGTCCGCCGAGCCTCGGCACGGTCACGCGCAACGGCTTGCGTATGTCCACCGGCTATGTGATTCCCACCATTCCCGACATCGTCTCGACGTGGGGCATCTATCAGATCGTCGACAACGTGCGCCGCTTTGCTGCGGATATCGGTCAGACGATCGAGCCGCTCGGTATCGTCGCGACCAAGGTGCAGAAGAACAATCTCCACGATCGCGTGATGAACGATTTGGCGCATGGCCGCCTCGGCAAATTCAACGCAGCCGGCGTGCAGCAGCCGCGTTTTTTCGAAAGCACGATTCCGCTATCCGTGAACGTCGCGCGGGGCGCCGACCACGAAGCCGACCTGCGCACGCTCAATGGAAAATACGGCCCGCAAGCCTACGTGGCGTTGCAAGTTCTGACACGGGAGATCTGGGCACTATGCGAAGCGAACAGCCAGTGATCGCACAGTTGGAAGGTCTTGTCGCCTTGATCAAGGACGAGGCAGCGCGCAATCCCGGTTTCGCGGAGAAGCTCAACGCGTTGTTTCAGCCGGTCGAACCCATCGCCGCCGCGCGGCCGAAAGTGCCGGCCAAGCGCAAGGACATCGACGTGCCGGACGTACACGTCGAATTCGACGCGCGCGGCGATGAAGGTTTTCGCGAGTGGCTGCACGCGCAGCCGGCCGACACGCTCAAGGCGATCATCCGCCACGAGGGATTCGATCCCGCGCGCCGCGCCGCGAAATGGAAGGACGAGAGGAAGCTGGTCACCTTCATCGCGGACGCGCTGCGCGCCCGCATGTCCCGAGGCTCGGCATTCATCGGACGCACGCACGATCGCGACGATTCGCCAGCGGAAAGCTAACGCTCAATCCATCGCCGCATGCGGGACGGCTTCATCCGCAGCCGCCTTGCGTGCGGGCCGGATCAGCAGCAACAGCGGGACCACCAGCAAGGTCGCCACGAACATCAGCTTGAAGTCGTTGAGATACGCGATCATCGACGCCTGCTGCGTGATGGTCTGATTCAGCATCGCCATGTCCTGCATCGAGCCGCTCGACAGCACCGACTGCATCGCCGGATTGAACGGCGTCACCTGCGCGGCGAGGTCCGCGTGCGCGATCTGCGTGTTGCGGGTCATCAGCGTCTGCACGACCGAAATGCCGATACTGCTGCCGATATTGCGCATGAGGCTGTAGGTGGCGGTGCCGTCGGCGCGCAGTTCGGGCGTGAGCGTCGAGAACGTCAGCGCCGACAGCGGCACGAACACGAGCCCCAGCCCGAAGCCCTGAATCACTCCGGGCCACACGATATCCGAGGCCGACAGCACGATCGTGTACTGCATCATCTGCCAGAGCGCGAGCGCCGAAATCAGGAACCCCGACAGCAACAGCAAGCGCGCATCGATGTGCTTCAGGAGCCGTCCGGCGATGAGCATCGCGATCATCGTGCCCGCGCCGCTCGGCGCCGTGACGAGGCCCGTCGTCGCGACCGGATAGTTCATCAGGTTCTGCAGCATCGGCGGCAGGAGCGCGCGCGTCGCGTACATCACCGCGCCGATCACGAAGATGAAGCAGGTGCCCGTCGCGAAGTTGCGATCCTTCAGCAACTGGTATTTGAAGAAGGAACGCTGGCCCGCCGTGGCCGTATGCGCGATGAAAAACACGAAGGCGAGCGCCGCGAGCAAAGCCTCGATGCGGATCTCCATCGAGCCGAACCAGTCGAGCTGTTCGCCGCGATCGAGCATCGCCTGGAACGCGCCGATCGCGAGGCCGAGCGTCGCGAAGCCGAAGGCGTCGAATTTCACGGCGCGCCGGGCGGCCTGCGCGGGCAGAAAGGTCGATACGCCGAACAGCGCGAACGCGCCGATCGGCACGTTGATGAAAAACACCCAGCGCCAGTTGTAGCTGTCGGTGAGCCAGCCGCCGAGCGTCGGACCGAGAATCGGCCCGACCATCACGCCCATGCCCCAGACGGCCATCGCCTGGCCCTGTTTCTCGCGCGGGTTGATGTCGAGCAAAATAGATTGCGACAGCGGCACGAGCGACGCCCCGAAAACGCCCTGCAACAGCCGCGAACCGACGATCTGCGCGAGCGTCTCCGACAGCCCGCACAACGCCGACGCCACCGTGAAGCCCGCAATCGATATGCACAGCAGCCGCTTCACGCTCAACCGGTCCGAAAGCCAGCCGGTGAGGGGCGTTGCGATCGCCGCCGCGACGATATACGAAGTCAGCACCCACGTGATTTCGTCCTGCGACGCCGACAGGCTGCCCTGCATATGCGGCAGCGCCACGTTCGCGATGGTGCTGTCGAGCGTCTGGATCAGCGTCGCGAGCATGATCGCGACGGTCAGCATGCCGCGGTTCAGGGGTGCCGCGGCGCTTTCCGTGGAGACTTCGGAGGACATGGACTGAGCCGCGGGGCGGCGGCTTTGTAAGTAAGGTTATGATAAGCAGGCTTATTATACGGCGCATTTCTGCTGACGAACGTGTGCACGCGTCGAAAGCTCTTACCTATAATCGCGCGATGGAAACCCAACTCGACAAACGCTTCGGCTTTCTGGTCGCGGACGTGGATCGCCTGTGCGGCAACCGGTTCGACGTACTGGCGAAGTCATCGCTCAATCTCACGCGCGCGCAGTGCCGCGTGCTCGCCTATCTCTCGCATTACGGCGAGGTGAACCAGGCGCGGCTCGCGGGGCTGCTCGAAGTCGCACCGATTTCCGCCGGACGGCTGCTCGACCGGATGGAGGAGGGCGGCTGGATCGAGCGCCGCCCGAATCCCGACGACCGCCGCGAACGGCAGGTGAGCATGACCGCGAAGGCGGAAAAGGCGCTTGACAAGGCTCGGCGCGTCGGCGATGAAATCACGTCGGAGGCGCTCGCCGGTTTCACCCGCCAGGAAAGCGAGCAGTTGATCGCGCTCTTGCAGCGCGTGCGCGGGAATCTGAGCCGCATCGTCGACCGGTGAACGGGCGGGGAATCGCTCGCGGCCGGTTTTGGCGCGCCATGCTGATGTGCCGCGCGAGGATCGCGGATTGCTGACGCGATCCTCGCAGGCGTCGTTGTCAACTGTCGTCATCCATCTGGAGAAGATCGATCATGAACAAACGCACACCGTTGGCCGTACTCGCCATGTCCGTCGCCGCGCTCGTCGCGATGCCCGTCGCGCAGGCGCAGGACACGGCGGCATCCACGCCGAAGCAGGTCAAGAAAGCCGAACGCAAGGCGGCGCGCGCGAAGAAGAACGCCGAATTGAAAGAACTGGAGAAGAACGGCTATAACCCGGCCGGCGAGCAGACCAACTATCCGCAGAATCTGCAGAACGCGCAGGCGAAGATCAACGCGCAGAAGGCGGGCAAGCCCGCGCCGGCTTCGGCGCCGTAACGGGCGCCGAGCGCGTCGCGCGCTCAATCGAGCTGATACGACAACGTCGCGTTGATCCGCGGACTGCGCGACGTACGCTCGACCGGCGCATCACGTTTCAGATCTTCGATAAAGAGCCGGAGCCACGGCCGATGTAGCGGAGGATGCGGGCATGCGCTGGCGTTCATGGCTATTGATTCTCGCGTTGAGCGACGCGCACGCGGCATCGCGCTACTACGCGCCGGTGACGTTTTATCCGCACGACGCGGTGCGAATCTCGCGGTTCGCCTCGACGCCCGGCGCGATGCAGGTGCCGTACGGCGCGGGCGCGAAAGTGGAGGAAGGCGAGTTCTACATCGTCTCCAATGCATCGTTCAAGCTGTTGACCGCGCAAGTGCAACGGGACGGCACGATCGCGCTCGTGCAGGCGAAATGGACGCCCGAGCTTGCCGCGAGCCAGATCTGGACCGTGGATAAGGAAGGCAGCGGCTTTCGCCTCTATTCGAAGCTGTTCGGCCGCTACCTGACGCTCGGTGCCCGCGTCGGGCTGGAAGCGGCATCGGGCGAGGCGCGGCAGAACTGGAGCATCGAGGCCGATGCGAACGCGGTGACCATCGCCGCAACGGGCACGAAGACAGGACTCGCCATCGAGCATCACGCGCTGCGCGACGGCGCGTTTATCGAAGTGAACGCGCAGGCCGGGCAATGGCGTCTGTACAAGGTCGGGAACGAGACCGCAGATCATGCCTATCGCACGCTGGATGCAGGCGCGCGCTCGACGTACGACAACGTGGCGAAGCGATATCACCTGAACGCGTTCGCGCCCGATGCGATCGAGGCCGACCGGCTCGGCGGCTTTCGCTGGACCGACTATCATCCGTCGGGGTTGTACGTGTCGAAGGGCGAGTCCGTCGTGATCGACGTGACGGGCCTGTCCGACGATGGCCCCGATGGACTTGTCGTCATGATCGGCAACAAGAACGGTTTCTACAAACGCCAGCCGGCGGGCGACCCGCAGATGATCCTCGCGACCGAAGGGCGCAATGCGTTCGTCGCATCGCGCGATGGCCTGCTCTACTTCGAATACGTCGATAGCGGATTCAACGAGCGGCCGCGTCAGTCGATCGACGTTTCGGTGCGCGAAGGCGGCCGGCCGGTGCCGTTTTATATCGAAGGCGTGACGACAGCCGTCGAATGGCGCGCGATGCTGCAACGCTATGCAGATGCGCCGCTCATCGAGATGGTCGGCCGGCGTACGATGTTCACCGTCGCGCGCGCGATGTACGACAAGGCGGGCGCGGCGGACCCGGCGACGTTGCTCGGCTATGTCGAGCGCATCATGGGCTATCACGACGAAGTGTCCGGACTCGATGGTTCGAGCGCGCTCGATATGCCGTCGCCGTTGCGCGTGCATTTCATGCAGGACGCGATCTCGACGCATGCGGAATTGCAGAGCGCGTACATGTATGCGACGTACTACATGATCGGCCTGCCGATGAACAGCGCGGCGGAAACCGTGCTCAAGGTTCCGAAGGCGGATCAATGGGGCGTGTGGCATGAACTCGGCCACATGTATCAGCAATGGGACTGGACCTGGCCGGGCGTCACGGAAACCACGGTGAACATCTATTCGCTGCACGCGCTGCAACGTCTCGGCGCGCCGATGATGTCGCCGCTGCTGCAGGTCGTCGATGCGCGCGGCAGGAAGAATCGGCTGGAGCTCGCGGGACAGTATCTCGCGCAGCCGTCACGCAACTTTCTCGACGATGCTTCGTTTCCGGTGCCGTCGGAGGCGCTCTGGATCAGGCTCGTGATGTACGAGCAGTTGCGCCGCGCGCTCGGTGATGGCTTTTATGCGCGGCTGCACAAGCTTTATCGGCGGCAGCCGTTGACGGAAGGCGAAGGCGGGGACCGGAGCGAGGTTCAGACGTTCGTGTTGCGTGCCTGCGTGGCGGCGAATTTCGATCTGACGGATTTCTTCTCCCGATGGGGACTGCCGGTGGATGCGGCGACGCGTGCCGCTGTTGGGAGAGCGAGGTTGAAGGCGCCGGAGGAGGATTTGACGAGGGTGCGGATTTGATTGATTGCTCGTAACCCGAATAAATTATCGAAAAAAACGCCGGCACACATCTGTGCCGGGGGCTGCCAGAAGCACTTCACTTCGTCAATCCTTCAATCAAGCCGCATCGGCAAGCCTGATATCCCTCCGCGCCGGCCTGCGCCGCGCCGTCGCACTTGCGAGCCGCGCACCGGGCACGTTGTCGATGCCGAACACCGGCCGCGCCAGAAAGAATCCCTGCGCGAGCACATGCGGCCATTGCGCGATCCATTGCGCCTGCGCGGCCGTCTCCACGCCTTCGACGACGATCGCCACCTTCAACCGCGTCAGAAGCGCAAGCACCGACGAAAACACGATGCGCGCGTTCGGACAACGGGGCGCTTCGGACAGCAGTTCCTTCGCGATCTTCACCGTCCCGAAATCGATCGGCCCGAGCGCGGCGAGACACGAGTAACCCGTGCCGAAATCGTCCATCGCCACACTCACGCCCTTGTTCTTCAGCCGTCGCACGACCTTGGGCATCGACGGCATGCGCGTCAGATCCTCACTCTCCAGCAATTCGAGCTGTATGCAATCCGGCGCGACGCCGTGTGCCCCACAAATCGATTCCAGTCGCTCGGCGAAGCCCGGCAACGCCGCAACCGATGGCGGCACGTTCACCGCCACCGCGTAAGGTACGCCGCCGCTCGCGCGCCATGCTGCGATCTCGGACGCCACCGCGTCCAGCACGAACCACGTCAGTTCGCGCATGATCTCGGCGTCCTTGAACGCCTCGCTGAATGCGCCTGGCAGCAATACGCCGAACTCCGGATGACGCCAGCGAATCAGCGCTTCCATTTGGGTCAGCTCGCCGCTGTCGACTCGGTAGATTCCCTGATAGGCGATGCAGAACTCTCCGGCCTTCAGGCCCTGGAGCATGCGATGCCTGAATGCATGAGCTGAGTTCGGCGCGGCGTTCGCGACAGGCGAGCCGTGTGTCGTTCTTTTCATGCTGTAACCATCCCCTCCAGTTGGTCGTGCATGCGGTCGCACGAGTCGTGCCAGACGCAATACGCGTGCGCAACGAAGCATGCGTCAAGGCCAGGAGCCCGCAGCGCCAACGTTTGCGCCCCGTCAAACTTTGTCATGATTGCGCCATAACGCACCGCGACACGCCGGCAATTACGTAACAAAACCGTGACGCGTTACGGTTATGTGGGGTGGCGCACATAAGGCAGGAGTGCGTTGTTATGCCGTTTGCAGTATGTGCATGTCGATTCTGGAACATTTGTAATCCCGACTAGTGTCGATACTTCAATACGTGATCGTCGCGACGATCGTATCCATATAGTTACCCGCGCTCGGCGTCGCTTGCGGCAGGACGCGCGCGTAGACGGTGATCGCCTGGCTCGCGCCGGTGCCGGTGCCGGCCACGGTGGCGGTGCCGCCGGTGCCATCGCCCCAGGGTGTCGTGAACGCGGCGTTCTGATAGAGCTGATAGCGCACCTGCTCGCTGCCGCCGGCCTTCGTCATGCGCCGGTCCGCGACGCTCGCGCCGCTGCCGCTGCCCGCCGAAAGCGCAATGGAGTACGGATCATCGCTGGTGCATGCGACGCTCAGCGTGCCGCTCGCCGATAGCGCGCTGTTCAGCACGCCTGCCGTGCCGAAGTTGATATTGGTCGCGGCGAGCGTGCAATCGTTGATGACGGTCGCTGATACCGTGAACGAAAGCGGATTCGAATTCGGGGTGAGCGTCGAGCATGAGGGCGCAGATAACAAGTACTGCTGATACGTCATTTCGGCCTGCGTCGCACCGGAAAACGTCGACGTATAGACGCCCGCGACAAGCGATGTCTGTCCCGCAGGCATGCGCGCATAGAACGGAATCGTGCGGCTGCCCGACGCGATGCCGAGCGCGAGCGTGAGCGGAATGTCGACCGCGACGGCGCCATAGCTCGCCGAATGGCGCGAGCCCCACACGGTGCTGCCGGTCGTATCGGCGTAGAGGTTGTATTGCAGCGTGTTCGCGCCGTTCGCGGCGAGACGCGGCGCATACGACGCGCCGGCTGTGCCCGTACCGATGTTGATGCACGCGCGCACCGGCAAATTCAGCACGAAACCGGTGCACGTCACCGTGACGGACCCCGATACGCTCGCGCTCGAGGAAGTCGCGGGCGCGATCGAGCCGAAGTTGATGCTCGATATCGACGCCGTGCAGACCTGCGCGCGAACGGGCGCGATCGACAGCAGCATCAGTGCGATGAAAAGCGCGAGGCGTGTCATCGCGATACGTCTCCGCAGGTGAACGGCCCGAGCGTCGGCAGGCCGTGGCCTTGCGCCTTGTAAGGCACGCTCGCTTCGCAGTGCTTGCCGGCCACGGACGCATCGAGCATGTTCGAGCGCGCGAGATCGTCGATGAAGGCGAGGCCGTCGTACCCCACCACATAGTGCTTGCCCGTTTCGCGATGCGTAAGCTCCGTGCCCACCGGCAAGGGCTTGCCGCCCGCATCGACGAGTTGCAGTTGCGCGCCCGTGAAGCCGCGCAGCGGAAAACGCGCGAGCACGCCGGCACGCGCCTGCGGCGCGAGATTGAGCTGCGTCGTGCCGACGGCGGTATCGACGGGCAGGTCCAGCGGATCGATCGCGAGATGGTTCGCCTGATACGCGACGAGATCCGGCACGAGCAGATGCCCCGCGCCATTGGTCTTGCCGATCTCGCGATTCTCGTGCAGCACGGGCACGTTCGCGACGCCATCGGTGGAGACGAGCGCGAAGGCGTCGTCGATGCGGCGGCCCGCGAGCACGTCGCCCGCCATCAGCACGAGCGAGCCCGATGCGTCGAGCTCGCCGTACACGCGCGAGTCCACGCTCGCGACGGTCGCGAGCAGATCGCCGTAGCGCCCGCGATACGCGCCTTGCGCGAGCGACTGCTGGATGCCGTTCTGGCGCGCGGTCTGCACTTGCCAGCCGAAGCCGCCGCCGTAGTCGGCGGTCTTCGTGACGGCGGCGCCGAAGAGCGGCTTGCCGTGATCGGCGCCCGCATCGACGCTCGCATTGAGCGCGCCGCCGAGCGCAAAGCTCAGCGCGACGAACACGCCGGTGTTATGCGTGTCGCCGAAGTCGTGATACACGCTCGCGGAAAGCGACGTGCCGTGCGGAAGGGTCGTCGTCCAGGCGAGCGAACCGATGCGCGAATCGCCGTAATACGGATCGTCGAGCCCGACGAAGCTCGCGCTCGCGGTGCTGGTCGAACCGAACACGCGCAGCGGCGCGGCGAGCGTCGCGCGATAGGTCGAGCGCGGCACGGGCGTGCCTTCGGCGGAGGCGAGGTCGCTGTAATGCGCGGTCGCCTTTTGGGCTTGCAGATCGATGGAAAGCTCCGGCGTGCGCCATTGCCATCCCGCCGAGACCTGCATGCCGCCGCCGCCTTGGGCCGGCTGCACGACGATGGGCGTCGCTTCGTTCGCGAAGCCGCCGAAGAAGCCGGGCGGATACGCATAGACCTGCGCGGTGTTCGCGCCGCCGTTGCCCGCGCTGCCCGCGAGCGAGACGTTGAACACGCCCGCCTGCCCGATACCGAACAACATGCCGATGCCCGCGTTGTACACGCCGCGCGTCGCTTCGCCGTGGGCTTCGAAGGTGAACGTATCGGTGACGCCGCGCCGCAGCGACGCGGAAATCGACGGATCGCCCGCATAGTCGAACGAGCGCAATGCATACGCACGCCGCACGAAACCGGCTTCGACGGAAAAATCGGTGAGGCCGCGCGCGAGCAGACGTGCATCGATGTAGAGCGGCACGGTGGTCATCACGCTGCGCCCGAGCACGTCGCGGCTCACGATGACGGCTTCGCCCGCGCCGTTGATGGCCGGCACGGCGTTGATGACGAACGGCCCCGACGGTGCATTGCCGCTGAATTGACGCACGTTGTTCACATAGAGATCGACGGCGCTCGGCACCGCCGCCGAACCGGCGAGCGCGGGCACCGGATACGTGATCAGATCCGGGCGCAGGCCGAAATCGCGCGACACCTGCGCGCCGCCCATGCGTACCGGCCGCGTCCACGTGAGCGACGACGAGATCGTGTCGCCGAGACGCGTCGTCACGAGCGATGCGGCGTCCGAATGCGTCCACGACGTATCGAGCCGCACGTAGCGGCGTCGATCCGCATACCAGTACGCGGTGCCGGTGTTGTCGAACACGCCGCCGGGATAGAAGAAGCGTTGCTCGCTGTAGAGGCCGTATTGCGTCGGCGAGTTGGTCTGCACGCTCGCTTCGTAGTTGATGACGAGACCCGTGCCCGTCGCGGTCGTCGGCGGGCGCGCGGGCGTGTTGGCGAGCGAGGCGGGCAGGCGGCGCGCGTCGCTCGCGTCGAAATCGATGCGCTGCCGCTCCGGCCGATACGTATAGCGCAGGCCCGGCACGAAACCGAGCGCGATGCGGCCTTGCGCGTCGGGCTGCAGATCGTCGGTTCTGAGGCCGATGTCGCGCAGTTCGTCGGCGCTCGCGTAGATCATCGTGTCGGTCACGAAGAATTGCGCGATCTTCTGCGTCGACGTGCCGTTGATCGCGACTTCGAGATGCAACGCGCCCTGAGCGTTCGATACGGCATTGCCCGCGACCGGCAGCGCGGCTTTCGATACGGCGGCGAGCATCGCGGGCATGTCATCGGCTCGCGTCTGCGCGCACATCGACGCGAGCACGCAGAGCGGCGCCATCCAGCGTGTGTGGGAACGTCGATGACGACGAACGTGGCATCGCATCCACGGCTCAGCGATCAGTCGGCGGTCCGCCGACGCTCACGCGCACCGTCACCGGCTCGCCGTTGACGAGCGCATGCACCGTCGCCGAGGTGACGTTCGCGGGCGCGTTGGGCACGGGCCAGCGGCGCGTCGCGCGCGGCAGCGCATAGCCGAGCAATCCCGCGGACACGGGTGTCGACTGGCCGTTCCCCCAGTCGAGGCGCACGCGGCTCAGTTGCGCGTGGAGATCGGTGGGGTTCGACGCGCGCAGCATCAGCGGGGCGCCGTCCTGCGCATCCTTTCGTTCGAGCGTCAGGGCGAGCGGCGGCGCGCGCTCATCGGATGCGCCCACGAACACCGGCACCGAATAGCGCAATTGCATGCGTACGCCCGTCGCCGACGCGCCTTGCCCGTTGGGAATCTCGTCGATCAGCAGGCGGTAGGTCTCCTCGCGCTCGAGCGGCGCGTTGCTCACCCGCAGGATGCGGATCGTCTGATCGCCATTGGGCGCGATGCGTACGATCGGCGGACTCGCGACGATCGCCGCCGTGCGTTCCAGATGGTCTTCGTCGAGCGACTGCGTCCACGCGAACACGCGCACCTGCGCATTGAGCGGCACGGTGCCGTCGTTGTGCAGCGTGAGCGCGGCGGCGGGTTTGTCGGCGGACAGATCGAGCCGGATCGGCGACACCTGCAACGCCGCCGCCGACGCGACATGCGTCATCGACAGCCCCATGACCGACGCGAAAACGCAAGCGACAGCGCGCCTCCCGAGCCGTCGCGCGGCCCGTTCAAACTGCGGATCGCGCATGCCTAGAAAGTAATGGTCGCGGTGACGGTCGACGTATACGTGCCGGCGGCGGGCGTGTTCTGCGGCGCGACGCGACCATAGACCGTCAAAGTCTGCGCGGCGCCCGTGCCGGTGCCCGATTGCGTGTCGGTGCCGACCGTCTGCCCCCAGACGAGCGTGCGCGCGGCATCCCTATAGAGCTGGTAGCCGACCGTCGGCGCGGGCGTGCCGGTGCCCGAAAGCAGGCGGTTCGGAATGGTCGAGCCGGTGACCGAGCCCGCGTCCAGGCCGACGTTATACGCGGCGCCATTGGAGCAGGTGACCGAAAGCGTCGTAGTCTGGTCGATGTTCGCCGCGATGACGCCCGAATTGCCGAAGTTCAGCGGATTGGCCGCGATCTGGCAATCGTTCTGAAGCGTGAGGGACACCGTGAAAGTGGTGGTGCGGGTGGCCGCGCCGACGCCGGATGGAATGAGCGGCCCGGTGGCCAGCGCGAGTGATACGAATGAAACCGCGATCGACTGACGACGCATTCTTCACCTCGTTATTTTTTTTAGGTGTCCGTGCTCGCCAACGTTTGCTTCATCTCCGTCGCTGCGCTGGCGTCTCGGTGGACGCTTTCATTTTTGTTTATTCCTCAGACAGAAGACGTGAGAGTTTGTAACGATGCGCGGTAAATTCGACCGCATCGAAACGCCGCCGTTTAGAACGCGATTTCGACGATCGAAGTATTGCCTTTGCGCCTGACGTCGGCCACGCTAAAGCTCGCGAAGTATTCGCCGGTCAGAATGCGGTACTGTCCGCCCGCCGAGCAGGCGACCGCCGGGTGGTGCGCGTTGGTGTCGAGCGTGCAGATATCGAAGATGGTGAGCGTGACGGGCAACTCGACGCTGCCGATGGCGGCGCGCGTCGACGATGACGAGCCGATGACGAGCGCGAGCACGATGGCCCACGCCGCGAGCGAGCGAATGGGGAATGCCATGGGGTTCACGGAATGCGGACGAAAATCTGCGGCGCGCGGATGCGCCGCTTATCCTCGTTTACGGCAGTTTTCCCGTGAACTTGATCGTCAGGCGGTCGCCGTCTGCGCGACCGGCCGCATGCGTTCCAGCGCGCTGCCGTCCTCGCGGAACAGATGCACGTGCCGGATGCTGAAGCCCGCATTCAGCCGCTGTCCTTCCACCGCCGTCGATTCGCCCGAACCCTTCACCTGAATCACGAGTTCGTTCGGCAGCCGCAGATGCAACAGCGTCTCGCCGCCGAGATGCTCGATCACCATGACTTCGCCGGTGAGACCGCTGTCGATATCGCCGCCGCTCGCTTCGATGAAATGCTCGGGCCGGATGCCGAGCGTGAGCGTCTCGCCCGCCTTCACCGACGATCCCGCGAACGGCAGCGTGAGCGTCTCGCCGCCGGGCAGCTCGATAGTGACGCCCGCCGCATCGACGCGCATCACCCGCACGTCCATGAAGTTCATCTTCGGCGAGCCGATAAAGCCCGCGACGAAACGGTTATGCGGCGTGCGATACAGCTCCAGCGGCGAACCGATCTGCTCGACACGCCCGTGATTCAGCACGACGATGCGATCGGCCATGGTCATGGCTTCGGTCTGATCGTGCGTGACGTAGATCATCGTTGCGTTGAGTTGCTTGTGCAGCTTGATGAGTTCGAGGCGCATCTGCACGCGCAAGGCGGCATCGAGATTGGAGAGCGGTTCGTCGAAGAGAAAGACTTTCGGCTCGCGCACGATCGAGCGGCCGATGGCGACGCGCTGACGCTGTCCGCCCGACAGCGCGCGCGGACGCCGTTCGAGCAACTGACCGATCTGCAGAATCTCCGCCGCGCGATGCACGCGTTCCTTGATCTGCGCTTCGGGCAGCTTGAGCATGCGCAGCCCGAACGCGATGTTCTCGTACACCGACATGTGCGGATAGAGCGCATACGACTGAAACACCATCGCGACGCCGCGTTGCGATGGTTCGAGATCGGTGACGTCCTCGCCGCCGATCAGGACCTGGCCTGAATCGCTGCGTTCGAGTCCGGCGATGGTGCGCAGCAAGGTGGATTTTCCGCAGCCCGAAGGACCGACGAAAACCATGAACTCGCGATCGGTCACTTCGATGTCGATGCCCTTCAACACCTCCACGCCCGCAAAGGTCTTGCGGATCTGCTGCAAATGAACTGCGCTCATACGTGTCTCCTGTGTGCTGCTGCGGCAGCGCAGCATCGGGATGCATCGTCGAATTTGTTCTTGACAACCTGTTCGCGCCAAAATATACAATTGTAAAACCGAAATTACAAGTGAAACGAAGGACGAGGCAGACGAATCCGCAAGCCGTACCCGCTCGATAAAAACCAAGGAGACAGGCATGAAGAAGCGCTTCATCCCGGCCACGCAACTCGGCCCGATCAAACACGTCGCCGCGGTCGCGCTATTGGCGGCGAGCGCGGCGTTCGCCGCCTCGAATGCGCAGGCCTGGACTCTGAAGGAAGCGGCTCAGCCATATTCGGGCACCACGATCAAGGCCATCTTTCTTGACCGGCCGGGCTACAAGGCGGCGCAGCAACTGATCCCGCAGTTCGAGAAAGAGACGGGCATCAAGGTGCGCTGGGACGTGATCCCGTACGAGAACACGCGTGAGAAGGAAGTGCTCAACTTCGTCGGCGGCGGCGATCAGGACATCGTGCTCGTCGACGTGGTGTGGATCGGTGAATTCGCGAGCAACAAATGGCTCGTGCCGATCAAGAAGTTCACCGACGACCCGAAGCTCGCGGACCCGAACCTTAACCTCAAGGGCTTCTTCCCGATCCTGCTCGATTCGTTCGGCACATGGGACAAGGTCGCCTACGGCCTGCCGTTCGATAACTATTCGGGCCTCATGTTCTACAACAAGTGCATGCTGAAGGACGCAGGCTTCGACGAGCCGCCGAAGACCTGGGACGAGCTGCTCAACACTTACGCGCCGAAGCTCACGAAGGGCGACAAGTTCGCGTTCGCGCTGCAATCGCGGCGCGGCGAAACGCAATCGGCGGATAGCTTCATGCGCGTGCTGTGGCCGAACGGCGGCTCGCTGCTCGACGCGAAGTTCAAGTCGAACCTGATGTCGCCGCAATCGCAGGCGGGCCTGGAATATCGGCAGAAGCTGATGAAGTACATGCCGCCGGGCATCGTCGATTTCGATCATGCGGAAGCGGTGAATGCGCTCGCGCAAGGTCAGGTCGCGATGATCACCGAATGGTCCGCGTTCTATCCGACGCTCACCGATCCCAGCAAGTCCAAGCTCGGCAACTGTCTTGCGATCACCACCGAACCGAAGGGCCCCGCTGGTCTGAAGCCCGCGCTCGGCGGCTTCTCGCTCGCGGTGAACGCGAAGTCGAATGCGAAGAAGCAGGCGGCGTCGTGGCTGTTCATCCAATGGATCACGTCCGAAGCCATGGCGAAGCCTTACCTCGAAGCGGGCGGCGTGCCGGCGCGCATGGCTATCTATCAGGACAAGGCCGTGCAGGACAAGTATCCGTTCGTCAAGCCGATGGTCGAATCGTGGCAAGGCGGCGTGCCGGATTATCGTCCGCGCTTCCCCGAATGGCCGGCGGTGTCGGAAGTCATCGGAGAATGGGGCAGCAAGATGATGCTCGGTCAGGTGACGGTGAAGGAGGGCGCGCAGACCATCGGTCAGAAGACCGAGGACATCCTGAAGAAAGCGGGCTATTACGACGGCAAGAAGCCCTTGCTGAAGTAAGTTCAAGGAACCGGAGGCGATCGAATGGCATCACCCGCACTGCACGCGCGAGGACCGCGCAAGCCCGCGCGTTACTTCGGCATCCTGCCGCGTTCGCCCGCCTTCTGGTTCCTGATTCCCGCGATCGCCGCGCTCGCGATCATCGGCGTCTATCCACTGCTGCTCGCGCTCTACAACTCGTTTCATCAGTACAAGCTCGCGGATCTCGCCTCGGGCACGCCATGGGTCGGCGTCGACAACTACATCGCGACGCTGACCGATCCGACCTTCTGGGAAGCACTCGGGCGCACAGCGCTGTTCCTGTGCCTCACGTTGCCGATCGAAGTCGCGCTCGGCCTGTTCGCCGCGCTTCTGCTGCATCGCACGGACCTGCGCTGGATGCGCGCGGCCGCGCGCGTGAGCCTCGTGATCCCGATGGCCACGACCTATGCGGTGGTGGGCCTCATCGGGCGTCTGCTCTTCAACCGGCAGTTCGGCGTGGCGAACTATCTGACGGGCTTGCTCGGCATTCCGCCGCAAGACTGGCTCGCGGACCCGACGCTCGCGTTCGTCTCCGTGATGATCATGGATATCTGGCAGTGGACGCCGTTCTGCGCGCTGATCCTGCTGGCCGGACTCTCGATGGTGCCGAAGGAAGCGGAAGAGGCCGCGCGCCTCGAAACGCCCAAGTGGAGCATGATCCTCTGGCATCTCCAGCGGCCTTACCTGCTGCCGGGCCTGACTGCCATTCTCATTCTCCGTTCCGCCGACATGCTCAAGATGTTCGACGCCGTCTTCACGATGACGCGCGGCGGGCCCGGTGCCGCGACGGAGTTCATCAGCGTCTATATCCAGCGCGTGGGCTTTCGTCTCTTCGATCAGGGCTTGGCATCCGCGCAGGCGATCATCCTGCTCATCCTGACGATCGTGCTATCACGTCTTTATATCCGTTTCGTGTATCGGGAGGCCGCGTGAGTTCACCGACTTTGCAGACCACGCAACGCGCGAAGCGTGCGCGCGCGGCAAGAAAGCGCGCCACCGTATGGCATTTTCTCGGCCTCGTCGTTGTGTTCATGTCGTCCGTGTTTCCGTTCTACTGGATGGTCACGACGAGCCTGAAAAGCCAGGCCGACGCGCTCGCGTATCCGCCGAAATGGCTGTTCTCGCCGACGTTCCATCACTACTCGGCGGCGCTGTTCGAGCATGACGTCGCGGGCAGTCTCCTGAACTCGCTGATCATCGCGAGCAGCACGACGGTGCTCGCGATCCTGCTCGGCGCGCCCGCGGCGTACGCGCTCGCGCGCTATGAATTCCGCGGCAAGGAAGACCTGTGGTTCTGGTTCATCTCGAACCGCATGGTGAGCCCGGTCGTGCTCGCGGTGCCGTTCTTCCTGATCGCGACGAAGCTCGATCTCGTCGATACCCATATCGTGCTGATTCTGCTCTATCTGACCTTCTCGCTGCCGATCGTCGTATGGATCTGCACGGACCAGTTCCGCAACATTCCCGTGGAACTCGACGAAGCCGCGCGGCTCGATGGCGCATCGCCCTGGCGCGTGTTCTGGCGCATCAACCTGCCGCTCGCGATGCCGGGCATCGTGGTGTCGGCGATCTTCGCTTTCATCTTCTCGTGGAACGACCTGCTCTACGCGCTCGTGCTGACGCGCAGCGACGCGATCACATCGCCCGTCGCCGCGACGAGCTACATGAGCGGCTATGAGTTGCCGTGGGGCGAAATCATGGCGACGGGCACGCTGATCGTGCTGCCGATGGTGATCTTCGCGTTGCTCGTCTCGGGCCGACTGGTGCAAGGCCTGACGATGGGCGCGGTGAAATAGAATCGCGTCCTTTCAATGAACAACGAAACGACATGAGCAAGAGCGCACCGCCCATCGCCATCGCCGAAGTGGACGATTCCATCGACTCGGAAGAAGAGTTGCAGGCGCGCGTCGCGTGGCATTACTACGTCGGCAATCTGACGCAGCAGGAGATCGCGCAGCGCATCGGCAGCAACCGGGTGCGCGTGAACCGGCTGCTTGCGGCGAGCCGCGAATCCGGCCTCGTGCAGATCACGATCAACAGCAAGATCGCGCCGTGCGTCGCGCTGGAGGAGGCGCTCGCGAAGCGCTTCGGCCTCGAATGCGCGGTGGTGGTGCCGAGCGGCGCGAACAACGAAGCGAACAACGCGGCGCTCGGCATCGGCGCGGCCGCGTACTTCGCCAAGCAGATCGTTGCAGGGCAAACCATCGGCCTGGGCTGGGGCCGCACGATCCGCGCCGTGCTGCGCGCGATGCCGCAGCGCACTTATGGCGCGGTGTCGGCGGTGTCGTTGCAGGGCGGTCTGTCGCATTGCCCGAGCATCAACACGTTCGATATCGTGTCGGACTTCGCGAACATCTGCCGCGCCGATGGTTATCTCTTCGCCGCGCCGATCTACGTGAGCAGTCAGAAAGCGCGCGACGTGATCCTCCAGGAAGACACCGTGCGCGAGACCTATGAACTCGCGCGCAATGCCGACCTCGCATTGCTCACCTGCGGCGATCTGACGGAATCGCTCGTGGTGACCTACGGCATCGACAACCCCGAGCAATTGCGCACGCTGCAAAAGGCGGGCGCCGTCGGCGACATGCTCGGTCATTTCATGGATGAGGACGGCGAGCTGATCGACCATCCGCTGAACCGCCGCACCGTGGCGATCACGCTGGACGATCTGCGCAAGATCAAGCGCGTGATTCTCGTGAGCGGCGGCAAGAAGAAGTTTCATGTGACGCGCGCGGCGTTGCGCGGGCGCTATCCGTCCGTGCTCGTGACCGATGAAGACACCGCGCGACGGCTCTGCGAGGAGCCTTGAAAAGGCCTTGAAAGACGACACCATGACGACCATCGACAGAAACCGCGAGTTCGCGGGCAAGACCGTGCTCGTCACGGGCGCGGGCAAGGGCATTGGCCATGCGACGGTTCATCTGCTGATCGAACGCGGCGCGCGCGTGATCGCGCTGAGCCGCAGCGCCGCCGATCTCGACGCGTTGAAGAACGAGACGGGTTGCGAAATCATCGCGGTCGATCTCGCCGACGCCAACGCGGCGCGCGAGACTGCGCGCGCCGTGCAACCCGTCGATCTGCTCGTGAACAACGCGGGTATTGCCGTGCTGGAGCCGTTTCTCGACACGACCGTCGAAGCCTTCGATCTGACCATGAGCGTGAATCTGCGCGCCACGATGATCGTCGCGCAGGAGTGCGCGAAAAGCATGATCGCGCGCGGCGCGGGTGGATCGATCGTCAACGTATCGAGCTTGTCGGCGAATGTGGGCTTTGCGTTGCACGCGGCGTATTGCGCATCGAAAGGCGGACTCGACGCGATGACGCGCGTGATGGCCAACGAACTCGGCCCGCACGGCATTCGCGTGAACGCCGTGCTTCCGACCGTCACGATGACGCCGATGGGCGAACGCGCCTGGAGCGATCCCGCCAAATCCGCACCGATGCTCGCGCGCATTCCGATGAACCGTTTTGTTCAGCCGGTGGAAGTGGCGCGCACGATCGCCTATCTGCTCAGCGACGATTCGAGCATGGTGAGCGGAGTGAGCCTGCTGGTCGACGGCGGATTCCAGTCCTGCTGATACTGATAGCGCATATTTTCTGTCAAAGGAACGACGATGGAAGCACTGGTTCTAGAGGAAGCAAAACGCATCAGCCTGCGTCCGTTCAGCCTGCCGCAGGTCGTGGGCCCGCGCGACGTGCGTATCAGGATTCATACGGTCGGCATTTGCGGCAGCGACATTCACTACTATCAGCACGGCCGCATCGGGCCTTTCGTCGTGAACGAACCGATGGTGCTGGGGCACGAGGCATCGGGCACGGTCGTCGAAGTCGGCGAGGAGGTGAGGCATCTGAAGGCGGGCGATCGCGTGTGCATGGAACCGGGCGTGCCGGACATGGAGTCGCGCGCGTCGCGCGAAGGTCTCTATAACCTCGATCCCAAAGTGCGCTTCTGGGCGACGCCGCCGGTGCATGGCTGCCTCGCGCCTTTTGTCGTGCACCCGGCCGCGTTCACGTACAAGCTGCCGGACAACGTGAGCTTTGCGGAAGGTGCGATCGTCGAGCCATTGTCGATCGGCTTGCAGGCCGCGAAGAAAGCGGCGATCAAGCCGGGCGATGTGGCCGTGGTGCTCGGCGCGGGGACGATCGGCATGATGTGCGCGCTCGCCGCGCTCGCGGGCGGATGCAGCCGTGCGATCGTGTGCGATCTCGTGCCGGAGAAGCTCGATCTGATCGGTGGCGTGCAGGGCGTCACGGCGGTGAACATCCGTGAGCAGCGCGCGCTCGACGTGGTGCATGAACTCACGGACGGCTGGGGCGCGAACATCGTGTTCGAGGCGAGCGGCAACGAGAAGGCATTCGAAGGCATCGTCGATCTGTTGTGTCCGGGCGGTTGCCTCGTGCTCGTAGGCATGCCGCAGCGCGCGATTCCGCTCGATGTCGTCGCGGTGCAGATCAAGGAAGCGCGCATCGAATCGGTATTTCGCTATGCAAACATTTTTCCTCGCGCGATTCAGTTGATCGCCTCCGGCAGGCTCGACGTAAAACCGTTCATCTCGCGGACCTTCCCGTTTGCGGAAGGCATCAGGGCGTTCGAGGAAGCGGCGAGCGGCGTGCCGACCGACGTGAAGGTGCAGATCGTCCTGGAAGCATGAGTTCGCCATTCATCATATAACTACACGGAGACACGTCATGGCCGATTCAGAGATGACGGCGATCGTATGCCGCGCACCGAAGGACTATCGGGTGGAGCGCGTGCAGCGTCCGAGCGCCGCGAGAAACGAACTCGTGATTCGCATCGCCGCATGCGGCATCTGCGCGAGCGACTGCAAATGCTGGTCGGGGGCGAAGATGTTCTGGGGCGGTCCCAACCCGTGGGTGAAGGCGCCGGTCATTCCGGGACATGAGTTCTTCGGTTATGTCGAAGAACTGGGCGAAGGCGCGCAAGAGCACTTCGGCGTGCGGAAGGGCGATCGCGTGATCGCCGAGCAGATCGTGCCCTGCGCGAAATGCCGCTATTGCAAGTCCGGCGAATACTGGATGTGCGAAGTGCACAATATCTTCGGCTTTCAGCGCGAAGTGGCCGATGGCGGCATGGCCGAGTACATGCGCTTTCCGCCGACGGCGATCGTCCACAAGATTCCCGATGGCATCTCGCTCGAAGACGCGGCGATCATCGAGCCGCTCGCCTGCGCGATCCATACGGTGAATCGCGGCGATATCCAGTTGAATGACGTCGTCGTGATCGCGGGAGCCGGGCCGCTCGGCCTGATGATGACGCAGGTCGCGCATCTGAAGACGCCGAAGAAGCTCGTCGTGATCGATCTCGTCGAAGAGCGTCTCGCCCTGGCGCGCGAATACGGCGCGGACATCACGATCAACCCGAAGACCGACGACGCGCTGGAGACGATCCGCTCGATCACCGATCGCTACGGCTGCGACGTGTATATCGAAACGACGGGTGCGCCCGCGGGCGTGACACAAGGGCTGGAACTGATTCGCAAGCTCGGACGCTTCGTCGAGTTCTCGGTGTTCGGCGCCGATACGACTGTCGACTGGTCGATCATCGGCGACCGCAAGGAACTCGACGTGCGCGGCGCGCATCTCGGGCCGTATTGTTATCCGATCGCGATTGATCTGCTCGCGCGCGGCCTCGTCACGTCGAAGGGCATCGTCACGCACGGCTTCACGCTGGAAGAGTGGGACGAGGCTATCGCGGTCGCGAATTCGCTCGACTCGATCAAGGTGCTGCTCAAGCCGAAGTGATTGCGTTCGAAATCCGCGTCAGAAGGGCACTTCGCCCACGTGCCACAGCACGCCCGAAGGATCGAACACGAAGCCGACCTTCATGCCCCAGCTTTGTATCGCGGGCGCGCGAGCGGGATTGACGGGAAAGCGCTCGCCCAGTGCCTCGGGATTCGTCTCGCGCCACCAGGCGTCGACATCGCGTACGAGCATTTGCAGCATGCAGTTTTCCGCGAATTCCTTCACATAGAAGTTCTGCAGGATGAAGCTGAAGCTGCCGGACTTCAGCATCGCGATGTTGTCGTCCTGATGCGTGATGCGAAAGCCCAGTGCTTCGTAGAAGCGTTTGGACAGATCGAAATCCTTGGCAGGAACGAAAGGGCGCAGGGCGAGGAGTTGGTTCATCGTAACGAATCAGCGTGACGGAAGCCACAGTGTACCGTCCCGCCGATTCATTTCACGAGCCCGATGCGTGCAGGAAGATCTTGTTGAACGTTCTGTTCCATTGGCCTCGTTCCTGCATCGTCATGGCCGGATCGGCGAGCGCGACGTTGACGCCCTGCATCGGCGAAGCGACATTGCGATTCGTCGGCACATAGTCGCGCGACACGAGAATGCGCTGCGCATCGACCGATAGCAGATAGTCATAGAGCAGCAGCGCGGCCGCCGGATGCGGCGCGTGCGTCAAGAGCGCGACGCCGTTCGCGCGGGCCGCCGCCGGCTGCAAAACGAACCAGTCGATCGGCGCGCCACGGCGCTTCGCCTGCGCGGGCATGTAGTTGTAGACCTCCAGCGCGAGCGGCACTTCGCCCGCCACCACGAGATTGTTCAGCAACGAATTGCCCGTGCGGGCCGCGACGCCGTTCGTATCGACCAGCGTGCGGAAGAACTCGATGCCCTTGTCGCGGCCCATCTGCGTCGCGACTGTCGCGAACCAGTCGGCGCTTTTCGCTTCGATGCCGAGCTTGCCCTTCCAGTGCGAAGCGAGCAGATCGTCGTAGGTCTTCGGCAGATCGGCGGGTTTGATGAGCCGCGTGTTGTACGCCTGCACCCAGACCGAGAGCATCGTCGATGCCCATTGCCGATGCTCGGGCACGACATGCGGTGCAAGTTCCGCGAGCACGGGCGATGAAACCGGCGCGAGCAGTTTCTCGCGCCGCAGCGCATCGAGATACGACGAACCGGTATGCACCGCATCGACGATATAACGATGCCCCTGCGATTCCGCGACGATGCGTTGCACCACTTGCTCGTCGCCCGCGCGCCAGACATTGACCTTGATGCCATAGCGCGATTCGAAAGGATCGATGAGCGGCGCGACATCGGGCTGCGCGATCGACGTATAGAAGTTCAGTTCGCCTTCTTCCTTCGCGGCAGCGAGAATCTTTTCGGCGCGATCCGGACCTTCGTATGACGCCAGCGCGAGATTCGGCTGCGGCTGCGATTCTTTCGCGCAGGCCGCGAGCGGAAGTCCGGCCGCGCCGAGCGCGAAGGTCGCGCCGGCAAGCCGCATCACGTCTCTTCTCGTCATTGTCATGGGGACGCGAACCTCCTTCTTCGTCATGATGACGCCGTTTCCGCGAAATTGCTTTGCCATACGCGTTCGAGCCGGGCGTTGAGCGCGTCGGGAAACGGGCCCATGCCGGAAACCGCGCATAGCTCTTTGAGTTGCTCCATCGAGGAGAATCCGCCGAGCGCCGTCGTCACGCCGGGATGCGCGAGCACGAAACGAAAGGCGGCCTGCGCGAGCGATATGCCCGATTCGCGCGCGAGGAAACTCACGCGCGCGGCGCGCTCGCGCATCGTCCCGGCATCGGCGGCGTTGCCGGACACATCGCGCGCGAGCGGATGATGTCCCTCGCCCGCGATGCTCTGATCGGACAGAAAGCCGCGTGCGAGCACGCTGTAGATCGCGGCGCCCGCGCCGGCCCGGTACGCATCGTCGAGTACGGCGCCGCCGTCCTTATCGACGGCAAGGTTAGCGGGCAGCACCATGCCCGCGCTCGGGTTGAGCAGCGTGTAGGGCACGTTGAGCAGGCTGAACATGCCGGTTGCGAGCAGCTCGCGCACGTAAGGCGCATCGTTGCCGCGACAGACGAAGCCGGCATATCGCACCTTGCCCGCATCGATGACACGCCTCACACCTTCGAGCACGCCGCGTCGCGCGAAGAAATGCTGCACGCCCAGCGTGTGATAGTCGCGGCCAACTGGCGCGCGCATTCCGCACACGGGCGCGTTGTGAACCTGCAGCACGTCGAGATGATCGACGCCCAGTTCTTCCAGACTCGATTCGACAGAGCGCACGACATGTTCGGCGATATCGTCGAGATTCTCCGCGCGTATCTCGACCTTCGAGTTGAGCAGCGGTCGCGCGCGAAGCGTGCGCAGCACGCGGCCCAGATTTGCTTCAGCGCCGATGTAATCGGGCGCGACATCGAAGTAATTGATGCCCGCTTCGAGCGCCGCCTCGACGATGCGCAACTGCTCCTCGAAACTGCCGCGCACCATGAGGCCTGCGTTGCCGCCGCAGCCGAAACCGATCTCGGACACCTTCAGATCCGTGCGCCCGATGCTTCTGTATTTCATCGCAAGCCTCTCTCGCGCTCGATCAGGTCGTGCTCGCGCTGGCTTCGCGCGCGGCGATTTCCGCGTCCTCGATGCGGCGATGCAGGTCCTTCACGTCTTCGATGATCGGGCCGTAGCGATCCGCATCGTCATTGAAGAAGCCGCGATGATAGAGCTTGCGAAAGTTATGCTTGAGCAGCGGCTTGCTGTAGTCCGGCGCCTCGCCCGAGCCATAGATGATCTCCGGCGATTCGTCGCGCCAGAAGTTGATCGGTTCGAGCCCTTCCTCGACGCGTCGAATCTGCTCGTCGAGCTGCCTGCGCAACAGCACGATGGGAATGTCGGTGCGGCCGAGCAGTTCCTTCGAGCGATCGGTGATCGCGCCTTGTGCGTCCCATACGAGCGCGTCCTGCGCCAGCACGTAATCGAGGATCGGCTTGCCGTTCTCGTCGTGACGCGGCGGCTCGTACCACGGCACGCTGTCCTGCTTCGGCGCATCGACACCCGGCGGCGCGGCATAGACCTGATAGCAGATGTGGTACGTGTGCTCGTCGTCGATCGGCACGCGAATCTGATACTCGCTGCGCGGCGCGCCGGTCTTGCCCGTCTGCGTGAAGAACGGAAAGATCACAGTCGAATGTTCGCGCGTGTAGTCTTCGTCCGCGCCCAGCTCCTTCGAATAGCGCACGCCTTTCGAAATGCCATGCTGGCTCGGATTCGCATACAGTTCCTTGATGCCGATGCCGGTCTTCAGCCGCGTATGCAAGGTATGCTCGGCACGCGCGGAGGCTTCTTCGTAACGTCCCTGCTTTTCCAGCACGTACTGGAACATATGACCGTGCGCCCAGGCGCTGTGCGTCGGATCGCCAGTGTTCTCGTGGCATTGCAGCCAGTTGCAGTCGATCTTCATGATGGCGATCTGGCGGATCGCGTTCGGCCATACGAAGAGGTCCCAGCGCGGCAGCGCGGGCGCGGGAAGCGGCCCGAGATATGCGAACACGAGTCCGCCCAGTTCCTGCACCGGATAGGCCTTCAGCTTCTGCTTGATCTCACCGCGCGGCGTGGCTTCCATCGGCCGCTCGACGCACTTGCCGTCTTCGTTGAAGAGCCAGCCGTGATACGGGCAGCGCAGACCGCAGTTATCGGGAATGCCGAACTTCAAATCGACGTTGCGATGCAGACAACGATCGCCGATCAAACCGAGCGTGCCGCTTTTGTCCTTGTAGAGCACGAGATCTTCGCCGAGCACGCGCACCTTGTGCACCGGGTTTTCGTCGTCGAGTTGCGAATATGGCGCGATCGGAATCCAGTAGCGCCGCATCAGTTCGCCGCCCGGCGTGCCCGGGCCGACGCGCGTGAGTCTTTCGTTCATCGCTGCACTCAGCATGTTCCGTCTCCGTGTTCAGGTGAATGCAGATTAGGGTCCGCTGTGCGTTCTGACAAGCGGCACAAATTCTGTTGGACAGAACCTCTTGCGCGGGCTATAAATTTCGTCATGAACGAATGTGAGGAGACGATGCGATGAACCTCGATCACCCGGCGCAGGCGGCGCATGCCGACGCGTCATTCGATGAAGCGAACGAGATCGACGACAAGCGTCCGCGCGTCGAAGCGGTCGAGCGTTCGCTTGCGATTCTTCAATGCTTTCGCCTGCCGGGCGAGGCGCTGTCGCTTGCGTTGCTCGCGCAGCGCTCGGGCTTTTACAAGAGCACCATCCTGCGGCTGTGTGCGTCGCTCGTGCACATGCGCTTTCTCGATCGCGACGCGAGCGGTCATTTCACGCTGGGTCCGGAATTGCGGCGTCTCGGCGCGTTGAGCCAGGCCGACGTGAGTCTCGAAGATCTGGTGCGTCCCGCGCTGCAGAAGCTGTCGACTTTCACGCGCGAGACTGCATCGTTCTATGTGCGAGACGGTGACGAGCGCATCTGTCTCTATCGCGTGAATTCGTCGCGTTCGGCGCGGCATCATCTGGACGAGGGTTCGCGTCATCCGCTGAAGGGCGGTGCGGCGGGCCGTGTGTTGTGGGCGTTCGATCCGCAATCGCGCGGCGAGGACGCGAGCATGCCGGTGCGCGCACGCGGCTGGGTCGTATCGAAGGGCGACCGCGATCCCGATCTCGCCGCGGTCGCGGTGCCGCTTCTGAACGAGCGCGGCGAACTGCTCGGCGCGCTGACGGTATCGGGCCTGCTCACGCGCTTCACGACCGATCAGGTGAAGGTGTTCCGCAAGATGCTGCTCGATACCGCCGCTGCGCTCAAGCCGCGCTTGCCGATGAAGAGCGTGCTCGCGAGCGTCGCGCATCGCGTCGGACAGGATTGATCTCGCGGCGCGACGACGCCGCACGTATGGAGGAGTGGTTTCATGTCTTTGCAGATGAACGCAGCCGATGCGCCGATGAACATGCGCGTGACGGCCATCCGTTACGCCGCCGACGATATCAACGTCTACGAAATCCGCCGTCCCGACAACGCGGCATTGCCGCGCGTGGAGCCGGGCGCGCATATCGACGTGCATATGCCGAGCGGGCTCATGCGGCAGTATTCGCTCGTGACTGCGGATGGCGATGAGCGCGCGTACCTCATCGGTATCAAGCGCGATCGCGCGAGCCGAGGCGGGTCGCGATTCATGCACGAGCAATTGCGCGTCGGGCAGATGCTCGATATCGGCGGGCCGCGCAATAACTTTCCTCTGTGCGAGACGGCTTCGCATACGGTGTTGATCGCGGGGGGGATCGGCATTACGCCGATCTGGTGCATGGCGCAGCGTCTGATGCGATTGAACCGGTCGTTCGAGTTGCATTACGCGTGTCGTGAGCGGTCTGAAGCGGCATTTCTCGATACCTTGACTGCGTTGCCGCAAGCGCGGTTGCATTTCGATTCTGAGCAGGAAGGTCGCGTGCTTGATATGCCGGGTATCGTTGCTCGTGCGCCCGAAGGCTCGCATTTCTATTGCTGTGGGCCGCAGCCGATGCTGAAGGGCTATGAAGACGCTACCGCTTCGATCGATCGGGAACGCGTGCATATCGAATACTTCGCGCCACGGGCGGTTGCTGCTTGTGATGGCGGGTTTGTCGTGCAGTTGCATCGCACGGGGCAGCAGTTCGAGGTGCCTGTTGGCAAGACAATTCTGCAGGTTTTGCGCGAAGGCGGGGTTGCGGCGCCTTATTCCTGCGAAGAAGGGATTTGTGGGGCATGTCAGGTGGATGTGGTGGAAGGGACGCCCGATCATCGGGATAGTGTGCTCACTGAGCGTGAGCAGGCTTCTTCGCGGACTATGTTGATTTGTTGCTCTGGGTCGAAGAGTGGGAGGCTTGTGATTGATTTTTGATTTTTTGTTGCCGGATCCCGTTAGCGTGTCGGTTTATTGGCGTTGCCCCTGTGCGGGGCGGCAGTCACTTTCTTTGCTGCTGCAAAGAAAGTAACCAAAGAAAGCAGCTTGAGCCGCCCGCGGTCACACGCAATTTGGGTGTTCTTCTCGTTGTTCGTGGCCTCTGTAGCGAGTGCCCTCGTAGGCCACATCGGGCTTGGACCGCGCACGGTCTGACAAGCTAGTCGTTTGAGCGCGCTGGTTCAGCACGAAAGAGTTCCGGCACAGCGCTACGCGCTGCCGTTCGGTGTGCAAGGGAAAACCGACGAGAAAAGAGAAACGCAGAAGCACACGCAAACCCGATGGACCGGTCGGCCGCGCAGCGGGCCGGAGCCATTTGGTGCTGAACCAGTCTGTTCCGTGGTGCGATGTGACAGACCGTGCGCGGTCCAAGCCGGATGGGGCCTATGAGGGCACTCGCTACTGAGCCCACCGCATCTGGCAAGCATGGCCAAACTGCGTGTGACCGCGGGCCGTGCCCTAGCTGCTTTCTTTGGTTACTTTCTTTGCAGCAGCAAAGAAAGTGACCCCCGCCCCGGGGAGGGGCAGTGCCAATAGACCGACAACAATTCAGGATTTCACGAAATTTCAGCAGAAGACTTATCGATCCCGATACCCGAAGAAGCAGTATCCAAACCCTTCCGAGGATCCCCTTGCTCAGGATAAACATAAGGCCCTAACCTGATAATAGAAATCACCGACAAGGCAACGAGCCCCGAAAACACCCACAACGCCAGATGATAAGACCGGGTGAGGTCATAACAGAGGCCGGAAAGAAAAATCATGATCCCCGCTCCCCATCCCCAGCAAGCCCACATACCCCCACACACGCGCCCGAAGAGGCGCAAATCGAAGTAACGGCTCACGATGAACGTGATGATGTCCGCCTCGGCCCCAATGCTGACACCGATCATCGCCGATGCAATCATCGCCGCATTCCCCGTCGCGCCTGCCGCGAGAATAAGCACCCCGCACAGCGTCAGACCAAACGACATCGCCGCGACATGAGGCGCGTGAACGCGGTCCATCAGATAGCCCGCGAACAAGCGCCCAACCGCCGACGCCAGTCCCGCAACAGAAAGCATCGTCCCTGCGGCGCGTACCGTTTCGCCGCGATCTGTCATCATCGGCACGAGTTGCGACAGCAAGGCAAGCAACACGCCCGACATGCAGAAGATCGCGATGCCCAGCAAGCGAAACGTGCGGTCATGACGAAAGATAGTCCAGAGCGAAGGCAGATCGGCACGTGCTTCCCGCGCGCGGCGCGCGATCGCTTCATCGACGCCGGGCGGCATCTTCACGAGAAAGTAGAGCGCGGGAATCGACAACACCGCCATCAACGCGGCCACGCCGAGATATCCCGTGCGCCAGCCGAAATGACGCAGCAGATAGCCCGCATATTGCGGCATCAGCATCGCGCCGATAGCCGTGCCGCCGACCGTCAACCCAAGCGCCAGGCCACGCCGATGATCGAAGCGCGCACACACGACCTTCGCGTACGGCAACGCATTGCTGCCCGGCGCGAAGAAGCCGACCGTCACGAACACCAGACAGAAAAGCGCGAGCGAAACCGGTATCACGCCGACGAACGCAATCGATCCTGCGAACAGCAGCAGAAACAGCATCGTCGGGCGCCGCACGCCGAAGCGGTCGATGAGCGAGCCGAGCACGATCGTGCCCGGCCCCATCGCGAACTCGAAGATGGTGAGGCCAAGCGAGACCTGCGCGCGGCTCCAGCCATTCTCGGCGGCGATCGCCTTGATGAAGGTGCCGAACATGAACGCCGATATCACGCCGGCGCCGACAGACAGGCAGATCGCGCCACCGAGGACGGTCCACCATCGATTGATGTCTTGCTTCACAGCCTTGTCTCCTGCATGTCCACGCGTGCGTGAACGAATGCGTTGTTCATGCGCCGAGCGCGGCGAGCAGATCGTCCAGATAGCCCGCGCTTACCGGCAGGATCAGCATCGTGCAATGAGGACGCAACAGATCGGCCGTGCCGGCGCGTGCGAGTTCATCGCGAGAAGGGCCGACCACGCCCGACACTGTCACGCCGCGATTGCGATACGCCTTCGCCGCCACGGCGCCCGCTTGCGCATCGTCGCCTTCGCGGCCCGCGATCACCACGAGGTCCGGCGCGCCGAGCCACGCGTTGAACGCGGACGTGTTCGCATCGACGCTGCGCAGGATGCTCGCGGCATCGGCGCCTTCGGTCTGCAATAACGCGGCAAGCTCGCTGGCGCGCACGAACTGCACATCGGCTCGCGCGCGCTCGGCGCATCTTCTCACTTCCGCATCGTCATCCGTAAGAGCAATGACCCTGATGCGACGCGGCGCGGAATTCGGGGCGCGTACTCTGAAGCGCGCTTCCGAGGACGCGTGATGATCGGATATCGTCACTTCCATGGATCGATCGTCATGTGAATCGCGCCTTCCACGCCTTCGCCCTGCAAGGTGCGCAATGCGAGATCGGTGTCGTCGAGGCCGAAGGTGTGCGTGCTCATGCGCGTGACATCGTGACGATTCGCGGCGATGAGTTGCAGCGCGAGTTCGACAGACTGATAGCTATGCCCGCGCATGCCCTTCACCGTGAGAAAGCGCGCAATGATCATGTCGCTGTTGAACTCGGGAATCGGCACGCGCTTCTGGCCGCCGAGCACGACCGTGCCACGCTTGCGCGCAAGCTGGATCGCGGACGTGACCGTCGACGGACCACCCGATGCGCAATCGATGACGAGGTCCGCCATCGCGCCGCCGGTCAGATCGGCGACGCGTTCGAGCACGTCTTCCTGATCGACTTCTATCGTGTAATCCGCGCCGAGACGCTTAGCGAGTTCGAGCCGCTCGCGATCTGTTTTCGTCGATAGCCCCGTCACGATGATCTTTGCCGCGCCGGCTTCACGCGCCGCGACGACGCACGACAAACCTTGCTGTCCCGGCCCCTGGATCACGACCGCCTGACCCGGTCCCGCGCCGCCTTGCAGATAAGCCCACTCGATGCCGTTGCCAAGCGGAAGCGCAAGCGCGGCATGTTTCGGCGCGACGCTCGAAGGTACGCGATGAAACACCGTATTCAGCTGAAGGTATTGATACTGGCTGAAGCCGCCCCAGAAACCCGGCGCGGTGCGCAGACCCGTTGCGCCGTAGCGCAGGCCATTGAGACGCCAGTCGGTTGCATCGCAAAGCCGGAACTCGTTGGAGAGACAGTACTCGCAATGGCCGCACGGAACGTACTCTTCCAGCGCGACGTAATCGCCTTCCTTCAGGCCCCAGCGGGCGCGCGCGAGTTCGCCCGCTTCCTCGATATGCCCGACCGTCTCGTGCCCGAGAATGAGCGGTCCGCGACTTTGCGGCAGTTGCCGATAGTACGGGCCGTCGCTGCCGCACACGCCCGTGATCGCGACGCGCAACAGTCCCGTCGAGGCCGTGACAGCAGGCCGCTCGAACGTCTGGATCTGCGTGCGTGATGGCTCGACTGCAACTGCTGCCTTGAAGGTACGCGAGGGTTCGCTATGTCGATGTGCTTCGTTCATGCTCGTCAGATGGTGGTGTGAGCCTTGCCCGCTTCGGCGTGAAGCGCATCGTGCGCGCCTTCCTTGAACGGCTTGTCGCGATGCAGGACGATCGCGACCGAGCGCACTTTCTGCGCTTCCGGATCGCGTCCGGGCGGCTCGACGCCTTTCTCGGCGAGCGCACGCGCTGCCTTCATCAAACGGTGACGCACCATGATGATGCCGTTGTCCGTCGATACGAGATTCTCGCGCGTGCGGTCCTGAATCGGTCCCATGCTTTCCTGCAGCGACGCGTCCTGCATCGCAATGCCTTCCACGCCGCTATACGTGATGCCCGCCTTTTGCGCGGCACGATCCATCAGATAGTTATTGGTCTTGTTCTGCAGCGGAATATACGTGCCCGGGATGTAGCGCACGTGAATGCCCTTGCCGTCTTTCATTGCCTGCACTTCGCTCTCGGTGAGATCGCGCGTCGGATGGTAGTCGAAGCTCCAGGCCCAGCAGTTTTCATCGTCGATCGGCACCCAGAAGTGACCGTGCACCGGGTGATCGCCACGCGGCGGAACCATCGTGAAGCAGGGCATGACCCACGGCGTGATGCGCCAGTAGTACTGGTCGTCCTCGGCATTGCGGCGTGCGCCGATGAAAAGACCGCCGTCCGATTCCACCACTTCGAACACCGGGCTCAGATCGGAAAGGTTGTACTGATTGCCGCGTGAACCCTTGAACAGCGGGTCCGTGTTGAGGCTGCCGCTGTGCAGGAACGAGACGTGGCTCGAATCGACGCCGCCTTCGAGCGCCTGCAGCCAGTTGCATTCCTGCAGACGCTTGCTCGTGAACGACTGGCTCGCCGGCACGGTCGAGAACTCGAATGCGGGCAGCGGCGGCTGTTCGTCCTGCGGACCCATGTAGACCCAGATCACGCCGCCTTGCTCGACGAGCGGATACGACTTCAGCTTGATCTTGTTGCAGTAGCCGCTCGCAGCGGGCTCCGACGGCACGTCGACGCATTGTCCGGTCACGTCGTATTTCCAGCCGTGATACGGGCAGCGGATGCCGCCTTGCTCGTTGCGGCCGAACCAGAGCGAAACGCCGCGATGCGCGCAGAACTCGTCGATGAGACCGAGCTTGCCTTCCGAATCGCGGAACGCGAGCATGCGCTCGGAAAGAAGCTGCAGACGCACCGGCTCGCCGCCCGGCTCCGCGAGTTCCTCGGAAAGCAGCGCGGGCAGCCAGAAGCGCCGGAACAGTTCGCCCATCGGAGTGGCGGGGCCGGTCTGCGTGACCAGATCGTTTTGCTCTTTTCTCAACATGATGCCTGCCTCAAGGTTTGCGTCCGTGTCTGGACGCGTTCTTTCGAAGTCTCTGTCGTTCGTTCCATATAAAGGAACGCTGTTCATCAAACAGGAACAAAGTTATCATTTGACCCATTCCATGTCAAACGGAGAAGGAGAGAACCGATGCATCAAGCTTGCGCATTTGCCCGTCTTTGCAAGGCCGGCGACGTGGCCGAGGGTCAGGCCATCAAGATCGAGAAGAACGGCCTCACGCTGGCCGTGTTCAACGTTCAGGGCGAGTACTTCGTGACCAACGACACATGCACGCACGGTCCCGGATCGCTGTCCGAGGGGTACATCGACGGCGACGTGGTGGAGTGCGATTTCCATAACGGCTCGTTCAACATCAGGACGGGCGAAGTCGTCGCGCCGCCCTGCATGATTCCGCTCAAGACGTACAAGACGCATGTCGAGGATGGCGAGGTGACCATCGAGATCGAGGGCGAATGAAACCTGCGCCGGCGCGCGTGGCTAGCGCGATGCGTTCGGCCTGACGATCAAGGTCAGGCCGCTTCTGACCGCGCTCGCCGGTCCTTCCGCGATGCGCGCGCGTGGATCGCCGCGCGCGAACTGCACCACTGCGATAGACTCGCGTCCCTTCAGCCGCACCAGGCCCTTCAATCTGAGCAACGACCCGCCATATCGATCGATGAGCGACTGAACGTGCGCGTTCAACGCGTCGATATCGGCTGCTTCGTCGATGGCGATGAAGTGCGTCGTCGCATCGTGCGAGCGCGGACGAGAGAACGGGCGCGTGAACGCGCGCTCGATGCGCTGCGCAGGGCGAGCGAGCAGCGCGAGCGCATCCTGCAAGCCGAAGCTGGCATGCGCCGAATGCCCGACGCGTTCGATGGACAACTGCGTGTCCACTGCAACGAGCGTTTGCGCGTCGACGAGATCCGTCTTCGTGACGATCACCGCATCCGCGCTATCGAGCTGCGCGCGCGCCTCGGGAAAGCTCGCGAGCGTATCGAGCGCATTCGGCGCGGCGATCGTCGTGAACGTGCCCGCGATGCGATAGCGCTCCTTCACGAACGCATTGAGACTGAGCGATGCGACGAGCGGCCCGGGATCGGCGAGTCCGGTCGTTTCGATGACCACCATCTCGAAGCGCGCGACGCTGCGATGCAGCCGCGCCCAGAACAGTTGTTCCAGCGCTTCGTTGAGCGCGGGCAGGCCGCTGCAACAGACGCAGGCATCGGCGAGCAGCATCGACGCATCGCCGGAGAACCCGAGCGTCGCGTGATCGATGCCCACCTCGCCGATTTCATTGACGATGAGCGCGGCGTTCGAGAAAGGCGCTTCCTTCAGCCAGCGCGCGAGCAGCGTGGATTTGCCGCTGCCGAGAAAACCGGTCACGACATAGACCGGTATGCGTTCGCGATGCATATGGAACGAAAAGCTAGCCGCGTTCGCCGAGTTTGCCCGCGTGATAGTCCCAGACCTTCTGCAGCAGGTTCGGCTTCCACAGATTGCGCCGGATCACCTCGATCTGTGCCTGATCCAACACGGCCGGTTCACCGAGCTGACTCGCAAGATATTGTCGATGCGCGTTCTCTTCCAGATAGAACGCGAGCACGAACGCTTCCAGAATGCTCGCCGCCGCGATCACCGAACCATGCGACTTCAGCATGGCGACGCGATGCGGCCCGAGCGCTTCGGCCAGTTCTTCGCCGAGTTCCTTGCGATTGATCGATGCGGTCTTCGGAAAGCGCTGGATCTCGCCGAGCACGGCCGCCTGCATGATGACGGGCTGGACCGGCTTGCCTGTCATGCTGAAGAGCGTCGACCATAACGGATGTGCATGAATCACCGAGCCCGCATCGGGCCGCCTGCGATAGATCTCCGAATGGATGTGAAACTCCATCGGCGGGGCGGCGTCGCCTTCGATCAGGTTGCCGTCGAAATCGATGATGACGATATCCGCCGCACTGAGCGCGCTGCGCGCCGACGCGCCCGAGTTGATCAGCATGCGCTCCTGGCCCGGCACGCGCCAGCTTGCGTGTCCGTTGAAATCGATGACTTCGGCGCGTTCCAGCATGAGGATCGCGTCGGCCAGCATGCGCTTCTGGCCGGTATGGTTCTGCGTTTGAATCGATACGGTCGAATTCATGACGTGACGTAATGATGAGGCGCGTTCAACGCGAGGACTTCCACGGAATCAGCTTGCGCTCCAGCTCGGTCAGCACGACCGAGATGAGATAGCCGAGCGCGGCGATCACGAGCAAGCCGACGTACATCTGTTCTACGGACAGCAGCTCCCACGCATTCCAGATCATGTAGCCGAGGCCGCTCTTCGAACCGATCATTTCCGCGATGGCGATCAGCATCAGACCGAGACCGATGCCGAGCTTGATGCCGCTCATGATGTGCGGCACGGCGCCCGGCAGTGCGATGGTGCGAAACACTTGCCAGCGGCTCGCGCGGAAGTTGCGGCCCACATCAAGATAGATCTTGTTGATTTCTAGCACGCCCGTAGCGGTATTGATGAGCACGGGGAAGAACACGCCAATCGCGACCATCACGATCTTCGATGCTTCGCCGAGTCCGCAGATCAGCAGCAGCAGCGGAAAGATCGCGCTTTTCGGCACCGGATAGGTTGCTGCGATGAGCGGGTCGAACACGGCGCGCAGCGGCCGCGACAGACCGATCGCCACGCCGAGGATCAGCGCCGGAATGCCGCCCGCGAGCGTGCCCCAGAAGAGACGCTGCAGCGTGGCCCAGGTGTTGTCCCATAGCGAGCCGTCGTTGACGAGCGCGATGAAAGTGCCGAACACTTTCGATGGCGCGGGAAAGAAGCGCTCGTCGATCACGCCCGTCTCCGCGAGGATCTGCCAGATAATCAGCAGCACGACCGGCGATGCGATGCTGATCATGCGGTCGCGGCTATTGCCCGAGAACAAGCGCTTGAGACGGGAAGAGGATGACGTGTATTGCATCGCCGGTGCGGTCAGTTTTTGCGCGGTTTTCATGCGTGAATCTCGCCAAGGTCGCGTGAACGGGCGCGCTGAACTTCCTCGCGCAGTTGCCCCCAGATGGAATAGACGAACTCGCCGTACTCGGGCCGCGAACGCAGTTCGAGCACCGAGCGCGGACGTTCGAACGGCACATCGACGATCTGTTTCGCCGTGCCCGGCTGCGCCGTCATGATCATCACGCGATCGCCGAGCGTCACCGCTTCATCGACGCTGTGCGTGATGAAGAGCACGGTCTTGCGCGTCTCTTCCCAGATGCGCAGCAGTTCTTCCTGCAACAGCACCTTGTTCTGTTCGTCGAGTGCGGAGAAGGGTTCGTCCATCAGCAGAATGTCGGGGTCGTTCGCGAACGCGCGCGCGATCGAAACGCGCTGACGCATGCCGCCCGACAGTTGATGCGGATAAGCCTTCGCGAAGCGCGTGAGACCAGTGCGGCTCAGGTAATGCCCGACCACTTCGCGGATCTGCGCCTTGGGTACGCCGCGCAACGTGAGACCGTAGGCGGCGTTGTCCCATACCGTCATCCACGGGAACAGGGAATCGCCCTGGAACACCATCGAATTGCTCGGGCGATTCTCGGCGGGCGCGCTGATCTCGACGGTGCCGCTCGTCGGTTCGTCGAGATTCGCGAGCATGCGCAGCAGCGTGGACTTGCCGCAGCCGCTCGGGCCGACGATCATGAAGAAGCAGCCCGTGGGAATATCGAGCGACATGTTGTCGAGCGCGGTCACCGTGCCGCCGCCCGATTGAAACGTCTTGGTCAGATTGCGCAGACGGATCTTGACTGGCGCGTCATCGGAAAGAGAGGGGATGGACATGCCGGTTCCTTACTTGAGCGGTTTGTATGGGCCGAGTTCTTTCACGGCGTTCTCCGCAAACGACGTGTCGAGCACTTGCGTGACCGTCACGTTGCCCTTCACGACGCCTTCGCTCTTGAAGAACGCGAGATCGTTCTCCAGGCTCGCGACGTTGAGCTTGCCGTCCGGATTCGTGCCCTGCGGCACGATCGTGCGGTAGGTGTTGGGGTCCTTGATCGGCGTGTATTCGTTGAGAATCGAGATCACTTCCGCTGCATTCGGTCCCGCGATCTTGCCGTTCAATAGTGCATTGTTATAGTCGCGGACCGCGCGGATATACGCGCGCATGAAGGCCTTCGCCGCCTGCGGATGATCCTTGATGAAGACGGTCGAATAGAGCACGACCGCGAGCTGATGATCCGGATAGATTTGATCGTCGCCGATCACGCGCACTGCGGCGCCGCGCCTGACGGCTTCGGTGGCGGAGGGCTCGGTCGTCAGCGCGGCGTCGACGGCCTTGTTCTGCAGCGCCATCACGTGCTGCGGAAAGGAAAGATAGATGCGCTCGACATCGCTCGTCTTTAGGCCGGCTTTCTTGAGCGCTTCGTTCATCGTCGAGGTGGATGCGCTGCCCGTTGCGCTGCCCGCGACTTTCATGCCCTTCAGATCGGCGAGCGACTTGTAGCGGCCATTCGCGACGAGATCGGCGCGCACCAGCAGCGGCTGATAGCCGTATCCCGGCGGCGTCGACCCTTTATCGGCCACGATCTTGATGCCGATGCCGCGCACCACCGCGTTGTACAGCCCCGCGGAAGGCGAGCCGCCCGCGACATCGAGCTGCCCCGCACCGAGCGGCGCGACCATCTTCGCGCCGGAGTCGAACGGAATGAACTTCGCGTCGAGGCCTTCCTGGCGGAAGTAGCCTTTCTTCTCGGCGATGAAGAACGCCACGTCGCTGCTCGCGTTGGCGATGCCCACGCGTACCGTCGTCAGATCGGCGGCAAGCGCGGCCCCCGATCCCGACACGACGCACGCAACGAGCGCCGCGCCCCATACTCTGACTCCTTTCACTACGTATCTCCTTCTGTTGTTCCTTTATATGGAACAACGTGTCGTTGTATGGAACAACATTAGCATCGACGAAATCGCGCTGTCAATGCAAACGCGTTCAGAAGCGGTGACGCAGCGAGAGCTTGACCGCCACCTGGTTCGGCGTCGTCGACTGGCCGAGCGAGCCGATCGCCGCGACGGCGGGCTTGCCCGTCGAATCGATGCCCGATGCGTGCTGCCAGACGCCGACCAGATTCAGGTCGGTGCGTTTGGAGATGAAATAGTCGGGCCCGACATCCACTTGTTCGTATTTCGCCGATTCGGCCTTCGTGTAGTCGAAGGAAGCGGCGAGTTGAAGCGACGGAATCACGTACCAGCGCGCATTGATTTCGTAGCTGTTGAAGGTGGCCTTGCCGGTGTTAGGCGTGGTCGGCGTGCGCAGGATGTCGTTGAAGCGCGTGTTGGTGTACACGAAGCCGATCTTGCCCGAACCGAAGCTGTAGGAAATGCCCGCGCCGAAAATCTCGACCGAATTCGCCGATGCATAGCCGCTATATACAGGGCTCTTGCCCGGCGACGTGTAGCCGGGCTGGCCGGGATTCACGGTGCCGTCATACGCGGAGACCGACGGGTTGTTCACGTTGTCATAAGCGATCGCGGCCGAGATCGGTCCATTCACATACGAGGCCGCGAGCGTGTAGATGCGATTCGACGCGAAGTTGCCCGCGACGCCGCCCGGCGCGAAGATCCCCGACAGGCGCAGGCCGTACATATTCGGCGACATGTACTTCACCGCGTTGTTGACGCGGAAGTTCGAGTTCAGGTTATCGAAGTCGCCCGGGTGCGTGCCGACCCAAGCCCACAGCGAGGTCGCCGCGATCTCGCCGATCCATTCGGTCATCGGATCGTACTGGCGGCCGAGCGTGACCGTGCCGTACGGGCTCGACAGGCCGACGAACGCTTGCCGGCCGAATTCGCGGCCGCCCTGCAGCAGCTTTCCGTTGGAGGTATCGAAACCGTTTTCGAGCGTGAAAATCGCCTTCATGCCGCCGCCGAGATCTTCGGAACCGCGCATGCCCCAGCGGCTGCCGTTGGTCTGTCCCGTCACCGTCTCGATGTTCGAGTGGCCCGACTGGTTGTTGATATAGACCAGACCGGCGTCGAGCAGGCCGTACAACGTGACCGAACTCTGCGCATGCGCCACGCCGGCGCCGGCCAGCATGGGAAGTGCGATAAACAACGCTGACTTTTTCATGGGGTCTCCGTCCCTTGTTTCATAGTGATGCCGGTTTCGTGCGAACCGGGATGCTGTGTTGCGAAATCTTTTGAAGTTGATTGCACATTGATACGGATGCCTAACCGTAAGTGCGTCATGAGCACTCTCGGGAGCTATTTCTTTTAACGAATGTTCGGTTACTTCTGTTGGCCGCCCGGCCGAGGAAATCCGCAGATCTTCATTTCGTTCCGCTATACAGAACGACGGTCTGTTAAAATGGGACGAATTGAGTTTCGCTTTGTTTAGGTCCCTAAGTCAAGCGGAACGAAAGGCAGTCAGGGTTATTCCGCATCGGTATCGCTCGATCTGTCGGTTTTCGCATCGCGATACAGGCGATTGGACGGACGCATTCGCTGATCCATGCGTTCCTATATGCGGAACGCTATTCCATTTAAGTATTTCGTGGAGTATATTTCGATGAAATCAGAAGTAGGGCAGGGCGAAGCAAAGGCGCAGGAGAAAGAGGAGGGACCGCAGCGGCTGTCGTCCGTGACCGCGGCGCTCCAGTTGTTGAAGGTGTTCTCGGAGCACGAGCCGGAATTGGGCATCAGCGTGCTCGCGAAACGCATGGGCATCGCGAAGAGCACGGCGCACCGGCTCGCGAGCGCATTGCTGTCCGAGGGCATGCTGGAGCAGAACGCGGATAACGGGCGCTATCGCCTGGGCATTCAGTTGTTCACGCTGGGCGCGCTCGTGCGGCGGCGCTTCGATGTCGCGAAGCAGGCGGTGCCGTTTCTGCACGTGCTACGCGAGCACACCGACGAAACCGTGCATCTCGCGGTGCTGGACGACACGAGCATCGTGTACCTGTTCAATCTCGAGAGCGATCAGGCGATCCGCATGCGTTCGTATATCGGCGTGCGCAAGCCCGCGTTCTGCACCGCCGAAGGTCATGTGCTGCTCGCGGCGCGCACGCCGGACGTCGTATCGCGTGTGCTGAAAGAAGGGCTCGTTGCGCGCACGCCGAAGACCAACACCGACACGCAGGTGTTCCTGAAGACGCTGGACGCGGCGCGCCGCGACGGCTATTCGATCGACGACGAAGAGTCGGAGGTCGGCATGCGCGGCATCGCGGCGCCCGTGCGCGATATCTCGGGCAACGTGGTGGCCGCGGTGGGTATAGGCGGGCCGGCGCAACGGCTCACGAAAAAGGCGCTGCGCGCAGCGGTGCCGCATTTGCTTACGGCGGCCGAAGGCATTTCCGCAACCCTCGGATTCCACAGGCCGCTATGAAATAACTCTTGAAACAAGGTGGATTCATGCATTCGGACGGCCACGCACATCGCATCACGCTCGCAGCAACCGATCAATCCTTCGAATGCGAGGCCGGCGATGTGATGCTGCGCTCGGCCCTGCGTGCGGGCATCGCGTTTCCATACGAATGCAATGTCGGCGCATGCGGCAACTGCAAGTTCGAACTGATCGAAGGGGAAGTGGATGTCGTGTGGCCCGACGCGCCGGGCTGGACCGCGAAGGATCGCGAGCGCAGGCGTTATCTCGGCTGCCAGAGCGCGCCGCGCGGCGATTGCACCATCAAGATGCGTCCTTCCGCGCACTACGCGCCGAAACATGTGCCGCGCTCCGTGAGCGGCACGCTCACGGAGCGCCGCGCGATCACGCATGACATCGAGGAATTCCGCTTCACGTTGTCCGGCGACATGCCGTTCGAGCCGGGCCAGTATGCGTTGCTGACGCTGCCCGGCGTCACCGGCCAGCGGGCGTATTCGATGAGCAATATCGCCGATGGCATCGCTGAGCCGCGCGAACTGCATTTCCAGGTTCGCCGCGTGCCGAACGGACAGGGCACAAGCGTGCTGTTCGATGCGCTCGATATCGGCACGCGCGTCGATATCGACGGGCCTTATGGCATGGCTTATCTGCGTCGCGACGTGAAGCGCGACATTCTCTGCATCGCGGGCGGATCGGGTCTCGCGCCGATGATCTCGATCGCGCGCGGCGTCGCGGCCGATCCCGCGCTCGACGATATCAAGCTGCATTTCCTCTACGGCGGGCGCACGCCGCGCGACGTGTGCGGCCGCGACATGCTCGAAGCGTTGCCGGGATGGGCCGAGCGCCTGCATTTCCAGGCCGCCGTGTCCGATGTCGCGCCCGATAGCGAAACCGTGTGGGATGGCCACGTCGGCTTCGTGCACACGGTGGCGGAAACGCTCTTCGGCGAGAACCTGCGCGACATGGAGATCTACTTCGCCGGACCGCCCGCGATGGGTGCGGCGATCCAGCGCGCGCTCGTTGCATTGAAAATGCCATTCGAGCAGGTGCACTTCGATCAGTTCTATTGAATCCCAACACGCTGCCAGGAGCAGACCTTGTCCAAGCTGAGACTCACTTTCGGATGCTGGAATTACGACCGCACGCGCGCATTGATGGACGGCAGCGTGCAGCCCGACGGCATCGATCTCAACTATCTGAACATGCCGGTGGAAGAAACGTTCTTCCGCATGCTGCGTCATCACGAATTCGATGCGTCGGAGATGTCGCTGTCGTCGTACACGATGTCGTGCTTTCGCGAGCCGCGTCCATTCATCGCGATTCCGGTGTTTCCGTCGCGCTTCTTCCGTCATTCGTGCATCTACGTCAATGCCGATTCGGGCATCGAGAAGCCGCAGGATCTGATCGGCAAGCGCATCGGCAATCCGGAGTATCAGATGACCGCACCCGTGTGGATTCGCGGCATTCTGTCGGACCATTACGGCGTGCCCGTGGATAGCGTCACGTATTACACCGGCGGCGAAGAAGAGCCGAATCGTCCGGAGAAGCTCAAGCTCGATCTGCCTTCGAACATTCGCGTCGAGCAGATCGGTGCGGACAAGACCTTGTCGCAGATGCTGCTCGATGGCGAAATCGATGCGCTCTATACCGCGCGCATGCCGTCGTCGTATGTGAGCGGCAAGGGGCGCGTGAAGCGTCTCTTCGAAAACTATATCGATGTGGAACGTCAGTACTTCCGCGACACGAAGATGTTCCCGATCATGCACACGGTCGTGCTGAGGCGCGAGGTTTACGAAGCGAATCGCTGGGCCGCGCAATCGCTCTATAAGGCACTGATCGAATCGCAACGTCGCACGTATGCGGACCTCAACGAGACCGCCGCGCTGAAGTCGATGTTGCCGTGGCTGAACGCGCATGTCGAAGCGACGCGCAAGGAAATGGGCGACGATTTCTGGCCTTATGGGCTCGACAGAAATCGCGAGAACCTGCGCACGTTCCTGCGTTATTCATACGAGCAGGGCTTGTCGAAGCGCTTGCTCGAACCTGAGGAAATCTTCGCGCCGGAGACCTTCGAGTCGTTCAAGATCTGACTACCGGAACGCGATGTGCCGCGCGTTCGGAAGCGCGGCGCTTCGCTCAGGAAAGCGATACGCCCAGCAGACTGCCGATGCCGTATGTGCAGCCCGCCGCGACCATCCCGATCAGCACTTGCCGCACGGAAGAAAACAGCGCGCCACGGCCATTGAAGAGCGACGTGAACATGCCGATGCCCGCAAGCCCGAGGCCGCTCAACACGACGCACTGCACGATGCCTTGCGTACCGCTCGCCCATAGAAACGCCACAGCCGGAATGAACGCGCCGATGGCGAACGTGATGAATGACGCGAGCGCGGCCGTCCACGGATTGCCGCCCAGTTCGCGAGGATCGAGACCGAGCTCTTCGCGCGTAAGGGTATCGAGCGCCTTGTCCTTGTCACGCATGATCTCGGCGGCGACGCTGCGCGCCTGTTCCGCGTCCATGCCCTTCGCCTGATATATGAGCGCGAGTTCGTGACGCTCGGCATCGGGCATGTGCTCCAGCTCGTCGCGTTCCCTTGCGATCTGCGCGCGTGCAAGCTCACGCGCATTGGTGACGGAGAGCCACTCGCCGAGCGCCATTGACGCAGCGCCCGCTATCAGGCCGGCGAACCCCGTCAGAAGGATCGTGCCGCTTTCACTGCCCGCGCCCGCAACACCCATGATCAGACAGAAGTTGGAGACGAGACCATCGTTCGCGCCGAGCACGGCGGCGCGCAAATCGTTGCCCGACGCTACGCCGCGATGCCACGATTCGGCCGCCGCGATCGCACCGCCTTTGCTCAGGCCTTTGTTGCGATTCACCACATCCTGCACGATGTCCGCGTGATGACGCTCTTCGGCCGACATTTGCGCCGCATCGGGTTGTTCCGCGTATTTGTCGCGATCGGCCATTTCGCTGGCGGCTACGGAACGCAGCACGAAATCCCGGCCGAACGCTCGCGCGAGCACCCGCATGATCCGCGTCTTCGCACCGACGCGATGTGTTCGCACCGCTACGCCGTTCGCTCTTAGTTTCGCGGCCCAGATATCGGCGTGGCGGCGTTCCGCCGCGGCCAGTTCCGCATAGACGCGCCGCTTGTCGTCCTGCTTTTCGGCGTGCGCAAGGGTGTCGTAGAGGGCTGCGCTGTCGAGTTCGTCGGCGAGATTGGATGTGAAGCGCTTGAGTTCGGTCTGGGACGCCATGACGTCACCTTTATCGTTCGTCTCATTGAGTCAAGAGTAACGACGAAAGTCATGACATGGCGCTAATACCCCCAAAGCGTGCGATGAGTGAAAATGGAATCGCGTCTCATGGTCGTTTCGACGAAACGATCAGAGGTCGAGCACCAGTTCATCCGAACACGCACGCGAAACACAGATCATGATATCCGACGCCTGCTCGTCATCATCGAGGACGAAGTCGCGATGATCGGCCTCGCCTGACAACAGACGGGTTCTGCACGAGCCGCATGTGCCAGCTTCGCATGAGCTCGGTGTATCGATGCCATTCGCGCGCAGCGCGTCGAGGATCGTTTCGCCCGGCGCGACGTTCACGCAGCCGCCGCTGCGCGCGAGCCGCACGGTGAATGCCTTTTCTCCCGCGGCGTTGTCATGCGCGCTCGTGCCGAAGTCCTCGAAATGCACGGCGGAAGAGGGCCAGTGCGAAGCGGCGTCGCGCACCGCCTGCATGAGCGGACGCGGGCCGCAGCAATAGATCTGCGTGTCGCCATGACGTTCGGCGACGAGCGGCGCGATCGCCAGCGACTGCGCGCGGTCGCCGAAGTCGTGATGCACGCGCACACGCGCAGCAAATTCTCCGGCCAGCAGTTCGTCGAGGAATGCGGTCGATTCGGGTGAGCGCGTGCAATAGATCACATCGAAATGCGCGCCGCGCGCCGATAGCTCGGCCATCATCGCGCGCATCGGCGTGATGCCGATGCCGCCTGCGATCAGCAGATAGCGCGACGCATCGCGCGATAGCGGAAAGTAGTTGAATGGCGACGCCACATCGAGCACGGCGCCGGCGTGCACGTCCCGCGCCATGCTCAGCGAGCCGCCGCCGCCCGCCGCATCGCGCTTCACCGCGATCACGTAACGATCGCGCTCGGCGGGATCGTTGCAAAGCGAATAGCGTCGCGCAATGCCTGCGGGGGTCTGCACCAGCAAGTGCGCGCCAGCGGTGAAGGGCGGCAGCGTGCCGCCGTCTTCGGGCCGCAACTCGAACAGAAATATATCCTCCGCGATTTCGCGCTTGCACGTGACGGTGAGCGACAGCGTTCCGTCGATAGATTCGATTCGGTCAGGCATGCTAATCGTATTCATGATTCTCGCGCGGCCTCGTTTGCCGCCTCACAGTTGGATCAGGTCATCACGCGATCACGCGATCAGGCGAGCGCGACCTGATGCTCCAGAAATACTTCCTCGCCACGCTCCGACGATGCAATCGCCGCCGCGCAGACTTCGAGATTCGCGAGCCCCCAGCGACCATCGTGGATGGCGCGCTTGCGTCCGCTGATCGCATCGTGGAACTCGCGCATGACGAGTTCGCGCGGTGAGACATCGGTGGGCAAATCGATTTCGCGTTTTCCGTCGCTCGTATAAACGAACAAGCCCTTGGCCGACTGGCGCATCTCGCCGCGTTCACAACTGACAAGCGTGAGTCCGAAGAACGGTTGATTCGGCGCACTCGCGGGAATCGCGTTGCGTGCGCGTTCGGCCTTGGCGCGCAATTCGTCTTCGATATTCGCGGGTCTGGCGATCGCGCGCGATTGCGCCGGAAAACCCCATTCGCCGATGTCGAAGCACAACTCCGCGCTCGCGAAACGTCCATAGCCGTTGTAGACCGCGGTGGCGGCGGCGCCGTCGGCGAATTCGATGAACACCGTGTGCGCGCCGGTCGCGCGACGCTCCGGGTCCCAGTCGAAAGTCTTCGCACGCACGCTGCGCGCGGCGCCGCCGGCGAGCAGACGGATGATGTCGAACTGATGCGAGCCCTGGCGCAAGGTCACGCCGCCACCTTGCGACACATCGAGCTCATCGGGGCGGCGCGGACGATAGATCCAGTCCGTGAAGCACCACGTATGCACCATGCACACGCGGCCAAGCTCGCCCGACGCGATGAGCTCGCGCATCGCGTGAATCGGCTGATCGTAGCTGTGCGAGTGCCCGGCGAGCAGCACGATGCCGGCCGTATCGGCGGCGGCGACCATTGCGCGTGCGTCGTCGAGATTCGCGGCCATCGGCTTTTCGACGAGCACATGCTTGCCCGCGCGCGCCGCACGCTCGACATGCGCGCGATGCAGCGTCGTGGGCGATGCGACATAAACCGCATCGAGCGCGCCGTGTTCGATGAGCGCGTCGATGCTTTCGTAAGCGGCGACGCCGAATTCCTGCGCGCCGCGTTCGCGCACCGCTTCCGACGGATCGGCGAAGCCTGCGAACACGAAGCCCGCATGCTTGACGATGGCGGGCACGAACGCGCGTCCCGCCGTGCCGAAGCCGACGATGCCAATGCGTACCCGCTTCGCCGCGTCGCTCGTGTTCGTCACAGTGAGTCCTCGCTCGAATCGCCGTTGGCCGGATCGCGGCCGTTCTTCGGAGCCGCGACTTCGTCGGCGGCCAGATTCTCGATCATCGCGAGCAGGGTTCGCCGCGTCGCAGCGATGTCTTCCGGCGCGATGCCCGCGAGTGCGATGCGGTTCACATCGATCGCGTAGGGCACGAGCACGCTGCGCAGCGCGACGCCCTTCGGTGTGAGAAAGACACGAACCTGCTTGCGGTTGTCGGGCAGCTTCTGGCGCGTGAGATAGCCGAGGGTTTCCATCGTCTTCAGTGCGGAAAACGTGGTCGGCTCCGCGACGCCCGCCTGCTCGCTCAACTGCCGTTGCGTGAGACCGTCCGTTTGCCAGAGGATGCGCAGGAATGTCCAGTGACCATAGAGCACCGAATGCTCTTTGAGACGAGCCTGTAAGGAACGTGAAAAGCCACGCGCCGCGTCCTTCACGAGATGCGCCATGCGCTCTTCCGGCAACGCCTCGCGCCAATGCTTGAGCGTGCCCGGCTGCGGGTCGCGGGGAATCTTCTGCTCGTTCTTGTTCATCCTCTCACCTGTGTTCCGGCACGCTCACATGCCGCTTTTCATAAACTTAGATAACTAAGTTAAATTTGTCAACGATCCCGACGTTAGGGTGAATCCCGATCTCATCGATGGACGGCCTCCTTGCAGAAAGTAGGCTCTTTATAGCGCCCGCTTGTTCTAGACGGCTTTCAGAAGCGTGCGCGTCCCGACTCGGTATTTTCCATTATTTTTAAGTTAGGTACCTAAGCATAATATCGATTTCAAGGCCGGCGGCAGGACGGTGTCTCCGGCAAGCTTTTTCCAAAACATACGGGAATCGACTCATGCTTACGGCAGAACAAAACGAAACAATGACGCGCATCGGGCCGGGCACGCCGATGGGCAAGCTGTTGCGTCGCTATTGGCAGCCCTTCGCTGCGGCATCGGAACTCGACGACAAGTGGACGCGGCGTGTGCGTCTGCTCGGCGAGGATCTCGTGCTCTTTCGGGACCGGCAAGGAAGGCGCGGCCTGATCGCGGAGCAATGTCCGCACCGGCGCGCGTCGTTCGCGCATGGCATCCCGACGGAACAGGGCATCCGTTGTCCCTATCACGGCTGGGAGTTTAGCGCAGAGGGTAAGTGCCTCGATCAGCCCAACGAGCCTGACAACTGCGCGTTTCGCGACAAGGTCGCGACGGATGCGTATCCGGTGGAGGAACTCGGCGGCGTGCTGTTCGCGTACATGGGACCGGAACCGCGCCCGCTTCTGCCGCGCTTCGATGGCTTCGTCGCGCCCGGCGCGATCCGCATGATGGGCCGCGCGCTGCTGCCGGTGAACTGGCTGCAGATCATGGAGAACTCGGTCGATCCGATTCATACCGAGTGGCTGCATGGCCATCACTATGAGTTTCAGAAGGAGCAGGAAGGCGTCAAGGTCGCGATCAGCGCGAAGCACGAAAAGATCGCATTCAACGAGTTCGAGTTCGGCGTGACCAAGCATCGTCTGCTCGCGGGACATTCGGAGGACTCGGACGACTGGCGCATCGGCCATCCGATCGTGTTTCCGAACATGCTGGCCGTGGGCAACGGCGACGAGACTTCGCGCTACTACTCGTTCCAGATCCGTGTGCCGGTCGACGACGAGCATACGCTCCACCTCTGGTACAACGCCTACATTCCGCCGCAGGGCATGGACGTGCCGGCGCGACTCACCGAGCGTCTGCATACCTACGACGTGCCGTTCAGGAACGAAGACGGCGAGTTCATCGTCGATAACGTCGATGGTCAGGACATGATGGCGTGGATCACGCAGGGCGCGATCGCGGACCGCACGCGCGAGAACCTCGGCGCGTCCGATCAGGGCCTCGCGATCTACCGCCGCATGCTCCGACGCGAGATGAAAAAGGTCGAGGCGGGCGAAGACCCGATGGGCATCGTGCGCGATCCCGTGCGCAATCAGTGCATCGACTTGCCCAACGAGCGCAAAAAGCACCACAACAGCGACGGCTTCGCGAGCTTCATGCTGCGCACGCATGCGAAGTATTCACCGATCGCACAGGATCTGGTGCGGATCTTCGAATAGACGCGCGGGGCGCAGCGCACGCGTCGGAGCTTGCATCTCGCATTCAAAAGACATAACGCAATCCTGAATGCGTAATGCAAAACGCATAATGCAACAGGCGGTTCGACTATAAACGCCCGGCCACGCAGCCGGGCGATTACCGGAGACTTGAGATGCGGCTCACAAGCACTCGATCGCGTGGTCACGGCTTCTGTCGTGTGGCGCGGCAAGCTCACCGGGAGGCGCGCTGATGCTCGATGCCGCTCTCCATGCGCTGACCCTGATCCTCGATCCGCTGCGTCTCGGGATCATGCTGGGCGGCGTGCTGCTCGGACTCGCGCTCGGCGTCGTGCCGGGCCTGGGCGGCATCGTCGGGCTTGCGCTGCTCATTCCGTTCACCTATCACCTCGACGGCTACACGGCCTTCGCGCTCCTGCTCGGCATGGCCGCGGTGACGACGGTGTCCGACTTCATCCCCGCCGTGCTGTTCGGCGTGCCCGGCACCGTGGGCGCGGCGGCCACGGTCCTGGACGGCCATCCGCTCGCGAAACAGGGCCACGCGCGGCGGGCGTTCGGCGCGGGTTACGCGGCTTCGCTCGCGGGCGGCATCTTCGGCGCGCTGCTGCTCGCGCTCGCGATTCCGGTATTGCGCCTGATCGTGCTGTATATCGGCTCGGCTGAATTGCTCGCGATGTGCATCTTCGGTCTTTCGATGGTCGCGACGCTCTCGGGCAAGGCGCCGATGAAAGGTCTCGCCGTGGCCTCGTTCGGCCTGATGCTTTCGCTGATCGGCTCCGATCCGCAAACGGGCACGCTGCGCTGGACGTTTGGCACTTTGTATTTATGGGACCATCTGCCGATCGTGCCGGTCACGCTCGGCATCTTCGCGCTGCCCGAACTCGCCGATATGGCGATCGAGCGCACCGGCATCGTGCGCGAGCGTGCGCAACCCGGCGTGCGGGCGAGCACGCAATGGGACGGCGTGAAGGACGCCGCGCGTCACTGGTGGCTCATCCTGCGCTGCAGCGGCCTCGGCGCGCTGCTTGGGGCGGTGCCGGGCATCGGCTCGGCGGTGATCGACTGGATGGCGTACGGCCACGCCATCCGCACCGAGAAGAACCCGGAGAACTTCGGCAAGGGCGATATCCGCGGCGTGATCGCATCGGAAAGCTCGAACAACGCGAAGGAGGGCGGCCACCTGATTCCGACCGTCGCGTTCGGCATGCCGGCGGGCGCATCGATGGCGCTGCTGCTGAGTGCATTCATCATGCACGGCTTCACGCCCGGCCCGGAGATGCTGACCAAGCATCTCGACGTGACGTACACGATCATCTGGACGCTGACGATCTCGCACATCATGGGCGCGGTGATCTGTCTTTCGAGCAGCAGCGTGTTCTCGCGTCTTGCGACGGTGCGCGTCGGCATCCTGATTCCACTCGTTGTCGCGATCGTCTATCTCGGTGCGTTCAATGCGAGCCAGAGTTGGGGCGACCTGTGCGCGCTCGTGCTGTTCGGCGCGATCGGCTGGATCATGAAGCGGCTGAACTGGCCGCGTCCGCCGCTGATTCTCGGGCTCGTGCTCGGCAGCATCTTCGAGCGTTATTACTTCATCTCGCACGAGATCTACGGCATGGGGCTGTTCGCGCGGCCGGTTGTCATCTCGATCCTGCTCGCCGCGTTGTGGGTCGTGCTCGGCCCGACGATCAAGGGCCTGCGCAAGACCTTGCGTGCGCGCTCGCAATCATCTTCGCGCGTCGCAGCGCCTTCGTTCAGGCTGCGTCTGCGCGGCTTCGACTGGCAGATCGTCTTCACGCTCGCGCTGACGGCGCTCGTGATCGTCGCGATGACGTTCGCCAGCGACTGGGCCTTCGCCGCGCGCCTGATGCCGATGACCAGCGCATGCGCCGCGCTCGTGTTCTGCGGCATCGTGCTGATCGAGCAGCTGTTCACACGCGAAACGAGCACGGCCGAAGTGAAAGCATCTTCATCGTTCGATACGTCCGCGCCGATGGGCGAACTCGCGCTGGCCGGCGCAGGAGCGCATTTCAGCGAACCGCGCGCAAGCGTGGACGCGCAAACCAACAACCTTGCCAAGGCCAATGCGAACGCGGCCGCGAGCGTGAGCATCGGAACACACGGCGATCCATCGTTGCACGATGGCCTCGCATCGGCGCTCGATACACGGACGCTCTACACACGCGGCGTGCGCTTCTTCGCATCGATCGCGGGTGCGCTCGCGGCGGCGGCGGTCATAGGCTTGCTGCCCGCATTGCTGATCTTCATGCTGCTCGTCGCGCGGTTCGAGTTCGGCGAACGCTGGCGCACGTCGGTCGTGCTTTCCGTTGCGATGACAGTCGCGTTATGGCTCGTATTCGGCCGCATTTTCTCGACGCCGTGGCCGCAATCGCTCATCGGCGACTGGCTTCCGGCGCTGCGTCAGCTCGGCGGTCTCGTCTGAGCGCGCAGCACGAACAAGCAAAAGACATCGGCGGCGAGGCCAGCCGGTCATCACTGGTGGAGACAGAATCATGAACGATCGACTCTCGCAGTCAAAGGCTCGGCAGATGATTGCGCGCGCAACTACCTCAGTGCTCGCGGCAACGCTCCTCTGCGCGCCGCTTGCGACCCGCGCGGCGGCCGAACCCGTGGCGGACTTCTACAACGGCCGCAATGTCACGATGACGATCGGCTATTCCGTCGGCGGCGGCTACGATACCTATGCGCGCCTGCTCGGCAAATACATCGGCAATTTCCTGCCGGGCAAGCCGACGATCACGCCGCAAAGTATGCCCGGCGCGGGCAGCCTGAAAGCGGTGAATTATCTCTATGGCATCGCGCCGAAGGACGGCGCGACCTTCGGCACCTTCGGCCGCACGATGCCCGAAGAGCCGCTTCTGGGCGAAGCGAAGTTCGATGCGCGCAAGCTCACCTGGCTTGGCAGCATCACGAGCGATGTCAGCTTGTGCGTGACGTGGAATACCTCGCCGGTGAAGACCTTCAAGGATCTCGTCGACAAGGAAGCGCGCATGGGCGGGCAGGGCGCGGGCTCGGACCCCGACGTGATCGCATCGACGATCAAGAATCTCTTCAATTCGAAACTGAAGCTCGTCACCGGTTATCCGGGCAGCAACGAAACCGCGCTCGCGATGGAGCGTGGCGAGATCGACGGCGAATGCGGCGTGTCGTGGAGCACGATTCAGACGCGCCATCCCGACTGGATCTCGGGCAAGAAGATCAACATTCTCGTACAGGTCGCGCTGGAGAAGCATCCCGAGTTGCCCGACGTGCCGCTTTTGCTCGACCTCGCGCCGAACGATCAGACGCGTCAGGTCTTGAAGGTGATTGTCGCGAGCCAGGTGTTCGCGCGTCCGTTCGCGGCGCCGCCGGGCATTCCGCCGGAGCGCACGGCCGCATTGCGTCAGGCGTTCGAGCAGACGCTGAAAGACCCGCAGTTTCTCGCCGAAGCCAAGCGCATGGGCCTCGAAGTGCGGCCCGTATCGTGGCAGCGCATGGACCAGTTGCTCGACGAGCTTTACAAGACCCCGCCCGATGTGCTTTCCAAAGCGAAAGCCGCGGTGGGCGGGCGCTACTAGCCATAGCGGAATCATAACCATCATCACGAACGCAGGACGACACCATGACTCTGGACGAAGCGAAGCAAAAACTGATCGACGCAGGGCGCATTCTCGAAGCGGAAGGACAGGGCGATCTCACGCGCGGGCATATTTCGGTGCGCGTGCCGGGCGACCCCACCCATTTCCTGATGAAGCCGCATAGCCACGGCTTCGACGAGATCACCGAGGACAACATCGTCGTCTGCAATCTCGAAGGCGAGAAGGTGAGCGGCGGCGGGCGTCGTCATAGCGAGGTCTTCATCCACTCGGAAATCTTCAGGTTGCGCCCCGATGTGACGAGCGTGATTCACGCGCACCCGACTCATGCGGTCGCGCTCTCGGCCACGGGCCAGCCACTCGAAATGATCAGCCAGCCGAGCGTGCATTTCGCGGACGGCCTGCCGTACTACACCGACACGATGAATCTCATCCGCACCCAGGACATGGGCGCGGGCGTCGCGCGCGCGCTCGGGCCGAACAAGGCCGTGCTGATGCGCAATCACGGCGTCGCGGTGGTGGGGCGCTCGATCGAGGAATCGGTGGTGCTGTCGCTGCTTCTGGACAACGCATGCCGTATTCAATTGCTGACCAAAGCGGCAGGCGGCGTCGCCGAAACCTTCTCGCCGGAAGACGTGGAACGCCTGCACGACGCCGTGACGCGCGCCGAGCAGTTCGCCGTCAACTTCGAGTTCCTGCGCCGCAAGGTCAATCGCAACCTGGTGCACTCGCTGGTTTAACGCACTTTGAATGCAATCGACAAACCGGCCTTATGAATACAAAACGCAGGAGAATCACACGATGATCGGAAAACTCAGACTCTCCGTCGCGATGGGCGACTACGACAGAACGCGCCCGTTGCTCGACGGTCAGGTGCAGATCGACGGCGCTGAACCCGCATTCATGACGCTCTCGCCCGAAGAGATGTTCTTTCGCGCGTTCCGCCATGAAGAGTTCGATATCAGCGAACTGTCATTCTCCAGTTACGCAGTGAAGACCGCGGATGGTTCGTGTCCTTACGTCGCCATTCCCGTGTTTCTTTCGCGGGCCTTTCGCCACACGTCCATCTATGTGCGTACCGATCGCATCCAGCGGCCCGAGGATCTGAAGGGCAAGCGCATCGGCCTGCCTGAATATCAACTGACCGCGAACGTGTGGGCGCGCGCGGTGCTGGAAGATGACTTCGGCGTGAAGCCGAGCGATGTGAAGTGGGTGCGCGGCGGCATCGACGAGCCGGGGCGCCCCGAGAAGATCAAGCTCGATCTGCCGTCCGATATCCGTCTCGAAGCCGCGTCCGAAAGCGACACGATTTCGGCGATGCTCGATCGCGGCGATATCGATGGCTTCATGGCGCCGCGTCCGCCCGGTTGCGCGGCGACGAACCCGAACGTCGGCTGGCTGTTTCGCGATCCGACCGCGGCAGCGAAGGACTATTACCGTCGCACGCGCGTGTTCCCGATCATGCATGTGGTGGGCATACGCAAGACGCTGGTCGAGCAGCATCCGTGGTTGCCGGCCGCCGTGCTCAAGGCATTCACCGAAGCGAAGCGCGTGGCGCTCGCGCGGCTATCGGATACATCGGCGACGAAGGTCACGCTGCCTTTCGTCGAAGAGCAGTTGAAAGCCGCGCGCGAATTGATGGGCGACGATCACTGGTCCTATGGCATCGAGGCGAATCGCGATACGCTCGAAACCTTCCTGCGCCATCATCATTCGCAAGGGCTATCGAAACGCCGCCTGAGTATCGAGGATGTCTTTCATCCGGCCACGTTCGAAACCGCCAGGATCTAGGCACGCATGACTGCCCATACGATCAGTGAGATCCCGCCCGCCGCCACGGTCGCGAGCGAACTGGACACGTTCGCTGCACCGCCCGTGCCCACTTCGTTCGCGCTATTCAAGGCGTTCTTCCTTATCGGTCTGACGGGATTCGGCGGCGTGTTGCCATGGGCGCGTCGCATGCTGGTGGAGCGTCTGGGCTGGCTCACGAATCGCGAATTCGCGGAGCTGTTGCCGCTCGCACAATTGCTGCCGGGGCCGAACGTCGCGAACATCGCGACCGTGCTCGGGCGGCAATATCGCGGCGCGAAGGGCGCGGCGATCGCGGTGTTCGGCTTGTATCTCGCGCCGACCATCATCACGATCGGCGTGGGCTACGCTTACGCGCGATGGGGACATGCGACGATCACCGCGCATCTCTTCGCGGGGCTCATGCCCGCGGCGACGGGACTCGTCATCGCGACCGTGCTGAAGCTCGTGACGAGTCTGCCGCGCGGTGCGGCGAGCATCGTGCTCGTGGCGGGCACGTTCATCGCCATCGCGATCATGAAGTTGCCGCTTCTCATCGTGCTTGCCGTGCTCGGGCCGCTCGGCACGATCGCGATGTTGCGCCGCGCGCGCAAGGAGTGAGGCGATGTGGAGCACACTCGCCGATCTCTTCGTGCACGGCGCGATCTGGTCGCTGCTCGCCGTGGGCGGCATGAACGCGACACTCGCCGATATCCAGCGCTATGCCGTCGATACGCGCCATTGGCTCACGGGCGAGCAGTTCGTCACGTTCTTTTCGATCACGCAGGCGGCGCCGGGCCCGAACGGCATGGCTGTCGCGTTGATCGGCTTTCAGGCGGCGGGACTCGCGGGCGCGCTGGTATCGACCATCGCCAAGATCCTGCCTTCTTCACTGATGGCGTACTTCGTGAGCGCGTGGGTCGAGCGGCGGCAGGACTCACGCATCGTCACTGCGATTCGTAAGGGACTCGCGCCCGTGACCGTGGGCCTGCTCGTTTCTGCTGCGTACGTGTTCGCGCGCGAAACGGATGTGAACGTGTCGCGCACGCTATGCACGGTGGTGTGCGCAGCGGTCGCTTATCGCAGCAAGCTCAATCCGATCTATCTCGTCGCGGCAAGCGCCTTGCTCGGGCTCGCGGGCGTATTCGGGTGAACGACTAGCCGGCCAGCGCCGCATCGACATCGACGATGATCTTGCCGCGCGCCGTGCCATCCAGCAATGCTTCATAAGCGCGCTCGGCATCGTGCAGTGCGAAGCGTCTTGCGTCGATGCGTGGCGCAAACTTGCCCGCTTCTGCGAGGCGCGCCGCTTCGCGCAGCATGTCGCCGTGATGCGCGCGATGTTGTCCCGTCAACAGCGGATGCAACGTGAACACGCCGGAATAGCTCGCCTCGCGAAACGACAGCGGCGCGAGGGCGTGCGTGCCCCATCCCAACGCGCTGACCACGTGGCCGAAGTGCTTTACCGCTGCAAACGACGCATCGAGTGAAGCGCCGCCGACAGTATCGACAACGAGATCGAAGCCCGCGCCGCTGGTATGAGCGGCGACATATTGCTCGACGCTCATCGCGCGATAGTCGATCGGTGTCGCGCCGAGGCTCTGAATGTATTCGTGATCGCGCACGCTTGCGGTGGCGAATACCTGTGCGCCAAGTGCGCGCGCGAGTTGCACCGACAGATGACCGACACCGCCCGCGCCGCCTTGCACGAGCACGGTTTGTCCCGCTTGCAAACGTGCGCGATCGACGATGCCCGCATAAGACGTGATGAACCCGAGCGGCAACGCGGCGGCGCTGCGCATCGAAAGATTTGCGGGCTTATGCGCGAGAAGCGCGCCATCGACCGCCGCGTATTGCGCGAGCGAGCCCTGAATGCCGCCGACTCCGCCCGTCATGCCATAGACCTCATCGCCTGGACTGAATCCGTCCACGCCCGCGCCGACTGCTTCGACGACGCCGGCCATGTCGATGCCGAGCACGAGCGGCAGCGGATGCTTCGCATGCGCCGCCGCACCCGCGCGAATCTTCGTGTCGAGCGGATTGAGCCCGCTTGCCGCGATACGCACGAGGACTTCGCCCGGCCCCGCTTCGGGACGTTCGATCTCGACGAGTTCGAGCGGACCGTTATGACGATCGAGAACGAGTGCTTGCATGGTGGACATCGACAGCTCCCGGAAAGATTGAAGGTTGTTTGCGATGCGCTCATACTCCGCCATGCGCGCAAGCATGTAAATCGACATAACCGCACGGCGGCCAAACGAAAATGACTGGACCGGATCTCGAATGGAGCGACGTGCGCGTGTTTCTCGCGATCGCGCGAAGCGGCACGCTGGGCGCGGCCGCGAGAATGATCGGACAGACCCAGCCGACGATGGGCCGACGTCTGCGCGCGCTCGAAGAAGCACTCGGTCATGTGCTTTTTCAGCGCACGAGCGACGGTTTCGTCCTGACCGACGAGGGCACGGCAGTTCTCTCGTATGCCGAACGCATGGAGGAAGAGGCGCTTGGCTTCACGCGTGCGCTGGCGGGTCAGGATGCGAAACTGACCGGTCTGCTGCGCGTGTCATCCTCCGACTGGTTCGGCGTGCATGTGCTCACGCCGGTATTCGCGCGCTTTCTGGCGAAACATTCGGAAGTATCGATCGAGCTCGTCACCGATGCGCGCCGTTATAACCTTGCGCGTCGCGAAGCCGATCTCGTGTTTCGCATCACGCCGTTCGACGAACCGGATGTCGTGCAGCGCAAGCTCATGCATATCGATTACGCGCTTTATGGACGCGTCGATTGTGCGCGGCCTGCAGCAGGCAAAGGCGAAGGGCTGACGCTCATCAGCATGGATAGCGCATTCGATCACTTGCCGGATGTGCTCTGGGTCAAACGTATGCTGCCCGCGGCAAAAATTATTTTCGGCAGCAACAATCGCGACGCGCAGGCGCAGATGTGCGCTCACGGCGCCGGCTTCGCAGTTCTGCCATGCCCCCTGGGCGATGCCGATGCGCGCCTCATGCGCTTCAATCTCGGCGAAGCACCGCCCGGGCGCGATGTATGGCTGGGCTATCACCGTGATCTCAAGCGTGTCGCGCGCTTGCGCGCCTTGCTGGATGAAACCATGGCAGCGCTAGGCGAAGAACACGATTGATTTTCGATGCAACTAACTGTCCTCCCCGCGCGCGCCATCGGATTGCACCAACGTGAAGCATAAGCAAGACTTTCGATAATCACGCCGTCATCCAAGCTCGATTTTTTGAGCGGCGCTACAATCCCGATGCCTCAAGGCTGACTGTTCCCCACACAGTCGCAACTTGCGATATCCGCGAAATCACATATAAGCCGGAGCCGCTCATGACCACGCTTTCCATCAACGGCCAGAACCACACGATCGATGCGCCGCCCGATATGCCATTGCTTTGGGTGTTGCGCGACATGGTAGGACTGACCGGCACGAAGTTCGGTTGCGGTATCGCGCAATGCGGCGCATGCACCGTTCATCTCGATGGCGCTGCCGTTCGTTCATGCGTCTTGCCGATTGCAGCCGTCGGCGATCGCAAGGTGACGACGATCGAAGGCATCGGCGAGACGCCTGCCGGCAAGAAAGTGCAGGCAGCATGGCGTCAACTCGATGTCGTGCAGTGCGGTTACTGTCAGTCCGGACAGGTCATGTCGGCAGCGGCCCTGCTCTCGACCGTCCCCGATCCCAACGATTCCGATATCGATGCCGCGATGGCGGGCAACATCTGCCGCTGCGGTACCTATCACCGCATTCGCGCCGCCATCAAGCAGGCCGCGAAGGAGGCGTGACATGTCCCAGGGACTGATCGAAGCGGGACGTCATGCGGCTCGCGCCGGATTTTCGCGTCGCGCGTTTTTGAAGTTCGGCGTGACCGCGGGCGTCGCCGCGAGCGGTGGACTGCTCATCGGCTTCAGCTTGCCCGCCGCGAGCCAGGATCAAGGCAAAGGCAAGTCCGTGATCGGCGGCGATGGGGTGGAGACGCCGCAGGACGGCGTGTTCGCGCCGAATGCCTTCGTGCAGATCGACAAGAGCGGCAAGATCGTGCTCATCATGCCGAAGGTCGAAATGGGGCAGGGCGTCTATACGGCGTTGCCGATGCTGATCGCGGAAGAACTCGACGTGCCGCTCGAAAGCGTCACGATCGATCATGCGCCGCCCGACGAAAAGCTCTTTACGGACCCGCTATTGGGCGGTCAGTTGACGGGCGGCTCGACTTCCATTCGCTATGCATGGGAACCGATGCGTAAGGCCGGCGCGGCCGCTCGCATGATGCTCGTCGCGGCGGCTGCGCAACAGTGGCAATGCGATGCCTCGTCGTGTCAGGCGCAAGGCGGCAAGGTGATGCATGCATCGGATAATCGCAGCGCGAGCTATGGCGATCTCGCCGAAGCAGCCGCGAAATTGCCCGTGCCGCAGGATATCAAGCTCAAGGACGCGAAGAACTTCAGGATCGTCGGCACGCCGGTGAAGCGTCTCGATTCGCCGGAAAAGATCGATGGCACCGCCATGTTCGGCCTGGACGTGCGCTTGCCCGACATGGTGTACGCGGCGATCGTGAATTGCCCGGTATTCGGCGGCACGCTCGCATCCGTCGACGACACCAATGCGAAAAAGATTCCCGGTGTGCGTCAGGTCGTCAAATTCGACAATGGCGTCGCGGTGATCGGCGATCATACGTGGGCCGCAAAACGAGGCGCGGCCGCGTTGAAGATTCAATGGAACGAAGGCGCGAGCGCGAACGTATCGACGAAGCAGATCGTATCCGACATGGCGAACGCATCGCAACGCACGGGCGCGGTCGCGCGCAAGGAAGGCGATGTGAACAACGCGTTCTCCGGTGCGAAGACGCGCGTCGATGCCGTGTATATCCAGCCGTTTCTCGCGCACGCCACGATGGAGCCGATCAACTGCACGGTGCACGTGCGCTCCGACGGCTGCGATATCTGGCTCGGCACGCAAGTGCCCACGCGTATCCGCGATGCAGGCATGAAGGCGACCGGCTTGCCCGCGGAAAAGATCGTCGTGCATAACCATCTGCTCGGCGGCGGCTTCGGCAGGCGGCTCGAATTCGACATGGCCACGCAAGCGCTGAAGATCGGCAAGGCGCTCGGCGTGCCGGTCAAGGTGACATGGTCGCGCGAAGAAGATATCCAGCACGACATGTATCGCCCATGCTATTACGACAAGCTATCCGCGGGGCTCGATGCGAACGGCAAGCCGGTTGCATGGACGCATCGCATCGTCGGATCGTCGGTGCTTGCGCGCTTTGCGCCGCCTGCCGTCAAGGATGGCGTCGATCCCGACGCGGTGGAAGTGGCCTCCGATCTTCCCTACGATCTGCCCAATCAGCTCGTCGATTACGTGCGTCTTGAGCCGCATGACGTGCCGACCGCGTTCTGGCGCGGCGTGGGGCCGACGCGCGGGACCTTCGTCGTGGAAAGCTTTATCGACGAACTGGCGGCGCAGGCGAAAGCCGATCCCGTCAAATACAGACGCGATCTGCTCGGCAAGTCCCCGCGCGCACGCAATGTGCTCGACGTCGCCACACAGGCGGCGAGCTGGGGACAGCAAACCGTGCCGCAAGGACAGGGACGCGGCGTGTCGGTGATGCACGCATTCGGCAGCTTCTTTTCGATCGTCGCGGATGTCGCCGTCGACAAGGATGGCGCGGTCAAGGTGAACCGCATCGTATGCGCCGTGGATTGCGGCATGGTCGTGAATCCCAACACGGTCGAAGCGCAAGTGCAGGGTGGCATCATCTTCGGCATCACGGCCGCGCTCTATAGCGAAATCACCATCAAGGACGGACGCGTCGAGCAAAGCAATTTCACCGACTATCGAATGCTGCGCATTCACGAAACGCCGCCGGTGGAAGTGCATATCGTCAAGAGCACCGAGGCGCCCGGCGGGATCGGCGAACCGGGCACGGCGGCGCTTGCGCCGGCCATCACCAATGCGATCTTTGCCGCGACGGGCAAGCGAATCAGGCAGTTACCCGTCGGCGATCAATTGCGTAGCGCTTGAGGAGGCCGTCATGAAAAATGCATTCAAGCCTCTCCTTGCGGCGCTGTTCGCTTTCATGTCGTCGGCACAGGCAGCCGACGATGCGCTCGTCGCGCGCGGCGCGTATCTCGCCAAAGCCGGCGATTGCATCGCATGTCATTCGGCGCCACGCGGCAAACCGCTCGCGGGCGGTTTGCCGATGATGACGCCGTTGGGCGCGATCTATACGACCAATATCACGCCGGACCCCGATACCGGCATCGGCCGCTATACGGAAGAAGAATTTGCGCGCGCATTGCGTGAAGGCGTGGCGAAAGACGGTCACAATCTCTATCCGGCCATGCCTTATCCGTCGTATGCCAAGGTCAACGACGAAGACATGCATGCGCTCTACGCGTATTTCATGCAAGGCGTGACGCCGGTCAAGCAGGCCAATCGCGAACCTGATATCAAATGGCCGCTCAATATGCGCTGGCCGCTGAAGCTCTGGAACGTGGTCTTTCTCGACAAGGGCGTGTATCAGAACAAGACTGGAAAAGATGTCGCCTGGAATCGCGGCGCTTATCTGATTCAGGGGCTCGGTCATTGCGGCTCGTGCCACACGCCGCGTGGCATCGCGTTTCAGGAAAAAGGACTGGACGAAAGCAGCAGCGCGTTTCTGACGGGCGGCCTGCTCGACAACTGGTTCGCATCGAATCTGACGGGCGAACACAATACCGGGCTCGGGCGTTGGTCCGAACAGGACGTCGCGACCTTTCTCAAGACGGGCGCGAATACGCATGCGTCGGCATTCGGCTCGATGACGAGCGTCATCAACAACAGCACGCAGGAACTGACGGACGCCGATATCGCGGCGATGGCGCGTTACCTCAAATCACTCGCCGCAGCGGGCGGACACGGCGGCGCGCCGTATTCCTACGATCCGAAGGCGACCAAGGTGTCACTGACACGCCCGGCCGCAACCGACTCGGGCGCGCGCGTCTACACGGCGTACTGCATGCACTGCCACGGCGTGGACGGCCGCGGCTTCGCGCCGATGCTCGCGCCGCTCGCGGGCAATCCGAACGTGCTGGAAAAAGATGCGTCGTCGCTGATCAACGTCACGCTGAACGGCACCGAAGATCTCGTGCTGCATGGCGTGCCCGCGCCTTATCCGATGCCGCGTTATGCACCGGTGCTTAACGATCAGCAGATCGCCGACGTGCTGACGTTCGTTCGTGGCGCGTGGAACAACAACACGCCGGCTGTGCAGGTGGAGGACGTTTCGAAGATGCGCAAGGCAACGCAGGCGGCACGCTGAACGACAACACTCAGGAAGCGAAATCGATGACATCCAGATGAATCGAGCTGGATGGATGCGCAAGAAACTTTCGATGCACCCGCGCGCTGATGCGTTCATAGCCGTCGCTCAAGGCTTTGAGCAGGCGTTCATCGCTCGCGCCTGACGGCGCCCAGAAGCATTGCTCCAGCGCCTTGCGGGTGATATTGCATTGAATCGCCTGCTCGCGAGAGAAAGCGACGAAGCTGACGGAGGCGCGGTCCGCGGAGATGGTGGCGTGGATCGAGAGCTTGCTTGTCATGATTCGACAGAAGAAATACAGTTCGCTGGTTTTATTGTGTCAGAAATTGGCGAGTTCGCGCATCTTCGAATGAGCGCGAAACGTGCGCAAACGGCCAAAGCCGGGCGGTTGCACCCGTCGCGCGAGGTGTCATATCTTTAAATCGAACGTTCGTTCATTGTGGTCCGGCGTTAAACGATCGCTGACTACTTCAATCCCAAACTTTCGAATCTGGAACGGTTGCACCCCTGCCAACCGCCCGAGTGGGCGCGCCTGTCAAAGCTTGTCCAAGAAAAATCAAAAGAAAAGCATGCTCAGGTGTACTACTCTAGGAACGATCATCCGAAGCGGCGCGGCAGACCGGTCAGGAATCGGGTCATGCAGCGCATTCCCCGGAACTCCACCGGCAACGCCCACCCGGCTTCTGTTGCGGCGTGCGTTGCCGCCCGCAGGAGCGGAACATGAAGCATCCATCGTTGATGGATCCCTGGAGCCGTACCCTGGCAATGCTCGATAGCCGTTCGGGCCGCCCGTCGTCGGAAGCGAACGACGGACTTGCGCTGATGACCCGCTCGCTCGTGCGCAACGTACAAGGCAAGAGCGCCTGCGTCGGACCGACCGATGGGCATTGCGTCAATATCCGCGTACTGGAGCGGCTCAGCGACTCGACGCTCGCGCTATCGTGGCACGACCCGACGTCATTCAACTATTCGGAGCAGGTCTGGGCGCTTTGCACGGCGCGCAAGCGTGGAACATGCGCGTTGAGCGGGCAGGCGATCCGACGCGGACAGCCGGTGTATCGGCCGCGACGTGTCGGCAGTTCGGTGCCGCTCAATAGCGGGGCGATGATTCTAGCGCTGGCACTGACGCCTTCCGAAGATTAACCGGATCTCGTTTCCGACCGATCGATCGTGGACTTACATGACGCGTGCGCAATGCACGCGTCGAAGCGTTTGCTCGCCCGCTGAAAAGGTCACCCTGCGCGGTAGCGCGAATCGTCTGATGAGCGGGCAATAGATCAGATGGCAGACATGATGTCCTGGAATAACGCGCTATTAACAAACTTATGGTATGCGCTGTCAACAAAATCAAAGCTGCAGGACTCATTCTTTTTAACAAGAGTACTTAGCATTGACATTATCCATATAAGATCTGCGTGTGGCGCGAACCTGGCGCGGATGCTGACTCATTAGACAAACGCTTTCGCGGCCCGCATGCCGGGTGCTTTGCGCCATGCGGATTTCTGCAGAATGATATGGGAGGACGAATGGCCACATTGGCGCAGCTGGAAAGCCAGATTCAGAAATTGCAGCGCCGCGCGGACGAATTGCGGGAGAGAAAGTCGGCAGAGGTGATTGCCAGGATACGGGCAATGATGGAGGAATTCGGCCTGACCATAGCCGATCTCGCAAAAGCCGGAATAGGAGCGGGGAAGAAACGCGGCCGTCCGGCCGGATCGAAGAATGGGTCGGGCTCGAAGAAAGGGGCAATCAAGTCCAGGCTACCGCCGAAATATCGTGACCCGGTATCGGGCGCCACGTGGAGCGGCCATGCGCGTCCGCCGGCATGGATCAAGAGCGCGCCTGATCGAAGCGTGTATCTGATCGATGGCGCGGCGAGTCAGATCGAAATAAAGGAAGGTCCTCGGAGGGGACGTGTAGCGTCGGCGTCGCGCGCTGCGGGCGGGAAGAGGGCGAACGGGATCGCGAGTGAGACTGGCCTGACGGCGACAAAGAGGCCAGCCCGTAAAAGCGCGCAGAGCGTGGCGGCCTGAACCCTTTGTGCCTTGGCCTTCAGCCGAGCAACGGACTGCGCACGCGTGAGAAACCGCTTACGCGATCATAAGCGAGGCCAATCTGCAGCACGCCCAGATCGCCCTGCGTCGGGCCGATGATCTGCAGTCCCGCCGGCAAACCATTCGCGCCAAAGCCAGCCGGGGCGCTCAATGCGGGCAGCGAGGCCATCGTCGCGGGAACGACTGTTTCCATCCAGCGGTGATAGGTATCCATCGCACGCCCGGCGATTGCATGAGGCCAGTCGAGTTCCGCATCGAATGGAAAGACCTGAGCCGAAGGCATGACCAGATAGTCGAAGCGCTCGAATAACGCATTGATCGCCTGATACCATGCCGCGCGATCGCGAACCGCACGCGAGACATCTTCGCCCGATAACTTCAATCCTCGTTCTATTTCCCATATCGCTTCGGGCTTGAGCAGCTTGCGTCTGGCAGCATCGCGATAGAGCGGCGCATTGGTGCCGGAGAACGTGAGGCTGCGCAAATCGATCCACGCATCCCACAGGCGTTCGAGGTCGAAGTCCACTTCGGCCGGCTCGACCGTGCAGCCCGCTGTTTCGAAGTGGCGCAGCGCCGAGGCATATGTGTCCATCAACCCCGCTTCGGTCGGCAGGCGTCCATTCAGATCGCCGAGCCAGCCGATACGCGTGCCGCGCAGATCGCACTCGAGCGCGCTGGCGAAATCGGCGCGGTTATCGCTTCTGCGCGATAGCGGCGCGCGCGCATCGAAGCCCGCCTGCACGGACAATAGCAAGCCGAGATCAGGAATGTTTCGCGCGATCGGACCGGCTACGCTGAACTGCTGAAAGAACACGTCGTCGCTGGGCGCATAGGGCACGCAGCCCGGCGTGGTGCGAAAACCGAAGACATTGTTGAATGCAGCGGGCGTGCGCAACGAACCCATCATGTCCGAGCCATCCGCGCATGGCAGCATGCGCAGCGCGACCGACACCGCCGCGCCGCCGCTGCTGCCGCCTGCCGAGCGCGACTGATCGAACGCATTGCGCGTGGTGCCATAGACCGGGTTATACGTGTGCCCGCCCAGACCGAACTCGGGCGAATTGGTGCGGCCGATGAATATCGCGCCCGCACGGCGCATGCGTTCGAAGACGATTGCATCGACCTGAGTGACTTCGCCCGCATAGATGGGCGAGCCTTTCGTCGTGACCATGCCGGCGACGGGCAGGATATCCTTGGGCGCTTGCGGAAAGCCGTGCAAGGGGCCGAGGCTTTCACCGCCGGATAACTGTGCATCGCGTTCAGCGGCGAGAGAAAGCAGTGCATCACGGTTCTGCATCGCGACGATCGCATTGACCGCCGGATTGATGGCATCGATGTGCGCGAGATAAGCGTTCATCACTTCGACGCACGATACATCGCGCGCGTGAATGGCGCGCGAAAGCGCGACGGCGTCGAGTGAAACGATATCGTTGCTGGGCGAGGAGGCGGTCATGGTCTCGTGAATGAACGAACAGATTCAGCGATGAAACTCGGGAAGCACATGTGCGGCGACTTCTTCGATGATATCGCGCGCAGGCCGTCGTTCCGACGTGATGTTGAGCGTGACATGATGCGTGCCGCTTTCGCGCATATCACGCAGAACCGCGATGAGCGCATGACGCCCGGTGCGATAACCAAGCGCGATATCGGTTGCAGGTTCGTCGGCATCCTTGCTGAGATCGAGCCGCATGGCGACGCCGAAGGCGCGAAACGCGCCGGATGCAGCGCGTTCGACCGCCGCGCGCCACATGCTGTAGCGGCCGCGTTGCGCCTGCGGCTCGCGATGGTAAGTCATCCAGCCGAGCGAATGTCGTGCGATCCAGTCGACGCTCTGGCCGCCCGAACCCACGGCGAGCATGGGAATGGATGCATGCTGGCGCGGCAACATATAGAACGCTGGCGCGCCTTCAGGTGCGCTATCGGGAATCACGCGCGAGGGCAATGTAACGGCCGCCGCGAGCGTGTCCCAGTGCTCACGATAGATATCTCGCCGCGCATCGGGATCGCGCCCGAACGCGGCATATTCAGGCGGGCGGTCGCCTGAACCGAGACCGAGAATGAAGCGTCCCTGAGACAGCGTAGCGACGGAGATCGCGCCCTTCGCGACATGAAGCGGATGTCTGAGCGTCGACACGATCGCGCCGCTGATGAGCGCGCTGCGCTCCGTATTCGATGCAAGCGCGCCGAGCAGCACCCAGGGATCGAGATGCCCGACCGGATCGGGATAGTCGATGCTGTTGAGCGGCACATCACGGACCCAGAGCGCGCGAAAACCGAGTCGATCGGCGAGTCGCGCAATGGCGATCTGCTCGTTGAAATCGACGACGCTCTGGTTGTCGCCAGTAATCGGCAGTGTGATGCCGATGGATAGCTTGCCTTCTGCAAACACGGTATCCGCGATGGAAGGCGAAGCCGGAGTGTTATCGCTTGCAGTCATGACGTTTGCCGATGAGCATGGCGCGTTTGCCGCCGAATCCCCGGACCTTGCGGTATTCGAATCCGCTTTCCCTGAGCGCGCGTTTGACATTGCCCGCGCTGGTATAAGTGGCGAACGTCGCATCGTCTCTGGCGATGCGTGCGAGCGACGCGAAGATGCCCGGCGTCCACATGTCCGGGTTCCGGGCTGGCGCGAAGCCATCGAGATAGATCGCGTCCGCTGCGATGCCTTCATCGGCGAGGTGAGACAGGCGGTCTGTCGCATCACCGAGAACGAGCGTCAGTGTGAGCGCGCCGGCATCGAATGCGAGCCTGTGCGAGCCCGGCTCGAGCGGTGGCCATGCTGACGCGAGCGCATCGGCGAGCGGTGCGATAGCGTCGTCGTCGAGGATCGCTGCATGCGCTGCGCGCAAATCGTGCGCGCTGAACGGATGCTTTTCTATCGACACGAATTCGAGTGTCTGCGCGCGATGCGCGTCGTCTCGCCACGCCGCCCATGTCGCAAGGAAATTGACGCCCATGCCGAAGCCGGTTTCGAGCACGGTGAAGCGCGGGCGTGAGCGCCAGCGCTCGGGCAGGCCGTTGCCGTTCAGAAAGACGTGCCGCGCCTGAGCCAGCGCGCCCGCCGCGCTGTGATAGATATCGTCGTGTCGCGGCGAGTACGGCGTTCCATCATCGCGAAACACGAGCGGTGCCGAGATGAGCGGCTCATCCATGATTCAGGCATCGGACGACGATTCATCGAGCGTCATGCCCAGTTCGCTCGCCATGCGCCGAACCATCGCGCGCAATTGCGTGACTTCGTGGGCGAGACGCTTCTGCTCGGATTTCAATGCTTCGAATTCGGAAAGCGAAAAGGATTCGCCGCCTTGTGTCTCGCGAAGCGGGAGATCGCTTACGCTCACTTCTCCGCAAAGCAGATGGGCCCAGCGGCTTTCACGCTCGCCGGGTGTGCGCGACAGTTTCACGACGCGCGGCGGATCGTTGTCGGCGAGTTCGTCGAGAAAGCTTTCGACCGACGATATGTCCGCGAACGAATGCAGCCTCGCGCTGTTCGCGCGCAATTCCGCCGCCGTCTGCGGACCGCGCAGAAACAGCGTCGCGAGCAATGCAACCGACTGGCTCGGCACGCCGAGCACGCGATTCACGTTATGCTCGAAGCGCGGCACGCGGCTGCTGCTTCCTTCGATGATCAGGCTCAGGCGCTTCAGGCCATCGATGGTCGTCAGCACTTCGTCCTCGCTGACACTCATCACGGGCGAGCGCGCCGTCTTCTGATTGCAGCCCGAAGTAAGGGAATTCAGCGAAAGAGGATACGTGTCCGGCACGGTATGCTGTTTCTCGACGAGGACGCCGAGCACGCGGGCTTCCAGCGGTGTGAGTTCGCGTAGCGGGGGACGAGGCGAGCTTGCGGACGGCGTGTTCATAGGCGTAAGAAACGTGCTGTAAGGCGTCTATCATACCGGCGGCGCGAGGGTTGCCGGTATTTCGCGCACCGTCATGCAGCATCTGCCGGAGAAAAGCGCGCGCTGTTTTGGTGCATCGGTATGACAATGCGCGGTCAGGACACAGGGTCATCAAGGAGGCGAACCGTTTAGAACATTGGCATTGAAGTTGCTTTTGGTCGTTTGGCACTGGGCTGCCCGCGCAATCGATGCTCCACTCGAAATGGTGGAAGAGCATCGCGCTTCGAGGTTGCCTAACGACGTTTCGGCATGATCGGATACGTCGCGTCTTTCGGGCTATTCAAGCGTCTTGCGAGTGCAACCAGAAACAGAGCGAAGGGGAATCGCCACCCTATGCACTTCATATTGGAAGACCGGCTATGACGCAAGCATTCTTCAACGAGATGTTCGAGCGCAGTGATCTTGAGGCGCACGGCGTGCCGGCGGCGGCATTTCGCGGCGTCGGCGATCCGCGCACGCATTACCGCGATTTCATGGTCTGGCTCGCCGCGCAAAGCGAGCAGCAGATCGACATCAAGCGTGCGCAGGCGGACCTCAACTTCAGACGCGTCGGCATAACATTCGCGGTGTACGGTACCAGCGATCTCCCGGGCATCATCCCGGAGCGCACGATTCCCTTCGACGTCATTCCGCGCATCTTTCCGGCCGACGAATGGCGCGCCTTGGAACGCGGTCTGCGGCAACGCGTGAACGCGCTCAATCGCTTCATCCACGATATCTATCACGAGCAGGACATCATTCGCGCGGGCATCATTCCCGAGGCGCAGATTCTCGGCAACGCGCAATATCGTCCGCAAATGCGCGGCGTCAGCGTCGCGCGCGATATCTACGCGCATATCGCGGGCATCGATATCGTGCGCGCCGGACAGGGCGAGTTCTATGTGCTGGAGGATAACTTGCGCGTGCCATCGGGCGTTTCGTACATGCTCGAAAACCGCAAGATGATGATGCGCCTCTTTCCCGATCTGTTCGCGCGCAATCGCGTCGCGCCGGTCGCGCATTATCCCGACTTGCTGCTCGATACCTTGCGCGCAGCCGCGCCTGCTTCGGTGGAAAACCCGACCATCGTCGTCATGACGCCGGGCATGTATAACTCGGCCTATTTCGAGCACGCGTTTCTCGCGCAGCAGATGGGCGTCGAGCTCGTCGAAGGACAGGACTGCTTCGTCGAGAACGATTATCTATATATGCGCACGACGCAGGGGCCGCAGCGTGTCGATGTGATCTATCGCCGCATCGACGACGATTTTCTCGATCCGGACGTGTTCCGCGCGGACTCGGCGCTCGGCGTTCCCGGTTTGATCGGCGCGTATCGCGCGGGCAATGTCTCGCTGTGCAATGCAGTGGGCACGGGCATCGCCGACGATAAATCGATCTATCCCTACGTGCCGGACATGGTGCGTTTCTATCTCGGCGAAGAGCCGATTCTCAACAACGTGCCGACGTGGATGTGCCGCAAGCCCGACGATCTCGCCTATGTGCTCGATCATCTGCCCGAACTCGTCGTGAAGGAAACGCATGGCGCGGGCGGTTACGGCATGCTGGTCGGTCCGGCGTCGACCGCCGCGCAGATAGCGGAATTCCGGGCGGTGCTTGAAGCGCATCCGGAGAAATACATCGCGCAACCAACGCTTGCGCTGTCCACGTGTCCGACCTATGTGGAAGCGGGCATAGCGCCGCGTCATATCGATCTGCGCCCGTTCGTGCTGTCCGGCACCGAAGTACGCATGGTGCCGGGCGGTCTGACGCGCGTCGCGTTGCGAGAGGGTTCGCTCGTCGTGAATTCGTCGCAAGGCGGCGGCACGAAAGATACGTGGGTGTTGGAACGCTGAGGAACATTCCTGAAGAAAGCGCCGAGCCACCGAAGACAACGATAAACAAACGGGAACACCATGCTGAGCCGTACCGCGGATCATCTCTTCTGGATGGCGCGCTATACCGAGCGCGCCGAAAACACCGCCCGGATGCTCGATGCGAACTATCAGCTTTCGCTGCTGCCGCAATCCGATGAATACGCGGAACTCGGCTGGCGCGCGATGCTGTCGATATCGGAACTGAGCGGCATCTATTCCGCCGCGCATCACGGTATGAAAAGCCGTGAGGTGATCGACTTCATGGCGCGCGATATGACCAATCCATCGTCGATCGCCAGTTGTCTGCGCGCCGCGCGCGAAAATGCGCGGGCCGTGCGAAGCTCGACCAACAGCGAGCTATGGGAATCGCTCAATACGACCTGGCTCGACTGTCAGCGCATGCTGGCCGACGGCATACTCGAACGCGAGCCCTATACGTTCTTCGAATGGGTGAAGTTCCGCTCGCATCTGTCGCGCGGCGTTCAGCTCGGCACGCTCGTCAAGGATGACGCGTTCTACTTCATGCGTCTCGGGACTTTCATCGAACGCGCGGACAATACGGCGCGCATTCTCGACGTGAAGTTCGAAATGATGGAGCAGCGCGCCGATACCTCCGCACAACCGTTCGATTATCACCATTGGGTTGCGGTGCTGGGCTCGGTATCGGGGCTCGAAGTGTATCGCCGCGTGTATCGGGATGTGATTACGCCCGAACGTGTCGCGGGCCTGCTGATCCTGTACGGCGAATGGCCGCGTTCGCTTGCGGCGAGCATCGCCGAAGTGGAGCAACTGATCGGTCAAGTCAAGAAAGGGCGCGACACTGAAGCGGCGAAACTTGCGGCGCAAATGAGTTCGGAATTGCAGAACGGACGTATCGGGGAAATCCTGCGCGGCGGATTGCACGCCTATCTCGTGAATTTCCTCGCGCGCGTGAACGACCTGGCGAGTAGCGTGAGCCGCGAGTTTCTGCTGCCGATCGAGCCGGAAGAACCGGCGGCGCCGGAGCAGCCGCCGACTCAATCGCAGACGCAGACTCAAACTCAAACGCAAGGCAAGGACTGAAAGCGTGCCGTTAACGCTTGGCCGCTGCCGCGACGACGCGATGCACGAAGCGAAGCTTGTCGATGACCGCGGGCGCGAGCGTGAACGGATAACCGTCCGGCATGCCGAGGCTGCGATTCAAACTGTTCAACACATAGGTGAGCGGAAACCAGCGTTTCATCAGGTTATCGAAAGTGGTTTCCTCGACCGGAGTCTGGTCGGTGAGCGTGGGTTCGTGCGGGCTGTCGGGCACGAGCACGAGGCCGCACGATACGGCGGTATCGAGCGTATCGACGATATGCAGGTAATGCGCCCAGGTTTCCGCCCAGTCTTCCCAAGGATGCATCGTGGCATAGCTGCTGATGAAGTTGTTCTCCCACTGCGCGGGCGGACCTTCCTGGTAGTGACGATCGAGCGCGGCGGCGTAGTCGGCCTGTTCGTCGCCGAATGCGGTGCGAAACGGGGCGATGCGTGCCGTATCGGCGATCAGGCGGTCGAAGAAGTAGTGCCCGGATTCATGGCGGAAATGGCCGAGCAGCGTGCGATACGGCTCGTGCAGCGCGGAACGTGTCTTCTCGCGATGCGCGTCGTCGGCTTCGGCAATGTTGAGCGTGATGATGCCGTTGTTATGACCCGTCATCACACCGTGGCCCTGCGCATCGCCTTCGAGAAACTGAAATTCGAGGCCGCGTTCGGGGTCGTCCTGACGCGACTGTATCGGCAGGCCCAGTTCCGCGAACGTATAGAGGAGGCGCCGCTTGGCGGCTTCGATGCGATACCAGTAGAGGCGGTTCTCCGGATTCGAGAGGTTGGGAATGGTGCTCGTCAGTTCGCACGAACAACAGAGCGTCTCGGGCGTATCCGGTTCGGGCGCGGAAACGACCCAGTTGCAGACGTTTTCGACGGCGTAGTTGTGGCACGGCCGATAGACCAGATTCTCCGCGAGCGGATGAAGGCTGCGCCAGCGGCCGTCATCGGTCTCTTCGAACGCGCTGATCTGATTGATCTCGGGCACGTAGCCGAGGCGTGCGCCGCAGTTCTCGCAATGCGTGTTTTCGAAGAACACCAGCTGGTTGCAACGGTTGCAGTGAAAGGTCTTCATCGTGTGGCCGGCAGAAGGGATATGGCGCGACGGTCATGCACGCGCGGTTGGGGGTGCAGTCGCAAACATCGTGCCGTGAACTGACGGTATTTTCATGGCAGGCGTGAATTACGTAGCAGCGCGTGTCGCGCGCACGGCGTCATTTGAACAAAGGAGTCTGGTGTGTCCATTCGTGTCGCGTTGAACCATGTCACGCATTATCGCTATGACCGGCTCGTCGGTCTTTCGCCGCAAGTCGTGCGCTTGCGGCCCGCGCCGCATTGCCGCACGCCGATCGTGTCGTATTCGATGCGCGTCGAACCCGAGGATCACTTCATCAACTGGCAGCAGGACGCGTTCGCGAACTATCAGGCGCGCCTCGTGTTTCCCGAGAAAACGCGCGAACTCAAGGTGACGATAGATCTCGTCGCCGAGATGGCCGTGTATAACCCGTTCGATTTTTTTCTCGAACCTTCCGCCGAGAAATTTCCATTTGCGTATGCGCCCGAGTTGCTGCACGACCTCGCGCCATACATGGTCAAGCGCGAACCGACACCGCGTTTTGCTGCATTCGTCGAAAGTATCGACAGGACGCCGCTTGCCACGATGGATTTCCTCGTCGGACTCAATCAGCGGCTGGCGCAAGAGATCCGCTATCTGATCCGCATGGAGCCGGGCGTGCAAACGCCGGAGGAGACGCTCGAAAGCGCGGCGGGATCGTGCCGCGACTCGGGCTGGCTGCTCGTCGAAACGTTGCGTCATCTCGGTCTCGCCGCGCGCTTCGTGTCCGGCTATCTGCTGCAACTCGCGCCGGATACCAAATCGCTCGATGGCCCGAGCGGCACCGAGGTGGACTTTACCGATCTGCACGCGTGGTGCGAGGTGTTTCTGCCGGGCGCGGGCTGGATCGGCTTCGATCCGACGTCGGGCCTGCTCGCGGGCGAGGGACACATACCCGTCGCATGCACGCCTGAGCCGGACAGCGCGGCGCCGGTCTCCGGCGCGGTCGACAAGTGCGAAGTCGAATTCGAGCACACGATGTCGATCCAGCGCGTGCTCGAAACACCGCGCGTCACGAAGCCCTACAGCGAGGAAGACTGGAGCGCGGTGCTGCGCATGGGCGAGCAGGTGGATGCGCAACTGGTCGCAGCGGACGTGCGCCTCACGATGGGCGGCGAGCCGACCTATGTGGCGGTGCGCGATCGCGACGCGCCCGAATGGAACACCGACGCGCTCGGCCCGACCAAGCGCGCATACGCCGTATCGCTGATGGACAAGCTGCGCGCGCAATACGGCACGGGCGGCTTTCTGCATATCGGGCAGGGCAAGTGGTATCCGGGCGAGCAGTTGCCGCGCTGGGCGTTGTCGCTCTTGTGGCGCGCAGACGGCGAGCCGTGCTGGCACGATCCGGCGCTTTTCGCGGACGAGCGCCAGCCAGCGTCGTATACCGCCGATGACGCCGCGCGCTTCATCAGCCATCTCGCGGGCAAGCTGTCTCTGGATTCAAAATACATTCAACCGGGATACGAGGACACCTGGTACTACCTGTGGCGCGAGCGCCGCTTGCCGGTGAACGTCGATCCGTTCGATTCGCGCCTCAGTGACGAACTGGAACGCGCCCGTCTGCGCCGCGTGTTCGATGCGGGCCTGTCGTCCGTGACCGGCTACGCGCTGCCGATCGCGCGCGAAGAAGGCCACGGCCCGGACTCCGGCCGCTGGGTGAGCGGGCCGTGGTTCTTCCGCGACGAGCGCATGTACCTGGTTCCGGGCGATTCGCCGATGGGCTACCGGGTGCCGCTCGATTCGCTGCCGTGGGTGTCGGAGGGCGATTACCCCTGGCAGCACGCGCACGATCCGTTCGCGCCGTCCGCGCCGTTGCGCACCGCGACTGAATTACGCATGCAATATGCGGATCTGGATGTTGAATCACGCATGCAAAACGCCGATACGGGCGGAACGCAGCGCGGCGCCACGGGAACGGCGGCAGCGCGGGAGCGTAGACCCGAGCGTGGCGAGTCGGCCGGCTGGATCGCGCGTATCGCGCTGTGCGTGGAAGCGCGCGACCCCGCGCGCGCGGCCGGTCCCGAAGCGGAAGCCGACGCCCGCGAGAAACACGGCACCGGCAACAAGCTCATCCACGTGTTCATGCCGCCGCTCACCGAACTCGATGACTATCTCGATCTGCTGAGCGCCGTCGAAGCGACCGCCGCCGATCTGCAGATTCCGGTGATCGTCGAAGGCTATCCGCCGCCGCGCGATCCGCGTCTCAAGGTGCTGCAAGTCACGCCCGACCCCGGCGTGATCGAAGTGAATATCCATCCGGCGGCGAACTGGAACGATCTCGTCGAGCACACGGAGTTTCTCTATGGCGCGGCCCACGAGTCCTATCTGAGCCCGGAGAAGTTCATGCTCGATGGCCGTCACACCGGCACGGGCGGCGGCAATCATTTCGTGCTCGGCGGCGCGACGCCTGCGGACAGCCCGTTCCTGCGACGCCCCGATCTGCTCGCGAGCCTGATCGCGTACTGGCATAACCATCCGTCGTTGTCGATGCTGTTCTCGGGACTCTTCACTGGTCCGACGAGCCAGGCCCCGCGTGTCGACGAGGCGCGCAATGATCAGATCTACGAGCTGGAGATCGCGTTTGGCGAATTGCAGCGTCAACTCGATCTGCTGGGCGGGCGCGGCAATGCGACCGTGCCGCCGTGGCTCATCGACCGCATTCTGCGCAACATCCTGATCGATGTGACCGGCAACACGCATCGCGCGGAGTTCTGTATCGACAAGCTGTACTCGCCCGATGGCCCCACGGGCCGCCTGGGTCTGCTCGAACTGCGCGGCTTCGAAATGCCGCCGCATGCGCGCATGAGTCTCGTGCAACAGTTGCTGCTGCGGGCGCTCGTCGCGCGATTCTGGGAGACGCCCTATACCGCGCGCCTCACGCGCTGGGGCACGGAACTGCATGACCGCTTCATGCTCGGCACCTTCGTGCAGATGGATTTCGACGACGTGCTCGCCGAGTTGCGCGAGGCAGGCTTCGCGTTCGAACGAAGCTGGTTCGCACCGCACTTCGAATTCCGCTTTCCGCTCGTCGGCGCTTACGATACGAATGGCATTGCGCTCACCGTGCGCCACGCGCTGGAGCCGTGGCATGTGATGGGCGAAGAGGGCGCGATCGGCGGCACGGTGCGTTTCGTCGATTCGTCCGTCGAACGGCTCGAAGTGCGCGCGCTCGGACTGAACGGCAATCGTCATGTGGTGACGGTGAACGGCCGGGCCTTGCCGTTGCAGCCGACCGGGCGCGTGAGCGAATACGTCGCGGGCGTGCGCTTTCGCGCGTGGTCGCAGGCGGCGTCGCTGCATCCGACCATCGACGCTCATGCGCCCCTTACGTTCGATATCGTCGATACATGGACGGGGCGCGCGATCGGCGGATGCCAGTATCACGTCGCGCATCCGGGCGGGCGCAACTATCAGACCTTCCCGGTCAACGCCTATGAAGCGGAAAGCCGTCGACGCTCGCGCTTCTTCGCGACGGGTCACACGCCCGGCGCGATGGAGGTCGAAAGCCGCGAACGCAGCATCGAATTTCCGTTCACGCTCGACCTGCGCTATCGTTGAAGACAATCATCATTCGAATAAAGAACAGAGACGACATTGGCTTATCAATCGAGCTTGCCCTTCGATATCACCGCCGCACGCGTCGATGCGCTTGCGCTGCTGCGCACGCTGCCGGCGCGCGAAGGGCATTGGGACGAACTGCGCGATGCGTCCGGCCAGTTGCGCGAGCCGTGGCGCCAGTTCTTCGAACTGCTCGGCGAGCAAGGCATCGCGCGGCTCGATGATGGTGTCGCCGCCGTCGCGCAGCAGGTGCGCGACAACGACATCACCTACAACGTGTACGCCGATAACGGCAAGCCGCGCGCGTGGTCGCTCGATCTCTTGCCGCTCATCATCGACGAGCAAGAGTGGGCGGTGATCGAACGCGGCGTCGCGCAGCGCGCGCGCCTGATGGAAGCGATCGTCGCCGATGTCTATGGCCCGCAGACCTTGCTGCATCGCGGGCTCCTGCCGGGCGCGCTCGTGTTCGGCCATCCCGGCTACCTGCGCGCGGTGAAGGGTTTCATGCCGCCTTTCGGCCGCTTCCTGCAGATCGTCGCGGTGGATCTCGCGCGTGCGCCGTCGGGCGCGTGGACGGTCATTGCGCATCGCACCGAGGTGCCTTCAGGGCTGGGCTATGCGCTGGAAAACCGCCTGATCGTCGCGAGCCTGTTCGCCGATCCATTCCGCGCGATGCGTGTGAGCCGGCTCGCCGCGACCTATTCGCAACTCATCGCGACCATTGCGCAAGCGGCGCGAGCGACGATGCGCGATGACGAGGGCGGCCGCGGCGGTGCATCGAACGATGCGCCGCATATCGCGTTGCTGAGTCCCGGTCCATTCAGCGAGACCTGGTTCGAGCATGTGTTTCTCGCGCGCTATCTCGGCGTCACGCTCGTCGAAGGCAAGGATCTCACGGTGCGCCACGACAAGCTCTATCTCAAGACGCTGGCCGGTTTGTCGCGCGTGCATGCGGTATTGCGGCGTCTCGACGATGCGTTCTGCGATCCCGTCGAGTTGCGCGCGGATTCGACCATCGGCGTACCGGGCTTATTGCAGGTGATGCGCGCGGGCAACGTGATGGTCTCCAACGTGCCGGGCGCGGGCTTCACCGAAACGCCCGCGCTCAATGCGTTCCTGCCGGGTATCGCGCAAGCGCTGCTCGATGAACCCCTCGAATTGCCGACCGTGCCGACATGGTGGTGCGGCGAGGAAGCGGCGCGGCGCGAGCTTTTCGACAATGTCGACAGCGCGCTGATTGCACCGACGTGGCCCGGTGCGCAGGCCGATCAGGCGCCGGGCATCGACGCGGGCGTGCAGCAGATCGCAGCGTGGCGCGAGCGCATCGAGCGCGCGCCGGATGTCTTCACGGTGCAGGAGAATCTGCCGTTTGCCACGGCGCCGCGTTTTCATGACGGCGCGCTCGGCTCGCGTCCGTGCGTGCTGCGCGCCTACGCCATCGCCAACATCGACGGAAGCTGGAGCGTGATGCCCGGCGGTTTCACGCGGCTCGCGGCCGACAAGCGCGCGACCGTGTCGATGCAGTTCGGCGGCAGTAGCGTCGATACCTGGGTGATGTCGAGCCAGCCCGGCGGCGCGGTCTCGCTGCGTCCCACGCCGATCAAACCGGGCGACCTGCGCAAGCATCGCACCGTGTCGAGCCGTGCGGCGGAAAACCTCTTCTGGGCAGGGCGATACGGCGAGCGCGCGGAAAACAACGTGCGGCTGTGCCGGCTCCTGCTCGGGATGCTCGACGGCAGCGACGCCGAAGAACTCTTCCCGACACTGGTCGAACTTGCCTCGCAATGCGAACTGATTCCATCGGTCGATACGCTCGCACGCAGCACGCCGCAGGCGTTCGAGCGCGCGCTCGTCGCGGGACTGCCGGAATCGAGCAGGGCGACGAGCATCGGCGGCAATCTCGCGGATCAGGTGCGCGCGTGCGGTGAAATACGCGACCGGCTTTCGACGGATCACTGGCGCACGATTCTCGCGTCGCGCAACGACTTTCGCGACGCGCTCGCCGCTACCGGCGTCGAAGTCGGGACGGGCATCGGCCGCGATTACGATCGACTGATGCTCACGAGCGCGCTCGAACATCTCGCGACGCAGCTTTGCGCGATCAGCGGCGCGCAGGGCGACCGCATGACGCGCGACGAAGCGTGGCGGCTTCTGTTCATCGGGCGGCACATCGAACGCGTCGCGACGATGGCCGCTTTTTTGCGCGTGGTCGCCGAGCGCGGCACGCTCGCATCGCCCGCGGGCTTCGATCTGCTTCTGCAGCTTTTCGACAGCACGCTCACGTATCGATCGCTTTATCCGGGCAGGCTGGAAGTGCCGGCGCTGATCGATCTGATCGTCGTGGATCAAACCAATCCACGCGGGCTCTATGGCGTGTACGCGCGCCTGCGCACGAAGCTCGACGAGATCGCCGCGGCAGCGGGCGGCACGCGTCGCGCGCAGGCGATGCGTTTCTCGGATCTGCTGGTTCACGCCGATGCATTGCCGGACCTGACTGCCCTGTGCGACACACGCGAGGATGGCCGTCATGATGCGCTGATCGTGCTCTGCGACCGGCTCATCGCATCGGTGGGCGCTGCGTCGAACGAAGTGAGCGCGCGCTATTTCAGCCACGCGACCACGCCCGCCGCGCAGGTGTCGTCATGAGTCTCGGTCTTAACGATACGGTGCTCGCGGTCACGCATCGCACGACATATCGCTATTCCACGCCGGTCGAGATCGCGCAGCATCTCGCTACGATTCGTCCGCTGCATTGTCCGTGGCAGCAGGTCATCTCGCATACGGAGCGTATCGAGCCGGTTCCGTCGTACGTGCATAGCCGCGTCGATGCATTCGGCAACGACGTGCTGTACTTCTCGCTCGATGCGCCGCACGAGCGCCTCTCGATGACGAGCGAAACCACCGTGCGCCTGACGCCGCGCTGGAGCGCGCTCGACGCGGACACCACGCCGCCGTGGGAGGAAGTCGCGCAACGGCTGCGCTATCGCGCGGGTGGCCCGTTCTATCCGGAGAGCGAGTTTTGTTATGCGTCGCCCAATATTTCGGTCGATCATGAACTGCGCGAGTATGCGCGGATGAGCTTCGGCGCGGACACGCCGCTCGTTGCGGGCGCGATCGATCTGATGCACCGCATTCACGAGGACTTCGAGTATCGGCCGTCGGCCACTACGGTCGATACGCCCGCATCCCGCGCGTTCGAATTGCGTCATGGCGTGTGTCAGGACTTCTCGCAGGTGATGATCGGTTGCCTGCGGGCGCTGGGTCTGCCGGCGCGCTATGTGAGCGGCTATCTGCGCAACGATCCACCGCCGGGACATGCGCGGCTCATCGGGGCGGATGCGTCGCATGCGTGGGTATCGGTGCATTGTCCGCAGAGCGGATGGATCGATCTCGATCCGACTAATGATGTGCTTGCGGATCTGGATCATGTCACGCTCGCGACGGGGCGCGATTACAGCGATGTTTCGCTATTGCGCGGGATGATTCTCGGCGGCGGGGCGCATCATGTGGATGTCGCGGTGAATGTGCTGGCGCTTTGAATGCCCCGCTTGCGAGGCGAAAGACAGCACTCGAAAAAGCGCGCAGCGCGATGCTGAGTTAATGTCTCAGCTTTCGCCGTTCATGCGCTCGCGCATGTCCTTTCGTTTTGCAAGGAGACTCACACGATGGATTACGTGAAACTGGGCTCGACCGGCCTCGACGTGTCGCGCCTCTGTCTTGGCTGCATGACCTTCGGCGTGCCCGATCGCGGCACGCATCCGTGGACGCTCGACGAAGAAAAGAGCCGCCCGCTCATCAAACAGGCGCTCGAAGCGGGAATCAATTTCTTCGATACGGCCAATACCTATTCCGACGGCACATCGGAAGAAATCGTCGGACGCGCGTTGCGCGACTTCACGAAGCGCGACGATATCGTGATTGCGACGAAAGTCTTCAATCGCATGCGTCCCGGTCCGAATGGCGCGGGGCTTTCGCGCAAGGCGATCTTCAACGAGATCGATAACAGCCTGAAGCGTCTGGGCACCGATTACGTCGATCTGTATCAGATTCACCGCTGGGACTACGAGACACCGATTGAGGAAACGCTCGAAGCGCTGCACGATGTGGTGAAGGCGGGCAAGGCGCGGTATATCGGCGCGTCGTCGATGTATGCGTGGCAGTTCAGCAAGGCGCTCTATACGTCGCGCGCGCATGGATGGACCGAATTCAGGACGATGCAGAATCATTTGAATCTGCTGTATCGCGAGGAAGAACGGGAGATGATGCCGCTTTGCAAGGACCAGGGCGTCGGTATGCTGCCGTGGAGTCCGCTTGCGCGCGGACGCCTCACGCGCGACTGGGATGCGACGAGCGCGCGGCAAGAGTCGGATCAGTTCGGCAGCACGCTGTATCGTACCGACGATGCCGACCGCGCGGTCGTCGAAGCCGTTGCGGCGGTAGCGAACGCGCGCGGCGTGCCGCGTGCGCAGGTGGCGCTGGCATGGGTCGCGCAGAAGGCGCCTGTGACCGCACCGATCATCGGCGCATCGAAGCCGAATCATCTGAGCGATGCGGTTGCGGCGTTGTCGTTGAATCTCACGGCGCAAGAGGTTGCGCAGCTCGAAGCGCCGTATGTGCCGCATGCGGTCGCCGGCTTCAAATGAAGCGGTACTGAGCGCGAAGAGCAGGCGAAAGCGCGCGGATCACAATTGCGATTCGATCGGCAGAATCCCAAGCATCCAGATTCCCGCGCGCTTCCACGCGGACACACCCGGCTCACTATCCAGTTCGGTCGTGTTGCCGTTGGCATCGGTATCGACCCACACCATGCGCGTGGCACCGCTGGCGTCCTCACGTAGCTCGACACGCCACGCGATGCGATCGATATTCGCGCCGATACCATCCGCCACTTCCACAGCCGCAGCCGCGCTCTCGCAATACACGCCGATCTCCGTATTCAACTGCACGGAGCGCGGGTCCAGATTCATCGAGCCGATGAAGATGCGCTTGCGGTCGAACACATAAGTCTTCGCATGCAGCGACGCCTTTGATGATCCGAACGTCGACTTCTTCGTGCTCTTGTCGTCATTGGCCGATGCGACCGGCTTCAGTTCATACAGCCGCACACCCGCTTCGAGCATGTCCTTGCGATAACGCTGATAACCCGCATGCACGGCGGCGACATCGGTAGCCGCGAGCGAATTCGTCAGCACGGTCACGCGCACGCCGCGCGATGTCATCGAGCGCAGCCATTGCACGCCTTCCTTGCGTGGCACGAAGTAGGGCGACACGATCAGCATCTCCTTGTCGGGATCGAGATCCAACGCCTTGATCTGCGACATCAGATGGCCTTCCGTGTCATCCGGCGCGCGCGTGATCTTCGCGGGATCGTCGTAAAGCAGGATCGCCTTGCCCCACGAGAATTCGGTGTCGTGCTGCTGGATGACATTGGCGAGACGTTCACGCACTTGCGCGACATATGGCGAATGCTGCTCCGACAACAAATACGCATCGAGCTTCTCGCGATAACACGCGAGCGAGCCGGGATCGGCCTGACGCCGCATCAGGTTCTCGATCGGATAGGCCGCGTCCGAGTTCCAGTACATATCGAACGCGCTCGATACTTCTCGCACGACAGGGCCATGCACGAGCACATCGAGATCGCCGAACGCAACCGTGCTCGACGCGCCGAAGTACTCATCGCCGATATTGCGTCCGCCGAGAATCGCGGCCTGATTGTCCGCGATGAGCGCCTTGTTGTGCATGCGCCGATTCACGCGAAAGAATTCGGCCGCGGAACCGAGCTTCCTGAACGTGCGGTTCGCCACGGGATTGAACAGCCGCACCTGCACGTTCGGATGCGATGCGAGCGAGAGCAGGAACTGGTCATCGGCATTCGTGCCGAGATCGTCGAGCAGAAGACGCACGCGCACGCCGCGATCGGCGGCGCGCATGACCGATGCGGCCATTTCGCGACCCGTCAGATCGTCGTGCCAGATGTAGTACTCGAGATCGAGCGTGCGCTGCGCGTTTTCACTGAGTATCACCCGGGCGATGAGCGCGTCCATGCCGTTGGACAGCAGGTGAAACGCGTTGTCGCCGGGATGCGCGGCTTCGCTTGCGACGAACGCAGTGCCGAGGCGCGTGTTCGCCGTATCGGTCAGGGCGTGAGTTTCCATGCGTCCGGTTTGCGGTGGAAGGCTGGCGCACGCCGTCATCATCAGCGTCAGCGCAACGGCGAACCATGTACGGAATTTCATGGAATATCCCCGGCTAGATCATGCTCTTTTCGCGGCGCGACCCTTCGCTCAGACGCGCTCGCACGAAGCTGACATGCTCGCGCAATACGTAGAGTGCATCGGCATGGGCGAGCGGCAGTCTGAGCGTGTCGAGCGATTCCTCGATGTAATCGAGTTCGACCAATAACGCGCGCCGCTCGTCGTCGGTGTTGACGCGCATCGCGCTGCGCTCCACCGCGATCAGCGCGCCGTAATAGCGATAGATGCGCGAGCGCACGCGCCATCGATAGAGCGCGGGCACGAGCCGCAGCGCCGGAAAGATCAGCACCGCGATGGGCAGCAACAGCACCAGCGCGCGATCCGCGATATTCGCGACCCAGAACGGCAGCGCGCGATAGAGGAAGCTCTTGCCCGAACGGTAATAGCGGCTCGCGTCCTCGCTGATCGGAAACTCATGCGCGGCGGCGCTCGGGAATTGCCCCGCGCGCTGCAGCAATCCGGCCGTGCCGTGCACTTCCTGTGCGGCCTCGATCAGCAGATCGGATAGCGCCGGATGCAGACTCTGCCGCGCGACCAGTTCCACAGTCGGGCTGATCAGATGCACGGTCTCCGGCGGAATGCGCCGGCCCAGATCGAGCACGCCGGGCGGAAGTTCGATCTCGTCGAGATAGGGGAAAAGGCGCGTATAGGCGCGCGCTTCCTTGAAATCCATCACCGAGATGCCGGGCACGCGCAAGAGCCGCAACATCAGGCCGCGCGTGGCGGAATCGCCGGAGAGGAACACCGCATCGGCTTCGTTGCTGACGAGTTGGGTGGCGGCTTGCAGGCCGTCGGTCGGCAGAAGCTGCGTATCCCCGCCCGCGTGAATGCCGTTCGCGTCCAGCAGCTTGAGCGACAGCATGCGCGTGCCGCTGCCTTCGCGCCCTATGGCAATGCGCTTGCCTTCGAGTTGCGACAGCAACGTGAGCCCCTTGCCGCGATAGAACACGACGAGCGGCACATACGACACGCTGCCGAGCGACATCAGCTTCGAGGCCTCATCGCGCGTCGCGATGCCGCCCTGCACGAGCGCGAGATCGACATGCTGTTTCGGATCGAGCAGACGTTCGAGATTCTGCACGGAGCCGTCCGACGGCAGCACCTTCAGCGTGATGCCATTGCGCGCGAGGATCTTCGCGTATTCCTGCGAGATGACGTAGAACGAGCTGTCGGGCTGACCCGTGCTCATCGTGATGGTCTTGGGCGGCGCGGGATCGACGAGCCAGTAGACGAGTGCGACGATGATCGCAATGACCAGCACGACAGGACCGGCCGTCCACGTGATGTCGTGCAGGACGCCTTTCGCATGATCGCGAGGCAGGTGCGGGCGCTTCATCCGATGCCTCGTCATGGGCGGAAGGAAAAGACATGCAGCATGTCGTGTCTGTGTCGGAAGCGGCGTTGACTCGCAGTGTAGCGCGGGACGCGCATAAAACGACAAGGCCGGCACGCATGCGGCCGGCCTTTGTGTGGTGGTGTCGCCTGTTTATGCCCAGTGTGCGGGGACCCAGACGGCGCCGACGAAGTGGCCGGGAATCCAGATCGCGCGACGCGGCACGATGTACACGGTCTTCACCGGCGGAGGCGGCGGTGCGACATAAACCGTCTTCACCGGCGGAGCGACATAGACCGTCTTCACAGCCGGCGCGACATACACCGTCTTCGCGGGCGGCGGCGGGGGCGGCGTGACCACGACCGTCGACGAAGGCGGGGGCGGCGCGACCACTACGGTCGTCGTCGGCGGCGTGGGCGGCGGCACGACCACCGGTGCGGCGACGATCGTCGTTCCGGTGACGACCGGCGTGGTCGCGACCACCGTCGTGCCCGATGTGACCGTGCCGCCGCCGACGACCGTCGTGCTGTGCGAGCCGTTCGTGACCGTCGCCGAACCCGACGTGGTGACGACGCCCGGCGCGACGCTCGTCGCGCTGCCCGCATGTGTGACCGTACCACCGTTCGCGGTGTTGACGGTGCCGGAGCGGTTGCAGGTGTAGCCCGCGCAGTTCGTCGATGCCGAGTGCGTCGACGTGTTGCCGTTCGGCCCCGTCACCGCGCCCGACGATGAGTATTGGCCCGGCGCCGTGCGCGTCACGGTATCGCTGCCGGTCGCGGTCTTGCCGTTCGGGCCGGTCGCGCTGCCGGTGTGCGAGCAGCTGCCGCCGGCGCAGCTCGTGTCGCCTGCGTGTTGCACCGAGCGTCCGTTGGGGCCGTAGGCGGTGCCCGAGTTGGAGAACTGGCCGGGCGAGGTGCGCGTCACGGTGCCCGAGTTGGTGGCGACGCGGCCCCACGGATTTTCGACGCCGCCCGCATGCGAGCAACTGCCGCCGCCGCAGGAACCGGCGTGCGCGCCCTGATATTCGCCGCGGCCGGTGTAGGCCGTGCCGCCGTGCGCCCAGCCAGCGAAAGCGGAGCTGCTGCACAGCGTGAGGGCGGCGGCTGCCGCGATGACGAGCAGATGGCGCGCGCGGCGTTTGGCCGGCGCCGCGTCGGAGGCGGGGGCAACGCGGACGTTTGAAGCGAAAGTCGATCTGTTTTTCACGGGATGTCCTTCTCGGTTCCTTAGGCCACGTTGCGTTTCGAGTGGCGACGGAAGTGACTATAGAGAAACGGTCGCGCGAAGTCCCGCGGTAACTTATTTCAACCTATGTCATAGCTGACCGCCTTATGCAGCAAGGTTCTGCGGCATTTTGCCGAGTCTGTCGAAAGCCGTGCGCGACATGAATTCGCGCATTGCGTCACACTGGCTGCTGTCGTCCAATCCATTCGTCACAACAATCGAAACCGCCATGGCCACATCCAATCCGATCAAGGTCGCCGTCCTCGACGACTATCAGAACGTCGCGCTTTCCATGGCCGACTGGTCGCCGCTCGACTCACGCGCCGCGATCACCGTGTTCAACGACCACATCGCCGAGCGCGGCGCGCTGCTGGAACGCCTGCGCCCGTTCGACGTCGTCTGCGCGATGCGCGAGCGCACGCCGTTCTCGCGGGACATCATCGAGCATCTGCCGAATCTGAAGCTGATCGCGTCGACGGGCGCGGCCAATGCATCGATCGATCTGAAGGCCGCGGCCGAGCGCGGCGTCGAGGTGCGGCACACCGGCTACCAGTCCACGCCGACGATCGAATTCACATGGGCACTGATTCTCGCGATGACGCGCAACATCGCCGCCGAAAACCGCTCGCTCAAGGAGGGCGGCTGGCAGACCGCGCTCGGCACGGAGCTGGCGGGCAAGACGCTCGGCCTGCTCGGTCTCGGACGCGTGGGATCGGCGGTCGGCGTGATCGGTCGCGCGTTTCGCATGAACGTGATCGCGTGGAGTCAGAACCTCACGCGCGAGCGCGCGGAGGAAAAAGGCGTGCAGCTCGTCGACAAGGACACGCTCTTCACGACCTCCGACGTGCTCTCGGTTCACCTGCGGCTGAGCGAGCGCACGCATCATCTCGTCGGCGCGAAGGAATTCGCGCAGATGAAGCCGACGAGCCGGCTCGTGAACACGTCGCGCGGGCCGATCGTCGATCGTGATGCGTTGGTCGCTGCGTTGCAGTCGCACAGGCTCGCGGGCGCGGCCCTCGACGTCTACGATGAAGAGCCGCTCGCCGCGAACGACCCGCTGCGCGCGCTGCCGAACGTGCTCGCGACGCCGCATATCGGTTATGTATCGGAAGAACTGTATCGCACGTTTTATGGCGATACAGTGCGCAATATCCTCGAATGGCTCGACGCGCGCAACGCGTGAGCGCAGCGCTCACGACGCTTGCGATTCGGCGGGCGGCAGCAGCGAGAACAGGATTTCGATGGACGTGCTCGCGCGACGCTTGCCGTCCGTGCGCCCGACCGCGAGATCGATGACCGCGAGGCCGACGACGAGCGCATGCACCATCGACACATGCTCCTTCGTGACGGCGAGGCCCATTGCTTCGAGCATGCGCGTGATGCGAACCGCGATGCCCTCGGCCAGTTCGCGAAAGAGACTGCGGATGGTCGGTTCTTCGTCGGCGGCTTGCGCAAGCGCCATCAATACGCGCGTGTTTTCGTGGCGCATCGCGACATTGGCGATCGATGCCGCGGTGACCTTGGGCGACGCTTCACCCGCGAAGGCATCGACGGCGGCGAGCTGACCGTCGATCGCGGCGCGCGCGACGGCTTCGATCAAGGCAAGACGCGTCGGGAAGTAATAGGTGAGGTGACTCTGACGCACGCCCGCGCGCGCAGCGACGCGCGGTTGCGTGAAGCCCGAATAACCTTCCTCGCGCAACGTGGCGAGGGCGGCTTCGAGTATGGTTTGTCGACGATCCTGCACGGGGCGGGGTCCGTGTTTTGGTTGATTTACCAAACCTTAACGTGATCGATGCACGACGTCAACCTCATGAATTGTTATTCGAAGGCGGCTGCGGATTGTGCGCGGGGTTTGTGTCGAACGTGCGGATATCGGTGATTGCATCGCTCGCGAGAGCGCGGAGACCGGCTTCGAGCGCATCGGCAAGTGGCTTGTCATAGACTTCGTCGCCATTCACATAGAGCGTGAATGCTTGCAGATATTTCGCTTTTTTCGCGGGATTTTCGATGGTTTCGCGTGTCCATCGATACAGCGGATAGTGCTCGATGCCATCGCGCTCCGCGTGCGCCACGTAGTCGGCGAAGGCGTCGTACTGGCATTGCAATTGGGCGTCGTGCTGGATCAGCAGCGCGTTGATGGATGCGAGCTTTTCGTTTGCCGGGTCTCGACGCGCCAGGTCGGCGTACTCGGGCGCGAGCCGGATTCGAACCTGGTATTGCAGCGCTTCAGTCATGATGTCCTTTCAGTATTGAAAGCGATGAGAACACGCGCATGTGAATGATGCGATTCATGCACTACACTTTTCCTCGCGTCTCGAACGAGAGGAGGGTTACAGTGAGTCTTCGACACTCGATGTACTGTCCATGTTGCGACACGACGCCGGGCGCTGCAAGCCGTCGTCGCTTTCTGGCGCTCGCGGGCCAGGGCGCCGCCGCGCTCGCGCTGTTTCCGCATCTCGCGTACGCCGATAACGACGTACCGTCCATTCCCTACGATTCCGTTCCCGATCCGGTGCAACTGCCGCGCGACGTGTACTTCGGCGAATGCTCCGGCGTCGCGCTCAATTCGGCGGGACATGTCTTCGTGCTCTCGCGCGGCAATAGTACCGGTCCGGCCTATGGCGCGGCCGCGGCCCAGTTGCTCGAATTCGACCGCAATGGACGCTTCGTGCGCGAGATCGGGCATAACCTGTATGCGTGGTCGTTCGCGCATACAGTCAAGGTGGATCGGCAGGACAACGTCTGGGTCACCGACAAGGGCTCGGACATGATCATCAAGTTCACGCCCGAAGGGCGCGTCGCGATGGTGTTCGGCCGCAAGCAGGAAGCATCCGACGAAGAGACCGCGCCGCTCAAGCATCCGAATCCGCCGTTGCCTTCGGAGCCGGGGCGTTTCCGTCAGGTGACCGATGTCGCATGGGATGCGGCCGGCAATACCTACATCAGCGACGGATACATCAACTCGCGGGTCGCGAAGGTGGACAAGGACGGCAACTGGCTCAAGTCGTGGGGCGATCGCGGCAAGGGTCCGGGTCAGTTCCATACGCCTCACAGCATTGCCGTCGATGCTAACGGCATGGTCTATGTCGCCGATCGCAGCAACCGGCGCATTCAGGTCTTCGACGGCGAGGGAAACTTCCAGCGGCAATTCACGATCGACGTGCCCGTGCCATCGGATGCGCGTCCGGCCATCGGCAATATGCCCGATGAAGCCGCAATCGCAGCAGGTACCTTCGCGCCCGGTTCGCCCTGGGCCATCTGCATTTCACCGGGACCGAATCAGGTGTTGTATTCCGCCGATGCGTTTCCCGGGCGCATCTACAAGTTATCGCTCGATGGAAAACTGCTCGGCGTGCTCGGACGCTCGGGCAAGCAGTTGAAGCAATTCGGATGGATTCATGAGATGGCGTGTCCGGCGGAAAATACGTTGTTCGTTGCGGAGTTGCTCAACTGGCGCGTGCAGAAGCTCGTGCTGCATGGCTGATTGCGCATCACTTGCTTGCGGCCTTCGTCCGCATCGACATGATGGGCCTGGGCTGCGCATCGCATCGATTTTCGCGCCACGCGCGCAGCGTATCGAGCGCGACGGAATTGCGCACATAGCGATGCCACACGAACGCGAGATCGAAGATCAGAATCGCGAGCCACCATGCGTAGAGAAAGAACGCGCCACCGAGCACGACAGGCCATATCGGCTTGCCTGCCAGATCGCCCCATAACCTCACGCCGACGATCAACGTCATCATCACGGTGCCGAGCGCGACGAGCACGCGGCGGCCCACACGCGGTTTGCGTGGCGCGAGCCAGCCGCTGATCGCGCACACGAGTCCGGCCAGCACGAAGACCGCCTTGCCGACGACGGGATCGGCGTCATCGCGATGCAGCAGATCCGCGAACGGGCTCGCGAGAAATGCGGCCACGCCGCTGAGCAATACGAACCAGAAGACTGACGCGCCCGCGACGAAGGCGAGCAGCGCCACCACGCGCCAGCGCAGCCACGCACCCGTGCGCTTCGCGCCGCGCGCCTTGACGAGACGCGGAATACGCGCCGCGACCGTCGTGCCCATCAGCAGGCATGCGAGTGCGAACACCGAGCGCGTGAGATAGATGAACTCGGGCGCGCTGCTGGTTCCGCCCGCGCCGGAATCGGACGAGGCCGTGACGGCCTTGTAGATGAAGAACACGGCGAGAAGATGCAGCGCGAAGCTCAGCAAGTAGGGAATCGCCGTGCTAACGATGCCGCGAAAACGCCTGTTTTGCGGGGCTTTTGTGGTGCTTCTATCGAGCACGACATTCTCGATGAAGTGACCGAAGACATCGCTATCGGTCCAGTAGTCCGTGTGCGCCTTGCCCGGCAGCCAGTAGCGCGAGAAGCCGATGTCATGCGCCGGCTCGAATTCGAACGCCTTGCAATCGTGATGATCGAGATAGGCGCGCGCCGTATCGAGCGCGAAGCCGACCGGGTCACCGAAGTCATAATAGTTGCGCCACTTGATGCGCGAGGGCAGCGTGATGGAACCGCCGGGGCGTTCGACCTGCGCGACGGCATCGCCCTGCATTTCGCTTTTCAGCGTCATGCCTTCCCACAGTTTCGGCCATAACAGAATGTGCTTGTCGATGGGCGAGCCGATGGTCATGAAGCCGCGCAGGCTTTGCACCCACTCGGTGCTGATGATCTGCTTGCCGTCCTTCGGATCGCTCACGGTGGGCGTGGCGAGCGCCTGAAGAATGCCGAGAAAGCTGATCACCGTCCCTTCGCTGTGCGCGACGATATACACCTCGGGCGGACACTGGCAACGCTCGGTCACGAGCGCGACGAGCCGCTCCATCACGCGATGAAAGCGGAACACGATGGTATCGCGATGCTGCCGGAAATCCGCGACGAGCTGAACATCGCCGACATAATCGCGCAGCATGGGCGCGAGATCGAACTTGAAGATGCCGGCCTTCTCCGTGACCGCGAGCAGGCTCTGCATGACGGCCACTGTCTCGACGACTTCCTCGACGACGCCCGACGCGAGCGAGAAATCGGCGGGTTCGAGCTTGCGCTCGTCGACGTTGAGCATGTAGGCGGCCTGCGCGCGGCTCACGATCGAGAGTCCCCATGCCTTGCTTTCTTCGAGCGTGTCGTCCTGCTTGACGACTTCGCGCGGAATATCCGCCCAATACACTTCGGCGAAACCAAGCGCGGAATAGAAGTCGCGTTGCTCAGGGGTGTAGGGGCCGCCAGGTGGCAGATCGAGCTGGCGTACATCGACTTCGCCGACGCCCGCAATGTCGAAATAGCCGAGCGGCATGACGGGCAGCGGCGGGTCGTAGCGCGCGCCGAACTGGCTCGCTACCGAACGCACCGTGTCGCTATGCAACTGATTGCCGATGCCGTGTATCGCAACGACGATCTTCTGCACGCGCGGCGCGATCGGGACATGGTTCGAGTCCTGCGCGTCGAGGGATGATGCGTTCATGAGCGTCTCCCGATGGCGTTTCGTCAGCGCTTCTTCGTGTGTCGACGGCGTTCGGCCGCTCGATGCAGATTAGTCCATTTTTAAGACAACAGAACTAAATGATCGCGGCGGTGTTCGCGACGGATGGTGCCGCTGGCATTCTGCATGCGTGATGTTGCACGCCAGTTCATCCCCCGCGCGCAAGCCCCGTTTCCATCGCCACCCCATTCCAGAGATGCATCGCCGCATACGCACGCCAGGGACGCCAGCGTTCGGTGCGTGCGCGCTGCTGGGCGGGTTTCGCAAGCGACGGATCGCGGCGCGCGATCGCCTGCATGAGAACGAGATCGGCATCGGGCCATGCGTCGGGGTCGCGCAGGGCGCGCATCGCGACGTAGCCGACGGTCCACGGCCCGATGCCCGGCATGGCGAGCATCTCGCGTTTCAGCAATTCGGCATCCGCGCCGGGTTCATCGAGCGGCAGCGCGCCCGTGGCGACCGCACGCGCGAAGCGCTGCACCGTCTCGATACGCTTGGTCGGCATGCCGATCTTCTCCAGATCGGCGGCGGCAAGCTCGGCAGGCGTCGGAAAGCGCCACGCCGTGCCTTCATTCGGATGCCCCTCTATCCTCTTGCCGGCGCGCTGCACGATGCGGTTCATGATCGTCGACGCGCCTTTCACGCTCACCTGCTGGCCGACGATCGTCCGCACCACGAGCTCGAAGCCGGACCACGCGCCCGGCACGCGCAGGCCCGGCGCGGCTTCGACGAGCGGTGCGAGAACCGGATCGCCGGCGAGACAACGGGCGATCTCGCGCGGCTCGGCGTGCAGATCGAACATGCGCGCGAGCGGCGCGGCGAGTTCGTCCGCATGACGCGACGCCGCGCCTTCGACCGTCACCACGAGCCGATGCTTGCGCTCATGCGGCCGGACTTCGACGGTGCCGTCGCCGCCATGCCATTCGATCGCGCGCCGATACACGCCGTCCTCGACTGACTCCACGCCCGCCGACGCCCGCCCGCCGATGAATTTCAGCATGCGTGTCCAGTCGAAAGGCTGCTTGAAGGGCAGTTCGAGCGTGGCGGTCGATGTGTCGAATGTCGAATGCATTTTGAATGCCGTTTTGTGCGATGGTCGAATGCATGCCGATCTTACCCCGGCACGCATATACGGCCGGCGCACGCTCATTCTTTGCTAACTCTCGGCGACGACAATCCATTCCATCGAACGCAACGTTTCAATCAACATCGCCAAGGGAGCCGACCATGAACGCCTTTTCGATCAGCATCGTCGCCATCGTCATCACCGCAGCGCTGGCGGCCGTCGCGCCGGTCACGCACTACGCGCAGCATGAAATAGCCGTCCTGAGCGCGCATGGCGCGAGCACGCGCGGCCAGGTTCAACCCGGCGCGGGTAGCGGACTGACGGCTTGACCGATGCGTCTCCTTCAGGGACGCCGCGCGAGTTCCATCGAACTCGCGTTCAGCAACTGCCTGAATTCCGGATCGCGGGAAAGGATGTCGCGTGCGCTCGTGACGAGTTGAGGGCGTCGCTCCCATTGGTCGGAGCGCACGATGCAGCGTGTGAGCACTTCGGTATAAACAGGACGAAGCCCCTCGCGGTCATGCATCGCGGTCAACCGGGCGATGCGGGCTTTTTCGTCGTGCGTGAGTCCGCGCGTGAGGCAATCGACGGTTTGCCGGTCCATTCCAGCCTGCGCCGCGTCGAAATCCGCTGAGTGGTAGAGCGAAAAGCCCGTGATGACGAGCACCGCGCCGAGCGCGATGCATAGCCCTTGAATCCTGGTCAACGTATTCCCCGGTGGAAGGCTCTGACGGCCGTAGGTCCGTATCCTACCGTGGGCTCCGGGAAATCACCCGACCGTGCTATTCGTCAGCGTCCAGATCCCGAGATGACTGGTTCGCCGCACGCTTTTTCGGCGCGGCGGCCTTCACCGTCGACAGCGTGCGCTCCGCGAGCACCGCATCGCGCTTGGAGAGCAGATGCTTGCGCAGAATTTCGCCCATGCGCTTGCCATCGCGCGTCTCCAGCGCCTCGATCATCTCTTCGTGATCGCGAATGGCGCTGTCCCATTTCGGCGTCTGGAAGTTCGAACGAAAGCGCAGCGCCATCAGGCGCCGGTTGATCGACACGTAGGTCTGACGCAAGGCCGTGTTGCGTGCAGCTTCGTTGATCCTGTCGTGAATGGCCTGGTTGCGGCTGTAGTAGCCGGAGAGGTCGTTCTGCGCGCGACACGCGAGCATCGCGTAATGCAGCGCCTTGATCTCGGCGATCTCGAGCGGCGTGATGCGCTCGCACGCCAGCTCACCCGAAAAAGCTTCGAGTCCGCTCATCAATTCGAACATCTCGCGAATCTCGAACTCGCTCATCTGCGATACCGACGCGCCGCGGTTCGGCGATATCTCGATCAAACCCTCGGCGGCCAGCACTTTCAGCGCTTCACGTAAAGGCGTGCGGGAGATGCCGAGCGTCTCGCACAGTTTGCGCTCGTTGAGTTTGACGCCGGGCGCGAGCAGTCCCTCGACGATGAAGCCGCGCAAGTGATCGACGACGGTGTCGTGCAGGCGCAGCCGCTCCACCTTCGGTAGTGGCGAAGAAACGTGCGTTTCTGGTAGATCGGGATTTTGCATTCAATACCTCTGATTCCATTTGCGGCAATTTTAACCCAGCGATAGCGGAAAAAACCGCCAGCGGGTTATCCCTAGGCCGTTCGGCCTATGAATTCCTTTACGTGCCCGACCTGCTGCGTTATTGTATTTTGCATGCAAAATTACATTTTAGAGGACGCAGACCTATGCTGAAGCTCGATTCCCATCCTGCCGGCCGTCACTTTCTGCAGATTCCGGGGCCGAGCCCGGTGCCCGATCGCATCCTGCGCGCGATGAGCTATCCCACCATCGACCATCGCGGTCCGGAGTTCGGCGCGCTCGGTCTGAAGGTGCTCGACGGCATCAAGCGGATCTTCAAGACGAGCCAGCCTGTGGTGATCTATCCCGCATCGGGCACGGGCGCATGGGAGGCGGCGCTCGTCAACACGCTTAGTCCGGGCGATACGGTGCTGATGTACGAGACCGGCCACTTCGCGACGCTGTGGAAGAAGATGGCCGAGAACCTTGGGCTGAAGCCCGAGTTTCTGGGTCTGCCCGGCATCGAAGGATGGCGGCGCGGCGTGCAGGCCGACGCGATCGAGAAACGCCTTCGCGACGATACACAGCACACGATCAAGGCCGTTTGCGTCGTGCACAACGAAACTTCGACGGGCGTGACCTCGGACATCGCCGCCGTGCGACGCGCCATCGACGCGGCGAAGCATCCCGCGCTGCTGATGGTGGACACGATCTCGGGCCTCGCATCCGCCGACTATCGCCATGACGAATGGGGCGTGGACGTGACCGTGTCCGGCTCGCAAAAGGGTTTGATGCTGCCGCCGGGAATCAGCTTCAACGCGGTATCGGAGAAGGCACGCGAAGCCTCGAAGCGCGCCGCGCTGCCGCGCGCGTTCTGGGACTGGACCGACATCATCGAGATGAACAGGCAGGGTTACTGGCCTTACACGCCGAACACGAACCTGCTTTACGGCCTGTCCGAAGCGCTCGACATGATTCTCGGCGAAGGACTCGACAACGTGTTCGCGCGCCATCAACGGCTCGCGGCGGCGTGTCGCGCGGCGGTCACCGCGTGGGGGCTCGAGATTCAATGTGCCGATCCCGCCGTGTACTCGCCGGTGCTCACGGGCGTGATGACACCCGAAGGCGTCGATGCCGACGCGGTGCGCAAGCTCATCTACGAACATTTCGACATGTCGCTCGGCACGGGGCTCGGCAAGGTGAAGGGCCGCATGTTCCGCATCGGCCACCTCGGCGATTGCAACGACCTCACGCTGATGGCCGCGCTCTCGGGCTGCGAGATGGGTTTGAAGCTAGCGGGCATCGAACTGAAGGGCAGTGGCGTGACGGCGGCGATGGACTATCTGACGAGTCACGTAGCAAAGCCCGCGCTGAAGGCGGCCGCATGAGCGCCGCGTTCGGCGCCGACGCGCTCGCACGGCTTTTCGTGGAGGCACGCGCGCATCACGCGCAGCTCGATGCGTTGGCGGAGGGCACGCGCCCGGCGGACGCCGACCAGGCCTACGCCGCGCAGGAAGCGACGCTGCGTGCGCTGCGCGCGGACATCGGTGGATGGAAAGTCGGCGCGAAATCGCATGACGGCCCGATTCAGGGCGCGCCGCTTCCCGCCGATGGCGTGCATCGCTCGGGCGCACGTCTCTCGATGCATGCGTTCGGCAAGGCTGGCCTCGAACTCGAAGTGGCGTTCATTCTCGGCCGGCGCTTCGAACCGCACAGCGGCCCGTATCGCGATGATGAAGTGATCGACGCGATCGAGTCCGTGCACGCCGCGATCGAAGTGGTGGCGAGCCGTTTCGCCGCATGGCCCGACGTCGAAAAGCCCTGGCAGCTTGCCGATCTGCAGAACCACGGCGCGCTGATCGTGAGCGAGGGCGTTCCATACGACGCGGCGTTTCCGTTCATCGCGCCCACGATGACATTCGACTTCGAAGGCGCACCGCTCTTTCAGGGTGAACCGGCGAACCCGGCGGGCGACCCGCGCCGTCTGCTCGCGTGGACGGTGAATCACGCCGTGTCGCGCGGGCTTGCCGTCGAGCGCGGGACCGTGCTCACGGCGGGCTCTTACACCGGCCTCGCATTTCCGGCGGCGACCGGCACGGCGGTCGGTGTCATCGAAGGACTGCCTGCCGTCGAATTGCATTTCGCATAACGCACTCAAAATGCTCAATTCCCCCACAGACCGGCTGGTGAAGCCGATACATCTGATGCCCGCATCGGCGCGCGCGCGCCTCGCGTCGACGCCGACGCCGCTGCAGGCGCGCCTGCAACGCGAGCTGAAGGGCGACGTGCTGTTCGATCGCGCATCGCGCGGGCGCTACGCCACCGATGCGTCGATCTATCAGATCATGCCGCTCGGCGTCGTGGTGCCGAGGGATCAGGACGACTTGCGCCTCGCGCTACAGATCGCCCGCGACACTCACGCGAGCGTGCTCGCGCGCGGCGCGGGCACGAGTCAATGCGGGCAGACGATCGGCGAGGCGCTCGTCATCGATACGACGAAGTGGCTCAACAACATCGTTCACTTCGACAAGGAAGCGCGCACGGTCACGGTGGAGCCGGGCGTCGTGCTCGATCATCTGAATGCGTGGCTTAAGTCCCATGGTCTGTGGTTTCCGGTGGATGTATCGACGAGCGCGCAATGCACGATCGGCGGCATGGCGGGCAACAACTCGTGCGGCTCGCGCTCGATGGAATACGGGATCATGGTGCATAACGTCGACGCGATCGACGCGATCCTCGCCGATGGTCACGAAGCGCGGTTCGGCAGGCTCTCGACCATGACGACCGATGTGCGTACGCGCGATCTCGTCGACGGCGTGCGCGGCATCGCGATGCGTGAGCAACAGGAACTGCGCGAGCGCATTCCGAAGGTGCTGCGGCGCGTGGCCGGCTATAACCTCGATCTGTTCGACTGCCAGAGCCCGCTTGCCTTCAGCGACAGCGGCGAACCGAATCTCGCGAATCTGCTGGTCGGATCGGAAGGCACGCTCGCCTTCAGCCGCCAGTTGACGTTGAAGCTCGCACCGCTGCCCGCGCACAAGACGCTCGGCGTCGTGAACTTCCCGAGCTTCCACGATGCGATGGACATGACGCAGCATATCGTCAAGCTCGGACCCGTCGCGGTGGAACTGGTCGATCGAACGATGATCGATCTCTCGATGTCGAATCCGGCCTTCCGGTCCGTGATCGAAAAAGCCCTGGTGGGCGAGCCGGAAGCGATCCTGCTCGTCGAGTTCGCGGGCGCGGATCGCGACACGCAAGTTGCAAGACTCGCGCAACTGGTCGAACTGATGAGCGATCTCGGCCTGCCGGGCTCGGTCGTGCAGATGCCCGATGCGGGACCGCAAAAGGCGCTGTGGGAAGTGCGCAAGGCGGGCCTCAACATCATGATGAGCATGAAGGGCGACGGCAAGCCGGTGTCCTTCATCGAGGATTGCGCGGTGCCGCTCGAGCATCTCGCCGATTACACGAGCCGCCTGACCGAGGTCTTCAGGAAGCACGGAACCGAAGGCACCTGGTACGCACACGCGAGCGTCGGCACGCTGCATGTGCGGCCGATTCTCGACATGCGCCGCGACGGCGCCGTGAAGATGCGCGCGATCGCCGAAGAAGCCGCGGCGATGGTGCGCGAATACAAGGGCGCATTCTCGGGCGAACACGGCGATGGTTTGTGCCGCGGCGAATGGGTCGCGTGGCAATACGGCCCGCGCATCAACGCGGCGTTTCGCGATATCAAGCAGCTCTTCGATCCGGAGAATCGGCTGAGCCCGGACCGCATCGTCGCACCGCCGAAGATGGACGACGCGAGCAATTTCCGCTTTCCGCCTTCATATCGCGAGCGCGCATCGACGCCAAGTCTCGACTGGTCCGCATGGAACGTCACGCGCGATCCGCTGACCGGTGAAGAGGGCACGCCGGGTTCAGGCGGCGATCTGTCGGGCGGTCTCGCGAAAGCGGTCGAAATGTGCAACAACAACGGCCATTGCCGCAAGTTCGATGCAGGCACGATGTGCCCGAGCTATCGCATCACGAAGGATGAGCAACACGTCACGCGTGGCCGGGCGAACACGTTGCGGCTCGCGTTGTCGGGTCAACTGGGCGATGACGGCCTCGCAAGCCAGGATGTGAAGGACGTGCTCGATCTGTGCGTATCGTGCAAGGGCTGCAAGCGCGATTGCCCGACAGGTGTCGATATGGCGCGCATCAAGATCGAAGCGCGCGCCGCGTGGACACAGCGTCATGGCGTGCGTCTGCGCGAGCGGCTGATTGCGTTTCTGCCGCGCTATGCGCCGTATGCGAGCCGCATGCCCGCGTTATCCAACGCATTCGAGGCGAACATGCCGGGCGTCGCGCGCTGGGTGAAGGCGAAGCTCGGTCTCGCGTCGCAAAGAGCGTTTCCCCGCTTCACGAAGCCCTTTCTCGCCGATGCGGCGGACAAACCAGTTGCATCCGCAACCAATGAAGTCCTGCTCTTCGTCGATACCTTCAACAACTACATGGAGCCGGAGAACGCGCGCGCTGCGCAACGCGTGCTCGAAGCGGCGGGCTACACGGTTCATCACAACGTGAAGCGGGGCGAGCGGCCGCTGTGTTGCGGGCGCACGTTTCTTTCAACCGGTCTCGTCGATGAAGCGAAGGCCGAAGCGCGCCGCGCGCTCGATGCGCTCATGCCGTATGTCGAGCGCGGCGTGGCGATCGTCGGACTCGAGCCATCGTGCCTGCTTTCCTTGCGCGACGAGTTTCTCGGATACGGCTATGGCGATGCCGCACGCAAGCTCGCGCAAGCGTCGTTTCTCTTCGAGGAATTTCTCGTGCGCGAAGAGGCGGCAGGCAGGCTGCGTCTGAAGCTCAAGGCGCTCGATCGGCCGAAGGCGATGCTGCACGGACATTGCCATCAGAAAGCGTTCGATGCCGTGCGCCCCATCGAAACGGTGCTCGGCTGGATTCCGGCGCTCGATGTCAAGACGATCGAATCGTCGTGCTGCGGCATGGCGGGCAGCTTCGGATATGAAGCGGAGCACTACGAAGCATCGCAGGCGATGGCGGAGCTGTCGCTGCTGCCCGCCGTGCGTGGCGCGGGCGACGCGCTGATCGTCGCGGACGGCACCAGCTGCCGTCATCAGATCGCGGATGGCGCGCAACGCGAGGCGCTGCACGTCGCACGCGTGCTCGCAATGGCGCTCGATGCGGAGGATTGACGGCGGCGACACCACATTTTCATTCACTGAAACATAAACAGCGGACAGTGACGAGCCGCGACCAGGAGACAAGCTCATGACATCACCGCGCAAACCACGCATTCGCAAGCTGCGCCGCAGAATGCAGTAAGCCGACGCAGATCGAGCCGCAATCCTCATCCGACGTACCCACGGGAAGTTCCGCATGCCGTGACATCCGGCGCCACTCGATTATTCGAGGGCGTGCGTACACGCACGCGGTTACACAAGGAGACGATGATGTTCCGTCGAGCCACGACGCGCGTTTTGTTACTGCTATGCGCGATGTATTTCATCACCTATATCGACCGGGTCAATGTCAGCACCGCGGCGAGCCAGTTCGGCGCTGAGCTGGGCCTGTCGCACACGCAAGTCGGTTTCGTGTTTTCCGCGTTCGCGTATCCGTATCTGGTGTTTCAGATCATCGGTGGATGGGTGGGCGACCGCTTCGGGCCGCGGCGCACGCTCACGCTTTGCGCGATCATCTGGGCGGGCGCGACCGTGCTGACGGGTCTGGCGGGCGGCTTTTTCTCGCTGATCGTGGCGCGCGTGCTGCTCGGTCTCGGCGAAGGCGCGACCTTCCCGACCGCGACGCGCGCGATGTCCAACTGGATGCCCGCCGACCAGCGCGGTTTTGCACAAGGCATTACGCATGCAGCTTCGCGCATCGGCAATGCGGTGGCGCCGCCGCTCATCGTCTGGCTGATGGTCGCGACGAGCTGGCGCGGCGCGTTCATCATCACCGGGATCATCAGTTTTGTGTGGGCCGTGGCGTGGGTCTTCTACTTCCGCGACAATCCGCGCGATCATCCGCGCATCACCGAAACCGAGTGCGCGACGCTCGCGAATTACTCGGGCGTGAAGCAACGCACGCCGGTGCCGTGGCGCAAGCTGCTCGGCCGCATGGCGCCCGTCACCGCCGTGTACTTCTGCTATGGATGGGTGTTGTGGCTCTTCCTCGGCTGGATTCCGCAATACTTCCTGCACAGCTATCACATGCAACTGGGCAAGTCGGCGCTCTTCGCGTCGGGCGTGTTCTTCGCGGGCGTGCTCGGCGACTGGTTCGGCGGCTCGCTGACCGACCGCATCCTGAGAAAGAGCGGCAATGTGCGCCTCGCGCGCAACGTGATGGTCGGCGTGTGCATGTTCCTGACGCTGCTGTCGCTCGCGCCGATCATGCTCGTCTCCGATATTTCGATCACGCTCGCGGCAGTGTGTCTTTCGGCCGGCTTCTTCTTCAATGAGATGACGATCGGCCCGATGTGGTCCGTGCCGATGGATATCGCGCCGAAGCACTCGGGTACCGCATCCGGCATCATGAATTCCGGATCTGCGCTGGCGGCCATCATCAGCCCGGTGGTGGGCGGCTGGCTGATCGACCGCACCGGCAACTGGAACCTGCCGTTCACCGTGTCGATGATCCTGATGGGCGCGGGCATCGTTCTCTCGTTCACGATGCGCCCGGACCACGCGCTCGAAGTGGAGGACGAGAACAAGGACGCAGCGGACGCGCGCAAGTTCGTGTGATCCGACTGGCGCAGCGGTTCAATGCATTTTGCATGCATTGAACCCCATTGAATAACGCATGCAGCATTCATTTTAAGGAGGCGATGTGGCGGAACCATCCATCCTGACCGAGCGCGACGGCGATATCGTGACAGTCGTGATCGACCGGCCCGAAAAGCTCAACGCGATGACGAAGCATCTGTGGCGCGCGCTCGGCGAGACCATCGAGACGCTTTCCCGCGATGACACCCTGCGTTGCATCGTGCTGCGCGGCGCGGGCGAGAAGGCGTTCTCGCCTGGCAACGACATTGGGGAGTTCCGGACCGATCGCGCGAACGTCGAGCAGGCGAGGGCTTACGGCGCAATCATGCATCGCACTTTGAATGCATTGCGCGAGTGCCGGCATCCGATCGTCGCGATGATTCATGGCATCTGCGTCGGCGGTGGGCTGGAGATCGCGGCGATGTGCGATCTGCGCATCTGTGGCGAGTCGAGCCGCTTCGGCGTGCCCATCAAGAACCTCGGGCTCGTGATGGCGCACGCGGAAATGGAAGGCCTCGTGCGTCTCGCGGGTCCGGCGGCAGCGCTCGAGATCCTGCTCGAAGGGCGCATCTTCGATGCAAAGGAAGCGCTGGCGAAAGGGCTCGTCACGCGCGTGGTCGCGGACGCGGAAGTCAACGCGCACGCGTACGAAACCGCAAGACGCATCGCGGACGGCGCGCCGCTCGTCGCGCGCTGGCACAAGCAGTTCGTGCGCCGCGTGATGGACCCCGCGCCGCTCACCGACGATGAACGCGACGAAGGCTTCGCCTGCTTCGGCACCGAGGATTTCCGCACCGGCTACCAGGCCTTCCTCGACAAGCTCAAGCCGCAATTCAAGGGACGTTGACATGGCAGACACGAAACCAGCGGCCGCGCCCGGCGCGGGACCGCTTGCAGGCATGCGCGTGATCGAGCTTGCGCACATCATGTCGGGGCCGATCTGCGGGATGATGCTCGCGGACATGGGCGCCGACGTCATCAAGGTCGAGAAGATCCCCGGCGGCGACGATTGCAGACGGTTCGCGCCGATCCTCCCGAGCGGCGAATCGGCATCGTTCATGATCGTGAACCGCAACAAGCGCGGCATCGCCCTCAATCTGAAGACAGCAGGTGGCAAGGAAGTGCTCGCAAGGATGCTCGCGAGCGCGGACGTGGTGACGGAGAACTATCGACGCGGCACGATGGAAAAGCTCGGCATGGGCTACGACACGCTCAAGGCGATGAATCCCGGCCTCATCTATTGCGCGATATCGGGCTATGGCCGCAGCGGGCCGATGGCCGACAAGGGCGGCTTCGATCTCATCGCACAAGGCCTGAGCGGTCTGATGAGCATGACCGGCGAGCCGGGGCAGGCGCCCATCAAGGCAGGCTCGCCCGTCACCGATATCAACGCGGGCATTCTGGCCGCGCTCGGCATCAGCGCGGCGTATGCGCGAAAGCAGGCGACCGGCCTCGGACAGATGGTCGATACGTCGCTCTTCGAAGCTGGTCTGCAGCAGATGTACTGGGCGTTCGCCAACTACTTCGCGGACGGCACGGTGTTGCCCAAGGCCGGCTCGGCGAATCCGACCAGTGCGCCGTACCAGGCGTTCCGCACGCGCGACGGCTGGGTCAACATCGGCGCGGCGAATCAAAGCAACTACGAGCGTCTGGTCGGCGTGTTGAACATCCCCGGACTCGCCGAAGACGAACGTTTCCAGACCAATGCAGGCCGTCTGAAACATCGCGAGGCGCTTGTCGAAATTCTGGGCGCGCGTCTCGTCGAGCGCACCACCGATGCATGGCTCGCAAGTTTCGACGAGATCGGCCTGCCGAGCGGCGCGGTGCTCGGCGTGCCGGAAGCGTCGTCGCACGAGCAGGCCGTCGCGCGCGGGATGATCGTGGAGACGGACCATCCGCTCGCGGGCCCGATGCGCGGCATCGGCTTGCCGATTCACTTCTCCGAGGGGCGCACGCAGGCCTCGCGGCCCGCGCCGCTGCTCGGACAGCACACCGGCGAAGTGCTCGGTGAATACGGGTTCGACGACGCGCGCATTCGGGCGCTCAAGGACGAAGGCGCGATTCTCGAAACGGAAGTTCCGGCATGATGTCGACAAATGTGCAAACGGTTTTATGCATTCATCATGCAGAATGCCTGATTCAACTCCATCGCCACGATCCGCCATGACGCTCATCCCTCCTTGTGCCGCCCGCGTGGGCGACATGCTTGCAACCGTCGCCACGCCGTCCCTGACGATCGATCTCGACGCCTTCGACGCGAATCTCGCCGCGATGTCCGCGTTCGCTGTGCGGCATGGCGTTGCATTGCGTCCGCATGCGAAGGCGCACAAGTCCAGCGAGATCGCAAAGCGCCAGGTCGAAGCGGGCGCGGTCGGCGTGTGCTGCCAGAAGCTGTCGGAGGCGTATCCGTTCGCGCGCGCGGGCATCGGCAGCATTCATGTGAGCAACGAGTTCGTCGGCGCGGACAAGCTGGCGATGGCTGTCGAACTCGCATCGCATGTGCGGCTTTCGGTGTGCGTGGATGCGTTGCCGCAAGTGCGCGCGCTCGGCGATGCGGCGGCGCGTGCGGGCGTGACGATCGACGTGCTGCCCGAAATCGATGCTGGCCAGCATCGCTGCGGCGTGACGAGCGAGGATGCGCTGCTCGCGCTCGTCGACGGCATTGCGGAACAACGCGCCTTGCGCTTCGCGGGCATTCAGGCGTATCACGGCGGCATACAGCACGTCGCGGACTGGAGCGCACGCAAGAGCGAAGCGAATCGCGCCGCGGACACCGCCGCACGCTATGTGCGCGCGCTCGATGCACGCGGCGTGCGTTGCGGCGTCGTGACGGGCGGCGGCACGGGCACGGTCGAGTTCGATGCCGCGAGCGGCGTCTTCACCGAACTGCAACCGGGCTCGTACCTCTTCATGGATGGCGACTACGGCGGCATCGGCTGGAGCGGTGAATTGCGCTGGCGTCACAGTCTTTTCGTGCTATCGACGATCATGAGCGCGACGCGGCCCGGCATGGCCGTGTGCGACGTCGGCCTGAAAGGGCTCGCGGTGGATTCGGGCTTGCCGCGCAGCGTGCATTGGCTCGACGCGAGCGGCGCGCCCGCGTTGAGCTACGTCGCCGCGAACGACGAGCACGGCATGTTGCAGGCGCAACATGATGCCGACGCCGATTTCGCGGGTCTCGTCGGCGAGCGGCTTCGGTTGCCGCCGGGACACTGCGATCCGACCGTGAATCTCTACGACGAATACGTGTGCTACCGCAGCGAGCGCGTGACGGACATCTGGCCGATCGATGCGCGCGGCCTCTCGCGTTAGGCCGATGATTCCTTCGGCGGATAGATCGTCGCGATCAGCGCATCGAGATCCGCGACGATCAGCCCGACGACGAACTGCGCCACTTCCTGCGCGCCATGCGCCGACTCCTGCGCTGCAAGCATGTCCTTGAGTTCACTGACGGCCGCGCGTACGGGTTCGAGCCGCGCTTCTTCCTGATGATTCGACGCGAGCACGCTCGCGAGTGTCTCGAACAAAGCCTGTAGCTTGCGGCCCGTATCGCCGAGGCGGGCCGCGCATAGCTCGCGATCGAGGCGCGATACGGCCTTTGCAAGAAAGGCCGTGTCGCCATGCAGGCGCCGCAGGAAGGGCGCGGCCTTGTCGATGGCGTCGGAGCGCCGGTTCTGCACCAGCACGATGATGTGCTCGCGTTCGGCTTCCTTCAACGCATCGTCGAGTGCTTTCTGAGCGTCCGTGCTGTGGGTTTCGAGGCGCATCGCGCGGGCTTCGTCCGGTGCGCCGGACAGATACAGGCCGATCAGCTGACCGAGACTCTTCAAGGTATCCGCGACGCTGCGATGCGCGGCTTCGAGCGCGCGATTCGGCCAGAGCGCCGACACGACGAACGACGATGCCGCGCCGATCAATATCTCCAGCACGCGATGCATCGGCCGCTCGAAGGGCGATCCCGGGCCTGCCGGAATCAGCACGACGATCACGAGCGTCACGCATGCGAGCCTGAACGCGGGGCGCTTGGCGCTCAACGCGGCGAGCGGCACGAGCGCGACCGAAAAGACGGCGAGCGGCGGCGCGCCACGCTCCATCGCGACGATGCCGAGCACGCCCGCCACCGCGCCGATGAATGCGCCGATGATCTGATCGCGCGCGGTATCGACGGCTTGCGTGAGGCTCGGCTGCGTGACGATCACGAGCGTCGTGATGAGCGCCCAGTATCCTTCGGGCAGCGTGGCGAGCCGCGCGGCGGCATAGCTGATCGCGCAGCTCATGAGGGTGCGCAGAAGCCGTCTTGCTTCGGGCGCGCCGAAAAACGTGCGTAATTTGCGTCGGGTGCGGGTGATCGCGGTCATGCGGTCCGGGTCGGTGATGAAACGGATCAGACGATGAAGACGCGCATGCGCGCGCCCGGTGCTGCATTATGCCAATGCAGCACGGCGCGCGAGTCGAAAGAGGATGTTCAGGGAAAACAGGAACGAGGCGGAACGCATGTTCTTTTCTTGCTGAACATGCGTGCCGCCCCGGTATCGCGACGAACCGAAGTCTCGACGAAACGTCAGGGTGTGTCGTCAGGTGAGCATCGGGACCGCTTCGATCAGCGCAAGCCCGAGTAGCGCCCCGATGGCTGCGCTGATGAGCTTCGGATGCCAGCGATCCAGATGCAGCGCCGTGAGTAGCGCGCCGATCAGGATGACGCCGAGCAAAGCGAAAACCACGACAAGATAGCCGATTTCGAAATCATTGTTGATCAGCACGACGCTGGCCTCCCGCCGGCTCGAGCCGGCCGAATTGCGCATTGCATCACGCCGCGGCCGATGTCGATCCGCCCCGCGCGACATTTTGATTATATGTCACGTCGTGATGTAATCAAGTCGACGATTTCAATGGGCGGGTCCCGCGTTGAGCGGCAGCTTCGACGCGCGCGCGCTGTCGGCGGTCATCTTCGATCCACCCGGCTTGTAGCCATTCGACATCAGCAGGAACGCCATGATGTCAGCATAGTCCTGATCCTTCATCTTGCCGGGACGATCCGCGGGCATGTTGGTCGCCATGTAGTTGAAGATGCCGCCTACCGTGAGATGCGAGTTCGATGCCGGTGCGAACGACGGTCCCTGCAACGCGGGCGCGGTCATGCCCTGGAGTTGCGCGCCGTGACACTTCGCGCACGAACTCGAATAGAGGGTCTTGCCGTGCGTCGTTTGCGCCTGCTCGAAGGTGGGCGGCTCGACGGCGCCTTCGTTCGCGACCTTGATGAAGCGTCCCGCGCGCGCTGTGCTGGCATCCGCGAGCATGATGCCGCCATGCTGGAACGATGCCGTCGACGGCGTGTCGAGATAGCGCGCAGCCGAAGCGGTCTGCGCGGGCAAGCTCCATTGCTTCGTCAGCGCCTGCAAGCGGCCGTCGTTGGTCATTGCCTTGAGCGCATCGTCGATGCGTCCACGCAACGGGGCGCTTCTATCGCTGAATGCGAACGCCAGATGCCAGTCCGCATACGGTGAGTCCGCGTTCGCAACGGTGAAGCTGCGCTCCGGATGCGCGATGCGATAAGCAACGACCGCGGGATACCAGACGATCGCACGTTGCGCGCGACCGTTGGCCACCGCTTCGACCGTCGATGCCGATGTGTTCTCGAGATCGAGCGTCACGTCCGGCTGTTGCACGGCGATCAGTTGCGCGGGGCTTGCGTAGGTCGCGGCGACCGTACGCTTCGCGGCGTCCTTCAGTTCCGCGCCGGGAGCTTCGATGCTCACATAGCCAGCACGCAAATAGCCGTGCGAAAACTGCATCTTGCCGCCGGATGCATCGGCGACGGCGGAGCGCGGGAAGCCGGCGATCACATCGCATGCGCGTGCGAGCGTCTTGTCGAGTTCCTTGATCGACACGCCATCGTCGTCGCCTTCGCCTATTCCGTTGGAGACGAAGGTCGCGGGGATGTTGGCGCGTGCGAAGACCGCTTGCGCGACGCTGCGATCCAGCGCAGCTGACGGACTGCCGGGAAACGTGCAGATCTTCACGGCGGCATCGGATGCCGACGGCGTGAGGGCGATGCATGCGGCCAGCATGCACACGGCACGCATGAAGTTGAGGGATTGATTCATGTCGAAGCGTCCGATGAGGTCGATGAACACCGCGAGCGCACGACGATGCGCGCTCGCGGTTCGATCAGGAAGGGTCAGGTGCGATCGAGCGCGAACACATAGAGCGTGCCGCCGCGCGGGACCTTGTCGGCGGCCTTCGCCATCGGGCCGCCCCAGATCGGATTCGCACCGCCGTAGCCCGCGAGGATCGCGACGTATTCCTTGCCGTCGATCTCGTACACCGAAGGCTGCGCGATTATGCCGCTCGCGAGCTTGGGGCTTTGCCACAGGACCTTGCCGGTCTTTTCGTCGAACGCATAGAGATGGCCGTCGAGCGAGCCGCTGAATGCGAGACCGCCCGCCGTCGTCGCGACGCCGCCGTTCCACGGCAGCTTGCTCCAGTGGCTCCAGACTTTCTTGCCGGTATCGACATCGATAGCCTGCAACTCGCCGTAGCCCTTGCTGCCGGGCTCGGGCTTGATCTCGAAGCCTTCGCCGAGATAGGGCAGACCTTCCATGTAAGTCACCGACTTGCCCGACAGGGACATGCACGCATGCAAGGCGGGTACGATCGCGAGATGCGTTTGCGGATCGTATGAAACGGACCACCAGTTCTTGCCGCCGAGAAAGCTCGGACATGTTTCGATGGTCGTGCCCGTCTTCGGGTACTTCGATGCATCCTGAATCGGCTTGCCATCGTCCGTGTAACCCGTGACCGATGTCGCGGTGACGAAGGGCCGCGCGTAGATCAGCTTGCCGTTGCTGCGATCGATTGCATGAAAGAAGCCGTTGCGGTCCGCGTGAATGATCGCGTCGTAATCCTTACCCTGATACTTGATGTTCGCGAGCACGGGCGTGTTCACGCCGTCATAGTCCCACGTGTCATGCGTCGTGTATTGATAGTGCCACTTGAGGTCGCCGGTTTTCGGATCGAGCGCGAGGAGCGAATCGGAATAGAGGTTGTCGCCGGGACGAAGATCCGCGAGCCACGGTCCCGGATTGCCCACGCCCCAATAGAGCGTCTTGCTCGCGGCGTCATAGGTGCCGGTGAGCCATGCGGGCGCGCCGCCGTGTTCCTGCATGCCATCGGGCCAGGTGTCGCCGCCGGGCTCCTTCGCGCCGGGCACGGTAAAGCGCTTCCACAGCACCTTGCCATCGTTTGGATCGAGTGCCGCGATGAAGCCGCGCGCGCCATACTCGCCACCCGCACTGCCCACGACGAGCGCGCCATCCAGCGCGAGCGGCGCAAGCGAGAACGCATAGCCGGTGCCCGGATCGAACATCGCCTTCTTCCATACGAGCGCGCCCGTTTGCGCATCGAGCGCGGCCACTTCGCCGTTCAGCATCGCGACGTAGACGTTCTTGCCGTACAAGGCGACACCGCGATTGATCACATCGCAACATGCGGTCTTGAACGATCTTGCATCGAGATTCGGCTCGTATTTCCAGAGCTGTTTGCCGGTTGCGGCATCGAAGGCATAAACGTTGTCCTTGGGCGTCGTCACGAAGAGAAAGCGTCCGTTGACGATGGGCGTCGCTTCGAAGCCCTGCTGCAAGTCCTTGGGAAACTTGTAGCTCCATGCCTGCTTCAAGCCCTTCACATTCGTCGTGTCGATCTGCTTGAGCGGCGAGTGTCCATGACCGTTATACGTGCGGTAGTAGGTCAGCCAGCCCGGATCATCCTGAGCGCTCGTGAGACGTTCATAGCTGACTTCCGGATACTGCGCAGGCGTGCTGCCCGCCGCGATGGCATGCTGCTGAACGAGTGTGAATGTGGCAGCGACGCCTGCAGCAAGGGCCGCGATGCGCATTGCCGGACTGAAGCGGATCTTCATCGTTGTCTCCTGGGTATTATCGGTGCGACGTCTTCTTTGAATCTCGATAGCCATCCGAAACGGTTGCGACGTCATCAAGGCAAGTCATGTGCCATTGACGATGCATGTGCGTGCGTGCCTTGCTGCATGTGGTTCTCTTGGACGATGTCATGCAGAGGCCCGCCACGTGGCGTTGATGTTCGTGTGTTGCATCGTGGAGCAGTGAGACGTCCGGCGTGTTGCCCGATGTGACAGTGCGGGTTCAGTCGAGCCAGCCGAGGCGGCGGGCTTCATCGATGAAGCGATACACATCCGCGGCGAGTCCCGACGTGCCGAAGCGCGTTTCGATTTCGCCGATGATGTCGTCGAGTTCGCGCGTGCCATCGCAGCGCGCGATTATTTCGCCCGCACTGCGGTTGAGTTCGACGCTGCCGCGCGGATGCACGATCTCGCATGTGCTCATGTCCGCATGCCAGTGCAGCTTCAGTGGCGCACGCAAGCGTGGCCGCGCGGGCGCAGTCGTGGTGTTCATGAGGAGCGGAAAGAGAAGGGGACGTGCCCGGGTTCGATCGACCCGGGCGCGCTTTCATCGCAGCATCAGCGTGTCGCGATATACATCGTGATTTCGAAGCCGAAGCGCAGATCGGTGAATGCCGGTGTCGTCCATTGCATGTTCATCTCCTGGATGATGTTCGAGTGAGATCGCGAACCGTTTCGCAACCGGACCTCGAAAATGCAAGCTCCATGCCTTCGATGAATTGACCGTGCATGTGCACGCTGTTGGCTTTCAGTCCGGTTTCGATGATTCGTCAGTGTCGTGACCTCGTTGTGCTTCTTCGGGACACGGGTGTAGCGAAGTGGAACACCTCATTGCTCCATCGTTGAACAGGCGGGCATCTTGCGATAAATCGTGTTGCGCGAAACCCCCAGCGCGCGTGCAGCGGCCGATACATTGCCACGATGCCGCGCGAGCGCCGCAGCGATCACGGATGCCGTGACTTCCTGGAGACGCCCTGACGCAAGCGCCGATGGAACGCATGCTTCAGACGGGCCTTGCGCGCCGACGCGGGTTTCCTCGAAGAAATCTTCCGGAAGATGTTCCCGACGGATGCAGCCGTCGTCATCCACCATCGCGGCCGCCGTGCGCAGCAGGTTGCACAGTTGCCTGAAGTTGCCGGGCCACGCGTAGCGCTCGAAGAGCGCCATGACTTCATCGTCGATCGACAGGGGCATGCCGCACGCTTCATCGGCGCTCACGGCGTGCAGCATCTTCGTGATCACGGTCGCGAGGTCGGTACGTTCGCGCAACGGCGGCAGCTTCACGACGAGTCCGTTCAGGCGGTAATAGAGGTCCTCGCGAAAGCGGTTCTGTTCGATCATCTCGCGCAGATTGCGGTGCGTCGCGCAGATGATGGCGACATCGACCGGTATCGATTTGCTCGAACCGAGCGGATCGACGACGCGTTCCTGCAGCACGCGCAGCAGGCGCACTTGCAGCGGATACGGCATGTCGCCGATTTCGTCGAGAAAGAGCGTGCCGCCGTTCGCCTGCAAGAGCTTGCCGGCCGCGCCCTTGCGTCGCGCGCCCGTGAACGCGCCTTCCTCATAGCCGAAGAGTTCCGACTCGATCAGGTTTTCCGGAATCGATGCGCAGTTCACCGCGACGAATGGCCCCGCGCGGCGCGGCGAATCGCTGTGAATAGCCTGGGCGAGCAGTTCCTTGCCCGTGCCGGTTTCGCCCGTGATGAGGATCGGAATGTCCTTGCCGATGACCTTGCGCACTTTGCCGATGACGGCCGACACCCTGGTATCGCCGGTGTCGAGCGAGGCGAGCTTCGATGAGGCATCGAGCGCAGTCGATGCGCGCGGCGCGGGTCTGGCCGCGACGTGCGTGGCAGCCATCTCGGCGAGCGGCGCGCGGTTCAGGCGCACGCGTGCGCACACGCGTGTGCCGTTGTTGAGGTCGAGGGGCAGATGCGGCGCGCGGCTCGCATGCGAACGATCGATCAGTTGCGCGCTCGTGAGCCCGAACAGCGACGACAGCGTATGCGCGCGCAGCGAGGAAAGCGGCAAGCCGAACTGAAACTGCGCGCTGCGGTTGGCCGAGAGAAAGCGTCCGTCGCACGTGAAGGCCATGATGCCTTCCATCAGCGTGCCGAGAAACTCGGGGCGGCTGTGAAACGCGATCTGCAGCATGCCCTGAAACGTGCTGGAAAAAAGGTGGTTCTCGATCATCTGCACCGACATGCGCGCAAGCGCCATGGTGTGCCGATGATAGCTGCGATGATCGCCGGTGACGTCGAGCACGCCGATGAGATCGCCGTATGGATCGAGGATCGGCACGCTGGAGCAGGTGAGAAAGCGATTGGCGGCGAGATAGTGCTGGGCGCCGTGCACGACGGTCGGACAACGTTCCGCGATCGCCGTGCCGATCGCATTGGTCCCTTGCCGTTCCTCCGCCCAGTTCGCGCCGGCGCGCAGCGCGACCTTCTCGGCGCGCGCGAGAAAATCGTCGTCGCCGGTCGAATGGAGAATCAGACCTTGAGCGTCAGTCAGCACGATCATGCTTTGCGTGTTGACGATTTGTTCGCGCAGCGTTTCCATCACCGGCGTCGCGTGCGCGCACAGCACGCGGTTCTGATCGAGCTTGAGCAGCAGATCGCCTTCGGTAAGAACGTCGTAGTCGGGCCGTGTCGACGCGTTCAGTCCGAAGGTTTCGGAACGCTCGTGCGCCTTGCGGATCGACGGAATGAGCCAGCCGCTCTCTCGTTCTTCGTGAGGTTCTTCGTGAGTAACCGCGATCTCGCGGATATCGTCTTGCATCCTCTCCTCCATGTGCAAGTGCCGGTCGTATCGCCGGATGTGTGAGCGCGGATAAAAAGCAAGTCCTGCGCCAAAGAGCGGCGCGATCGTGTGTGTCAGTCAATCGAAAGGATGCCGGTGTCGTCGCGGTGGCGACAGCATCGCGTGTGTTGTGTTGGCCCGCGTGCGACTTGCCAGTTCGAAAGACCGCGTGCGTTTGCATCGACGGACCGCTGCATAAGGCTCGCAGCCGACGTAGCGATCATTGGCATGCACGATGCAAAGAACCATGGCGAGCGCACCATACGCTCGATTCAAGCAAACGCTTGCTCACGCATCACAAGGAGAAACCCCATGGCGAACCTGAAGCTCGACGATCTGGAACATGCCGAGGATCTGTCCTCTTCCGAGATGTCCCGCATCTTTGGAGGCGACAAGAAGGAGCCGGCCGGCAGGCCGATTCATATCGACGCCAATAGCGGCGTGCTGACGTTCAAGGACGGCTCGCAATGGACGATGGACCTCGACGGCAAGCTGCATCCGCTGTGACGCGTGGCTTCGGAAGCCGCCTGTGAGAGGAGACCGGGACGTGCGTTAGGGCGTGCGTCCCGGTTTTTTGCATTCGGAATGCCTGATGGCGTTTTGACTTTTGTGTTCTGAATGCCGAACTACAAACCAGTTCTGCCGGCCGTGAGCACGAGGCGCAAGCCGAGCGCCGCGATGACGCTCGACGCAATGCGATCGATCCACTTCTTCGCGCGCAGATACATATCGCGCGGCCGCTGGCTGGAAAATCCCAGCGCGACGACGGTGTACCAGCCCGTCTCGATCGCGAAGACCATGGGCGGCAGCACGAAATAGCACCACAGCGGCGGATGCTGCGGCAGAAGCGCCGCGAAGATGCTGCCGTACCAGATGGCGGTCTTCGGATTGCTCAGTTGCGTGGTGAGTCCGAGCCAGAAGGATTTGCGTGCGCTTCTCGTCAGCGCGGGCGCATCGTCGCGAGTCGGCATATGCATCGGCTGCGCGGCGCCGCGCCAGATCTTCCACGCAATGTGGATCAGATAGAGGCCGCCCGCGACCTTCAGCGCGATGTAGAGCCACTCCACGGCGACCAGCAGGGTATAGAGTCCCGCGAGCGCGATGCCGCCGAAGAAGATGCCGCCCACACCCATGCCGAGCGCGGTCGCGAGACCATCGGCGCGCGATATGCCTATGGCGTTGCGCGCCACGACCACGAAGCTCGGTCCGGGGATCATCGCGCCGAGCAGCAGCGAGAACAGAATCGCGAGTACGGCGTTCGATGCGGTCATCGGATGGTCCTCCTCTGTTTGCACGATTGCATGTGGAATGCGGCATGCAAAACGCACGATTGCATTCAACATGCATGATACGCCCGACGTCCCGCAATGCTTCAGGCGCCGTCGCTCGCGACGCTGTCTTCATGAATCGCGCGGTTGCGTCCGGCGCGTTTCGCGAGGTAAAGCGCTGAGTCGGCGCTGTTGAGCAGCTTGAGCGCGTCGTCGGCATGGCGCGGCGAGGCCGTGGCGCAGCCGATGCTGATGGTCAGCACCCCCTTGGGCACGGCGCTGTTCGGAATCGCCAGCTCCTCCACTTTCACGCGCAGGCGTTCCGCGAACGTGAACGCGCCGCTCGAGGCCGCGCCTGGCAACACGATCACGAACTCCTCGCCGCCGTAGCGCGCAACGATATCGCCGGGCCGCTTCGCGGAATTCTGTATGCAATCGGCCACCGCGATGAGCGCATCGTCACCCATCGCGTGACCGTAGGTGTCGTTGTAGAGCTTGAAGTAATCGACGTCGACGAACAGCGCGGAGAGCGGTTGATCGGCGCGCCGCGCACGCCGCCATTCCTCGTCGAGCCGGCGGTCGAGCGCGCGGCGATTGGAGAGTCCGGTCAGCGCGTCCGTGCCCGCGAGCCGTTGCAGTTTCTCGTGCGCGATCGCACGCGAACGCAACGAGATGGCCAGCAGCCAGGAGATGACGATGAAGCCGCCGCCGAACATCAGCGTCAGGCCACCGATGACGACGCTGCGTTCACGCCATGCGCTGAGCACGTCATCCTCCGCAGGCGCGACCGCCGCGATCAGATGCGTGCCCGGCACGTGCTGGAAGGTATAGAGCCGCCGTACACCGTCGATCGTCGAGCGGGAGATATAGGAGCCGGAGGGCGCGTCCTTCATCGCGGAGAAAGTGGGCGATTTCGCGACGTATCCCGTTTCATCCGAAGGCAACGCGGGCTTGCGCGCGATCATCACGCCGTCCTCCTGCACGATGAACGCCGACCCCGAGCGGCCGACGTTCACGCGCGACAACAGGTTCCTGAAGTAGGCGACGTTCAGCGCGATGACCGCGACCCCCGCGAACGATCCGTCCGGCGCGTTGATGCGGCGGCTCATCGCGAGCGAGGCCACGCCCTTGCGCAGTCGCGACGCATAGGGTCCGGAAATGAAGAGGCCCGCGTCGGCGTGTTCGGCATGATCCTTGAAGTAGTCGCGATCGTTGAAAAGCAGATCGGCATGCTGCGAAGGATCGCGTTCGATCACGATGCGTCCTTCGCGATCCATGACGAACGCGCCGCCGACATAGGTCATTCCGGTGGCGCCATCGAACAGAACGAGCTTGCGCAGATCGGGAGGAAGCGCCATCACGGCGGGGTTTTGCGCGCCGCTCACGATGGTGCGCAGCGACAGGTCGATCGCTTCGGCGTTGCGGGCGATATCCGCGCTCAGGGTCGCGACGAGATTGGCCGACGCCTGATGCGCGTTCTGCAGCGCCTGCGCGCGTCCCTGCCAGAGCGCGGCGAACGACAGCACGGCCATGGAAATGGCGATGGCGGTGCCGATCAGTCCGGCGAGCACCGGAAAGCGCGAGAACGCTTCGGCGAAGCGCATCGCGGCAGAGTTGTTGCGTCGCATCAGCCGGCGACTCATCACGCGTCCGGTCTTGCGAACGGCCTTCAAACTGGCGGGCATTCAGGTTCTCCGCATGACGCCATCCCCGCATGACCGGGCACGCCATCGCTGTGCGACGCCACCTCGCATTGCGTCGAAAACTCCGTGATTCATGGGTCGATTGTAGTCGGTCGCACCGCTTCGTTTCAGCACGGGCGTCCGCGAATCAGCTACCGCGTACGCCCATGCGCTTGCGGATTTCCGAGTCGAGAATGAGCCGCCCGCGCAGCTTGCCCTTCATGCGCTTCACGTAACGCGGCGCTTCGGTCATGTGAATCACCATCAGCTCACGGACCTTGTCCGCGTTGCGTGCGCGCGCGGCTTCCGTGATCGCCTTGTGGATCTTCACGTTCGCGCGGCCGAAGCGCTCGTGCTCGGCCTGCGGCGTATCGTTCCTGAACTCGATGAGCTGCCTGATCATCTCGTTGATGAGTTCGCACGTGAAGCGCAGAAACGGATTGGGATTGGCGGCGGCGAGAATGTCGTGAAAGTTCACGTCTTCCTGACGTTGCCTGACGATGTCGCGATCCGCATGCGCCGCGGCGGGCTCGTCGCAACACGCGATGTTCGTTTCCAGCGCCGCGAAATCCTCGTCGGTGAGATGAGGCACCGCGCCCGCCGCCAGTTCGGGTTCGAGCAACTGACGCACGGTATAGATATCGTCGATGGTCACGTCCTTGAAGAACAGATAGTTCTGCAAGAGCTGCAACGTGCGATCGAGCGGCACTTCGACGATCGTGCCGCCGCCCGACGGACCCGTCGTCACCTTGATGAGCCCTTGCACTTCGAGCGACTTGAGCGCCTCGCGTATCGTGCTCTTGCTCACGGAGAAGAGCTGCTGCAACTCGACTTCGCGCGGCAGCTTGTCGCCGGGCTTGAGGTTCTTTTCCGTGATCAGCCGCTTGATCTCTTCCGCGACGAGGTCGGCGCGCTTGGGCTGCTTGATCGACTGTTGCGCGATCTCGATTGCAGCGCCCGCGCGTTTTGCACGCTCCATCACCATGTCGATGCTCCCTGTCGTTTCTGCTTTATACGCGTACGCATGGCGGCTACGCAGACTGGAATTTTGCCTTATTGACACGCGAATTTATTGTTCCTAGCATCAGGTTCATTCTATTTATCATGATAAATAGGATGAACCCCGCCGAGGCTCGAACGTACCACGAAAATAATACGGGGCGGCTGCGCGGGTCATCTTCTTCAAGGAGCGTCAATTTTGAATCGCCGAAACATGTTGAAACTGGCCGCGCTGTCGGCCATTCCAGGATCGATCGAAGCGCTCGTGGCAAGAAGCGCCTTTGCGCAGGGCTCGCCGATCCAGTTCGCCTGCCCGGTGCCGATGTCCGGTCCGTTCGCGGCCAACGGCAAGTACGCCGATCTCGGCATGAAGCTCGCGATCGATCAATACGGCAAGGTGCTCGGCCAGCCGCTCGCCTATACGACGCTCGATACCGAGGGAAAACCCGCAACGGCGGTGCGCCGTGTGCAGGAAATCGCGCAGCAGAAGAACGCGCGTTATTTCGCGGGCGGCATTCTTTCTTCTGAAGCGCTCGCAATGGGCAAGGAAGCCCAGAAAGCCGACGGCATCTTCATCACGACAGCGGGCGCGGACGAACTCACCGGCAAGGATTGCAACAGCGCGACCTTCCGCTGGTCGGTGCCGACTTTCGGCGCGATTGAGCAGACGGTGCGTCCGTTGATCCAGTCGATGCCCAACGCGAAGCGCTGGTACACCATCACGCCGCAATACGTGTTCGGTGACGGTCTCCTTTCCGCGGCGAAAAACATCTTCAAGGAGAAGGGCATCGAGCACGTGGGCAACAGTTATCACTCGCTCAATGAAAAGGAGTTCAGCGGTTATCTGACCAATGCGGTCGCCGCAAAGCCGGATGTCCTTCTGATCCTGAACTTCGGTTCGCAATCGTCGGACACATTGCGTCAGGCTGTGAGCTTCGGCATGAAGAACAACTGCACCATCCTGATGGCATGGGCGTCGGGGCTGGAGCAATTCGAAGCGCTCGGCCCAGACATTTGCGAAGGCGTGTACTTCGGCGCGCAGTACTGGCATGCGATCGACACGCCGCTCAATCACGATCTCGTCAAGCGCGTCAACGCAACTTACAAGTCGAACCCGAACTACAGTCTCGCGGGCTCGTATATCTGCACGAAGATTCTGCTCGACGGCATCGTCAAGGCGGGCACCGCCGATCCGAAGAAAGTCGTCGCGGCGCTCGAAGGCATGAAGTACGCGGGATTGACCGGTCCGGAAGAGATTCGCGCGGGCGATCATCAGGTGCTGAAGAACTACTACCTGTTGAAGGGCAAGCCCAAGAGCAAGATGAAGGACAAGGACGACTACGCCGACATCGTCAGTTCTGGCCAATCGTTCCTGCCGCTCGACAAGACGCAATGCAAGCTGGCTTGATGTCTTGATGTTCTGATGCGCGCTGTTTTCATGCGAATGCAGGCAAGGCTTGCATTCGCGCCGCCACTCTTCTGATGCAAGGCCATGAACGTTTATCTGTTGCAGGTCGTGAACGGCATCGGCGTGGGCATGCTGTATTTCTTGCTCGCGGTCGGGTTGTCGATCGTGTTCGGGCTGCTGCGCTTCGTGAACTTCGCGCACGGCGCTTTCTATCTGCTTGGCGCGTACTTCTGCTATCAGGCGATGCAGTGGTCGCTGAACTTCTGGGCCGCGCTCGTCGTCGTGCCCGTCGTGGTGGGTGCGTGCGCGTGGATCGTCGAGAAAGCCGTGCTGCGGCACGTCTACGCGCAGCAGCACGAGTTCCATATTCTCGCGACGGTCGGGCTCGCGCTCGTGATACAGGAATGCGCGATCATCGCGTGGGGACCGCTCGGAGATAACGTTCCGGTCCCCGACATCCTGAACGGCGTCGTGATGTGGGGCAGCTTCATCTACCCGAAATACCGGCTCTTCGTGATTGCCTTCACGGCCGTGCTGGCGGGCATTCTGTGGTGGGTGCTCGAAGGCACGCGTCTGGGCAGCGCGGTGCGCGCGGGCAGCGAATCGAGCGAGATGGTGTCGCTGCTCGGCATCAACGTGACGCGTATTTTCAGTCTCGTCTTCGCGCTCGGCGCGGGCACGGCGGCGCTCGCAGGCGTGCTCGCCGCCCCGATACGCGGTGTCGATCCCTTCATGGGCATCGAAGCGCTCGGCGTCGCTTTCGTCGTGGTGGTGGTGGGCGGGATGGGTAACTTTCTCGGCGCACTCGTCGGCGGGTTGCTGGTGGGCATCGTGCAAAGCGTGATGAGCACGTTGTGGCCCGAAGGCGCGCGTCTCATGATTTACGTCGCAATGGCTGCGGTGTTGCTGCTGCGTCCGAATGGATTGCTCGGGAGGACCGCGTGAACGCCAAACTCGATTCGAAAACACTGGACGTGAGCGTGCCACGACGCTCGCTCAGGCATTCGCTGCATCGCTATCGTTTTCTGTTGCTCGCGGCCGTCGTCGTGTGCATTCTGCCGATGACGATGCGTTCCGGATCGCTCGCAACCGAAGTGCTCGTCTATGCGCTCGCCGCGCTGGGCTGCAATCTGTTGCTCGGTCATACCGGCTTGCTGTCCTTCGGGCAAGGCATTTTCTTCGGCCTCGGAAGTTATAGCGCGGGCCTGATACTCACGAAGTCAGGGCTTCAGGTGCCTGCCGCGTTGCTCGGTGCAATCGTGGTGGGCGCGGTGGCCGCGGCGCTCGTCGGATGGTTCTCCATTCGTCAGCGCGGCGCGTACTTCGTGATGCTCACGCTGGCCTTCGGGCAGATGTTCTACTTTCTCGCCTACACGACGCCCGATCTCACCGGCGGCGACAACGGCCTGCTCGATATCCCGCGTCCCGCACTGTCGATCTTCGGGCAACCGCTCGTGTCGATTGCATCGCCGTGGCAATACTACGCGTTCGTCGCCGTGCTGTTCCTGATCGCGTTCTGGCTGATGCTGCGCGTATCGCACTCGGTCTTCGGCCGCACGCTGCTCGCGATCCGCGACAACGAAGCGCGCGCGGCCGCCGTGGGCTATGACGTCAGACGCTTCAAGCTTGCCGCCTTCATCGTATCGGGCGCGGTGACGGGACTGGCCGGCGCGCTGCACGCGATGATGACCGGCATCGCACCGCTGTCGAACATCGACTATCACACGAGCGAGATGATTCTCGTGATGACGGTCATCGGCGGCACGGGCAATCTCTTTTCCTCCGTGCTCGGCGCGGCGTTCTACGTGCTGTTTGCCGACTGGCTGTCGACGCTGTGGCCGCGCTGGCTGCTGTTGCTCGGGCTCGTCTTGATTGCAGTGAGTCTCTTCATGCAGCGCGGTCTGTGGGGACTGGGAGAACGCATCTGGCGCGCGCTCAGGCGCGATCGGGGAGAGCCGGCATGAGCGCATCGATACTGGAAGCGAAGGGCGTCGCGAAACGCTATGGCAAGTTCGCGGCGCTGACGGATGTGAACCTGCGCATCGCGAAGAACACGGTGCATTCCGTGATCGGACCGAACGGCGCGGGAAAGACCACGCTGTTTCACGTGCTGACGGGCACGGTGCCGATCACGGCGGGCAACATCGTGTTCGATGGTCACGATGTGACGCATGAGCCTGATCATCGTCGTGTGAAGCGCGGCATCGCGCGCTCGTTTCAGGTGACGAGCCTGTTCGCGAACCTCTCCGTGCGCGAGAATCTGCGTCTCGCCGCGCAAGGTGTCGATTCGAAGCGCGCGCTCAATGCGTGGAGCCCGCCGCATGGCGTGCTCGAACATCGCGATACGGTCGATGGCATTCTCGAACGTCTCGCGCTGCAACGCTTTGCATCGACGCAGGCGAGCGCGTTGTCGCATGGTCAGCAGCGGCGTCTCGAAGTGGGCATGGCGCTCGCCGCGCGGCCCAAAGCCATCTTTCTCGACGAACCGACATCGGGCATGGGCATCGACGATCTCGACAGCATGAAACATCTGATCCGCAGCCTGCGCGACGACTACACGGTCGTGCTGATCGAGCACAACATGGATATCGTGATGGACATCTCCGACACGATCACCGTCATGCAGCAAGGCCGCGTGCTGGTCGAAGGCAAGCCGGCCGATATTCGCGGCGACGAGCGCGTGCGCAGCGCCTATCTCGGCAACATGATCACCGGAGGCCGCGCATGATGCTCGCCGTCCACGACATTCACGGCTATTACGGCAAGAGCCATATTCTCCAGGGCGTGTCGCTCGAAATTGGCGAAGGCGAAACCGTCACGCTGCTCGGGCGCAACGGCGCGGGGAAATCGACCACGCTCAAAAGCATCGCGGGCGTCGTGACGCCGCAACGCGGCAGCGTGAAGTTCAAGGGCGCGGAGCTTGCGAAGCTGCCGCCTCACAAGATCGCTGCGCGCGGCGTGTGTTTCGTGCCTGAGCATCGCGGCATCTTCAAGCTGCTTTCGGTCGAAGAGAACTTGCGGCTCGGCGCGCGCAAGGATTCGCCGTGGCAACTCGCGGACATCTATCGCATCTTTCCGCGTTTGAAAGAGCGGCGCACGAACGGCGGCGGTCAGCTTTCCGGCGGCGAACAACAGATGCTCGCGATCGGCCGCGCCCTGATGAATCATCCGCGCCTTCTGATGCTCGATGAGCCGGTGGAAGGACTCGCGCCGGTGATCGTCGAGGAGATCGTCGCGCAGTTGAAGCTGATCCGCAAAGCGGGCGTGGCGATTCTGCTCGTCGAACAGAATCTCGAAGTGTGCACGCAGCTTGCGGATCGCCATTACATCATCGAGCAGGGACGCATCGTGTATGAAGGCGCGAATGATGCGTTCATCGCCGATGAGTCGATCAAGGATCGTTATCTCGGTGTCGGCGTCGTCTGAACATCGATCAGCAACACTCAAGCTCAGGAACCTCGAATGCAAGCTCATGATATGCCGGCGCAGGCCGGATTGCGCGTCGATGGTGCGCGTCTCTGGAACAGCCTGATGGAACTCGCGCGCATCGGCGCGACGGAGAAGGGCGGCGTGTGCCGTCTCGCGCTCACGGAACTCGACAGGCAGGGCCGCGATCTTTTCGTCGCGTGGGCGAAGGACATCGGCTGCACGGTGCGCGTCGATGCGATCGGCAATATCTTTGCGCGTCGCGCCGGCACGCGCGACGATCTGCCGCCTGTCGTGACCGGCAGTCACATCGACACGCAGCCGACCGGCGGCAAGTTCGACGGCAACTATGGCGTACTGGCGGGGCTCGAAGTATTGCGCACGCTGAACGACAACAACGTGCGCACCGCTGCGCCGCTCGAAGTCGCGGTCTGGACCAATGAGGAAGGCTCGCGCTTCGTACCGGTGATGATGGGCTCTGGCGTGTTCGCGGGCGCGTTCACGCTCGATCACGCGCTCGAGCAGGCGGATCGCGAGGGCGTGTCCGTGCGCGATGCGCTCGCGGCGATCGGCTATGCGGGCGAGCGCGTCGCCGCACACGACGTGGGCGCGTATTTCGAGGCGCACATCGAACAGGGACCGGTGCTCGAAGCGAACGACAAGGTGATCGGCGTCGTGCAGGGCGCGCTCGGCCAGCGCTGGTACGACGTGACCATCGATGGCATGGAAGCGCACGCGGGCCCGACACCAATGGAACTGCGGCGCGACGCACTGCTCGTCGCCGCTGACCTGATCCGCACGGTCAATCGCATCGCGCTCGATCACGCGCCGCATGGACGCGGCACGGTAGGCTGGATGAACGTGCATCCGAACTCGCGCAACGTGATTCCGGGGCGCGTGAAGCTGACCGTCGACTTGCGCGCCGCCGACGATGCGACGCTGCTCGAGATGGACCGCGCGTTGCGCGAGGCATGTGCCCAGGCGGGCTTGCCGGTCACGGTAGACGAAGTTGTCTACTTCGCGCCGCAACCCTTCGAGCCATCGCTGGTCGCTTCGGTACGCGAGAGTGCCGGCGCACTCGGCTTCACGTCGATGGATGTCGTGAGCGGCGCGGGACACGACGCGGTGTATCTTGCGCGCGTGGCGCCGGCCGCGATGATCTTCGTGCCTTGCAAGGATGGCATCAGTCACAACGAAATCGAGGATGCGCGCGCCGATCATCTGGAAGCGGGCTGTAACGTGCTGCTGCAAGTGATGTTGCGCGCGGCGGGAGAAGCGGCATGAAGTTTCTCATCGCGCGGATGAATCACGAAACCAACACCTTCTCGCCTGTCGCAACGCCGCTCGAAGCGTTCGGACGCGACGGCCCCTGTTATGGCGACGATGCGTATCGCGAGAACGCCGGCATGCGTACCGCGATGTCCGCGTTCATCGATGCGGCGAAGCGCGAACACGCGGAGATCGTCACGCCGATATCGGCATCGGCGAATCCGAGCGGGCGTGTGGCTGCGGCCGCTTACGACGCGATCTGCCAGTCGATCGTCGACGCTGCACAAGGTTGCGATGCGGTATTGCTCGATCTGCATGGCGCGATGGTCGCGGAGAATTCCCCCGACGGTGAAGGCGATCTGCTCGAACGCGTGCGACGCGCGCTGCCGCATGCGCCGATCGCCGTATCGCTCGATCTGCATGCGAACGTCACGCAGAAGATCATCGACAACGCGGATGTGATAACGAGCTTCAAGACATATCCGCACGTCGATATGTACGAGAGCGGCGAGCATGCCGCGCGGCTGCTGCTCGATCTCATTCATGGCGATGCGAAGCCCGTGATCGCATGGGCGCAGCCCCCGTTGCTTACGCATACGCTCAGAAGTTCGACTGCCGAGGGCGCAATGAAGCGCGCCGTCGATGCTGCTCGCGCTGCTGAAGACGAGGATGGCGTGCTGGCCGTGTCGGTGCTGTCGGGCTTCTCGCTTGCCGATATCGCCTCGCCTTGCATCAGCGTCGTCGTGGTCGCGAATGGCGAACGCGCGAAGGCGCAGGAGGTCGCGGACCGCATCGCGCGGCAGATCTGGGCCGAGCGTGACGAGTTCGTATACCGCAGCGCGCCGCTCGCTCAGTCGATCAGGGAAGGCGCGGCGCTCGCGCGCGAAACCGACAAGCCCGTGTTGCTCCTCGATCACGGCGACAACTGCATGTCGGGCGGAACGTGCGATACCACTGATGCGTTCGAAGAGGCGTTGAGGCAAGGACTCGACGGCATCGTCGTCGGGCCTTTATGCGATCCCGAAGCGGTGGCGACGCTCTTCGAAGCAGGCGAGGGCGCGACGGTCACGGTCGGCATCGGCAACAAGCTCGCGAGCGTGGCCTCGCGCGGCAAGCCGCCGCTCGACGTGACGGGCGTCGTGCGCGCGCTGACCGATGGCGAGTACATCATCAGCGGGCCGACCTACACGGGACAGCGTGCGTACATGGGGCGCGCGGCCGTGCTCGAAACGGCGGCGGCGCGCATCCTCGTGACGGAACGCACGCACGAGCCGTGGGATCTGGGCGTGTTCGAGAGCGTAGGTATCGATCCGCGTGGCGCGCGTTTCCTGATCCTCAAGTCGCGCATGTATTGCCGTCCCGTGTTCGTGCCGATCGCGGGCGGGCTCGTCGAGTGCGACAGCCGCGGCGTCACGAGTTCCGACTACGGACTCTTTTCGTTCGATAACCTCGGGCGGCCTGTGTATCCGCTGGATTCGAACATCGAGTATTGATCGAACGATGACGCGGCGCGCCTGCTATTTCACGAGGCGCAGCCGCTTCGTGACGATCGTGCCTTCCTTGCGATCGATCAGCCACGCGGCATCGACACGTCCATTGAGCGTCGATGTTCTGCGCGTGATGTCGGTGGGTTCCTCGTCGGTGGGCGCGCTGTGTTCGATGTCGTCCATCAGATAGGGCGGCGCAAGCGTGCAGATCAGCACGATGGCGAAGTCGCCGCTGCCGTGTTCGTGATCGAAATGCGGCAATAGCACGCGGCCTTGAACTGTGGTCTTGTTACCGCCTTCCGGCTTCAACTGAATGACGTCGACGGTCTGAAGAAATCCCTTCGCCTTCGCCTCGGGCGCGACGACGAGCTTGCGGCCGCTTTGTCCTTTCACCGTCTGCTTGAGCAGAATCGCATCGGGACTTTCAGGTGCCGCCAGCGAGACATTCACGGTAAGCACTTTCTTCTTCGACAGATAGCGCACGCCGTATGAAACCGGAATGACGAAGGTGAACGTGCGGTCGGTCTGCGCGCGGGGTTGGCTCGCACCCAACGGCGCGGACGCGGTTTGCTCCGATTTGCGCAATGGATGCGCGAGGAATGAGCGCACACGGCTCGTGATCGACGAGGGCTGGCTCGGCGCGGGATGACCGGCGAGCGCATCGCGGACGTGTTCGGGATCGTCGCCGGTGAAGTTCGGCGGAAGAGCGTCGACGGACATGATCGCAGGCGTCGATGCACCGCTCGCTGCATGGCTCGCGGACGCCGCAGCCGCGAATGCGGGCACCGACCCGCATAACAACATGAAGGTCAGACATAGCGCGGCGCTGCTTCGATGTTGAGATGAATACACCTGCCACTCCTGGCGCATGAAGCCGGGTCACGATGAAGTGGCTATCTTAAAGCGAAGCGCGTGGATCGGCATCTTGTATGCGTGATTATGAATTGGGAAATCTCGTATGGTAGGGGCAGCGTCGAAGCAGTGACTATTCTGCGACGCTCCCTAACAACGAACGAGAAAGAAATGTCCGATATCCTGGTGACGATCGCCGGCATCAAAGGCGATTCGCTTGACGCCTTCCATCCCGGAGCCATCGAAGCGCATGCATGGCACTGGAAAGTCCAGCAATCGCCTGGCGCCCTATGTACCCCGGACGGAAGAGGGCAAAGGGGCGCGGTAAGTGATCTGGTATTCACCCATGCGGTCGATAGAGCCAGTCCGAACCTGGCTGCCTATTGCTGGAAGGGACAATACATTTCCGAAATAAAGCTCATATGCCGTAAGGCGGGCGGAGTGCCTCACGAATATCTTCTTTATACGATGCAGGGCGCCATGATTACCAAGTGCCAGCCAATCGGAGGGATTGGAGGGACGATAGAAGAGGTATCGATTCGGTTTGTCCGCATGAAAATTGAATTTGTCGAGCAGAATGCGCTCGGCGGCAAGGGCGGGACCATAACCACTGTTATAGACTTGAGTTGATGATCGGCTCTCCCGGAATGCGTGAGATACGACACAAACCCAAAAGGCGCATCAATTGGTTTTCAATTTTCATTGGTGCCGTGGTTCTCTCATTTGCTGTTGAATCGGAGTGGTACAACCTCAAATTCTACGCGCGTTCTACCGTGACACTCGGTGAGGTAATGGAACTTAATGCTGGCAGATTTCATCCTCGAGTTGAGTTCATGACTGACAAGGGGGAGCGCCTGTCCTTTGCTGGCAGTAGTGAATACCCGGTGCAGGTCGGCGATCGCCTCGAAGTTCGCTACTTACGAAGCGATCCGCATATCGGCCCAGTGGTGAATCAAATGCCTAATCTGTTCGACTTTCTACCCGCTGTGATCGGCATTGCTTTTATGATTGCTGGCCTATTGGGTGTATCCCTCTTTCGCTTCAAGCCGCGAGATGACATATCCGAGACAAAGTAAATGGGAGTACAACACGGGTGCAAGTTTGGCAGTTTCGATCGGCTCGCTTGTCGCTGCCGGTGGCGTACTGGTTTTTGATGATCCATCGGGCGCGCACCACAAATTTCGATTCGGAAGCCTTGGCATGGGGCTCGGAATGCGATTGCCTAAATCTCTACGGCTGCCCGATGTTCCCTTGCCACGTAGTCAAGGCGCAAGTCCTTCAGGGGCGACAACGGATTTTTGGGCGCAGGGCAGCGTGTTTATGAATCGTTCGTTTCATGGGGGCGATTTGGGAATAGATGATTTTGCTGGTGGTGCGCTCATCGCCGAGTTTGGTGGAGGCGTACTCATCGCGAAATCATTCACGTATATGCTCGTTGGCATCCCGCCTGCCGTGCTTTCATCGGCTGCCTTCCACCCGGCATTCGTCCGGCTCGCTACATACTCTGCAAAAGCTCTGGTCCGAATCAAGGGAATTAGCGAAGGCCTTATCGATGGATTCAACGGTACGTCTTCCATTGGCCTTCTGAGTTATGAAGGCATCTACTCGAAAGAGTAATAGCGCGCCACCATCAACACCAGGTGCCCGCAATGTGCAAGGCAACGCGGACCACTTCCAGCCGCGCGCCGCGGCCGGAATCCCAACCCCATCAAGCCGCAGCGGCCTCCACACGCTCGACGGACGCGCACACCGCCGCCGTCACTTGCGCGGTCGTCGCCTTGCCGCCGAGATCGCCGGTATGCAACGACGGATCAGCGGTCACCGCCTCCACCGCGGCCATCACGCGCTTCGCGGCCTCGAATTCACCGAGGTGTTCGAGCAGCATCACGAGCGACCAGAACGTGCCGATCGGATTGGCGAGACCCTTGCCCATGATGTCGAACGCCGAACCGTGAATCGGTTCGAACATCGACGGATAGCGGCGTTCCGGATCGATATTGCCCGTCGGCGCGATGCCGAGGCTGCCCGCGAGCGCCGCGGCCAGATCGCTCAGGATGTCCGCATGCAGGTTGGTCGCGACGATGGTGTCGAGCGTCGCCGGACGATTGACCATGCGCGCGGTGGCGGCATCGACGAGTTCCTTGTCCCACTTCACGTCCGGAAATTCCTTCGAGATCTCCAGCGCGATCTCGTCCCACATGACCATCGCGTGGCGCTGCGCGTTGCTCTTCGTGATGACGGTCAGCAGCTTGCGGGGACGCGACTGCGCGAGTTTGAATGCAAAACGCATAATGCGTTCGACACCGGCGCGCGTGAGGATCGACACATCGGTCGCGGCTTCGATCGGATGACCCTGATGCACGCGGCCGCCGACGCCCGAATATTCGCCTTCCGAGTTTTCGCGCACGATCACCCAGTTCAGGTCTTCGCGTTCGCAGCGCTTGAGCGGCCCGTCGATGCCAGGCAGGATGCGCGTCGGGCGCACGTTGGCGTACTGGTCGAGGCCCTGGCAGATCTTCAGGCGCAGGCCCCACAGCGTGATGTGATCGGGCACGTCCGGATCGCCGGCGGAGCCGAATAGGATCGCGTCTTTATCGCGGATCGCGTCCAGACCATTGTCGGGCATCATCACGCCGTGCTGGCGGTAGTAGTCGGCACCCCAGTCGAAATTCTCGAAATCGAATGCAAAATTTTGCGTGCTGCGTGCCAGCGCTTCGAGGACTTGCTGGCCCGCGGGCACGACTTCCTTGCCGATGCCGTCGCCGGGAATGGTAGCGATGCGATACGTCTTCATGTCTCGTCTCCGTCTTCGATGTGTCGGGCGCTCTTCAGCGTGAGGCCACTTTACCCAACTTCCGGCGTTGAAACCGGCGTCGAACTCAAAGCATCTTTAACTTATTTTCACAAGTGGGCGACGGGTGGGGATCGTCGCGCGCAAGGATCGCGGCGCTATACTGACCTTCCATTCACTCAACCCCGATCCGCGAAGCCTCCCGCCGCGCACGTCCACAAATTGGCTGAACACGACCTAGAAAAACTCAAAATCGACCGGGGACCGTCCGCCGCCATGCCGCGACGCGGGCGCAACTGGCTTCGTTACGTCATCATCGCCGCGATTCTGCTCGCGCTCGCTGCCGTGGCGCTTCGTCTCACCGGCCCGCAAGCGGTGGAGACCGCCACCGTCACTTCCGTCTATCCTTCGCAGAGTTATACGCTGCTCAACGCCACCGGTTATGTCGTGCCGCAGCGCAAGGCGGCGGTCGCGTCGAAGGGGCAGGGCCGCGTCGAATGGCTCGGCGTGCTCGAAGGCACGGTGGTGAAGGAAGGCCAGATCATCGCGCGGCTGGAGAGTAATGACGTCGCCGCGTCGCTTGCGCAGGCGCTGGCGCAGGTGAAGGTCGCGCGGGCCAACCTGGAACTGCAGCGCGCCGAGATGAAAAACGCCGAAGTTGATCTGCGGCGCTTCAAGATTCTCGCCCCGCAGGGCGCGATTCCCGCGACGCAGTACGACGCCGCGCTCGCCCGCTTCGACAAGGCCCAGGCGTCGATCAACAGCGATCAGGCCGCGATCGTCGCCGCGCTCGCCAATGCGCAGGCCGCGCAAGTGGCCGTCGATCAGACGGTGATCCGCGCGCCCTTCGACGGCGTCGTGCTGGAAAAACACGCGAACGTCGGCGACAACATCACGCCGTTCTCGTCGGCGTCGGACAGCAAGGGCGCGGTCGTCACCATCGCGGATATGAAAACGCTCGAAGTCGAAGCCGATGTCGCCGAATCGAACATTTCGCGCATCGCCGTCGAGCAGCCGTGCGAAATCCAGCTCGACGCGCTGCCCGACGTGCGTTTCGCGGGCCGCGTGTCGCGCATCGTGCCGACGGTCGATCGTTCCAAGGCCACCGTGCTCGTGAAGATACGCTTCGTCGAGCGCGACGCGCGCGTGCTGCCCGAGATGTCCGCGAAGGTCGCGTTTCTCTCGAAGCCCGTGCCGCCCGAGGAGAAGAAGGCGGTCGTCGCGGTGCAGCCCAGCGCGGTCGTAACTCGTGATGGCAAAAAGGTGGTCTACGTGATCGAGCACGACACCGCGCGCCAAGTGCCGGTGACGACGGGCGAGCGCATCGGCGATCTTCTCGCCGTGCAGGGCGTGAAACCCGGCGACGTGCTCGTGCTGTCGCCCGGCGACAAGATCAAGGACGGCGCCAAGGTCACCTTGGCGAAGAAATAGCGTGAGCGCGCCGACTCTGGTGGAGATCAGCCACGTTGCGAAGTCGTATCGGCGTGGCGCGCAGACGGTACCGGTGCTGACCGACATCACGCTGTCCATCGCGCGAGGGAATTTCGTCGCGCTGATGGGCCCGTCCGGTTCCGGCAAGAGCACGCTGCTCAATCTGATCGCGGGCATCGACCGGCCCGACAGCGGCGAGCTGCGCGTAGGCGGCCTCGATATCACGCGCCTGCCCGAAGCCGCGCTCGCGGACTGGCGCGCGGCGAACGTCGGCTTCATCTTCCAGTTCTATAACCTGATGCCGGTGCTGTCCGCGTTCGAGAACGTCGAATTGCCGCTGATGCTCACGCGTCTGTCGCGCCACGAACGGCGCGAGCGTGTCGCGATGGTGCTCGACATGGTCAACATGGCCGACCGCATGAGCCATTATCCGTCGGAGCTGTCGGGCGGGCAGCAGCAGCGCGTCGCGATCGCGCGGGCGCTGATCACCGATCCGACGCTGATCGTCGCCGACGAACCGACCGGCGATCTCGACCGCAACTCCGCCGCCGATGTTCTCGCGATGCTGCAACGTCTGAACGACAAGCTCGGCAAGACCATCATCATGGTGACGCACGACGCGCACGCGGCCGGTGCGGCGAAGGCGCTGGTGCATCTGGAGAAGGGAGAGTTGATCGATGGCACCAGGCCATAAGCCGCCATGTTCGTGCTCAAGCTGATCCTGCGCAACGCGCTGCGTCACAAGCTGCGCACCACGCTGACGGTGCTCGGCCTCACCATCGCCGTGCTCGCCTATGGCCTGCTGCATACGGTCGTGGATGCGTGGTATGCGGGCGCATCGGCGGCATCGAACGCGCGGCTCGTCACGCGCAACGCGATCTCGCTCGTGTTTCCGCTGCCGCTCGCGTACGAGAATCGCATCCGCGGCGTCGACGGCGTGACGCTCGTCGCGCGCTCGAACTGGTTCGGCGGCATCTATCGCGATCCGAAGAACTTCTTCGCGCAGTTCGCCGTGTCGGACAACTACCTCGATCTGTATCCCGAGTTCATCCTCTCCGAGCAGGCGCGCGCGGACTACCGGCGCGATCGCAAGGGCGCGCTCATCGGCCGGCAGCTCGCGGATCAATACGGCTTCAAGGTCGGTGACGTCATTCCGCTCAAGGGCACGATCTATCCGGGAACGTGGGACTTCGTCGTGCGCGGCATCATGGAAGGGCGCGACGAATCGACCATCACGCGGCAACTCATCTTTCACTACGACTATCTGAACGAGACGATCCGCAAGACGACCAAACGCACCGTCGATCAGGTCGGCGTGTACGTGGTCGGCATCAAGGACCCGGACGAAGCCGCGGCCGTGTCGCGCAACATCGACAACGTCTTCAAGAACTCGCTCGCCGAAACGCTCACCGAAACGGAGCAGGCGTTTCAACTCGGCTTCGTCGCGATGTCGAATCAGATCATCGCGGCGATACGCGTCGTGTCCTATGTAGTGATCCTGATCATCATGGCCGTGATGGCAAACGCGATGGCCATGAGCGCGCGCGAGCGCACCACCGAATACGCGACGCTCAAGGCACTCGGCTTCGGTCCGGGCTTCCTCTCGATGCTCGTATTCGGCGAATCGATGGCGATCTGCGCGATCGGCGGCGGCATCGGCATTCTGGCCACGCCGCCGATGGCCGAAGTATTCAAGCACGCAACGGGCGGCGTGTTCCCGGTCTTCATGGTGTCGCACGAGACCATGCTCCTGCAGGCTGCGTGCGCCTTCGTCGTCGCGATGGCGGCGGCGATCGTGCCGGCGGTGCAGGCGAGCCGCGTGCGTATCGTCGAAGGCCTGCGGGCGATCGGCTGAGGACGCGCAATGGCCATCCCCGTTTCCTATGTCGCACGCAATCTCTGGGCACGCCGTCTCACGACGATGCTGACCGCCGGCGGCCTCGCGCTCGTCGTGTTCGTGTTCGCGACCGTGCTGATGCTCGATGCGGGCCTCAAGAAGACGCTCGTTTCCACGGGCGAACGCGACAACGTGGTCGTGATCCGCAAGGGCGCGGAAACGGAGATTCAGAGCGCGATCGACCGCAATCAGGCGAACGTGATGGAGATGCATCCTTCGGTCGCGATGAACGGCGACGGCGCACCGCTCGCATCGAAGGAAACCGTGGTGCTGATCTCGCTCACCAAGCTCGGCACGAACACGCCCGCAAACGTGGTGATTCGCGGTGTCTCGCCGATGGGCGTCGAACTGCGTCCGCAGGTGAAGCTCACGGCGGGGCGCATGTTCAGGCGCGGATCGTCGGAAATCATCGTGGGCAGCAGCATCGCGAAGGGTTTCGGCGGCACGCGCATCGGCGATCATCTGCGCTTCGCGCAGCGCGACTGGACGGTGGTCGGCCACTTCGATGCGGGCGGCAGCGGCTTCGATTCGGAAATATGGGGCGACGTCGATCAGTTGATGCAGTCGTTCCGTCGCACGAGCTATTCGTCGATGGTCGTGCGGCTCGCGCGCAGCGACGCGTTCGAGCGCTTCAAAGCCGATATCGACGTGGACCCTCGTCTCGCCGACGAAGCCAAGCGCGAGCAGGTCTTCTACGGCGATCAGTCGAAAGCGCTGTCGACCTTCATCAATATTCTCGGCATTACGTTGTCGAGCATCTTCTCGATTGCGGCGATGATCGGCGCGATGATCACGATGTACGCGTCGGTGGCGAATCGCGTTGCTGAAATCGGGACATTGCGGGCGCTCGGCTTCAAGCGCTTCGACGTGCTCGGCGCGTTCCTGCTTGAAGCGTTGCTGCTCGGGCTCGTCGGCGGGGTGGCCGGGCTGTGTTGCGCCGCGCTCATGCAGTTCGCTTCGTTTTCGACGACCAATTTTCAGACGTTTGCGGATCTGTCGTTCCGGTTCATTCTGACCCCTTCGGTGGTGGCGCAGACGCTTGGGTTCTCGCTCGTGATGGGATTGATCGGCGGGTTTCTGCCGGCGTTGCGGGCTTCCAGAATGAATATCGTCGAGGCGTTGCGGGCGCGATGATTCGATTTCGTCGAACGGTTGATGCTGAACTATTCAATTTTCGGGATCGATAGCGCGGCGTAGAGTGGGATGCACCGATCCCGCTTCGAAGGAGCATCAAAATGCCACTCGTCAGAATATCGCTAGTAAAAGGCAAGCCACGCGACCACATCCACGCGATTTCAAACAGCGTCCACGAGGCACTCGTCGAAGCCTTTAAGGTCCCCGCCGACGACCGCTTCCAGTTGATCCAGCAGCACGACCGCGAAGATTTCATTTACGATCCGGGCTATCTGGGCGTGGAACGAAGCGACGATCTCGTGTTCATCCACATCACCGCGAGCGACTGGCGTGACCTTGCAACCAAAAAGGCGTTCTACAAAACGCTGGCCGCGAAGCTCGCGGCATCGCCCGGCCTGCGGCCTGAAGACGTGCTGATCGTGCTCGCGCCGAATCGCCGCGAAGACTGGTCGTTCGGACGCGGACTCGCGCAGTATGTGGAGGACGCAGCCTGAACCCGACACCAAGGGATACACACCGACGATGAACCCGACCATCCTGAAAGGCGCATGCCATTGCGGCGCGGTCACCTTCGAAGCCGATACGCCGCCCGAGCCTGCCGTGCGCTGCAATTGCAGCCTGTGCAGGCGGCGCGGCGCGGTGATGTCGCCGCCGTTCACCAGGGACCGGCTGCGCATTCTTTCAGGCGAGCATGAACTCGCGTTGTACGAGTTCAACACGCAGGTCGCGAAGCATTTCTTCTGCAAACGCTGTGGAATTTACACATTCCATCAGACGCGATCGAATCCGGACATGTGGCGCGTGAACCTCGGCTGCATCGACGGCGTCGACGCGTATTCGCTCGACGCGCCCGTCGCGGACGGCGCGAGCCACTCCGTCGTCGGAAAGCCATAGCGGCGCACCTCGTGAGTGAGGGTGCCGGGAACGACATGTGCTAAACCCCGGCACCCTCACTCACATGGTGCGCCGGAATGGCTCAGAAACCCCCACACGGACCCGACGCGGTACGCCGCCGCCTGCTTGCCGCGCTCGCCAGCTCGGCCATGCTGTCTGCGTGCGGCGGCGGTGGCAGCGACGACGACTCCGGCACTGAGACGCCGACGAGCACCATCGGCGACATTCCCCCCGATCGCGCGAATTTGCCGCGTCCTGCGTTACCCGCGCCGGCGACCTCGGGCATCGATCACATCGTGCTCGTCACGATGGAGAACCGCTCCTTCGATCACATGCTCGGCTGGGTTCCCGGCGTGGAAGGCGTGCAGGCGGGCAGGCAGTTCACCGACGCATTCGGTGCAACGCAACCGACATTCGCGCTGTCCGCCAATCCGGCCTTCGGCTTTCAGAGCTGTCAGTTCGCGGACCCCGATCACGAATACGACGCCGGCCGCACGCATCTCGCGAACGGCGCGATGAACGGCTTTCTGCTCACGCCCGACACGAACAAGACGCGCGGCGATCTGCTGCCGATCGGTTACTTCACGGGCAACGACCTCGATTTCTATCGCCAGGCGGTGACGCAATACACCGTCTGCGATTACTACATGAGCGGCATTCTCTCCGATACGTTTCCGAACCGCGTCTATCTGCATAGTGGCGAGACGGACCGCCTGAAAGACACGCTCGACACATCGTCGCTATCGACGATCTGGGATCGTCTCGACGCGAAGAACGTGTCGTCGAAGTACTACTTCCACGACGTTCCGTTCACGGCGCTCTACGGCACGCGCTATGTCGGGCGCTCGAAACTTTTCGCCGAGTTCCTGTCCGATGCGGCGGCAGGCAATCTGCCGTCGTTCTGCATGGTCGATCCGAGTTTTGGCGGCGAGGCGAACGGCACCTCCAACGACGACCATCCGCATGCCGACGTGCGCAATGGTCAGGCGCTGCTCGGGCAAATCTACGAAGCGCTGCGCACCAGCCCGAACTGGAGCACGACGCTCATGATCATCGTCTACGACGAGTGGGGCGGCTTCTTCGAGCACGTCGCGCCGCCGGTCAAGTCGCTGTCGGCGGCGGAACAGCAGCTCGGCAACGATGGCCGCCTCGGCTTTCGCGTGCCCTGCATGCTGCTCGGGCCGCGCGTGCGCGCGAACAACGTGGCGCGCTATCCGTTCGATCCGAGCTCGATTCATCAACTGATCGCGTGGCGCTTCGGGCTCGATCCGCTGGGCGTGCGCGCGAGCGATCCGACGACGTTCAACATGGCCTACGCGCTCGACCTGAGCGACGCGCCGCGCACCGATGCGCCAGCGCTCACGGTGGCGCAAGGACCGTTCGGCCTCGCATGCTCCAACACGCCCGCGACCGGATCGGGAATCGGCACTGTCGACAATTCGCGGACGGCGAAAGCAGCGGAGGGCGCATCGCAGACGCCGACGCCGGGCGGTCGTTTTGCAGATTTGCGCACCAAGGCGATGGCGCTCGGATTTCCCTCCGAATGACGCTATGCGACGGCATTCTGCATAACGCATGCAACAAACAAGTGACGACGTCCATCATCGACCGGCCTGCGGCGTGCCGCATGCGTCTTTACAGAGGCGCTGAATTCCCTTATTGCTGGAGGCAAGCTCGGGGGAGGTGAAGTATGAGACGTCAGTTGAGCCCACGACAGCGCAGGCGGCATGGACGCCTGCGAACCCTGGTCGTGGCGGCGGCCGCGCTGCTCGGTGCGGGCAGCGCGTCGGCGACGGAAGGCGCGCTCGGGCGGCCCGTAGCGGGAACGAGCGTGCTGTCCGGCGTGGGCATCGTGCCGAGCGATCCGGTGTGGATCGCGAACTTGCAGACGGTCTACCTCGATGGCTCGATCAGCAGCAACCGGCAAGTGCCGATCGCGGGCCAGCGCTCGCTCGGTCTGGAAGGAGAACTGTCGCTCACGCTCGCGAGCCTGCTGAAGGTGTGGGGCAGTTACGGCGGCTGGGCGTTCGCGTCGGGCATTACGCTGCCCTACGTGTGGGAGAAGGTGTCGGGCACTTTCGCCGTCGGCCAGCTCAACCGCACGACGAGCGATCGCGCGTCGAATCTCTACGACATGCTCTTCACGCCGATCGAGGCCGGCTACCATTTCTCGGAGACTGATCACATCGCGCTGTCCTTCAACATCTGGGCGCCGACCGGCAACTATGAAGCGGGCGCGCTGGCGAATCCGAGTCTCAACAACTGGACCTTCGTGCCGCAGATCGCCTACACGAAGCTCGTGCCTAGATACGGCCTCGAATTCGATGCGGTGATGGGCTTGCAGTTCTACACGAAGAACACCGCGACGAACTATCAGAACGCGCCGCTGTTCACGCTCGATGTGATGGGCCTGAAGAAGTTCGCGAACGGCTTCGGCATGGGCATCGTGATGGGCACGGTGCAGCAGCTGGGCCACGACACCGGCCCGACCGCTGATCGGCTCGACGGCTTCGTCGGACACGACTTCACGGTCGGCCCGATCGTCACGTACGACACCAAGCTCGGCGGCAAGGCGCCACTGTCCGCGAGCCTGCGCTGGGTGCCTTCGGTCACGAGCACCAACCGGCTCAAGAGCACAAAGACCTTCATGGCGACGGCTACGCTGGTGTTCTGATTTCAGTTGGCGCTTCCAGTGCCGCCCATCACCCAGCGGTAGTACGGATTCGCGCGATCGGCCCGCAGCACCGCGCCGATGTCTCGCGTCCATGCATCGCGATCGCCGCGATACGCATCCAGCCCCGCGCGATAGAACGCGTGCAGCGTGCGGCGTTCGGCGGCGAGCGTGTCGGCGAACGCCGAGTCCGCGTGGGTCAATGGCGGCTCGCTTTGCAGCGCGAGCATGTGCGCGAGCGTCGCCGCAAAATCGCCGCGACGCACCCACGGCGCGTATTCGATGCGCGGGTCGTCGTCGGTGACGGGCGGCGCGTCTTCCGCGTAGTAGGCGAGCGCGGAGCGATCCGCCACCCACGTCGCGGCGAACGCTTCCGGCGACGCAATGCCGACTTCGCGCAACGCGCGCGCGACCTCCGGTTGCGCGAAGCGCGCACGGATACGCGGGACGTCGAGCGGCATCGGCTGCATCGAACCGACCAGCATCATTTCGTGAAACTCCGTCGTCCAGAGCGCCGCGTGCGGAAACACGCGCAGGAAGCTCTGGATCAGCGAGCGCGTCTGATCCTCGTTTTGCGTCGAAAGCGGCAGCCATTGGGCGACGATGCCGCCTTCGTTCAGACGCGCGGCCGCGAGCCGGTAGAAGTCCGTTGAGTACAGATTGACGACGCCGGCAGCCGATGGCGGCGGCGGCTCCAGCGTGACGAGATCGTAGCGCTCGGTGCGCGATAGCAGCTCGCGACGGCCATCGGCGACGCGCAGATCGATGCGCGGATCGGCGCTCACGCCGTAATTGCCGTCGAAGCGCGACGACGCGCGCACGACTGCGGGCAACAGCTCCGCGACCACGCGTTTGTCGAGTGTCGGCCACGTGAGCAGCGCGCCGCCGGTGATGCCCGTGCCGAGGCCGATCACGAGCGCGGAGCGCGGCGTGCCCGCATGAATCATCAACGGCGCGAGCGCTTGCAGGCGCATGTAGCGGCGCGAAGTCATCGCATCGCCCGAGTTCGAGACGCCCTGAATGTAGAGACGGCGAAAGCGCTGCGCGCCGTCACCCTCGCCGTTGCCTTGTTCGAGCACGGCGACCGTGCCGCCCGCGCCTTCCTCGTAGTACGCGAGCGCGCCGCCGCGCGCCTGCGCGAGCAACGCGCCGAGCCGGTCCGCCGGCGTGACGATCGCGACGATCACGGACAACGCCGCAATCGCCACGCACGCGACGAGACCTGCGCGCCGCGCGCCGCCGCCGCTCAACGCCGCCGACAGACCGATCAGACCCGCCGCCACCGCGAGCACGCCGAGCGAGCGGATCAGCCCGAGCGACGGCACGAGCGCGAAGCCCGCGAACAGCACGCCCGCGATGCCGCCTGCCGTGTTCAGCGCGAGCACGCGCCCCACATCCGCGCCGATGCCGGACTTTGCCTGCTGCGCGTCGCCGTTCGCAGCCATGCGCAGCGCGAAGGGGAAGGCGGCGCCGAGCAGCAGCGTCGGCACGAGCACGATGGCGCAGGCGGCAACCGCGAAGCTCGCGCACATCGACGTGAGCAGATTGCCGGTCGCGGCGAGCGCGAGTTCCGCCGCATGATGTTGCGCGGCCGCGAGCCAGCCGCCCGCGCCCGCGACGCCGCCGAGCGCCGCGAGACCCGCCGCGCCGATCAGAACGCCGAACGCGCTCCACGGATCGCGCACGCGGTTCACGACACGCGCGGCGATGGCGCTGCCGAGCGCGAGCCCGGCGAGATACGTCGCGAGCACGATGGAAAACGCGAAGCTGCGCGTGCTGATGAATTGCGCGATCGCTTGCGACCACACGACTTCATAACCGAGCGCGACGCCGCCCGCGACCGCATACAGCGCAACCGCGATGCGCGCCTGCGCGGCATCGGACGAGCCTGGCGCACGCGGCGCGGCGGTGGCGATGTCGGCTGCGAAAGCCGGCCGCGCATGACGTGAGACCGCCACCGCGCCCAACGCTGCGACGGCGTTCAACACGGCGGCGGCGAGCGCGCTGCCTTGCACGCCGAGCCACGGAATCAGCACGAAGGCGGGCAGCAGCGCGCCGGTGATCGCGCCGGCAGTGTTGGCGGCGTAGAGCCGCCCGCCCGCACCGCCGATGTCCTGCCGCGATGTCGCGAGGGCGCGCGTGAGCACGGGCACCGTACCGCCCATCGCGATGGCGGGCAGGCCGACGAGCGCAAACGGCAGCGCCCACGCGAGCGGCCCGACGCTGGCCTGCAACATCGCGAACGATGCGGCGCTGTGCGCGAGCGCCTGCGTCGCGCCGATGCCGAGCGCCAGCGCCGCGATCTCCAGCGCCGCGTACAGCAGGAACGGCTGCGCGATGCGATCGGCAAGCCTGCCGAAGCACCATCCGCCGATCGCGAGTCCCGCGAAGAATGCGCTGATCGCGATCGTGACCGCCTGCACCTCGATGCCCACGACGAGCGTGAGCTGCTTCACCCACAACACCTGATAGATGAGCGCGGCCATGCCCGAGGCGAACAGCAGCAACGCAGGCACGGCGCTTCTTCGCGCGACCGGCGTGTCTTGCGCGTGCGCGCGATGCGTCTTGCGCGCCGCTCTGCGACGGGTCGATTTCGGATGGTCGGCGCTGAGATGGCTCATCGTGGAAATCGGCTCCTTATTGCGAGAAAACCCGCTGCGTCTTGCGATGCAGCGGGCGTTTTCATCGAACGATTGCGCGGCTTACTTGCCGGTGGTCTCGATACTCTTGGTCAGCGCTTCGGTCATCTGGTCGATGCTGAAGCTCGATGGACGCTGGCTCGGCGGATATTGCTTGAAGGTCGCGAGGAACGGCGCCACCTTGCTCACCGCATATTGCGACATATAGACGTTCTTGGTGCTCCAGTCGTAGTACTGATCCGAGACTATATCGGCGCGCTCGTACGGATCCATGCGCAGATTGAACATCTTCGGCACGCGCAGGCAGGTGAACGGGTTCGCCCAGACCATGAAGCCGCCCGGTTCGCGCTGTTCGCAGAACACGAACTTCCAGTCGTTGAAGCGCATCGCGACCAGCATGCCGTCATCGTTGAAATAGTAGAACTCGTGACGTGGCGCGTCCTTCGACTGTCCTGTCAGATAGGGCAGGAAGTTGTAGCCGTCGAGATGCACCTTGAAGGTCTTGCCGCCGATCGCCGCGCCCTTGAGCAGCCGATCGGAGATGTTGTTGTCGCCGGCGGCGGCGAGCAGGGTCGGAAACCAGTCGAGGCCGGACATCATCTGCCGCGAAACGGAATTGGGCTTGATATGGCCCGGCCAGCGGATCATCGCGGGCACGCGGAACGCGCCCTCCCAGTTGGTGTCCTTCTCGCTTCTGAACGGCGTGGTCGCGGCGTCGGGCCACGAGAACTGGTTCGGCCCGTTGTCGGTCGTGTAGACGACGATCGTGTTGTCCGTCAGCTTGAGATCGTCGAGGGCCTTGAGCAGTTTGCCGACGTCGCCATCATGCTCGATCATGCCATCCGCGTACTCGTTGCCCGGCATGCCGCTTTGTCCCTGCATCGAAGGCCGCACGTGCGTGAAGAGGTGCATGCGCGTGGTGTTCATCCACACGAAGAACGGCTTGTCCGCCTTCGCCTGCTTCTGCATGAAGTCGATCGCGGCCTGCGTGGTTTCATCGTCGATCGTTTCCATGCGCTTGGTGTTGAGCGGCCCGGTGTCCTGAATCTTGCCGTCCGCGAACGAATGGATCACGCCGCGCGGCGCATTGGCTTTCACCCAGGCCTTGTCATCCTTCGGATAGTAAGGGCGCTCCGGCTCTTCCTCGGCGTTCAGGTGATACAGGTTGCCGAAGAATTCATCGAAGCCGTGTTTGGTGGGCAGATATTCGTCGCGATCGCCGAGGTGGTTCTTGCCGAACTGGCCGGTCGCGTAACCGAGCGGCTTAAGCGCTTCGGCAATCGTGATGTTCTGCGCCTGCAAACCGACTTTCGCGCCCGGAATGCCGACCTTCGAAAGCCCCGTGCGCAGCGTCACCTCGCCAGTGATGAAGGTCGAGCGGCCCGCCGTGCAGCTGTTTTCCGCGTAGTAATCGGTGAACAGCATGCCTTCGTTGGCAATGCGGTCGATGTTCGGCGTCTCGTAACCCACCACGCCTTTGCTGTACGCGCTGATGTTGGTCTGCCCGATGTCGTCGCCGAAGATCACCAGGATGTTCGGCTTCTTCGAACTCTGGTTGTTCTGATTGTTCTGCGCGGCGGGCGCGGCCTGCTTCGCGGGCGCCGCGGGCTTCGGGTTGTTCTGCGTCTGCGCGGTCGAGACGATCGGCGGAACGATCAGCACGCAGATCGCCGCGATTGCGGCGAGTGCCCCCGTGATATAGCGCATGCGTCGAAGATTCGGCTTTGTCATTATCGCTCTCCAGAGGTACCGCTACTGCCCCGCGCCCGGCGGATAGATCACGTTCCAGTCGTCCTTCATGCTCACCACGATCCAGCCTTTCGCGCGCGCTTCGTCCCACGCGCGATCGAGCTTGCCGATCTTCGATTGCCGGTCGTAAGCGAACTCGCGCGCCGCGTCGTCGTGATGCACGATGAGCGCGAGATGCGGTCCCGCCTGCGCCGCCGTGTACTGCAGCATCTCCAGGTCGCCGTCCGAGTTGCCGAACGCGAGTAGCGGCCGACGCCCGATGTTGCGATAGATGCCGACGGGTTTGCCCGGACCGTCATCGACGAAATCGAGCTTCGGCTCGCGCACGAGCACGGGCTTGCCGTCGCGCGTTTCGAACTTCACGACCTGGCTGGAACCGATCACCTGTTCCGGCGGAATGCCATAGACGCGCTCCGCGAACACGCGCATGAATTCGATCGTTCCGCCCGACACGATGAAGGTCTTGAAGCCGTTCGTGCGCAGGTAGGCAAGGAGCTCCAGTTGCGGTTGATAGACCAGCTCGGTGTAGGGCCGCTGAAGCTTCGGATGCTTCGCCGTTGCGAGCCATGCGCGGATCGCGCGATCGTATTCGTCGACGGTCATGCCGCTGTTCGCAACCGCGACGAGCTTGATCAATTCCTTCTGCTGTGTCGCGAGCGCCGCCTGATCGTGCGCGGCGAGCGCCTGAAACGCCGGATTGTTGCGCCATTCGGGATGCTTCGGCGCGGCGGCCTTCACTTCATCGAGCAGGAACACGAACTGGAAATAGAGCGGCTGCTCGCTCCATAACGTGCCGTCGTTGTCGAACACCGCGATGCGCTCGGCGGGCGGCACGTAGGTGGGCGAGCCTTCGCGCGTGACTTCGTCGACGAACTTGATGATGGCTTCGCGCGCGGGACCTTCGCGCCACGACGGCAGCACCGCGAGCGCGGCGGGACGGGTCTGCGCGCTTTGCGTGCTCGCTACGCCCGCAGTGTCGCCGGGGCTCGCGCATCCCGCGATGACGCACGCGGCGAGCAGCGACGTCGCGAGCGCGAGAAGGCGCTCAGCGCGCTGCCGTATCGATCGGTGCGTGGCCATGAGTGCGATCCCACACGTCCTTGTCCATCACGAGCCGGAATCCCAGATGCGACATGCTGTTATAAGGGTCCGTGCCGCGTCGCGCGCTCGGGCGGTAGCTCAGGCAATAGGCTTCGTTGCACAGAAACGAGCCGCCGCGCGTGACGCGCTTGGGCGCCTGCACCGGCACGCCGGGATCGGCGGGGTCCCACGAATCGGACGGGCCTTTGGGTTCGTCGACGACGCCGCCCACCGACGCCTCGCGACGAAACTGATCCGCGCGATACCAGTCGGCGGTCCATTGCCATGCGTTGCCGGTCATGTCGGACAGGCCGTAGCCGTTGGCCGGAAAGCTGCCGACCGGACTCGTGCCCGCCGCGCCGCCGGCCTTCGCGTTGACCACGGGGAAGGGCTGCGGCTGCTGGCCTTGCCACACGTTCGCCATCTGCTTGCCGTCGGGCGTGAACTGGTTGCCCCACGCATAGGTGGCCTGATCGAAACCGCCACGCGCGGCGAACTCCCATTCGGCTTCGGTGGGCAGACGCTTGCCGGCCCACTTCGCATAGGCCTCGGCATCCTCATACGACACCTGCACGACGGGATGATCGTCCTTGCCGTCGATGTTGCTCGCCGGTCCGGTCGGATGCCGCCAGTCCGCGCCGGGCACGAAGCGCCACCAGCGCGAAAAGTCCTGCAAGGGCACCTGTTGCGGCGTGCCGACGAACACCATCGCGCCAGGGACGAGCGCGCTGTCGGGCGGGCGCGGCGTGCCGGGCGGCAGTTGCACCTTCAGCGTCTCCCAGTCGGGCTTTTTCTCGGCCGTGGTGACGTAACCCGTCGCATCGACGAATTTGCGGAACTCCGCATTCGTCACGTGATGCTCATCCATCCAGAAGCCGCGAATGCGCGCCTTGTGCGCGGGACGCTCGTTCGCCTGCGCGAGCTTGCTGTCGCTGCCCATCAGGAATTCGCCGCCTGGCACCCATGCCATGCCTTGCGGCCCCTGCACGCCGTCGCCCAGCACGATGCGGACTTGCGGCTTTGCGTGTTCCGTCATCGCCCAGCTCATGGCATAGCCGACGAGCGCGGGGCACAGGAGCAGCAGCACGGTCCAGAGCGCGATGCGACGCGCACGCGATCCGCGCGGGACGATGCCCTGCTTGCCCTTCGTGGATGGCTCCGCCATATGCGTTGCTCCGCTTGCGCTGCGACGATTGCCCGGACGCGATTCGGTCTCACCAATATACGAAGGCATGGGCGAATTCAATCTTTTTTCGCGAGAAAAACTGCATTGCGGTGCGCGTGAAATTGCAGAAAACGAAGCAATGCGATGCTTTGACGAAAGCGCGCGGCTCCAGTAACTTGTGCCTCACGCGCGCAGGCAGCCTTGCGCGCCGCCAACGAGATGGATGCACCATGGGGAAAAGCTAGTCATGCGCGATACCATCCGGCGTTTCGAAGCGAGCATCGGGCAGGCGGTCGTGGGGCAGGAAGCCGTCGTGCGGCAGATCCTGATCGCACTGCTCGCCGATGGCCACGTACTGCTCGAAAGCCTGCCGGGGCTCGCGAAGACGCGCACCGTGAAGGCTATCGCCGCGCGTCTCGCCGCGACCATGAAGCGCATCCAGTTCACGCCCGATCTATTGCCGTCCGATATCACCGGCGGCGAAACGCTGCTGCAATCCGGCACCGAGCGCACGCTCACGTTTCAGCCCGGACCGATCTTCGGCAATCTGATACTCGCCGATGAAATCAATCGCGCGCCCGCCAAAGTGCAATCGGCCTTGCTCGAAGCAATGGAAGAGCGGCAGATTTCGGTCGCGGGCAAGACGCATGCGATGCCCGATCTCTTTCTCGTGATGGCGACGCAGAATCCCATCGAACAGGAAGGGACGTATCCGTTGCCCGAAGCGCAGATGGACCGCTTTCTGTTGAAGGTGCTGATCACCTATCCGTCGCCGCAAAGCGAGTGCGAGATGCTGCGTCTCTTGCGGCGCGAGACCGAAGGCGAACAGACGCACTTCGACACGCTCTCGCAGCAGGACATCTTCGCAGCGCGCGAGGCGGCGCGGCGCGTGAGCGTGGCTGCCGCCATCGACGAATACATCGTGTCGCTCGTGAATGCGACGCGCCATGGCGCGTCCATCGATGCCGATCTCGCCAGATGGATCGAAGTGGGCGCGAGCCCGCGCGGCGCGATCGGGCTGGATCGCGCGAGCCGCGTGCACGCGTGGCTCGACGAGCGCGCGTTCGTCACGCCCGATGATGTGCGCGCGGTGATTCATCCGGTGCTGCGTCATCGCCTGCTGCTGTCCTACGACGCCAGCGCCGACGACATCAGTGCGGACAAGGTGATCGACCGACTCGTGGAAAAGGTGGCCGTGCCGGCTTGATCGCAAAGGAACGTTTCGATGACGGCAAGCGCAGAGGATCCGATCGGAAGCGTGTATGTCGATGCCGCGCATCTCGCGCGGCTCGAATTCCGTGCGCGCGGCCTGAGCTTTGTTGCGCCCGCGCCGGTGTCGAGCATTCTGTCGGGCCGTCACGCATCGCGCATGCGCGGGCGCGGCCTGAACTTCGAGGAACTGCGCGGCTATCTGCCCGGCGACGATATCCGTCATCTCGACTGGCGCGTGAGCCTGCGAACCGGCAAGCCGCACGTGCGCGTGTACACCGAAGAGCGCGATCGTCCCTTGCTCGTGATGGTCGATCAGCGCATGAGCATGTTCTTCGGATCGAGCCGCGCGTTCAAATCGGTCGTCGCGGCCGAAGCCGCCGCGCTCGCCGTATGGATGGGCTTCGCGGCGGGCGATCGCGTCGGCGGCGTCGTCTTCGGCGACGATGAAGTCGTGCGCGTGCGGCCCTTGCGCAGCCGCACGCGCATCGACATGCTGTTCGGCGCGATGGCCCGCATGAACCGCGCGCTCGCCGCCGACAGTCCCGCGCGCACGAACTACGCGCAACTGAACGCCGCGCTCGAAGGCGTGCTGCAGATCGCGGGGCATGATTTTCTCGTGTGCATCGTGAGCGACTTCGCGGGCGCCGACGAACGCACGCGTCAGTTGTTGCGGCAACTCGCGGCGCACAACGACGTGATCGCCGCGCTCGTCTTCGATCCGATGTGGCAGCGCATGCCGGAGCATCGCGCGCTCGTCGTGAGCGAAGGGCGCTTGCAGGTGGAATTGCGCATCGAGAAGGAACGCGTGCGTGAGCCGCTCTCGAGTCTCTTCAAGGGACGCGCCGCCGGGATCGCCGACTTGCTGCGCGCAAGCGGCGTCCCGTTGATGGCGATATCGACGGCCGAGCCTGTCGTGGATCAGGTGCGCAGACTGTTCGGCGAGCGGCCGCGTCGTGCGCTGGCAGGCGGACTATGAAGCAGGCTATGAACGACACGCTGCAATCCTTGCGTGAGTTGCCCTTGCCCGCGCCGGTTTCGTATGCGCCGCAGACCATCGGATGGGTGTTAATCGCGTTGATGTTGATTGCGTTGGCGCTGGTCGTCACATGGCTCGCGTGGCGGCGTCACGAGAAGTCGCGCTATCGGCGCGAGGCGTTGATCGAACTCGCGCGCATCGAAGCGAAGCTGGACGACGCGGCCACGCGCGCATCGGCGCTCGCCGAGATCGCGCCGCTCATCAAGCGCACGGCGCTCGCGGCCGCGCCGCGCGAGCACGTCGCCGCGTTGAGCGGCAGCGCATGGCTCGCGTATCTGAAGACAACGCACGCCTCGTTCGACGACCAGAACGGCGCGCTGCTCTACACGGCAAGCTATGCGCCGCGCGAGCAACTCGCCGTCATCACGCTGCAACAGGCGCGAGGTCTCGTCGAGGCCGCGCGCGACTGGATCGGCCATCATCATGTGGAAGTTTGAGTTTCCGTGGATGTTCGTGCTTCTGCCGCTACCGGTGCTGGTGTGGTGGCTCGTGCCCGCGTACCGCACGACGGCGTCCGCGGTGCGCGTGCCGTTTTTTCAGGAAATGGCCGAAGCCGCCGGAGAAAAGCCCGCGCCGGGCGGCGTGCGCCTGCGCCGCAACGGCCTGCAACGCGTGCTGATGCCGCTGCTCTGGGCGCTGCTGTTGATCGCGGCGGCGCGGCCCGTGTTCGTCGAAGCGCCCGTGACGCGTGACATGCCCGCGCGTGATCTGCTGCTTGCGATCGATTTGTCGCAGTCGATGAGTGAACGCGATTTCATCGACACCGCCAGCGGCGCGCGCATGGATCGCCTGAGCGCGGTGAAGCGCGTGGTCGCGGATTTCATCGCGAAGCGCAAGGGCGATCGCATCGGCCTCGTCGTGTTCGGCGATGCTGCGTATCCGCAGGCGCCGCTCACGCTCGATCACGACAGCGTGCTGATCCTGCTCGACGCGATGCACATCGGCATGGCGGGGCCGCGCACGGCGATCGGCGATGCGATCGGGTTGTCCGTGAAGCTGATGGAGAACACGCCCGCGCAGGAGAAAGTGCTGGTGCTGCTCACCGACGGCAACGACACCGCGAGCGCGATTCCGCCCGAACAGGCGGCGCGCATTGCAAAGCGGCACGGCATCGTCGTGCATACGATCGGCATCGGCGATCCGGATACGCAGGGCGAGGACAAGGTCGATCTCGACGCGCTCGCGCGCATCGCGAAGACGACGGGCGGCAGCGCGTTTCGTGCGCTCGGCCGCGAGCAGGATCTGGCCGCGGTCTATACCGCGATCGACAAGCTGACGCCCGAGAAGATCAAGCGCGAGGTGTATCGCCCGCAGCGCGAGTTCTATTGGGTGCCGCTTGCGCTGGCCGTGTCGATACTCACGCTGTATCACGTGCTCGCGTATCTCATCGCGCTGCTGCGCGCCCCGCGCCGTGCGCTGCCGATGGAAGAGGCGGAGGCCTGAGATGGCCATCGATCTCACGGCGTTTCATTTTCTGCGGCCGCTGTGGCTTCTGCTGCTGATTCCCGCCGTGCTGCTTCCTTTTGTCTGGCTGCGGCGCAACGACATGCGCGCGCGCTGGCGCAATATCATCGCGCCGCATTTGCTGGAGCATCTGATCGTCGGCGAGAAGCGGCGGGTTCGCGTGCAGCCGGTTCATGCGCTTTCCGCGTTGATCGCGCTCGGTGCGATCGCCGTTGCGGGACCGACGTGGGAGCAGGAACGTCCGCCGTTCGATCAGGACAGGGCGCCGCTCGTCGTCGTGCTGGAACTCGCGCGTTCGATGGATGCGGCCGATATCGCACCGACGCGCATCGAGCGTGGGAAGCAAAAAGTGCTCGATCTTGCCGCCGCGAGAAAAGGCGCGCGCACAGGGCTCGTCGTGTTCGCTTCGAGCGCGCATCTCGTCGTGCCGCCGACGGAAGACCCGACCATGCTCGAACTCTACGTGCCCGCACTCGCACCCGAACTCATGCCACGCGACGGCAGTAACGCGGCGGCGGGACTCGCGATCGCGGAGCATGTGCTCGCGAAAGATCAAGCAGCGGGTACGATCGTCTTCATCAGCGACGGTTTCGACGAAGGCCGCAGCGATGAATTTCTGCGTCTCGCGAAGGCATCGAAGCATCAGTTGCTATGGCTCGCGGTGGGCACGGAGCATGGCGGTCCGATACGCAAATCGAACGGCGAACTGGCAATGGATGACGCGGGCCATCCGATCACCGGCACGTTCGACGCGACGGCGATCCGCAAGATCACGCAGGCCGCATCCATTCCGCTCGCGAGTGTGCGCCCGGATGACGACGATATCGAATGGGTTCAGCGTCACGCGCAAGTCTATCTGGAAGCGGCGCAGGAATCGAAGATCGTGCCGCGCTGGAAGGAGTCGGGTTACTGGCTGATCCTGCCGATCCTCGTCATCGCGCTGTATGGGTTCAGGCGCGGCTGGACGGTCAAGTGGCTGCCTCTCGTACTGGTTTCGCTTGCCACTATCGGCGCGACAAACGATGCGCGTGCGGCGTCGTTCGACTGGTTGGATCTCTTCGCGACGCACGATCAGCAAGGCCGCTGGAGCTTTGAACATGGCGACTACGCGCGCGCGGCGCTTCGCTTCGACGATCCGATGTGGAAGGGCCGCGCGCAATACCTCGCAGGCGATTACGCCGATGCGCTCGAAACGTTCTCGCGCATGAATACGGCGGAGGCGTACTTTTATATCGGCAATACGCTCGCGCATCTGAAGGATTATCCGGGCGCGCTCAAGGCCTACGATAACGCGCTCGCGCGCCGCGCCGGTTTCGCCGAGGCGCGCGCGAACCGCGAACTCGTGCAGAAACTCATCGAGGACGAGAAGGACGAAGGCGACGAATCGACGACCGTGAAGCCCGACCAGATCGACGAGCAAAAGAAGAAGGGCAAGGAAGGCAAGCAAGTGCTCGTTCAGGGCCAGCGGCCATCGGAAGAGACGTGGATGCGCAATCTGAATACGTCGCCGGCGGCGTTTCTGCATCAGCGCTTCGCACAGGAAGCCGGAGGCGAGCCATGATGCGCCGCTTCGTCTCGATGCTATGCCTGTGGCTCGTATGCACATGCGCCGCCGCCGACGAAGCGCCACGCACGATGCTGCGCGCGCATCTGGAACCGTCCGGTCCGGTGGTCGCGGGCAGCGCGGTCAGGCTCGTCGTCGATGCGCTCACGACGACCTGGTTCACCGCCGCGCCCGACTGGCCGATGTTCGACGTCCACGATGCGTTCGTCACACTGCCGGATGAAGATGCGCAGAACTTCAACGAGACGATCGACGGCGTGCGCTGGTTCGGCGTGAGCCGCGCGTATCGCATCGTGCCGCGCACGGCGGGCGCGTTCGCGGTGCCCGCGATCGGCATCGCCTTGCATCCGGGCGGCATGGACGCGCCCGTCACGTTAGAGACGCCGCCGCTGAATATCACCGCGACGCTGCCGCCAGGCGCCGAAGGCATGACGACATTCTTTCCCGCGCCCGGTCTGACCGCGAAGCAACGCATCGAACCCGATGGCGGCACGCTCGAAGTGGGCGGCACGATCACGCGCATCGTCACGCAACGCGCCGACGCGACCGAGTCGATGCTGATCGCGCCGGTTCAGTTCGGCGATGTCGAAGGCTTGCGCCGCTATGAGAAGCCGCCGCAAACACGCAATATCTCCGAGGATCGGACCGGGCTCGTCGCGGGCGAGCGGACCGATACCGTCACGTATGTCGTGAACCGGCGCGGACGTTACACGTTGCCGCCGATCGACATCGAATGGTGGAACACGGCGACGCATCGTCGCGAAGCGATTCATCTGCCTGCGGTAAGCTTCACGGCGCGCGCGGCGCACGAGAAGCCGCTATGGGCCATTCCCGCCGATGCGCTCGCCGGCGCCGCGCGCCACACGGTGATCTTTCTGAACGCGCGCGACATCGTCGTTGCATGCGTGGTGCTCGTTTGCATCTTCGTGGCCGTGTGGTGCTATCCGCGCGTTCGCGCATGGCTCGGACGCTTCTCGCGCTGGTGGATCGCGCAACGCAAGCAGCGTGCGGAAGGCGAGTTCGCCGCATGGCGCGCGTTGCGGCAGGCCGTCGATGCCGGCGCGATGCGGCGCGTGATTCCGGCGCTGTATCGATGGATGGATGCGAGCCCGCGCTTCACGCATCCCGCGCGGCTCGACGAACTCGCGGAGCCTGAACTGAAACATCTCGCGCAGGCGGTCGAATCGCATTATGAAAGCGCGCAGTCTGCTGAAAACGGCGTGCGCGTGAAGTTGCACCGGTTGAAACCATGGAAGCGCGCACGCCGAACGAGAGGTCCGGCGCTGCCGCCGCTCAATGAAGGATGAGAAAGGAAAACAAGGCCATGACCCGTCTGACTCAAAAGATCGCGTGCCTCGTCGCGCTCGCATTGCTCTCCACGTCGCTTGCGCTCGCCTGCACGCGCGCGCTGTACGTCGGCGATAAAGGCCTCGTGATAACGGGCCGCTCGATGGACTGGTCCGAGGACATGCGCTCGAATCTCTGGGTGATGCCGGCGGGTATCGAACGCGACGGCAACGCAGGGCCGCGTTCGATCAAATGGAAATCGAAGTACGGCAGCGTGGTGGTGTCGGGCTATGAGATCGGCACCGTCGACGGCATGAACGAGCGCGGGCTGGTGGCCAACGCGCTGTATCTCGCCGAGACCGACTACGGCAAGCCCGACCCGAAGCGCGATCCGATGTCGATCAGCCTGTGGGCGCAATATGCGCTCGATAACTTCGCGACGGTCGGGCAGGCCGTCTATGTCATGTCACGCGAGCCGTTCCAGATCATCGCGCCGCCGCTGCCCAACGGCAAGCCGCTCACGATCCATCTTTCGCTTTCCGACGCGCGCGGCGATTCGGCCATCTTCGAATACATCAACGGCAAGCTCATCATCCATCAGGGCAAGAAGTACAAGGTGATGACGAACTCGCCGATCTACGAAGAGCAGCTTGCCATCGATACTTACTGGAAGAGCGTCGGCGGCATGGGCTTCCTGCCGGGCACGAATCGCGCGGCGGACCGTTTCGTGCGCGCGTCCTTTCTGCTCGATGCGATTCCGAAGCAGGCCGATCCGAACTACATGGCCGGCGTGCCGCAGAACTCGTATGCGTTTCAGGCGGTGGCGAGCGTGATGAGCGTGATGCGTTCGGTGAGCGTGCCGCTCGGCATCAGCACGCCGGAGCAGCCGAATCTGTCATCGACAATATGGCGGTCCGTGTCGGATCAGCAGAACCTGATCTACTACTTCGATTCGGCAACGCGGCCCGATACGTTCTGGGTGTCGCTGAAGAAGCTCAACCTCAATCCCGGCGCGCCGGTCATGAAGCTCACGATCGATGCGGGACAGGTCTTTTCGGGGGAGACCGCGGGCAGCTTCGTCGCGACACAGCCGTTCGCGTTCATGCCGGCGAAGGCGCCCTGAACGCAAAACGGGGCATCGATTTCGCCCGCGCAGGTAAAATAGCGTCCTTTTGCCCCCGGTGATCCTGTGCAAGGCATGAAGCGCACGGCATTCAGCGGCCCGGCGCTCGTTCGGCTGCTGGCACATTTTGCCGATCTCGATGTTCACGAACCCGCGGAATCGCTCTCGGACCGTCTGAGCCAATGGCTCGGCTGGACCGATGCGATCGCGCTGTCGACCGCGCTCGCGACCGATCCGCCCGCCGCGTTCACCACGCATGGCTCGCGATCCGTTCCGCGCGACATCGACGAGGACTGCGCGCGCGTGCGGACGTCGCTCGCCGGCGCACTCGCGCGCGAGGAAGCGGCCGCGCGCCGCAGGCATCGGACCCCGGTTCAGGCGTCGCAGGAAGACTTGCCGGTCGACTATGCGGACGTTCGTCAGCGCTATCTGTCGTTACAGCAGGCGATGGACACCGACATTGCAGCGCTGCGCACGCGCCTGAGGTCGAAGCTCGCGGCCAGATCGCCGGAGATGGCGCGCCTCGCCGTCGTCGATGCCGTCATGGAACAGGCATTGAGCGCGCGCGAGCGCAGCCTGCTCGCCAACGTGCCCGCATTGCTCGGCAAGCATTTCGAGCGTATGAAGCGCGCCCATGCCGCGGATGAAACGTCCGCGCCGGGCGCATGGCTCGATCCGTTTCGCAAGGATCTGCAAAGCGTATTGCTCGCCGAACTGGATGTTCGTTTTCAACCGATCGAAGGCTTGCTCGCGGCTCTTCGCATCCGCTAACTGGCTCGCTATGCCCCGAAATCTTTTGAACATTGCTGTCTTTTCGATCGGCCTCGCCGCGGTGTGCGGAATCGGCATCGCGTATATCGTCTCGAATCCGCTCGCGTTCGCCGTGACGGTCGTGATCGCCGGTTGCTATCTCGCGGGCGCGGCCGAGTTGCGGCGCTATCAGCAGATCACCGCTTCGCTCGAACAGGCGGTCACGCAACTCGTGAGCGCGCCGCGCAGCTTCGCGGTGTGGCTCGACACGCTGCATCCGAGCCTGCGCAACGCCGTGCGACTGCGCGTGGAAGGCGAGCGCGCGGCATTGCCCGGTCCCGTGCTCGCGCCGTATCTCGTCGGTTTGCTGGTGCTGCTCGGCATGCTCGGCACGCTGCTCGGCATGGTCGCGACCTTGCGCGGCACCGGCACGGCCTTGCAAAGCGCCTCCGATCTCACGGCGATTCGCGCGTCGCTCGCCGCGCCGGTGACGGGCCTCGGCTTCGCGTTCGGCACGTCGATCGCGGGTGTCGCGACCTCCGCGATGCTCGGCCTGCTTTCGGCGCTGTGCCGCCGCGAGCGTCTGCACGTCACGCAGACGCTCGACACGAAGATCGCGACGACCTTGCGCGTGTTCACGCAAGCGCATCAACGCGACGAGACGTTCAGGCTGATGCAGCTTCAGACCGAGATGATGCCGAAGCTCGTCGATCGACTGCAGTCGATGACGCTCGCGATCGAGCAGCAGAGCGCTGCCGCGAGCGAGCGTCAGATCGCGAGTCAGGATGCGTTTCATACGAAAGCGGAGACGTCGTATCGGCGGCTGGCGACGTCGGTGGAGCTTTCGCTGAAACAGAGTGTCGCCGATAGCGCGCGCGCCGCGACCGCCGCGCTGCAGCCCGTCATGCAGGCGACCATGGACGGCATCGCGCGCGAAGTCACCGCCTTGCACGGCAACGTCGAACAGGCCGTCGCGCGTCAACTGGAAGGCTTGTCGAGCGGCTTCGAGGCATCGTCCGCGAAGGTCGCGGAGATCTGGCATCAGTCGCTTTCGCAGCACGCGCAATCGAATGCGGCGTTCGTCGGTGAAATGGGCGTTTCGCTGGATCGCCTCGCGCTCGCCTTCGATCAGCGCGCGACCACGCTTGTCGATGGCGTGTCCGCGCAAATGGATCGTGTGTCGGGCGGACTGGAATCGTCGGTGGCCAAGCACGCGCAATCGAGCGATGCACTCGTCGCGCGCATGGATGCGTCGATGGAGCGCTTCGCGCAGACCTTCGATACGCGTTCATCCGGTCTGATCGACGATGTATCCACTCGGCTGGAGACGGTGACGAGCAATCTGTCGCAGACATGGAACGATGCGCTCGCGCAGCACGCGCGCGCCAGCGAGCAGACCGCCGCGCAGAATCAGAGCGCGTTGACGAACGCGACGGCGAGCTTCGAACGGCACGCGGCGTTGCTTGTGCAATCGGTCGATCGATCGCACGCGGACTTGCGCGCCGAACTCGCCGAAAGCGGCGAAGCGCGGCTCGCCGCATGGAGCGGCACGCTCGATACGATGGCCGCTGCGTTGCGCGAGCAATGGCAGGACACGAGCGCAGTCGCCGCGAACCGGCAGAAGGAAATCTGCGACGCGCTCGCGCTCACCGCGCGCGACATGTCCGCGCAATCGCAGGCGCATGCGGGCGCGACCATTGCGGAAATCGAGCGTCTCGTGCAGGCTGCGTCGGAAGCGCCGAAGGCCGCCGCCGAGGTCGTCGCTGAGATGCGTCAAAAGCTCTCCGATTCGATGGTCCGCGATACCGCGATGCTCGACGAGCGCAGCCGTCTGCTCGCCACCGTCGAAACGCTGCTCGATGCCGTGAATCACTCATCGAACGAGCAACGCGCCGCTATCGATGCATTGGTCGAGACATCGGCAAGCCTGCTCGAACGCGTCGGCACGCAGTTCACCGGCACGGTCCAAACCGAAGCCGGCAAGCTCGGCGCGATGGCCGCGCAGGTGACGACGAGCGCCGTCGAAATGGCGAGTCTCGCCGATGCGTTCGGCGCGGCGGTTCAATCGTTCGGTGAATCGAACAGCACGCTCGTAACGCATCTCGAACGCATCGAAGGCGCGCTCGGCAAGTCGCTCGCGCGCAGTGACGAACAGCTCGCGTATTACGTCGCGCAGGCGAAGGAAGTGATCGACCTGAGCATGTTGTCGCAGAAGCAGATCGTCGAGGACTTGCAGCATATCGCGGGGCAACGCGTGGCCGGAGCGCGCGCGGCATGAACGAGGAAATCGACGGCGGCGCGGAAAACGCCGCGCCGATCTGGGCCGCGTTCGCCGATCTCATGTCGGTGCTGCTCGGTGCGTTCGTGCTGATACTCGTCGGCGTGATCGGCGTGCAGTTGCAGCTCGAGAACAAGCTCGATGAAGAAGTGAGGCATCGGCAGGAAGAAACGCAGCGGCGCAAGACGCTGGAGCAGGCGCTTGCGGGGCCGCTCGCATCGGGACGCGTGACGCTCGTGAACGGACGCATCGGCATCAGCGGCAATGTGCTGTTCGCGCTCAACTCCGATCAGTTGCAGCCGCAGGGCCGCGACGTGCTCAAGAGCCTGGCCGGGCCGCTTTCCACGTATCTGCGCGCGCATGAGGAAATCCTAATGGTGAGCGGTTTCGCCGACGATCAGCAGGTGCACGAAGGCAACCGTCGTTTCGCGGATAACTGGGAGCTTTCGGCCAAGCGTGCGTTGACGGTGATGCGCGCGCTGATCGATGCGGGCGTGCCATCGGAGTCGGTGTTCGCGGCGGCGTTCGGTTCGCAGCAGCCTGTCAGTTCCAACGCCGATGAAGAAGGGCGCGCGAAGAACCGGCGCGTGGAAATTTCCGCTGTGCCGCGGCCATCGAATGGCGCGGTGAAGACGCGTGAATAACGTGGCTTCGGCGCGCGCGATGATCGACGCCTGGCGCGCGCGCGGCGACGATCGCGCGAATCCCGTGCGCTTTCATCTCATCGATGCGCTGGAGCGGCGTGCGTGTAACTATGACGGCGAGGCGCGCCGCATGCTCGACGAGCGGCTCGCGCAGTTGCTGGATACGTATCGGCGCGATGTCGAGGGTTTCGCAGCGACGCGTGCGGAAGACAAGGATGCGGAAAAGCCCGGACCGCTTGCGATGCTCGTCGACGACTTCGCGAATGCATCGTCGATATCGCACGCGGAATTGCTCGATTACTTTCGCGCGGTGTGGTCGAAGGTCAGCGCGGAGAAGCAGTTGCGAGATTCGCTCGCGCAAGTGCCGAGGAATGCGGGACCGCTCAATTCGAGCAGCCTCGTGCATCGGTCACTGTCGCTCATGCGCGAGACATCGCCCGAGTATCTCCAGCATTTTCTCGCGTATATCGATGCGCTTTCGTGGATGGAAGCGATGAGCGGTCCGGTCGCGAACGTTGCGAAGGAAGCGGCGGGTGTGAAGAAGGGCGGGCGCAGGAAGAAGGGATGAGGCACCGCGTGATTCATCCTAGATCGATTTTCATCAACACATTGATTCGGATATCTAATATTTAAGATTATTCGTGTGGACCGCGGACCACGTCATCGCGGACAGTGGACGAACCGTTCGCCCGCACCGGACCCCGATGACCCGCCCCACGTCCCGCACGCTGTCCGTCAGCGGCGCTGCGCTGCCCACGCTGCCCGATGGTGCGTCAGCCCTTCGATTGAGCGCCATTAAGGGCGAGGAGAAACTCTCAACCCTCTACCGATACGCGTTGCTGCTGACCACGGCGCTGGATATGCCCGAGGCGCTGGCGGCATCGATCGATCTGAAGACCCTGATCGGCAAGGAGCTGACGGTAACCATTCAGCTCGACGGCATGGGCGAAGGCACACGCGAGATCAGCGGCATCGTGACCGAAGCGGTATTCGTGGATCAGTCGAACCGGGTGTCGCGTTACCGCGTCGTGCTGCAACCCTGGCTCGCCCTCGCAGACTTGCGTTCCGACTTCCGCATCTATCAGCGCAAAACGGTCGTCGAGATCATCGAAGAGGTGTTGGGCAATTACATCTACTCGTACGATCTGCGCTTGAGCCGCACCTATCCTGCAATCGACTATCAGGTGCAATACGGCGAGACGGATTACCGCTTCATCCAGCGCCTGATGGCCGAACACGGCATCTACTGGTTCTTCGAGCACTCGAACAGCTTTCACCGGATGGTGCTGGTCGATCACGTGGGCGCACACAAACCGGTCGACAGCGCCGCCTATCACACGCTGTGGTACTACCCGCCTGATCACAAGATCGACCGCGAGTATATCGATCACTTCACGCTCACCGAGCGTATCCAGACAGGCATCTGGGCGACCGACGACTACCACTTCAAGAAACCCGCAGCGCAACTCGAAGCCAGCAGCGAACTGCCACGCGATACCGCGCACAACCGGCTCGAACGCTATGAGTGGCCCGGCGACTACACCGAACGCGACGAGGGCGAACAGGTTGCGCGGCTTCGCATGGAAGCACTGCACGCACAGAGCGAAGGTGCCGCCGGTGAGGGCAATCTGCGCGCGGTCGTGTGCGGCACGACCTTTACGCTGACGGGCCATCCTCAGCCGAGCGCGAACCGTGAGTATCTGGTGCTTCGCGCGAAGCTGGATGCGCAGGAACTCGCCGATGCAACCGGCACCGGTGAACGCTTCCGCATCCGGGTCGAGTTCGATGCACAGCTGGCCACGACCGTGTTCCGCCCGTCGCGCGAACGCTATCCGAAGCCGCGCACCACCGGGCCACAGACCGCCGTGGTGACCGGTGCGGCGAATAGCGAAATCTGGACGGACCAGTACGGGCGCGTGAAGCTGGCGTTCCATTGGGACCGCCACGGCGCGAAGGATCATCGCTCGTCGTGCTGGGTGCGGGTGTCGTACCCGTGGGCGGGCAGCAACTTCGGGGGCATCCACATTCCGCGCGTGGGCACGGAAGTCATCGTCGACTTCGAGAATGGTGATCCGGATCGGCCGCTGGTGATCGGCCGCGTCTACAACGCGCAAACGATGCCGCCGTGGGATTTGCCGGCCAACGCGACGCAAAGCGGCCTGCTCACGCGCTCATCGAAAGGCGCGGGCTACGGGAACGCCAACGCGATCCGCTTCGAAGACAAGCGCGGCGCTGAGCAGGTCTGGATTCAGGCCGAGCGCAACCTCGATACCGAGATCGAGCACGACGAGACGCACACGGTGGGTCACGACCGCACGAAGCGCATCGGTCACGACGAGTCGGACCGCATCGGGCGCAACTGGACGTTGCACACGGGTGGCTACAAGTTCGAGACCATCGATCTGGCGGCCGTGCAGAACGTCGGGCTCGGGCAGATGCTCAACGTCGGGCTGGCGTACAACATGAACGTCGGCGGGCTGTACTTGCGTAACGTCGCGTTGCAGCTGGCGAGCACGGTGGGCATGAGCCGTACCGATCGCGTGGCGCATGACTGGACGGCGGATGTCGGTCATACGTATGCCGTGACCGTGCGCGGCAAAGCGGTGGGCGATGCGGTCAAGGCGGATCTGGCCCGGCCCGTCGATGCATCGCCGGCGTTCGTGGCGCAGTTGCCCGCGCCGGTGTCGAGCGCGGAGTCGAACCAGTTGCGCATCACCGATGGCGGCGAGGCGCATCTGTCGGGCGCGAAGCAGGCGCAGTTGGTGGGGCCCGGCGGCACGGTGACGATCGATGCAACGGGCATCGTGATCGAGGGCGTCAGCATTCGCCTGAAGTCGCCGGTGATCAGCATGACGGGCGGCGGCGCGGACGGCCTTCCGCCGGTGACCGAAGCGGACTGCGCCGAGTGCGCGAAGAAGACGACGAGCAGCCATCCCGTCGATGTCGCGACCGGTCAGAAGGTGCTGGTGCAGCACGACTTCACGTTGCCGGGACGGATACCGATTCGCTGGGGGCGCAGCTATCGCAGCGCGGATCAGCGCGCGGGTAGTCTGGGCATCGCATGGAAGCTGCCGTACGCCACCGAGATTCGACGCAGCGCGACGGGCCTCGTCTACTTCGATGCCGATGGCCGGCAACTGCAGTTTCCGGCGCTGGAGGCCGGGCAGGAGCACTTTCATGCGATCGAGAAGTACACGCTCGCACGCAGCGCGGACAGCGCGACGTTCGTCGTGCGCTTTGGCAACGGCGTCGAGGAGCACTATGCGCCGCATCCGATCGACGACGCGCGCTGGCAACTTCAACGTGTCACGAACCGCGATGGCCGCGCGCTGATGCTCGGCTACACGCCGAAGGGTTATCTGCGGGAAGTACGCAACAACGTCCATGCGGTGCATTGCATACTCGATGACGCGGGCCGCATCACGCAGGTGCTGCTGGGCGATATGTGTCTCGCGAGCTACGCCTACGACGCGCAAGGCGACCTGATCGAGGCGACTGATCGCGCGGGACTCACGTGGCGCTACGCTTATCGACATCATCTGCTCACGCACTACCGCACGCCAGCGGGCGCGATACACGTCTGCGAGTGGGAGGGCGATACGCCACAGGCGCGCGTGACTCGCACCTTCGCCTATGTCGACGACGACGCCAGGCGCACGATCACCCGCGACACGCGCTTCACCTATCTGCCGGGCGCGAGCACCACGCGCGTCACCGATGGCCTGGGGCGCACAACCGAATACCACTACAACGGCCTGTGGGCGGTGGACCGCGTGCTGTATCCCGATGGTGCGATCCGTCAGACGCACTTCGACGAAACCGGCAGCATAAGCGGCTACACCGACGAACTAGGCCGCGCGACGCGCATTGTCAACGACACGCGCGGCAACGCGACGACGATCATAGACGCAGCGGGCAACGTCACACGCGTGAGCTACGACGCGCTGAATCAGCCGATACAGATCGCCGATCCGGCGGGTCAGCTCTGGCAGCGCGCGTACGACGATGCGGGGCATCTCGTCACCGAGACCGATCCACTGGGCAACACGACGTCCTATGCGTATCGCGACGGCATGCCGGTTACGCGCACCGATGCGCTCGGCAACGTCACGCGCATGCAATGGGATGGCGCGGGCCAGATGATCGCCCGTACCGATTGCTCGGGCCATACGACGCGATACGACTACGACACGCTCGGCAACCTCACGCAGACCACCGATGCGCTCGGCCACGCCAGCTTCTACGCAAAGAGTGGCGCAGGACGCTTCACGGGCTACCAGCCGGCGGGCATGGGCTGGTGGCGCATCGATTACGACGAGGCAGGGCGCGCGGTTGCGCAGCGCGATCCGCTGAAGCGGATCATGCGCACCGAGTGGGATGCGTACGATCAGCGGCTCGCGGTCGTCGATCCGGCGGGTGGCGCGCAGCGGTTCGAGTACGATTCAATCGGCCGTGTGACCGCATTGCACAACGCGAACGGCGACACGACGACCTTCGCCTACGATAGCCGCGATCGCCTGATCGAACAGACCGGCTTCGACGGACGCAGACAGTCGTTCCGCTACAACGCGGCAGGCGAGATGACCGGGCGCACCGATCACGGCGACGACGGCCAGATCGTCACCGACATCACGTATGACGTGCTGGGCCGCCCGATCGAGCGTCGCGCGGGCGATGGCAGCCAGGCGAGCTATCGTTACGACGCGCGCGGGTTGCTTACGCAGGCGCAGGCGTCATCGCCGGGACAGACGCCGAGCCAGATCACGTTCGAATACGATGCCGCGGGGCGGCGCACGGCGGAAGTGCAGGCGCATCACGGGCGCGTGTGGCGGCTTGCGCATGAGCTGGATGCGCTGGGCCATCGCACGGCGAGCCGGATGCCCGGCGTGGGTGCGCTGGCCTGGCAGCGCTACGGCTCGGGCCATGTGCATGGCGTGCTGCTCGATGGCGCGGCGCTCGCGAGCTTCGAGCGCGATGCGCTGCACCGTGAAACGGTGCGTGTGCAGGGACCGGCGGCCCATCGCTACGGTTACGGGCCGACGGGACAGCTCGCGCAACATCAATGGCAGAACCTGGACGCGCGTGGCCGCGCGCTGGAGTCACCGCGTGCGTGGCGCACCTGGAGCCACGATGAGAGCGGCCAGATCACGGCATTGCGCGATGCATGGCGCGGCGAGAAGCAGTATCGCTACGATCCGCTCGCGCGGTTGATCAGCGTGGGCGGCGGACGCGCCGGGGACGAGGCGTTCGCCTACGATGCGGCGGGCAATCTGCTCGCGGTGGGTCACGCGGGATGGATAGGTCGGGCCGAAGGCGACCGGTTGCAGGCGTTGGTGACGCCGGAGGTGGCCGCGCCGCAGGCGCTGCTGTATGAGCACGATGGTCACGGCAACCGGACCACGCGCACGGTGCCGTTGCCACCCGCGCCGGAACCGACGGCGAAGGACAGCTTCATCCGGGTGATGGATACGATCACCGGTGTGCAGCCGAAGGCGACGCACACTCCTCGGCCGCATGTAACGCGCTACCGCTACGACGGCGCTCACCAGCTTGCGGCCATCGATCACGACGACGGCGCGCGCAGCCGCTACACGTACGATGCGCTGGGGCGACGTATCGCGAAGGAACATGCATCGGCCGATGGCGTGCAGAAGACAACGCTGTTCGTATGGGATGGCGACTGGATGATGCAGGAGGTGCACGCAGGCGATACGGCGCGTGATGATCGTCAGATCGTGTATGTGCCGCATCCCGATCACGCGGGGCCGCTCGCGAAACTCGAGGGCGGGGTGGTGTTCCACTACGTTACGGATCATCTGGGCACGCCACAGGAACTCTATGATGACCAGCGCAAGGTGGTGTGGGCGGCGGAGTTCAGCGCGTACGGAAAGATGCGGCATTGCTTCGCGCGCGAGGTGGAAAATCCGATACGGCTTCCCGGCCAGTATTACGATGTCGAGAGCGGGCTGTGTTACAACCGGTTCAGGTATTACGATGCGCAGGCGGGGAGGTATGTCAATCAGGATCCGATTGGGTTGCGGGGCGGATTCAATGGATACATTTACGTTGAATCAAACCCGATTACCAGCATTGATCCCTTAGGATTGTTGCAGATGTGCTATCGACCTTTGCAGCTGCCATTGCCCTACGCGCGCCATTGCTACGCTCGCTTCGCGGACGGCTCGACGTCCAGCTTCGATCCTGACGGCGTTCATGCTGACCCGGCTCCGAATAAACGAGGAACGGTATGTACCACCCAAAAGGACAGCGATAAAGACGATTGCATCAAGAAGGCAATGCAGCAATGTGAAGGAGAGGATTACAGTTTTACAGAATTCAATTGCTGCCATTGCGTCGAACAAGCAATGAAAGAATGTGGCGTGACTCTGCCGAGATCCGCATGGCCAAACTTCCCAATTAATCCTGGTCCACAGCCACACGAGGCTGGGTATAAACCATATCCAGTCTACAACTCAAAACTTGGAGAAGAATGACATGCGTGCATTCAAGTTTTGGTTGATGGGCTTGATAATGATTTTCGTGTTTCTTTCTATTTCGAATTTATTGATGGAAATAGGTGATTATCAATTCGCGAGAATTAAGTTAAATGTTGATCTAGCATTACTCGTACTGTGGGTGGTGCCCGCCTTCTCCTCGTTTCTCGCTTCCAGGCACTCAATGAGTTGGATAGGGCTCCCAGGTTTGTCCTATCTAATACTGATTCCGATTCTTGCCGTGGCGATCGAAAAGGTGAAGGGTATTTCAGGGATGCAAGTTGATTTTCCCGGAACACGAGGAGCATGGATCGTCTTTCAAATTTACTTTCTCTGCTCACTTGTGCCTGTGCTTATCGGCTTTGCGGCGGGAATCATCTTTCGAGATCGTTCGTGACTGCGGTGTGTGCGCAAAAATGAGTGTTTGACAGCTCGTTAGGGAGGAACTTGTATATGGACAGAGACGCTGTTGCGGCGCAAATCTTGAAGCGTTATATGGACGAAGGCTTGCCTGAATTCAGCGAGATGGAACTTACGGACGTAAATCAAATTGGGAATTTTGGTAATAGCCCGCTAAATGTTGCCTGCATTCGAGGAATTTGTGACGAAGTTGTCGCGCTGTTAAACGGTGGCGTCAATGTGAATGCCGTTGGTGAGCTTGGAAATACGCCGCTGCACGAGGCGATTGCGCAAGGCCATGTCGAAATTGTAAAAATATTATTAAATTCTGGTGCCGCGCGGCTCGCTCGAAACGAATTCGAAGAGACACCTTTGGAGATGGCGAGAGCAAGGGGGCTGACCGAGATTGTGGACTTGATGCGTGAGTGAATCAGCATATCTCAGGCGAACAATTTGTTATGCGCGTCGCGCCACTGACCGGCGAGAAACGTACGCGGTTTCGATGATAGAGCGTATCGATAGCAGGGAATGGATAACCTGACGAAATGAAATTTCGAACAGCCGATAGCGGGGATGAAATATTTTGAGAGCGGGAAAATCATAAAAATCGGCGATTCTGTTTTTGTTGAAAAGGGTGTTCAAGGGGTTGTCGTCTGCGATTTCGACAGCAAGCAATGCGTCTCGGGGTATGAAGACTGGTTCACATCCGATGGTTCATCAGTCGAAGGAATTCCAACGCAAGGAATACTTGTGAAGACTGATAAATATGGGTTAATCCACTATGAGACGGAGGACGAGTCGATTAAGAAGAAATCTTGAATTTCGGATGTAAACGGTGGCGTTGCTTTAGTGTGACCACACAGATATGCGCTATCAGCGCTCATCGACCGACGAGCCATCGAAGACACGTAGAACATTCATAGCCCTCCCATGACAACCCCAATCGCAACCCTGGGCACCCCTACCACCCACGGCGGCATGGTAACCACCGCCAGTTCCAATCTGGTAATCGACGGCCGTCCCGCCGCACGCATCGGCGACACCGTCACATGTCCCTTGCACGGTCCGGGCGTCATCACCGGCGGCGGTCTCGGTACGATCGACGGGCGCAGCGTCGCGCATCACGGTAGCGGCACCACCTGCGGCGCGACACTGATCGTCGCAGGTGGTGGTCCTACAGCGTGATTTTGCCGGCAGCATGACGAACGTATGAGCCGGCATCGCAGCAACCATTACGCAATCCACCCCTTGATCGTATCCGCCATCACATTGGTGGAAATGCCGTAACGATCATGCAACGTAGGCAACGCGCCAGCATCGAGGAACGCGTCAGGCAGCGCGATCTGACGATACGTAGGCGTCACGCCCGCAGTCAGCAGCGCGGTCGCCACCGCCTCGCCCAGTCCGCCGATCACCGTATGGTTTTCAGCCACCACCACGAGCCGCCCCGAACGCTTCGCCTCGCGGATGATCGTCTCGGTATCGAGCGGCTTGATGGTCGGCACATGCAACACCGCTACGTCGACGCTATCGGCCTGCAGTGCCTTGGCGGTTTCCAGCGCGCGCATGGTCATGATGCCCGACGAGATGATGAGCACGTCGCGGCCATCGCGCACGAGCTTTGCACGGCCGAGTTCGAACGAATAGTCGTATTCGTCGAGGACGGCGGGCACGTTGCCGCGTAACAGTCGCGCATAGACCGGACCCTTGTGCGCGGCGATCGCGGGCACCATCTGCTCGATATCGAGCGCATCGCACGGATCGATCACGGTCATGTTCGGCATCGCGCGCATCAGCGCGAGGTCTTCCGCCGCCTGGTGACTCGGACCGTAACCTGTTGTCAGCCCCGGCAGCGCAGCGACGATCTTCACATCGAGATTGTCTTCCGCGATTGTCTGATGGATGAAGTCATACGCACGGCGCGTCGCGAACACCGCATAAGTGGTGACGAACGGCTGCGCGCCTTCATGCGCGAAACCCGAGGCCGCGCCCATCAACAATTGCTCGGCCATGCCCATCTGGTAATAACGCTCGGGAAATTCTTTCGCAAGGATATGCAGATCGGTGTATTTGCCGAGATCTGCTGTCATGCCGATGACGTTCGCCTTCGCTCGCGCCAGTTCCACGAGCGCGTGGCCGAACGGCGCGGAGCGCGTGATCTGTCCTTCGCTTGCAATCGACGCGATCATCGCGGATGTTTTCAGACGGGTGCTCATGCTTGTCTCCCTGCTTCGAGTGCCTGGAGCGCCAGTTGCCATTCATGGGCATCGACGCGGATGAAATGGTTTTTCTCGCGCTGTTCGAGGAAGGGCACGCCACAGCCCATCTTCGTATCGCACACGATGATGCGCGGTTTCGCCTCCTTCAGCGTGCGCGCGTTGTCGAATGCCGCCTTCACGGCGTCGATATCATTGCCGTCCACGCGCTGCACATACCAGCCGAAGGCCTCGAGCTTGTCGACGAGCGGCTCGAACGCCATGATCTGCGTCGACGGGCCATCGGCCTGCTGGTTGTTCACATCGACCATCGCGATGAGGTTGTCGAGTTTCCAGTGCGCCGCCGACATCAAGCCTTCCCAGACCGAGCCTTCGTCGAGTTCGCCATCGGAAAAGAGCGTGTAGACGAACGACTTCGAACCCTTGCGCTTCAGACCGAGACCACGGCCCACCGCGATCGTCAGGCCCTGCCCGAGCGAGCCGCCGGACATCTCCATGCCGGGCGTGTAGCTGGCCATGCCGGACATCGGCAGGCGGCTGTCGTCGCTGCCGTAGGTTTCGAGTTCCTCTTGCGGCAGGATGCCCGCTTCGAACAGCGCGGCGTAGAGCGCGATCGCATAGTGACCGTTGGACAGCAGGAAGCGGTCGCGGCCTTCCCATTCGGGGTCTTCGGGCCGATAGTTCATCGCGCCGAAGTACGCGACGGCCAGTACATCGGCGATATCGAGCGCCTGACCGATATATCCCTGGCCTTGCACTTCGCCCATCAGCAGGGCATTGCGGCGGATACGATAGGCACGCTCGGCGAGCGTTACCTCTTCGATGACGGGAGTGCTCATGTGTTGTCTCCTTGATTGAATGTGAAATCAGCGATTGACGGTCTTGGCGGGCACGAAGAACACGAGCACCGCGCCGATGACGACCGCCACCGAGATGAAGATCAGGCCCGCGGTCGATTTGCCCGTGAAGTCATTGAGCCAGCCGACGATCGCCGGCGAGAAGAAGCCCGCGAGATTGGCGAAGCAGTTCACCGCCGCGATGCCCGCCGCCGCCGACATGCCGCCGAGTACCGCCGTGGGCAGTGACCAGAATTGCGACGACGACGCGAGAATCCCTGCCGCCGCGATGCTCACGCAGACGATCGACGCGCCCACGCTGCCGAGCATCGGCAAGGTGGCGAAACCGGCGGCGGACACGAGCATCGGAATGGCGAGATGCAGGCGGCGTTCGCGGCGCTTGTCGGCGCTCGCGCCGATCAGCGGCAGTGCGACGATGGCGCAGAGATACGGAATCGCGGTGAGAATGCCGACCCACAGCGGGTCCGCGACACCGGTCCTGCGGATGATGGTGGGCAGCCAGAACGTCAGGCCATACTGACCGAGCACGACGCAGAAGTAGATCGCGGCCATGAGCCACAGACGACGATCGCCGATGAACGCGCGGATCGACACATGCTTCACGGTGTTCGCGTTGTCCTTCTCGACATTGCGCTTGAGCAAGGCCTTCTCTTCATCCGTGAGCCACTTCGCGCCGGCGATGCCGTTGTCGAGATAGAACAGGATCGCGACGCCGAGGAAGAGCGACGGCAAGGCTTCGAGCATGAACAGCCACTTCCATCCGGCGAGCCCTTGCACGCCCTGGAACGCATGCAGGATGTAACCGGACAGCGGCCCGCCGACGATGCCCGCGAGCGGAATCGCCATGAAGAAGAGCGAGAGTGCTTTCGCGCGCCGCGCGGCGGGGAACCAGTACGTGAGATAGAGAATCACGCCGGGCGCGAAGCCCGCTTCCGCGACGCCGAGCAGAAAGCGCAGCACGTAGAACATCGTCGGCGACTTCACGAACACGAAACACGCGGAGATCACCGCCCACGTCAGCATGATGCGCGCGAGCCAGTTGCGCGCGCCCACTTTATGCAGGATCACGTTACTGGGCACTTCGAACAGGAAGTAGCCGAGAAAGAAGATGCCCGCGCCGATGCCGTAGATGGTTTCGCTGAAACGCAGATCGTTGAGCATCTGCAGCTTGGCGAAGCCGACGTTGACACGGTCGAGATACGCGCCGAGATAGCAAAGCATCAGAAAGGGGATGAGGCGGCGTCCGACCTTGGCGTAGGTCTTTGCTTCGAAGCTGGTTGCGTCATGGGACGACGCGAACTCAGCCGTTGCCGTCGATGCGGCCAGTTTGGATTTCATAGGTGTCTCCAGCCATGTTTGGCGCCCCGGTTTTCCAGGTGCGCTGTTGCGTGTGATCAATGAATCAACATGCCGCCATTTACATCGAGCGTTACGCCGGTGAGATACGCAGAAAGACCGCTCGCAAGAAACAGGCAAGCGTTGGCGATATCCGCGGCATCGCCGAGACGTCCCAGCGGAATGCCCTTGATGACGTCCGCGCGCATCTCCGGCGTGAGCTTGTCGCCGGTGATATCGGTCTGGATCAGGCCCGGCGTGATCGAATTGACGCGGATGCCGTCGCCGCCGAACTCGCGCGCCATCGCCTTGCCGAGTCCGAGCACGCCGGCCTTCGCCGCGCTGTAATGCGGCCCGCCGAAGATGCCGCCACCACGTTGCGCCGACACCGACGACATGCAGACGATGCTCCCGCTCTTTTGTTTTTTCATCTGCGGGATGACGGCTTGCGACATGTACAACGTGCCGCGCAGGTTCACATCGATGACGGCATCGAAATTGGCCGCGCCGATTTCCAACGTCTTGATGGGCTGCGTGATACCCGCGTTGTTGATGAGCACGTCGATGCGCCCGTACTTTTCGATGGCCGCGCTGGCGGCGGCGACGCACGCGGCCTTGTCGGTGACGTCGCAGGCGAGGCCGAGATGGCCTTCACCGAGATCGTTCGCGGCGGCTTGTGCGTCCGCTTCCTTCAGGTCCAGCACGACGATGTGCGCGCCCTGCGCCGCGAGCGCCCTGGCCGTCGCCTTGCCGATACCGCGCGCCGAAGCCGCGCCCGTGACGATCACTACCTGATTCTCGAGCAACATCGTTGTCTCCGTTGGTTGTCTGGTGTAGACGCAGTGTCTTCGTTCTTCACCTGACGATCAACGCAGTTCAGCTCAACTATTGCTGAGAAATTTTCAGGTATGGGCGCGCGGCTCGATTTGCTGATCCATCCACGCGAGAAACTTGGCGACGCGCGGCAATCCGGCATTCTGGCTCGGGTAAACCAGATGATGTGCGCCGACTTCGACTGCGTATTCCCTGCCGAAGACGGGCACGAGCGAGCCGCGCTCCAGATGCACGGACGCGAGCATCGTGCTTTCGAGCGCGATGCCGTGACCGAGCGCCGCCGCTTCGAGCGACATGTACGAGCGATCGAACGAGAAATCGAACGCCTTGCGTTTCGCCGCGACGCCGAACTTGCCGAACCATTGCCGCCATTGCACGAGCGGCGATTCGGAAAAGATCAGCCGGCGTTCCAGCAGATCGTCGGGCGAGGAAACGGGAAAGCGCTCCAGATAAGCGCGCGATGCGAGCGGCGCGATGGTTTCGTGGCGCAAGGTTTTGATTTCGACATCGGTCCAGTGCGCGTAGCCGTGCCGCACGTCGATATCGTAATAGCCCGAGGTGAAGGACACGTCTTCATACGAGCACGCGAGATTCATTTGAATGTCGCCGTTCGCTTCCTGAAATGCGGCGAGGCGCGGCAAGAGCCACATGAGTCCGAAGCTCGGGCTCGAATGAATCCGCAAAATCTCGACGGATGTCTCGCTCGATGCGCGTTCGGTCGCGCGATTCAGTTCGGCGAGCGCGCCGGTGACATCGGAGAGATATTGCGTGCCGGTTGGCGTGAGCACGAGGCCGCGGCCGAGCCGCGTGAACAACGGACGCCCGACGATGCTCTCCAGATTCGCCAGTTGATGACTGACCGCGGAGGGCGTGAGGCCGAGTTCGTCGGCGGCGCGGTTCACGCTCTTGGTCCGCGCGACGCTTTCGAACGCGATGATGGATTTCAGCGGGGGAAGGCGCATGGGTTGTTACTTCCGCTCTTTCGGCACACGCCCCATCAAGAAGAACTCATCGTTGGGCCGCATCGAGATCACGTTTGCCATGCGGTTCGACAAGCCAAAGAACGCCGTGATCGCCGCGATATCCCACGCGTCTTCATCGCTGAAACCGTGCGCGTGGAGCGCGGCGAAGTCCGTCTCGTCCACCGTGCCCGACGCGCGGCACACCTTCAGCGCGAAATCCAGCATGGCTTTCTGACGCGGCGTGATATCCGCCTTGCGATGGTTGACCGCCACCTGATCCGCAACCAGCGGGTTCTTCTCGTAGATCCGCAGGATCGCGCCATGCGCGACGACGCAGTAGAGGCAATCGTTCACCGCGCTCGTCGCGACGACGATCATCTCGCGTTCGCCCTTGCTGAGGCCGCCGTCCTTGAGCATCAGCGCATCGTGATAGGCGAAGAACGCTCGGAACTCATCGGGCCGATGCGCAAGCGTGAGAAACACGTTCGGCACGAAGCCGGCCTTCTCCTGCACTTCGAGAATGCGCGCGCGGATATCGTCGGGCCAGTCTTGCGGGTCGGGAACGGGATAGCGGCTGATCGGCTGTTGCGTCATGACGTCCTCGAAGGCGTTGATCGAACGGCCATTGTAGAGCGAGCCGCTTCAGCGCGTGATCGTCAAGGATGACAAAAGCTTCAGCAGACTGTCCACGTTGACCGGCTTGACGAAGTGATAATCGAAGCCCGCCGACTGCGCGCGCAGCCGGTCTTCGGCCTGACCGTAACCCGTGATCGCGATCAGCAGCGGGGTCGTGTCGCCCTTGCGGCGCATGCGGCGCGCGAGTTCGTAGCCGTCGATATCGGGCAGGCCGATATCGAGCAGCGCCACATCGGGTTGCAAGAGCGGCGCGGCCTCCAGCGCTTCCGCCGACGAATACGCGACGCGTGCGGCATGTCCCTCCGACTCGCACAGCATCGCGAGTGAATCGGCGGCGTCGCGGTTATCGTCGACGACGAGAATGCGCAACGCCGCGCGCGCTTCGCGCAGACTCGTCTCCGAGAGCGCGAGCGCCGAATGCCGCTCGTGATGATGCAGGCGCGGCAGCCGCACGGTGACAGTCGTGCCGAGACCCGGCCCGGGGCTCTGCACGGTGATCGTGCCTTTATGCATCTCGACGAGCTTCTTCACAAGCGACAGCCCGATGCCCAGCCCGCCGTTGGAACGGTCGAGCGTGCGCTCGCCTTGCGCGAAGAGTTCGAACACTTTCGGCAGCAGGTCCGGCGAGATGCCCGTGCCCGTATCGGCGATGACGATCGCTACCCATTCGTCATCCGCCTGCACGCTCACGGTGATGCGGCCTTGCTCGGGCGTGTATTTGCTCGCATTGTTCAGCACGTTCACGAGAATCTGCGAGAGCCGCGTCGGGTCGCCGCAGACCCAGGTGGTCGCGTCGGAGACATCGACCTGAATATTCTGCGCGCGCGACTCGACCATGCCCGCGATCGCTTCCACCGCGTGATACACCGCGGTGCCGACGAGAATCGGTTCGAGCTGCAACGCGATGCGTCCCTGCGTGATGCGCGACACTTCGAGCAGGTCGTCGACGATGCGCGTCATGTGCTCCACCTGCCTGCGCATCAGATCGATGAGTTCATTGAGCCGCGCGTCGCCATCGCGGTCCTTTTGCAACAGCGCGATGGCCGTGCGCAAGGGCGCGAGCGGGTTGCGCAACTCATGCGCGAGCATCGCGAGGAATTCATCCTTGCGGCGTCCCGCTTCACGCAGCATGAGTTCCATGTGCTTGCGCTCGGTGATGTCGATCACACTGCCGATGATGCGCAGCGGCTCGCCGTCCTTGCTGCGCTGGAGCAGGGCGCTGCCCTGCATCCATTGCTCGCCGTGCGGATTGCGCACGCGGAATTCGAAGTGCCCTTCGGGGTTATCGCCCTGCGCGAGGCTGCGTATGTAACGGTCGAGCGTCGCGCTGTCATCGGGATGCACGCGTGCGAGCGCCGCTTCATAACCGAGTGTTTCGGTAACCTGACGTTCTCCGCCGGTTTCGAGCACCAGCGTCCAGGTTGCCAGTTCCAGCGATGCGATGCGGATGTTCGCGGCCTGCATCGCCACGGTGAGGCGCAGGCTGCGTGCTTCGATCGCGGCCTGCGCCTCGTAGCGCGGCGTGACGTCGGTCGTCGTGCCGAACCATTCCTGCAGATTGCCCTTGTCGTCGTAGAGCGGCGCGGCATGCGCCTGCACCATGCGATATACGCCGTCGCGCCGGTACATGCGAAAGGTGAGCGTGCGCGCCGTGCCTTCGCGCAGCGCTTCGAGCCATGCCTGATGGGTGCGCTCGCGGTCATCGGGATGGATATAGTCGAGCCATCCCCAGCCGGACAATATCTCGGGCGACGTGCCCGTGAACTGCTCCCATTCGCCGCCCGAAGGACGAATCTCGCCGTTCGCATCGGCGGACCAGACGAGCGCGCCTGTCGTCTCGACGAGTGCGCGATAGCGTCGTTCCGACAGGCTCAGGCGCTCTTCATCGGCGCGCTGCGTGCTGATGTCGAAGCTCACGCCATAGACGCGCGTGAGCACGCCCTGACGATCGAACTCGGGATGTCCGCGCATGCGCAGCCAGCGTCGGTTTCCCTGTTCGCCTTCGAGCACGAAGTCGAATTCGAACGGGCCGCCGTCGCGCAATGCTTCGGTGAGCTTGCGCTGAAACGGCTCGCGATGCTCCGGCGCGACACGGTCCCACACTTCCGAAAGCAAGACCGCTTCGGTGCCGGGGGGAAAGGAATAGAGCGCGGCGAGCTGCGCCGTCATCCGCACGACGCGCGTCTTCATGTCCCATTCCCACGCGCCCATGCGCGCGCCCGCGAACGCGGCCTGCAGGCGCCGCTCGCTCGCCTCGTACATCGCCCATGCGTGGCGGCACTCGTGGATGTCGATCGCGACGCCGACCGTATCGGAGATCAGGCCTTCCTCGTCGCGGCGCGCCTGCAGATGCAGCGTATGCCAGCGGAACGCGCCGTCCGCGCGCAGCAGGCGCACGTCGACGTTGCGCAGCAGCGTGCCGTCGCGCATTTGACGCAGTGCATCGAGCACGGGCGGGATATCGTCGGGGTGGACAAAAGCTTTCCACGAACGCCCGACGAGTTCGGGAAAGGCGATGCCGAGATAACGGCACGCCCACGGATTCGCATACTGGATCACCCCGTCGCGCGCCGCGCGCCACACGAACGATGGCAGAAAATGAGCAGGATCGTGCATGAGCGGTCTTGCTTCGTGGTTCCGGCGAGACGCGTCGCCGGGCGCGGCATCGAGGCAGCGATAGCTAAGGAATACCATACAACAAAAGCGATCCGGTCCGGTCGCGCGGTGACCGGACGATCACGATTCATCTAATGAATCAGCCCGCTTCGCCGACCTCCTTCGGATCGGGCAGTTTGCCTTGCTTGTCGCGTTGCGGCGGCGCGGGCTCGTCCTTCATCGCGCGCTTTTGTTCATCGGACAGCCGGCGGTCGGCCACATTCGGGTCTTCGGTCGTTTGTTTCGGCGGGGTGGGACGATCTGTTTGCTCGTTCATGAGAGGCTCCTTGTCATCGTCAATGGATGGACGCGAAATCGGCCGCACGCGACGTGCCCGCTCATGAGTCAGGCATAGGCGATGCTGAACTTCCCGTTTTGCGATGCCGGACGATCTTCCTTTCACACCACTTATGCGCGACTCGAAAAAGGGCCTCCTGGTCATATCCATGCTGGCGTACGCGGCGTTCATGCCGCTGCGCGTCGCGGCAGCGTCGATCTCTTCCGCGCCTTATGGCGCGACGCAGCAAGGTCAGGCGGTCGTGCAATACACGCTTTCGAATGCACGCGGTGTAACGATGAACTGCATCACCTATGGCGGCATCGTCACACGGCTCGATGTGCCCGACCGGCGCGGACGTCGCGCGGATATCGTGCTCGGCTTCGGCTCGCTCGGCGACTATGAAAAGTACAACGGCAAGATTCATTTCGGCGGATTGATCGGGCGCTATGCGAACCGCATCGCCGATGGACGGTTCGAGCTCGGCGGACGCACCTGGAAGCTGCCCGTCAACGAGCCGCCGAACACGCTGCATGGCGGACCGCACGGCTTCGACGAAAAGGTCTGGACCGTGGTGAGAACGTTCCAGGGCGCACAGGGCGCGGGCGTGCAGCTTCGCTACGTGAGTCCCGATGGCGAGAACGGCTTTCCCGGCACGCTCACGGTCGATGTCACCTACACGCTCACGGATGAGAACGAATTGCGCATCGACTATCGCGCGAAGACGGACAAGCCGACTGTCGTGAATCTCACGAATCACAGCTACTTCAACCTCGCGGGCGAGAACAGCGGCGGCGTCGAGAGTCAGCTCATCATGATCGCGGGATCGAGCTATACGCCGACGCGGCCCGATTCGATTCCGACGGGAGAGATCGCGAACGTCGAGAACACGCCGCTCGATCTGCGCGCGCTCACGCCGATCGGTGCGCGGCTGCGTTCCTCGCATCAGCAGATGCGCTTTGCGCGCGGCTACGATCACAACTGGAAGCTCAACAAGAACGGCCAGCGCATCGATGAAGCGATCTTCGCGGCGCGCGCCTACGATCCGTCGAGCGGCCGCGTGCTCGATGTCTACACGACGCAACCGGGCCTGCAGTTCTACACGGGCAACGGTCTGGACGGCAGCGCGATCGGCACGTCGGGCACGGCGTATCGCCAGACGGATGGCTTCGCGCTGGAAACCCAGCACTTTCCGGACTCGCCGAATCGTCCGGCGTTCCCGTCGACCGAGCTCAAGCCCGGCGACGAGTATCACGAAGTCACGGTCTGGAAGCTCGGGGTGCGTTGACGTCGCGGTTCAGGTCAGCACGCTCCAGAGCAAGAGCGTCAACACGAGTCCGACCACGGAGACGATCGTCTGGAGTACGGACCATACGGCAACCGTGTGCTTCAGCTTGAGACCGAAGTATTCGCGCACCATCCAGAAGCCCGCGTCGTTGACGTGACAGAAGAACACGGAGCCCGCGCCGATCGCCAGCGCGATCAGCGAACTGTGCGTCGCCGTGAGTCCGCCCACGACCGGCGCGACGATGCCCGCGGTCGTCGTCGTGGCGACGGTCGCGGAGCCTGTCGCCTGCCGCAATGCGACCGCGATCAGCCACGCGAGCAGGATCAGCGGCAAATGCGTGCCGACCGCAATCTTCCCGATGGTCACGCTGATGCCCGCGTTCACGAGCATCTGCTTCAGGCCGCCGCCCGCGCCGATGGTGAGCAGGAGCGCCGCGATCGGCGGCAGGCTCTTGCGCAGGATGCCGCCGACGCGCTCGCGCGCCATGCCGCGCGACCAGCCGAGCATCACGATCGCGAAGAGCACCGTCAAGGCGAGTGCGATGAGCGGCTCACCGACGAAATCGAGCGTGTCGTACAACAGCGTGTCTTTCGCCAGCGCGAGCTTCGCGACAGTGCGGCCGAGCATCATCACGACGGGCAGCAGGATCGTGACAAGCGATATCGCGAAGCCCGGCGTCGCGGCGCCGTCGCCATGCGCGGTGAAGAGCTGGCCCATTTCCTCTGGCTCGTCGATATGCAGGCGCTTCGACAGCCAGATGCCATACAGCGGCCCCGCGAGAATCACCGCGGGCAGCGCGACGATCAGACCGAGACCGAGCGTCAGGCCGAGATCGGCGTGCAGCGCGCTCACTGCGATCAGCGGTCCCGGATGCGGCGGCAGGAGCGCGTGCAGCGTCGTCATGCCGGCGAGCGCGGGAATCGCGATACGCAGGATCGGCTGCTTCGCTCGGCGCGCCATCACGAAGATGATCGGGACCATCATCACGAGGCCCACTTCGAAGAAGAGCGGCAAGCCGACGATGATCGCGACGAACGCCATCATCCAAGGCAGGCGGCGTGGCGTCGAATGATCGAGCAGCGTGGTGACGAGACGATCGGCCGCGCCGGATTCGGCCATCAGCGCGCCGAGCATGGCGCCGAGCGCGATGATGATGCCGACGTCGCCGAGCAGCGCGCCCGCGCCCTTGCTGAACGCCTGCGCGATCGCCTCGAGCGGTTGATGCGCGGCGAAGCCCGCCGCGAACGTGCCCACCAGAATGGACAGAAACGGCGCGAGCTTGAGCACGCTGATGGAAACGATGATGATCGCGAGGCCGAGCGCGCAGGCGATCAGAAGCTGAGTGTCGTGGACGGACCAGGGGGCGAGCGTTGTTGTTGGATTCACAGTGACCTTGGGCTGACGCGCATCGTTCGACATGCCGATGCAATTACGATGAGCTTTCGCGTCCCGCGCATGTGCGGGATGCGAAGCCCCGTCGTAATAGCACTTTTCGAAATGATGGTCAAAATTGGCCGCGTTATTCTCAGATCTTTACTGCGTCACCGGATCATCCACTCATACGCGCGCGCGTAATATACGATCACCTTCAACGTAGCTTTCAAATCGATGGCTTCCGCCTACGAACGAGGATTCGTTTTCATGGATGACGCCACACGCGAATTCGACCGCCTGCGTCCGCGCTTGCAGGGCATCGCGTATCGCATGCTCGGCTCGGTCGCGGAAGCCGAGGACATCGTGCAGGACGTGTGGCTGCGCTGGCATGCTGCGGCGCGCGAAGCCATCGAGAACGCGGAGGCGTGGCTCGTCGCCGTCACGACGCGTCATTCGATCGACCGTCTGCGCGCCGCGAAACTGCAGCGCGAGCACTACGCGGGCATCTGGCTGCCCGAGCCGCAGATCACCGAGCCGCCCGCGACGCCGGAAGAAGTCACCGAGCGCGCGGACGATGTATCCGTCGCGTTTCTGCTGCTGCTCGAACGCCTGACGCCCGAGGCGCGCGCAGCCTTCCTGCTGCGCGAGGTGTTCGACGCGGATTATCCCGAGATCGCGGGGATCATCGGCAAGACGGAGGCCGCGTGCCGTCAACTCGTGAGCCGTGCAAAAGCGCAGTTGCGCGAGGAACGTCCGCGCCGTTCGGTGCCGCGCGAGCTGCATCGGCGCGTGTTGCACGCCTTCGCGCATGCGATCGAACACGGCGATTTCGCCGCGATCCACGCGATGCTCGCGGACGACGCCACGCTCGTCGGCGATGGCGGCGGACGCGTGCAGAGCTTTCCGAAACCGCTCGTCGGCGGGAAGCGCATCGCGCAGCTTTTCTACGCGGCGCACCTGCGCCATGGCGCGGGCGTGCGGCTCGAACTCGTCATGCTCAACGAGCAATGGGCGCTGCTGCGCTTCATCGACGGCAAGCTCGAATCCGCGCAGACGTACGACATCGAAGACGAACGCATCGTGCGCATACAGGTTCAACGCAATCCCGACAAGCTGGAACGCATCGCGGCCCTTCGCGGCGGCGCGTGATGCACTGCAGTTGCGATTGATGCACGCGAGGCAACAGCGTGCGTACGTTCGCGCGTCTACCGGGCGAAGCCGCGCGAATTTACGATGACATCCATGCCGAACGCGAACCAGCGCGAAACATCGGCAGGCATTTTCAACCAGGCATGGAGCCCATCATGACGCAGCGAATCAACTACGTTCAACAATCGCCCGAGCTGTTCAAGAAGTTCTATGAATTCAGCCAGGCGTTGAAGGAGTGCTCGATCGAGCAGACGACCCGCGATCTCGTGACGCTGCGCGCATCGCAGATGAACGGTTGCGGCTTCTGCGTCGACATGCACGTGAAGGAAGCGAAGATTCACGGCGAGCGCGAGTTGCGCACGCACCATGTCGCGATCTGGCGTGAATCGACGCTGTTCTCGCCGCGCGAACGTGCCGCGCTGGCCTGGACCGAAGTGCTGACCCGCTTGCCCGAGCACGGCGTGCCCGACGAACTCTATGGACGGGTGCGCGAGCAGTTCTCGGAGAAGGAACTCTCCGACCTGACCTACGCCATCATGGCGATCAACGGATGGAACCGCGCGAATGTCGCGTTCCAGACGGTGCCGGGCTCGTCCGACAAGGCCTTCGGCCTCGACAAGGCGAATCTGTCGTAACGCGTACGCGCCGTCATTCGATCATGGGAGAACCGATCATGCATAGCATCAAACGCGTGGGGCTGGCGCTCGTCGTCGGATGCGCGGCGTTCGTCGCGAACACCGCGCAGGCAGCGCCCGAGGCGATCGTCAAGGAACTGATGACCAGGCCGCTGCCCGAATATCCGGGCAAGGAAGAGCTGATGATCAGCGTGGAATATCCGCCGGGCGCGGTGGATCCGGTGCATCGTCACGATGCACACGCTTTCCTGTATGTGCTCGAAGGCACGATCATCATGCAGGTCAAGGGCGGCAAGGCCGTGACGCTCAAGCCCGGCGACACGTTTTATGAAGGCCCTGACGATATCCACACGGTGGGCCGCAACGCCAGCAACACGAAGCGCGCGAAGTTCATCGTGCTGCTTCTGAAGGACAAGGGCAGCCCGGTTCTGACGCCGGTGAAATAAAAATCCGGCATGGCGTGTCACAAAGCGCGGCGCGCGAACGTCTAGTGAGACAGAGCCACTACGTTTCTGACCGCCATGCCCCTGGATCTTGCGTTCCATTCCGACAATTCGCTCGCGTACAGCTTCGTGACGAGCTACGCGGGCGTCGTTTCATTTCTGGCCGTCGCCAACGAAGGCAGTTTCGCGAAAGCGAGCGATCGCCTGGGAATCGGCCGTTCCGCCGTCAGCCGCAACGTGCAGAAGCTCGAAGCACAGCTCGACGCGCGTCTCTTTCTTCGCACCACGCGCCGCACGTCACTCACGCGCGAAGGCGAACTCTTCTACAAGAATTGCCAGCCGGGCGTGGAGCGCATCGTGCAGGCGCTCGAAGACATGCGCGAGTTGCGCAACGGGCCGCCGCGCGGGCACTTGCGCATCGCCTCGGCGCCGGGCTTCGGCCGCAAGGTCGTGGCGCCGCTGTTATCCGGCTTCAATGCGCGTTATCCCGACGTCGCGCTGGAATTGCTGCTCAGCGATCGTCCGTGCGATTTCACCGCCGAGCGCGTCGATGTCGCGTTTCGCGACGGCCAGATGGAAGACAGCGAAGTCGTCGCGAAGCAGTTGATTCCGATGCAGAGAGTCGTGTGCGCGTCGCCGCAGTATGTGTGCGCGTATGGATTGCCGCGCCATGTCGATGATCTGGAGAAGCATCGCTGCATCAACTTCCGCACCTCGACGGGACGCATCGCCGACTGGGAGTTCAAGGTCGACGGTCTCGCACACAAGCGCTCGCCCGCCGCGCGGCAGACCTTCAACGACATCGACCTGATGCTCCAGGCGGTGCTCGACGGGCAGGGCATCGCGCAACTGCCCGCGTATCTCGTGTGCGATCCGCTCAAGGCCGGGCGCCTCGTCATGTGTCTCGCGCAACACGCGCCCGACGACGGCGGCCACTATCTTTGCTATCTGAGCCGCAAGCAACTGCCCGCGCGCGTGCGTGTATTCGTCGATTACATGACGGAGCACACGCGTGCACTCGATCTGCATTGCCTGACGACGACCATCACGAACGCGCGTGCGTTGCCGCTCGTGCCCGCCGATTGATGCACTGAAGGCAACACGGCGCTTCCTGTGGCGGCGCTACCGGATGCATGCGCGCACGTCTACGATGCATCGCGTACGACACGTGTTTCGGGCAGTGTCGAAAGGAACCACCATGAAGATCGCAGTGACTGGCGGCAGCGGGCTTATCGGCGGCAAGGTGTCATCGCTTGCATAAGAGACCGTCCATGGCGCCGATCGATCCGCCGCCCGTCAGTCTGCTCGACAAGTATCAAGGGCAGGACGTGCAACCGCTCTACAGGACGACCGTCACCGTCACGGGCGGCGACGCGGGCCATGGCCGCGCCTCGGGCGTGGTCCGCTCCGACGACGGCAACCTCGAGCTGAACTTGCGCATGCCGGAGGCGCTCGGCGGACCAGGCGGCGGCACCAACCCGGAGCAGTTGTTCGCGGCGGGTTGTGCCGCGTGCTTTCATGGCGCGCTGGTGTTGCTGGCGGCGCGCGCGGGCATCGCGGTGGAAGGCGCCAGTGTGGCCGTCACGGTGGAATTCAGCCGCGATCCGATGGATGGCCTCTTCGTGCTCACCGCGCACACGCGCGTTCAAATGCCTGGCGTCGAGCGCACGGTGGCGGAAGAACTCGTGCGCAACACCGAACGTTTCTGCCCCTACACGAAGATGACGCGCAAGGGCATCGTCAATATAGTTGCGCTTGCAAATGATCACGATGCCGCCGATGCGCCGTGACGCGACCGTGTGTCATTCGATCGGCACGCGCGCAGTCTGATCGAGATGATTCGCCTCGGGCGATGCATCGCGCCGGCTCAACGCGCCGAGCGCGAACGCGGCGATGAAGGCGGGAATCGCGAGCAGCGTGAAGACCGCGCCGAACTGCAGGCCCATGCTCATGAGCAGGCCGCCCGTCATCGCGCCGGCGACCGCGCCCATGCGCCCGATGCCGAGCATCCATGCGACGCCCGTGGCGCGGCTGCGCGTCGGATAGAACGACGCTGCGAGCGCCGACATCGACGTGACCGCGCTCGTCACGGCAGTGCCCGTCAGGAAGATCAGCACCGCGAGCCAGAACTGATCGGCCACGCCGCGCCCGATGGTCAGCACGAGGGCAGCCGCCAGCACGTATGCGCAGGCGTTCACGCGTCGCGGATTGGCACGGTCCATCACCCAGCCGAGACACAGGTTGCCGAGAATGCCGCCGAGCGGAAAGAGCGACGTGGTGAGCGCGGCGCGTTCGGCCGAAAAGCCCGCATCCTTGAAGAGCGTGGGCAGCCAGTTCGTCAGCAGATAGAAGATCATCAGGCCCATGAAGTACGCGATCCACAGCATCGACGTGCCATAGCGATAAGGCCGCGAAACGATGAGCCCGAGCGATGACTTGTCGGTACTGCCCGGGCGGGTATCGGCGGCGGTGAACGTGACGGACGAACCTTCGGCAAGACGCGGATCGTCCGAGATGCGTCGCAGAATCCGCGCGATCTTGTGCGCGGGGCGCTGTCGCAAGACCATGAACTGCGCCGATTCGGGAAGCAGCAGGAGCAGCAACGCCGTGAGCACGATCGGGCCGATGCCGCCCGCGACGAGCACGCTCTGCCAGCCGAAATGCGGAATCAGCCAGGCCGCGCACAGGCCGCCCAGCGAGAGACCCACGGAGAAGCCGCAGAACATGGTGTTGACGGCGACCGCGCGACTGCGTGCGGGCGCGTACTCGGACATCAGCGTGACGGCGTTGGGCATCGCGGCGCCGAGACCCAGGCCGGTCAGAAAGCGCCACGCGGTCAACGTTTCGACCGAACTTGCCTGCGCCGATGCCAGACTCCACACGCCGAAGAAGAATACCGACAGCGTGAGCACCGCCTTGCGCCCGATACGATCGGCGACCGGACCCGCCGCGAGCGCGCCGATGCCGAGTCCGACGAGCGCTGCGCTCATCACCGGGCCCAATGCGGCGCGCGTGATGCCCCAGTCGCCGATCAGCGATGGCGCGATAAAACCGACTGCGGCTGTGTCAAAGCCATCGGCCGCGACGACGAGAAAGCACAGGATCAGGATGACCCATTGATACGGCGAGAAGCGCTCGCCGTCGATGAAGCTTTGGACCTCGATGGTCCCGACTCTCTTTTCCATGCCGTATGTCTCCATTCATTCATGTATAAGCAATCGCAGGAATGCGGCCTTCGTCGTGCCGCTATGCCGCGCTGTTAGCGCATGGCGGGCGAAAGACTTTTAAATTCGACGCGCCTGATGATGCGGCTCTCCTGCGCGACGATCAGATGCGCCGATGCCTGCAGATAGGCGGGCCATTCCGGATCGTTGTCGCGCGCGGTGCGTCGCTGGTCGTAGTCCGCGATGCTTTCGTAGCTCCACAGATGCACGACCTGATTCAATGCGCCGATGTCGCTCATATAGAAGCCCACGGGCGCGCCGAGATACTTGAGCTGGATCGGCATGGCGAGACGATCGAATACATCGATGAATTCGTTCATGCCGCGTGGCTTGATCGTGTAGATGCGATGATCGATGAAAGGCTTGCTCATGCTGCGCTCCTCAGTTCCTTGATCTTCGCGCGCGCATCGATGCGGCCCGCGAGATGCAAACCGGTGAGATAACCGAAGGTCATGATCGGGCCGAGCGTGATGCCCGCGCCGGGATAGTTGCCGCCCATGACGCTCGCGCGATCGTTGCCGACGGCATAAAGGCCGGGGATCGGCTCGTCGTCCTTCAGCACCTGGCCGTGCGGATTCGTTGCGATGCCGTCGAAGGTGCCGAGATCGCCCATCACGACCTTCAGCGCGTAGTAAGGACCTTCGCCGATGGGCGCAACGCACGGATTCGGCGCGTGCGCGGGATCGCCGAGATAGCGGTTGAACGAAGTCGTGCCGCGGCCGAATGCGGTGTCCTTGCCTTGCGTGGCATCGCGGTTATAGGCGCGCGCGGTTGCTTCGAGCGCGGTGGCGTCGATGCCCGCGCGCTGCGCGAGTTCCGTCAGCGTGCGGCCCTTCACCAGATAACCGCTCTTCAGATGCGCGCCGAGCGGTATCGGCGCGGGCTTTGCAAAGCCAAGACCGAATTTGCGAATCGTCGCGTGATCGCAGATCAGCCACATCGCCGTTTCTTTTTCGTCGCAACAGGCTTCGATCATCGCCGCGCCGACATCGTGATAAGAGTTAGATTCGTTGGTGAAGCGCATGCCGCCGCGCGTCACGCCGATCACGCCCGGCTTGTAGCGATCGAGCAGATGCGGAAACACGCCGAATTTGCCGTCTTTCAACGGTACGCGCGAGACGGGCATCCACGCGGCCGGCTGCGGATAGCGGATATCGACACGCGCGCCCACACGTTCGGCCATGCGTGCGCCGTCGCCGGTATTGCCAGCGGGAACGGGCGAGGCATGTTCGCCGCCGCGTCGCAGATGCGGATACGCCTTCGCAATGCGCGCGACATCATGCGAAAAGCCGCCGCACGCGAGCACGACGCCACGCCGCGCGGTGATGCGCGTTTCGCGGCCTTTGGAAACAACGATCGCGCCGGTCACGCGGCCTTTCTCCGTGACCAGTTCCTTCGCGCCAGTACGCGTATGAATCGGAATGCCGAGATCGAGCGCCGATTTGGCGAGACGCGCGGCCAGCGCGTTGCCGCTCGTGATCTGCACGCCGCGTCGATAGAGCGCGAGTTCGCGGAGATGACTCGCAAGCCGCCTGGCGACATACCAGGCGGACGCAAGCGATTTCGTCGCGTTGAAGAAGTGCTTGAGATCGGCGCTCGACGAATTGAACATCATGCCGATGAACGTGATCGTCGCAAGCGGCGGACGCAGGCGCGCGATGTCCTTGCCCAGCTCGCGCGCATCGAAGGGCTTCGCGACGACGGAGCGACCCACGTCGACCCCACCCGGCGCATCGGGATGATAGTCGGGGTAGAGCGTCGGCAGGAACCTGACTGAAGTCTCGCGCTCGAAGAAGTCGATCATGCGCGGACCGTTGTCGAGAAACGCATCGACGGCGGCTTCGTCGTACATCGCGCCGGTTTCGCCGCGCATGTATCGAAGCGCCGCTTCGCGTGTATCGTGAATGCCCGCTTCCTTCGCATGGCGATTGCCGGGAATCCACAGCACGCCGCCCGAAAAAGCCGTGGTGCCGCCGAAGTATTCCTCTTTCTCGACGACGATCACGTCGAGCCCTTGCTTCTTCGCTGTGATGGCCGTCGAGAGGCCGCCGGCGCCCGAGCCGATCACGAGCACATCGCAAGCGAGATCGGACGACCGCGTTACGGTAGTCATGATGATGTCCTTTGATTTGAGGTTCAGGCGCTACGCGGCGCTTCGAAGCCGGGGCGCGGCACGAGATCCATCAGCATGCATTCGAGGCCGCCGTCTACGGCAAGCTCCGCGCCGTTCACATACGCCGCGCGACGACTCGCGAGAAACGCGACGACTTCCGCGATATCGCGCGGCTCGCCGATGCGTCGACTCGCGGTCATCGCGCTGCGTCGCGCTTCGACATCGCCCTGTTCGTAGAAGGCCTTCGAGAGCGGCGTGCGGATCATGCCGGGGCATACCGCGTTGCTGCGCACGCCGCGCGCGCCCCATTCGGCGGCGATCTGCCGCGAGAGCATCGCGATGCCGGCCTTGCTGGGGCTATATGCGCCGCTCCATGTCTGCGGATGATGCGCCGCCACCGATGCGATATGCACGATGCTGCCTGCGCCGCGCGCGAGCATGCCGCGCCCGAACGACTGCGCACACAACATGTAGCCCGTGAGATTCACGGCGAGCATCGCGTTCCACGCGTCGAGGCCGATATCTTCGATGCCGCCCGCTCTCAACAGCCCGGCGTTGTTGACGAGCACATCGACATGGCCATACTTGCGTTCGACCTGATCGCGCGCACGATTCACGCTCGCCGCATCACCGATATCGCAGGTGATGGCGATCGCGTCGACACCGCTCGCGCGCAGCGCTTCGGCCGTTTCGTGACAGCCCGCTTCATCGCGATCGAGCAATGCAAGGCGCGCGCCCGCGTCGGCGAATGTGCTTGCTATGGCGCGGCCGATGCCGCCCGCCGCACCCGTCACCACACACACGCTCGATTCGAGGCCGAGCCAATGCGGCGCGGTGTGATCCCGCGCGACCTGATTAGTCATCCTTGTCTCCTGAGTCCGTTCAATACGAAGGCGTCGATAACCTTCGCCGTGAAAAAAGTATATTCACGGCCCTGCAGGAAAAATTGGACAAAGCCGGCAGACGACAGGACAATTTGTGCATCAGGAGATGCGCGACATGAGGAAAATCCCTAACTACAGTCTGTACGGAGAATCGGCGCGTCCGCCGTGGTATGACGCGTTCAACTTCGAATGGATCGTCGAGCGCAGCGCGCCGAACGACTGGCATATCGACGCGCATCGGCATGATGCGCTGCTGCAATTTCTGTACATTCGCGGCGGCGGAGGGGAAGTGCTGATCGAGAACCGCATGATCGAGATCGTGCCGCCGAGCGTGATCATGCTTCCCGCGCAGACGGTGCACGGCTTCAATTTCGCGCCGGATGTGGATGGTCTCGTCGTCACCGTGGCGCAACGATCGATCGAGGCGCTCGCATCGATCGCGGCGCCGGGCCTCATTCCCGTGCTGCAGCGCGCGGGCGTATCTCGCGTGAACGCGCAGACGGTGAAGGAAAGCGCGTTCGTGCCGATTCTCGAATTGCTGGAGAAGGAATTTCGTGCGACGGATCGCGGACACATGGCGGCGGGCATGTCGCTGCTGATTGCACTTTTCGTGCATGTGGCGCGCCTGTGCGAAAGCGCGTCGGCGCCGAATGTGGCATCGACGGAACGGCGCGCGCAGCAGATCAAGCGCTTCAGGGCACTCGTGGCCGCGCATTTCCGCGAGCATCGTCCCGTCGAGTTCTATGCGCAGAAGCTCGGCATGACCGTCACGCAGCTCGGGCGCATTTGCCGCGAGGAAATATCAAGCTCGCCGCTTGCGTTGATCAACGAACATCTCGTGCGCGAGGCACAACGCGATCTCGTCTATTCCACGCTATCGGTCAAGCAGATCGCGCATGGACTGGGCTTTACCGATATCGCGTATTTCAGTCGTTATTTCCGCAAGCAGACCGGCGTCACGCCGACACAGTTTCAGGCAGAGGCGCACAAGGCGCTGGCCATTCAATAGCGGCATTCGAGGGTTGCCAGAGCCTTGCAGGCGTGCGATGCTTCGCCCTGCCGTGAACCACTCATAACAAACACGGCCCGAGCGAGACCAGTTCGATTCACTCATCCTTTCATGGAGGGAGCATGATCGCACTGTCATCGCATCGCGCGACGCATGAGGCGTCGCGGCGCTTCACGTTCAGGGCGCGCGCAATGTTATGCGGCTGGCTCGTCATGAGCGCGGCAGCGAGCGTGGCGTATGCCGACGCGCAAACCGGTTATACCTTGCCGCCACCGCCGAGCGAGCTATACGGCGATCTGTTCGTCGCCGTGCAGACGCAGGGCATCTATCCTGATCAGAAGACCTTTGTCGATGCGGTGCCGAAGATCGACCCCGCGCAGATCGTGCAGGCCTACCATCAGCAGATGTCGGTGCCGGGCTTCTCGCTCAAGAACTTCGTCGCGCAATACTTCACGCCGCCTACGGACCAGAGCATCACGCCGCCGCCGAACCAGACGCTGCGCGAACATATCGACTGGCTGTGGCCCGAACTCACGCGTCTGACGACGACCGCGAACGTTCCGCCCAATAGCTCGCTGATCCCGATGCCCAAGCAGTATGTCGTGCCGGGCGGACGCTTTCGCGAAGGTTACTACTGGGACACCTATTTCACGATGCTCGGTCTTCAGGAAGCGGGCCGCGAAGATCTCGTCGACGACATGCTCGATAACTTCGCGTATCTGATCGATACGATCGGCCATATTCCCAATGGCAATCGCACGTATTACGTGAGCCGTTCGCAGCCGCCATTCTTCTCCTACATGGTCGAACTTGCCGCGAAGAAAGAGGGCGGCCGCGTCTATCAGAAGTATTTGCCGCAATTGCGCCGTGAATATGGCTACTGGATGCAAGGCGCAAACGGATTGCAGCCGGGCGATGCGGTGCGCAACGTCGTGATGCTGCCGGACAAGACCGTGCTCAATCGCTACTGGGACGAACGCGACACGCCGCGCGACGAGTCGTATTCGGAGGACGTCGCCACCGCGAAACAGGTCACGAATCGCCCGGCGAACGAGGTGTATCGCGATCTGCGCGCGGCGGCCGAAAGCGGCTGGGATTTCAGTTCGCGCTGGTTCGGCGACAACATGACGCTCGCGACGATCCGCACTACGTCCATCATTCCCGTCGATCTGAACAGCCTGATGTTCCACCTCGAAACGACGATTGCCATCGGTTGCGGCGAGGCGCGCGATTTCGGTTGTGTTGGCGAGTTTGTCGGACGCGCGGCGCGGCGCGCGATCGGCATCAACAAGTATCTCTGGAACAAGAACGGCTATTACGGCGATTACGACTGGAAGCTCGCGCAGCCGCGCAATAATCCATCGGCCGCGATGCTCTATCCGCTCTTTGCGAATGCGGCGTGGCCGGAGCGCGCGCACAAGACCGCGCAGACCGTCGAGGCGATGCTATTGAAGCCGGGCGGCCTTACGACGACGACCTACAACACGACGCAGCAGTGGGACGCACCGAACGGCTGGGCGCCGTTGCACTGGATAGCCGTGCAGGGCCTGCGGCGCTACGGGCGCAGCGATCTCGCGCAGCAGATCGGCACGCGTTTTCTGGGCGACGTGAACAACGTCTACAAGACCCAGCAGAAGCTCGTCGAGAAATACGTGGTGGAAGGCGAGGGAACCGGTGGCGGAGGCGGCGGAGAATATCCGCTGCAGGATGGCTTCGGATGGACGAATGGCGTGACGCTGAAGCTGCTCGATCTTTATCCGTCAGCGCAATGACACCTGGAGATAGCGGCATCGCCGTGTCTGTTCATGCGGCGATGCCGGCGTCCCGATGCGCGTCAACTTTCCTTTGCCTGCTTTTGCCGCCGATACTCGGACACCGGCAAGCCGCCCACGCCCCAGTTCTCGAGTTCGACTTCCTGAATTACGACGAAGGTGCTGTCGAGCGGCTTGTTCAACACGTCGAGCAATAGCTGGCTCACGCCCTTGATGAGCTGCACTTTTTCATCGGCGGTGACGGCGCTCGTGCCGGGCTTGTTGCCTTCGCGTGTCACTTGAATCGTAACGATCGGCATGGTGATCTCCTGGATTGAAAAACAGCGATGCGCCCGCGAAGGGCGCATTCGCAACCGGTAAGGAATCGATCAATGCCCCGCGCTTTGGCCGCCATCGACGTGCAGGATTTCGCCCGTCACGAACGGCGCAGCGTCGAGATACAGCACGGCGTTCGCGATATCGCTCATTTCGCCCATGCGTCCCATCGGATGCAGCGCGCCGAGTGCTTCGTGGGTTTCGGCTGCATGCATAGGCGATTTGATGATGCCGGGCGATACCGCATTCGCGCGAATGCCGGACTTCGCGTATTCGATCGCAAGCGATTTCGTCGCGGCATTCAGACCGCCCTTCGTCAGCGATGCCAGAACCGAAGGCACGCCGCTCACCGCATGATCCACCAGCGTAGTCGTGATGTTGACGATATGCCCGCTCTTGTTCTTCTCCATCTGTTCGATCGCGAGTTGCGTGATATGGAAGAAGCCGTTCACGTTCACATTCAGGACCGCCGCATAGTCTTCCTGCGTATATTGCGTGAAAGGCTTGGCGATGAAAATGCCCGCATTGTTGACGAGCGTATCGATGCGGCCGAAGCGCGCGATAGCCGCCTCGACGACACGGTGCGCCGTGGCGCGATCGCCGATATCGCCCGCGACGGCGACGACATTCGGATCGTCCGCCTGCTGAATCGAACGGGCGGTGGCGACGACGCCATAACCTTGTGCGCGGAATGCCTTGACGATTTCAGCGCCAATGCCTTGCGATGCGCCGGTAACGATAGCGACTTTTTGTGCGTTGCTCATGATGAACCTCGAAAGATGATGTTGGGCCTGTTGCGGATCGGACCGCTTGCTCCGATGAGTCGTAATTTAGGCGTTTCGAGATTCGTTGCGTACACATGCGGTGGACAATCAGTTTTGCGCGCAAGGAACAAGTCTTCGATCAGACGAATTACTTGAAAGGGGAAATCGACGTGAGCTTGCCCAACGTAAAGGCTTTCGTATTCGATGTATTCGGCACGGTGGTGGACTGGCGCGGCGGCGTCGCGCGCGAGGCCGCGCCGTTTCTGCAGCGCTTCGGCGCGGCGGGCGCGCAGCCGGAAGCTTTCGCCGATGCATGGCGCAGCCGCTATGTGCCGGCGATGCGCAAGATCATCAGCGGCGAGCGCCCCTTCGTGCGACTCGATGTATTGCATCGCGAGAACCTGATCGATGCATTACCGGAGTTCGGCATCGACCCGAATGCGGTCCCGCCGGAAGTGCTCGATGAATTGAATCTCGCGTGGCATCGCCTCGATCCCTGGCCGGATTCGATACCGGGTCTGCAACGGCTGAAAGCGCGCCATATCATCGCGCCGCTTTCGAACGGCAATATCAGGCTGATGGTGGATATGGCGAAGCGCGCCGGCTTGCCCTGGGATGCAATTCTCGGCGCGGAGATCGCGCAGATCTACAAGCCGGATCCGCAGGCGTATCTGCGCACGGCTGACGTGCTGATGCTCGCGCCGGAAGAAGTGTGTCTCGTCGCCGCGCATAACGACGATCTCGCCGCGGCGCGAAAGTGCGGCTTGCGCACCGCGTTCGTCGCGCGTCCGTATGAGCGTGGTCCCGCTCAGACGGTCGATCTGAAAGCCGCGAGCGACTGGGACGTCAGCGCGCGCGACATGATCGAACTGGCCGATGCCGTGGGCGCGTGAGCGCCGCGAACATCGGCCGAACCGCAACCTCAGGCAACGCCTTCGACGACGCGGAAATCGCGCACGACCGCATCGCCCAGCACTTCGAGCGCGTGCTGGTAGGTCGCGCTGTTATAGGCTGCGACGGCTGCATCGAGCGAATCGAATTCGATGACCACCGTGCGCTCGATGACGCCTTCACCTTGCGTCATCGACGCGACGCCGCGAACAAGGGGCCGGCCGCCGCCTTCTGCGATGGCCTGCGTTGCGATCTTCGCGTATTCCGCTGTCTGCTCGGGCTTGATGATCTGCTTGTACACGCTGACCCAATATCCTTTTGCCATCTTCTGCTTCTCCAGTGTTTGACGGGCGCCTTGCGCCATGAGGCGAACGCGACGCGCATCTGCGTTCAGTCCGGCGGCCAGCATAGCAAATTCTCGAACGCCAGGACCGGCGCGGTTCGTGAGCGATTGTGCGCGTTTCGAAGAAGAGTGCTTTCTTGCGCTAGGGGTTAACCCGAGAGGACGCGCGACATAGACTGCACTCACTGCTTCGAACGGCACAGTGTTCGTAGCCAGGCACCTCATAACATTGGAGTTTCATCATGAAGTCGATCATCCGTGCGGCAGTCGTCGCCACCGCTCTCGTCATTCCCGTTGCTTCGTTTGCGCAAAGCCAGATCACGCGTGCTCAAGTGCGTGCAGAACTCGCCGAATTGCAGAGCGTCGGCTATCACGTAGGCGATGGCGATCAGGCGCATTATCCCGAAGCGATTCAGGCGGCCGAAGCGAAGCTCGCCGCGCGCGATGGTGCAACCGCCTATGGCGGCAGCGCCAATGGAACGTCGCAAGCGGGCGGTGCGCGCGTGTCGCCATCCGACTGGAACGCGATGTACTCGCGCTAAGCCAGCCTAATCAGCCGCGTACTTGCGGTCGAGTTCGTCGAAAAGCGGCTTGTTCACGAGCCGTTGACGCTCGGCGAAGGGCGCAACGACAGCCGAATCTTCATCGAGCCGTCCTTGCGATTTCAACGCGCCGAGCGCCGTCTGCATGCCGCGCACGGCGCTTTGCAACGCGGCATTCGCATAGAGCACGAGGCTGAAACCGAGACGTTCGAGATCGGCCCGATCGGTCACCGGCGTCTTGCCGCCGATCACGATGTTGATGAGCTGTGGCGCATCGAGCAGCTTCGGCAGCGATGCGATCTGCTCGGGCGTCTCGATTGCCTCGACAAAGAGAATGTCCGCGCCTGCTTCGACGAAGGCGCGCGCACGTTCGATCGCCGCATCGAAGCCTTCCACCGCGCATGCATCGGTGCGCGCGATGATCTGAAAGTTCTCGTCCTCGCGCGCATCCACCGCCGCGCGAATCTTGCCGACCATTTCATTGGTCGAGACAACGGCCTTGCCCGCGAAATGGCCGCACTTCTTCGGCATCACCTGATCTTCGAGTTGAATCGCATCGGCGCCGGCGCGCTCCAGCGTGCGTACCGTATGACGCACGTTGAGCGCATTGCCGAAGCCCGTGTCCGCATCGACGACGAGCGGCAGGTCCACTGCATCGCGAATGCGCGACGTATGCTCCGCGACTTCCGCGAGGCCGATGAAACCGAGGTCCGGCATGCCGAGCGACATGTTCGTCACGCCCGCGCCGGTGATGTAGAGCGCTTCGAAACCGAGATCGGCGGCGACACGCGCGCTCATCGCGTTGAATGCGCCGGGCAGCAGCAGACCGCGCCGTGCGTTGACCCGTTCGCGAAACGCGGCGCGGCGGCGGGAAGAAGAAGTGGTCATGGCTTCGGTTCCGGAAAGAGAGTTCGGGTTCGGCGTCAGCGTATGCAATGCTAACGCGCGTCGCGCTTCGGCGCTCGCACAGCCATCAGGCGAAGCGAAACAGCGCGCGCGCCGCATCGCGCAACACGATGGTACGCAGCGATGCATCCGGAATCCAGCGGCCGAGCGCATCGCGCGACGCACCGTAGTCGATCAGCTCGCGATGCTGCGTATGCGGCCAGTCGCTGCCCCATACGAGCCGCGACGCGCCGAATGAATCGAGCAATGCGGCCGTGAGCGTTTGCCCCAGCGCCGTGCCGCTTTCGTCGCACACGCTGCGATACGCCGCCGACAGTTTGACCCACACGCGCCCGCTTTTCGCGGTCGTCAGAAGATAGCGAAAGCCAGGATCGTTCGCGCCGAATGCAGGATCGGGCCGGCCGAAATGATCGATCACGATCGTGCAGCCTTGTTCGAGCAGCGGCGTGATGAGCATCGGCAAATCCACCGCATCGCGATGAATCTCGACGTGCCAGCCGAGCGCGTTGATTCGCGTGAAGAGCGCGCGCCAATGCGCGTCACGCAGATCGGGCAATGCGAGGCCGATGAGATTCAGCCGCATCCCGACGACACCGTGCGCGGCGAGTTGCTGCAAATCGGCGTCGCTGATCGAAGGATCGATGACGGCCACGCCGCGAAATCGTTGCGGATAGCGTTGCAGCACATCGACGAAAAACGAGTTGTCGGTGCCGAGAAAACTGGGCTGCACCAGCACCGCATGCGAGACGCCGTTCGCGCGCAGGTGCTCCGCATAGGCATCGAGCGTCGCATCGTAATCGGGTGCGTGACGGCGATGCGGCGCGAGCGGCAGACCGCGCACGAAGACATGCGCGTGACTGTCGATTGCTTCGATCGCGGCGGGGGCCGATTCGAGCCATTGCTCATCGGCGAGCGTGGAATGAAGTGAATGTGTCATGGGGCTTCAGGACGAGGCTTGAGCGGGCGCCGTTGCAATGCGGCGGCCTCGTGTTTCAGGCAGCAGCAACGCTGCTACGACGACGAGTCCATACGCAATACCCGCGTCGATGCCGAGCGCCTGTCCGAGCGGCATCGAATTGCCCATGTGCCCGACGAGCACCGGAAACACGGCCGACACGACACGCCCGAAGTTGTAGCAGAAGCCGACGCCCGTGCCGCGCACGCCTTGCGGATAAAGCTCGTTAAAAAGGGCGCCGAGCGTCGCGGGAATGCCGGCCGAAAAGAGGCCGAGCGGAAAGCTCAGAATGAGCATCGCGAGATCGCCGATGGGCAGGAACACATAGATATTGACCGTGACCGCGCAGCAGATCGCGAAGAGGATCACATTCTTGCGGCGGCCGATCTTGTCCTGCAGCCATGCGCTGACAAAGCATCCGACGATGAACGCGGTGATCACCACGGCCAGATAACCGCCCGTGCCGAGCACCGATAAATGACGTTCCGTTTTGAGGTAGGTGGGCAGCCACGTCGTGATCGCGTGATAACCGCCATGCGCGCCGAGTCCGATCAGGCCGCCGACGATCGTCGTGCGCAGCACCGAAGGATGAAAGATGCCGGCGAGGATCGCGAACGCGCCCTGACGTTGCGCGTGATCCGGCTCGCCGGACTTCGCTTCACGCGGCGGCTCTTCGATATTGCGGCGCATATAGACGACGAGCAGCGCGGGAATCAGACCGATGGCGAACAGCACGCGCCAGGCCCAGTCCGGGGAGACCCACGAATACACGATCATGTAGAGCAGCACCGCGCCGGCCCAGCCGAAGCCCCATGCGCTTTGCACGATGCCCATGGCCTTGCCGCGATGTTTCGCGCGAATGGTCTCGCTGAGCAATACGGCGCCCGCGGTCCATTCACCGCCGAAGCCGAGTCCCTGCAGCGATTTGAGCACGAGCAACTGTTCGAAATTCTGCGCAAAGGCGCTGAGAAACGTGAAAAGCGAGAACCAGAGCACGGTTATTTGCAGCGCTTTCACGCGCCCGATGCGATCGGACAGCACGCCCGCAAAGAGCCCGCCCAGCGCGCCCGCGACGAGCGTCGCCCCGCCGATCAGCCCCGCTTGTCCCTTGCCGATGCCCCACGTCGCGATGAGCGTCGGAATCACCAGGCTGAACAATTGCGTGTCGACGCCATCGAGCGCCCAGCCTGCGAAGCAGCCCCATAGCGTGCGTTTTTCCGCCGTGGAAACTTCACGGTACCAATTCATTTTTGCGTCTCCTGAGCGGGCTTTAAGCCGGCGCATGTTGTGTCATGTGTCACTGCATTCTAGAAATGAATAGCGGCCTCGCATACTATGGATATGTTCATCTTTCATATCGTTTTGATATGCTCGCGACATGGAGACGCGCAACCTCAAATACTTTCTGGCCGTGGTCGATGCAGGCAGCGTCACGCGCGCAGCCGACGTGCTCGATATCGCGCAGCCCGCGCTGAGCCAGGCGCTTTCACGCATGGAACGCGACCTGGGCGTGAAGCTGTTCGAGCGCACGCGCCGCGGGGCGCAATTGACAGCGGCGGGCGAGGCGATCGTCGAAGACATACGCCTGAGCGTGGCGCGCATCGATGCCGCATCGCATCGCGCGCGTGCGATCGGCGCGCAGCGCGGCGGGCGTCTGACGATCGGTTTCGCATCGGCGGCGCTCTTCAGTCTGCTGCCCCGTGCGATTGCGGCGCTGCGCGAGGAAGTGCCCAATGTCGAACTCATGCTCAGGGAAATGAGCAATGCGGAACAGGCGAGCGCGCTGGAGAAGGGCAGCATCGATATCGGTTTGCTGCATACGCCCGTCGCCGTGGGCGGGCGCATGCGCGAGAAGCTCATCGTCAGGGAGCGCCTGCTTGCGGTGCTGCCGCTATCGTTTTCTGTCGGCGATGACGGCAAGGTCGGCCTGAAGGATCTCTCGAATGCAGGGCTCGTGTGGTTTCCGGGCGATCAGCTGCCGGTGGTGCGCGCGGGCATCCTGAGTGCTTTTCGCAAGGCCGGATGCGAGGCGAATGTCGTGCAGGACGCGAATCGCTCGCTGACCGTGCTTGCGTGTGTCGCGGCAGGGTGCGGCGCATCGCTGCTGCCGCAATCGGTCACCGCGCTGCAATTCGCCGGCGTGCGCTTCTGCGATGTGCGCGACGGCGACAACCTTCCCCCCTTCGAACTCAGCGCCATATGGCCCATGCGTTCGCGTCCGACGCTCGCGGACCGCTTCGCGGCCTTGCTCGAAGCATGAACGCGTCGCAAGATGCATTCATGGCCCATTCAGGAGACTCGCATGAATGAACCATTGAGCGATCTGCCCTTGCCGGAGGGCATTCGGGCGCGCATGGTCGATAACGGCAATGGCCTTTCGATGCACGTGCTGGAAGCCGGCTACGACGCGCCGGAGCGGCCCTGCATCGTGCTTCTGCACGGTTTTCCTGAACTTGCCTATAGCTGGCGCAAGATCATGAAGCCGCTTGCCGATGCGGGCTTTTATGTCGTCGCGCCGGATCAGCGAGGTTATGGACGCACGACCGGCGGCGCTGTTTCGTTCGATGCCGACCTGAACGAATTCACCTTTCCGAATCTCGTGCGCGATGTGCTGGGTCTCGTATCGGCGCTGGGTTATCGAAGGGTGGCGTCGGTGATCGGCCATGACTTCGGCTCGCCCGTGGCGGCCTGGTGCGCATTGATTCGTCCCGACGTGTTCGCGTCCGTCGTGATGATGAGCGCGCCGTTCGCCGGGCCGCCGGCATTCGCGTTCAACACCGCAAAGGACGATGCGCGGCTTGCGCGTGTCGAAACGGCTTCATCGATCATGGACGAGGCGGTCAGGGCGCTCGCATCGCTCGATCCGCCGCGCAAGCATTATCAATGGTATTACTCGGGCGCACAGGCCAACGACGACATGTGGCACGCGCCGCAAGGGCTCGCGGCGTTCCTGCGCGCGTACTACTACGTGAAGAGCGCGGACTGGGCGGGCAATCAACCGCATCCGCTTGCATCGGTGAGCGCCGAACAGCTCGCGATGCTGCCGACTTATTACGTGATGAACGCGGATGCCACGATGGCGCAGACCGTCGCTGGGCACATGCCTGGCGCGGACGACATCGCGGCATGTGCATGGCTCACCGATCGGGACTTGAACGTGTATGCGGGCGAATACGCGCGCACGGGCTTTCAGGGCGGGTTGAACTGGTATCGCTGCGGCACCGACGCGCGCTATGCGGCGGCATTGCGCATGTGGTCGGGACGCACGATCGACGTGCCGTCATGCTTCGTCGCGGGCGCGAGCGACTGGGGCTACTACCAGCGTCCGGGCGATTTCGAAGCGATGCGTGTTCTCGCCTGCACGGACTTTCGCGCAACGCATCTGATCGAAGGGGCGGGGCATTGGGTGCAACAGGAGCAGCCGAGCACGGTCGCGAGCCGCATCCTGCGGTTTTTGAGGCGGGATGCGCCCGCCGTCTAGACGATTGAACCCCTCCCGCCAACGCGAAAATTGTATCTGTACGTGTATGAAGTTTCTTCTTGTAAGACTTGCCGCTTAGGGCCGATGCTGCGGAACTTCGTCGAAAAAACCGTTGTCCACGGGCCTCGCGGCCTTTGAAGGTCGGCATCAACCGCGAGGAGAATATCGATGGAGCAAGGACGTGTTGCCGCGCTCGACGCAGGCCGGGCGCTCGCGATCGTCGGGGTCGTAGCAGTTCACCTGTCATTTCAGTTTCCCAATCTGCCCGGTGCCGTGACGCTCGTCGCGCGCATGGGCCAATACGGCGTGCAGCTATTCTTCGTGATCAGCGCGATCACGATCTTCATGACGCTCGAAACGGATCACGCGCGCTGCGCGGATGCGCGTCATGTCACGCTGCGCTTTTATATCAAGCGCTTCTTTCGCATTGCGCCGCTGTACTACGCGGCGATCGCGATCTACGGTCTCATCAGCTATGGCGCGATGCACTCGGGCGTCGAACGCGCATGGATCCTCGGCGCGCACGGTCCAATGGACATCCTGCTCAACATGGTGTTTCTGCACGCGCTGTCACCAACGGCGATCAACAACGTCGTGCCCGGCGGATGGTCGATCGGCGTGGAAATGCTGTTCTATCTGATCGCGCCGCTGCTGTTCTTCCTGGCGATGAATCGTGTGCGTCTGTTGCTGGCCACGGTCCTGCTGCTCGGACTATCGCTTGGCGTGCTGTCGATGAGCGATTGCAACGGTACGCTCGACTGCAATGTCGCCAACAACACGTTCAGCTATTTCTGGCCGCCGGTGCAGGGTCCGTGTTTCATCATCGGCATGTGGGCGTGGTATGCGTTCCGCCCGCATCTGCTCGGCGCCGCCGATGTGACGAAGTCCAGGGTATGGCTCTTTCTTTCGCTGGCCGTGGGGTTTGCGCTGATGACGGGCGCGCTCGGTGTATGGCTTGACAAGGCGCACGCGCTCGCCCCGGTGTTCGCCGCGTGCAGCGCGGTGGCATTTCTCCTGTTCGTGTGCACGCGCCGCGCCCGCAATCATCGCGATGCAATGCGTCGGGCGCCGCGCATCACGTTCATCCGACGATGCGCCGCCGCGCTCGGCCGCGAAAGTTATGGCATTTATCTCTGGCACTTCATCTGCGTCTACGCGACGTTTCATTTCTTCGACCGCGCGTTCGGGGAGACGGATGGCGAAACGTCGCTTGCGTTGTTCGGCGCGACGCTGATCGCGGTGCTCGTCGTGTCTTATGGTCTCTCGCGCGTGTCTGACCGGCTGATACAGGGGCGTGCGACGCGCCTATCCAGACGGCTGCTTGCATCGATCGATCGACGTTTTCATCTGACGCGCGATGCCTGAACGCGAGGACGCGCATGGAGTTCGAAACGCCGGCCCCGGTTTCGATAGAGCACGATGCTCGCCGCAAGCGTAGCCAGTTCGGTTACAGCGACGGTCATCCAGAGGCCGCGCGGCCCGAGCCATTCGGTCAGCAGCCACAGCATCATCAACAGCAATAGCCAACTGCGCAGCAAGGCGACGATCAACGAGGCGAGCGGCGCTTCGATAGCCGTCAGATAGCCGCTGATCGCGACGTTGATCGCGGCGGGCAAGAAGGCGAGCGCGCACCACGGCAAGGCATCGCGCAGCAGTGCCTGCGCTGCGGGACTGTCGGGCAGGAAGAGCGCGCCGAGCGGTTGCGCGAGCGTGAGGATCGCCAACGCGGCGGCGAGCGCAAAGCCCGCCGTAACCGATATGCCGATGGAAAACGCGCGCGACACCGCGTGCGCGTTGCCCGCGCCACGCTGAAAGCTCACGATAGGCTGCATGCTTTGCACGAGCGCGACCATCGTGACCGATGCGATCATCGTCATATATTCGACGACAGCGAATGCGACGAGTCCCGTATCGCCGAGCCAGCGCAATACCGCGTGATTGAACGCGAACAGCGTGACGCTCGGCGCGATCTCACCCAAAAATTCCGACACGCCGTTGTAGGCCATGCGCCATGCATGATCGAGGCGCGCGAAGGCACGGGCGACGGGACGAACGCGTTGCGCCTTGATGAAGTGATAAGCCAGCATCGGGATGCAGGCGAGCGCCTGACTGATGCCCGACGCGATCGCCGCGCCGCGCATGCCCCAGTCCATCTGGCCCACCATCCACCAAGTCAATGCGACATCGGCGATGCCGCCCGCGATCAGGCAGACGAGACCGAACTTCGCCGCGCCTTCGATGCGCAAGAAGAGTTCGAGCGCATAGCATGCGGTCGGGAACAGCACGAACGGCGCATAGGCATGCAGGAAGTCTTTGGCGAGACGCGCGAGTTCGCCGCGTGCGCCGGTCCATTGCACGAACGTGTCGGCATGGAAATAGATGGCGAGCGCGAAGGCGACACCGCACAGGCCGAGCAACCATAACGCCTGTGTAAAGGCTTCGGCGGCATCGCGTTCGCGCCGCTCCCCGAGCAGGCGCGAGACGAGCGTCGATCCGCCCACACCGATCATCACGCTGAACGCATAAGGCAGATAGAGCAGCGGGACGAGCAGATTCAACGCGGCCAGCGCATCGGCGCCGACGTGACGCGCGATGAATATGCCGCTGATGACCGAATGCATGCAGTAGACCCACGCGGCGAGCACGGTAGGTACGGCATAGTTCGAGAATTGACGAACGAGGGAAGTATTGTTATTGAGCGAAACCATGATTGATACGACTCGACGTTACTCGCTGCACGCCAGTGCCCGCACACGAGGGAGTCGACGTGCGAGTCAAAGTTATGGCATGGCGCAAAAGCGCGATATGGACGCGCCGAAAAGCATTCGGGCGGGCCGCATATGAATGAAACGTGACTGCGTAGCGCGTGGTCTGGCGTCGCGAGAATGCGCCAGCCGGCTACGAGAGGAAATGCGTGACGAGGCTAACGGCGCATGATGCGCGCACGCCGCTTCAGGCTTTCACGATGCATCGATTGCGATGCGGTGATTGGAGTGACTAACGCGAATAAAGGTTCCTTTTCGCGTTGTTAAGCGAATCATGAAACGCTTAAGCCCCCGACGCCTCCAGCGGCCGATCCGTCTTTGCGCGCAAGCCATACGCCGTCAACATGCGATACAGCGTGACGCGAGAGATGCCGAGTTCATCCGCCGCTTCACCGAGTCGTCCACGATGGCGCAGCAGCGCCACTTCGATGGCCTGCCGCTCGGCGGCCTCGCGTGCCTGCGCGAGCGTCATCGGTGCGGCTTCTGCGTACTCGCCGAGTTCGAGATCGCTTGCGAGAATCTGCCTGCCTTCCGACATGACGATCGCGCGGCGCACACGATTGATCAGCTCGCGCACGTTGCCGGGCCAGCCATAGTTATGAAGTGCCGCAATCGCACAAGGCGAAAAGCCGCGCAGCCGCCGGCTCGCGTCCTTTCTGAAGCGCTCGAGCATGTGATTCGCGAGCAACTCGATATCCTTGCCGCGCACGCGCAGCGGCGGCTCGTCGATCTGCAATACGCACAGACGATGGTACAAGTCCGCGCGGAAGCGTCCTTCGATCATCGCGGTTTGCATATCGACGTGCGTCGCCGAGATGATGCGCACGTCGACATCGGTCGAACCTTGTCCGCCCAGCCGCTCGATCTTGCGTTCCTGCAGAAAGCGCAACAGGCTCGCCTGGCTTTCGAGCGGCAAATCGCCGATTTCATCGAGAAAGAGCGTGCCGCCATCGGCGGCTTCGACGCGGCCGATCTTGCGCTGATTCGCGCCGGTGAACGCGCCGCGCTCATATCCGAAGAGTTCCGATTGCAGCAGGTGCGCGGGAATCGCGCCGCAATTGATCGCGACGAATGGTTGATCGCGCCGCACCGAACGCTCGTGGATTGCGACCGCCGTGAGTTCCTTGCCGGTGCCGGATTCGCCGGAGATGAACACGGGCGCATCGGTCATGGCGACTTTGCGGATCGAACGATACAGCGCCTGCATCGCGTCGCAGGAGCCGACCATGCCGCCTTCCTTGAAGTCGTCCTTGCGGGGATCGTTGCAGGCCGTGTCGTGCAGAGAAACCATGCCGTAAGCATGCCCGACCGCATCGACGAGACGATCCGCTGAAGCAGGCACCGTCACGTAGTCGAAACAGAAGTCGCGAATCAGCCGGCAAATCTCGGGGCTTTCGACATGTTCGGCATCGACCGCCGCAACCCAGCCGATCTGATAACTCGCGAGCAAGCCGGTGAGCGAGGCCGCTTCCTTCGCATAGCCACGACTCGTCAGATCGACGATGCCGGCGGCGGCGCGCTTGCCTTGCTTGCTGGATTTGAGCGGCTTCGCAGGATCGATGCGCTCGATGGACCATCCCCGAGCGTGCAAACGCTCGGCCAGATCCTCCGATACCGCGCGCCCAGCGAAATAGAGCGTTCTGGCTTCCCCGTACATGGCTTTTTCCCGACTTTTATAGGTATTGCCTCAGTATGCGCCCGGAAAGGTCAGCCGAAAAAGCCTCGCAAACGATAACCCGATTTTAAATGTTTACATTGATCGGCCGAATCGATTGAAAACGTCGGAGCATTTTTTGCGACACGGTCGTGCGAAATTTTCGCGTACGTCTGTCCTTTAGCGCACATTGCGTTACGCCATATGGCTTTCGAGGCCGAGGCGGGCGTCGGCATGAATTACTTATCTGCTTATGAATATGATTTGTTCACCAAGTATCTGTGGAAATGAAATTGTGCGCCCGCTGAAATATCAGATAATTAATACCTGCAGATAATTTTTGAGTTTGCGACACCGTCATCGCGGGCGTAGAGTTCGTGCATGTTTCTTGTCTGATGAATACCCGTTCGAACATGGATAAAGCAGACCACTCCGCTTCAGCCTATCAACCGCGCCTGTTGCTCGTCGACGACGATCCGGCCATGATCCGCATCATCGGCGAAATGCTCGCCGAATTTCCCGACCAGCGTTTTGCCACCACCGGCGAAGCCGCGCTCGCCCTGGCGCGCGAAGCGACGCCCGATCTCATTCTGCTCGATGCGAACCTGCCAAACATGACGGGCTTCGATGTCTGCGAGATCCTCAAGAGCGATGCGAAGCTCGCGCGTGTGCCGGTGATATTCGTCACCAGTCACGACGCGCCCGCGCTCGAAGTCGATGCCTTTCGCATTGGCGCGGCCGATTACGTGATCAAACCGCTCGTCGCGCCGCGCCTGCAAGCGCGCGTGCGAGCGCAACTCAGTCTGAGACGCCGCGTGATGGAAGCGCAGGCGCGTCTGCACGAGGCGGGCGTGCAAGCGGCGCCCAAGCCTACGGGCGTGCGCGTGCTGGGCATCCTCGCGGACGACATGGTCGAAGCGCATCGTCACGCGCTTCAGTCGATCGGCGCGCTCGACGTGGTGACGGACTGCGAAGCCGCGCTGCGTCTCGCGCAAAACAAGGAGCCGGACGCGATCGTGCTCGATGCGCGTTGCTGCAACAACCCTTGCGAAGCGGTGCACGCATTGCTCGCAAAGCTTCCTCACGTGCCCATCGTCGTGCTCGCGGATGCACGCGATGTCCAGACCGAGCAATGCACACTCGATGCGGGCGCGGCCGATGTCATCGCAAGGCCAGCTCGCTCCGCTGTGCTGCACGCGCGCGTGCTGGCCGCGTTGGACTCGGCGAAAAAGGCGCTGGACGAGTCGCGCGCATTGCTGGATTCATCGGCGGGCGCGCGCGTTCATCCGTTTCCGGTGTTCGCGCGTGATGCGCGCGGTGGCTGAGCGATAACTTCCGTTCAGGCCTGTTCGAGCATCTCGCGCGCCATTCTGGATGCGTGCGCGAAGTCGAGCGCACGCACGCGCGTGAGGAAATCCGCGAAGTCCTCGCGATAACCATTCGGCGCATGCGGCGACAGCTTCTCGGATAGCGCGATCGCCTGCAGATTCGATGCATCCAGCAGTTCGATGATCGCGGTCAGATGCGCGCGCCAGTCTTCATCCTCGAGCGGCGGCGCGCTCTGTTCCGATTCCGTGGACGCCTGCGGCCGGCCGAACTCATCGACGAGTTGCGCGACGCTCGATGCAAGCAATCGCCGCATTTGCGGCAGGTTCGCGCGCGTCGTGTCGAGCATGTGGGTCTCGTTTTCGAGCGTGGCGGCCAGCTTCGCGAGCGCGGCCGCGCCGATCGTGCCCGCGCTGCCTTTGATCGCATGCAGCATCGATGCGGCGCCTTGCGCGTCGCCCGCAGCGAGCGCGGTGGCGAGCCGTGTCAGTTGCATGTCGGCCTGCGCGCCGAAGCCGTCAGCCGCATTCCGGATCAGATCGATATTGCCGCCGAAACGCGCGACGATCGAATCGCGTGGCTCGATGATCGACTCCGCGTGCGCATCCTGCGTGTGCGGTTCCGTCGGCGTGTGTCCGGCTTGCGCGCGCAACACCGTGACGAGCCGCTCCACGTCGATCGGCTTGCCGACATGATCGTTCATGCCCGCCTGCAAACAGGCCTCGCGATCCGAACTCGATGCGTTGGCCGTCATCGCGATGATGGGCAGCGCGGCGAAGCGGCCATCCGCACGAATGAGGCGCGTGGCTTCGAGGCCGTCGAGATCGGGCATCTGCACGTCCATCAGCACGGCATCGAAGCGCGTATCGTCGGCCACGATCCTGTCGACGCCTTCGCGACCGCTTTGCGCGAGGGACACGTGCGCGCCTTCCGCGAGCAACAGCCCTTCGGCGACTTGACGATTGAGCTCGTTGTCCTCGACCACGAGCAGCGCAAGTCCCTGGAGGCGTTGCGCTTTCACTGAAGGCGGCATCGTCTGAAGTTGCGCGGCTTCGATATCGCCGGGCAATGCGGCGCGAATCGCGGCGACGAGTTGCTTTGGCGTCACGGGCTTCGTGAGAAAGCCCGCGAAGGGCGCGGCGCCGTCGTCCTGCGCTTCTCTCAGGACTTCGCGGCCAAAGGCGGTGACGAGCAGCACGAGCGGCGGTGCGGTCTTCACGTCCATCGCGCGGATCTGCTTCGCCGTGCTCAGGCCGTCGAGTCCGGGCATGCGCCAGTCGAGCAGGGCGATGTCGTAAGGCGCGCCGCGCCGCGCCGCCGCGCCGATACGCTCGACCGCATCGCTTCCACTCGTCACGAGATCCGCCTGCCAGCCGAGCGAACGTACCGTGCGCGAGAGAATTTCGCCGGCGATCGCGTTGTCGTCAGCGATGAGAATGCGCGCGCCTCCATGAAGCGTCGCGCGTTCGTCATGCGATAGCGCGCCGGACGCTTCCACCCCGAGCGTGATATCGAACCAGAAGCGGCTGCCTTCTCCCAGACGGCTTTCGACTTCGAGCTGGCCGCCCATCATCGCGACGAGCCGCTTGCTGATCACGAGCCCGAGGCCGGAACCGCCGTAACGTCGCGACGTGGAGGCCTCGGCCTGCGTAAAGCCTTCGAAGATGCGTTCGAGTTGTTCCTCGCTGATGCCGATGCCGCTGTCGCTCACCGCGATGCGTACGCGCATCGACGCGCCTGTTGCATCGTGCGAGCTTTCGAGTCGATGGACGCTCATGACGATCTGCCCCGCCGACGTGAACTTGAGCGCGTTGCCCGCGAGGTTGATGAGCACCTGCTGAAGCCGGAAGCCGTCGCCGACGAGCACGGAAGGCAAGCTCGGATCGAGATCGAACAGCACTTCGACGTCTTTTGCGCCCTGATTGCCCGACAGCACGATGCCCAGTTCTTCCATCAGCTTTTCAGGCTCGAACGGATGGATATCGAGTTGCAGCTTGCCGGCTTCGATCTTCGAATAGTCGAGGATGTCGTTGAGCAGATTCAGCAGCGATTTGGCGGCAGTTTCGGCCTTGCTGACGTAGTCCTGCTGGCGGTTGTCGAGCGAGGTCAGTTGCACGAGATGCAGCATGCCGAGCACGGCGTTCATCGGTGTGCGGATTTCGTGACTCATGTTCGCGAGGAACGAGGATTTGGCCGCGCTCGCCGCGTCGGCCTGTTCCTTCGCGTCGCGCAGATGGAATTCCAGCTGATATTGATCGGTGACGTCGTAGTTCACGCCCGTCATCACGACGGGCACGCCGTCCGCGTTGCGCTGCGTGCGCAGGCCGCTCTGGATGCGCCGCGTCGTGCCGTCCGGAAGTACGATGCGAAACGGCGGCAGCGTCTCGGTTTCTCCCGCAGCGGCGGCGCGCACGTCGGCCATGATGCTGTCGTGATCGTCGGGATGAACCCGCAAGCGCCAGTGCTCGAAGTGCAGACCGTTGTCGAGCAATTCCGGCGGGTACTGATAGATCTCGAACATGCGCGCGTTCCAGTGCAGCTTGCCCGTGGCGATATCCCACGACCAGATGCCCAGTTCGGCGATTTCTGCGGCCAGCAACAACTGATCGCGCGCGTCGGCAAGCTCGCTGCGTTCCTTTCTCTGCCTCGAGATATCCGTAATTACCGATACAAAATGCAAAGCGCCATCCAGCCGCATCGCGCCCGTCGAGACGTGCGCCGGAAACGAGGTGCCGTCCTTGCGCTGTCCCGCGAGTTCGCAATCAGCGGTCGCGACGCCTGTTGGACCCTTGAATTGCATGATGTATTCGTTATACGTATCCAGATGATGGGGCGGCACCAGCATGCGGATGTTCTGTCCGATGACCTCCTTCGCCTTGTAGCCGAACACCCTTTCGCCCGCCGAGTTGAACGAGCGGATTGCGCCGCGCTCGTCCACGGTGATGATCGGGCTGATGGCGGTGTCGAGCACGGTCTGGGTGGTCGCGAGGCTGCGGACGAGTTCCTGCCTGATGCGGATACGCGCGTTGACCTGTCGCACGAGGGTCGAGCCGAACATCGCCAGCACGAGCGCGAGCACGATCGACACGCAGGCGTGCCAGACCGTGTCCCGCCACCAGGGCGCGAGGATTTCATCGCGTGAAAGCGCCGCGGCCACGAACAGCGGATAGTCCTGCAATTCGCGCAGGCTGTTGAGGCGCGTGACATGATCTTGCGACGAGCGCGTCGTGAACACGCCCGAACCGTCGTTTTCGAGATGCGCGCGATACAGCGCGGTATCGATTACGTTCTTGCCGACGAAGCGGTCCTCGAACGGGCGGCGCACGACCATCACGCCTGAATTCAGCACGAGCACGGCCGCGCCCGATTGCCCGAGGTCGAGGCTGTCATAGAAACGCGAGAAGAACTCGATGTCGATGGTCGCGAGCGCGACGCCCGCGAAACTGCCGTCGGGCGCATCGATACGGCGCGATACCGGCACGATCCACTTGCCCGTCGAGCGGCTCTTCACGGGCGGGCCGATATGCGAATTCTGATCGGTGTGGGTGCGGTGATACTCGAAGTATTCGCGGTCGGAGTTGTTGAAGCGCGAGTCGAGCCGGGGCTGCGAGTTGACGAGCCACGCGCCGTCTTTGTCGTAGATGAAGAGGCCGTTCAATTGCGGCAACTGCTGCACACGCGTGACCAGAGAACGATGAATGCGCGCGAGCGCTTCGGGCGACGTGCCGTCTTCCTCCACGCGTTCCACCATGCCGATGAGCGTCGTGTCGGCTTCCTTGAAGGTGTCGTTCGCGTGCTGCGCCATCGCGCGCGCGAGGTTCGAAGTCGCCGACGTCATCTCGTCCATCTGCACGCGGCGCGCGGCGACGCTGCGCCACACGTCGGTGCCGATCAGAAGCACGCAGACGACGACGATGAACACCGTCATCCTTGAAGTGAGCGAATGGCGAATGAGCACGCCGTTGTCTCCGAGTGAAAGCAGCCGTATCTTATCGCGCGGCCATCAGACCCGTTTACGGCGCGGTTTCATGAAAGCTTGAGTCGGCGCCGAAGGAATATTCGCCGCGTTAGCGCGGTATCGAGAGCATGAATTCGCTTTCGGATCGTCCGATGATGTGTTTGTTGGTTGCCCGCTTTCGGAACTGAAAGCGTTGGTTCGTGCCCGACATTTTATCAGCCGGCGCGCGGCTGAATTCGCGCCGAGCCTTGTCGCACGGTGGTTTCGGGAAACTGGCACGGAGGCTGCATTCAAAGCCGACACCCGCCGCCTCAGCGACCTCGCTTCAGCAGTTGCACGTTCGCTCAGCCGGCATGTCATTGACCGACCCGTTAGTGCAAGTGGAGCGAATCATGTTGGGATACCTGATCAATTTTTCGAGAGATATCGTGCTGCCGTTTCTGGTCGGCCGGACCGAAGTGCTGCTGGATCGCGCGGAACATGGCCGGCGCGATGCCTATCTCGCATCGTCCGTCGATATCGGCGAACTCGAGCGTCGTATGCGTGCCGTCGACATCGACGAGTGATCTTCAACGAACCAGGAACGTTCAGATGACAATGCCGAACGACCAACACGCCGACGCGCCCGTCATCGCGCTGCACTGCTCCGGCGCGGGCGCGAATCAATGGCGCCAGCTCGGCGAAACGCTCGATGCACTCGGCTGCGCCAGAACGCGCTACACGCTCATCGCGCCGGAGCATTACGGCTGCGATAGCGTGGGCCCGTGGAGCGGCGAGCGCGCTTTCACGCTCGCGGACGAAGCGGCGCGCACGGTCGAGATCATCGATCGCCAGCGCGGCAAGGTGCATCTCGTCGGGCATTCGTACGGCGGCGGCGTCGCGTTGCGCGCCGCGCTGGAAAGGCCCCACGGCGTCGCGAGCATCACGCTCTACGAACCGTCGGCGTTTCATTTGCTGAAGGGCATGGGCGCGCGTGGCGCGGCGGAATTCGCGGAGATTCTCGCGATCGCGGCGCGCACGGCGGAAGGCGTCGTCACGGGCGATCTGCGTGGCGCGGCAAGCTCGTTCGTCGATTACTGGAGCGGACGGGGCGCGTGGTCGGCGTTGCGGCCTTCCATTCAGGCCATGCTCACACGCTGGGTGCCGAAAGCGCCGCTCGATTTTCGCGCGCTGATTCACGAGCCCACACCGGCGAGCGCGTATGCCGCCTTGCGCATTCCCACGCTCGTGATGCGCGGCGAGCATGCGCCCGCGCCGACGCGCCTGATCGCCGAGACGCTGCCCGGTCTGATGCCGGCGGCGAAGCTGATCGTCGTGTCCGATGCGGGCCACATGGGGCCGCTCACGCACGCGCCGGCGGTGAATGCGGCGATCGCGCGTCATATCGCCCAGTGCGATGCGCGCGCCGATAACCTAGCCGAGTAACCCGTCGCGTGACGGCGCGCTCTTGCCCTGACGTTCTATGAGCCGTGCGCGAAACCAGAACGTCCACGCGAGCAGCCCGCCGTAGATCGCGTAGCTCACGACCGGCGATACGACGAGGTAGCGCTCGACCGGCCAGGTCCACGCGAACCAGAAACGCAATAGCGTTTCGAGCGATAGTCCCACGCCCCACACGAACGTCATGAGCCGCAGCGACGCGCGCAGCATCGCGCTTTCGCTCCAGTACGCCTCGAAGCGCTCGGCGCCGTTTTCCTGTTCGCGCGTGACGGTGGCGCGCGCGAGATAGAAGATGAGCGGACGTTCGAAGAACAGCGAGACCAGGAACACGATGCCCGTCGCGCCCGCTGCCAGCGATTCGCGCACGAGCAGAATGCGCGGGCTGCCGCCCATCGCGAGCATCACGATCGACAGCGCGATGCCGAACAGCACGAGCGCGGAGAGCGCATCGACACGACGCGAGCGCGCGAACTCGACGATGCTCCACACGAGCGGCGGCGCGGCCGACGCATAGAGCGCGCCGACATCGCCCCAATACGGCAACGCCACGCGATACGCCAGCCACGGCAGCAGCAGATTGGCGGCGAGTTCCAGCACGAGACCGGGCTTGATCTTTTTCATGGACTCGAAAGTGTGCGCCTGAGCGCCTGGGCCATGAGTCAAGTATAAAAGATCGGACGTGCGCGAATGTACGCGCGCGCGCGGTCGATCGGCGGGGATGTAGAGCGCCGCCCGGCCCAGCGGGCGGCGGCGTGAAGGGATGTGCTTACTTTTTCGGGGCGGTGGCTGTGGCGGCCGCTCCGTTACGCGCTGCGTTCGCTGCGTTCGCGTTGTTCGCGGCGTTGGCGGTGTTCGGGTTATAGGCTGGATTTGCGTTGTAGCTCGGATTGGCCGTGTTCGCGTTTGGGGTGTTCGAATAGTTGTTCGCGGGCTTCGGCTGGAGCGTCTGATTGATGACGCCCATCTGTCCCATCTTCTTTGCGGCCTGACTGTCCGCACTGGCTGCCGTGGCGAAGCACATGCCGGCCACGCCGGCGATCAACGCAATATGCATGGCGCGACGGTGCGCGCGATTGCGGCTCTTCTTCATGACGGCCTCCTTGGCTCATGCTCGCCATGCGGATGCACAGCCAGCGCCTTCATTGTGTGCAAGGACGATGCCCGGAAACAGGAGGGTTTTGCCTAAGTGCATTCGATACGATTTGCGACGCTTTACCGCAGCCATCTTTGATATTCGTCTAACAAATAACCTAGTCTAGTAGGTAGTATGTACTTCGAAACACTCGAAACGAACCACCGGAGGATCACCGCATGTTTCCTGAATATCGCGATCTCATCTCGCGCCTGAAGACCGAGGATGCTCATTTCTCGCGTCTTTTCGAGCGTCACAACGAACTCGATCATCAGATCAACAACATGGAGACGGGCGTCAGTCCTGCTGATTCCTTCGCCATCGAATCGCTGAAGAAGGAAAAGCTGTTGTTGAACGACAAGATGTACGCCGTCTTGAGAAAGGCGCAGGAAGCCGCCTGAGAGACGTGAGAGACAGAGACGCCGAAGCAACAACGAGAGGAAGGAATAAAGGTGATCTCGCCAGACAAGCCTCAAGCGCTGCCGGCCTGCATCGAAGAGGAGGAAACGGGCTGCGCGGTCGAAGCGGCGCATGGCCTGCTGACGAACAGCGTCGACGACATACTCCAGCGGCTCGGATCACAGGAGCGCGAAGAGACGGAATCGCTCGTCGATACCGTGAGAACCCTGATCGGCGGTATGTCGCCAGATGAGATATCCACGTTACGCGCCCATCTTTTCGATGGCGACACCGTGCTGCGAACGGCCAACGGCTCGACCGATCCCGACGACGAACTGTCGCCGTCGTGGCGCGAAGGCGGCTATCCGTACCGGCATCTGATGTCGCGGCGTGCGTACGAGAAACAGAAGTATCGCCTGCAGGTTGAGTTGCTGAAGTTGCAGGCGTGGGTGCGCGACACGGGTCAGCGCGTCGTGATCCTGTTCGAAGTACGCGACGCGGCGGGCAAGGGCGGCGCCATCAAACGTTTCATGGAACATCTGAACCCGCGCGGCGCGCGCGTGGTCGCACTGGAAAAGCCGTCCGAGCGCGAGCGGGGGCAATGGTATTTTCAGCGCTACGTGGAGCATTTGCCGACGGCCGGCGAGATCGTCCTTTTCGACCGCTCGTGGTACAACCGCGCCGGCGTGGAGCGCGTGATGGGTTTCTGCACGCCGCGCGAGTACGACGAATTCGTGCAACAGGTGCCCGCGTTCGAGCGCCATCTCTGGCAAAGCGGCACGCACGTCATCAAGCTGTGGTTTTCCGTGAGCCGCGCCGAGCAGCGGCGGCGTTTCAGGGAACGCGAGATCCATCCGCTCAAGCAGTGGAAGCTGAGCCCGGTCGATCTCGCATCGCTCGACAAGTGGGACGCCTACACGGAAGCCAAGGAAACGATGTTCGCGCACACCGATAGCGCCGACACGCCCTGGACCGTCGTGCGCTCCGATTGCAAGAAACGCGCGCGGCTCAACGCCATGCGCTACGTGCTGCACAGGTTGCCGTACGCGAATCGCGATCTCAAGGCGATCGGTGCGGTCGATCCTTTCATCGTCGGGCGGCCGTTCTAGCTCGGACTAGTGCCTGTCATCAAAGTCTGCGCGAGCAGGCGGGCGTGCGGAGTGAGGGCGTCGAAGTCGCGGGCGCACAGGTGCAGGCGGCGTGTCGCCCACGGTTCCGAGAGCGGCACGATCGAGAGCGCGGGGCGCTCCAGCATGCGCGCCGACGCCTCCGACAAGATCGCGAGTCCGATGCCCGCCTCGACGAGCATGCCGATGTTGTCGATGCTGCGCATACGGATGCGGTAGCTCATCTGCCTGCCGAGCCGCGACGCGCGTTCGGCCAGATGCATTTCGAGCGCGGCGTCCGATAACCCGACGAACGCCTCGCCGACGATTTCGGCAAACGCCACCGCGCGTTCCCTCGCCAGGCGATGCACGCCGTTCGCCACGACCACCAGCTGATCCTGCGCGAGCAGATGGGTCTGAAGCAGCCCCAGGTCCGCCGTAACCGAAACGATGCCGAGTTCCGCGCGGCCTTCGGCGATCGCCTGCACGATCTCGACGCTCGGGCGCTCGTCGAGATCGATCGAAAGATCCGGATGGGTCGCGAGAAATTCCGTGAGCCGCGGCGGCAGGAAGGCGGCCAGCGCCGCCGTGTTCGACATCATCCGGATGCGGCCTTTGAGTCCGGTCGCGAACGATCGCAATTCGCCGCGCATCTGCTCGACCTGGCCGAGGATCGCGCGCGCGTGGCGCACGAAGGCGTCGCCCGCGGCGGTCGCCTGCACGCCGCGCCGGTTGCGCTCCAGCAACGGCGCGCCGAGCGCGGCTTCCATGCCCGCGATGCGCTCGCTCGCCGAGGCCAGCGCGAGATGCATGGCCTGCGCGCCGGCCGTGATGCTGCCGCGCTCAACGACGGTCAGGAAAAGCCGCATGTCGGTCAGATCGAAACGCATGCCGCATCCTTCGGTTTCGCCGAAGCCTCGCATTGGAAATGCCAGATTGTAAGCGGCTGGCGGCATCGCTAGCATCTGTCGCATGCAACCCTTTATTCTCGTCATTGGCGCGGGTTTTCTTGCGGGCGCGATGAATGCGCTCGCGGGCGGCGGCTCGTTCGTGAGCCTGCCCGCGATGATCGCCGCCGGCTTGCCACCGGTTCAGGCGAACGCATCCAGTACCGTCGCACTGTTTCCGGGCGGCGTGGTGAGCGCGTGGGCGTATCGCGACGGGCTCGGCCCCGTCGGTTCGGTATCGATGCGCAAGATGCTCGTCATGACGCTCATCGGCGGTTTCGTCGGCGCGGCGCTCTTGCTGTCGACGTCGTCGAAGACCTTCTCCTTCGTGCTGCCGTGGCTCTTGCTGTGCGCGAGCCTGACGCTTGCGTTCGGCCGCAAGCTCGGCGAGGCGTTGCGGCGGCGCTGGCATATCGGCGCGGCGGCGGTGCTGTCGATCCAGTTCGCGCTCGGCGTATATGGCGGCTACTTCGGCGGGGCGGTCGGCATCATGATGATGGCGGTGTGGGGCCTGCTCGATTCGCGCGACCTGAAGAGCCTGAACGCGCCGCGCACGCTGCTCGTGAGCGCGGCCAACTCGGTCGCGGTGGTGACTTTCGCGGTGGCGCAGGCGGTGCGCTGGCCGGAGACCATCGCGATGCTGCTCGCGGCGATCGTGGGCGGCTATAGCGGCGCGCAACTCGGCCGGCGCGCGCCGCCGCACTGGATTCGCGCGGGCACTCTGCTCGTCAGTGCCTGCATCACCATCGCGTTCTTTGTGAAGACCTACGGGCCGATGTTGTCGAACCGGTGATCGACACGAGGGTCGCAGCAATGCGGCCGATTTCTGCCGAGTCGAATTTAAGCCAGGGGTTGGCCGTTTTATAGGTGAACAGACCCAAGGGGACCATCATGTTTCCCGCTTTGCTCGAAACCATCGGTGCGCTGTCGCTGCTCGTGAGCATCGCGGCGAAGATCGTGTTGCTGCGCGATCCGCACGAAGACAGCGCGGACGATCCGCTCAAAGCCGCGCCGGTCCGACGAGCCTGCGCCGCGTGTTTCCGGCGCAAGCCGGCCGCTGGAGCATTTCGCCCGCGCTGTGTGCGCCCGGTCGTCAGTGCGCGTTGCGTTCGAGCGGCGGCAGGCCGAGCGGCTTTTTCGCGGACTCGTAAGCACGGATGAAGCGGGGATCGTCATCGAGCTCGCGCGCCATCCACTTCGACAGATCTTCGCCGCAGGCCGGATCGGCGATATCGCGGAAACACGGCGAATTCGCGGGCATCATGGTCGCCGCCCAGTAAAAGCTGAAGAGCGCCTGCTTTTCCGCGGGCTCCATGGTGAGCGCCTGCGGATCGGTTCCGGAAAACCAGCGGTCGAGCCGGGTCGAAAGGGTCGCTTCGGTTTCGTGGCTGTCGTATGAAAAGACGTAGCCGCCGCCTGCCTGGGCTGTATGAAAGTCGTTCATCACGACGTCGCTGACGAAGCGCGCCGCTTTTGCATTGGCCGCGAACGTTTGCGCGGAGGCATCCCATGCAAAAACGCAAAGGGCGACAAGCAATGCATTTGTTTTATGCCGAACGAGCGTGCGGCATTTTTTCCGATTGCTGGCCGAGTTCACACGAGTGAGAGGAAATAATTGCGCATCACCGCGAGTGTTTGCGGCGTTGAAAAAAGATACCGCGATTCTACTGAGTTATTCGATAGATCGGTAAGGAACAGTGAACGCTCGCAAATGGTGCATCTGAATAACGTTTTACTTTATTGCGCGCACCAAAGCGAAACGGCCCGTGAGGGCCGTTTCGTTGCCAGAGGCGAGTGCGCTGAAACTTACAGCGGCTGGATCGTCGAAGCTTGCTTGCCCTTCGGGCCTTGCTTGACTTCGAAGCTCACCTTCTGATTCTCCTGGAGCGACTTGAAACCCTTGGACTGGATTTCGGAGAAATGTGCAAACAGGTCCTCACCGCCGTCGTCCGGCGTGATGAAACCAAAACCCTTTGCATCGTTGAACCACTTCACAGTACCTGTTGCCATTTTTCCAAACCCTATTGAGACGGATTACGTTGTAGATGCGCTTCGAATCTCGAGCGGCATAGAGTTTTACCATGCCAGAACGCCGAGTTCAAATAAGCGTTTCTGCTAAGAGACGCGACATTTGCGCGTCATACTTCGTTTTTCGGGAGCCTGCGCCGCCGATTGTCTTTTTGTCCGGACAATACTCGCCCGCGCATTCGATTATCCTCGACCTCTCGGTCAGGCAAAAGACAAAAGGCACGTAATCATGGCACATACGCTTTCCAGCGTCGCGCAACGCGCGGCGTCCGACACCGTCCGGCTCGATGCGCCGGAGATCGCCGAGGCACGCCGGGAGCTTGCCGCCTGCTTTCAGCTCGCGGCGCTGCACGGCTTCGAAGAGGGCGTGTGCAATCACTTTTCGGCGGTGGTGCCGGGCCGCGACGATCTGTTCTTCGTGAACCCGTACGGCTATGCGTTCAGCGAGATCACGGCGTCGCGCCTTCTGGTCTGCGATTTCGAAGGCAATGTCATCGACGGCGAGGGTGAGCCGGAAGCGACCGCCTTCTATATTCACGCGCGTCTGCATAAGCTGATGCCGCGCGTGAAGGCGGCGTTCCACACGCATATGCCGAACGCGACTGCGCTGTGTCTGCTCGACGGGCCGCCGCTCTTGTGGCTCGGGCAGACGTCATTGAAATTTTATGGCCGCACCGCGGTCGACGAGGATTACAACGGCCTCGCGCTCGATGATGCCGAAGGCGACCGTATCGCCAGCGCGATGGGCGACGCCGATATCCTCTTCCTCAAGAATCACGGCGTGATGGTTGCGGGTGCGACTATCGCCGAGGCGTGGGACGATCTCTACTATCTCGAGCGCGCGGCTGAAGTGCAGTTGCGCGCGATGAGCGCAAACCGGCCGCTCAAGGTTGTGCCGCACGAGATTGCGCAGCGTACTTACGAGCAGATGCGTGAGGGGGATGCGCAGAGCGCGAAGGCGCATCTTGCGAGCGGGATGCGGCAGTTGCGGGGGAGGGGGATTGATTTTGAGGGGTGACTACTTCCGCGCCCCAAAACGCCTGAACCACCCACGCTTCCCCATATCCGCCTGCTGCAGAAACACCGCGATCACGATGATCAATCCTTTGAGAACGAGCTGCGTATTGCTATCGATATCATTGAGCAACAAGATATTGCTAAGGAATCCAAATATCAACACACCCGCAACCGTCCCCGACACGCGCCCGACCCCACCCGAAAGGCTCGTACCGCCGATCACGACAGCCGCGATCGCGTCCAGCTCCCAGCCCATGCCGGCATCCGCCTTGCCTTGCCGATACTGCGCCGCATAAAGCACGCCGACCAGCGCCGATAGCAAGCCCGAGATCGCATAAGCGGCCATCTTGTGGCGCGCGACATCGAGTCCCGACACCACCGCGCATTTCTCGTTTCCACCGATCGCATAAAGATACTTGCCGAATACGGTGCGGTTCATCACGAACCCCACGACGATCGCGATCACCAGAAAGAAAAGCGCAGGCACCGGCACCACATTGAAGAGCAGCGCGCGCAGCGCTTCGATATCGCTCGTTGCATTGGTGCCGCTATAGATCGAATAGACGGCCGTATCCTGGCCCGCGATCAGACGCGAGGCGCCCAGCACGCCCACCATCGCGGCAAGCGTGACGATGAAAGGCTGCATGCGTCCGCGCGTGATGATCCAGCCGTTGAGCGCGCCCAGCGTTAAACCCGCGAGCGGCACGATCCACATCACGGCGAGCAGGGGCATGCGATGCCCGCCATGCAGCGCGATATACGCGCAAGCCAGCGCCGCGACGATCAGCGCGATGCCCGCCTGCATCGCAACGGGCGAACGATCCGCGACGCGCACGGTCTGCGCATCGCGCGCACGCATGATGCCGCGCGCGACGCCGAGCACGGCGAACACGATCGCGAACACGGCGATCGCGTCGAGCACGAGCGATGCGTAGGTTGCGCGGTTCCAGCCATCGGTGGTGAGCAGCATCGCGGTGAGCACGCTGCCGAGTCCCATGATCGCGCCCACCGACAGATCGATGCCCGCCGTGATGATCACGAGCGTCATGCCGATTGAAATCACGCCGACGTTCGCGACTTGCCGGAACACGTCGGAGATATTCGCGCTCGACAGAAAGATGTTGCCGCCGTCGGCCGCGTGCGGCGCCGTGAACGCGCCCACCACCAGCAGCACGATGAGCCCGAGGTAATACTTCAGATACGTGAGGAACGTGCTCAGGTGTCGCTGACGGGCGGTGGCCGCGGACTCGGCGAGTTGGTCCTGCGCTTGCAGCATGATATGCGTCTCCGTTTATCGCTTCAGGGCGAGGCCATCCTGATGAGCACGTCGCCCGAGAATTGCTCGCGCGTCAGTACGCCGCGCGCGTGTCCTTCGCACATCACGAGGATGCGATCGGCCAGAAGCATCAGCTCATCGATTTCCGAACTCGCGACGATCACCGTCACGCCTTCGCGCGCGGCCGCGAGTATCTGCCGATAGATCTCGGCCTTCGCAGCGACATCGACGCCGCGCGTGGGTTCATCGAGCAGAAGAATGCGCGGCTTCGTCATCAGCCATTTGCCGATGATGAGTTTCTGCTGATTACCGCCCGACAAGGTGCTCGCATCCTGCGCGAGCGTGCGATGCTTGACGTTCGATGCCCGCGCCTGCGATGCGGCCCATGCCTGCATGCGGCCGCGCCGATAGAACGGGAATCCCGGCGCGCGCGAGAGCGACGGCAGAACGAGGTTCGCTTCCAGCGACTGATCGAGCACGAGCCCGTCTTTCTTGCGGTCTTCGGTCACGAAAGCAAGGCCGGCCGCGGCCGCGCGATCCGGTGAATCGATCGAATGCGTGTGACCCGCCACGCGTATCTCGCCTTCGCGCCGATACCGCGACACGCCGAACAACGCCTCGAGTATCTCCGTCTTGCCCGCGCCGAGCAGCCCCGAGATGCCGAACACTTCGCCTTGCTGCACCGCGAACGACACATCCGATACGACCGCGCGCGCCGGTCCCCATAACGTGAGGCCGCGCACGTCCACGGCGAGCGGGCGCGCCTGCGGCGCCTCGGCTTCGGTGCGCTCGGGGGGCGTGAAGTCCTTGCCGATCATCATCGAGACGAGCGCCGATGACGATTCGACCTGCCGCATCTGCAAGGTCGCGATGCGTCTTCCGTCGCGCAACACGGTCACGCGGTCCGCGACCGCGAATACTTCGCCGAGCCGGTGACTGATGAGCACGATACCCATGCCGCGCTCGCGCAGATCGCGTGTGAGCGTAAGCAGCGCCTGCGTTTCGGTGTCGGAGAGCGCGGACGTCGGTTCGTCCATGATGAGCACGCGCGCATCGGCGAGCAGCGCCTTCGCGATCTCGACCAGTTGCTTCTCGCCGACACGCAAGGTGCCGACGAGCGTATTCGGCGGCGCGCGAAAACCGAGTTGCGCGAGCACTTTCGCGGCCGCGTCGTGCATAGCGCGGCGATCGGGAAAGCCCATGCGCGTGCGCAGTTCCTTGCCGAGAAAGATGTTGTCGACGGCGGACAGCGTATCGACGAGATTGAGCTCCTGATGAATGATCGCGACACCCGCGCGCGTCGCGTCGTTCACGCTCATCATGCGCGTCGTCTCGCCACGCACGCGGATGCTGCCGGCATCGGGCGCGTAGAGGCCGCCCAGTATCTTCATCAGGCTCGACTTGCCCGCGCCGTTCTCGCCGACGAGCGCATGAATCTCGCCCGATGCGACATCGAAGTCGACGCCGGACAGCGCGGGGCTGCCGTTGAACGAAATCGACAGGCCCGCGGCTTCGATGAGCGGCGCGGTGACGGTTGCCATCGCTGTCTGTGTCTCGCTCAGTGGTTTGCGATGTACTGCTTCGCGTTGTCCGCGAAGATGCCCTGCGTCGGCAGCGTGACTTTCTTCTGCACCTTGTCGCCGTGCAACACCTTGAGCGACTGGCGGATGCCTTCCGCACCCGGCGTCGGATACATGAAGGTGCCCGCGAGCAGGCCTTGCTCGACCCACGTCGCGCCTTCCTGCGGCAAGCCGTCGATGCCGACGAACTTGATGCTCTTCTCGCGGCCCGCATCCTTCGCGGCGAGATAGGCGCCATAGGCCATCGGATCGTTATGCGCGTACACCACGTCGATCTTCGGCTGCACGCGCAACACGGTCTTCATGTAATCGTAGGCCTTGTCCTGCTTCCAGTCGCAATCCACGCGCTCGCCCACGCGCTTGATTCCTTTCTCCTTGCCGATGGCCTTGTCCGCGCCGTCATGCCGGTCATGCGCGGGCTGCGCGCCGAAGCCGCCCCAGATTTCGACCAGATTGCCTTGCGCCTTGCCCGGCCCGCCCGTCAGCTTGACGATGAAGTTGCCCGCTTCCTGGCCGATCTGCACGTTGTCCCCGCCGATGAACTGCGTGAACTGATCGCCGTTCACTTCGCGATCGAGCACGAACACGGGAATGCCTGCTTTGAAGGCCTTTTCGACGACGCCCGTGAGGCCCGCCGACTCCTTGGGCGAGATGAAGATCGCGTCCATCTTCTGCGTGATGAAGTTCTCCATGTCGGCGTTCTGCTTGTCGGTGCGGTCTCCCGCGTCGGCGATGATCAACTCGACCTCGGGATGCTTCGCGGCCTCCGCCTTCATGTCCTTGTTGAACTGCACGCGCCACGGCTCGACGGTCGTGACCTGCGAGAACCCGAAGCGGTATTTCTTCTGCTGCGCGAACGCCGGCCCGGCGATGAGCGCGGAGAACGTGCCGACCGCGCCGGCCAGCGGTGCGGCGATGAGACTCGCGGTGATGATGCGTCGTTTGCTGTCCATTGCGTCTCTCCTGTTTTGGTTGCCAGCTTCGGGTTCGTTGTTCGTGACGGGTTGCTGCTCTCGCTGGTTCTGATCGGGTTTGATCGATAAAAATAAAACGTTATAGCGCGGCCCGCTTGCGGGTTTCCCTGCCCGTCGCCTTGAAGGGCGGCGCGGTGCTCTCGCGCACGCGCAAATCCGCTTTCATGCGCAGATGCACCGGCTCCGCTGATTCGCCTTGCAACTGTTTGTGCAGCAGTTGCCAGATCGCGCGGCCCACGGCTTCCACCGGCTGATGTATCGAGCTGATGCGCGGATGCAGCACCGACATCCACGGCGCGTCGTCGAAAGAGAGCAGGGAGATGTGTTCGGGCAGCTGCAATTCCGCATCGCGTATCGCGCGCAAGGCGCCGAGCGTCGCGACGTTCGCGCCGGTGAAGAGCGCAGTCGGCCGCTCGCGCTCCGAGAGCAGTCCGAGCGTGGCCGCGTGGCTCTCCGTGTCCGTCATCCCGCATACGACGACGCGTGCATGGCGCGCGAGGCCCGCGCGTTTCATGGCGTCGAGATAGCCGTCCGCGCGCTCGCGGCTGTTGACGAGATCGAGCGCATTGACGATGAACGTGATGCGTTTGTGCCCCAGCGCGATGAGATGGTCGGTGCCGTCGCGCGCGGCGCGCCGGCTGTCGGTGGTCACGGTATTGGCGGGAAAGCTGTCGTCGACGCGATCGGCCATGACGAGCGGCACATCGCATTCGCGCAGTTCTTCTATCGCGTGATCGTAGCCGTGGCAGGGGATGATGATCATGCCCGCCACTTGCCGTGACAGCACGAAGCGGATGCGCTCGGCCTCGCGCTCGGGATTTTCCTGCGCATGCGCGAGCAGCAGGCGATAGCCGCTCGCGAGCGCATGATCTTCCACCACGCACAGCAATTCGATGAAGAACGAGTTCGTCAGATCGGGCACGACGAAGCCGATGGACGTCGAGCGGCTGCTGCGCAATTCGGCCGCGAGGCTGTTGCGCCGATAGCCGAGCCGGCGCGCGGCGTCCCACACCTGCTCGCGCCGCGCGGCGCTCACGCCCGGCGCGCCCGCCATGACCTTCGATGCGGTGCCGAGCGATACCCCTGCCGCAGTGGCGACATCCTTCAACGTGCGGGCCGGTTTTTTTCGTGAGTCCAAGGCGCGATATCGTCGAAATTCTGAAACGTTTCAGAATATTAGAAAGCGCCGACCAACCGGGCAAGTGAGTGTTTTTACCGACTCCGATGCGCCGCCTTACATCGAGATATCGTGCAGGTCCTTGACGATGGGCGGTCCGATCCTGAAGTCTGAGAAACGCACGGTGAGGCCGCCGCGCTCGGGTGTGCAGCACATCGGGCCGACCTGCCAGCGCGCGGTCGAACTGCTTGCGGCGAAGGGCGCAAGACGCATGAGGGTCCAGTGGCGTTCATCGGCGCTGCATTGCACTTTCAGGACGCCTTGCGCGACCGTCATGCGCAACCGGAAGCGGTTCGTGTTCGCGCGCGAGCCGAGCGACCAGTCGGAGAGATCGCTGGTCAGGACGGTGCTGAAGGTGAGCGCGCCGTCGTTGTATTCGGCGCCGGACTTGATCCAGCGTTCGGCGCTTTCGCGCACCATGAGGCCGGCCTGATCGTAGAGCGCGGAGAATTCGCCTTCGACCGCGACTTCGGCGGTAAAGTCGCCATCGACGTCTGCCGCGAAGACATGGCCGTTATCGCGTACGAAGCCGTAGTGCGTCTTGCGCCAGAAGTCCGTGTTCGGGTCGGTGGCGACGTGGAGCGTGTCGTTCTCGACGCGCCATTGCGCGGGCTCGTTGATCCATCGGCATTGCTCGAACATGGCGTCTCCGTCGCATGAGGATGGCAGCGTAAGTATGTCATGGCGCGTTCATCGCAGTGTCTGGAACGATCGTACGAAACGGTGTGCGCGTCAACTGCACTAACATGTACGGGCACTGAGCATTCTTTTTCCGGTGGGAGAACGATGGTCAAGCTAATGATGATCCTGCTGGGCGTGGATTATTTGCGCAATCGCTGGCGCGGCCTCATGGTGACGGGCTGGCTGCTTCTGCTGACCGGCATCGGCGTGTTCATCGATGCACTCGACGGCGCGCTCGGTTTCCCGATTGCCTCGGTGGGCTGGCTGCTGCTGATCGAGGGCGCGTTGACGCTGGCGGTCGCGTGGGCCGGCGTCGGCGGGCAGCGCAGGCTGCGCTATGCGAAGGGCATCGCGTTCGTGCTCACGGCGGCGCTGATCTTCGAGGGCAATCATCACGGCCACTTCATTCTGTCGATACTGATCGGCGTCGCGTTCATCTTCGATGGCCTTCTGCAGGCGACGTCCGCGCTCGTCGTGCGGTATCGTCGCTATCGCGTCGCATTCGGGTTCGCGATCTTCGAGATTCTGCTCGGCGTCTTCATGCTTCAGCCCTATCCGACGCACTACAAGGGCACGGTGCCGTATTGCGTCGGTGCGTTCTTCATCTTCGCGGGCTGGAACCTGATTCTCATCGCGACGCGGGTGCGCAAGCTGGCGAGCAACCCCGCGAGCTGGGGCGACGCCAGCGCCGAAGCCGCGAGCGCGGCACAACCGAAGGAACCGCCGCGTCCCGCGCTGCAAGCCCGCGAATGGGACGGCCCGCCCGCCGACGATGAACCCGCGCTCACGGTGCACGTCTGGACGCCGGTAGGCTCGTCGAAGGCGCAGACGCAGTGGCATCCGGTCGTCGATCGTTATATTGCGGCCGTGGACCGTAACGGCGTGATCTCGACGGGCCATGCCGCGCTCGAATCGCCGGAAGGCATCTACTTGAGCCTTTATCCGGCTGTCGAGATAGACCGCTCGCCCGACGACTTCGCGCGCCTCTTGCGCGCCACGCGCGAGAACGATGTGCCCGGAATGTTTCAGCCGAGCTACGCGATCGAATCGAAGGCGTGGTGTCCATCGACGACGCGCGTGCGTGTCCGCAATTACGATCCGGTTCGTCTGGATCGTTTCTGGCGCAATTATCGCGAGGACACGACCTATAACCTCACGCATCGCAACTGTTCGAGCAGCGTATCGCGCGCGCTCGATGCGGCGCTGGAAGGCGCGGCGGGGCGCTTGTATGGTGCGAGCGCGGGTTGGGGCGCGCTGGTTCGAATGATCGTCACGCCGGAACTCTGGGTTGCCGCGCAGGTACGCAAGCGCGCGGTGACGATGGCCTGGACGCCCGGTTTGACGCTCGACTATGCGCGAGCGCTCAGCATGGTCGCTGATCCGCGTCCTTATGGCTGGCTCAAGGTTGCGCGTATCGCGGTTGCGAAGATGCGTGAATCGCGGCGGGCGTGGCGTGATGAGGGTACGCGGGTTTGATGGGACGGGTTAAAAGCATTCCTTAGCAAAACAACCCGACCCATTCTAAAGATCAAGGTCTTCGGCTTCCTTGCGCGCACGCCGTTCCTCATTCGCCCGACGCGCGCGCAAACGCTGACGCGACAATTGTGCGATCACCTCGCCCGTCGACGCGCCTGGCGGGATTTCATTGCGAATGACCTTGGGCACCATGGGTAATCCCATGCGCTGTCTGCGCAGCGCGCGGGCGATGTTGGTGCGGCACTCCTGTCCGTGACAATCCCATTCGTCACGGATTCGCTCACAGTAGGGACATTGTTCCATCCTTACAGTTTATCGCGAACAGCGTGGTTTTCGCACACCTCACACGTCCCAGACGCCGCTCGCCGCCGTGCGCCTCGCATAGTCCTCGAAACTGCGCGCTTCGCGATCCAGGGCGAGACGCACGCCATCGACAGGCTTTTCGTTGCGGCCGTCGAGCACGGTGGTGAACAGATAGAGAATCAGATCCGTTTCCTCCGTCGATACGCCCGCCTCGAGCAACCCCGCGCGAAACGCATCGGCCGGAGCCGCCACGAGACGCAGATTGCGCCGCGATGCCTGCCCGATGCATTCGAGCGCTTCGGCGAAAGAGATCGCGCGAGGCCCGGTCAGCTCGTAAAGCCTGTTCTCGTGACCCGGCTGCGTGAGCGCCGCGACGGCTACGTCGGCGATATCCTCGGCATCGACGAAAGGCTCTTTGATATCGCCGACAGGCAGCGCGAGCGTGCCCTCGCGAATCGGATCGAGCAGAAAGCTTTCGCTGAAGTTCTGCATGAACCAGCTGCAGCGGAGAATGGTCCAGATTGCGCCCGAGCGTTGCAGCGCTTCTTCGGCGGCCTGCGCTTCTTCCTCGCCGCGTCCCGAAAGCAGCACGATACGTTCGATGCCGCTTGCCCGGGCCGCGTCGAAGAACGCGCTGACCGTGTCGAGCGCGCCGGGTATCGCGAGGTCGGGCTGATAAGTGATGTAGGCGCGCTTCACGCCCGCGAGCGCGTCGCCCCAGGTGGCGCGATCGTTCCAGTCGAAGCGCGGCCGCGTGGAGCGCGCGCATCCGCGCACGTCGAGTCCTTGCGCGCGAAGCCGCTCGGCCACGCGGCGTCCCGTCTTGCCGTTCGTGCCCAGCACGAGAATGGGCGCGGCGTCGAAGTTCGATCCAGTCATGACAGTCTCCTGTGATTAAAACATGAGAGTTGCTCACGTTTTAAACATGATAGATACTCACATTCAGCTGTCAAGGATTTTTGAGCACGCAGTCATGCGGCAAAGGAAAAGCCATGCAAGACAAGCCGCCGCGCGTCAAGGCGGAATCAGGCGCGGCCCGCCGGCAACCCGCGCAACAACGCAGTCGCGAGCGCCTGGATCGCATCCTGGAGATCGCACAGCGATTGATCGCGGAGAAGGGCAGCGAGCACGTGAAGATGAGCGAGATCGCCGAGCTTGCGGAGATTTCCATCGGCTCGCTGTATCAGTATTTTCCCGATAAGCGCGCCATCATCCGCACGCTCGCCGAGCTATACGCGGCCGAAAGCCGGCGCTGCGTGCGCGAGGCGCTCGACGCGGTGCAGGACAAGGCGCAATTGCTGGGCGCGTTCGCGTCGCTGGTCGATCAGTACTATGAGATCGTGCTGGACAAGCCCGTGATGCGCGACATTTCTTCCGCGCTGCGATCGGACAAGGAGTTGATGAACATCGAGATTGCAGAGAGCAAAGCGTGCGGTGCACTGCTCGCGGCGGCGATCCGGCGCGTCAAGCCGCGCGCGGACAGCAAGCGCGTCAACGCGCTCGCTTTCCTGATCTGGCAAATGGGCGAAGAAACGATGCGCCTCGCCGTCGCGCACAAGCGCGGCGAGGGCGCGCTGCTGGTCGACGCTTATAAGCGGATGACCCTGCGAGCGATCGAGGATGTCTGAGCCAGGCGCGCGTTCATCCGCTCAACTGGTTGGACGGGCTCGGCCGCCGCTCGCGTTGATGATGATCGAGGCTGCGTCGCAACATCTTCTTGACGAGGCCCTTGAGGAAGTGAATCGAGCGGTCCGCGCGCACGTTCAGGTCGAATGGCGCGAGCTCGCCGACTTCACGTCCGCTACGCGCGGTGAGTGTCGCGCGCGTCGTGCGATGATCGACGGCCATTGCGTTGAGCGTCTCGGAGGCGTGCTTGAACGATGCCCGATCCACGCGCGCACAGACGTGGCACGCGCGATGGAACAGCTTGTCGAACACGGTGAGCCAGAATTCGTCCATCTCGCCGCCGTCGCAGCGCGCGAGCGCTTCCTTGCCATTGGCGCGCAGATCTTCGACATCGCGTAACGAAGCGCATTGCGTGATGCTGCCGAAGCGTCGTCGATAGCCGATCAGCGGCGTGGGAATGCGATAGAGGCTGCTGGCGCGGAGATATGTCGACGGCACGAGGGCCGCATCTTCGTAGTGTCGTCCCACGGGGAATGGCGCTGCATCGAAGAGTCCGGTGCGGTACACGCGCGCCCACGCGAAGGTATGAAAGCGGTCGGCGAACTGCTTTAGCGTGGCCTGATTCATCGGAACGCCGCCGCCATCGGTGGCGTCGACCAGCGTGATGTCGTCGAGCTCGCGCCCGTCGTCGTCGATGATCTTCACGTTGTACTCGACCACATCCCACTTGCCCTCGGCGAGAACGGGAATGACCGCTTCGGTGAAGCCCTTCAGATAGATGTCGTCGCCGTCGAGGAAGCCGACATACGGCGTACGTACCGCCGCGAGACCGGTGTTGCGCGCGGCGCTCAGGCCGCCGTTTTCCTGCTGGAGCAATTCGATATGCACGCCGCGATCGCGCTCCACCATCGCGCGCGCTGCGGCATAGGTCTCGTCGCGAGAACCGTCATCGACCACGATGATCTTCATCGCGTCGATATGAGGCTGCGACAGCAGTGATTCGAGCGCTTCCTCGATGTAGCCTTCGATGTTGTACGCCGCCACCACGATGGTCAGCAGCGGATTCGTGTCACGCAAAGAGTCGCTTTCAAACGGCATAGATGACGCTCCATCGGGATGATTGGGGCACTGTCCCTTCGCATGCTGAAGCGAAGAATGCAATCTGGTCTGATGGATGCGGCTGGTGCGGCGACCGTGCCGCGTTATTGTTGGAGCATGTCGCGTCATATGGCGGGCCCCGATGCCCCGCCTGACGTGCATGTCGAAAGAGCAAACGCTGATAGAGCCGCTTTCTCGGGGCAAGGTTCCCGAGTGCGTGCATGTTAGCCCAGCAAAAAAACGAATCGATGACACGCGAATTCGTGCTTGCGTTGCATGTTACAGGCAACAAGGGTGCATGCGGCATATTTTCAAACCAAGCAAGTGCAATGCCATGCGCCGTCCGCGCGCGGTCAGTGACGTGTATAGAGGCCTTGTCCGAGCGCTTGCGCCGAAGGTTGCGTGGCCCATCCGCTTTGCACGCTGCCTTCGCTGCTGGCGCCATAACCCTCGCTGTACGGGCCATCAGGATAGCCCGTCTTGGACTGATGCAAGGTCCCGTCGTGTTCCGCCTGGGCGACTTGCGTTTCGACTTCTGCCCGCGTCACGGTGGGCGATGATTGTGCATAGGAAAGCATCGGCACCATGACGGCGCATGCGAGCAGGGCGGCTGCGAGTTTCTTCATGATCGTTCTCCTTTGAAAGAATGGAACCCGATAAGGAGACTAGGCCCGAAGAATTAGCCGATCATGAGTCGTAGCGCGCTCAGACGTTTTCCGGCGTATAGAGTTGCGCCGGCAGCGGATACTGGCTCGCCTGAGCGGCTTCGCCCGGCAACGCCTGCAGCGCGCGCAACATCGCCTGAATCGCCGTCTCCGCGATACGCTGGAGCGGCGTATCGATCACGAGATCGATGACGCCCTCGACGAGCGCTTCGTATCGATCCGGCATGAGATCGCTGCACACGGTCACGATGCGACGCCCCGCCGCTTCCTCGCGCAGCGCGCGAATCACGCCGCCCACGCCGCCGCCGGGAATGTAGAGTCCCGCGAGATCCTCATGACGCGCGAGCATGGCGAGTGTCGCCTCGTAGGCAAGTTGCTTGTCTTCGAGATTGATCTGCGTATCGAGCACGCGCAGACCGGGCGCATGCTCGCGCAAGTACGAGCGAAAGCTGATCTCACAGCTTTCCTGCCCGAGATAGCGTGGCGTACCGACGAAGACGCCCACCGTGCCTTCGTCGCGGCGCGTGAGGCGGCTTACGGCCCACGCCGCAGTCCGCCCGCTCTTGCGCGGGTCCACGCCGATATAACCCGCCCGCAACGGCGCGCTCAGATCGGACAGCAACGTGACCGTGGGTTTGCCCTGCCCATGCAGCGTTTCGATCGCGGCCGTCACATGCGGATGATCGACCGCGACGACACCGAGCGCATCGGCCTGTTCACCGAGCGAAAGCAGCGTGCGTGCGATGGAAGCGGGATCGAGTTCATCCATGTATTCGATGACGGCCGTGCAATGCTCTGGCTCGTGACGCGCGGCCGCGTCTTTCACAATGCGGGCAAAGGTCTGATAAAACGGATCGGCGCGTTTCTGCAAGCAGAAGCCCAACGTGTGCCGTGCGTGATGCTCTCCGCGTTGCGCGCGCAGCCGCTCGCGCATCAATCCCGCACCGTGATAGCCGATGCGCTCCGCCGCTTCGATCACGCGCAACGCGGTGCCTTCACGCACGCTGATGCGTCCGTTGAACACGCGATCGACCGTCGCCGGACTGACGCCGGCAGCCTCCGCCACTGACTGAAGAGTGGGACGCTTGCTCATATTTGATGTAAATGATGGCTTTTCGATTCGCGCGATGATGCTTAAAGATAGCAAATGCGCGTGAAGATTGCGCCGTCAGTGTGACGCTCCTATCATCGACCCAGTAATGATGAATGATGTAATTTCAATCATTGGCTGAGGGGACATGATGGATTCGAAGCAATTCGACGGCGCTGGCGCGCGGGATCGTCATCGCGATTACGGATTGATCGGCGGTGCAGGCGAGCGCGCGCAAGCAGCGGGTCTCGTCAACGCCGACTGGTACAAGTGCGCCGTGCCGCGTCCCGTCATGAAAAGCCTGATGCAACGCGGCGACGCGCGCGCGATCCGCGACACGCTGCTCTGGTATGCGGCGATCATCGCGAGCGGCGTGCTTGCATGGTTCGCATGGCAGTCGCATTCGCTGTGGGCGATTCCCGCCTTCCTTGTCTACGGCGCGCTCTATTGCGGTCCGGCCGATTCACGCTGGCACGAGAGCGGTCACGGCACCGCGTTCAAAACATCGTGGATGAACAAGGCGCTTTATCAGGTGGCGTCGTTTCAGGTGTTCCGCCGCCCGACCATCTGGCGCTGGAGTCACGCGCGTCATCATACGGACACGCTCGTCGTCGGACGCGATCGCGAAATCGCCGTGCCGTTGCCCACGGACTGGCTGAGCCTCGCGCTGAATGTCTTCGCATTGAAGCATGCCGCGGGCGAAGTGCCGAAGATCATCTCGTCGGCGTTCGGGCATATCGGCGAAGAAGAAAAGACTTACGTGCCCGAGTCGGAATGGCCCAAGGTGGTTCGGGAGGCGCGCGCGTGGCTTGCGATCTACGCCGTCGTGATCGCCGCGTGTTTCGTGTTCCATTCGATCTTGCCGCTGCTCTATATCGGCCTGCCGAGCCTGTACGGCGCATGGCTCTATCTTTTCTTCGGTCTGACGCAGCATGCGGGCATGCCCGAGAATGTGCTCGATCATCGCAAGAATTGCCGAACCGTGATGATGAATCCCGTGTTCCGGTTTCTTTATCTGAACATGAACTATCACGTCGAGCATCACATGTTTCCGATGGTCCCGTACTACGCGCTGCCGCGTCTTCACGAAACGGTGAAGCACGACATGCCGCCGCCCTATGCGAGCACGATCGCGGCATATGCGGAAATCATTCCGGCGCTCGTGCGGCAGACGCGCGATCCGTCGTATCACGTCGAGCGGCCGATGCCCGCGGCGACGCAAGCCTGACAGCCACTCGGAGACGACTCGCATGACGCAATGGATCGACGCAGCCGCAATGGACGACATCGAGGACGAAGACGTGATGCGCTTCGATCACGATGGCCGCACGTTCGCCATCTACCGGGTCAACGATGCCGTGTACGCCAGCGATGGCCTTTGCACGCATGAGCACGTTCACCTGAGCGACGGCTTCGTGATGGACCATGTGATCGAATGCCCGAAGCATAACGGTCGCTTCGATATCCGCGATGGCAGTCCGCTGTGCGCGCCCGTATGCGAAAAGTTGCAGACGTATCCCGCGAAAGTGGAGGGCGGCCGCATTTTCATCGAAGTGTGACGGCATCACGGAGAGCACCCATGACTCAGCTCGAAGGCAAGGTCGCGGTCATCACCGGCGGCGCGCAAGGCCTCGGCGCGGCGGTGGCGGCGCTGTTCGCCGAGCGAGGCGCGCACGGCATCGTGATCTGCGCGCGCTCGCGGGACAAGGGCGAACAGAAGGCGCGTGAGCTCGCCGAAGCGAGCGGAGCGCAGGTGCGCTTCGTCGCGGCGGATCTGTCGCGCGTGGAGGATTGCCGTGCGGTGATTGCGGCGACGGATGAACAGTTCGGGCGTATCGACGTGCTCGTCAATGCAGCCGCGAGCACTGAACGCGGCACGATCCTCGACACCGATCCCGAACTCTTCGATCGCATGTTCGCGACCAATGTGCGCGCGCCATTCTTTCTGATGCAGGAAACGATCCGCATCATGAAGCGCGAAGCGACGGAAGGCGCGATCGTCAACATCTGCTCGATGTCGGCGATGGCGGGGCAGCCGTTCATCGCCGCCTATTGCGCGTCGAAGGGCGCGCTCGCCACACTTACGCAGAACACGGCCTATACGCTGCTGCGCAATCGCATCCGCGTGAACGGTCTGAATCTGGGCTGGATGGCGAGCGAAGGCGAAGACCGCATCCAGCGCACGCATCATGGCGCGGACGACGACTGGCTCGAGCGCGCCGCAGCCGCGCAGCCATTCGGGCGATTGATCAACACGAACGAAGCGGCGCGTGCGGTCGCCTATCTCGCGAGCGCGGAATCCGGTCTGATGACGGGCTCGATGATCAACTTCGATCAATCGGTGTGGGGCGCGTATGACGACGCGCCGCATCCGCTGGAACCGCTTTGAATCAAACGCGGAACATGCTGACCGCGTGCGCGAGACGCTCGGCCTGATCGCGCAATTCCGTGGTGGAATGCTCCGCTTCACCGACGAGCGCGGCGTTCTGCTGCGTCGCTTCGCCAATGAGCATGACCGCGCTGTTGACCTGTTCGATGCCGCTCGCCTGTTCGCGTGACGCGACGCCGATTTCATCGACGATGGCATTCACGCGCGACACCCGCTCGACGATGCTGCCCATCGTGCTGCTCGCCTGCTCGGCGATCCGGTAGCCCTGCGAGACCTTCGCGGCGGATTCGGCGATCAGCACCTCGATCTCCTTCACGGCGCTGGCGCTGCGTTGCGCGAGCGCGCGCACTTCCGATGCGACGACCGCGAAGCCCTTGCCATGCTCGCCCGCGCGCGCCGCTTCGACTGCGGCGTTCAAGGCGAGAATGTTGGTCTGGAACGCGATGCCTTCGATGGTCGCGGTGATATCGGCGATGCGGCGCGCGGAGGCGTCGATCTCGCCCATCGTTTCCACCACGCGTCCGACCGCCTGGCCGCCCGCGCGCGCGGCGTCCGAAGCCGATGCGACGAGCGTGCCCGCCTGCGCGGTGTTCGCCGCGTTCTGCTGCACGGTCGACGTGATTTCTTCCATGCTCGCGGCGGTCTCCTCGACGCTCGCCGCTTGCGTGGCGATGCGCGTCGCGATGTCGCTGCTGCCTGACGCGATGCGCGCCGTGCCTTCGTTCATGTCGGCCGATGCGCTGCGCACTTGCGCGACGATGCCCGCGAGTCCGCGCGCGATACCGTCGATCGCACGCATCAGACGACCGATGTCATCCTCGCGCGTGCTGTCGATACGCACGGTGAGATCGCCCGCCGCGATGCGTTCGGAGGCGCGCGTCACGTCGTCGATGGGACCGCCGACGAGCTTCGCGACCGCATAAAGCAGCACGCCGACGAGCAGCGCGACCACGGCGAGCCCGAGCGCGAGAAAGCGATTGCGGCTCGCGTGCACGTCCGCCAGCAATTCATCGCGATACGCGATGCCGCCGATCATCCATTGCCACTGCGGCACCGTCATGTAGACGATTTCCTTCGTGCCGCCGTGCACGCGCGCATTCGCGCCCGCGATATCCGCGCCGTCGAACGTGAGCGTGCCTTCGCGCGTCTCGAGCATCTGCCTGAAGGGCGCGACGCGGTCATCGGCGAGTTCGCCTTTCGAACCGGGATGCACGAGCAGCTTGCCGCGACTCGCGCCGTTCGAGGCATCGACTGCGAAGTGGTAGCCGCTCGCGCCGATCACGAGCTTCGCGATGGTGTCCTGCAGCGCGGCGAATTCGGACGTGACGTCCACGCCGACGAAGAGCGCGCCAATCACGCGGCCCGATGCATCGGTGACGGGCTTGTACTCGGTGATGTACTGCTTGCCGAACAGCGCCGCGATGCCGATGTACGGCTTGCCGGCGAGCATCGGCGCATACGCCGGGCCTTTGCGGTCGAGCAGCGTGCCGATCGCGCGCGTGCCGTCCTGCTTCTTGAGCGAGGTCGTCACGCGCACGAAGTCGTCGCCGGTGCGGGCGAAGATCGTCGCGATCGCGCCGCTTTCCTCGAGGAATGCGTCGGGAATCGCGAAGTCGTTGTTCAGCGGCTTGTCGCCAGCGAGAAAGACCGGCGTGGCCACGCCGCCGATGTCCACAGTGCGCGACTCGTCGAGCGTGAAAGCGGAAGGCAGGCGGTGCGCGAAGATCGTCATGAAGCGCGTGACCTCGGCGCTCACGGCCTTGTCGTACAGGCCGATCATCGTCGCGATCGAGCGATTTTCGCTTTCGACGCGCGCGAGCGCGTGCGCGTCGACCTGTTCGCCGGCGCTTCTAGTGACCGCGATGGTGAAAAAGGCAACGACGACTGCCGTGAGCGCGCAGGCGAGCACGGCGAATTTGGTCCCGACGTTCATTCGGGCCAGAGCATTACGAAACATGGGGAGTGACTGGACGATAAGAGTTGTAGCGATCCTTATCGGCAAATGCTTGTCGGGTCTTTAATTTTTCGGCAACGCGGCGTTGGCATTTTGCATGCAAGAGGCGGAATGCAAAACGCCAAAAGTGAATGAAAAAACCCCGCCGCGAAAAAACGATTAACTTTCAAAAATGTAAGAGTCAACGCTCGAAAGCAGGCGCTGCAACGGCCACTCAAGGCGGTCGCAGGCTGGATTAGGGCAAATCCTAGGATAGCCAGTAGGCAGCAAACCCACTATTCTTCGAAAAACGTTTTCCAAGACCGGGCCGGGTTGCGGCTTCTGCCTCAGGCAAAACCACGCAAAGCCACGCCCACGGCGCTCGTCGCCGTCCACGCAACAAAGAACGCGGCACGACGAGCGCCGCCGCGTCCGGAGACTTTCATGAACACTGTCGTTGCCGGCGTCGTGCGTACCGCGAGCCGCTATCGCTGGACCGTGTGCGCGCTGCTCTTTTTCGCCACGGTCATCAATTACATGGACCGGCAGATCCTCGGTCTGCTCGCGCCGATGCTGCAGCACGACATCGGCTGGACGCAGGTGCAGTACGGCCGCATCGTGATCGCGTTCTCGGCCTTCTACGCGGTCGGTCTGCTGTGCTTCGGGCGCATCGTCGACTGGCTCGGCACGCGCATCTCCTACGCGCTCGCCATGTTCATCTGGAGTATCGCCGCGATGCTGCACGCAGCCGTCGGTTCCGTGATGGGCTTCGCGATGGTCCGTGCGCTGCTCGGCATCGGCGAGGGCGGCAACTTCCCGGCGGCGATCAAGACGACTGCCGAGTGGTTCCCGCGCAGCGAGCGCGCCCTGGCAACCGGCATCTTCAACTCCGGCGCGAATATCGGCGCGGTGTTCGCGCCTGCGCTGATTCCGGCTATCGCGGTGGCGTTCGGCTGGCGCGCGGCGTTCGTGATCGTCGGCGCGATCGGTCTGGTGTGGCTCGTCGTGTGGTTCTTTATGTACCGCCAGCCGGACGGCAGCGCGCAAGAGGACGATCTCGCCAACGAAGGCGATGAAACCCGCGCCGCCGATGCCGCCAACGCAAAAGCAGGCGCTCCGGGCTTCAAGGTGCTGATCAAGAAGCGCGAAACGTGGGCGTTCATCGTCGGCAAGTTCCTGACGGACCCGGTGTGGTGGTTCTACCTGTTCTGGCTGCCGAAGTGGCTGAACGAATCGCGCGGCATGGACATGCAGCACATTGGCTTGCCGCTCGTCGTGATCTACGCGATCACCACTGTCGGCAGCATCGGCGGCGGCTGGATTTCCTCGACGCTGCTGCGCAAGGGCTGGACCGTGAATGCGGCGCGCAAGACCGCGATGCTGATCTGCGCCTGCGCCGTGTTGCCGATCGCTTTCGTGTCGCAAGCGGAAAATCTGTGGGTCGCGGTGGCGATCGTCGGTCTGGCGGCGGCTGCGCACCAGGGCTGGTCGGCGAATCTCTTCACGACGGCATCGGACATGTTCCCGCGTCGTGCGGTGGGCGCGGTGGTCGGTATCGGCGGCATGGCGGGTTCGATCGGCGGCGTGCTGTTCTCGGAAGTGATCGGTCAGGTGCTGCAGCGCACAGGTCACTACTGGGTGCTGTTCGCGATCGGCGCATCGGCGTATCTGATCGCCTTCGCGATCATGCATCTGCTCACGCCGAAGATGACGCCGGCGAAGCTCGAAGCGTAATACGGTTCAACCGGTCATCGAAATCGGCATGCGCCGCGCCGCCAGCACTCGCAACCTGCAGGCGTCGCGGCGCGCGTCATGCAGCGGCAGCAGTCGATTCGCGCACGATGAGCCGAGGCTCGAACATGGAGTTGCCCGGATCGGGATGGCCCGCGAGGGCGTCGATGAGCTTCTGCATCGCCAGTTCGCCCATCTTCTCGCTCTGGATGTCGACGGTGGTCAGGCCCGGTGCGGCGTATGCGCCGTAAGGCACGTTGTCGATGCCGGTGACCGACACGTCCTGCGGCACGCGAATGCCGAGCGATGCGGCTTCTTTCATGAAGCCGAGCGCGATCAGGTCGTTGTAGCAGATCACGGCCTGCGGGCGCTTCGGGCCGAGCATCACGCGCGAGCAGGCCTGTTCGCCCGCGAGCGAGGTCGGCGCATGGGCTTCGTAGATGTCGAGTTCGAGGCCCGCTTCGGCGAGACACTCGCGCGCGCCGCGAATCCGTTCATCGTTGATGCGCGCATGCTCGAAGCCGAGATACGCGATGCGGCGATGCCCGAGATCGAGCAAGTGACGCGCGAGCATGTAAGTGGCGAGGCGGCTGTTGATGCCGACGCTCGGAATCGGCAGTTCGGCGTTGCGCAGGAGCACGACCGGCTTGTCGAGGTCGAGCATCCAGCGCGCGTCGTCGTCGGCGAGGCGCGAGCTGACGAGCAGGCCGTCCACGCGTTGCGCGAGCGCTTCTATGAGCGGACGTTCGCGCGCCTGGTTTTCGTCGATATCGACGAGCAGCAGCGTGTAGTCGTGCCGCAGCGCGATGCGGTTGGCGCCCTTCACGACGTGCGTGAAGTGCGGGTTGCTGATGTCGAGGATCGTGAGACCGATGGTGCGCGTCTTGCCTGTGATCATCGAGCGCGCAAGCGGGTTGGAGCGGTAGCCGAGCGAATCGATGGCTTCCTTCAGCTTGGCTTCGACGGGCGCGGAGAAACGCTGCGCGCCGTTGATGAACTTGGACACGGTTGCGACGGATACGCCTGCTGCTGCGGCGACGTCGCGAATGGTCGGGGAAATTTTCTTCATTAGGAGGGTAACGTTTTCGCGTGTTAACGGATTGTCGCAGAAAATCAGGAAACAATGACGTGGCATCCTGCATTTTGCATGCGGCCTTTTGCATGCCAAGCGGCAATCGACGGGCTGTCCGCGTGAGCGACGCCATCTCGAAAACGTTTTCTTCCTTTTTGCTTACAACGTAATCACCACGTATTGGATAGGAGTCTCGATGAACCAGCCAAACGCAGCGGACAAGCCGTTCAAGCGCCTGCTTCTGACCGGCGCGGCCGGCAATCTGGGCCGTCAGTTGCGCGGCCCGCTCGCGCAATGGGCCGATGTCGTGCGGCTCTCCGACATCGCCCCGCTCGACGATGCGGCGAGCCATGAAGAGGTGAGCGCCGTCGATCTCGCGGATCGCGAGAAGGTGATGCAGCTCGTCGAAGGTGTCGATGCGATCGTGCATCTGGGCGGCATCTCGATCGACGCGCCGTTCGACGATCTGATCGAAGCGAATATTCGCGGCACGTACAACCTCTACGAAGCGGCGCGCCGTTACGGCGTGAAGCGCATCGTGTTCGCGAGTTCGAACCATGCAATCGGCTTTCATCCGGTCACCGAAGTGCTCGACGCGGATTCGCCGCATCGTCCGGACAGCCTGTATGGCGTGACGAAGTGCTTCGGCGAATCGCTGTCGCGCTACTACTTCGACCGTTTCGGCATCGAGACGGTGAATCTGCGCATCGGTTCGTCGTTCGAGGAGCCGAAGAATCCGCGCATGCTCGTCACGTACCTGAGTTTCCGCGATTTCATCGAACTGGTGCGCTGTTCGCTGTTCGCGAATCGCGTCGGTCATGCGGTCGTGTATGGCGTATCGGACAATCCCGTGAAGTGGTGGGACAACGCGAAGGCGGGCTTCCTCGGTTTCAATCCGCAAGACAGCTCGGCGAAGTTCGATGGACTGTTCCCGGTGTCCGGCCCGACGGCGGATCGCGACGACCCCGCGCAACGATTCCAGGGCGGACCGTTCGTGCTCGGCGAGCCGATGGAGCGCAAGCGATGAGCGCAGCGATCCGCGCGGAGCGGCTCGACGCCGGCGGTCGCGCGGCGGTGGGCGAATGTCCGGTATGGCGCGCGCAAGAGGGCGCGCTGTATTGGGTCGATATCCCGGCGCGCCGGATCGTCCGGCTCGAGATCGAAAGCGCGCGTCGTCAGGAATGGGCGTTCGCCGAACAGGTCGCGTGCTTCGCGTTCGATGCGGCGGGGCGTGTGGTCGCCGGCATGGAGAGCGGGATATTCGGCGTGACGCTCTCCGCGGCGCACGAAGCGCGCGTCGTGAAGCTCGCCGCGCCTGCCTTTGCGGCATCGGGCATGCGCTTCAACGATGGCCGTTGCGACCGGCAAGGGCGCTTCTGGGCCGGCACGATGGTGCAGGACATGTCGCTCGCGAGTGCGGCCGGCGCGCTTTATCGCTTCGATGAGCAGGGCGTATTGTCGGCGCCGGTCGTCGATGGTCTGATCACCCAGAACGGCCTTGCGTGGTCGCCCGACGGCAGGACGATGTATCTGTCGGACTCGCATCCGCAACGGCGCCTGATCTGGGCATTCGACTTCGACCCCGAGACCGGCACACCGGGCGAGCGTCGCGTGTTCGCGGATCTGCATCACTATGCGGGCCGCCCCGATGGCGCGGCCGTCGATGCCGATGGCTGTTACTGGACCTGCGCCAACGACGCGGGACGTCTCTTGCGCTTCACGCCGCAAGGCAAGGTGGACCGCGAGATCGCATTGCCCGCGAGCAAGCCGTCGATGTGCGCATTCGGCGGCGGCGACCTGAAGATGCTGTATGTCACGACGATTCGTCCGGCAACAAATGCCACTGAAGACGACGGCTACGTATTCGCTTTGAATCCGGGCGTGCAAGGCTTACCGGAACCGGATTACGCCGGTCTGTTACCGGTCGCATAAACTTCGACGATCCAGTCATTTCTACGCACAGTTTGGGATGAATACGCGCCGATGCACTGCATTGGCGCGTATCGATTTGTTCGACACGTCCCGCTTCGGAACCGATACCAAGGTCAAACACCAATGCTGTAGTTTCTCCGTAAAGAGTAGTCTCCGCAGGTACCTCGAGTACCAGCGATCGACTGATTCTCAAATCCGGAGGAGACATTGATGGACCTTGAAGCTCGCACCATGAAGCGCGTGATGGTTCGCCTCGTGCCGTTCCTGATCCTGTGTTACTTCATCGCGTATCTTGACCGCGTCAACGTCGGCTTTGCCGCCTTGCAGATGAACAAGGCGCTTGGCTTTACCGCCAGCATGTTCGGCTTCGGCGCCGGCATTTTCTTTATCGCGTATTTCTTTTTCGAGGTTCCGTCCAACCTGCTGCTCGAACGGTTCGGCGCGCGTCGCTGGATCGCGCGCATCATGTTCACGTGGGGCATTCTCGCGGCGGCGATGGCCTGGATTCCGCACATCGCGCAGTCCACGGGGCTGTCGAATGCCTATGTGTTCTATGGCTTGCGGATTCTGCTCGGCATCGCGGAGGCGGGCTTCTTCCCGGGCATCATCTTTCTGCTGACCTTGTGGTTCCCGGCCAAGTATCGGGGCCGCGTCGTCGGATACTTCATGGCGGCGATTCCCTTGTCGACCGTGATCGGCGGGCCGATCTCCGGTGCGCTCCTGCAGATGGACGGTCTGGGCGGCATGCAGGGCTGGCAATGGCTGTATCTGATCGAAGCATTGCCCGCGCTGGTGCTCGCGTTCGTCGTGTACTTCTATCTGACCGACAAGCCCGCGGACGCGCACTGGCTCGCGAAGGAAGAGCGCGACTGGCTCGTCAACCGGCAGGCGCAGGAGCGGGCGCATCGTGAATCCGTGCATGCGTTCAGCGTGAAGGAGGCCATTCTCAATCCGCGCGTGCTGGCCATCGCACTGATCTACTTTGGCGCGAACGCGACCAACTACGGCCTGAGCTTCTTCCTGCCGCAGATCGTGAAGGCCTTCGGTCTCACCAATCTGCAGACCGGCTTCGTCACATCCTTGCCTTATGCGGTCGGTGTGGTCAGCATGGTGTTGTGGGGCCGTCATTCGGATCGCAAGCTCGAGCGCCGCTGGCACGTCGCGATTGCGCTGATGGTGGCAGCGGGCGGCATCGCGGCTTCGGCGGGGCTCGATAACCCGGTGCTGAAGATGATCGCGCTGTCGATCGCGGGCTTCGGCATCTTCGGCTGCCTGCCGGTGATCTGGACGCTGCCGGCTTCGTTCCTGTCGGGCGCGGCTGCGGCCGGCGGTATCGCGGCGATCAATTCACTCGGCAATCTGGCGGGCTTCTTCGGCCCGTATGCGATGGGCTGGATCAAGGACAGCACCGGCGGTTTCGGCGCGGGTCTGCTGTGCCTCGCGGGGGCGGGCATGGTCGGCGTGGCTGCGGTGTTGCTGCTGCATCATGATGCGTCGATGGAGACGATTTCGGGCGCGCATGATGGCGAAAGTGGCGAGGTGGAGATGGCGGCTCGTTGACAGAGTTTTCCGCTTCGCTGTTTTTGTGAACGGCGCAAGGGCTTCTTGACAAGAAACTCTTGCGCCGTTGCGTTTCGCGGATCTCCGTGCGGCTTTCTTTTCAAATGGGAATTCTCGTATGGTTGGCGTGCTGACGCGGTATTTATTCTTGGCTTCTCTTCAGCAGCCAGGAATTGCGCATGAACGATATCTTCGTAAAGATCGATGGCATCAAGGGTGAATCCCGAGACAGCGTACATGCTGGGGCAATCGATGCACTCTCATGGAGTTGGAGCCTTAAACACGCGCCGGGCACCCTTTGTAACAGTGGTGGAAGAAATCCACGCGCCGCAGTTGGAGATATGGTGTTCACGCATGGAATCGATCGAGCATGCCCAAATATCGCCGCGTTCTGCTGGCGTGGTCAGCACATTCCTGAAGTCAAAGTCATATGCCGCAAGGCTGGCGGCATCCCTCACGAATTCTGGCTCTACACACTCAGCGACACTATGATCACGCAATGCGAGCAAAGCGGAGGTGGCTCCACGTTGATCGAGCAGGTTTCCATTTCTTTCGTGAGAATGAAAATGGAGTACGTTCTACAAGATTCGATGGGCGGCAAGGGCGGTACCATTACAGCAGTCATCGATCAAAGCTACGAGCGTCGATAGGCGTGCTGTAGATCATGTCCGAAGACCTTTATCGCTATGGCGACAAAACGCTAACTGCGCACGATCTGTATTTCTACGTGTTAGTCGAGGAAACATGTGAGCGTCTGGGCGTGCGCGACGTTGGCTCGGTAGTCGCAATTCTTTTGGGTCAACCATACTTGAATACGCGAGCCAAACCGCGTGGAGCAACAAAGGGAACTTCCATCGCTTCGCGCGTGAGCCGGGCCCTGCTCGATTTCGAACTTCCCTGGAAGGCTTTGCCCACGCTCACCAATCGAAGCATTCTGAATCTGAGAATTCTGATGACGAGGAATCTCGCGGTGTTCGTTGGCCGCTCGGTTCCGATCGTGGGGTGGGTGATCCTTGCATACGATGTAGTCGTCATCATGAACAACACTGAAAAACACTTCAACCGGCTGGTAAAGCCGGAGGATCAACTACGCGGTTCTGGCGTCGGCATTTATGGATAATCGAATATCCGATGATCTTCTGATTTTTCTGCGGAAAAAGGCTGGACTATCGAGAAAAAGAGCTATGAGTCTTGAAAGTAGCGTCGAATGGGACTTGGAACTGAGCGGCGACGAAGCTCAAATCTTCATGGAAGGCTTTTTCGATCACTTTGGGATCGAACGCGGTGATTACGAGTTCGATCGCTACTTTGGAGGCGAAGGGTTCAACCTGTTCGCAATCTTCTTCGCGATGCTTTCGCCCAGTTATAAAAAGCGGCACTTTGAACGCGAACCAATCACCATACGCATGCTTCAGCGTGCCATCGAGCTAGGAACGTGGGATAGCGCGCGCATCGGTTGAACCCGAATTCCCGGATCTCAAGAGCCATTCCCCTGCGCCCGCCGCAACCTCTCCCGGCTATTGATCAAATGCAAACGCATCGCGGTGCGCGCCGAATCGGCGTCGCCGCGTTCGATCGCATCCGCGATCTGCTCGTGCTCGCGATTCACGCGCATCAGATACTCCGTGTATTGATCGCGTGGAATCGGCGTCGCGGTGATGCGCGTGCGCGGAATCATGCGCGTGCCGAGATGCTCCATGATCTCGACGAAATATCGATTGCCCGTCGCATGCGCGATCTCCATGTGAAAACGCAGATCGGGCGATACCGTATCCGTCGCATGACCGACGCTCTGTGCGAAGTCGGCCAGCGCCGAGCGCATCGTCGCAAGGCGGGCAGCATCGCAACGCGTGGCGGCGAGTCCCGCGCTTTCGGTTTCGAGACTGATGCGCAATTCGAGAATCGCCAATGCGTCGATGGAGCCGGCGACATCGGCGGGATCGAGCTGCAAGAGCGACGACGTTGCCGCCTCGCACACGAAGGTGCCGATGCCATGCCGCGTCTCCACGAGTCCCGCCGCCTGCAATCTCGATAGCGCCTCGCGCACCACGGTGCGGCTCACACCGAAGCGCTGCACCATTTCCGCTTCGGTCGCGAGGCGGCTGCCGGCCTTCAATTCCTCCGTGTCGATTTGCGAGCGCAACGCATCCACCAGTTGCGCGGTAAGACTGCGTCGCGCGCCAGGAAAAGCAGTGGATGCATCAGTGGGAAGATCGGGCGATAGCGTCACGGCGTTCTCGTTGGAATGGGTTTTACACACATTGACAAATCGGTCGGTAAATGATGATATGCGTCATGCAGTGATATGACAACGTACAAGAAGACGCGTGCAGGGTAATCCCTAGCCGATCTCGCTGGAGACACAACTCGATGGAACAACAAAACGGCACGCCCTCAACGGACGACGTCGCGCAATTCGACCGCTTGCTGCTGACCGGCGCCGCGGGCGGAATCGGTCAGGCGATCCGGCATCGCGTCGCTGAATTCGCGCGGCGCGTGCGCATTTCCGACTTGCCCGGTGTGCTGAGCAGCGACGCCGCGGCTCACGAGGAGATCATCGCTTGCGATCTGTCCGACCGGCAGGCCGTCGATGCGCTCGCGAAGGATTGCGATGCGATCATCCATCTCGGCGGCGTTTCGGTGGAGCGCCCATTCGAGGAGATTCTCGAAGCCAACATCAAGGGCGTGTTCAATCTCTACGAAGCGGCGCGCAGGCAAGGCGTGAAGCGCATCGTGTTCGCGAGCTCGAATCACGTCACGGGTTTCTATCGGCAGGACGAACGAATCGATGCCACCGCGCGCAAGCGTCCCGATGGCTACTACGGCCTGTCCAAATCGTTCGGTGAAGACATGGCGCAGATGTACTTCGACCGGTACGGCATCGAGACGGTGAGCATCCGCATCGGCTCCGTGTTTCCGGAGCCGAAGGACCGCCGCATGATGGCGAGCTGGATGAGCTACGACGATTTCCACGATCTGCTGCGCCGCAGCCTGTTCACGCCGGAGGTCGGACACACGATCGTTTTCGGCATGTCTGCGAATGCACACACATGGTGGGACAACCGCTGCGCCGCGCATCTCGGCTTCGTGCCGTACGACTCGTCCGAGCCGTTCCGCGCAAAGATCGAAGCGACGCCGCCGCCCGCGCCCACTGACGCGGTAGCCGTATTGCAAGGCGGCACGTTCACGACGACAGGCCCGTTCGACCCGGTTTAATGCATGCAACATGCAGTATCACGGCATTCATGGTATGTCGTCATACATCCAGCGCGGGTCGCAATGAAAGCCGCGCCCAGACCTCACAGGGACATTCGCCGTCATGTTTTCTCTCGATTTCTCGCCGCTATGGCCGTACTGGCCGACCTTCCTGCTAGGCGCATGGCTCACGCTCAAGATGACCTGCGTGGCCGTGTTCTTCGGGCTGATCCTCGGCATGCTGGTCGCGTTCGCCAAGCGCGCGAAGGTGCCGGTGCTCACGCGCATTTGCATCATCTATATCGAGGCCGTGCGCAACACGCCGTTCCTCGTGCAGATCTTTCTGCTGTACTTCGGTCTCGCGAGCGTCGGCTTGCGCATGCCGACCTTCGCGGCCGCCGCGCTCGCGATGACGATCAACATCGGCGCATATGCGGCCGAGATCATTCGCGCGGGGCTCGAGTCCGTGCCGCGTGGCCAGATCGAAGCCGCTGAGTGTCTCGGGCTGCCGAAGTGGCGCATCGGCTGGCATGTGATGTTGCAGCCGTCGATCGAAAAGGTGTATCCCGCATTGACGAGCCAGTTCCTGCTGATGATGCAGGCCTCCGCGATCGCATCGCAGATATCGGCGGAGGAGCTCACCGCCGTCGCCAACACCGTGCAGTCCGACACGTTCCGCTCGCTCGAAACCTACATCGTGGTCGCCGCGCTGTATCTCGTGCTGTCGCTGATCATCAAGCTGATTGCGTGGGCCGTGGGAGAGCATCTCTTCAAGCGCCGCCGCGCGATTCGTCTTGCAGCGAAGCGCGCGGGCAAGACGCCGCCCGATCCGCAACGCGTCGATACCGTAATTCCGGGAGGTGCGGCATGAGCGGCGGATTCACGTCGGCGCACCTGATCTATCTGGTGCAATCGATCGGCTGGACGCTGGTGCTTTCCGTGCTCGCGTTCGCCCTCGGCGGCATCGGTGGTTTCTGCGTGATGCTCGCGCGCATCTCGCCGCGCGTGTGGCTCGCGCGCGCCGCGCTCGTCTATATCGAGGCGATTCAGGGCATTCCGCTGCTGATCCTGCTTTTCATCGTGTACTTCGGCCTGTCGGTATATGGCTATCAGGTGCCCGCGCTCATCGCGGCCGGCCTTGCGCTGATGGTGTATTCGAGCGCGTATCTCGGCGACATCTGGCGCGGCTGCATTGAAGCGATGCCGAAGCCGCAATGGGAAGCATCGGAGTGCCTGTCGCTCACGCGCTGGCAGACGTTGCGCCTCGTGATCATCCCGCAGGCGATGCGTCTCGCGTTGCCGCCAACGGTCGGCTTTCTCGTGCAGCTTATCAAGATGACGTCGCTCGCTTCGGTGATCGGCTTCGTCGAACTGACGCGCGCGGGCCAGATCATCAATAACTCGATCTTCCAGCCGTTCCTCATCTTCGGACTGGTCGGCGCTTTCTATTTCGTACTGTGCTATCCGCTTTCGCGCTGGAGCCAATCGATGGAGAACAAGCTCAATGTCAGCAATCGTTAAGGTCGGCGATATTCACAAGAGCTTCGGCTCGAATCACGTGCTCAAGGGCGTGTCCTTCGAGATCGAGAAGGGCGAGATGATCGCCGTGATCGGCGCGAGCGGTTCGGGCAAGAGCACGGCTTTGCGATGCATCGATCGTCTGGAAACCATCGACCAGGGCCAGATCGAAGTGTGCGGCATTCGCGTCGACGATCCGAAGGTCGATCTGCATCTGTTGCGCCGTGAAGTGGGCATCGTGTTCCAGAGCTATAACCTCTTTCCGCATCTGACGGTGGAGGAGAACATCATGCTCGCGCTGCGCCACGTGAAGAAGATGTCGCGCGACGAAGCGCGGCGCATCGCGATGAACGTGCTGGAGCAGGTCGGTCTCGGACAGAAAGCCGATGCCTATCCCGAACAGTTGTCGGGCGGACAGCAACAGCGCGTGGCCATTGCGCGCTCACTGGCGATGTCGCCGAAGGTGATGCTGTTCGACGAAGTGACCTCGGCGCTCGATCCGCAACTGACGGGCGAAGTGCTGCGCGTGATGGAAGACCTCGCGGCCGACGGCATGACGATGCTGCTCGTGACGCACGAGATGGCCTTCGCCAAGCGCGTGGCCGATCGCATCATCTACATGCATCAGGGCAAGGTGTGGGAAGTGGGCGACGGCAGCATGCTCGATGCACCACGCACGCCCGAATTGCGCGCATTCCTCGATAACGGGCTTTGAAGGTCCGGAATCCAATTCATGCAACATCAATAACGACGGAGACTCGACTTGAAAGCGAAGACAATCATTGCACGCGCGGCACTCGCAACCCTGATGATGGCAGGCGCAATCCACAGCGCGATGGCCGATGAACTCGACGACATCAAGAAAGCCGGCGTCGTGCGCGTCGCGATCGCGATCGGCACGCCGCTCTTCAGCTATGCGGACCAGAATCTGAAGCCCGCCGGGTCGGACGTCGATACGGCCACTGCGCTCGCAAAGGATCTCGGTGTGAAGCTCGAACTCGTGCAGATCACCAATGCCGCGCGCATTCCGACGCTGCAGGCGAAGCGCGCGGATCTCGTGATTTCCTCGCTGTCGGTCACGCCCGAACGCGCGAAAGTGGTGGATTTCTCGAATCCGTATGCGGTGATCTCGATCATCGTCGGCGGCGTGAAGTCGGCCAGCGTGAAGGGTTACGCGGACCTCGACGGCAAGACCATCGGCCTCACGCGCGCGACGGTGAACGACACGCTCACGACGCAGCAGGCGAAGGGCGCGCAGATCCAGCGCTACGAGGACGACGCGACGCTCATCACGTCGATGGTCACGGGCCAGGTCGACATCTTTTCGAGTACGCCTTCGAACCTGAAGGAAATGCAGGACCGCGCGCCGCAACGCAACATCGAAATGAAGTTCGAGCAGAAGACCTTCGATCTCGGCATCGCGATGAACAAGGATCAGCCGCGCCTGAAGGAATGGGTGAACAACTGGGTCGGCACGAACATGAAGAACGGCAATCTGAACACGATCTACAAGAAGTATCACGGGCGTGATTTGCCGGACGGCGTGCGAAAGGGCGCCTGATTCCGCCCGGAATAATGTATTAAAAATGCCTCGAGCGCATGGCGCAACGCCATGCGCGAAAACTTCCGCACCGCCGCGTCCATGCGGCTTCAGCAGGGTTCAAGACAGCCCGCATTGCTCCGGCGTACACTTCCCTCTGCATTTTGAATCCTGCATGTATTGAGCCATCACGGGCGCGCGGCGCTGTGCTCGGTCGCACGCGATCCGTCATTCATTGGACTGCCCCCTTACCACAGGAAGCATCATGGCCAAGAATACGAATGCCGATTATCTGGCGAAGACACTCGCCGCAGCGGGCGTGGAGCGCATCTGGGGCGTCACGGGCGACAGCCTGAACGGCCTCGCATTCAGCCTTGAGCGCGTGGGCTCGATCCGCTGGATGCATACGCGCCACGAAGAAGCCGCCGCCTTCGCGGCCGGTGCGGACGCCGCCGCGACAGGCAAGCTCGCCGTGTGCGCGGGCAGTTGCGGGCCGGGCAATCTCCACCTGATCAATGGCCTCTACGATTGCCATCGCAATCATCAGCCGGTGCTCGCGATTGCCGCGCATATTCCCTCGACGGAGATCGGACTCGGCTATTTCCAGGAAACGCATCCGCAGGAATTGTTCAGGGAGTGCAGTCACTTCGTGGAACTGGTGACGAACGCATCGCAGTTCCCGCGCGTGCTGGAACGCGCGATGCGCGCGGCGATCGATCAGCGCGGCGTCGCGGTGATCGTGCTGCCGGGCGATATCGCATTGAGCGAAGGCCCGAGCGAGGCGCCGCGCTGGACCGCGAGCGCTCCGGGCGCGATCGTGCCGTCGGATGCCAATCTCGAAAGACTCGCGGCGCTCCTGAACGGCTGCGAAGCGGTGACGATCATGTGCGGCAGCGGCGTGGCCGGCTCGCACGACGAGGTGGTGGCGCTCGCCGATACGCTCGGCGCGCCGGTCGTGCATGCGCTGCGCGGCAAGCAGTTCATCGAGTACGACAATCCGTTCGATGTCGGCATGACCGGGCTCATCGGCTTCAGTTCGGGCTATCACGCGATGATGTCGTGCGACACATTGCTCTTGCTCGGCTGCGATTTTCCGTATCGCCCGTTCTATCCGCCGCAGGCGAAGATCGTGCAGATCGACTGGCGCGGCTCGCAACTGGGCCGCCGCGCGCCGCTGGAGATGGGGCTCATCGGCACGATCAAGGAGACGCTGGCCGCGCTCTTGCCGAAGCTTCAACGCAAGGACGAACGCCGCTTCCTCGAGAACGCGCTCAAGCACTACGCCACTGCGCGCAAGGATCTCGACGAGCTCGCGACGCCGTCCGCGCCGGGCCGTCCGATTCATCCGCAATACCTGACGAAGCTCGTCGATGAAATCGCGGCGGACGATGCGATCTTCACCGTGGACGTCGGCACACCGACGCTCTGGGCTGCCCGCTATCTGACGATGAACGGCAAGCGCCAGTTGCACGGCTCGTTCAATCACGGCTCGATGGCCAATGCGATGCCGCAGGCGCTCGGCGCGCAGGCGGCGCAACCGCAACGGCAAGTGGTGTCGCTATCCGGCGACGGCGGGTTGTCGATGATGCTCGGCGATCTTCTCTCCGCCGTGCAACTCGACTTGCCGATCAAGGTCGTCGTGTTCAACAACAGCCTGCTCGGCTTCGTGTCGATGGAACTGAAGGCGGGCGGCTATCTCGACACCAATGTCGATCTGAGCAAGACCGACTTCTCGCAGATCGCGAAGGGCGCGGGCATCTGGTCGGTGCGCGTGGAAGAGTCCGAGCAACTCGAGAGCGCGCTGCGGGAAGCGTTCGCGCACAAGGGGCCGGCGGTCGTGGATGTCGTCACGTCGAAGCACGAACTCGCGATGCCGCCGACCATCGAGCTGTCGCAGGCGAAGGGCTTCAGCCTCTACATGTTGCGCGCGATCCTGAGCGGGCGTGGCGATGAAATCGTCGAGCTTGCGCGCACGAACCTGCGTTGAGGCGAGGCCGCGCGGCCTTCACGGGCCGCGCAGGAAGTCGGCGAGTTGATCGAGCGTGCCGCCGTAACCCTGTTCGAGCGATGGCCGCAATGCATCGAAATAGCGCTGTTCTTCCGCACTCGCGCCAAAAGGCGTGGCGCGCAGCGCGACCAGGGTTTTACCGTCCCGATCGCTGAACGTCACGAAGTTCTCGATCTCCAGCGGGCATACCTCGCTGAACGGCGCGCGCGCGATGCCGCAGTTTTCGTTCGCGAACGAGTTCAGCCACACGATGCGCTCACGCTCCACGATCTCGCGATAGTTGAAGCGGCCCCACATCGCGGGCGCGCCGGCGAACTGCATCGCGTAATGAAAGAAGCCGCCGGGACGAAACTCGAAGCGACGCAGTTCCAGCGTGCAGCCTTTCGGACCCCACCAGCGCGAGATCTGATCCGCTTCGCTCCACGCTTGCCAGACGCGTTCGCGCGGCGCGTCGAATACGCGGTTCATCTCGAAGGCCACGCTGGCGGCGGCCGTGTCGTTACTTTGCGGCATGTTTTCTTCCTTTAGGCTTTATCTTTGCGGTGGTCTTCAGAAACGCGTCGAGGCGGTCGAAGCTCGTTTCCCACAGCGACCGATACGCATCGACCCAATTCGCGACTTCACTGAGCGCCGCCGGTTCAAGACGGCAGGGACGCGTCTGCGCGGCGCGCGAACGCGAGATCAACCCCGCGCGCTCCAGCACCTTGAGATGCTTCGAGATAGACGGTTGTGTCATCTCGAACGGCTCGGCCAGTTCGTTCACGGTGGCTTCGCCGCTCGCAAGCCGCGCGACGATGGCGCGCCGCGTGGGATCGGCGAGCGCCGCGAATACCTGATTCAAGTCGTCTTCGCGCATGCGTTTCGATGGCTGATCGGTTATATAGCTAATCAGGAATATAAGAGAGCGCGGCGCGATGGTCAAGCGCGGCGTATCCTCATCATTCGCCATTCAAGGGATCCGCCATGAGTGAAACGAAACATGCATTGCCCCTCGATCACGTTTTCGATTTCGAAGGTCAACCGGTGCGCTTCGGCGTGATGGGTGAAGGCGCGCCGCTCGTGCTGGTGCACGGCACGCCGTTTTCATCGCAGGTATGGCGGCGCATCGCACCGATCGTCGCGCGGTCGAGGCGCGTGCATTATTTCGATCTGCTGGGCTATGGCGAATCGGCCATGCGCGAGGGACAGGATGTGTCGCTCGGCGTGCAGAATCGCGTGCTCGCGGCGTTGATCGGCCACTGGAGCCGCGACTGGAACGGCGCGCTGCCCGACGTGCTCGCGCACGACTTCGGCGGCGCGACGTCGCTCAGGGCGGCGCTGCTGAACGGCTGCGCCTATCGTTCGTTGATGCTCGTCGATCCAGTCGCCGTCGCGCCCTGGGGTTCGCCGTTCGTGCGTCATGTCCGGCAGCACGAAGCCGCGTTCGCGGGCGTGCCGCCGTATATGCATCAGGCCATGCTCGATGCGTATCTGCAAGGCGCGGCGCATCGGCGCCTGGCGGAAGACACGCTGCGCATCTATACGCGCCCCTGGACGGGTGAGCAGGGCCAGGCGGCGTTCTATCGGCAGATCGCGCAGATGGATCAGCGCTATACGGATGAGGTGCAGTCGCGCTACGGCGAACTGACGTGTTCCGTGTCGATTCTCTGGGGCGAGGATGACGAATGGATACCGGTCGAACGCGGCGTCGAACTGGCGTCGCTGATTCCGGGCGCGCGCTTCACGCGTGTGCCCGGATCGGGGCATCTGATGCAGGAGGACGCGCCGGAAGCGATCGTCGGCGAATGGCTGACGTTCGCGCAACAGCGATGAGCGGCCTCACGATTTCTTTTTCGCACTCTCTTCCCGAAACGCCGCTTCACCGGCGGTGGAGATCTCGACCCACTTCTTGTCGGGCGGCGCATCGGCTACGTAGCTGTCGTGCCAGTTCCACCACTTGTACGTCGGCGTCTGCGGATAACCTTCAGGCGAGTCTTCCCACAGCTCCTGCCGGCCGAGCGGCGTGATGTCGAGATAGTTCCACGTATTGCCCATCTGCTCGTCGCCGCGATTGTTGAGGAAGTACGTGCGGAACACGCGGTCGCCATCGCGGAAGAACACGTTCGTGCCGTGCCATTCGTCGACGCCGAAGTCGGCATCGAAGCCGTCCGTGAGCGTGAACCACGGAATGTCCCATCCCATGCGCGCTTTCAGGCGTGCGATGTCCTGCTGCGGTCCACGCGATACGAACACGAGCGTCGTGTCGCGTGCGTTGAGGTGCGCGACATGCGCGACCTGATCGGCGACCATCGAGCAGCCACGGCACGCATGTTCGGGCCAGCCGAACACGCCCGGCTCATAGAACGCGCGATAGACGATCAGTTGACGCCTGCCTTCGAAGAGATCGAGCAAGCCAATCCTGCCGTCGGGGCCTTCGAACTGATAGTCCGTCTTCACGGCCATCCACGGCATGCGGCGACGCTCGGCCGCAAGCGCGTCGCGTGCGCGGGTGTGGGCCTTTTCCTTCACGAGCAATGCGTCGCGCGCCGCTTCCCATTCGTCCTTCGATACAACCGCCGGTGTACGCATTTCACTCTGCGCGCCCGTCGTTCCTTTTTCGTCTGATGATGTCATGGCCTTCAACCTCCGCGTTGTTTGCCTTGAATCAGTCTGCACCTGAAAATGGATCGACGGGAGTAACAAGTGTGACGGCATTCCGCTTCACGCCCACGACGCACGCAACGTGTGCAGCGTCTTCCAGTACGTGAAGAAGCGTCCGGCGAACATGCCCGCGACGATGCCGGACACGGCCGCATCGATCGTCACGTACATCGCGAGCGCCGACAGATTCGTCACCGTCGCCAGTTCGAAGCCGAGCCAGAACTTCGCGATGAACGTGGCGGCGATCAGCACCAGCGGCAGGAACGAGCCCGGCAGCATCACGGTGCGCGCGATCGGATCGACGATGAAGCGCGTGCGGGTCGCCGTGAAGACGCCGCCCGCGATGCCCGCGCCCATCCCGATGATCCATGCGGCGACCGCGTCCAAGCCTGCGAGCGGCGCCGAGAACAAATGTGCAATGCCCATGCCCGCGAAAATCAGCGGGATGATCGCGAGTTTCGACAACGGCGTGGTGCTGGCCTGCGTCGCCTTGAATCCGCGATAAGCCAGGAACGCGAGCAGCAGCCAGACCCAGGTCGGCGTGCCTTGAATGATGGCGATCGGCGTCATGATCATCTCCTTCGAATCGGTTGTTTGACGCGCATGATGCCGCCGCAAAATTAGCTACGAATGAGTTGGGTCGTTCAGCTCTGTTTCCCGCTCAATCCGAGCAGCCCGCGAATCATTTCTTCGGTCTGCGCATATTGCCCTTCGCCGAAGTGCGTGTAGACGATCTTGCCGTTCTGATCGATCAGATAGAGCGCGGGCCAATACTGGTTGTTGTACGCGTTCCACGTTGCGTATCGATTGTCCTGCGCGACCGGATATTCGATTCCATATTTCGCGATCGCTTTCTTCAGATTGCCGGTATCGCGCTCGAACGTGTATTCGGGCGTATGCACGCCGACCACGACGAGCCCCTTGTCGCGATACCGCGCATACAGGTCCTTCACGTGCGGCAGCGTATGCACGCAATTGATGCAATCGAAGGTCCAGAAATCCACCAGCACGACCTTGCCGCGCAACTGCTTGAGATCGAGCGGTGCGCTGTTGAACCAGTTGTCGATGCCGGCGAACTCGGGCGCCTGCGCGCCGCTCTGCTGCGTCGCTGTCACGCCGGCCGCCGCGCCGGTCGAGGAAAAGGCGGTGAGCGCGGCGACGGCGCCGAGCGAGGCGACCATTGCAGTGGCGACGGCTGCGATCTTGAGACGATCGAACATGACGGGTTCTCCTTTCGGTTTGACATTGGAGCGTATTGAAGCGCGCTGATGTATCGCGCGCGTGTCCCGTTTGTATCGCCATGTATCTGGCCACGCGGGCGATACAAGACCTTGCACGGCGCGCCGTTTCCGACATTTCCGCGATACATGAGGGCGCTGAAATACGTGACATCCACCGCTCTTCAAGGAAGACCGATCTCATGTCACTCATCGTCATCGCATTTCTCGGCGGCGTGTTCACCGTGCTGAGTCCCTGCATCCTGCCGGTCGTGCCGTTCGTGTTCGCGCGCTCCGACAAGCCTTTCCTCACGGACCGCCTGCCGCTCCTCGCCGGACTCGCGGGCACGTTCGCGTTGCTCACGGGCATCGGTGTCGCGGGTCTCGCGGGCGCCGCGCAACTGAGCCAGTACGGCCGCTGGATCGCGCTGGCGACGCTCGCGGTCTTCGGCGCGGCGCTGCTGTTGCCATCGGTGGCCGCGCGGCTTACGCGTCCGCTGTCGTCGCTCGCGGACCGCATCGTCGCGCGTTCAGAGACGCAGGGCGCGACGCGCCGCATCGCTTCGTCGACGTTACTGGGCGCGGCGACGGGCCTTCTGTGGGCGCCGTGCGCGGGCCCGATCCTCGGCGTGATCCTCACGGGCGCGGCGCTGCATGGCGCGAACTGGCACACGGCGGCGGCGCTTCTCGCCTATGCCACGGGCGCGGCGAGTTCGCTCGCGGTGGCGTCGAGCCTCGGCCGGCGCGCGCTCGACGGCCTCAAGCGTTCGCTCGGCGTAGGCGAGCATCTGCGCCGCGCGATGGGTGCGCTCGTGCTGTTGACCGTAGCCGCCATCGCGACGGGTCTCGATACGCGTCTGCTCGCGCTCATTCCCGGCGCACCGACGAACGGCATCGAAAGCAGGCTCGTCGGCGCGTTGAAGGCGAAGCAGCCTGAACAGCGAGCGCGCATCATGCGGGTCTCATTGCCTGCCGCGCTGCCGGTGCAAGGCAGGCTGCCGTCGCTCGATGGCGCGACGACATGGCTCAACTCCGCGCCGCTTTCCACGAATGAACTGCGCGGTAAGGTCGTGGTGGTCAACTTCTGGACGTATTCATGCATCAACTGTCTGCGCACCTTGCCGTATCTGAAGACATGGGCGCAGCGTTACCGCGATGACGGGCTTGTCGTGATCGGTGTGCATACGCCCGAGTTCGGCTTCGAGCGCGACACCGGCAACGTGAAGCGCGCGCTTGCGAATCTGAATATCGGCTATCCGGTCGCGATCGACAACGACTACGGCATCTGGCGCGCCTTCGGCAACCAGTACTGGCCGGCGTTCTATATCGTCGATGCGCAAGGGCGCGTGCGATTTCATCACTTCGGTGAAGGCGGATACCGCGAGGCGGAGGACGCGATACGCCAGTTGCTCGCCGATAACGGCAAGACGAACGCCGCGCGCGATGCGCAAGCTGTGCAGGGCAGCGGCGCGCAGGCAGCGGCCGATGCGGCCAACATCGGCTCGGGCGAAACCTATGTGGGCTATCGGCAGGCGCAAGGGTTCGCGTCGCCGCAGCGCGTGGTGCACGATGCCGTCGAAACCTACGCGTTGCCGACGCAACTCGCGCTCAACGACTGGGCGCTCGCGGGCAAGTGGAACGTCGGCGGGGAAGCGGCTGTGTCGGCCGCATCGCAGGCGCGCATCGCGTATCGGTTTCATGCGCGCGATCTGCATCTGGTGCTCGCGCCTTCGGCGGACGGCAAGCCGGTGCGGTTTCGCGTGACGATCGACGGCGCCGCGCCAGGCGCATCGCACGGCGCCGATGTTGCAGCCGATGGCAGCGGCGTCGTGACGAGCGCGCGTCTGTATCAGCTCGCGCGACAGACGGATGCCGTGGTGGATCGCACCTTCGAGATCGAGTTTCTCGATCCGGGCGCACAGGCATATAGCTTCACTTTCGGCTGATCCACTCGCCGATTCGATGTAATCGACGCCGCGCTTTAATGCGCGGCGTCGGCGCGTTTACCACAGAAAAAGTTATCCAACCGGCTCCATCTAGGGGCATTCCCTAGCGTCCTTTCCGTAAGCTCGCGCGACGAATGCCATCCGCGCGCCAGCCCCTCGACCGCAAAGCCTTGCCAGTCATACCGCTCCCGAGATAACGCATCGATGCGCCATTGTTAAGCATCGGCTGCACCGCGCGCTTGCATTACCAGAAGTATCGGAAAGTGCTCAGAAAATGTCGGTGGGTGATCGGAATTGGACAGGTACGCTTCATTCAACGCTACGAACGCCGGGATGTTCCGGCAGCGACAAATCCCTTTTCGAACTTGCCAGGTGAATGCCCCGATGATTCCCAACCTGACTCTCGCACCGAACGACGTCACGAATCCGGCTTCCTCGCAGTCTGGAACCGTATCGCCGTCCCGCTCGGTAGCGGTGTCCCAGACCGAGATTCTCACGGTCAGGAACCTTTCGAAGATCTTCGGCGCGAAGCCGGAGCGCGCACAGGAGCTTTTGAACCAGGGCCTCGGCCGCAACGAAATCTTCGCGCAGACCGGCAACATGGTCGCCGTCGACGATGTCAGCCTGGCCGTCAACGCCGGCGAGATCTTCGTCATCATGGGCCTGTCCGGCTCCGGCAAATCCACGCTCGTGCGCCTGCTCAACCGCCTGATCGAGCCGACCTCCGGCCAGGTGATCCTCGAAGGCCGCGACATCGCGCCGATGAGCATGCCCGAGCTGCGCGCCGTGCGCCGCGAAAAAATGGCGATGGTGTTCCAGTCGTTCGCGTTGCTGCCGAATCGATCCGTCATCGACAACATTGCCTATGGCCTCGAAGTCGCGGGCAAGAAGAAGGCTGATCGATATGAAGTGGCGCGCGCCGCGTTGACGCGAGTCGGCCTCGCATCGTACGAGAAGCTGCTGCCGAGCGAACTGTCGGGCGGCATGCAGCAGCGCGTGGGCTTGGCTCGCGCGCTGGCGGTCAATCCCTCGGTGCTGTTGATGGACGAAGCGTTCTCCGCGCTCGATCCGCTGATCCGCTTCGAGATGCAGAACGAATTGCTGCGGCTGCAGAAGGAAGAGCAGCGCACGATCGTTTTCATTTCGCACGATATCGAGGAAGCGGTGAAGATCGGCGGGCGCATCGGCATCATGAAGGACGGCCGCCTGATTCAGGTCGGCACGCCCGCCGAACTCATCCAGTCTCCCGCCGATGACTACGTGCGCGACTTCTTCCGCAATGTCGATGTCTCGCGCTTCCTCGAAGCATCGAGCCTGATGACGAAGGTGGAACGCGGTCTCATCGCGTGCAACACCAGCGCGCCGTCCGAGCGCTATCTGAACAGCCTGATCGACAGCGGCGCCGAATGCGGCTACGTCTGCGATGAAGCGGGCCGTTATCAGGGCTGCGTGACGCCCGCATCGCTGCACAAGAGCGGAACCCGGCCGATCAGCGACGCGCTTCTGCGCGACGTCGCGGCGGTTCCGCTCACGGCCGATCTGCATCAGCTTGCGGCGATCGCACTCGGTCAGGAGCACGACGTCCCGGTCACGGATGAGCAAGGCAGACTCGCGGGTGTGGTGTCCTGCCGCACGATTCTCAAGCAGGTCATGGAGCGGAGAGCAGCATGAATTCATCGATCTTTGGAAAGTTCGCGGAAGACGCGGTCAACTTTCTTTTCTCGCATTTTCGCGGCGGTTTCGACGCATTCTCGGCCGCGCTCGGCGCGGTCATCAAGGTGCTCGAAGACGGCCTGGGCGCGGTGCCGTTCATCGTGATGCTCGTGCTTCTGATGGCGCTCGCGCTGTGGAGAAAGGGTGTGGTGTTCGCGGTGTTCGTCGGCGCGGCGCTCTGGGTGATCAACTACATGGGCCTGTGGGCGCAGACGGTTTCGACACTCGCGCTGGTCGTCGCGGCGACCTTCTTCAGTCTCGTGATCGGCGTGCCGCTCGGCATCTGGGGCGCGCGCAACCGGCGTGTGGAAGTGGTGCTGCGCTCGCTGCTCGACTTCATGCAGACCATGCCCGCCTTCGTATATCTGATTCCGGCGGTCATTCTGTTCGGTCTGGGCCGCGTGCCCGCGGTGATCGCCACGATCGTGTTCGCGATGCCGCCGGTAGTGCGCCTGACGACGCTCGGCATCCGCCAGGTGCGTGAGGAATTGCTCGAAGCGGGCCGCTCGTTCGGCAGCACGGATGCGCAACTGCTCTGGAAGATTCAACTGCCCAATGCATTGCCTTCGATCATGGCAGGCGTGAACCAGACCATCATGATGGCGCTGTCGATGGTGGTGGTCGCTTCGATGATCGGCGCGGGCGGGCTCGGCGAATACGTGTTGAGCGGCATTCAGCGGCTCGATATCGGCATCGGTTTCGAAGGCGGACTCGGCGTGGTGCTGCTCGCGATCATCCTCGATCGCCTGACGGAGAGTTTCGGCGTGAAGTCGAAGAAGGCAAAGAAGAAGGTCGTGTCCACGCCGGTCAAGCCGGCCGCGCCGGGCAAGGCCGCGCAAACCTGATACAGAAACATCCCCGAAACCACCCAATACTGAATCGTCAGATACGGAGTCCGAAATGAAAAACAGCTTCATCAAATCATTGATAGTCAAGATAGTGACGCCGGCCATCGTGGCGTTCGGGGTCGGCGCGAGTCCGGCGATGTCCGCCGAGCCGCTCAAGATCGCGGTCACGAACTGGGCCGATGTGCTCGCGGTCGCCAATGTCGCGAAGTACGTGCTCGAAACCAAGCTTCAGCAGCCGGTGCAGTTCGTTCAGGCGGACATCGGCATCCAGTATCAGGGCGTGTCGCGCGGCGATCTGGACATCATGGTCGGCGGCTGGCTGCCGGTGACGCACGGTCAGTATGTCGCGCGCTACAAGGACACGCTCGACGACGTCGGCATCATCTACACGGGCGGCAAGAACGGCTGGGCCGTGCCCGCGTATGTGCCCGAATCGCAGCTTTCGTCGATCGAAGACCTGAAGAAACCCGAAGTGCAGAAGCAGCTCAACGGCGTGATCCAGGGCATCGAGCCGGGCGGCGGTCTCATGCAGGCGTCGGAGAAGACCATCAAGGCCTACGACCTGTCGGGCTACAAGCTGCAATCGTCGAGCGAGGCCGGCATGCTCGCGTCGGTTCAGCGCGCGTATGGTTCGAAGCAGTGGATCGTCGCGACGGTATGGAGCCCGCACTGGCTGTTCCAGAAGTGGCAGATGCGCTATCTGAAGGACCCGAAGGGCACGCTCGGCGGCGAAGAGCAGGTTCACGCGTTCGCATCGAAACAGTTCGCGAAGAAGTTCCCGCGCGCGGATGTCTTCTTCAAGCATCTCAAGCTGACGCTCGCGGATGTCGAGGCTATCGAGTTCGAAGGCAATTCGACCAACGACTACGCCACGGCCGCGAAGAAGTTCGTCGACGCGCATCCGGACAAGGTCAAGGCGTGGCTCGAACAGTAAGGCTGTAGTGCACGACACCTTCGGAGTATTTCCCGTGAACGAGTATTCGCGCTTCTTTGGCGAGAGCCTGCAGAGCCACGATCCCGTGATCGCATCGGAGATCGCGTTGGAGTTGCGCCGTCAGCAAACGCAGATCGAACTGATTGCATCCGAAAATATCGTGTCGTCGGCGGTGATGGAAGCGCAGGGCACCGTGCTGACGAACAAGTACGCCGAAGGCTATCCGTCGAAGCGTTACTACGGCGGCTGCGAACATGTCGATCGCATCGAGGCGCTGGCGATCGACCGCGTGAAGGCGCTGTTCGACGCCGGGTTCGCCAACGTGCAGCCGCATTCGGGTGCGCAGGCGAACGGCGCGGTGATGCTGGCGCTGCTCAGGCCCGGCGACACCGTGATGGGCATGTCGCTCGATGCGGGCGGCCATCTCACGCACGGCGCGCGTCCGGCGCTGTCGGGCAAATGGTTCAACGCGGTGCAGTACGGCGTGAACCCGGACACGCTGCGCATCGATTACGACGAAGTCCGGCGGCTCGCGGAGCAGCATCGCCCGAAGCTGATCATCGCCGGATATTCGGCGTATCCGCGCGCGCTCGATTTCGCGGCGTTCCGCGAGATCGCGGACAGCGTCGGCGCGCTGTTGATGGTGGACATGGCGCATATCGCGGGCATCGTCGCGACGGGGCGGCATCAGAATCCAGTGCCGTTCGCCGACGTCGTCACGTCCACGACGCACAAGACGCTGCGCGGCCCGCGCGGCGGCTTCATCCTCACCAACAACGGCGAGATCGCCAGAAAGATCGACTCGGCGGTATTCCCGGGCCTGCAATGCGGTCCGCTCATGCATGTGATCGCCGGCAAGGCGGTCGCGTTCGGCGAAGCGTTGCGGCCCGAGTTCAGCGCGTATATCGATCGCGTGCTGCGCAACGCGCAGGCCTTGGGCAAGGTGCTGCAAGCCGGCGGCCTGAGCCTCGTGACGGGCGGCACGGACAACCATCTGCTGCTCGTCGATCTGCGCGGCAAGCGTCTCACCGGCACGCAGGCAGAGAAGGCGCTGGAACGCGCGGGCATCACATGCAACAAGAACGGCATTCCTTTCGATACCGAAAGCCCGATGGTGACCTCGGGCATCCGTCTCGGCACGCCTGCCGCGACCACGCGCGGCTTCGGTGCCGCGCAGTTCGAACAGGTCGGCGAAATGATTCTCGACGTCCTGGCCGCGCTCGAACGCGAACCGAATGGCGACGTGCACGTGGAGCGCGCGGTGCGCGCCCGCGTGCGCGATCTCTGCAACACCTTCCCGATCTATTCACATGCGGAAGCACTCATCTGACGCGCGTCCCGCACGATCACACACGATCCATTCATTAGAGAGACTGACATGAGCTTCGAAGGCGTACATACTCCGCTCGTCACCCCGTTCAAGGCCGACGGCGAAATCGATCACGACCTGCTCGGCAAGCACGCCGCCAGTCTCGTCGGCCGCGTCTCGGGCCTGGGCGTGGGCGGCACCACCGGCGAATACTACGCGCTCAGCTTCGAAGAGCGCGTGAAGACGTTCGACACGGTGGCGTCCGCGGTCGGCGGCAAGACGTATCTCACGGCAGGCATCAACGCGACCACGACGAAGGAAGTGCTGCTTCTGGGTCAGGAAGCGAAGCGCGCGGGTTATAACGCGTTGCTGGTCGCCGCGCCTTACTACGTGCAGCCGACGCAGGACGAACTGCTCGACCATCTCTTGAAGGTCGATGACGCGCTCGACATGCCGGTCATGCTCTACAACTTCCCGGCGCGCACCGGCACGGCGATCGGCGATGAAGTGCTCGACAAGCTGCTCGAACGCCCCAACTTCGCGGCGATGAAAGAGAGCACGGGCGACATCGCGCATCTGCATCATCTCGCGACGCATCTGCCGGACCGCTTCTTGTTGAGCTGCGGCATGGACGATCAGGCGCTCGAATTCTTCGCATGGGGCGTGCGAAGCTGGGTCGCGGGCGCGTCGAACTTCCTGCCCGAAGCGCATACCGATCTGCTCGAAGCCTGTGTGAAACGCGGCGACTTCGTCACGGGCCGCAAGCTGATGACGCAGCTCCTGCCGGTGCTCGAACTGCTGGAGCGCAGCGGCAAATTCATCCAGTACGTGCGTTACGGATGCGAACTCGCCGGCACGCGCGTGGGCAACGCGCGCGCGCCGCTCGGCACGCTCAACGACGGCGAGCGCAGCGCTTTCGCGAAGATCGTTCAACCCCTGCTGCGCAACGCTCAGTAAAACCTGCATGGCCTCGAAACTGGACTTCGTGCGGTTTCCCGCACCCGATGGCGTCAATGGCTGGTGGGAAAGCCTGCCGCCCGCCGCGCCCGCGAAGGGCGTGACGGGTGAGCAGCGCTTCGACTTCGTGGTGGTCGGCGGCGGCATCACGGGTTTGTGCGCGGCGCGGCGGCTCGCGGAGCTTGCGCCCGATGCATCGATCGCGCTCGTCGAGGCCGATCGCATCGGACGCTCGACGGCGGGCCGCAACTCCGGCTTTTTCGTGGACTTGCCGCATGACATCAGCAGCGAGAGTTATTCGCGCAGCGTCGAGGCCGACAAGGCCGACGTGCGGCTGCAACGGCATGGCATCGACTATGTGCGCAGCACCGTCAAGGTGCATGGCATCGATTGCGACTGGCGCGACGACGGGAAGTATCACGCGTCGGTGAACAAGAAGGGACACGCGGCGCTGACTCACTTCGCGGACGGACTCGCGCGCATCGGCGAAGCCTGCGAATGGCTCGACGAAAACGCGATCGCGAAAGTGACGGGCACGCGCTTCTACCAGAGCGCACTTTTCACGCCGGGATGCAGCACGGTCCAGCCGGCGGCGCTCATGCGCGGTCTCGCGGCCACGCAGCCGTCGAACGTGACCGTGTTCGAAATGAGCGCGGTGAAGGGCATGGAAACGCGCGGCCAGATGAAGCTCTTGAGCTTCGCGAACGGCAGGATCGAAGCGAAGCGCGTCGTGCTGTGCACCAACGCGTATGCGGCGACCTTCGGCGGCCATCCGAACGGCCTGCTGCCGGTCTATACCTTCGCGTCGATGTCGCGCGTGATGAGCGATGAAGAAATCGCGCGACTCGGCGGCACGAACTCGTGGGCGCTAATTCCCGCCGACCCGATGGGCACCACCGTGCGCCGTCTCGCGACGAACCGGATTTGCGTGCGCAACCATTTCGCGTTCCGGCCGAACCTCTCGGTATCGGAAGGCGATCTCGCCAAAGCGAAGCACCTGCATCAGCGCTCGTTCGATCGCCGCTTTCAGATGTTGAAGGATGTCGAATTGCAATACACGTGGGGCGGCGCGCTGTGCCTGTCGGCGAACAATGGCGCGCTCTTCGGGCAACGCGACGACGGCGTGTACGAGGCGGTCGGCTGCAACGGACTGGGCCTGAGCCGCGGCTCGGCGGCGGGCAAGCTGATCGCCGAACACGCGCTCGGGCAATCGAACGATCTGATCAATCAACTCCTGCAACAGCCGCATCCGCGCTCGCTGCCGATCCGGCCGATCGCGGACGTCGCGGTATCCGCGGCGATCTGGGTGAAGGAATTCTCGGCGGGCGCCGAACTTTGAATCTGTGAGGACATAACATGACGACGCATCAGGAATGGCAACGCATGGCGGACAACCTGTCGCTGGACGGCCGCGCCTTCATCGCGGGGCAACGCTGCAACGCGGCTTCGAACGAGACGTTCGGCACGCGCAATCCGTCGACCGGCAAGGTGCTCGCGGAAATCGCGAAGTGCGACGCCAAGGACATCGACCGCGCAGTCGTCGCCGCGCGCGACGCGTTCGAATCGGGCGTGTGGTCGAAGGCCGCGCCGTCGCAGCGCAAGGCGGTCCTGCTGCGCCTCGCGCAACTCATCGACGACAATGCGGACGAACTCGCGCTGCTCGAAGCGCTCGAAGCAGGCAAGCCGATCAGCGAATGCATGGGACTCGATATCCCCGAATCGGCGGCGTGCATCCGCTGGCACGCCGAGGTCACGGACAAGCGTTACGACGCGCTCTCGCCCTCGGGTTCGAGCGTCGTGAGCATGATCACGCGCGAGCCGATCGGCGTCGTCGGCGCGGTGCTGCCGTGGAATTTCCCGGCGCTGATGCTGGCGTGGAAGATCGGACCGGCGCTGTCGGTGGGCAATAGCGTGATCGTCAAGCCGGCGGAGCAGACGTCGCTGTCGACGTTGCGCATCGCCGATCTCGCGATTGAAGCGGGCGTGCCGCCCGGCGTGTTCAGCGTCGTGACCGGCTTCGGCGAGAGCGCGGGGCAGGCGCTCGGCACGCATGCGGATGTCGATCTCGTCGCGTTCACGGGGTCGACCGAAACCGGCAAGCGTTTCCTGCACTATTCCGCCGATACCAACTTGAAGCGCGTCGTGCTCGAATGCGGCGGCAAGAATCCGCAGGTCGTGCTGCCCGACGTCGCCAACCTCGATGCCGTCGCCGAACAGGCCGTCGCCGCCGCGTTCTGGAACATGGGCGAGAACTGCAGCGCGGGCTCGCGCATCCTGGTGCATGCGAGCCACAAGGATGAACTGCTGAAGAAGATGCTGGCCGTGCTCGAAGGCTGGAAAACCGGCGATCCGCTCGATCCCGATGTCAAGCTCGGCTCGCTCATCGAGGAAGCGCATTACCGCAAGGTGCTCGGTCATATCGAGAAGGCTAAGGCGGAAGGCGCGCGGGTCGTCTGCGGCGGCAATGCGACGCTCACGGAAACGGGCGGCTGGTTCGTCGAGCCGACCATCTTCGACAATGTCACGCCGGAGATGAGCATCGCGCGCGACGAGGTCTTCGGCCCCGTCGTGTGCTTTATCGAATATGCTGACGTCGACGAGGCCGTGCGAATCGCCAACGATACGTGCTACGGACTCGCGGCATCGCTGTGGACCGATAACGTGAATCAGGCGCACAAGATCGCGGCGCGCATCCGCGCGGGCACCGTGACGGTGAACTGCTTCGGCGAGGGCGACCTTTCGACGCCTTTCGGCGGCTTCAAGCAGTCCGGCTTCGGCGGACGCGACAAGTCGGTCTACGCGCACGATCAATACTGCGAGCTGAAGACCACCTGGCTGAAGCTCGACTGAACACTGGACGAGGCACCATGCGTATAGGCTTCATCGGTACCGGCGCGATCACGGAGGCGGTCGTGACCGGCATGATCCGCTGCGACGTTGCTTTCGAGCACGTCGCGCTGTCGCCGCGCAACGCGAACACCGCCGCGCGGCTCGCGAAGCTGGACCCGCGCATCGAGGTTTGCGCAAGCAATCAAGACGTGCTCGATTCATCGGATGTGGTGTGTCTCGCGGTCCTGCCGCAGATCGCATCGGATGTATTGAGCGAACTTGCCTTCGATGCGCGGCATCACATCATCAGCTTCCTCGCGGGCAAGTCGCTCGATCAGGTGCGGGCATTCGTGCGCGGCCCGGAAAAGGTCGTGCGCGCAATCCCCTTGCCCGCGGTGGCGGCGGGCAAGGGCAGTACCGCGATCTGCCCGCGCGACGACATCGCGCGAGCGTTGTTCGCGCCGCTCGGCGAAGCGGTCGAAGTCGACGACGAACATCAGTTCAACGCCTTGTCCGCCGCGACCGCGACGATGGCGGCCTTCTTCGCGCTGCTGGAGGAGCAGGCATCGTGGCTCGTGCGGCAAGGCATGCCGTACGCGTCGGCCCGGTCGTTTTTGTCGGGCTATCATGTGGGCCTCGCTCATGAAGCAGCCTCGGGCACGGAGCCATTTTCCGCGATGATCGGGCAGGTGAGCACGCCCGGCGGTCTCAACGAACAGCTCAACCGCGAGCTGTCGGCGCGGGGCACGTACGCGCACTACGCGCAGGCGCTCGACTCGATCATGCGCCGCGTGCAAGGGCGCGAGTGAACGCGCAAGATACGAAGAACAAGCGATAATCGCGAGCCCTGGAAGGTGATGCACATGCAGAAGAAACAGCAGTTCGCGGACAGGCTTCTCGCCCAGATGCCATCGTTGCGCGCGCTCCGGTGCTTCGTCACCGCCGCGCGCTACGAAAGCTTCACGCAGGCCGCGGAAGTGCTGTGCGTCACGCAGGCGGCGGTGAGCCGGCAGATCAAGGAGCTCGAAGATACGCTCGAAGTCGCGCTGTTCGAGCGCACGGGCCGGCACATCGCGCTGACCGACGCGGGCCGCATTCTCTACAACGCGTCGTATCTGTCGATCATGAATATCGCGGAGGCGGCGCAGGCGGTGCGGCGAGTCGATCGCCATGCGCTGACGCTCTGCATCTCCCATACGTTTTCGGCGCTGTGGCTGTCGTTCCGCTTGCCCGCGTTTCGCCAACGCTTTCCGAACATCCGCCTGCACGTGATGGTCACCGAGCACTTCATGGAACTCGACGATCTCATGGAGCCCGATGTCATCATCACGAAGAACCCGCCGCGCGAGGCGGAATACGAAGTCGAGCCGCTCTTTCACGACATCGTCTATCCGGTGTGCAGCGTGCCGTTTCACGAGCGCTATTTTCATGGGCGTACGCTCAAGCCGCTCGATCTGCTCGCGCATCCCACGTTGAGCCTGTCGCTGCTCGGGCGCGCGCAGGTGTGCGAGCACGTCGACTGGCGCGTGTGGAAGAACTGGTATCAGCAAGGCGACGGTTCCGAGCGCCTCGACCAGCACGACGATCTGGAGAGCAACGACTATCGGCTGCTGGTCGCGCAGGCCGAAGCGGGCGAGGGCACCTTGCTCGGCTGGCATCATCTGGTGCATCGTCAGGTGGAGCAGAAGAAGCTGGTCCGTCCCGTCGACGACGCGCTCGTGTTTCACGATCGACATCACTATGTGATTACGCATCGCAATGCGAAGGCGCGGCCGGAATATCTTCAGTTTCGTCAATGGCTCGACGAGGAAATCGCGACGATGATGCAGGGATGGCCAGCAGCCGAAGCGAAGGCGATGCAGTGAGCGCCGCATGAAACCGGCCATCGAGAAAACGAAGGGGTATCGGCGGCTGATTCCGTCGGTGACGGCGCTGGTCGAGTTCGAGGCCGTCGCGCGGCTCGGCAGCTTCACGCTCGCCGCGCATGAACTGGGCGTCACGCAGGCGGCGGTGAGCCGTCAGGTGCGCTTCCTAGAAGAGACGCTGGGCACGCGACTCTTTCGCCGTCTGCATCGCGCAATCGAGCTGACCGATGAAGGCGAGGCGCTGTACCGGGTCGTCGCGGAGTCGATGCAGAAGATCGCGAGCGTGTTCGACCGCCTCGCGCGCGGCCCCGTGCAGCAGGAACTCGTGCTCGCGGCAACCTCCGCGTTCTCGCATTTTCGTCTGCTGCCACGCCTGGCTTCACTTAAGGCGGTGCAGCCCGATCTGCAACTGCGCCTGTCCACGCAGATGTTCACGGCGGACTTGCGGCACAAGGAGATCGACGTCGCGGTGCGCTTCGGCAACGGCATATGGCCGGACGGCACCGCCACCTTGCTGTTCGACGAGGAAGTGTTCCCGGTCTGCTCGCCCACATGGTTGCAGGCGCAGCCCGCGCCGGCGTCGCTGGAAGAGCTCGCGGGCGCCGTGCTCGTCGAATCGGATTCGACGACCGAAGGCTGGATGGGCTGGGAAGAGTGGTTTCACGCGGTCGGCTTCAGGCCGATGCGGCTGAATTTCGCGCTTCGTTGCAGCCTCTACACCGATGCGATCCAGGCCGCGCGCTACGGCCAGGGCGTCGCGCTCGGCTGGGGGCGGCTGGTACACGATCTCGTCGAGAGTGGCGAGCTCGTCAGACTGCCCGTCGCGGCGTTCCGGCCGACGGAATGCTACTTCGTCGTGGTGCCGCACGGCCGCACGATCACACCCGCGATCGATGGGCTGATCAACTGGCTGCGCGAGGACGCGCACGCATGATCCACAGTAACGCAATACATTCCGGAAATGCGCGTCCGGTAAGGGCGTGTTCAACGACAACGCCGGTTCAACTCCGGGTCCGATCGATAGGGCACTTATTCCGGTTTCTTTCAGGCTGTTACAATCGCGCGGACTAAATTATAGCCGCCGGCCCTGACCGGCGTCCGAGGCGATGAAAGAAGCGAATAAAGGCTGGATCGACGGTCTCGATGGACTGCGAGCACTGTCCGTTCTGGCGGTATTTCTTTCACACACCGGCCTCGCTGGAATCGAAGGCGGCTTTATCGGCGTCGATGTGTTCTTCGTGCTGAGCGGGTTTCTGATTACCCGCCTTCTAAGCGCGGAGCACGCGCGCGACGGACAGATCAGCTTCCGCGGCTTCTATTGGCGACGCGCCCGGCGTCTCTATCCGGCGCTCTTCGGCGTGCTCGCGGCCGTCGCTGTCTACACATTCTTCTATGAGCCTGCGCTGCGCGGCTCGCTCGAAGTCTTCCCCGCGCTGTTCTATGTGATGAATTGGGTGAGGGCGTTCCAAGGTTACGACGCCGTCCTCACCGGGCACACCTGGTCACTCGCCATCGAGGAGCAGTTCTATCTGCTCTGGCCGTGCCTGCTGCTCGTGCTCCTGCGCCTGGGGTATCGCCGTTCGCTCGCCGGCATGGTGGCGCTCGCCGTCGTCATCTTCGCGTGGCGCGAGTGGCTCGCTTTCCATCACACGCCGCTCGCGCGGATCTACTGCGGCTTCGACACTCACAGCGACGGGCTGATCTACGGGGCAATCCTCTCCTCGCTGAACCGCGAGCACATCCGTCGCATCGGCTATCTGTGGCCGCTCGGCGCCGTGTATCTCGGCGTAACCCTGTTCGATCTGAAGATGGTGCACTTCGCTGTACGTCCGATCGGGTATGTCCCGACGTCGATCGCTGCCGTGGTCGTGATTGCCCGCGTCGTCACCGCGCAGACTTCCGTCCTCGTGCGCGTGCTCGACGTGTGGCCGCTGGCCATGCTGGGCCGCGTCTCGTACGGCTTCTATCTGTGGCACTACCCGGTCATTCACGTGATGCTCTACGGCGGGCACGATCCAATCCTCGGGTTCTTCGGCAGCTTCGCATTTCCGAAGCCCGTTATGATCAGCGCGACGTTCGCGGTGTCGCTCGCGTTCACGTTGTTGTCGTGGTTCGTGATCGAGAAGCCGACGATGCGCCTGCGATTCCCGCGGCGATCTGTGTCGATCGCCTGAATGCAGACGGAAAAAACCATCGACGATTTTTGATGTTCGACGGCGACCTAAATCTAACTCAAGCATCTGATTTATATAGCGAAAATGTATTTTGACTTCGCATAATCCAAAGTTATCCCAGACAGAAAATAAAGCGCGTTGACGCTATTTTTCCGCGCTCCAATACTCAGGATATCGCGGGACCGCTCGGAGTCCCGATCCCATGAACGTTGGAGAGCGACGATGTCCGAAGTGCAAATCAGAACCCATGGCGAACTGATCCGCAGCCGCGAGCCCGGACACGGCATGCCGGGCGAGCTGTTCGGGCGGCAGGACGTGTTCGAGAAAGATGTCGAGATCTTTTTCCAGAAGCACTGGATTCTGGTCGGCGTGACGGCGGACGTGCCCGAGCCGGGCGATGTGTCCACCGTCGACATCGGCCGCGCCTCGATCATCATGGTTCGCGACGACGATGAAAACATCCGCACCTATCGCAATGTCTGCCGCCATCGCGGCGCGCGTCTGAAGGAGCCGGGCAAGTCGACCGTCGGCATGCTGGTGTGTCCGTATCACCAGTGGACTTACGATCTCGACGGCAGCCTGCGGCACGCCGCGCACATGGGCCGCGATTTCGATCCGGGCTGCCGCAGCCTGATTCCGGTGCATACGCGCATCGTCGGCACGCATGTTTTCGTATGTCTCGCCGACGAGCCGCCCGCCGACATTTCAAAACTCGAAGCGACGATGGCGCCGCGTTTCGCGCCTTACGATCTGCGCAATACGAAGATCGCGTTCGAATCGGAGATCATCGAGAACGGCAACTGGAAGCTCGTGATCGAGAACAATCGCGAGTGCTATCACTGTGCGGCGACGCATCCGGAACTGACCGCCTCGTTTCTGCCGGAGGATTTCGGTTTCTGTCCCGAGAATCTCACCGATGAAGCGCTTCGCGAAATCGCGGCGTACAAGGAACGCAACGCGGCGTGCCAGGCGAGCTGGGAGCGTGATGGCTTCACGAGCGCGACGGTCGAATGGCTGGGCGAGGATGCGGTCACGCAGTTCAGGACGCAGCAACTCGTCATCGCGGGGCACGGAGAATCGCAGACCATCAGCACGAAGGCCGCGAGCCAGAAGCTGCTTGGCAACCTGCAGCGGCGCGATCTCGGCGACACGCATCTGTGGACGCACAACTCATGGACGCACGTGATGAGCGATCACGCCGTGGTGTCGTACATCATTCCGCTCGCGCCGGATAAAACGCTCGTGCGGTCGAAATGGCTCGTGCATGCGGATGCGGTTGAAGGCGTCGATTATCAGATTCAGGACCTGACCGAAGTGTGGGTCGCGACGAATGCGCAGGACAAGCATCTCGTTGAGATCACGCATGAAGGGACGCAGGATCCGGCCTACCGGCCGGGGGTGTTTTCGCCTTTTACCGAGAGTTATGTCGAGCAGTTCTCGCGATGGTATGCGGCTCGGTTGAGTGCGTACGGCGTCTGAACGGCGAGCGCACGCTCAATGATCCGTCACAAAATTTGGGTGACGAGTGCGAATCTCGTCCACCTGACTGAGCGTGCCCGACAGATGCTTTCGTAAGGCGGCATCGGCGGCATCGGCATCGCCCTTTTCGATGGCATCGACGATTTCGCCGTGATCGCGCACCACAGCCATCGTCTTGCCGTCCACCGGCAAATGCAACCGACGCAACCGGTCGATGTGACCGCTCAGCCTGCGCACCAGATCCCAAAGCTGCGGCACGCCTGCCGCCTCATACATCTGCCGGTGAAAAGACTGATCGAGCGCTGAAAACTGCTCGACGTCCTGTGGCTCCAGCCACTCCACCTGCTCGGCGATCGTCGCGCGCAGCCGCGCGATCAGCGACGCCTTGTGTTCCCGCGCCAGCGTCCGCACGACTTCCAGTTCGATCGACCGCCTCAGAAAATGCGCCTGCAACGCCGATGCCACGTTGATCTGGCTCACGACCGTCGCGTGCTGCGGAAAGATATCGACCAGACCTTCCTCGCCGAGCTTCATCAGCGCGTCACGCACGGGCGTCTGGCTGAGGCCGTAGCGCGTCGCGAGTTCGGTGCGCGACAACACCGTGCCGGGCGCCAGTTCCAGCGACAGAATCATGTCGCGCAGCCGTTCGAATACTTGCGGCGCGGCATGACGGGAGCGGTCGAGGCGATGAATCGAGGCGGAAGCGGCGTTTTTCATGGTATGCGCGGACGGAAGGACGACTGAAACATTAGTACTATAGCCGCGCTCCGGCTTGAAATGGAACGATGTCGTGCCCATAGACGCGTTGGCGTATACCCGACTGACACACTAATACATTAGTGCTTTACCATTCGGCTACTCTCTCGCTACTTCCGGACGCCGACATGCCCCGCCAGATTTCCATCACGCAGGTCCGAATCACGCCGATCGCCTTTCGCGACGGTCCGTTGCTGAACGCCGCGGGCATTCACGAACCGTGGGCGTTGCGCGCCATCGTGGAACTGGAGACGAGCGACGGCCGTGTCGGCATCTCCGAAACTTACGGCGACGAGCCGATGCTGCGCGTGCTCGATCAGGCGAAGGACCTCGTGATCGGCCTGTCGCCGTTCGATCTGAACCAGATGGAAGAGCGCGTGCGTGCGACGATCAAGGCGACGCCCGGCGCGGTCGAATTCGAACTCGCGCCCGGCTCGCACGCCGCGAAGAATGCGCCGAAGGTCATCAGCACGCTCGAAGTGGCGATGCTCGATCTGCAAGGGCAGATTATCGGCGCGCCGGTCGTCGATCTGCTCGGCGGCAAGGTCCGCGACGCGGTGCCGTACAGCGCGTATCTGTTCTTCAAGTACGCGGAGCACATCGACAAGCCGTATGCGCCCGATGCGTGGGGCGAGGGCATCAGCCCGGAGCAGATCGTCGCGCAGGCACAGCGCATGATCGACCTGTACGGTTTCCAGAGCATCAAGCTGAAGGGCGGCGTGTTCGAGCCCGCGCATGAAATCGCCTGCATGCAGGCGCTGGCGAAGGCATTTCCGGGCATGCCGCTGCGTCTCGATCCGAATGCGAACTGGACGCTGGAGACGAGCATCAAGGCCGCGCCCGCGCTCGACGAAATCCTCGAATACTACGAAGACCCGTGCCCCGGCCTCGAAGGCATGGCCGAACTGCAGAAGCACACGAAGCTGCCGCTCGCGACCAACATGGTCATCACCACGATGGACGACTTCCGGCGCGGCTGCAACATGGGCTCGATCAAGGTGCTGCTGTCCGATCACCACTACTGGGGCGGCCTGCGCGCGACGCAGACGCTCGCGCGCATGGCGAAGCTGTGGGGCTTCGGCATGTCGATGCACTCGAACTCGCATCTCGGCATCAGCTTGATGGCGATGACGCATGTCGCGGCCAGCGTGCCGAACCTCACGTATGCGTGCGACACGCACTATCCGTGGCAGGAAGAGGAAGTCATCAAGGGCGGCCGCGTCGTGTTCGACAACGGCTCGGTGCGCGTGCCGACGACGCCGGGCCTGGGCGTCGAGCTCGATCGCGAGAAGCTCGCCGAATTGCACGAGCAATACCTGACGTGCGGCGTGCGCAATCGCGACGATCTCACGCAGATGCGCAAGTATCAGCCGGACTTCACCGGCAAGAACCCGCGCTTCTGAGCAATAGAACAAGTACACGCGCATTCCAGGAGACAAGCTCATGAGTAGTAATTCCAGCGCGCTGTCGAGCGCCGTTCACAAGATCAAGTGGCACGTGCTGCCGCTGTTCGTCGTGATGTTCATCGTCAATTACATCGACCGGGTGAATATCGGGTTCGTGCGTCAGCATCTGAGCGCGGATCTCGGCATCGGCGCCGCGGCCTATGGGCTCGGCGCGGGTCTCTTCTTCGTGAGCTATGCGGTGTTCGAAGTGCCGTCGAACATGCTGATGCAGCGCTTCGGCGCGCGCGCGTGGCTCACGCGGATCATGATCACCTGGGGGCTCGCCGCGACCGGCATGGCCTTCGTGCAGGGCGAAACCTCGTTCTATGCGATGCGTCTTCTGCTCGGCGCAGCCGAAGCGGGCTTCTTTCCCGGCGTCGTGTTCTATTTCACGCAATGGCTGCCGCGCGACCAACGCGGTAAGGCGATGGCCATTTTCCTGAGCGGTTCGGCGCTCGCGTCGGTGTTCTCCGGCCCGATCTCGGGCGGCCTGATGCTGATTCAGGGCGCGGGCCTGCATGGCTGGCAGTGGATGTTCATCATCGAAGGCATGGCGTCGGTGGTGCTCGCCGGCTTCGTGTGGTTCTGGCTCGATTCGAAGCCGCGCGATGCCAAATGGCTCACGCGTGAAGAGCAGGAAGCGGTCGTCGCCGAGATCGAGGACGAACAGCGCCGCCGCGATGCGGTGCATGTAAAGAAGCCGTCGGCGTGGAGTCTGCTGCGCGATCCGCAAATCCTGATCTTCTGCCTGATCTATTTCTCGGTCTCGCTGACGATCTACGGCGCGACGTTCTGGCTGCCGAGCATCATCCGCAAGATGGGGCATCTCAACGACTTCCAGGTCGGGCTGTTCAACTCGATTCCGTGGCTGATCTCCATCGTCGCGATGTATCTGTTCGCGGCGCTCGCGGCGCGCTTCAAGTTCCAGCAGGCGTGGGTTGCGTGCGTGTTGCTGATCGCGGCGGCCGGCATGTATGCGGCGGGGCTGGGCAGCCCGGTCTTCTCGTTCGTCGCGATCTGCTTTGCGGCGATCGGTTTCAAGGCGGCGTCGTCGCTGTTCTGGCCGATTCCGCAAGGCTATCTCGATGCGCGCATCGCGGCGCCCGTGCTCGCGCTTATCAACTCGATCGGCAATCTCGGCGGCTTCGTCGCGCCGGCGACCTTCGGCTTTCTCGAACAGAAGACCGGGTCGATTCAGGGCGGTTTGACGGGGCTCGCCGCGATGTCGGTGCTGGCCGCTGGCGTGGTCTTCCTGGCGCGCATGGCACCCCGCACGGCACGCGATGCGGCGCCGTTGCGACCGGGCGTGCAGAAATAGAGGCGGCATGGCGCTTGCGTACGATGTGAGCCCACTTCAAAAGGAGGCGCCATGAGTATCTTTTCCAATATCCTGAACAAAATCTTTCACCACGACAGTGCGCCCGCCGCGCCGGCCGCAAACGCGGGCCAGCCGGCGGCGACCGCTGCGCCGGCTACTGCTCCAGCGCCCGCGCAACCCGCCGCGCCGAAGCAGGAAGTGGATGTCGAAGCTGTACTGACGCAACTTCAGGCGAATCACGGCGAACAGCTCAACTGGCGCACGTCCATTGTCGATCTGATGAAGCTGCTTGGCCTCGACAGCAGCCTGTCCGCGCGCAAGGAGCTCGCTTCGGAACTGCACTACAGCGGCAACACGGAAGATTCCGCCGCGATGAACATCTGGCTTCACAAGCAGGTGATGCAGAAGCTTGCGGAAAACGGCGGCAAGGTCCCGGACGAGCTCAAGTAATCACGCTTCCCTCGCGAAAAAACGCGCCGCACACAAAGCGAGCGCGTTTTTTTTTGAGCATCACGCCGCTGGCATGCGCGCTGCTGCATCTCAGTGCACACCGCACCGATCCCTCGCCGGAGAAGCACGATGACAATTCAGAGAACACTCTCCAACTGGCGCAGGATCGGCCATTTCTGCGCGGGACGTCTCGTCGACTATGGCGAGCTGATACCCATCGAACTCGCCGAGACGAAAAAGCGCGTGCTGCACGAGATCGTCGCGCTCGTCGCGCTGACCATCGGTGCGTTGTTCACGCTGTCGTTCGTTTCGATCGCCGTGATCGTGACTGCCGCCGGCACGCCGCATCTCGTGTTGACGGCATGGTGCGTCGCGGGCGCGTGGCTCGCCGTCGCGGTCATCGCTGTGATCGTGATGATGTCGCGAAAGCCTGCCGAGCCGTTCCAATTGTTGCGCGATCAGGTGCGGCGCGACGTCGAAGCAATCAGAGAGGTGGCGCAATGAAGCATGCCGAAGCTCAGGCGACCGTGCTCGCGCGCATGGCGGAATCGCGCACGGAACTACTTGCCGCGTACGTGGCGAATGAACCGATGCGCGTCGCGTACGTGCCTCGTGCGTTACCGAAGCCGCGATCCGCGCCGTGGTTCCTGCGCACGCCGAACGCCGAACTGATTGCGCTGGCGCTGGTCGGCGTCACCATCCTCGGTCTGCGGCGCACGGTGCAGACGGCGGTCGGCGCGGGACTGAGCGCGTCGACCCACCGTGCATTCGCCGATCTTTTCAACGCATTGCGCGGATGAGGGCATGCTCAACGCCGCGCACGGCGCTTCTTCGGCTTGCTCGGCGTGAGAGCCTCCGACCAGAAAGTCGCTACCTGCCGCTTCGCTTGCGCGGTCGCGCGGCCTCGCGCCGAACCGATGACCGCGTTCGCTCCCGAAAGCCACATGCTCATAAACGGGTTCTTCTTCACCCAGGGGTTTTTCATATCTCGGCTCCGGTGCGTGTAAATTGAGGTCAATGCAGGTGCATCGTGTTGTCGCCGGCATCTTTCGGGATCTTCGACTCGAGTTCTTCCTTGCGTCGCAGCAGCTTGCTGCCAAGGCCATTCAGGTCGGCGCCGGACTTGCGCAGCTTCGGGAACAGATCCGATTCTTCCTCCTCGATATGATGGCGCACCATCTCGCTCATCACCTTGAAGGTCGCATCGAAGCCCGCTTCGCCCGCTCTCAGCGTGGTGAACTTGTCGATCAGCACCTTCACGAGAAAGTGCTCGACGTACGCTTCCTCCACATCAGGACGGTCGTCTTCGTCCAGCGCTTCCTGCGCGGCGGGATAGAGCAGTTCTTCCTCGATCATCGCGTGGACGGTCAGTTCTTCGCAGGCGCGTCGAACCAGTGTGGTCTTCGCGTCGAGATCATTGTCGTCCGCTTTCTCGAACGCATCGAACAGCTTTTTGACGGCGCGATGATCGTCCATCAGAACTTGTATGGCATCCTGATGTTGCGTGGCCTGCGTCGCTGCAGTGGTCTTCGTTTGTGTGACGATTTGGCGAGGCATCATGTGCTCCGTTGTCAGGTGGGGGTTCCATCCAACAGCAAAGCGTGGTCCCGGGAGCGTGTTGCGTGTCGCTAACTTTCGCCGTGGCTGCCCGCGCGCCTTCCGCCGATCATCTCGGCCAGCCAGTTGATGACGAGCCCCGTGTACGCGCGCTGACTGCCTTCATCCGACAAGCCATGATCCGCGCCGTCGATTACGCGATACGTCAGCGAATGCGCGCGCAGGAACGCCTGAAGATAGCTGGCCAGCACCGTATGCGGCACGATTTCATCGTGCTGCGACTCGACCAGCAACACGTCGCCGCCGAACTCCGCCGCCGCACGCAGCGCGCGGTTCTCGCCCGCGCTCACGATGCGTCTGCGATACGCGACGAGATCATGCTCCTTGTGCAGCGCGCGCTTCGGGATGTTCCAGCCATCATCGAGATAAAGGGCCGGCACGCGCAGGCCGAGCCAGCGCACCTGACGCATCGATGTGACGATCGACGCGAGATAGCCGCCGTAGCTGCTGCCGATCACCGCGATCGACGTCGAATCGACGAGCGGATGCGCGGCCAGCGTGTCATATGCCGCGAGCACGTCGCCGAGATTCGTTTCGCGCGTCACGGTTTCGTGCTCTTCCCTGGTGCGCGCATGGCCGGTCAGATCGAACGTCAGGCATACGCAGCCGAGCGCCGCGGCCTGGCGCGCCCGTTCCATGTACTGCGCCTGATCGCCGCCCCAGCCATGCACGAAGAGCACGCCCGGAATAGTCGTTTTGGGCGTGACGACGGTGCCGTCGAGATAACCGCGTTCGACGGGAATCTGGATCTGCTGCCGGTCTGCCGCCATTCATTCGCTCCTTTCGACTGTGTAGAACTTCGTGATGGCCCCGCTGTGCGGATCGACGCCGCGATAGCAGAGGCACGCGTCGGCGGGCACGTCCGCATCGGCGCCATAGATTTCGACAGTCGATGCGCGCACCACCGCAAGCGCCGGATCGTCCGCGAACGCGCGCAATGCGCCGAGTTCCGCGCCGCTCGCGCCGCCGGGCCGCCACGATTGCTCCAGCACGCCGCAGACATGCTCGCCCTGATCATTCGTGCCGCAGGCGACGTCGTAATTGCGCCGCGACGCGAAAAAATCCGGAAACGCGTCGTGGATGGCGGCATCGAACGCGCGCGCCAGCCGGATCGACATACGTGCGTCGTCCGGCATGTCCAATCGTTCTAGCACATCGAATCCGCCGCGCACGACGACGAGATCGGAACCGCCGTAGACCTCGTGCCCGTGGTTGTTGCGCGTCAGGTGCTGCACACCGTAGTAGCTCGCCTCGTGCGCGCGGATGCGCAGCCAACCCACGCTGTACGTCGCGATATCGCGCAAGTCTCGCTCCAGCACGATGCCTTCGGTGCGAAGCGCATCGTCGCCGATGTCGTCGAGTTGAGCGTCGAGTTCATTCGCATCGGCGATCACCGCCTGTCCGCTTCCGCCGATCCCCGATGGACGCTTGAGCCGTACCGCGCCGTCTTTCCACAGCAGCGCGCCGGCGGCGTGCGCGTCGTCGCGCGCGAACGCCGAGTATCCCGGCAGCACCAGATGCCCGATGCGATCGACGAGGCCGTCCGGCCATCCGGCGGGCTTTTCGCGCGCGCCGGGCGGCAAACCATGCGCGACCACTTTCGTCGCGACGAACGGATAGGGCACGACGCCGCCGAACAGATCGTCTTCGCACATGACGCCCATGCGACGGGCGTCGTCGAGCAAAAGCGTGTCGTCGGGAATGAGATAGCGATGCGGATAGCGCCGCGCCTCGTCGATATCGCCGGCAAACGGAACGCCGATGAGCGCGGCGAGTTGCCCGGCGAGCGCGCGTTGCGTTTCGATTTCGTGTTGCCCGCGTGCGGCCTTCTGGCCGCCGCTATGGACCAGCACGACGAGATCGTGGTCTGCGGACGGTGCGTTCATGCGCGCTCCTCGGTACACGACGCTTGCGGCGAGGCTGCGACAGACTTACCAGAAGCCCGGCGCAGTGTAAGAAATGAGCAAGCTTCGTTCCGCTGGACGTCCTGACGAGCGGCTGCGACTCCGAACTTTCCCTATGTTACGATCCTAACAAGACTGTTATAAACTGAGATCAATCTATCAAAAACTGTTGTGCGTCGCACAAGACGCCGGCATACCCGATCTCATGCTGGAAACTGCATCGAAGTCCATCGTCGCGTGGCCTGGCAAGACCCAGGCTCATAGCGCCCGCAATCCCGGCGTGCCGTTCGATCTCGCGTGGCTCGACGGGCTGCGCGTGAATCAGTCGGCCGTGGCGCGCCGCACAGCGACGCTCGGCACCCGCCGCGCCGTCAAGAAAGACGCGCAGGCGGCGTGGCTGCTGAAGGCCATCACCTGTATCGACCTCACTACGCTGAGCGGCGACGACACCCACGGTCGCGTCGAACGCCTGTGCGCGAAGGCACGCCGTCCGTTGCGCGACGACCTGCTCGACGCGCTCGGCATGGCGCCCGGCTCGATCAGAACCGGCGCGGTGTGTGTCTATCACCGCTACGTGAAAACGGCAGTGAACGCGCTCGAAGGCAGCGGCATTCCGGTCGCGGCCGTATCGACGGGCTTTCCTGCCGGCCTCATTCCGCATGAACTGAAGCTGCGCGAGATCGAGGCGTCGGTGAAAGACGGCGCGTCCGAGATCGATATCGTCGTCACGCGCGAGCATGTGCTGACAGGCAACTGGCAGGCGCTCTACGACGAGATGCGCGATTTCCGCGCGGCTTGCGGCGATGCACATGTGAAGGCGATTCTCGCCACCGGCGACATCCGCACGCTGTCGAACGTCGCGAAGGCGTCGATGATCTGCATGATGGCCGGCGCTGATTTCATCAAGACATCGACGGGCAAGGAAGGCGTCAACGCGACGCTCGACGTGTCGCTCGTGATGGTACGCATGATCCGCGAGTATCTCGCGCGCACCGGCGTCGCAATCGGCTTCAAGCCCGCGGGCGGCGTGTCCACCGCGAAGTCGGTGCTCGAATATCAGATCCTCATGAAGGAAGAGCTCGGCCGCGAATGGCTCGAACCGGATCTGTTGCGCATCGGCGCATCGAGCCTGCTCGCGGATATCGAACGCCAGCTCGAACATCACGTGAGCGGACGCTATTCGGCGTTCAATCGTCATCCCGTCGCCTGACTCACCAGACCTCAATAGATAGCCTCATGAGCGTTGCCGAATACTTCTCCTCGATGGAATACGGACCCGCACCGGAAGACGATCGCGCCGCGCGCGCATGGCTCGATCAGCATGCCGGGCGCTTCGGTCACTTCATCAATGGCGCATGGCGCGACAGCGACGCCGCCGCGCGATTCGATTCGCGCGAACCCGCGACGGGCCGCGTGCTGGCGTCGATCGCACAGGGCGAAAGCGCCGATGTCGACGCCGCCGTGCAAGCCGCGCACGATGCGCTCGAAGGCTGGCAAGCCATCGGCAGCTCGGGGCGCGCACGGCATCTGTACGCGCTCTCGCGCATGGTGCAACGGCATGGCCGTCTGTTCGCCGTGCTCGAATCGCTCGACAACGGCAAGCCGATTCGCGAGTCGCGCGATATCGATATACCCCTTGTGGCAAGGCACTTTCTGCATCACGCGGGCTGGGCGCAGTTGCAGGACAAGGAGTTTGCGGACTGGGCGCCGCTCGGCGTGATCGGCCAGATCGTGCCGTGGAATTTTCCGCTGCTGATGCTCGCATGGAAGATCGCGCCGGCGCTCGCGCTCGGCAATACAGTCGTGTTGAAGCCCGCCGAGTTCACGTCGCTGACCGCGCTGCTGTTCGCTGAACTGGCGCATCGCGCGGGCCTGCCGAAGGGCGTGCTCAACGTCGTCACGGGCGATGGCGGCACAGGCGCGGCGCTCGTCGAACACAAGCGCGTCGCGAAGATCGCGTTCACCGGATCGACCGAAGTAGGCCGCCAGATTCGCGCAAGCACGGCAGGCTCGGGCAAGTCGCTCACGCTCGAACTCGGCGGCAAGTCGCCGTTCATCGTGTTCGACGATGCCGATCTCGACAGCGCCGTGGAAGGCGTCGTCGATGCGATCTGGTTCAATCAGGGACAAGTGTGCTGCGCGGGCTCGCGCCTGCTGGTGCAGGAAGGCATCGAAGCGCGCTTCGTCGAAAAGCTGAAGCGCCGCATGGATACGTTGCGTGTCGGGACCTCGCTCGATAAGGGCATCGACATGAGCGCGGTCGTCGATGAGGTGCAGCTCGAACGCATTCGCGCGCTCGTCGAGCGGGGCGAAAGCGAAGGCTGCGAAATCTATCAGTCGCCGCGCGCCGCGTTGCCCGAAGGCGGCGCGTTCTTTCCGCCGACGCTCGTCACCAACGTCGCGCCCGCATCGACGCTCGCCCAAGAAGAAATCTTCGGGCCGGTGCTCGTGACGATGAGCTTCCGCACGCCGGAAGAAGCCGTCGCGCTCGCGAACAACACGCGCTACGGGCTCGCTGCGAGCGTGTGGAGCGAGAACATCAGCCGTGCGCTCGATGTCGCGCCGCGCCTGCAATGCGGCGTCGTATGGATCAATGCGACCAATCTGTTCGATGCGGCCGTCGGCTTCGGCGGCTATCGCGAGTCGGGCTTCGGCCGCGAAGGCGGACGCGAGGGCATCTACGAATACCTGAAGCCGCGCGCATGGGCGAAGCTCCCGGTTCGCGGCGCAACGAAGCCGTCGCAGGCGCAACCCGATTCGCTCGTCGATGCGGGCAAGGTCAGCGCGCTCGATAGAACGGCGAAGCTCTACATCGGCGGCAAGCAGGCGCGGCCCGACAGCGGTTACTCGCGGCTCGTGCATTCGCCTGCTGGCGAGATCGTCGGTGAAGTGGGCGAGGGTAATCGCAAGGACATTCGCAACGCGGTGACCGCCGCGCGTGGCATGACGAAGTGGTCGTCGGCGAGCGCGCACAACCGCGCGCAAGTGCTGTACTACCTCGCGGAGAATCTGAGCGCACGCGCCGATGAATTCGCGAAGCAACTCGTCACGCGCGCCGGTTCGAGCGAGCGCGATGCAAAGCGTGAAGTCGATGCATCGATCGCGCGCTTCTTCACGTATGCCGCATGGGCCGACAAGTACGATGGCGCCGTGCATGCGCCGCCGCTGCATGGCGTCGCACTGGCGATGCACGAGCCGCTCGGCGTGATCGGCATCGTGTGTCCGGACGAAGCGCCGCTGCTCGGCTTCGTGTCGCTGGTTGCGCCCGCGCTCGCGCTGGGCAATCGCGTGGTCGCCGTGCCGAGCGAGACGTGCCCGCTGATGGCGACGGACTTCTACCAGGTCGTCGAGACATCGGACGTGCCGGGCGGAGCGTTGAACATCGTCACCGGCGATGCGCGATCGCTGGCTCAGACGCTCGCGCAACACGACGACGTCGATGCGCTCTGGTGCTTCCACGGCGCGGCGCTTTCGGCGATGGCGGAGCGCGAGTCGGTCGGCAACCTGAAGCGCACGTTCGTCGATCATGGCCGCGTATTCGACTGGCACGATGCCGCGAGCGAAGGACTGCCGTTCCTTCGCCAGGCGGTGCAGGTGAAGAACATCTGGGTGCCGTACGGCGACTGATTACCGATTTGATCGAGCGTAGATTCCGAAACGGAACACGCTCATGCATGGAGGAGACGCTGTGCTGAAGAACATCGATCCGCTCTTGAACGCCGATATCCTGTACGCGCTCGCCGCGATGGGACACGGCGACGAAGTGGTGATCTGCGACGCTCATTTCCCCGCCGATTCCATCGCGCGGCAAACCGTGCTCGGCAAAGTGCTGCGCATCGACGGCGCGAGCGCGCCGCGTGCGGTGCGCGCGGTGCTGTCGGTGCTGCCGCTCGATACGTTCGTCGACGATCCCGCCGGCCGCATGGAAATAGTCGGCGATGCAACGAGCTTGCCCGCCGTGCAGCGCGAAGCGCAACGCGAAGTGGACGATGCCGAAGGCCGCGAACAGCCGTTTGCGCCGGTCGAGCGCTTCGCGTTCTACGAGCGCGCGAAAAAGGCCTATTGCGTGATCGCGACGGGCGAAGCGCGCGGTTACGGCTGCTTCATCTTCAAGAAGGGCGTGATGCTCGCACCGGACGCTCCCGAGATTGCACACGGAGGCACGCAATGAAGAGCGTCGTCATTCTCGGCATCTACGTGACGGACCTTGCGTTTCGCGCGCAGCGTATGCCGCTGCTCGGCGAAACGGTCGCGGGTTCGGCCTTCAAGATGGGACCGGGCGGCAAGGGATCGAATCAGGCCGTGGCTGCCGCGCGCGCGGGCGCGGATGTGATCTTCTGCACGCGCATCGGCGCGGATGCGTTCGGCGAGATCGCGCAGGCGACCTGGGCCGCCGAAGGCATCACCTCGCGCGCGACCGTGATGAACGATGTCGCGACAGGCGCCGCGCATATCTACGTCGATGAGAACACCGGCGGCAACGCGATCATCGTCGCGGCGGGCGCGGCGGGTACGCTCGTGCCCGAAGATGTCGACGCGATCGAGCACGACATCGCGCGCGCGGGCGTCTTCGTCACGCAACTTGAGCAACCGATTCCGGCCGCGCGTCGCGGTCTGGAACTCGCGCGCAAGCACGGCGTGACGACCGTCTTCAACCCCGCGCCCGCGCTGCCGCTCACCGACGATATCTATCCGCTGTGCGACTACATCACGCCGAACGAAACGGAAGCGACGGCGCTGACGGGCGTGGCGATCGCCAACATCGACGATGCACGCCGCGCCGCCGACGTGCTGCTGAAGAAAGGCGCGCGCGCCGTGATCGTCACGCTGGGCGAAGCAGGCGCGCTCCTGCACAGCGCGCATGAATCGACGCTCGTGCCTGCGTTCGATTGCGGCCGCGTCGTCGAAACCGCGGGCGCGGGCGATGGCTTCACGGGCGGCTTCGCGGCCGCGCTCGCACGCGGCGAAAGCCCGCTCGATGCGGTGCGCTTCGGCTGCGCGCTCGCGAGCCTTTCGGTGACGCGCCCGGGCACCGCGCCGTCGATGCCGCGTCTCGCCGAAATCAACGCCGTGCTCGCGGAAAGGAGCGTCACGCAATGAAAGGATCGAAGTGGCTCGCTGATCGCCAGTTCAATTTCCTGATCGGCGTGAACGTGCTCGTCGTGATCGTCGCGACGTGGATGTCGCACGGCCAGTTCCTCGATATCGACAATCTCCAGTCGATGGGCGGCCAGTTGCCCGAGCTCGGCCTGCTTGCGCTCGGCATCATGTTGTCGATGGTGTCGGGCAATGGCGGCATCGATCTGTCGGGCGTCGGACTGGCGAATCTCTCCGGCATGGTCGCGGCGATGCTGCTGCCGCACATGGTCTCCGCCGACGATTCGCCCGCGCTCTATACGGCGGTATTCGTCTGCATCGTCGTGATGGTGGGCGCGATCGGCGGACTGCTGAACGGCGCGGTGATCGCGAAGCTCAGGCTCACGCCGATTCTCTGCACGCTCGGTACGCAACTGCTTTTCACGGGCATCGCGGTGGTGCTGAGCAACGGCGCGTCGGTGCGAGTGGAATATGTCGATCCGCTTTCCAACATCGGCAACGGCACCTTCCTGCAAGTGCCCATTTCGCTCTGGATCTTCATCGCCGCCGTGCTGCTGCTCGGCTGGGTGCTGAAGCGCACGCCGTTCGGCCTGCGCCTCTATCTGATGGGCACGAACCCGAAAGCCGCGTTCTATGCGGGCATTCCGCGCGCGCGCATGCTGATCCTCACCTACGGCATGTGCGGCGTGCTCGCGTCGCTGGCGGGTCTCATCAGCGCGACGCATACGTCGAGCGCGAAGTGGGACTACGGCAACTCGTATCTGCTGATCGCGATCCTGATCGCGGTGATGGGCGGCGTGAATCCGGCGGGCGGGTATGGCCGCATCGTCTGCGTGTTCCTCGCCGCGACAGTGCTGCAGTTCCTGTCGAGCCTGTTCAATCTGCTCGGTGTATCGCAGTTCTTCGGCGATTGCGCGTGGGGCTTTCTGCTGCTCGCATCGCTCGCCTTCGCGGGCGGCGAGCGCGTGCGCGCGATCTTCGGCATCGGCGGCGCCGCGCCCAAACGCAATGTGCCGCCGCCGCCCGCATCGACCGGACGTTAGTGTGATTCGTTAAAGAGACCAATCGGACCATAAAAGGAGACAACGCAATGAAGCTCAGCAAACTCGGTACCGCACTGACGGCGATCGCACTCGCCGCGGGCGCGATCGCAGCCGCGCAGGCCGCGACCAACGAAACCATCGTGACGGTCGTGAAGGTGACCGGCATCAACTGGTTCAACCGCATGGACGAAGGCGTGAAGGAGTTCGGCAAGGCGAACCCGAACGTCAACGCCTATCAGACGGGCCCAGGCCGCGCCGACGCCGCGCAGCAACTGAAGATCATCGAGGATCTGATTGCGAAGAAGGTCACGGCGATCGCTGTAGTGCCCTACGATCCGCCGACGCTCGAACCCGCGCTCAAGAAAGCGATGGATCGCGGCATCAAGGTCGTCACGCATGAAGCGGACAACGCGAAGAACACGATGGTCGACATCGAAGCGTTCGACAACACTGCGTATGGCGCGGGCCTCAACGAGCGCCTCTCGAAATGCATGGGTCAGCAAGGCAAGTGGGCGGTGCTGGTCGGCTCGCTCGGCTCGCGCTCGCAGGTGCAATGGGCCGATGGCGGCATCGGCAACGCGAAGGCCAAGTATCCGAAGATGGATCTCGTCGAGCCGAAGCTCGAAACCAATAACGATGGCGAGCGCGCCTATCAGGTCGCGAAGGAAGTGCTGCGCAAGCATCCGGATCTGACGGGCTTCCAGGGCTCGTCGTCGCTGGATGTAATCGGCATCGGCCGCGCGGTCGAGGAAGCGGGCAAGGTCGGCAAGATCTGCGTGTACGGCACCGGTCTGCCGACGGAAGCGGGCAAGTTCCTCGAAAGCGGCGCGGTCAACGGCATCGCGTTCTGGGATCCGAAGCTCGCCGGTCTGGCGATGAACAAGGTCGCGCAGATGCTCGTCGAGGGCAAGGAAGTGCAGAACGGCGCGGATCTCGGCATCACCGGCTACAACAAGGTCACCGTGACGAAGGGTCCGGGCAAGGGCGTGATCGTGCGCGGCACCGGCTGGGTCGACGTCGACAAGACGAACTACAAGCAATACAACTTCTGATGTGACGCGTGCGGCGCGCTTTTTCGAAGGCGCGCCGCACGCCCTGGACAGACATGACCACAACGACACCGCTTCTCGAAGTCGTCGATATTCACAAGCGCTTCACCGGCGTCTATGCGCTGCGCGGCGTGAGCCTCGCGTTCGAGCGCGGGCAGATCTATCACTTGCTCGGCGAGAACGGCTGCGGCAAGAGCACGCTCATCAAGATCATCTCGGGCGCGCAGCCGCCTGACGAAGGCGAACTCGTGATCGAGGGCGTGCGCCATAAGAAGCTGTCGCCGCTCGAATCGCTTTCGGCGGGCATCGAAACCGTTTATCAGGATTTGTCGCTGCTGCCGAACATGAGCGTCGCGGAGAATGTCGCGCTGACGTCCGAGCTTGCCGAACATGCGGGCAAGCTCGCGCGCACGTTCGATCGCCGCGCGCTTGCGCAAACGGCCGCGCGCGCGCTCGAAGCCGTGGGCCTGCCCGGCGACGCGGAGTTCCAGAAGACGCTCATCGAACAACTGCCGCTTGCGACGCGTCAGCTTGTAGCGATTGCGCGCGCGATCGCCAGCGAGGCGAAGTTCGTCATCATGGACGAGCCGACGACCTCGCTCACGCAGAAGGAAGTCGATAACCTCATCGCCGTGCTCGCGCGTCTGCGCGCGGACGGCGTGGCCGTGCTGTTCGTGAGTCACAAGCTCGACGAGTGCTATGCGATCGGCGGCGAAGTGATCGTGCTGCGCGACGGCCAGAAGATGGCGCAAGGTCCGATCGAAAACTACACGAAGGCGCAGATCAGCGAGCTCATGACGGGCAAGCATCTTTCGACGGAGCGCTATCGGGCGGAGGGCGAAGCAGGTGCATCGCAAGTCGTGCTCGACGTGCAGGGCGTCGGCCGTAAAGGCCAGTTCGCCGATGTGTCGTTCAAGCTGCACAAGGGCGAAATTCTCGGCGTGACCGGTCTGCTCGATTCGGGACGCAACGAACTCGCGCGCGCGCTTGCCGGCGTCGCGCCCGCCGATGCGGGCACCGTCACGCTCGACGGCATGCGCGTGCGGCTGCAATCGCCCGCGGATGCGAAAGCGCAACGCATCGGCTATGTGCCGGAAGACCGCCTGAACGAAGGCCTCTTTCTCGACAAGCCAATTCGCGACAACGTCGTCACCGCGATGATCGCGAGCCTGCGCGACCGCTTCGGCCAGATCGACCGCAAGCGCGCGCAAGAGCTTGCCGAGCGCACCGTGAAGGACCTGCAGATCGCGACACCCGATGTCGACAAGCCCGTGCAATCGCTTTCGGGCGGCAATCAGCAACGCGTGCTGATCGGCCGCTGGCTCGCGATCGATCCGCGCGTGCTGATTCTGCACGGGCCCACGGTCGGCGTCGACGTGGGATCGAAGGACATCATTTACCGCATCATGCAGCGGCTGTCGAAAGAGGGCATCGGCATCATCCTGATCAGCGACGACCTGCCTGAACTGCTGCAGAACTGCGACCGTATTCTGATGATGAAGAAAGGCCGCGTCGCGAACGAATACCGCGCGGACCGGTTGACCGAAGCCGATCTTTATCACGCGCTACTTTCAGAGGCAGCATGAGCATGAGCGAATCCATCCGCCGCACGGGACGCGAACCGATGCCGCAACCCGTGGCCGAAGTCGCGCCGCGTGTGCGCAAGGGCAATCTGTACGCGCAACTGATGCGCAATCCCGAGTGGTTCACTGTCGGGCTGATCGTGGTGACATGTCTGGTCGTGGGCGGCATCAACCCGCGCTTCTTCCAGTTCGCCACGCTGTTCGACATGCTGCATTCGGCGACCACGGTCTCGCTCTTTGCGCTCGGCACGCTCGTCGTGCTGGCGTCGGGCGGCATCGACGTATCGTTCACGGCGATCGCCGCGCTGACGATGTACTCGATCACCAAGGCGGTGTTCGCGTGGTGGCCCGAGTGCCCGTTCGTGCTGATTCTGCTCGCGGGCGCGATCGGCGGCGTGATTCTGGGTGTGATCAACGGGATGCTCGTGCATCGACTGAAGGCGCCTTCGCTGATCGTGACCATCGGCACGCAGTATCTGTATCGCGGCTTGCTGCTGACGTTCGTCGGCACGCAGTTCTTCATGAACATTCCGCACAGCATGGATACGTTCGGGCGTTTGCCGCTGTTCTTCTATCACACGTCCGATGGCTTGCGTGCGGTGCTGCCGGTCTCCGTGCTCGCGCTCGTGCTCGCGGCGGTCGTGACGTGGTGGCTGCTCAACCGCACGATGATGGGCCGTGGCGTCTACGCGATGGGCGGCTCGCTCGCGATCGCCGAACGTCTCGGCTACAACCTGCGCGCGATTCATCTGTTTGTGTTCGGCTATACGGGTCTGCTTGCGGGCGTCGCTGGCATTTTGCATGTGTCGACGAACCGGCTCGCGAATCCGTTCGATCTCGTCGGCACGGAACTCGATGTGATCGCGGCGGTGATTCTCGGCGGCGCGCGCATCACGGGCGGCACAGGAACGGTGATCGGCACTTTGCTCGGCGTCGTGCTGGTGACGCTCATCAATAGCGTGCTGATTCTGATCGGCGTGCCGAGCACTTGGCAGAAGGTGATCATCGGCGCGTTCATTCTCGTCGCGGGGACGTTGTTTGCGTTGGGGCGCAGGCAGTAACGCGCTTTCAAAAAGCGGAACAAAAAAGGCTCGTTCAAATCCTGAACGAGCCTTTTCGTTTTTAACCGGAACGATTCAGCTGCGTTTTCGCACTGCCTGACCTTGCTCGGTGATGATCGAATCGTACTCCGAAAGCTGCGAGAACCGCACTGCCTTGACCTTGCCGAACTTGCTCGCATCGACGACGAGATGCCGTTCCACCGCGCTCGCCATCGCGGCCTGCTTGATGGCGACCTCGTGAAAATTCCAGCACGTCACGCCGCGTGCTTCATCCACGCCGCCCGCCGACATGAACGCCTTGTTGATTCCCATGCGCCGCAACGTCTCGACGCTCTCGTCGCTCGCGAACGATTCCGATGACGGGACGTAGACGCCGCCCAGAAGGATCATCCGCACGTTAGGCTTGCGCCGCAAAATCTCCGCGACATTGAGCGAATAGCACACGACCGTCAGATGCATTTCCGTGGGAATCTGCCGCGCGAGCGTGGTGAGCGTCGTGCCGCAGTCGATGAAAATGGTCTCGCTGTCCACGAGCAGACGCGCGGCATGCGTCGAGGCAACCGCCTTCGCCTGCGCGAAATGATCTTTTTCTTCTTCGATGGTGTAGCCCGCGTTGGGCACATCCGCGGCGCTGACGATATAGCCGCCGAGATACGTGAACTGGCCGGGATGCGCGGCGATATCGCGGCGCACCGTCATTTCCGATACGCCGAGCAATGCGGCCGCATCGCGCAGGCGCATCACGTTCTGTTTTTCGAGCGCGCCGGAAAGGGCGCGCAGGCGGTCGGTTTTGGCCATCGGGACGGCGCGACGAAGCGTGCTCCGGAGGGCGGCGATTCGCGCGAGGGATGTTAGGTTTTCGTCGTTGAATGAGAGAATTATAACAATGCAAGCCGCGTTTCCAGCCGCCTGCCACGCGTTGCGCGGGTAAATCCCGAGGGCTTACGCCTTACGCGTATAGCGGAGCCAGACGACGTCGTGTTCCAGTTTTTCGACCGAATCGAGCTTCAGATACGCAGGCTTGCGCCACTCGTTCATCGCGATTTCGAACGATGACGTATGCGCTTCGCGTCCATCGACAAGCGGAATCAGCAGCACGCTGACTTCATCCGCGAGTTGCGCATTCACGAAGGCGCCCGACACATGCCCGCCGCCTTCGACGATCAGCGTTCCGATTTTCAGTTCGCGCCCGAGCGTATCGACGACGCGCTCGAGGTCGATATCGTCCTTGCCGCCGAACACATAGGATGCATCGATCGACTGGAGATACGCGAGGTAGTCTTCTTCCACGCTCTCGGCCAGCACTTCGACGATATGCGATTCGAGCGCCGTATTGCTCTTCCACGCGACGCGTCCCTTCGGATCGATGGAAATCGCGTACTGGCTCGCATCGCGTTTGGCGAAGTGGTTTTCACGCGGAATCCGCCCTTTCGCGAGCCCGCGCGGATAGTCGCGGTCCTTGCCGTGCGAGATTTCCTGCATCGTGACGCGGCCGCAGACCCAGGCATCGGCCTCGAAACGCGCGGCGGTGTCTTCGTAGATGGGCGACGCGAAAGCAAGATTCCAGTTATCGGTCAGGCTGCGGCCATCGATCGACGACATCATGTGACAGACGATATGCATGTTTTTCTCCAGGCAAGAGGGCGGCGATGCATCGACGGTGCAAACGCCGTGCCGCTGTGAAGCGCGATGCACGGCGCGCGCGATGTGCGAAAATCATCGGCATGAAAAAGCTCGCACTCATCGTTCCGGTTTTCCTGATCGCGCTCAGCCCGCTCGCGCACGCCAGCGTCGAATCGGGCGCGCACCAGTTCAAGGAAGACGTGAAATCCGCCGGCCGTCAGACCGGGCATGCCGCACGCGATGCCGCCCACGCCATCGGCGACGGCGCCAAATCGGCGGGGCATGCCATCGCGGACACGTCCAAGCGCGGCTATCACGCCACGAAAAAATGGGTGACGGGCGAGGAATAAACCCGTCACGCCGTTCAGGAATTTCTTCTACCGATGCGTTCAAACGCGCATCGCGCCTTCCTCGCGCGCTCGCGCAACCTTCCTCGCCTTTTAGGCATCGCTTGACAAGTTCGGCGGGCGTTATTGATAATTATTATCATTTACGCTGAGCGACTGATTTTCCGGCGCGCCATGTCTCGTGGCCGCATGCCCGGCCGAACATTCTCCTATTCGAACACCTTGGAAACACATGACGCAGCGATTCGCACTCGTTCAATGAGCGCGATCGTCAGGCACGGCCCACTCGTCTCGCGCATCGTGGCCGCGATATTCGGCGGCTACGCGCTCGCCGCACTCGTGAGCGTCGCGGCACTCGCATTGCCGATGAGCAAGCCGCAAGCCGTGCTGACCGGCATGCTCGCGAGCTTCGTGATTTACGCGTGCGCGGTGATCTGGGTGTTCGCGGTTCGCAGCGCGCAGCGCGCATGGGCAGGGCTCGTGATCGTCGCCATGCCGCTGTTGCTGGCCGCATGGAGCGTGGCGCCGGGAGGGCTTCCGTCGTGAAGCACGCACGCGAGCGCAAGCCGAAGGGACGCGGCATTCGCCAGAGCATGTCGGACCTGCATACGTGGGCGGGACTGCTGGCCGGATGGATTCTTTACGCGATGTTCCTGACCGGCACCGTCAGTTACTTCAAGGACGAAACCTCGCAATGGATGCGGCCGGAGCAGCCGCATCAGCGCGAGATGGCCGACCCGGCGCTCGTCGCGCAACGCGTCACGGCGACGCTCGGCAAGATTGCCGCGGGCAGTTCGCAATGGAGTTTCGAATTGCCGGGCGAGCGCACGAGCGTCATCGATTCATTCTGGCGCACGCCGGGCGCGGCGGCGGGCAAGCGCACCTTCGAACAGGCGAGCTTCGATCCCGTGACGGGCCAGCGCACGAGCGCGCGCAAAACGCTCGGTGGCGAATTTTTTTATCGCTTCCATTTCCAGTTTTATTACATGCCGGTGCTATGGGGACGATGGCTCGCGGGACTCTGCGCGATGTTCATGCTTGTCGCGATCGTGAGCGGCGTCATCACGCACAAGAAGATCTTCGTCGACTTCTTCACCTTCCGATGGGGCAAAGGTCAACGCTCATGGCTCGACGCGCATAACGCGCTATCGGTGTTCGGCCTGCCGTTTCACGCGATGATCACGTACACCGGTCTCGTCACCCTGATGGCGATGTACATGCCATGGGGCGCGCAGACCGCGTTCAGGACGCCCGCCGAGCGACAGGCGATGACATCGCAGTTGAGCGCGTTCATTCAGCCTGGCAAACCGGGTGGACAGAACGCGCCGCTGGCCCCCATCGATGCGATGGTGCGCGACGCCGAGGCACGCTGGGGCCGCGACAGGATCGGCCGCGTGACGATCACGAATCCCGGCGATATCACGGCGCGCGTGGCCGTTTCGCGCGGCGAGGCAGCGCGCGTGTCGATGAGTCCGCAATACATGCTTTTCGATGGCGTCACGGGCAAGCTCATCGAAGTGAAGGATCGGGTCGGCGGCGCGGCCGAGACGCGCGGCGTGCTCTACGCGCTGCATCTCGGGCGCTTCAGTGAACTGCAATTGCGCTGGCTGTATTTCATCGTCAGTCTCGCGGGCACGGCGATGGTCGGCACGGGGCTCGTCATGTGGACGGTGAAGCACCGCCAGAAACTGCCCGATCCCGCGCGGCCGCATGTCGGCTTCAGGCTCGTCGAGCGCCTGAATATCGCGAGCATCGCGGGATTATCGGTCGCGATGACGGGCTTTCTGTGGGGCAATCGCTTGCTGTCGCCCGGCATCGCCGCGCGCGATGAAGCGGAGATCAACCTGTTCTTCGCGGTGTGGGGCGCGACGCTGCTGTATGCCTTCGTGCGTCCGGTCCGGCGCGCATGGATCGAACTGTTGTGGCTCGCCACGGCCTTGCTCGCGTTGCTGCCCGTGCTGAATGCTATGACCACCGACAGACCGTTGTGGCGCAGTATCGCGCAAGGCGACTGGGTTTTCGCGGGCTTCGATCTGATGATGTGGGCGTTCGCCGCGCTGCATGCGGCGCTCGCACTGCGCGTGACGCGCCAGCGTGCGCGTGTGAAGCCGGTGGGCAAGCAGGCCGTTGCGCGAGCCGTGACGCCTCGGCGTGAAGAGGAAAGCGTATGACGCTCGTTTTCTGCGTGATCGCTTTCGCCTTTTTGGCCTTATCGATGGATCGCCACCAGACGACCTTGTTCGGCTGTGAGTTGCGCGCCGGACGATCGCGCGGCTTTCGTATCGCGGGCTGGTGCGGTCTCGCGCTCGCGCTGCGCTTTGTCGTCGGTAATGAAGGGTGGGCGCTCGGTCTCGTGAGCTATAGCGGCTGCACGAGTCTTGCGGCGGGGCTCGTATATGGCGGACTCATCACGTACGAGCGATTCGCGGATTGACGTTCACGCAAGCGGTCCTTCAGGAATCTTGCGCTGCCACGCAACGGCGATCGCACTGCCGACGATCAACGCGATGCCCGCAAGCGAAAGCGGCGCGATCGTCTCACCCCACGCGATATACGCAAACAATGCGGCCCACACGATGCTCGTGTAGTTGAAGGGCGCGAGCGTGCCGGCGTCGGCGCGCCGGAAGGCCACTGTCATCAGGATCTGTCCGACGGTCGCCAATGCGCCGAGCAATGCCATCAGCGCGAGTGCATCGAGGGTCGGCGTCTTCCAGCTGAACGCGAGCGTGCACGCCGTGACGAGCGTTCCCACGGCGGTGAAGAACAACACCGTGGTGCGCGAATCGTCCGTGGCGCGAATGCGCTTGATCTGAATGATCGATAGCGCGCCGCACATCGCACTCGACAACAACAGCAACGGTCCGAGCCAGCTCGATTCGCCGCCGCCCGGCCGAACGACCAGCAGCACGCCCGCGAAACCAATCATGGCCGCCACGGCCGAACGCGCACTGAGCCGCTCCTGCAGGATGAACGGCGCGAGCACGACGACGATCAGCGTTTCCGAATACGCGATCGCCACCGCCTCGCCCAGCGGAATATAGGGCAAACCTGCGAAGAAAAATCCGGACGCGCCGAGCAGCGTCAGCGCGCGCCATGTCTGTCCCTTGATATCGAGGCGCTTCACGCGCTCGATCAGCGAACGCTCGCCGACACAGCACGCCGCGATGGCCGGCGCAAGACCGAACAACATGCGGAAGAACGTGAGTTCGTTGGCCGGATAGTGCAGTGCGATGGCCTTCGCGAGCGTATCGACGATCGCGAAGCACAGCATCGAAGCAAGGATGAAGCCAATGCTGGCGAGCGGCAGATGGGACGGGCGCGTGGCGGCGGTGGAAGGCATGACGCTCGACATCGTGACGGAGGCTGGAATCATCGCATAGCCGCGTGTGCCTGCCCGTCCGTCTACGGGAAAGCCATTATTTTTGTTCGGGTTGACTCTCCGAAAAGTCCTGCTAGTATTCGCTCATCAAGTTCATCAGCATACTGATCGATTTCGAAGGGGCGACAGATGGCACTCAGGTTCGCGGCGAAACTCGCCGATCTCGTGGAAGACGAGCCGCTCGGCGTGACGATCGGCGAGGAGCGGATCGCGCTCTATCTGCTCGATGGCGAAGTGCATGCCACGCATAACGTTTGCACGCATCAGTTCGCGCTTTTGAGCGATGGCTATATGGAAGACGGCTGCATCGAATGTCCGCTGCATCAGGGGCGCTTCGACATCCGCACGGGCGCGGCGCAGTGCGCGCCGGTCACGCAGGCGCTGCGCGTCTACGGCGTGCAGGTGGAAGGCGGCGACATTTACGTCGATCTGTGAGGCGCGGAGCAATCATGGCGACGCAGACGGTATTGATCATCGGCGCGGGACAGGCGGGCGCGCGAGCGGCCGAAGCGCTGCGCACATACGGATTCGAAGGGCGCATCGTGCTGGCGGGCAACGAGCGTCACGCGCCGTATGAAAGGCCGCCGCTCTCGAAGGACGTGCTGCTCGCGCAAGACGATGACGATTGCTTCAAGGGCTGGGTGCACACAGCCGAACTCTATGACACCGCCCGCATCGAGTGGCTCGACGATCGCGTGCTGCGCCTCGATACGCAACGGCATGTCGCGACGCTCGCACGCGGCGGCGAGTTGCGCTACGACCATTGCCTGCTGACCACGGGCGGTCGCGCGCGCCGCCTGGCCGACGTTCCGGAAGGACCGCACACGTTCTATCTGCGCACGCTCGACGACGCGATGCGTCTGCGTTCGCGTCTTGCGACCGCGCACTCGGCGGCAGTGATCGGCGGCGGCTTTCTCGGTCTGGAATTCGCGGCGAGTGCGCGCACGCGCGGCCTCGATGTCAGCGTGTTCGAATCCGCAGCGAGCCTGTTGAGCCGCGCCTTGCCGCCGATCTTTTCCGAACGTCTGCGCGCGAAGCACGAGACGCACGGCGTGCGTTTCGTATTCGACGCGAAGCAATTGCAAGTGCGAGAGCACGCAACGGGCGTGCAAGTGAATGGCGAGCACTTCGATCTGTGCGTGGTCGCGATCGGCCAGGAACCGAACGACGAACTCGCGAAGACCGCGGGCATCGCGACGAACAACGGCATCAGCGTCGATAGACATTGCCGCACGTCCGCGCCCGATGTCTATGCGGCTGGCGATTGCGCGAACTTCCCATATGGCGCGAACGATCGCGCGACGCGCCTCGAATCGTGGCAGAACGCGCAGGAACAGGCGATCGTCGCGGCGCGCAACATCGCGGGCGACGCGCTCACTTATGCGCCGACTCCGTGGTTCTGGACCGATCAATACGACTGGAACATCCAGATGCTCGGCATGCCCGGCGGCGCCGTCGATCGATGGATCGAACGCGCGGGCGCGGACGGCAAGACGCTGCTGATGGCACTGCGCGACGGTGTCATCGTCCATGCGCTCGCGATCAATCAGGGCGGCGAGCTGCGCGCGATCAGACGGCTCGTCGAAGACGCGGTGCCCGTCGACGCCGGCATGCTCGCCGACCCCACGATCAAGCTGCGTCAGCTCGAACGGCTGATTCGCTCAACACACTCGGGAGATCAAGGTGTACTCGTCTGAAACGATCATCGGCGTGCATACGCCTCAAAGCAAGAATCCGCCGATCGAAGGGCTCGTGTGGCCCGAAGAAGGGCTGCAATGCATTCCCGACTGGGTCTATACGAGCGAAGCCGTCTATGCGCGCGAAGTCGAGCGGATCTTTCATGGCCGCACCTGGAATTTCGTCGCGCTGGAAGCGGAAGTGCCGAACGCCGGGGATTACAAGCGCTCGTATGTAGGACCGACGCCGGTCGTCGTATCGCGCGCCGAAGACGGCTCGATCAACGTGTTCGAGAACCGCTGCGCGCATCGCGGCGCGGAGTTCTGCCGGCACAGCCGCGGCAACAACAAGGAGTTCGTGTGCCCGTATCACCAATGGTCGTATGACCTGAAGGGCAATCTTCAGGGCGTGCCGTTCCGGCGCGGCGTGAACAAGCTGGGCGGCATGCCGAAGGACTTCCGCACCGACGCGCACGGCCTGAAGAAACTCGCGGTCGCGACGCGCAACGGTGTGGTGTTCGCATCCTTCACGCATGACATGGAGCCGCTCGAAGACTATCTCACGCCCGAGATCCTCACGGACTTCGACGCCGTGTTCAACGGCAAGCCCCTGCGCGTGCTCGGCTTCTACAAGAACGAGCTGCCGTGCAACTGGAAGATGTATCACGAGAATCTGAAGGACCCGTATCACGCGACGCTGCTGCATTCGTTTCTGGTCGTGTTCGGTCTGCTCGTCGCGGGCAATCGCTCGGCGATGGTCGCCGACAGCAAGTACGGCATTCACGGCACGATGGCCTCGGCGAAAAGCGATTCGCTCTACGCGACCATCGACGAAGACAAGAAGAAGGAGATGCGCTCCTTCCACGACGGCATGACCTTGCGCGATGAACGCTTTCTCGAGTTCATCAAGGAGTTCGATTCCGAGTGGTCCGTCACGATGCAGACGATCTGGCCGAACCTCATCGTGCAGCGCGAGATGAACACGCTCGGCGTGCGCCATATCGTTCCGAACGGACCGAACAGCATGATCATGCTCTGGACCATGTTCGGCTATGAAGACGATACCGACGAGATGCTGCGCCACCGTCTGCGCCAGGGCAATCTGATGGGACCATCGGGCTTTCTCGGCCTCGAAGACAACGAAGCGATGAAGTTCGTCCAGGAAGGCGTGCGCCGCTCGGTGAGCGATCGCAGCATCATCAAGCTGGACGGCGACAAGATCGGCACGGCTGACAACCTGATCTCCGAGGCTGCCATTCGCGCCATGTACAAACACTATCGTGAAGTCATGGAGTTCTAGATGTTGCCAGGATTCGAGAAGCAGAATATCGCGCACGACAAGGCGCTGATCGCGCGCGCCGCCGTGGAGGATTTTCATGCGGAGTATTGCGCGGCGCTGGATAGCGGCGACATCGAGCGCTGGCCGGAGTTCTTCACCGAGAACTGTCTTTACCGCGTGACCGAGTACGAGAACGCAGCAAACGGTTTTCCCGTCGGGCTGGTGTATGCGGAAGGGCGCGACATGTTGCGTGACCGCGCAGTGGCGATCTCGCGCACGCAGATGTTCGCGCCGCGCCAGATGCTGCATTTCGTTTCGAACGTACGCATTCTGAACGCAACGGATGAAGAGATCATCGCGCAGAGCAACTACATGTTGCTGCAGACGCTCGTCGAAGGCGCGACGACTTTGCATCAGGCGGGCAGGCTTTTTGATCGCTTCGCGCGCAATGGTAACGTTCTTCTGCTGAAGGAAAGACAGGCGGTGTATGACACGGCGATGATCGCGAACGATCTCGCTTATCCCGTCTGAACATCGTTGGGAGAGAGCGCATGAGTCACACCGAACACATGGAAGCGCCGGCCGAAAGCGGGGGCGTCGGCGCGCGCGTCAGACGCCGCGAAGACGAGCGGCATCTGCACGGCAAGGGCAAGTTCGTCGCCGACTATACGTTTCCGGATTTGCAGGAAGTCGCGTTCCTGCGCAGCCCCGTCGCCCATGCGCGTATCGTGCGTATCGGCAAGCCGGAACAGTATGCAGAGCAGGTGATCCTGCGCGACGACATGCAGGGCGCGACCGATATCGTCGCGGATTCGAGCCTGCCCAGCTACAAGCCTTCGTCGCATCCGCCGCTCGCGTCGGGCAAGGTGCGTTTCGTCGGCGAGCCGGTCGCGATGTGCTTCGCGAAGACGCGTGCGCAGGCCGAGGATATCGCCGAGGAAATCGAGCTCGATCTCGACGAACTGCCGGCCTTCGCAAACGCATTCACCGCACGCGAACGCACCGATGTGCGCGTGCACGATCACTGGACCGACAATCTCTTTCTCGACCTCAAGGCCGATGTCGACTTCGACGCACGTTCGAAGGACGCGCCTGTCGTCGTGAAACAGAAGGTCGATCTCGCACGCCAGTGCATGGTGCCGATGGAAGGCAAGGCCGTGCTCGCCTACTGGGATCATACGCATTCGCAACTCGTCGTCATCACGTCGACGCAGGTGCCGCACATGATCCGCACGGTGCTGTCGCAGTGTCTCGGCATCGAGCACGGACAGGTGCGCGTCATCTCGCCCGATGTCGGCGGCGCGTTCGGCTACAAATGCGTGCTTCAGCAGGAAGAGCTGTGCATTGCGTGGCTCGCGCTCAAGTACCGCAAGCCGTTTCGCTTCATCGAGGATCGCCGCGAACATCTGATCGCCGGTGCGAACTCGCGTCAGCATCATTACGAACTCACCGCGTATGCCGATAAAACGGGCCGGCTGCTCGCGCTCGACGCACAGCTTCTGATCGACGGCGGCGCGTATTCGGCGTGGCCCTTCACGATCGGTCTGGAAACGGGACAGGCGCTCGGCAATCTGCCGGGGCCTTACGATTTCTCGGGCTATCGATGCCGCACGCAATGCGCCGCGACCAACAAGCCGGGCTTCCTGCCGTATCGCGGTGTCGCGCGCACGGGCGTGTGCTTCGCGATCGAACTGACGATGGACGCGATCGCGCGCGCCGTCGGCCGGGAAGCGTGGGAAGTGCGTCACGACAATCTCGTGCGCGGCGCGGACATGCCCTATACCAATGTCGTGAAGAAGCACTACGACAGCGGCGATTTCCAGGAAAGCCTGCGCCGCGCAGTGGCGCAACTCGATGTGCCGAAGTGGCGCGCGCGGCAGAAGGCGGGCGAAAAAGATGGACGTCTCGTCGGTATCGGCTTCGCGACCTTCACCGAGCAATCCGCGCACGGCACGGCGGTGTTCGCGTCGTGGGGATTGCCGGTCGTGCCGGGCTACGATCTCGCGACCGTGCGTATCACCGCGGACGGTGGCCTCGAAGTGCGGGCGGGCATTCACTCGCACGGGCAAGGCATGGAAACCACGCTCGCGCAGATCGCGAACGAAGTGCTCGGCGTGCCGCTGCAAAAGATCAAGGTCGTGCATGGCGATACGGCGCTCACGCCATATTCGACGGGCACGTATGCATCGCGCAGCATCGTGATGGCGGGCGGCGCGGTCGCTACGACGTGTCGCGAACTCGTGCCGCGTCTGCTGTTCATCGGCGCGCATTTGCTCGGTGAAGAACAGGACGCCGTGCGTTTCGAGAACGGTGAGGTGATCGGCGCAAGCGGGCGTGTGACGATTCAGGAGATCGCATCGGCGTGGTATCTGCGTCCCGAGCGTTTGCCCGCCGGCGTGAATCTCGCCGGACTGGAAGCGACGCAAGGCTTCAAGCCGAAAGTCGATAGCGGCGCATTCAGTTACGCGACGCACGCGGCGGCAGTGGCCGTCGATACGAAGACCGGTGATGTCGAAATTCTCGATTACGTGATCGTCGAGGATTGCGGCCGCATGATCAATCCGATGGTCGTCGAGGGGCAAACGATCGGCGGCACGGCGCAAGGCATCGGCACCGCGTTCTACGAAGAAACGCTCTACGACGACAACGCGCAGCCGCTTACATCGACACTCGCCGACTACATGTTGCCGGGACCGACCGAGCTGCCGTCGCTCACGATCATCCACATGGAAACGCCTTCGCCATATACGGAGTTCGGCGCGAAAGGCGTGGGCGAGGGCGGAGCGATCGCGCCACCCGCCGCGCTCTTCAACGCGGTGAACGATGCGCTCACGCCGCTCGGTGCGAGCGTGTCGGAAACGCCCTTGACGCCGCGTCGTCTGCTTGCGGCGATCGAAGCGGCGAAGTCCAGCAAGGCGACCAGCCAGGAAGAACTGAGGCAGGAGGTGGCGGGATGAAAGCCGCTGCATTCGAGTATGTGAAAGCCGCGTCCTTGGCCGACGCGCTCAGGGAACTGAAGGACGCAAAGCCGATATCGGGCAGCCAGTCGATGGGCCCGATGCTGAACCTGCGTCTTGCACGGCCGGGCCGCGTCGTCGATGTATCGCGCATCGCCGATCTGCGCACGGTGTCCGAAGCGGGCGACTTCGTGCGCGTCGGCGCAGCAGTGACGCATGCTGAAATAGAAGACGGCAAGCACGCGCTCCTGCGTCATCCGTTCATGCAGCATGTGGCGAGCGGCATCGCGTATCGCGCGATCCGCAATCGCGGCACGATCGGCGGCAGTCTCGCCCATGCCGATCCCGCCGCCGACTGGCCGCTTGCGCTGTCCGCGCTGGATGCGCGTCTGGAACTGTCGAAGGCCGGCGCGACACGGCAAGTGCGCGCGGGCGACTTCATGCTGGGCGCATTCACGACGCTGCTGGAAGACGGCGAGATCATCACCACGGTGCTGTTGCCGAAGCTCGGCCCGACGCTGCGCTGGGGTTACTACAAACTCTGCCGCAAGACCGGCGAATTTCCGCACGCGAGCGCGGCTGCCGCTTTCGATGCGCGCACCGGACTCGCACGCGTGGTGCTCGGCGCGCTCGACGGCCCGCCGACCGCGCTCGACGAACTTGCGCGACAGATAGCGCAGCGCGGGCCGGCAGCCGCCACAGAGGATGCGCTCGCGCAGGCCGTCGCAGGCGCGATGCCCAACGCGGACGGCATCGACCGGCAGATTCATACGGCGGCGCTCGAGCGTTGTCTTGCGCAGGCGTTCGGCGTGTCGAGCGCGAATACAGTTTAAAGAGACTGCAATGTCCGTCATCGAACTCAACATCAACGACCGTTCCGTGCGCAGCGATGTCGAATCGCGCCTGCATCTCGGCGACTTTCTTCGCGACACGCACAACCTGACCGGCACGCACCTCGGCTGCGAGCACGGCGTATGCGGCGCGTGTACCGTGCTCGTCGACGGCGAGCCGGTGCGCTCGTGCATCACCTTCGCGGTCGCGTGCGATCAGCAGAAGGTTCGCACCATCGAAGGCTTCGACGACGACGAACTCATGAAGCGTCTGCGCCATGCCTTCTCGATATATCACGGCCTGCAATGCGGCTACTGCACGCCCGGCATGCTGATCACGGCGCGCGATATCGCGCGGCGCATTCCCGATGCCGACGAAGCGCGCATCCGGCTCGAACTGTCCGGCAATCTGTGCCGATGTACGGGCTATATGGGCATCGTCGCGGCGATCAAATCGGTGCTCGCCGATCTGAAAGCGAATCCGATCGCAGAAGCGCCTGTGCCGCGCGCAGTTGTCAGCGATGCAACGACCTCGGCGCCCGCGTTTCAAACCTTCGCGGCCGCGCCGGCCAGCGCGCCGCAAGCACCTGTGGCTGCAAGCGTTGCATCGACCGATCAGCCCGCGACGCTTCGCAAGGGCTGGACCGCGATCGACGACAGCTTCGTCGTGCCCTTCGCACTCGACAAGGTGTGGGCCTTCATGGGCGATCTGCCTTCGGTCACTTCATGCTTGCCCGGCGCGGAACTGGTCGAACACGACGGCGAAAGCGTGAAGGGCAGAATTGCGATCAAGTTCGGTCCGATGTCCGCGAACTTCGCGGGCGCGGCGCGCCTCGAACGCGACGACGCCGCGCATCGCGCCGTCATGCGCGGCGCGGGGCAGGACAACATCAGCCGGTCGCGCGCCAACGGCGACGTCACCTATGCATTGACGAGCGAAGCGGGCGGCAACGAGACGCGTGTGGCCGTCACGCTCGAATACATGCTGCAAGGGCCGCTCGCGCAGTTTTCACGTTCGGGGCTCGTGAAGGATTTCGTGCGCCGCATGATCGCGGATTTCGGGGCGCGCATCACGGCGCAGCTTGGCGGAAGCGCGGCGCCCGAGGCGGGTGCGGCGGCATCGTCAGCGAAATTCAATGCGGGCAGCCTCGTATGGAGCGTCGTCTGGGGGCGCATCAAACAGCTATTCGGCAAGGGCGGTTGAGCCAGGATGGCGCGCTAACGGGCGCGTCGTTCGGCTATATCGTCAGTCTACTGATCAACTGGAGTTCAAATGACAAAGCGGATTCGCAAGATCGCCCTGGAAGAGCATTTCAGCACGCCGGGTTTTCAGGGTTATTCGAAGAGTTTCACGCAGCATATCGCGCCCGAAGTGTTGCGCGATCTCGCCGCGCGTCTCACTGATTTCGATGAACAGCGCATCGTGGAAATGGATCGCGCGGGCATCGACTATACGATTCTTTCGCAGACGGGTCCGAGCGTGCAGGGCGAACCCGATGCCGCGCTCGCGATCAGCCGCGCGAAAGAGAGCAACGACTTTCTCGCGCAGCAGATTGCGCGTCATCCCGCGCGCTTCGGCGGCTTTGCGACCCTGCCGATGCATGGCGCAAAAGCGGCATCGGATGAACTGACGCGCACCGTTCGCGAACTCGGCTTCAAGGGTGCGCTCGTCAACGGTCATACGCTCGGCGTCTACTACGACGATCGCGCCTACGACCCCTTCTGGGCGACGATGCAGGAACTCGACGTCCCGCTGTATCTGCATCCGACCGATGCATTCGTGAATCCGCGCGTGCTCGACGGTCATCTCGAACTCGCGGGCGCGACCTGGGGCTGGGGCGTGGAAACCGGCAGTCATGCATTGCGCCTGCTGTTCAGCGGCGTGTTCGACCGCTTCCCGAATCTGAAGATCATTCTCGGTCACATGGGTGAAGGCCTGCCGTATCTGCGCTGGCGCTTCGACAGCCGCTTCGCGGTGTATTCGCATGGCGTGAGCCTCGAACGCGCGCCTTCTGAATACATCGGCACGAACATCCTGATCACGACGTCGGGCGTGTGTTCCGCGCCCGCGCTCATGGGCGCGATCGGCGAAATGGGCGCGCAGGCGGTGATGTTCTCCGTCGACTATCCGTATGAGTCCACCGAGATCGCGGCGGAATTCATCGAACGCGCGCCGCTCGATGACGCCACGCGCGCGCTCGTCTGTCACGGCAACGCCGAACGAATCTTCCGCCTTTGAACATACATGGAGCAACACATGACGAAGACCTATCGCATCGGCCAGATCGTGCCGAGTTCGAACACGACGATGGAGACCGAGATTCCCGCGATGCTGCTCGCGCGTCAGACGATCCGCCCCGAGCGCTTCACGTTTCATTCGAGCCGCATGCGTATGAAAAAGGTCGTGAAGGAAGAACTCGCCGCAATGGACGCGGAGTCGGACCGCTGCGCCGTCGAGCTTTCCGATGCGCGCGTCGATGTGCTCGGCTATGCGTGTCTTGTCGCGATCATGGCGATGGGGCATGGCTACCATCGCGTGTCGCAAAAGCGCCTGCATGAGCGCACGGTTGAGAACGGCGGCGAGGCGCCTGTCATCACGAGTGCGGGCGCGCTCGTCGATGCCCTGAAGGTGATCGGCGCGAAGCGTGTCGTGGTGGTCACGCCTTACATGTTGCCGCTGACGGAACTCGTCGTCGACTATATCCGCAACGAAGACTACGACGTGATCGATTATCGCGCGCTCGAAATTCCCGACAATCTCGATGTCGGCCGTCATGATCCGAGCCGGCTGCCGGAGATCGTCATGTCGATGCGCTATCAGGAAGCCGATGCCATCGTGCTGTCCGCCTGCGTGCAGATGCCGTCGCTGCCGGTCATCGCGAAGGTCGAGGCGATGACGGGCAAGCCGGTCGTCACCGCCGCCGTTGCGACGACTTACGCGATGCTCAAGCAACTCGGGCTCGAAGCGGTCGTGCCCGGCGCGGGCGCACTGCTGTCCGGCGCTTATTGAGCGAGGCGCGCATGTCGACCTATCGATACGGCGGCAACGTTCACGCGAACGGCATCCGCCAGCATTATCTGCGCTATGGCGACGAGCGACCGGGACGCGATCCGGTGATCATCGTCCCGGGCATCACGAGCCCTGCGATCACTTGGGGATTCGTCGCGGAGCATCTCGGCAAGGTGTTCGATGTCTATGTCCTCGACGTACGCGGGCGTGGATTGTCGTCGGCATCCGATGCGCTCGATTACAGTCTCGATGCGCAAGCCGCCGATCTGATCGCGTTCGCAACTGCATTGGGATTCGAGCGTTACAGCGTCGTCGGCCACTCGATGGGCGCGCGCATCGGCATTCGCGCGGCGTGTTCGAAGCCAGCCGGCTTGACGCGTCTCGCGATGATCGATCCGCCCGTTTCGGGTCCGGGGCGCCGTCCTTATCCGTCGCAGTTGCCGTGGTATGTCGATTCGATTCGCCAGTCGCGCGAGGGCATGAGCGCCGAGGCGATGCGCGCCTTCTGTCCGACATGGACCGAAGCGCAACTCGCCTTGCGCGCCGAATGGCTGCATACCTGCGACGAACGCGCGATACGCGCGAGCTTCGAAGGCTTCCACACCGACGACATCCACGCCGATCTTCCGTATCTCGCGATGCCCGCGTTGCTCGTCACTGCAGGCAGAGGCGATGTCGTGCGCGATACCGACGTCGACGAAATCCGTACGCTCGTGCCGCATCTCGTTCATACGCCTGTGCAGAACGCAGGCCACATGATTCCCTGGGACGACGAAGCCGGCTTTCATGCGGCGCTCGGCGATTTTCTCGGCGCATCCGTGCCGCCGCTCGATGAAGGAGGCAAGCATGCCCGTCAGTGACTATCAGATGGTCGATGCGTGGACTCAGGTGCTCAAGCTCTCGCGCCTCGAAGCCGGGCAGACCGTGACCATTCTCACGAGCGCATCGACGCATCCGCAAACGCTTTCGACCGCGCTGATCGCGACGCAATCGATGGGCGCGATCGTCAATCGTCTCGATCTGCCGCCCGTCAACGGCGAGAAGGCGTTGAGCCGCGATTCGCTCGCCTATCTCGGCACGACGCCCTTGACCGGCAATCGCGCCGCCATCGCCGCGTTGAAGGAAAGCGATCTCGTACTCGATCTGATGACCTTGCTGTTCTCGCCCGAGCAACTCGATATTCTCAAGACCGGCACGAAGATTCTGCTCGCGGTGGAACCGCCCGAAGTGCTCACGCGCCTCGTGCCGACACCCGCCGATCGTGAACGCGTGCTCGCCGCGCAGGCGCGCATCGCGCGCGCGAAGGAGATGCATATCGTGTCTGCCGCGGGCACGGATTTCCATTGTCCGCTGGGCGAATTCGAACCGATTGCCGAATACGGTTTCGTCGATGAACCCGGTCGCTGGGATCATTGGCCGAGCGGCTTCGCGCTGACGTTTCCGAACGATGGCCGGGCGCATGGCCGCATCGTGATCGATCGCGGCGATATCCTGCTGCCGCAGAAGAGCTACGCGCAGGAGCGCATCGAGCTGACCGTCGAAGGCGGCTATGCGACGCGTATCGAAGGCGGCGTCGATGCGCAACTGCTCAGCGAATACATGGCCACCTTCAACGATCCCGAAGCGTATGCGATCTCGCATATCGGCTGGGGATTGCAGCCGCGCGCGCACTGGTCGACGCTCGGACTGTATGACCGCGAGGCGACCATCGGCATGGATGCGCGCGCGTTCGAAGGCAACTTCCTGTTTTCGCTCGGCCCGAACAACGAAGCAGGCGGCAGCCGCACGACGACTTGCCATATCGACATTCCGCTGCGTCATTGCGATGTCTTTCTCGACGGCGAACCCGTCGTGCGCGATGGCGTGGTTCTCGATCGCTAACGATTAAAAAACATCGACATGTCCCACGATATCGAAACCTACAAACGCCAGAGCTTCGGCTCGACGCTGGAGCCGAAAGCGCCGGTCGGTCTTTTGATCGTCGACTTCGTGAACGGCTTCGCGAATCCCGAGGTGTTCGGCGGCGGCAATATTGCGCAGGCAATAGCGCATACGATTCCATTGCTGGCGCACGCGCGCGCGAAGCGCTGGCCGATCGCGCACAGCCGTATCGTCTTCGCCGATGACGACGCCGATCACAACGTCTTCACGATGAAAGTGCCCGGCCTGCTAGCGCTGAAGGAAGATTCGCACGACAGCGCCATCGTGCCGCAACTCAAGCCGGAGCAGGGCGAACTCGTGGTGCGCAAGACGGTGCCCTCGGCGTTCTTCGGCACATCGCTCGCGGCGTGGCTCACGCAACACGGCGTGCGCACGCTCGTGATCGCGGGCGCGGTGACGAGCGGCTGCGTGCGATCGTCCGTCGTCGACGCGATGCAGTACGGCTTCCGTCCGTTCGTGCTGTCGGACTGCGTGGGCGATCGCGCGATCGCGCCGCACGACGCGAATCTGTTCGACATGGCGCAGAAGTATGCGGCCGTGATGACGCGTGACGAAGCGCTCGAACTGCTCAAGGATCTTTGATCATGGGATCAACATGGCCACGTCTGTTTCGGAGCGGTCGCACCGCGTAGTCACGCGTCACGAATTCACGCTGATCATCGCGTCCTCGTTCGGTGCGTTGCTCGAATGGTATGACTTCTATATCTACGCCGCGCTGGCGGGCACGTTCAGCACCTTGTTCTTTCCGAGCGGCAACGATACGGTCGCCTTCCTCGCGAGCCTCGCCACCTTCGGCGCGGGCTTTCTCGTGCGGCCGCTCGGCGCGCTGTTCTTCGGCAGGCTCGGCGACCGCATCGGCCGCAAGTACACGTTCATGGCGACGATCGTGCTGATGGGCGTCGCGACCATCGGTGTGGGCTTGTTGCCGTCGTTCGAGCAGATCGGCATGATCGCGCCGGTCTTGCTGGTCGCGCTGCGGCTGTTGCAGGGATTCGCGCTCGGCGGCGAAACGGGCGGCGCGGCGACCTATCTCGCGGAGCATTCGCCCGCGGAGCGTCGCGGCTTCTTCACGAGTTCACTGCAGACCACGGCGACGCTCGGCCTGCTCGCATCGATCGCGGCGGTGAGCATCAGCCGCGCCGCGATGGACGAAGCCGCGTTTCGGAGCTGGGGCTGGCGCATGCCGTTTCTCGTATCGATCGTGCTGCTCGCGATCTCGGTCTATCTGCGCACGAAGCTCGCCGAGTCGCCGACGTTTCGCGACATGAAGCAGACGGGCCGCCTGTCGAAATCGCCGATAGGGGAGAGCTTCGGCAAATGGGAGAACCTGAAGTACGTGCTGATCATGCTGTTCAGCACGGCATCCGGCGTCGGAGTCGTGTTCGGCACGGGTCACTTCTATTCGATGTACTTCCTGCAGAACACGTTGAAGGTCGCGCCAAACACGGTCAATCTCTTTCTCGCGATCGCATTGATCGCGGTGTTTCCGTTCTATCTCGTGTTCGGCTGGCTGTCGGATCGCGTCGGACGAAAATGGATCATGATGCTCGCGTGCCTGTTGCTCGCCGCAACCACGCAACCGATCTTCCATGCGCTCACGCACTATGCGAATCCACAGTTGGAAGCATTCCAGAAGCGCGCACCGGTGACGATTCGCGCAGACGATTGCCGCTTCACGCTGTTCTCCGCGCCGGTGACGGAGTGCGACCGCATACGTTCGTTTCTCAGTGCGTCGGGCGTTTCGTACAGTCGGGCGCCGTTGCGAGCGGGCGAAGCGGCATCGACGGAAATCGGCCCGACCGTGGTGCACGGCAGCGACAAACATGAACTGGAGAAGGCGTTGATCGCGTCCGGCTGGTCGGCGCACGCAGACCCCGCGAGAATCGACGCCCCGATGGTCGTCTTCCTGATGTGGCTACTGCTCTTGTATCTCGCGATGGTCTACGGACCGATGGCCGCGTTCATGGTCGAACTCTTTCCGGCGCGCATCCGCTATACGTCGCTATCGTTGCCGTTCCATCTCGGCTCGGGCTGGTTCGGCGGCATGCTGCCGTTCGTGGTGTCCGCGATGGCGGTCGCGCGCGGCGACGTCTATTTCGGGCTTTGGTATCCGATCGTCATCGCGCTCGTGTCGTTCGCGGTCGGTACGCTGTTCGTGCCCGAAACGTATCGCCGCGACATCACGCAGTAGTCAGTCGAAATGCTTGAGCGATGTACGGCCGTACTGGTTGTTGCCCTCGACGAGCTTCATCATCATGCGCACGAAATGAACGCGATCTTCCGCACTCAACGGCTCCAGAAATCTCACCTGCGCTTCGCGCATGCTGCCGTACATGTCCTTCATCGTGCGGCGTCCTTTCGCGGTGATGTTCGCGATCTTGAGACGCCCGTCGTGAGGACTAGGCTCGCGCTTGACGAGCCCGCGCTCCTCGAGTCGGCGCAGCACGTCGGCCATCGTCGTGCGATCGACGCCGACTTCCGCGCACAGCGATGTCTGATCCAGTCCGGGCCGCTCGCTCAGCGTCGTCAGCAAGCCGTATTGCACCGGCGTGATGGCGAAGTCCTTGCAGCACTCGAAGAACAGCGCGATGTGAATCTGGTTGAGCCGGCGGATCAGAAATCCCGGGCGCTGCCACAAGTGTCCGGTCTCGATGCCGCTATCGGAAACGGCAGATTTTTTCTCAGCAACGGTGCCCATCCTTAACCTTTTTCGAAGAAGTTCAAGTCACACGGGAGATTAGAGATTGTAGGTGCAATCACAGTTGCGCTCCCAATTTTTTCCGGATACAAAGCTATCTATCAGCGTACTGACGAAATGCTGATGCCAAGAGCGCAATAAGTCAATGATGGAAGTCAATACACGAAGTCAACAGAACGATGCGTCGCGCAGGTATCAGAGCGGATCTGCTCATGCGTTTGCAGCCAGCAAGCGCACGAATAATCAGCATGCTGATTAAATGGCGAATGCGTTAAACGTCACCTCACTCAGAGTCTGGAGCCAAAGATGAGTTCTACCCCTGTACAGACGGACGACGTCGCCATTCATGGGCGGTCGATGTCGCGCAACGATATCAAGACGCTCATGCTGGCGTCGCTCGGCGGTGCGCTGGAGTACTACGATTTCATCGTCGCGGTGTTCTTCACGAAGCTGCTCGCGACCGTGTTCTTCCCGCCGCAGACACCCGAGTGGCTCGCGCAACTCGAAGTGTTCTGCATCTTCGCGGCGGGCTATCTCGTGCGGCCGATCGGCGGCATTTTCTTCGCGCACTTCGGCGATCGCATCGGCCGCAAGAAGATGTTCGCGTTGAGCCTGTTCCTGATGGCCGCGCCGACCTTGCTCATCGGTTTGCTGCCGAGCTATGCGATGCTCGGTATCGTCGCGCCGCTGCTGTTTCTGTTGTGCCGCGTGCTGCAGGGGCTTTCCGTCGGCGGGGAAGTGCCGGGCGCGTGGATCTTCTGCTCGGAGCATGTGCGGCGCGATCGCGTCGGTCTCGCGTGCGGCCTGCTGATGTCAGGGCTGTGCACCGGCATCCTGCTCGGCGCGCTGTCGGCGAAGTTCCTCATCGGCAACATGGATCCGGCGGAACTGAAGACCTGGGGCTGGCGTCTGCCGTTCATCGCGGGCGGCGTGTTCGGTCTGATCTCGGTCTATCTGCGCCGCTATCTGCAGGAAACGCCGGTGTTCGAGGCGCTGCGCGCGAAGCGTGAAGCCGATGCGCGTCTGCCGCTCGCGGTGGTGCTGAAGGAACATCGCGGCGCGATAGTCGTCTCGCTGCTGGCGACGTGGGTGTTCTCCGGCATCTTCGTGCTGTATTTCCTCTATACGCCGACGTTCCTGCAATCGCAGTTCCATTTTCCGGCGAAGGACGTGTTCACCAACAATTCGTGGTCGATCTTCGGCCTGATTCTCGGCAGCACGCTCGCGGGATGGGCGGCGGACAAGATCGGCGGCGGCCGCGCGTATGCGATCGGCAGTGTCGCGATGCTGCTCGTGTGCGGTGCGTTCTACATGAGTCTGGCCTCGGGCAGCCAGTCGGTATGGACGCTCTATATCCTCGGCGGCTTCCTGATCGGGACCATCACGCTCGGGCCGTACATCATCGTGAAAAGCTTTCCGCCCGAAGTGCGCTTCACCGGCTTCGCGCTGTCGTACAACACCGCCTATGCGATCTTCGGCGGCACGGCGCCCGCCATCGCCTCGTTCCTGGTGGGCCGGCAGGGCATCACGATGGCGCCTGCGTGGTACATTGGCGCGCTTTGCGTGCTCGGCGTGATCATCGGCCTTCTCTGGCGTGCGCCCGTGCATGCCGACGCAACGGCCGCGCATTGATGCCGGGCGTTTGATCCTTTCGCGATCCCGCATCGAAAGCGTTGCGGGATCGTTTCTGTCCGGGCGCTATTCATGTCTGTTGGCGACGCATCCAGGGGCGGCATCGGCCGCTCATGGCTTCTGTACTTCTCGCTTGCACTGGCGAGCATGAGCTTCTCGGCGACTGGCCCGGTCGCGATCATCATGGCCGCGTCGCGCGAAGGCGGCCTGACCCTGGCGCAGACCTCGTCGTGGCTCTTTGCGTCGATCGGCATCAACGGGCTCGCAAGCATCGCGATCAGCTGGAAGATGCGTCAGCCCTTGCTCTTTCTCTGGACCATTCCGGGCGCGATTCTCGCCGCGCCGGTGATCGCGCAATACGGCTTCGGCGCGGCGGTGGGCACCTATCTCGTCTGCGCCGTCGTGCTGCTCGTGCTCGGCGTGACGAACCTGGTCGCGCTGCTCGATCGATGGGTGCCGATGCCCGTCGTCATGGCGATGATCGCCGGACTCTTCATCAAATACGTGCTGGCTGTCGTGCATTCGAGCGTGGCCGCGCCGCTCATCGGCGCCGGCATGCTGTTGACGTTCTTCGGGCTGATGTGGCTCGAACGGCGCAACGCCGCGCCGCTTCCGCCGCTGATCGGCGCGATGCTGACGGGCGCGGCGATTCTGTTCGCCACCGGCTTTCAGTTGCCGGGTCATGGCGGCGGCGTCTGGACAGCTACGCCCGCGCTCGTCGCGCCGCGCTTCGATATCCACGCGATCTCGCAACTGCTGCTGCCGATGCTCATCACCGTGCTCTTCGTGCAGAACGCGCAAGGCATTGCGGTGACGCGTGCGTCGGGGTACGGCACGTCGTTGCGGATGGTGACGATCTACAGCGGCGTGCTGACCGCGATCACCGCGCCGTTCGGCGGTTGTCCTTCGGTGCTGGCGGGGCCGAGCAACGCCATTCTCGTGTCGGGCGGCACGCATGGGCGGCATTACATCGGCGCGTTGATCGCGGGCGTGATATGCGTCGCGATCGGCGTGTTCTCGACCGCGTATGTGTTTCTGCTGGCGAGTCTGCCTGGTGCGTATATCGCCATTCTCGCCGGGCTCGCGATGATGGGCGTGCTGGAGAAAGCCTTCGTCGCGGCGTTTCGGTCGGCGCTGCCGCTCAGCGCGATGATCGTGTTCGTGGTCACGTTGAGCGATGTGACTTTGCTCGGCGTGGGTGCGGCGTTCTGGGGCGTGGTCGCGGGGTGTGTTGTTTGTTATGGGATCGAGAAGCCTCATGCCGGCGCCGCCCGTGCGTAGCTGACCTTGGTCCTTTCATCGGACGGCGTCGGGCGCATGCGGCGCGGTCGATGCGGCGGGCAAGCCCGGCGGTGGGCCGCTGTCGACGAGGTTGAAGAGGGCAACCGTGCTCGGACAATGAAACGTCGTGAGCACGTCGCTCGTCAGGGGATTGGCGACGCTGCCGCTGTTGGCGATGTCCAGCGCAGCCTTGCGTCCGTCGAAGTCGAATACGACGCGCGTGCGACCCGCCGTGGCGGTTTGCACGATCTGGCCTTTGCTCATCAGGCGCATCAGAGCCCACGGCCCATCGACCGCAATCGTCGACGTATCCGCGCGAATTCGAGGATTTGCCGTGATCTCGACATGCACGCCGCCGCGAGGGCCGGGCCAGTTGATCTTGAGCGGGGTGACGGGTCCGTGCTGATACAACGTGCTTTGGCCATCGATGTCGATGGCAAGGCTGAGAATGGTCGGATCGAGCTCGGGCACGCGAAGCTCCGCTTTCCACGCGAGCTGCTTGCCTTGATCGCCGAAGAAGACGTTCCGGATGGACTGCGCATGCTGGAACGGTTCGAGATCCGGGCCTTGCACCGGTTCGGTCGATCCGGGCAGTGTCTTGTAGCGCCACGGCTGCGAAGACGTATCGACGAAGGGCGCGAGATTCTTGGTGAAGAAATCGTCGAACAGGCCGCCCTGGGCGAACATGCGCGTGAAATCGTCGATGCTGATATCGCGCGTGCTCTGTGGTGCGAACGGGTAGTGACCTTCGACCGCCAGACGGCATGCGTCCCCGACGGCCGCCTGCGTCTGGCGCGAAAGCAACTGGCCCACGCCCTGATTCACATCGCGCGAGCCTTGTGTCGCAAGCCCGAGCAACACGTCGCGAAAGGGCGCGGGCATCGTGTTGGCGGCCATCTTGAGCTTCGCGGAGGCATCGTTCGCGGGAGGCAGGCTATTGTTGGCCAGCGCGTTGTCGGCGATGGTGAAGGCGGTGTACGCGTCGTTGAGCAGCGTCGTTACGCCATCGAGTCCGGTTTTTCCGGCTTGCGCGGCTTGCGGCTGTCCTTCCGCGCGGGCTTGAGCATTGCCCGTCACCATCTCGCGCAGCGCCGCGAAACGGTCATCGACGAGTTCCCGTTCCACCCTGTCTTGCGCGCGAATGCCCAAGGCTTTCGCTTTCTCTGTCAGCTTGCCGTCGACTTTATCGATCAGCGTGCTGTCCTGAGTCGTCAACGTCTTCGTAAGCGTGGTCTCGCGCGCTGCCGCGAGCGCGAGGCGCGCAAGCGGAGAATCGGGCGCCGCGAACTGGCGCAGGATCTGCAGATTGAAGCTGAGGCTCGATCCCGTCACCGCGCGGACGTCACCGAGGAAATCGGCCCAATGCCGCGCATACTCCGTCAGATAGAGACGGCGGACCGCATCCGTCAAAGCATCGTCGGCGCCCGTTGCGGTCTTTGCGAACTCAAGCGTTTTTTTTTGAGCCGCGTGCAGTGATCCCGACCAGTTGGACAGATACGGCCGCCCCATTACCCATGCATCGTCCTCGCGCGCCGTCTGCAGAAATTCGGAGAGGCGTTTGTCGAAGACATTGTGATAGCCGTCGAAAGTGAAAATGCCCGGCACGCCGCGCGACAATGGCGCGCCGCTCGCGCGCGTGAACGACGTCCCGGCCTGAGGCCCAACCACGCGCAAGAGCGTGAAATCGTCGGGAGCGTCCTGTTGCATCGCGGCCTTGGCGCGATCGTAAAGGCGCTGCGTACCGTTGCTCGCATCGAGAAAAACGCGGGCGCGCTCGATCAATCCATCGTTGCGAATGAGCGGCGATTGAACGATGTGCTCACCCGAGAATAGCTGCTCGAGATGACCGAGCATCGATGCGCGGCCGCCATAGATCGACGCGCTGTCGGTTTTCGCCCAGTCGCCGAGGACCCATGCCTTGATTTCACCGCCGTTGAATCTCGCGCGGTCGTAGAGCATCAGATAGACGCGCAATGCGTCGTAGGCCGATTTCGTGTCCTGACTGGCGATGGACTGCTCGAGCACTGCCTCGATGCGATGCACGATCTGCGGCACCAGCAGATTGTTCTCGAGCGCACGATACGTCTCGCCGCTCACGTCGACGATACCCGGCGCGACATACAGTCCGTAGCGGAAACTGGCATCGGGGTTCGTGAGATCGAGGCCGGTCCACGCCGGCAAATAGCGGGCTTCGGTGAGGGCGTCGGGCACGGCGTCGGGCTTGGGATCGCGATACAGTTGCGTGATTTTCGTGGACAGAGACTGCGTCTTGCGGGCAATCGCCTGCAGATAGTCGCTGTTGTTGCCGAAGCTCACGTGCAGCGCCACCGCGAGCCAGACGAAAAGCAGCACCGCCAGTGCGTGTCCGATGAGGCGAAGCAGGCGGAAACGATATTCCCAGCGCAAGTTGGGTTGCACGAGATGCGCTTCTGGAAAGATCACCTTCCTGAACACGTCGCGCAGGAAGTAGCTCTTGCTCGCCGTGGCGGAGACCGCATCGGTCGCGAACCCGCGCTTCACGCCCGTGCCGAGTCGTTGCATGATCGTGAGCGGCTCCGCCACGTGCGCAACGTCGCCTTGCGTGGCGCTGGTGAAATATACGCCGCGCAACATCGTGTGCTGCTCGGTGTTGTCATAGCGCGATTCGACGAACAGATGCGCCAGTACATCCGACAAGGGTGCGATGAGTGCGGAGAACGCCTCGGGCAAGGCCGCAAGCCGGCAGCGGCGCTCGACATCGTATTCGTCTTCCAGGCGCGTGTTGACTCCGGCGAAGACGCGCTCCGACAGGCGCGCCAACTCCTCCGCACATCGATCTTCGAGCGATGCACACGCGAGCGGCAAGGTGAATCCCCATATCTGCGCGCGATTCTCCTCGGTCAGCGACGCGAAGTAGTCCGAGAAACCGCTCAGGCGGTCCATCTGCGTGACGATCAGGTAGATCGGAAAGCGGATACCCAAGGTGCCGCGCAGTTCGGCCAGACGCATGCGCAGCGCGTCAGCCTCGGTTTCGCGCACGGTCGGGCTCGGGTGGGTGAGGGTGCCGAGATCGATCGTGAGCAGCGCGCCATTGATCGGCGCACGAGGACGATGCCGGCGCAACAGTCCCAGAAAGCCGAGCCATTCGTCGCTATCGGCGTTGCGGCGTTGCAATACTTCGTCGAACGCCGTGCTGGTCGGGAGCGACTGGACGCTCGCGGCGTCCCCGGGAGAAGGTAGCGAATGCGTCGATTTGCCGAGGTGCGTGTAATAGCCCGCAGTGTCGATGAACACGGCTTCGTTGGTGAGCCACCAGTTCACCGCCGTACCCGATGACGCGGCTGACTGCGCGAAGCCACGGGCGTTGCCGTTGGGCGTTGGGATCCCGGCGTTCAGGATCGCACGGGTCTTGCCCGATCCCGCGGCGCCGAGCGTGATGTACCAAGGCAGTTCGTACAGGTATCGCGTGCCCTGAAAAAGCCGGCCGACGCCGCGTGCGCTCGTACGCATGGACTTCAGCCGCCCGAGTACCTCTTTCATGCGGACTTCGAGCGCCCTCAATTGCGCGGCGGCGGGCGATTTGTCTTTCCTGTCGACGGCGAGCGCTTTTTTCAGGAACTGCTCATCGCTGCGCATGCGGCCCCATACCCAATACAACGCCCACGCCACGAAGACGGCGATGACGACGCTGATCGCGATCACGCGTGCCTCGACCGGCGCGAGCGGCCTGGATTCTCCGAAGCTCAGCAAGGGCGCGGCATACCAGATCAGAAGGCACAGGAGCGCCCCGAACACGACGGCGGTGGAAAAGCCCTTGAGCCACAGCAGCACGCCGCACAGAATCAGCGCGATCACCGTCACGCGCAGCGCGACGCTCTCGAGCGGCTTGAGGCCGCCAAATGCCACGTACGGGCCGATGAACCACACGCCAAGGGCGAGCAGAATGAGCGCGATGGTCGCGAGAAACCAGCGCGAACCCAGGAAGGACAACAACTTCTTCATGTTTGAATCCGTTGATCAGATTGCAGCGTGGAGAGCCACGCGAAGACAACGAAAGGCGCGGGGGCCGAGGCGCACTCGGCAAGCAGCGTCAAGGCGTCACAGCAATTTCGACGCGCCGATTCTGGGCGCGGCCTTGCGCCGTGGCGTTGTCGCCGATCGGATCCGCGTCACCGCGGCCGATGGCCTCAAGTCGTCCGGCCGGTACCCCGGAGGCCTGCAGCATCTGCATGACTTGCGTCGCGCGCTCGAGCGAGAGCGCGTCGTTCGAGGCGAACTGACGGCTCTTGACCGGAATGTTGTCGGTATAGCCGGTGATCGCGACCTTGCCCGGCACCTTCGCCACTTCGCGCGCGATCTTCGCGATCAACGGCGCCATCGATGCAGCGACGTTGATGCCGCCCGGCATGAACATCGCGTCTCCCCGGAAGGTGACGGCGCTATGCCGGGCATCTTCATTTACGCTCACGGTGCCGGCGGCGATCTCGTCCTTCAGCAACGCGCGCAGTCGCAGCACACGAGGCGCCGCGGGCGGCGTCATACGGCCGATGTCGATGATCTGCTTCTCGATCGATGTACCGTCGCTAAGCAAGTGGTACTTGAACCAGCCAAACAGCGCGAGCAGGACGAGCCCGAACGACGCGAACGTGATCCATACCGGGAAGTCGTAGACGGAGAACCGCTTGCCGCGCGCATCGGAATTCGGGTGCGGCGAGAGGGGAGTCGGCACCGGCCCCTGATTGGCCTGTATCTCGTGATAGAGCCGCTGGCGTACGGCATCGTGCTTGCGGGCGCCGTCTGGCTCCTGCCGGTAGCGACCCATGAAGCCCAGACTCAGGATCCGGAATATCACTTCCAGCAGATCGATATGTTCCTGGGGTTGCGCCATGAGACGGCCGATCAGCAGATAAACCTTGACGCCACCCTGGCGGTCTTCGTGAAACTCCGTGGCCAGCCCTTTGCTGATCCATTCGACACCTGACGCCTGCGTGCCCCAATTTGTCTGCATGGCGGCTTCATCGAGCGCCGTGCACAGGCAGTAGCGCGCGCCCAGCATGTGCTCGCGGCGCAGATTGGCTTGTTCGCACAAGCGCTGGAAGTCACGCACTTCGTCTTTCAGCAACTGGTGCAGTGCGTTGATTTCCACTTTGCCGAGGTCGCGGGGGATCTCGGCGAGCGCGCGCAGAAGCGGGCGCGCCGCCTCCAGCAGCGGGTTTCGCGCCTGTTCGATCACTCCCAGACGTGCCGCCTGCTGCTCCCCGGGCGGGATGCGGCTGATCAGCCCGGCGAGCGTCTGTTCTTCGCGCGGCTCATTGGCGGCCGCGGAACCGTCGGGTTTGCCCGCCACATCAGTCGTGCCGTCAGGCCAGGCCGACATCGCCGGAAATTGCGTTGCGTCCGTATTCATAGCTGCCCCGTGGTTTCATGGCGCTCGCTCGCCGAGGTCCGCGATGACTTCATCCACACTTCTTGCCCCCTGAACTTCGTAAGCCTTTTCAGCTCGCTCAACCGCGCACTCCCCACAACTGCAACTGGAGCGCGGGAAACTCGCCCGCGACGTGCAGCGCAATACCACCGAACTTTTCGACCATGTCCCAGAGTGGACCGCTACGGGCAATTTCGAAGTACACATAACCCGAGTTGAACGGAATCTGACGCGGTGGCACGGGCAGCGTCTGCATCGGAATGCCCGGCAGATGCGCGCGCACGAGATCGGGCAGACGCTCGGACGGACCGATCTTCGCTTGTGTGACGAAGCGGTCGGCGAGCGCGTCGGCAGGCATTTGCGCGGATACCGCGAGCACCAGTGCGGAGAATGTGCGGAGCTCCGCCGGGTCGACGACCGCGTTGCGCATGCCATAGCCCACATCCTTGAGCGTGATGTTCTGCGCGCTTCGCACCAGCACGGCGTTGAGCAGCGATTGCGTGTCCTCGACGAGCGGCCGGATGCACACATGGGGCTCGTTATGGTGGTAGGCCGGATGCGTGTCGAGCGGGCGACGCGTGCTCGGGCGCACATAGGTCGACAACTCGCCGGCCATGCTCAACAGCAGCGCGTAGACATCGGCGGGGGATGTGGCCGGGATGCGACGCATATGCTGCAGCAGCGGTTCGTAGCGGTTGAGCGTCTGCAGCAGAAGATAATCCGACACTTCCGCGACCGACCCGGCTTGCCCGTCGCTGCCCGTGAGCCGCTGCGCGAGCTTGTCGGCGCGCATGCGGGCGAGTTCGTGAACGTCGCCGAGCCAGCCTGCGAGTACCGCGCTCGCGCCATAGCCGGACACTGGCGGGACCAGCGTGTCGTCGAGTTCGATGCTGCCATCAGCGCGCATCGACTTGACGCGGGTGAGCGGCAAGCCGATCCATGCATCGGTCAACTCTTTCTGCGGCAGCAGGCGAAGGCGCAGATTCGACAACTGGACGGTCTTGTAGCCCTGACCGATCGAGTTGGCGTCGCAAACATCGGTCTCGAAGACGGCATAGCGCGCGAGCGAATCCGCCGTGTTCTCGAAGGTCGTTTCCTCGCCGTTGGGCACGCGGATAGGCACGGCCAGATAGATCACCTGTTCGAGATGCTCCTGGCGAATCGTCAGCGGCGCGGGCGGGGGCGTACTGCCGGGCAGATCGAAGGGCGTGCCGTCTGCGAACACGCCGCTCGCCGACTTGACGATGACCTTGCCCAGTGCGAGCGCCTCGGTGTCGATTGAAAAGTGCGAGAAGCCGAAGAAAAATGGCGACAGGGGCGCCGCGCGCTTGTGCGCGAAATGTTCGAGGTATCGCTCTTGCTGCTGGAATAGCTGCGGGCGCAGAAACAGCCCTTCGTTCCAGGTGACTTTGTTATGCCAGCTCATGCGGACGAGTCTTCATTTGTTCTTTGATTGGGCATCGCTGATCCTGATCGCGTCGGCGTCAAGATCGATGTCGAGTTTGAGTCTGGGCGTGGATCGATACCACGCAGCCTTGGGTGTCGTGGGCAGCGGCCAGTTCGCGCGCCATACTGCACTGGGCAGCGTCCGATAAGCGGCGATCACGCCGAGCGCCGTGCTCGCTTCATTGGCATTACGGGCGATCGTCTTGTGTTCGCCCGGACGCAGCAGGAATTGATCGCGCGCGACGAGGTCGTCCGCGAGCACGGTCTTGTCCTTGTCCTGCAGGGAATAGAAATCGGCCTCGTTGAAAGCGTCGGCGTTCTTGAGTTCGTACACGCGCACGAGGATGGGCGCGGCACGCTTCTGATCATCGGGATTCACGCCCGAGGACGCGTTGATCGAAATCTCGAGCTTGAGAGGCTCGCGCTTCGGCGGCGCAACGCTGCTGGCGCACGCGGCGAGCGTCAGTGTGCAAGTCAGACCAGCGAGAGAGCGGAACGAACGCATCGGCAAAAAGCACATGAAGTGGTGACAAAAAACGAAACCCGTCGTCAAACGGGTTCCGTGAATCAAAGGCTGACAGGATGATCAGGCTTCCTTATTTCCCTTGATATCGAATGCCGCGGTGACTGCGCCGCCGCTGCCGCCCTGCGCGTTCTGCACGATGTACTCCTGCTTGACCTTGGCGAACGACAGGCGAACCTGCTCGCGGATGCCGTTATCGCCACTGGCGCCCGACGGCTGAACCTTGGTGACGATGACGTCGCTCATCGTGATCTTCAGGTACTCGAGCGGGTTGCCGCCTGCCTTGCGCACGGTCAGCACGGCCTGATCGATATGCTTGCCGGTCAGGCAATACTTCATCAGGTTCGGACTCGCGCGATCCATCATGTGCTCGAAGCTCAGATCGTCGACGCTGGCCTTGCCTGCGCCGCCGCCGCTACCCGAGTGCATGATCGAATCTTGCGAGACACGCCAGCCCCAGCTGGCGACCTCGATCTCGCTTTTGTGCGACGCGTCCTGGGACTCGCCATCGATGCCATTGATCTTGATGAAGATGTCTTGTGCCATCTTTAAGCTCCTTTGGTTGAAAAGTACTTCAGGTCCTGCTGCATTATTTTTTGCCTCAACGTCCTTCACGGCCGCGCTTCGGATTGCGTCCTCGCCCGTCCGAGGCTCGTGAGACAGGACGAGCGCAGAGGGGTGTCCCTGGTTTGCGCAACACGTTCCACGGCCGGAATGGTCTGCTCGAGATAGGCTTTCACTTCGCCCGCCTCGGGTTCGATGAAGGGCACGCCGCATACTGCCGGCGCGCCGAGCACCGGGCCGTCATCGAGCACGCGCAGCACAGCGGCGGGATTCCTTGGCAACGCCGTGGCCAGTGCGATCGTGAGACCGGTCGAGTCGCCCGCATCCGTTCCCTGCGACAGCGGCCGGGCGAGATTCACCCACGTGGAATCTCCGGACGCGATCCGCTCGAGCACCGCATCGAACTGCCCTTTGCGATCGAGCGACGCGACAGTCGATCGCGCTCCGTGCGCCTGGATGTCCCGGGCGATTTGCGAAGCTTCCGGCGCCTTGGGTGAGCCGACGCACGCCGAAGCTACGAGCGCGAAGATCATTGGCACGAGATAGATGCTTCGCTTCATTGAACGACGAGCCTTCTGTCCGCGCTTTCTTCGATCTGCGTTCGCGTAGACCGCGGGAGAATGATGCAGCCGTGCGATGCCGTATGGGACAGGTTGTCGCCGTGAATCATGAAAGCGCTGCGGCCAAACGTGTGAGTGCCGACTTCCGGTGCGAGATCCATCGACACCGGGCCGGTGCGCGTCGAATGGCGCGCATGGGCGATCGCATAGCTGCCTTGCGGGATCGGGCCGACGTTCTGCACGTCTTCCATCGCGGGATTGTTGCGACCTTCTCCCGCGCCGGAATAGCCATTGCGGGCGACGACATTGCCTTGTGGGTCGGTGAGCGTCCCGTCGGTCCGGTTATAAGTCCAGGGCATGATCTCTCCTTCGATCGGGTTCAGGCTGCTTCTTTCACGGAAGGCAGACGCGCCACGAGCCGCAGCGAAACCGTCAGGCCTTCGAGCTGGAAATGCGGGCGCAGGAAGAACTTCGCCTGGTAAAAGCCAGGATTGCCCTCGACCTCTTCGACGACCACCTCGGCTGCCGCAAGCGGACGGCTTGCCTTGGTGTCCTGCGACGAGTTGGCAGGATCGGCATCGACGTAGTTCATGATCCAGCCGTTGAGCCACTGCTGCATCTCCTCGCGTTCACGGAACGAGCCGATCTTGTCGCGCACGATGCACTTCAGGTAATGTGCGAAACGCGAGCACGCGAACAGATACGGCAGGCGCGCCGAGAGATTCGCGTTCGCGGTCGCGTCCGGATCGTGGTATTCGGCTGGCTTCTGCATCGACTGCGCGCCGATGAACGTCGCGTGAGCGGTGTTCTTGCGATGGATGAGCGGAATGAGGCCGTTCTTCGACAACTCCGCCTCGCGACGGTCGGAAATTGCGATCTCCGTCGGGCATTTCATGTCGATGCCGCCGTCGTCGGTCGGGAACGTGTGGCACGGCAGGTTTTCCACCGTGCCGCCCGACTCCACGCCGCGAATGAGCGAACACCAGCCGTAGCGCTTGAACGAGCGGTTGATATTCACGCCCATCGCATAGGCAGCGTTCGCCCACGCAAACTTGCGGTGATCCGCGCCGTCGGTGGTTTCCTCGAAATCGAACTCGTCGACGGGATTGCTCTTCGCGCCATACGGCAGGCGTGCGAGGAAACGCGGCATGGCCAGCCCGATATAGCGCGCGTCTTCCGTATTGCGCAGCGAATTCCACGGCGCATATTCGAGGTTCTGCGCGAAGATCTTCGTGAGATCGCGCGGATTGGCGAGTTCTTGCCACGATTCCATTTGCAGGACGGAAGGCGATGCCCCCGAGATGAACGGCGTGTGCGCGGCGGCCGCGACCTTGGCGATCGAGCCAAGCAGATCGACGTCGGGCGGCGTATGGTCGAAGTAATAGTCCGCGACCAGGCATCCGTACGGCTCGCCGCCGAGTTGTCCGTATTCCTCTTCGTAGATTTGCTTGAAGAGCGGGCTTTGATCCCAGGCGAGACCCTTGTACCGCTTCATCGTGCGGCGAAGTTCGTCCTTGGACACGTCCATGAAGCGAATCTTGAGACGTTCGTCGGTCTCGGTGTTCGACACCAGATGATGCAGGCCGCGCCACGCGGACTCGAGCTTCTGGAAATCAGCGTGATGAAGGATCAGATTGATCTGCTCGGAAAGCTTGTGATCGATCTGCGCAATGATTGCTTCGATGCTCTTGTATGCGTCGTCGCTGATCGTGATCGACTGATGCAGGGCTTGCTCGGCAAGCGTCTGCACCGCCTGCTCGACCGCCTCACGCGCCTGTTCGGTCTTGGGGCGGAATTCCTGATTGAGCAGGGTGGTGAAATCGCTGTGCGCGACGTGTGCCTTTGTGGCGCCTGCGCTCGTCGTCTGTGCCTGATTGGCTGCCATGGGTATCCTTGGTCTGATTCGATTGGTGCGGAGTGCTCCGATTCGTTTGCGGCTCAGTTCAGCGTGGGCTCCGAGCCATCGGTGTCGGCCGCGGACCTGGGTTTGGGCGACGCCGCGAGTGACTTGAGTAGCGCGGGATCCGCAAGCAGCTTGTTGACGAGCGTCTCGGCGCCGGACTTGCCGTCCATGTAGGTCTGAAGGTTCGCGAGTTGCGTGCGTGCATCGAGCAACTGGCGCAGCGCATCGACCTTGTTCGCGACGGCCGCGGGTGAGAAGTCCTCGATGCTCTCGAACGTCATGTCCACCATCAACTGCCCCCCGCCCGTGAGCGTGTTGGGCACGGAAAACGCGACGCGCGGCTTGATTGCCTTCATGCGTTCGTCGAAATTGTCGATGTCGATATCGAGGAAGCGGCGGTCCGCAACCGCCGGCAATGGCTCGACGGGATTGCCGGACAGATCGGCGAGTACGCCCATCACGAAGGGAAGCTCCACTTTCTTTTCGGAACCGTAGACTTCGACGTCGTACTCGATCTGCACGCGCGGTGCACGGTTGTGCGCGATGAACTTCTGCGAACTATTGGCTTGGGACATGCTGTCTCCGTGGGCAGGAAAGGTTCTAGAGAGGAAGCGGCTCGGCGTTCGCCGGCGCCATGGATTCGGCCACTCTGATAGCAATGGCTTCAGCGGGCGCGGCGCGCTCGTCGACGATCTCGACGTCGATGCGCGTGATGAGGCGCTTTGCCGCGAAGGCGTCGAGCCATAGCGCGGACAGTCTCGGCAGCACGTATTGATCGATGAAGCCGATCAGCACGCGCGCACCGGTTTCCTGCACAAGACAACGCGCGACGATGTAGTCGACCAGGCGGTCGCTGAAGACGAGCGATATGGCATGTGTCTCTGCCATGCGTCGAACGACGCGATCCAGATGCAGGCGCACGATGTTCGCAAGGGACGTTCGAGCGAGCGGCCGATAAGGCACGACCGTCAGGCGTCCAAGAAACGCCGCCGGGAAGGTCTTGAGCAATTCAGGCGCGATCGCTCCACGCAAGCCATCCTGATCGGGCGCGAGTGACGCATCGGCGCACAGGCTCGCGATGAGTTCGGAGCCCGCGTTGCTCGTGAGGAGAATCGTCGTGTTTCGAAAATCGATGAAGCGGCCATCGCCATCTTCCATGTAGCCCTTGTCGAACACCTGGAAGAACACTTCGTGCACGTCGCGATGGGCCTTCTCGATCTCGTCGAGCAACACCACGGAGTAGGGGCGCCGACGCACGGCTTCGGTGAGCACGCCGCCCTCGCCATAACCGACATACCCGGGCGGCGCACCCTTCAAGCCGGAAACGGTGTGCGCTTCCTGGTACTCGCTCATATTGATGGTGATGAGGTTCTGTTCCCCGCCATAGAGCGCCTCGGCGAGCGCGAGCGCCGTCTCGGTCTTGCCGATGCCAGACGGGCCGGCCAGCAGAAACACGCCGAGCGGCTTCTTCGGGTCGGTGAGCCCGGCACGCGAGGTCTGTACACGCTCGCTGATTTGCCCAAGTGCCTCGTTCTGCCCGATCACGCGTGCAGCGAGGGTATGAGAGAGACGGCGTACCGCGGCGATCTCGTCGGTGACCATGCGGCCGACAGGAATACCGGTCCAGTTCGAGACGATTTCGGCGACGATGGCTTCGTCCACTTCAGGAAATACGAGCGGCGTCTCGCCTTGTAGGTCGCGCAGGTTTTGCTCGAGTTTTCGCAAAGCGGCGGGCGAGGGCCAAGCGCCGTCATGTTCGTCAGCATTGACGATCAAGCCTTCGTCCTGGGTTTCGTCGGCGGCTGGCGCCAGAGCCGCTTCGCGTGCATGAATGAGCGACTGCGCGGCGGCGACTTGTGCATGCCAGTGCAGTCCGAGCGCCGTTTCCTCTGCGAGCAGCGTATCGATACGGGCTTGCGCTCGCGCCAGTGCATCGTGTGAATCGAGACCGATGCGCGCTTCCTGTTCAAGCAGGCTCAGTTCGACGCGCGCGGCCTGCAACCGCTGACGCACGTCCTGCAATTCGCGCGGCGCCGTCTGCTGCGAGAGCGCGACACGGGCGCATGCTGTGTCAAGCAGGCTGATCGCCTTGTCGGGCAACTGACGCGACGGGATGTAGCGATGCGACAGCGTGACCGCCGCGCGAATCGCTTCATCGCGCACGATGACGTGGTGATGTCGCGAGAACGTGCCCGCGAGTCCCCGCACCATTTCGATGGCAACCGCTTCTTCCGGTTCGGCCACTTGGAGCACCTGGAAACGGCGTGTGAGCGCAGGATCCTTCTCGATGTGCCGCTTGTATTCGGACCAGGTCGTCGCGCCAATGACGCGTACGGCGCCACGCGCGAGCGCGGGCTTCAGCAGATTCGCCGCATCGCCAGTGCCCGCCTGACCGCCCGCGCCGACGAGCGTATGGATCTCGTCGACGAACAGGATCACGGGCGTAGCGGATTTTTTTGCGGCCTCGAGCACCGCTTTCAGCCGCGCCTCGAACTCGCCCTTCATGCTCGCGCCGGCGAGCAGCGCGCCGACATCGAGCGAAAGGAGCCGCACTTCGGCGAGCACGGCTGGCACATCGCCGCTCGCCACGGCGAGCGCGAGACCCTCGACCACCGCGGTCTTTCCGACACCCGCTTCGCCGGTGAGCAATGGATTGTTCTGGCGCCGGCGCAACAGTACGTCGATCAGCGTGCGGATTTCCTGATCGCGGCCCGTCACCATATCTATTTCAGCCGCGCGAGCAAGCGCGGTGAGGTCGGTGCAGTATTGCCCGAGCACATCGGACGAGCCGACGCCGGAAGTTGCGCCCGTCGCATGCGAAGCGTCTCCGGGCGATGCGGGCCTGAAGCCGCTCGCTTCGTAAGGCGTGTCGGCTGCTTCGGGCGAGCCAGCGACCCAGGAAGGCAACGTGTCGTTGAGCCCTTCGACCGGAATCCGCTTGAATTCCGGCGACATGGACAGCATCACGCGCCGCAATTCCGGCGTACCGATGAGCGCGGCCACGAGCCATGCGCCGCGAACCCGGCTGTCATCGAAGGCAAGTGAGGAGAGCACCCAGGCGCGCTCGACGGCCATCTCGACATGATGAGAGAAATCGCTGATGGAACTTGCTCCAGCGGGAAGCGCGCGCAGCGCGCGTGCGAGATCCTGCTCCAGTGTTTCCCGTTCGATACCGGCATGGCGCACGATGCGATGCAGGTCGCTGTCGGGCAATTGCAGCAGTTGATGAATCCAGTGCACCAGCTCGACGTACGGGTTGCCGCGCAACTTGCAGAACGTGGTGGCGGACTCGATGCCACGAAAAAGCGTGGTTCCGAGTTTTCCGAACAGTGTCTGGCGAGAAATCATTTATCTGCTGCGGCCTGTAAGTTAAGGAGACGCGACGGGTAAAAAAGAAAAACCAAAAGCGGGCGATCGTGTTTTTCGGGGAGATAGAACGGACACACAAAGTCATGCCCCAATCAAGGCGGCATCACTTGAAAGCTTACAGAGATAATCGATGCCGACTTCAAATTAGTCAACTCTTGATAATTCGATTGCCTAATTGAAAAGTGATTGCCAGTTAGCAATTAAACGCAACGAGAAGGTGCCGAAGATCGACTCCATCTATCTGAATACAAAGGATTGACTGATGATTGAGGGGCATCTTTCAATGCACCGCTCACTCATATCTTCACATCGCTTAAAACAAGATTCGTCTTAATTTCACTATTTTTATTTTGTCCCCCATCAATTGAGATTCAGATTTTATTTAAAGAAATTATTAGCTGCCATTAAGCAATTATTCAGCTATGGACAACGCCTTTAGGACGTGCGTTAATCGAAAGGAAGAAAGAGAGATAAAGCAGGCGTGATTTATCTCGAGCGGTTAATTTTGCATATATGCGTGAAAGAGGCTTCAATGCGATTCCCTACGATCTTCAAGCGAACGGGTCCGGTTCACGAGCGGGAGGAGCCCACAGGCGCTCAGCGTTCGGTAACCGCTGAACCGGTAGATGGCATGCCCGAGGATATTTTTTGCGGTGATACCGCCACGCGATCATCCGCAAGCGAAAACGTGTTCAGCCTGCTCGATGGCCGCGCCAGCTTGAAGGGTCTTTCTTCGCCTGAAGCGAGCTCGCAAGAATCGTCGTCGATGTCCGGCGCGCGTGTCGATCCGGACGCGCTGATCGTCGCCTTGCATGCCCACTACTGCGAAGCGCTCGAGTCTTCCGATGGCCTGTCAATCGGTTTGGGCGACCGCGTCTCGGCATCCGTCACGAACAATGATCAACCTGCTGCGCTGCTTGCGCCGGAATTCGAATCAAGTCGCAGCGCAGGTACCATCAGCGATCTCTTTTCCGGACCACAGCGACTCGAGGAGGCGATCGGTCCACTGTCGTCCGATCCGATGCTCGCGGATCTCATATTCGACGGCGTCGATCTGAGTATCGAATCAGCGCCGGAAATTCTGCAACTGTTTGCGCCGCCGGAATATCACGCCAACGCGGCATTGCGCAGAGGCGCCGTGCCGCCCACGCTTGCGCGTCGGGAGCACCACACGCTCGCTATCGATAGCCCATTGCCGGAATTTCACTCCGCCGCTTCGCCGGCACGTATCGAAGCGCGCGAAGAGGCGACGACGCAATGAGCGCATCTGCCATGTCTGTTACGGGCGAGAAACCAATGAACGTCGAAATCAAGCCATACGCGTCGAGCGAAGTATCTGGACTTGCGCCTGACGACGCGCTGCGTGACGCCGAAGCCCGCGTACGCCAGGAACCGGCGGTGGCGGCGCATCGCTGGGCGCTGTTTCAATGGCTCTGCATCGTCTGCGAGTGGGAGCGGGCGGTTCAACAACTGCAGGTCTATGCGCAACTCGATTCCGCGTCGTCGTCCGATTCAATGACGCCGCATGTGCATGCCTATCGGGACCTCGTGCGGGCAGAACGCGCACGCGCGCTGGTCATGGCGGGAAAACACGAGCCACATTTTGTCTTCGATGACGTGCCGGTCTGGATGCAGGGCTTGCATGGCGCGCTCGGCCTCGCCGCTCAAGGAGAGTTCGACGCGGCCGATGCCGCGCGCGAGATCGCGCTCGACAGGGCGCCGCTGATATCCGGTCGAAGCGAACGGGAAGTCTCGACGGACCCGGCACATCAGGCGGCCGCGATCGAATTTTCGTGGATCGGCGACAGCGATAGCCGGTTGGGACCGGTGTGTGAATTCGTCGCCGCGGGGCGTTATCGCTGGCTCGCCTTCGACGAAATCGCCCGCTGGACGATCGCGCGCCCCACGACGCTGGTCGATCTGGTGTGGGCGCCTTGCTCGCTCACCTTACGCGACGGCACGCTACTGCGCGGATTCATGCCGGCTCGCTATCCGCAAGCTCCGGCACGAGAATCGTCAGCAGATGAACGCAGCGCATTGCTCATGGCTCGCAGCACGGTATGGCACGAGAACGGCCGCACCGGCGTGATCGCTTCGGGTGCAAAGACATGGGCGACGAGTGCCGGTGACTTCGGCGTGTTCGAGCTGCGCGATTGCACTTTCGGCCGTGCCCGGGAAGGCGGCGCGGCAGACGCGCCAGCCGTCTCCGGCAGAAGCGCTCACGCCGATCTCGAAAGGACAACGAGATGAGCGCAACCCGCGCCCCGCGTCGGGCCGACAGCTATTTGCTGCCGACGCTCATCGACCGTTTGCGTGACGACGCCCCGCACCGGCAAGCCGAGGTGCCCGGCGAATATGCCGTCACGCGCGCGCAATTGCGCGACATCATCCAGCGGGATCTGGCGTATTTGCTGAATGCCACCGATCTGGGCGATCTCATCGATCGCGCGCGTTATCCATTGGTCGCGGCATCGACCGTGAACTTCGGCGTCCCGCCGCTGGCGGGCGCGTACATGGCTTCGCGCAAGTGGTCGGATATCGAGGCGACGGTCAAGAACGCCATTCTCACGTTCGAGCCGCGGCTGATAGCCGAATCGATCCAGGTCGTGCCACGCAGCGACAACGACCGCACAGGCCGTCACAGTCAGGTTGCCTTCGAGATCCACGGACTGATCAGGGCAGAGCCGTATCCGCTCGAATTCATGGTGCAGAGTTCGCTCGATCTCGAATCGAGCCGTCTGCATGCCCAAGCCTCCCGTGCCTGAGCGCACTTCACGCAACACGTCAATATCCGCATGGACCCGCGATTACTCGATTACTACAACCAGGAGTTGATCTATCTGCGCGAGAGCGCAGGCGAGTTCGCGCAGGCGCACCCGAAAATCGCGCGGCGTCTGGGACTTCAGGCGGGCGAGATGACCGATCCTTACGTGGAGCGTCTGATCGAATCGTTTTGCTTCATGTCCGCACGCATGAGGCTCAAGCTGGACGCTGAGTTTCCGCGCTTCACGCAGCGCCTGCTCGAAGTCACTTATCCGAACTACGTCGCGCCGACGCCATCCATGGCGGTGGCGCGGATTTATCCGGCTCACTCGAAAGGGAATCTCAATGAAGGGTTTCTGATGCGGCGTGGCACGACGCTCAAGACCCATATCCCCAGTGGCGAAAGTACGCCGTGCACGTTCCGCACGAGCCAGGACGTCGTGCTGTATCCGTTGGAAATCGAGGTTGCGAGGCTCACCGGCATTCCTCCGGACATCCCCGGCCTCGAACGTTACGTGCCCGCGCACGCGCAAATACGCGGCGCGCTGCGTCTTCGCATCCGAACCACGAACAAGACGAAGATCGCCACGGTCGACAATCTCGACCGGCTGCCCATCTATTTGGCTGGTGACGAGCAAGTGGCCTCGCACCTCTTCGAACTCGTGCATGCCGCAGGGATCGCGTCGATCATTGGCGAACCGGGCGCGTTCGGCGATCCGGACAGGCCATTTGCGGCCGTGACGTCCAGAGCGGTGCAGCATGAAGGACTTGGTCTCGATCAGGGCATGCTGCCTCTCACATGGTCCAAGTTTCATGGGCACAACCTGCTGCATGAATACTTCGCGTGCCCGACCCGCTTCTACTTCTTCACGCTCACCGGCTTGCAGGAGGGACTGCGCAGGACCAGAGGCGAAACGGCGGAGATCATCATCCTGCTCGACCGTGCGCCCGATCAGCTCGCGAGCCTCGTCGACGCCGCGCGGTTCGCGCTCTTTTGCACGCCGGTGGTCAATCTGTTTCCGCAGAAGCTGGATCGCATCGAGTTATCCGAGGCCAGCACGGAGTTTCACCTGGTGCCCAAACGACAGTCGCCGCTCGATCACGAAGTCTTCTCGGTACAGTCGTTGCACGCACGCGTAGAGGCGAATTCAGAGAACCTGGAGTTCCGCCCGCTCTATCAAACGTTGAATAGCGACGAAGGCAATCATGGCCGCTATTTCTCCGTGCGCCGCGAGCGGCGGCTGCTTTCCGACAAATCGCGTCGCTATGGTACGCGCACGCCCTATATCGGCACCGAGACGTTCGTCGCTCTCGTCGACCAGCACGAAGCGCCTTACCACGAAGGCATGCGTCATCTTTCGGCCGAAGCCTGGCTGACCAACCGCGATTTGCCGCTGCTGGTGCCACGCGATGGCGTGCACGACTTCGAGCTGCCCGATAGCGGTGATCCGATCGCGAGCATCGGCATGATTCGTCCGCCCAGCGCACCGCGCCCGCCCTATGCGGACGGCGAGATTGCGTGGCGTCTGATCAGGCAACTGAATTTCAACTATCTTCCGCTGGAAGAAATCGATCACAGGCCGGGAGGGCAGGGACTGCGCGACATGCTGAGGCTGTTTCTGAGCCGTGATGATGCGGAGCATCAGCGGCAGGTCGAAAGCCTCGTGGGCGTGAAAACGAAACCGGTCACGCGCAAGCTGCCCGGAGGCGGTCCGCTCGTGTTCGGCCGCGGGATCGAATGTCAATTGACCGTCGATGAATCGGGTTTCTCCGGAACCAGTCCCTATCTGTTCGGGTTGATTCTCGAACACTATCTCGCGCGCCACGTTTCGATCAATTCATTCACGCAGACCGAACTGGTCTCCATGCAGCGTGGGCGCATCATGCGCTGGCCCGTGCGCGTGGGCACACGCGGAGTGTCGTGATGGAGCGAATGTCTCCAACGGGCTTGCTGCGCGAATCCGGACTCTCGCCAGAGTTGATCGAGCGCCTGGAGGTCGAGCCGTGGCGTTTCGGCTTTTTGTCGCTGATGCGGCGTATCGGCGCCGACACGCGGATCGACCCGATCGGCACCGCAAGGCGTCCGGGCGCAGAGCCGTTTCGGCTCGGACAGCAACCGAGCCTCACTTTCTCGCCACGGGAGATTGCGAATGTAGGCGAGCTGAACGGGCGGCTACATGTTCGGCTCTTCGGGCTCGGAATGCTCGGACCGAATGGGCCGCTTCCGATCCATGTGACGGAAATCGCGCGCGAGCGTGAAGAAAGCCGGCGCGACAAGACGCTGAGCCGCTTTCTCGACATTTTTCATCATCGCTATCTGGCGTTGCTGTATCGCGCATGGAGTTCGGCTCAGTCCGCCGCGGGACTCGACCGCCGCGACGACGAATCCTTTTCGTTCTATGTGGCGAGCCTCACGGGGCAGGACTGCGATGAGCTGGCCGAGCGCGCGTTGCCGGCGCACGCGCAATTGGCCGCATCGGCAAATCTGGTGCGCGAGGCGCGCGATCCCGACGGATTGCGCATGACGCTCGAACATTATTTCGGCGTGCCCGTGAGCCTCGACGAATACGTTTTTCACTGGGTCAAGGTGGCGCGCGACGAACAGACCCACCTCGGCGAACTCACGGCCGCCTCGGTCATCGGCGACGGAGCAATGCTCGGCGAGCAGGCGCCGGATCGCCAGTTCCGCTTTCGGCTGGTGATCGGTCCTGTCGACATCGGCCAGTATTTGCGCTTCACGCCGCGTGGCGTGGCGCTGCCCGAGCTGGTCGATATGGTGCGCAGTTTCGTGGGCCGGGAGTTCGAATGGGAACTGGAACTGCGGATCACGGCACAGAGTGCGCCGCCCGCCGTGATCGGCGGCGAACAGCAATTGGGATGGTCGGGATGGCTGGGACGATCTCCCGATGGCAAGCCCATCACCGGCATGCGTTTCGATCCCGAGCAGTATATGAAACGCGGCACGAAGGGCGGAGCACGCGCTTCGTCGGGCATGGATTGAGGAAGCAGCATGAGCAAGAAACGTATCGCCAAGACGGAGCAGAATCCGTCGCACGACTGGATGACGCCGGTCAACCCATCGGCGCCGTGCGGCGCGGACCTCGAATACGATCCGGAATTCGTCGTGCTGTTCGCGCAGGTAGCCGCAAAGATGGATGCGCAGTATGGCGACTTCGTCGGCGTGCCTGAGCCGATCAACTGGAGCGAGATCGATCGCGATTGCCGCCGGCTGATGATGCGCAGCAAGGACATGCGCCTCGCCTTGCTGTTTACGCGGTGTCGCACACGGCTGGCTTACGCTGACGGACTCGCCGAAGGGTTGGGCTTGCTCGCCGCCTGGCTGACCACCTTCGCGGATTCGATTCACCCGCAACCCGGAGTGGATGATGATCGCGATGCGGCGCTCGAGATACGCATGAATGCATTGCAGGCGCTGACGGACATGGATGGCCTGATGGCCGATGTGCGTGATATCAGCCTCACGCGCGCTTCGGTGAGGCGTTTGCAGGTACGGGACGTCGAGCGCGCGTTTGCCCAGCCGCGTCCGAGCGATGCGCTGTCGATCGAGTCGGTGACGCAGCAGCTTCAGGACTTGCGTCTTCAGCAGCCGGATGCGATTGCCGGATTCGACCGCGCGCTGGACAGTCTCGGTGTCATCGACGCCTGGAATCAAGCGCAACTCGGCGCCTTCGCGGCGGATCTCTCCACCTTGACGCGCATGCTCAAGCGCGTCGCGGGTGAAGGTCCCGCTCCGGCGTCGTCGGCTCGGGCAGGCAGCGCACCTTTCGCGGAAGAACCTGCGGACGCGTCGACCGATAACGCCGACGAACACGACGATGCTTTGGCGGAGCCGTCGCAAGCTGTTGAAACGCGCGTGACGATGAAGTCCCGACCCGGCCGCGAAAGCGCGCTTCACTCCATACGCGAAGCGCGGCAATGGTTTGAAACGCATGAGCCGAGCAGTCCGATTCCCGTCCTTCTGAAGCGGGCCGAACAGTTCGTCGGCAAGCGCTACGCGGAAACGGTAAAGGCGATTCCCGCCGAACTGATCATCGAGTGGGACAAGGAAGAATAGGCCCGGAAGGCATGTTTCTGTGTCTTCATCCGTTCTTGCTATTTCGCATACCAAATTTAATAGATCAACTTTTCACAGAAATCAGGTGATCGTATGTCACTGCTCAGGCCGAGTCGCTGGTCGCTGGACCTCGACCATCATCGCAATCCCGCAGGTACGCGTGCGGACATCGTTCTGATGTCCGGCGGCTCACTCGTGATGATCGATCCTTCGAGTTCGTCGCAGAGTCTGTATTTCGGCCGTGCCGCGCCGAGGAAGGCATTCAGCGTCGGCGTGCCCCGAATAAAGCTGCCGAGAATGAAGCTGCCCGAACTGAACGTCAGAGAAACGGAATCCGACGATGAAGACGATCTTAGCGACGAAGAAATGAAACGCGCCAAGTCGGATGTCAGCAAACCCGAGACCGATAACGAAGAGGATCAGCATGACGAAGCAGAAGCTGACGAGGCAGAAGAAGACGAGGCAGAAGCGGACGCTGACAACCGGCAAAGGGAGCAAGAACGGGCGAACAGCTCCGACGATGCGTTAAATCAAAAGCGACAAGACTCAGAGGAGGATTCGCGCCCAGCGAGCACACCAAAAACCGGAAATGGCACGGTCTTCATGACCCATGCCTTCTATGGCGCCGAATTGAGCCGATCCGATCTTCGGGGCGCTGCCGTTTATATACCGGCTCGGCCGGGTTCCGAATTCTTCATCGGCCCGGCCCGTCCGGCGATGCTGCTTGGAATCAACGCCGCTGAATTGATGATGGGTCTCGCTTCGCCCACGACATTGCATATCGCCGAGCGCGCCATAGCCCGCGCCCGAGCACTGTTGCTTCTGGACGGGGTGCACGTTGTGCCGCGCGACGGGCTTGAGTTCCTGGTCGGCCATCTGAACTGATAAGCCACGCTCTGTTTTCCGTCGAGAAACCAACCTGATTGGCAATGGCTGGTGACTCGGCACTGCTCTCTGACGATATCGAGGTTCTCACCGTGTCGAATTCCTTCACGTCAAAAACGCTCAATGCCGCAACCTCGCCGGGTGTCCGCATTGCAGCGCCCGCTCGCAACACATACGCCAAGTCGATCGTGGGCGCGACGGGTACGCTTGCCCCGTCGTTGCCGGCTTCGGCAATCGGAGCCGCGCTCAGCGCTTCGGATCGCACAGTGAAGATGAGTGGCGCCGCGTTGCCCAAGGCGGCTACGGGTGAGTCCGCTTTGCTTTTGCGTTCGATCCAAGGCGAAGAGATTCTCTCGCGCACCTATTCCTATGCGATCGATTGCTGCACGCCGCTCGATTCCGTTCTGCCCAAGCAAGCTGCCGCAAATCTCGATCTGAAGTCGATGATCGGCAAGGAATTGACCGTATCCATCGAACTCGAAGGCATGGGGAGTTTTGTGCCCGGCTTGAGCGGCGTGGCCGGTGCGGTCAATATCGGTGCAGGCACGCGAGAGATCAGTGGCATCGTCACAGAGGCGCATTTCGTCGGTCAATCCGATCAGCAGAGCTTCTATCAACTGGTGCTGAAGCCTTGGGTGTCGCTGCTCGAACAGCGTACCGACTTCAGAATCTTTCAGCGCAAGACGGTGGTCGAGATCATCGAGCAGGTGTTCGAAAACTACCTCTACTCGTACGATCTGCGCCTGTCCGAACGATACCCGGCGCTCGACTATCAGGTTCAGTACGGCGAATCGGATTTCCATTTCATCCAGCGCCTGATGGCTGAACACGGCATCTATTGGTTCTTCGAACACAGCAACGGCTTCCACCGGATGGTCCTGGTGGACCAACTCGGCGCGCACAAGCCGGTTGAGAGCGTGGCCTATCAGACATTGTGGTATTTCCCGCCGGGACATCGGGCGGATGTCGAGCATATCGAGTATTTCGATCTGAACGGAAGCCTGCAGTCGGGCCGCTGGACAACAAACGACTTCGACTTCAAGAAGCCGAGTGCGACTTTAATCAAGCAGAACGAATTGCCGCAGGAAACCGCGCACAACAATCTCGAACGCTACGAGTGGCCGGGCGATTTCACGGATCCGTCGCATGGTGAGCAGTTCGCGCGCCTGCGCATGGAAGAAGTCCGCGCGCAGGGCGAGCGTGCGGGCGGTTCGGGTAACGTGCGCGACATCGTCTGCGGCACGACCTTCAGGCTCGAAGGGTATCCGCACGAGGCAGCCAATCGGGAGTATCTCGTCATCGCGTCATCTATCAATGCTTCGGAGGCGAGTGAAAACAGTGGTTCGGGGAAGTACTCCTTCACGTCATCGTTTGTCGTGCAGCCAGCGACGACCGTGTTTCGCCCTGCTCGCGACGACTATAAGAAACCCCGCACGAGCGGGCCGCAAACGGCCATCGTGACGGGACCGCCCGGACAGGAAATCTGGACGGATCAGTACGGTCGCGTGAAATTGAGTTTTCACTGGGATCGGTCAGGGGTGAAGGATCAGAGTTCGTCGTGCTGGGTGCGCGTGTCGTATCCGTGGGCGGGTGGCGGCGTCGGAGGCGTCAATATTCCGCGCGTGGGCAGCGAGGTCATCGTGGATTTCGAGAACGGAGATCCGGATCGGCCAATCGTCGTGGGACGGCTTTACAACGCGGAAGCGATGCCGCCCTGGGATTTGCCCGGAGGCGCGACGCAGAGCGGCATGATCTCGCGCTCCATGAAAGGCGCCGCCGGTAACGCCAACGCAATCCGCTTCGAGGACAAGCAGGGCGGAGAAGAGTTGTGGCTGCACGCCGAGCGGGACATGCGCGCCGAGGTCAACAACGACGAGTTGCATACGGTCGGGCAAGACCGCACGAGAAGTGTGGGACGCGACGAAAAAGCTGACATCGGAAATGATCGTACGCAACGTGTCGGCGGTAATCACGGATTGAGCACGGAAGGAAATGAGACTGCGGGCATAGGCGGCGGCTTCATGCGCTCCGTCGGCGCGCTGCTCCCGCCGGATGCGCCCGCACCTGCTGCCGGCACCTACACGCTGAAGGCAACGCAGAAGATCGTTCTCGAATGTGGCCTCTCGAAGATCACGTTGCAGGAAAACGGTTTGATCAAGATCGAAGGCGTTCAGATCGACGAGATCGCAACAGGGTCGTTCAGCATGAAAGGCGAACGAATCGATTTGAACAAGGATTGATTCAGGTGCAAAAGAATCCAATGAATTCAAAGTACAGCTTCGAAGAAGGCAGCATCGATCTGCCGGAAGGGTTTCATGATCGCAGCACGAACATCTTCGTCTACGGGAGCACGACGCCTTCGCCGCTCAACCTGAACATCGCCCGCGACGTTCTGCTGCCTGACGAAGGCTTGCCGGCCTACGTGGATCGGCAGATGCAACTGCTCAAGAAAAATGTGCGCGGCCATGCGGTGCATCAGAGGACACGAGCGACGCTGGGTCACGCGGACGCCGCGATCGAAGGCGAGCAAATCACATCGACGCACAAGACTGGCTCACAAACGATCCATCAGCGCCAAGCCGCTTTCATTCGAAGCGGCAGCGACGTGCTGATCTTCTCCTGCTCCAGCGTTCGACCGTTCGACGCAAAACAGGATGTCCTATGGACAAACTGGCTCACGAGCTTCCGCGCTCGCGATGCGAATTGAGCGGGAGCGCGCATGTACGAAGCTGCCCGGATACATGATCCGATCGCTCATTCGAGCGCGCTCGCTGGTTTTCTGGTGGGGGCGTTGATTGGAATCGCCATTATTGCCGCAGTCGCGTTTTTGACCGTAGCGACGGGCGGATGCGGAACTGCCTTCTTCATTGCTGCACTCGTTGCAGGCTTTGCTGCAGATTCGCTTGCCAACAGCGTGTTGTCTTTAGGCGAATCGATAGGCCGATCGATCAAATCCAAAGCGGGCATGATCGCGGCCGGCTCGTCGAATGTCTTCGTGAACGACCGAGAGGCGGCACGCGTCGAGTTCAGCACGGTGGCCTGCGAGAAGCATCCGCCCGTCAAACGGATCGCCGAAGGATCGAGCAATGTGTTCATCAACGACAAGGCCGCTGCGCGTCGGGACGATCGCACCGAGTGCGACGCGACCATCGACGGCGGATCGGACAATGTCTACATCGGCGGCGGTCGGCAGCAGTATCTGAAAATCGATCCGGAGATTCCCGACTGGTTGCGCACAACCGTGCAGGTGGCGTTCGTCGTCGCGGGGCTGGTGGGTGGCTTGGCCGGCGCCGCTCGACAAGCCGAAGTTTTGGGAGCCCGGTTCGGCGTGCGTTGCGCGACCAAGTTCGCCGCCGTCTTTGGCCTTGGCGTGCTGGCCAGTGAGGTCGTGAACAGGTATGTGATCGGGCCCGCGCTCAGTGGTCTGATGGGACATCCCGTCGAGATGACCTCGGGCCGCAAGCTGATCCTTCCTGAGTCGGATTTTGTGTTGCCCGGGCGGCTGCCGATCGGCTGCTCACGCTTTTACTCGAGCACGCTCAGTGGCGCGGGCCTGCTCGGCCCCGGCTGGCGGCTCGACTGGGAGATGAGCCTGCAGCGTTCGGAAGGCGAACTCGTGTATCGCGGACCGCAAGGCCGGCCGATTCACTTTCCGTCGATGGAGCCGGGACACCAGTTGTATGACGCGGAAGAACAGATCTATCTGTCTCGCGTGCACGACGGGCGATACATCGTGCATACGCTCACCGGGCACTATTTCGTGTTCGGCGAGTTCGATCGGCACGATCTGGCCCGACTCACGTTGATCGAAGGCCCGCAAGGACAGCAGGTCTTCCTCAACTGGGATGAATACGGCACGCTGCACGACATCAAGGATCAAGCCGGCCATTGGCTGCGGCTTCACTACGGCGGAGCCTTCGCCCGACTGAGTCATATCGAACTGCTCGCGGGCGGCACGCCGGGCGTGCTCGTTCGCTACGGTTACGACGATCACGGCTATCTGAACTCCGTCACCGATCGCGCCGGCACCGTCACGCGCCGCTTCGCCTATGAAGAAGGCCTGATGGTGCGTCAACGCAATGCCGAGGGTTTCGAGTGCGAATACCGATGGGCGCACACGCAGGATCGCGCCTGCGTGGTCGAGCATCGCACGAGCGCGGGCGAGCACTATCGGTTCCGATACGACTTCGAGCACGGCCAGAGCGAAGCGACCGACGTGTTCGGCAACGTGGCGCGCTGGCAGTTCGACGCGAATCAGCGCGTGACCGCTCACACGGGCTTCGACGGCCTGTCGTATCGCTTCGAATACGATCCGTCGGGCTGGCCGAGCGTGATGCATCTGCCGGGAGAACGCACCGTCGAGTTGCGCTATGACGAGTTGGGGCGACTCGTGGCCGAGACCGATCCGCTGGGGCAAACCACGCGCTTCGAATACCACGCGAGCACGGCCAGCGTGCGCGAGACCGTGCTTCACGACGGTCGCAAGTGGCGCACGGACTACGACGACAGGAATCGTCCGGTGCTCGAAATCGACCCGCTTGGCCGGCGCACGACGCTGGCATACGGGCGAGACGGTCAGCTCTCGCACATCACCGACGCGCGAGGCGGCACGGTTTCACTGGAACACGACGAACGCGGACTGCTGAGCGCGCGCACGGACTGCTCGGGCAGCGTGACGCGTTACACCTACGATGCCGATAGCCGCCTCATCGCACTCACCGATGCGCTGAACCAGACCACGCGCGTGCGATACAACGCCAGCGGCTTGCCCGAAGCAGTCACGCGAGGGGACTTGCAGATCGAGCGATATCGCTGGAATGCGCTCGGGCAGTTGATCGAACACGTGCGCCCGGCCGGGCAAACGGAGCGTTGGACACGCGATAGCCTCGGACGCGTATCGACTTACACCGATGCCGAAGGCCGCACGATCCGCTACGAGCGCGACGCGTACGGCCGTCCGTTGAAACTCATCAACGGCAACGGCGCGAGTTACGCATTCGACTGGGACGCAGCCGGGCGGCTCATGCGCGAGCAGCGCGTGGACGGCACCAGCCGCAGCTTTGCCTATGGCGATGATGGGTTCCTGCGCTACGTCGTCACGCGCGCGGGCGACTCGGAGCGCATGGAACTGCACGAACGCGATGCGCTCGGGCGTCTGATCCAGCGAGCGGGCGAGCACAGCCAGACACGCTATCGATACGACGTGCTGGGCCAATTGACCGAAGCGCGGCGGATTCCGACCAACGCGGGCGAGTTGCTCGACATCGTCGCCGATACGGTGCGTCGGGACTACGACGCAGCCGGACAACTGCTCGCCGAACACGGCGTGAACGGCAGCGTGCGCTATGAGCGCGATGAACTGGGCAATCCGCTCTCGATGACGCTGCCCGATGCACAGCGCATCGAGACGCTGTATTACGGTTCGGGCCATGCACATCGGATATCGGTAGATGGCGAGGTGATCGCGGACTTCGAGCGCAACGCGTTGCACGCGGAGATCGTTCGCAGCCAGGGCGCGTTGAGCCTGCATACGGGTTATACGCCGCTGGGTCAGGTGGCGTGGCAGCGCGCGAGCAAGACGCCGATTCAACAACACGCAGCGACCGAAGCCGACAGCGCCCTGTGGTGGCGATACAACTACGACAGCCGTGGCGAGATGGTGGAAAGCATCGACCGGCAGCATGGTCGGACGGTGTACGACTACGATCGCGCGGGGCAGTTGCTCAGACGCAGCGCCGAAGGTTTCGACGAGGAGCGCTTCACCTGGGATGCGGCGGGCAATCTGCTCAACGATGAGGGCCGGGTGGCCAATGAGAAGATCGCGCCGCTGCTCGATAATCTGCTGCGCGAGTACCACGGCGTTCGATACGAGTACGATGAGTGGGGACAGCTCGTTCGTCGCAACAGCATGGCGCTCGGTTGGGATGCGGAAGGGCATCTGCTGTGGACGGACGATGGTGTGGTGCGCGCGAGTTACCGGTATGATGCGCTGGGCCGGCGCATCGAGAAGCGTGTGCGTGCGGTTGCTGCTAACGGATTCTCTGAAAAGCGTGTCTGGTTTATTTGGGATAACTTACGGCTGGCGCAGGAGCGGGAGGATACGGGGAGCATTCGCACGTATCTTTATGATCCGGTGCGCGCGTATGCACCGCTTGCGCGTCTGGATCGCGCGTATGCGACGGATCAGGCGAAGGTCTATCACTATCACACGGACCCGGCGGGTACGGCCCGCGAAGTCACCGATGCGCAAGGGCGCGTGGTGTGGAGCGGGGGTTATGCGGCGTGGGGGAAGGTGCGGGCGAATCTGGCGTCGAGTGCTCAGCCATTCATCCAATCGCTGCGTATGCCGGGGCAGTATCATGATGATGAGTCGGGGCTGCACTACAACACCTTTCGGTATTACGATGCGCATGCGGGACGCTTCATCTCGTCTGATCCGATTGGGTTGGCGGGTGGATTCAATCTGTATCAATATGCGCCGAATCCGATTCGGTGGATCGACCCTTGGGGGTTAGCCAATCTCGATCACGAATCTGATTTCGATGCCGCACGACGAGCAGCGTTCGAGAAAGCAGGAATGACAAATCCTGAGAATGTTAGTTTTTCTAAGTTTGATCCAGAAACAGGAACTATTGTCGAATTCAAAGGCCCTGGTGGTGCGAAGGTCGCATATGACGGACCCCATGCTGACATGGATGCAGCGGTTGGGCACGATAAACCCCATGTTGGCTGGCAAACTGAAGGCAAACGTGGTGCTGGCGGAGCAGAACGCGGAAATGTTACATACGATGGAGAGCAGCATCCGCATCGTTCTGACATTAAGGGGGCAGGAGATTTATGCTGAAAACGACAGCCGAGAGCGAACTAAAAAAAGAGGTAAAAGAGGCCATAAGCCAGTTTAATCTATCGGCTTATGAGCTAAAGGATAGTCAGGAGATTTTGTCGAAAATCTCAAATATGTACGTGGACGGGGATCCTCGTGCTTGGTGGTTATCTCTTAAACACGTAGCGTTAAGGCGGTGTTATGAGAACAATAAAGGATATCTTGATGTTCCAGATATCGTCAAAGGGTTAAAAGGCGGCAAAGAGCGACTTATATTTATTGTCGATGACGATAACCGAGCTTTGCACGTTTATTCTATTGAGCTTTCTGAATTCATCCAGATAATCGAGAGCTGCAGATACTTCGAATATTATCTTACCGCATCAAGCTATTCGTGGCTTATTGCGGAAAATGATCATGGCGACATTTTGGTATGTGAGCGGCCGAGCGATTCCTTAGAATGATTTGAGCGTTCACGGATGACAGGGGCCGCTTGCGCGGCCCCTTGTTTATTCATCAATATGCGCCTCATCCGATTGGGTGGATTGATCCGTTGGCATGTTGATTACCCCCGGACAACAATTTATTAAAATGGTAAAACGAATTTCTTGGGTGCCGAGTCATTTAGTCAGCCTCAGACTTAGAGATGACCTTTTTACGATCGGCCAAATGTTAGTCAGTCCCGTGATGCAATTTTATGCTATTCATAGTTCGGATGGAGAGTGGAAAAATGTTGATCTAAATACGGTTGCACCGCTTTTTCGAGCTTTTGTCGGCAGCGTGATCAACAAGGAGTTGGTGGAAAATAAGATAATTGATGAAACGGTCACTGCGCGAATTGGACTAACAGATAATTTTTGGATAAAACCATACACACTCACAATGGATGGCAGTCGTTACCGAGGAAGTCGGCATTCTTTTCCATTTTTGGGCGGAAAGCTAATTGATTTAGGTGACGGAGCGATAGGGGTTACATTAGCTCCTACAATAAAAGAAGATCTTTGCTTGCCTAATGACCGCGAACTTATCGAGAAATATGAATTGACAAATATGTGGGGAAGTGACGATTTATCCGATCGGTTGTGCAGATATTTTGATACAGGAATCAATCGTGACGATCTTAAATTTGAAGTATTTCCGGAGCTATGGAGTGACCGGGAAAATCTACGGCCGCTAACGCGTCGCCTCCCCATTCCGTTACGGTAAGCAGTCCGTGCGTGCGCCCAACTCGGGCGGCATGACGCGTTACATCTGCGATGCCGATAGCCCGCCTCGTCGCATTCAAAACCGGTCGGCAAGTCGATCGCTCGAGCAAGCTCGCTGGTGTTCTGGTGGCGGCGTTGATTCGAATCGCCATTATTGCCACGGTCGCATTTGCGAACTTTACATGTGGATTCGGCGTCGCCCTTGGTCAAATAAGCGCGGAAGATCTAAGAGCGGCAGGTTACGATGTCATTGAAGTTGTTTTGTTTTTTAAGAGCGGCCTTTCACTTGATTTCGCACCCTCTGAAAAGCTAGAGATGGTTGCACTCACCTAACGCTTCCTGCGCTACGTCGTCACGCGCGCAGGCGACGCGGAGTGCATCGAACTGTCCGAACGCTACGCGCTCGGCCGCCTGTTCATCTCCGCGCCACGCGATTCACATCGCTCCCTCTACCGCATCGCCCCCGCCAGATTCTCCGCCTCGAGCCCAACGATCAGATCCATCTCCCCATTGCCCAGCGCCTGCGTCGCGGCAACGCCAGCCGCCTTCAACGCCGGCGCATCGAGACGCGAAGCATCCCCGAGCGCGACGCGCAGCCGTGTAGCCGCAAGCGGCTCGAGCTTGAGAATATTGGCCGCGCCGCCCAGCGCCGCGCGAATCTTCTCCGCGCGCGCCTTCTGCTGCGCCGTATCCTGTGCGGCCACCGCCGCCGGCGCGACTACAGCTTCCGTCGCACCGGCCGGCGCGCCCGCCACCGGCAATTCAGCATCGCTGCCCGCAGTCTTCAGGTATTCCTGCATGTCGGTTTTCATGTTTTCCGACAGTGGCCCGAAAATCGCCTGCACGCCATTACCGACGCGCAAGACGCCCGCCGCGCCGAGCGCCTTCAATCGGGCATCGTCGACAAGCGCCGGATTTTGCACCGAAATGCGCAGCCGCGTGATGCACGCATCGAGACTCTTGATGTTCGATCGCCCGCCGAATGCCAGCACGAGATCGCGCGAGCGTCCGCCCACGCCCGTGCTCATCGCCGCGCTCGCCACCGTATCGTCCTCACGTCCCGGCGTCTTCATATCGAAGCGGCTGATCACGAAGCGGAACACACAGTAATAGATCCCGGCGTAGATCGGCCCGAGGATGAACACGTACCACGCGTGCGTCGCCTTGTTTCCGATCAGGTTGAACATCAGAAAGTCGATCGCGCCTTGCGAGAACGTGAAGCCCATGTGCATGTTCAGCGTATTGGCGACGAACTGCGCCGACGCTGCAAGACACGCGTGAATGAAATACAGCACCGGCGCGACGAACAGGAACGCAAACTCGATCGGCTCCGTGATGCCCGTCAGGAACGACGTCAGCGCCGCCGACACCATCATGCCGCCGACCGCGACCTTCTTCTCCGGCTTCGCGCAATGCCAGATCGCGATGGCCGCAGCAGGCAGACCGAACATCTTGAACAGAAACGCACCCGACAGAATGCCCGCCGTGGGATCGCCCGCGAAGAAGCGGTTGATGTCGCCGTGAACCACCTTGCCCGTGGTCGGATCGAGGAAGCTGCCCGCTTCGAAGAAGAACGGCACGTTCCAGATGTGATGCAGGCCGAACGGAATCAGCAGACGTTCGACGAAACCATAAACCGTCGCCGCCGTGCGCGGATCGGAAACCGCCGCCCATTGCGAAAACGCCTTGATCACACCGCCGATCGGCGGCCACACCACCGACAGGATCGCGCCGAGCAAGATCGAACCGATGGCCGTCACGATCGGCACGAAGCGTTTGCCCGCGAAGAAGCCGAGATAGGCCGGAAGCGCGATCTTGTAATAGCGGTTGAACATCCAGGCCGCGAGCCCGCCCGCGAGAATGCCGCCGAACACGCCGGTCTGGATCGACGGAATGCCCATGATCAGCGAGGTCTCGACGCCTTCGACCTTCGCGATCACGCCGAGCGTCGCCGTCATCACGAGATAGCCGATGGTCGCGGCGATGCCGGACACGCCATCGTTCTCCGTGAAGCCGAGCGCGACGCCGATCGCGAAGATCAACGGCAGGTTGCCGAAGATCACGTCGCCAGCGTTCTTCATCAACTCCAGCACGATGGCCGGAACATAGCCGTGGAAATCCGTCGCGCCCAGGCCGAGCAAGAGGCCCGCAACCGGCAACACCGCGACCGGCAGCATCAGCGATTTGCCGACTTTCTGCACCACGCCGAATGCATTCTTGAACATGATTGGTCTCCGCTTATTCTGCGTACGGGGCGAGCAGGGCGCGCACTTCGGCAGCCGTGCCGAGCGTGACCACCTTCGCCGCGAGCTTGCGCGCCTCGTCCATCGTGAGCCGCGCGATTTGCGCCTTGATCGAGCCGACCGCGGGCACGCTCACCGACAATTCGTCGACGCCGAGTCCGACCAGCACCGGCACGGCCATCGCATCCGATGCGATACCGCCGCACACGCCGACCCATTTGCCGTGCTGATGTGCGCCCTCGACGGTCATGCCGATGAGACGCAGCACCGCCGGATGCAGCCCGTCGGCCTGTTTGGCGAGCTTCGGATGCCCGCGATCCATCGCGAGCGTGTATTGCGTCAGATCGTTGGTGCCGATCGAGAAGAAGTCGACTTCGCGCGCGAGCGGCTCGGCGATGAGCGCGGCGGACGGCACTTCGATCATCACGCCGATCTTGACGTCGCCGATACGGTCGCCGGCTTCTTCCTGAAGCATCTTCTTCGCCGCGCGCACTTCCTCGATGGCGGCGACCATCGGAAACATGATGTGCAGATTGCCGATCGGCGCGGCCCGCAGAATCGCGCGCAACTGCACGCGGAACATGTCGGGACGATCGAGGCTCACGCGCACGCCGCGCAGGCCGAGGAACGGGTTGTCCTCTTTCGGCAGCGGCAGGTAGGACAGCGGCTTGTCGCCGCCGACATCGAGCGTACGGACGACGAGCGGACGCTCGCGCCCGAGCGCTTCGGCGACCGCGCAGTATTCGGCAGCCTGTTCGTCTTCCGACGGCGCGGTGTCGCGGTTGTCGAAGAGAAATTCGGAGCGCAACAGCCCGACGCCTTCCGCGCCGGCCGCGACCGCTTCGCGCGCCTCCTGCGCATTGCGGATGTTCGCCGCCACTTCGATGCGATGACCATCGGCGGTGACGGCCTGCTTGTTGGCCGCGACTTTCTCTTCCTCGCGCTTCTTCGTCTGACGTTCGATGCGTTCGCGCGCCTTCGCCAGCTCGTCCGCGCCCGGATTGCGCCGCAGGCTGCCGTGCGAGCCGTCGAGGACAACGAGCGTGCCATCAGGCAATTGCAGCGCGCCCTCGTCGATGCCGCAGATCGCCGGAATGCCCAGCGAGCGCGCGAGGATCGCGACGTGGCTCGTCGCGCCGCCGGTCGTCGTGCAGAAGCCGAGCACCTTGCTGCGATCGAGCGATGCCGTGTCCGAAGGCGACAGTTCCTCGGCGATGAGAATCGATTCCGCCGGCACGTCGATATGCGCCTGCTTCACGCCCGCCAACAGCGCGAGCACGCGGCGGCCGACATCGCGAATATCGCCGGCGCGTTCGCGCAGCAGCGCGTTGTCGACCTTTTCCAGCATGCTCGCCTGCGCCTCGAACGCGGCGCGCCACGCGAAGCCCGCGCTCTTGCCGTCACTGATGCCGGCGATGGCGGCGTCGTTGAGGCCGGGATCGTCGAGCAATTCCAGATGCGCGTCGAGAATCTGCGCTTTCGACGGATCGGTGAGCTTCGCCTTCAGCGTCTCGATCTGCTGGCGCGCTTCGTGTTGCGCGGCTTCGAGGCGGCCTCGCTCGCGCTGCGGGGCTTCGCCCGCTTCGGCCACGTCGATGACTTCCTGGCGGAACTGCACGATCTTGCCGACCGCGAGCCCCGGCGATGCCGATACGCCGGTGAACTCGTTCGCGTCGGCGGGCGCGGCGCGCTGCGGTGCAACCGCCACGGCGGCGGTCGCAGCCGGCGCGGGTGCATCGCCGGGCTTCTCGCCCGAGCCCGATGCGAGCAGGCGCGCGAGCGCGGCGGCGGCCTCGCCGGCATCGGGGCCGGCGGCCTCGACGCGCAGCGTGTCGCCGAACTTCGTCGCGAGCGCCATCAGCGCGACGACCGATTTCGCGTTCGCGCTATCGCCGCCGCGCAGCACGCGGATATCGGATTTGAACTTCTTCGCTTCGGCCGCGAACACCGCGGCGGGCCGCGCGTGCAGACCCTGCGGATTCGGCAGCGCGACTTCATCGGACAGAATCGCGGCTGCCGCGCCGCCGGTGACGCCCGGGCCCTCGCTGGCGCCGCCAGCGAGTTCGATCGACAACGCGACATCCTTGCCCGCGGTGACGAGGCCCGTCGCGGGCACGTAGCGCGTGACGAGCTCGCCGTTGGCAATGACCATCTGCGTGAGCAGACTCACGGCCCGCGCGCCGACGAGCACCGGATCGAAACGGATCAGCGGCTGGCCTGTCGTGACGGTGTCGCCTTCCTTGACGAGCGGCGTGAAGCCTTCGCCGCGCAGCATCACCGTGTCGAGCCCGATGTGGACCAGCACCTGGAGGCCGTTCTCGCCCGTCACCGTGACCGCGTGGGCCGCTCGATGCAATTGCGTGATCTTGCCGGGAAGCGGGGAGAGCAATTCGTCGGAAGTGGGGTCGATCGACACGCCATCGCCGACCATCTTTTGTGCGAAGACCGGATCGGGCACGGTCTCGAGTTGCACCATCACGCCGGAAAGCGGCGCCATCAACTCGATTCTTGCCAAACGTTGAGGAGCTTTCATGTGAACGACTCCATGTCCTTTGACGATTTGAGTTATTTGAGTCGAGACCGGCCCTAGTAATCATAGGCAACGGCTTCATGCTTCGCTGCCCGAATGAATGCATGTGCGAAAAAGTACGCCGCCCGCATCCGGGCGCCTGCATTGATTCGGAATCTAAAACGCCGGATTCCCGATCAAAGCGGAATCGCGGCAAAAAGCGCGCTATTGTTTCGCGGCGCAACAAGAGTTTCTAGAGACCGCACTCCAATCGCGGCGATACGTCGCACGGGCCGCGCCGCAATCGCAATAAGCTAGTCGACGAGTAAATGCAAGCAAATGGAGCGTGAATCATGATGTACCGCAACAAAACCGAAGCCCACTGGGAACCGCTGCTGACGATCGCCTGCGACGAACTCGGCATTGAATCGTTCGATCCCGTCGGCAAGCCGGGTGCGGACATCCGGATGTGCCGCATTGAGGACATCGGACGCGCGCTCGAACGCGCTTACGATCTCGGTCTGCTGGTCGGACACACGGTGACGCGCGCCGAGCGCGCGCATGGGCACTGCGCCTGAACGGCGCGCGCTATTTCCCCAGCCGCTCGGCCAATGCATAGCGGCGCATGCAGCGCTCCATGCTGTCGAGGAACGCATGGTCCGCTGCATTCATCTTGCGCTCGCGATGCCACAGCAGATGGACGTCGACATCGACGAGTCCTTCTTCCGGCGGCAAGCGCCATAGACGTTGCTGCGCGATGTCGTCGCGCACGATGTGCTCGGGCAGGCAGCCGATGCCATAGCCCGCGAAGATCAGCCGGCGCACTTCATCGAGACTCGGCGAGGACGCCACGATGCGCCCCGTGAAACCTCTCTGATCGCGAAACACGGTGAGCGGCGAAAGACTGTCACCGATCTGATCGCTGGTAAACGATACGAAGTTTTCGGCGAGCAGGTCGTCCATGGTCAGCGTCGACTTCCCGAACAGCCGATGATGCCGTCCGCAGAAAATCGCATAGCGCTGCCGCAGAAAGCAGCGCATCTCCAGCTTGTCGTGCGGCGTGCGGCACAGTCCGAGGCCCGCTGTCGCGGTTTTCTGCAACAGCGACGAGATGATGTCCGATGAACGCATCACCTCGATCTGCAAATCGATGCGCGGATACGCGCGATGAAAATCCGCCAGGAATTCGTCGTACACGGGCGATTCGATACGGCTGATCGTCAGCAGACGAATCGAGCCGTTGATGTCTTCGGTGCGGTCGTCGAGTTCCGTCTCCAGCCGCGAGATGTTGCCGTAGATATCGCTGGCGATGCGATAAACCTCTTCACCCGCCTGCGTCGGCGCGAAATACGGGCCGCGCCGCTCGATCAGCTTGCGCTCCAGCGTTTCCTCCAGCCGCCGCAACGCCTGGCTTACGGCCGGCTGCGTCACGTACAGGCGCGCCGCCGCGCGGCTCAGGCTGCGCTCCTGCATGATCACGAGGTAGGTGCGCAGCAGATTCCAGTCGAGCCGGTCGTTCAGAAAGCGGGCGATATCGGTACGCATGGTTCCGCCTAACTATTAGCTGAATTTATGCGCTGAATAATAACGCGAAATTTGACTAATGATTTATGGCTGCCGATAAAAGCGAGTATCGACTGTCACCGCACACGACGTGCATCGGAGCCAGCATGACCCAAGCCATCGTCCATACCCGTCAGCCGGGGCGCGCGGCCACCGCCGCGTTCATCGGCACGATGATCGAGTGGTACGACTTCTATATTTACGCGACCGCCGCGGCGCTGGTCTTCGGCGAACTCTACTTTCCGTCCGGCGACCGCTTCGTCAGCACCATGGCGTCGTTCGCCACCTTCGCCGTGGGCTTTTTCGCGCGGCCGCTGGGCGGCATCGTGTTCGGGCATCTGGGCGACAGGATCGGCCGCAAGAAGGCGCTGATGACCACGCTGATGATGATGGGCGTCGCGACCGTCGGCGTCGGCTTGTTGCCGGAATATTCGAAGGTCGGCATGCTCGCGCCGGCGCTGCTGGTGCTGCTGCGCATCGTGCAGGGCATCGCGGTGGGCGGCGAGTGGGGCGGTGCCGTGTTGATGGCGGGCGAGCACGCGCCCGAGGGACGCCGCACCTTCTTCGCATCGTTCGCGCAACTCGGCAGTCCGGCCGGGCTGATTCTCTCGCTGATCGCGTTTCGCGCGGTCACGTCGATGGACAAGGCGGACTTCATGTCGTGGGGCTGGCGTCTGCCGTTTCTCGCGAGCGCGGTGCTGCTGATCGTAGGCGTCGTGATCCGGCTCGGCGTGAACGAATCGCCGGAATTCGCGCGCATGAAGGAATCGAACCGCACGGCCAAGCTGCCGATCGCCGAAGTGTTCAGCTCCGCGTGGGGCCTCGTGCTGCTGTGCATCGGCGCGAATACGATCGGCATCGCGGGCGTGTACTTCACGAACACCTTCATGATCGCTTACACGACGCAATACGTCGGCGTGACGCGCTCGCTCATTCTCGATTGCCTGTTCGCCGTCGCGATCATCCAGCTTATTTCGCAGCCGATCGCCGCATGGCTCGCCGAACGCATGGGCGGTGCGCGTTTCCTCAAGCTCACGGCCTTGCTCGCGATGATCTCGCCTTACCCGATGTTCGTGCTCGTGCAAAGCGGCTCCGCCGTGCCGATGGTGATCGGCATCGCGATCGCGGTCATCTGCATGGCGAGCTTCTATTCGGTGATCGCCGGTTTCGTCAGCGGCATCTTTCCGACGCGTGTGCGCTACTCCGGCATCTCGCTCGCGTATCAGGTGTGCGGCGCGATCGCGGGCGGACTGACGCCGCTCGTCGGAACGTGGCTCGCGCATCGTTACACGGGGCAATGGTGGCCGCTCGCCGTGTTTTATACGTGCCTGGCGGGCGTTTCGCTGCTGTGCATCGTCGCGCTCGATGCGCGTCGGGCGACGCATGCGGAGCAGGCCGAATCCGTCGGCGCGATGTGAATCTCAACATGATGGAATCGAACATGATCGACCTGTTGCAAATCGACGGCACACGACTCTGGCAAAGCCTGATGGACATGGCGCGGATCGGCGCCACGCAAAAGGGCGGCGTGCGCCGTCTCGCGCTGACCGACGACGACGCGCGCGGCCGCGCGCTCTTCTCGCAGTGGTGCCGCGACGCGGGCATGATGGTTTCCGTCGATGAGATCGGCAATCTGTTCGCGCGCCGCGAAGGCACGCGAAAGGATGCGGCGCCGGTTCTGATCGGCAGTCATCTCGACACGCAGCCCGAAGGCGGGCGCTTCGACGGCGTGTATGGCGTGCTCGCCGCGCTCGAACTCGTGCGCGCACTGAACGATGCGGACATCGTGACGGAGAAGCCCATCGAAATCGTGTCGTGGACGAATGAAGAAGGCGCGCGCTTCACGCCGGCGATGCTCGGCTCGGCGGTATTCACCGGCGTCACGCCGCTCGACGAAGCGCTCGCGAAGCAGGACGCCCAAGGCGTGACACTCGCCGATGCGCTCGCGCAAAGCGGTTATCGCGGCACGCGCGCCGCGTGCGGGCAGACCGTCGATTCGTATTTCGAGGCGCACATCGAGCAGGGACCGATACTCGAAGCGAACGGCACGACCATCGGCGTCGTGACGGGTGGCCAGGCGATCCGCTGGCTCGATGTCACCGTGACCGGCGTCGCGGCGCATGCGGGTACCACGCCGATGCCTTATCGCAAGGATGCGTTTTTCGCGGCGGCGCAGATGGCGGCGGAACTGGAGCGCATCGTCGAGCGTTATGCGCCGCGCGGGCTCGTGACGATCGGGCAGATCGGCATCGCGAATGCATCACGCAATACGATCGCCGGGAAGGTGGCGTTCACCGTCGATCTGCGTCATCACGACGACAGCGAAGTCGATGCGATGGAGCGCGATCTGCGTGCCGCGTTCGCCAGCGTGGCGAAGGCGCGCGGCGTGAAGGTATCCGTCGATACGTACTGGCGCAGTCCCGCGACGCCGTTCGATACGCAATGCGTCGCGCTCGTCGCGCAGGCGGTCGATGCGCTGGGCTATTCGAACGAACGCATCGTGAGCGGCGCGGGTCACGACGCGATTCATCTCGCGCGCCATTGCCCGACGGCGATGGTGTTCATTCCGTGCGTCGACGGGCTTTCGCACAACGAAGCCGAAGATGCCTTGCCCGAAGACGTGACGCGCGGCGCGAACGTGCTGCTCAATGCCGTGCTGGCGCGTGCGGGCATCGCGGCCACTGTGGATGTGTAATAGAGGAATCCGAATGAAAACATATTTTCACCCAGAGCAACTGCTGCATCATCCGCGCAGCTATCTTTCGCGCGGACAGATGCGCGCGCCGCAGGAAGTGCCCGAGCGCGCGGCGCGGCTCGTCGCGGCGGCGAAGTCGCTCGATTTCGATGTGATCGAACCGAAGGATCACGGCATGGCCGCGATCGCCGCCGTGCACGACATGAACTATCTGCGCTTTCTGGAAGAAGGGCATCGCGAATGGAAAAAGATGCCCGACGACTGGGGCGATGAAGTGATGTCGAATATCTATGTGCGCGATCCGAATCCGTTGCGCGGGGTGCTTGCCAAGGCAGCGCGATATCTCGCGGATGGCAGCTGTCCGGTGGGCGCGAATACGTGGCGTTCCGCTTACTGGTCGGCGCAAAGTGCGCTGGCGGCTGCATCGGCTGTCAATGATGGCGCGCGCGAGACTTATGCGCTATGCCGTCCGCCGGGACATCACGCACGCGCCGATGCGGCGGGCGGGTTCTGCTATCTCAACAATGCGGCGATTGCGGCGCAGGCGTTGCGGCGCAGGTTCGGGCGCGTCGCGATCCTCGACACCGACATGCATCACGGGCAAGGCGTGCAGGAGATTTTCTATGGACGCGATGACGTGTTGTATATCTCGATCCACGGCGATCCGACGGATTTCTATCCCGTTGTGGCGGGCTATGAGGAGGAACGCGGCACGGGCGCGGGCGATGGCTTCAACGTCAATCTGCCGATGCCGCATGGCTCGTCCGAAGGGGTTTTCTTCGAGAAACTCGACGATGCGTTGGGCGTGCTGAGGCGCTTCGAACCGGATGCGCTCGTGCTGGCGCTCGGGTTCGATATCTACAAGGACGATCCACAGGCGCAGGTGGCGGTGACGACCGAGGGATTTGGACGGCTAGGGTCGGCGATCGGCGCGTTGGGTTTGCCTTCGGTGATCGTGCAGGAAGGTGGTTATCACCTGGAGAGTCTTGAAGCGAATGCGCGGGCGTTTTTTGGCGGGTTTGCGGGGGAGCGGGGGTGATCGGTGGTCGTACTCCGGACCGGTCGCTATTTTGACGTCGCGTGATTGTCACGAACCATTCGTCGCGGCATCGATTCGGTTGCGGCAAGACTCGACGGCGATATTGGCTAATGCCCGGACGGTCCATACATCTGAACTCTGAAACTCAATATTAATCACTGACTCATTAGAACGAGCGGCAGCTTTCCCGCCAGCACTTGCGCCAAGAATGCACACAATCTCGATGAGGGCATTTCTCAGGCAGCGCCGCTCTTCTTTTCCATCGTTACTCCAACTCGAAGGTGGCCATAGGAACACAGTCAAGAACTGAGTCCCGCTGGCTGCGATCCCTTTCGGTCGCGGATCATCTAATGACGCCCGCACCATTTCACCAAAACACTTTTCATGGGCGACTCCAGGCAGGTGAGTTTGCTTCATGGCTTCCTCGCGATCGGCTCTTCTCGTGCCCGGCTTTCGTCGAGTGCCACGCCTCGAACGAAAATCCCCCGTTCTGAAACCGGGCTGAAGGTTCAACTCTGGTGCCAATTGAACAAAGCCCAGCTCGCGATACCTGTTGTTCCATCCTACTAATGGATTTCTAATTCACCACGAGCACTATCAAAACCAAGCGCAAGTGATTGGTGTTTTTTTAAATGTGCATTGGTGCATCGGCCTGATGTTTCAAATATGGCCGACATGTTTTGACCAGATTTAAAGATTAATCACACTGCGCGAGACTCAATTTCGTAGCAATCACTTGTCAGTGCCGACTTCCGGTCATTCGTAGCACTCAGAAATCGGAGTCTATTCGATCGATCTAAATCGCTAGAAAAACCATTCTCTGCGCGACTCGCAGACAAATTCGATGTCTTTTTTAAATGGACTGCAACCAGTTTGGGGAAGATCGTGTACATATTCAAGCATTCATCGAATTGTGAGTCTGCGCGGGCAGTGACATCGGCGCTTTCTGTAGAGAATGGCTGCGGGGCCAGGCGTCGGACGGTGGTTGCGTTGGCCGTGGCGTCGCTTGCTACGCTGCTGGTTCCGGTCGCGGCGCGCGCCCAGTGCAACAGCAGCGCCAACCCCGCGCTTCCTGCGGCGCCGGCGCAGACCAACTTCTCCAATCAGTCGTTTGGCGCAGCGCCGCTGCCCCAGTATTACCTGAACGCCTCGGGGCAAAGGGGATGCAAAGGCGCTGACGACGGCTCCTGGGACGGAAAGGGCCAGGATGGCTTCGCTGGCCAGTCGGGTGGTTCCTTTAACAGCGTCAACAGCGGAATTACGGTTAAGGGGGGCTTCGCGCCGACCTTCATCAGCCCGACGATGGGAGCGGGATGGTCCGTCAACGGTGGTGACGGTGGTGCCGGCGGACAGGGCGGGTATGACGACAATGGCTCCGCCCACACGGGAGACGGCGGAGCGGGTGGCCATGGCGGCACGGTCTCCGTGCAGTTCAGCGGCACGGTTGGTCCCGACTCGAAAGGTGTCCTTCCGGAAGTCGCACTCGACGTGGAAGCCAATGGTGGTACCGGCGGAGCGGGTGCCGTGTCCAACGCCCAAGGCAGACAGCCGCTCTATGGCGGCAACGGGGGAGCAGGGGGGCGGGGTGGTCAGGCAGCGCTCAACGCCTCCGGCAATATTCAGTTCTATGGCGTCGGCCTGCGAGCGTCCGCCCTCGGCGGGAGCGGCGGGGAAGGTGGCAACTCGCCCACTCCGGGTGATCTTCTCGTGGAAGGCCATGGAGGCAAGGGCGGCGATGGCGGCGCCGGAGGTATCGCGACACTTGCGTATCAGAACGGCAGTCTGACCGCCAGCACCCCTATAGGCCAGATCTTTCCGATGCAGGCTGATGCCGATGGCGGTAAGGGCGGCTACGCTGGTGGCGCGTTCGGTGGAAGCGGCAGTTTTGGCGGGACCGGCGGCAACGGAGGAAACGGCGGCACAGCCAGCGCGGAACTCGGCAGCGGCGGCCAGATCGTTTTCTCCGATCAGATGCAGCCGGTGGACAGTCGAAATCAGCCGGGCAGCGGCGTAACCGCCAAGGCGAATGGCGGAGCGGGCGGGGAAGGTGGCACTGCCATCGACGGCAACATCCGCAATGAGGGTGGTGCGGGCGGCAACGGTGGGAATGCGGGCAGCGCGAGCGCCACCGTCCTTGGCTCCATCGATTACACCGCGAATGTTCCGGCAGGGCAGTCTGCTGCCGGGTTGATCGGGGGCGAGGGGGTGCTGGTGCAGGCCAATGGAGGCGCCGGTGGTGTCGGTGACGGCGCCCAGGGCACTATCGTAGGTGAAGGCGGCAATGGTGGTAAGGCAGGCGCTGGCGGGAGCGCTTCGCTGGCCCTTGGAGACGCTACGAACACGGCGACAATCAAAACGAACGGCGCATATACGCATGGCGCCCTGGTGCAGAGTATCGGCGGCGGTGGGGGCAATGGCGGTAGTGTCAGCTTCGTGCTGTCCGGCACGGGCGGTGGCGGTGCCGCGGGCGGCGATGGCGGTGCGGTCACGGTGAACTCGGACCACGCCTTTGTCACGGCCGGCAGCACATCGGGCGAAGGTAGTATCCCGCTGATCGCACAGAGCATCGGCGGTGGCGGAGGAAGCGGCGGCGACGCCAGCGGAGTCGCCGTCGGTGCGGGTTTCGAGATCGGCGGCAACGGCGGCCAGGGCGGCAATGGCGGCGCGGTGAAACTCACGCTGGGCCAGAACAGCGTGTTTGGCAGCCTCGACCAAAGCGGTGGCGCGGGGATACTCGCGCAAAGCATCGGTGGCGCCGGCGGCAACGCCGGCAGCGCGACGTCGACCGGCGGGGGGCTGATCAACATGGTGATCGGCGGGGATGCCCGCGGCGGCGGCTCGGGCGGCCAGGTCACGGTCGACAACGGCGCACTCGTCACGACCTACGGCGACCACGCCGCCGGTATCAAGGCACAGTCCATTGGCGGCGGCGGCGGCAATGGCGGCAACGCCACCGCGTTCACTGTCGGCGGCCCTATGTCGAGCGCTGTTGCCATTGGCGGACAAGGCGGCAGCGGCGGTCAGGCGGGCGCAGTTTCGCTGACGAATACTGGGCAGATCTCGACCTATGGTTCGGATGCCGAAGGAGTCCTGCTGCAAAGCATCGGCGGTGGCGGCGGCTCCGGCGGCAGCGCCACGGCGCGTGCCGTTGCGCTTTCGCCCAGCCCCAATGTTCCCGCGATCAGCGTCAGTGTCGCGATCGGCGGCACGGGCGGGACCGGCAACACCGGCGGCGATGTCACGCTCAACAATTCCGGTCTGATCACCACAGCGGGCGATAGCGCGATCGGCGTGTCGGCGCAGTCCGTCGGCGGCGGCGGCGGCACCGGTGGCGACGCAACGGCCGCGTCCTATTCCGGGTCGGCCGCCAAGGGGGCTTCCCTTTCGGCCGCTGTCGCGATCGGCGGCAGCGGCGGTAGCGGTGGCACGGGAGGCGCCGTCAATCTGGCCAACTCGGGGCTGATCGCAACCCTGGGCCAGGACGCCTACGGGGTGCTCGCGCAGTCGGTCGGCGGGGGCGGCGGCAATGGCGGCGCGGGCGATGCGGCGGCAACGTCGTCTGACTCCAAAGCCAGCTTCAGCGCGACGATCGCAGTCGGTGGAACGGGGGGGACGGGCGGAACCGGCGGCAAGGTCGGCCTGACCAACGACGGTGCGATCGCGACGCGCGGCGATGGCGCGGACGCCGTGTTCGCGCAGAGCGTGGGCGGCGGTGGCGGCGCCGGCGGTGGTGGCGCCGCGGCCGCGGCCGCTGGCAAGCTGGCCATCTCCGTGGGTGTCGGCGGCAAGGGCGGTGTCGGCGGCGACGGCAATACCGTGACCGCGATCAACCATGGCAACATCGTCACCCGCGGCACGGCTTCGACCGGCATGTTCGCGCAAAGCGTCGGCGGCGGCGGTGGCAAGGGCGGCAAGGGTGGCGCGACCGCGGGCGGCGCCGGCGGCTTCGACACGATCTCCAATGCGCAGGCCATGTTCGGCATTCTGGGTCAGGGACTTGGCCTGAACCAGGATGTGCAGAACCTCGGCAACAATATTCTCCAGGTCGGCGTGCTCGGCGAGAAAATCAAGGCGACCTATACCGATCTGAAAGCGATCTTCGCGCAGCCGCAACCCGGGTCGAACCCGCTGGGCACCGCGAACCAGATCAGCGTCGGCGTGTCGGTCGGCGGCAGCGGCGGCGCGGGTGGTCAGGGCGGCGCGGTGAACGTCACCGACACCGGCGCGATCGGCACCTTCGGCGCGCAATCCCACGGCATCTTCGCGCAGAGCGTGGGCGGCGGAGGCGGCAGCGGCGGCGCGGCGAGTTCGGCCGGCAAGGCGAACAATGATTCGAAGGTGCAAACCGCGGTCGCCGTCGGCGGCAGCGGCGGCGCGGCCGGCTCGGGCGGCGCGGTGAGTGTCACGAAGGATACGAGCGGCACCATCCAGACTCAGGGCGTGGAAGCGTTCGGCATTTACGCCCAGAGCGTGGGCGGCGGGGGCGGCAACGGCGCGCTGGCGGGGGCCATCAGCGGTTCGCTGAAAAGCCTGTCCGTCGCCGTGGGCGGCAACGGAGGCGGGGCCGGCGACGGCGGCACGGTCAGCGTGAGCACGTCCGACACCAGCATGGATACCGGCATCCAGACGACAGGCAAACACAGCATCGGGGTCCTCGCACAGAGTGTCGGCGGCGGCGGCGGTGTCGTGACGACGATGAGCTCCGATGAGACGTTCGACCCCTCCAAAATCATCGTGAATCCTCAGGGACGGCTCGGCGACATCTACGGGATGCAACTGAGCTTTGGCGGTCAGAACCGCAGCTCCGGCAAGGGCGGCAAAGTCGATGTCGCGGTCAACGGCAACATCTATACCCAGGGGCTCGACGCGCACGGCGTGGTCGCCCAGTCGATCGGCGGCGGTGGCGGTCTCGTGGTCGGCGGCCAGGTCAATCTGCCCGCGGGCGGCACCGGCGGGGCGGGTGGCGCTGGCGGCGATGGCGGCCCCGTCGCGGTCAATGTCAAATACGGATTTATCGGAACTGACTCCGACGGCGCTTATGGCGTGATCGCGCAGTCGATCGGCGGCGGCGGCGGCTTCGCCGGCGATCCGTCGAAGGTGCAGTCGTACCAGTCCGGCACGGGCCTCGGCATCAAGGCGAACAGCGGCAACGGCGGCATGGTATCCGTTGGCGTCAACGGCGCGCTCATTTCGACAAGCGGCAGTTTTGCGCCGGCGATCTTCGCGCAGTCGGTCGGCGGTGGCGGCGGGGTCGAGGCCTATAACGTCGACGGCGGGGCTCAGCAGGTGCTGGCGCGTGGCACCGCAGGTGGTGCGGGCGCCGGCAACGCGGTGACGGTCGCGGTGACCAACGGCTCCATCGTCCGTGCGTTCGGCGCAGGTTCGGACGGTATCCTCGCGCAGAGTGACGGCAAGTCGTCGGGCCCGATTCAGATCTCGGTCGATGCCGGCTCGTCGGTAATGGGCGGTTCGGAGTCCGCCCTCAAGTCGCACGGGGCGGCAATCCACCTGCTCGGCGGCACCAACAATCAGATCACCAACGCCGGCACCATCACCACCACCTCCAACGGGCACTATGCGATCCTGGCGGAGAACGGCGCGGCGAACAATACCCATCTCACCAACACCGGCACCATCACCGGCAACATCAGTCTCGGACCCAGCGGCACCAGTGTCGTCAACAATCTGGCCGGCGGCGTGATCGCCACACCCGACGCGCTGAACGTCGGAGGCGGCACGGTGAACAACGCAGGCACGCTCAAAGTCGGCGGCGCCGGGTCGACCGGCAAGCCGGTGCTCACCGGCAATCTCGTGCAGGGACCGACTGGCGCGCTGAACGTCCAGATCGATCCGGCCAACAAACGTTCTGATGTGCTCGATGTTACCGGTACCGCCTCGCTTGCCGGCAAGGTGCAGGTCGAGCCGGTGAGCTATCTGAAGAGTACGAGCACCGTACTGGCGGCGGCCGGCGGAATCCAGCCCGATGCAACGCTCGCGGGCACCTCGACGCCGGTCTACCGCTTCACGCCAGTGATGCAGGGCAACACCGTCGCGATCAAGACCGATGCGGACTTCGTGGGCGCGAGCAAGGGTACTTCGGCCACACAGCAGAGCGTCGCAGCCAACCTTGACCGGCTGTGGAACAGTGCCGATCCCGCCTTTGCACCCATCTTCGGAGCCTTCGGTAACGTCGGCAGCGCGCAGGGCTATGCGCAGACGCTGACCGCCGTCTCCGGTCAGGAACTGCTCGGCATCGCTGCGGCGCGCTACCAGGCGAGCCAGGCGTTCGCGCGCTCCGTCTTCAGTTGCCCGGTATTCGCCGATGACGACACCACCGTGAGAAAGCAGGGCTCCTGCGTGTGGTTCCGCGCCTCGGGCATGTGGGAAAACCGCAGCGCCGACGCGTCCTTCCCGGGCTTCGGCTGGCAAGGTTCGACGATGAAGGTCGGCGGTCAGGTCGAACTGCAGCCCGGCTGGTTCCTCGGTGGTGCCATTGGCTACGAGACCGACCGCTTCACCGGCAACGACAACCTGACGAGCGCCAACGGCAATGCGCTTCTTGGCGTCGTCGCGCTGAAGCACGAGGTTGGGCCGTGGACTTTCACCGGTGCGGCGGACGCCAGCTACGGCTGGATGAACAGCTCGCGCGTCATCCCGGGCGCCAACGCGGTGGCGACCGCCTCGCCCGATTCGTACACGCTCGGACTGCACTTGCGCGCGGCCTACCAGATCCCGTTCGACCGCTTCTACCTGGAGCCGGCGCTCGACGCCGATCTGAACGACGTCAATCTCCCCGGCTACACGGAGAGCGGTGCGGGTGCACTGAACCTGAAGGTGAAGAGCGCGAACAGCGTCATTGCGACCGGCACACCGAATCTGCGGATCGGGACGCGTGCGCAGATCGGCTCAGCGACGGTCGACGCCTATGTCGGCGCCGGGGTCAGCTTCATTGCAGGCAATAGCTACACGACCGACGCGTCCTTTGCCGCTGCCCCGGGTTACGGCAGCTTCACCAATACGCTCAGCAATGCACACGTCGCAGGCAAGTTCTCCGCCGGGGTGGAGATGTATACGACCAAGCGCCTCGATGTGCGTCTGGAGTACGACGGGGTCGTTGCCGCGCACGAGGTTGAGAATGGCGGCCAGGTCCGGCTCAAGTACAGATTCTGACAACGTCGTGGGGACAGTGCATCCGTATGCCGGGCGTGGCCGATAGCATCGACGGGAAAATGCTTCGCCTGGTTCTCGCCCACAACGACTACGTCGGTTTGAAATCGTTGTCCCGAAAATCACCGGCAGCCCGCTCGCCAGCCGCGGCACTGAAATACACTGCTTCCAGCTCGGGCGACTGCGTGACTCCGCTCTTGCGGATGAGATCATAGACATATGCGCCGGGCACCGTCTCGGTCCTGGTCAGCGCGAGAGCGACATCGCACAGAATCGATTCATTTCGCGCGAGCAGGTCGAAGCAGCGCTCGTTCATCTCGTTCAATAGCGCGTTAGCCTGGTCGATCGCATTGTCGAGTTGCCGTGCGGCGCTCTCGCGCGGTAGCGCGGCGAGACTGAACAGATTGCCTTCGCGGCCGAAGCCGAGCCGCGACACCATCTCCAGACTGATGCGCGATGCTTCCTGCAAGTCTTGCGCCGCGCCGCTCGATGCCTCGCCGAACACCAGCAACTCCGCATTGCGTCCGCCGAGCAGCACCATCAGTTCCTTTTCCAGTTCGCTGCGGCGATACAGGTGTTTGTCCTGCGGCTTCGTAATGAGCGCCATGCCCAATGCCCCGCCGCGCGGCAGCACCGTCAATTCCTCCAGTACACCGGCACCCAGCAGCGCAGCGACGATGCCATGCCCCGCTTCATGTACGCCGACGCGACGCACTTCGTCCGCATCGAGCGCCTTCTCCGCACTACTCACGTCGCCAATGCGCGCGACTTTGACCGCCTCGCGCAGATGCTCCGCGCACACCATGCCCGCGCCTTGCTTGCGCGCGATCAATCCGGCCTGGTTGACTATCATCGACAGCGAGGCGGGCGACAAACCGACCGTCAGCCGCGCCAGTTGATTGCAGTCGATATCCGTCGAACACGACGGCAGCTTGCCCAGGTAATACTCGAATATTTTCACGCGATCCGATACGTCTGGCAGACGCACCGGCACGATGCGATCGAAGCGGCCCGGACGGCGGAGCGCTTCGTCGAGATTCTCGGGGAAGTTGGTCGCAGCGACGAGAAGCACACCTTCGTTCTGCTCGAAGCCATCCATCTCCGCGAGCAGTTGATTGATGATGCGGTTGCTTTCGGCGTCGGCGGAACCGGACGCGCCGCTGGTGCGTGCGGCGAGCCCGTCAGCTTCATCGATGAAGATCACCACCGGGCCATGCTTGCGCGCTGTCTTGAACAGATGCTTGACCTTCTGAATGCCGACGCCGTAGTACTTCGCGCTGAAAAAGCTCCCCGTGATCGCGATGAAGCTCGCGCCGCACTCACCCGCCAGCGCCTGCGCAAGCCGCGTTTTGCCGACCCCCGGGCCGCCAGTCATCAGCACGCCGCAGGGTGGACGGATGCCCAGCTTCGTGAACGACTTTGGATCGCGCAGATAGGCCTTGATGTCCTCGAGCGCGGCCTTTGCCTCGACCGCGCCGATCACGTCGTCGAAACGCGTGTTGGGCGGCTCGGTGATCAGCGTGGCGTCACCCTTCATCTCGCGGCGCACGTACCAGAGCATAAGGGCCAGCATCAGCACGTACACCAGCATGACGAACGAATCACGCAAGAAGGCGAGCAGCGGGCCTACGCCCGGCTGCGCGCCGATGGACACATTCGGAAGCCACGCGATCTGGTAGTCCGGCGCAGTTTCGCCCTTGATCGCATTGAGCAGCAACGACTGCGAGAACACCGCGAACCGGTCGCTGACGAAGTACCGCAGCCCGCTTTTTGTAGACACGAGGATGGCGTCGAGCGTCACGCCGATCGCGGCCACACGCTTCTCGCGGATATCCGTGAGCATGCGCGAAGCGTCGTTCTCCGTGCGTGCCCATTGCGACGGATCCTGCCGCATCTGATAAACGATGCTCGTCGCCTGAAGCGGATCGCGATGCTGGTCCGCCGTGCGATGCCGCAGCACGCCTGAGCCGATCGCGATCAGTACGGCGACGAACGCAACGACGGAGATGAGCAGTCGCCGTCGGCGACGCAGCCGAGTCCACAGTCCATTTTTTCCCGGTTTCATGGGGGTTCTTCCTCGTATCGCGTACGTGTGCGTCCCTCTCATGCGGAGACTTGCCTCTCATGCTCCGGCTCTTGCGCGTGCCATGTCTGCACGCTTTTTCTTAAGGAGGCAACGCGGGAGCGCAGGCTACGAATGTCGCACGCGCTGAAAGTCCGCGTCCGTACGAATGGCCGCTTTGGGACGGCGCGGTACGTGATTCGCTCTGTCCTGGTCCTCCTCACCTTGTTCGTTTCATGCGTCGCAGTGCAGCGTGAATCGCGCTTTGGCAGCTTCTATGATTCCGAGGGGCAAAGCGCCGACGTCAGGTCCGGGTTGCCTCACTTCAATGATGAGACAGCCGCTCGGAGGTTGACATGCCCAATGCGATAGACGTGGTGAAGAAAGCGTATTCCGCCTTTGCCGGTGGCGATGTGGCTGGCGTGTTGGCGTTGATTCCGGACGTAGTTGACTGGCGAGTCGTCGGACCGTCGAGCTTGCCTTACGCAACCACCTGTCGGACACGCGAGGAGGTTCAACGCTTTTTCAAGGACCTGCTCGATGCGGAAGAGATAACCCGATTTGAACCGCGCGAATTCATTGATGCTGGCGACCATATTGTCGTCATCGGCTTCGTCGCCGCTGTTGTCAAGGCGACGGGCAGACCGTTCGAGACAGAATGGGTGCACATCTTCACAGTCGAGGACGGTCGGGTGAGCCGATGGCTCGAATTTTTCGATACGGCTGCGCACGGCTAAATCAAATGCGGCGCGTCCGCTCGTCGCTATCGGATCTTGGTAGACTTTCTGCTCAATAGGTCGCGAGCCTTTAAATGCTGCCTTCGAGTCGACGCGAATTCTGCAGTCAATTGGATGCGGAGCGAGGCTTGAATAGCGGACGCCCAACCAAACTGATGGAATCGCGCAAAGCGCAAGCCTCGAGAAATGGACAACAGGACGCCCAGACTCTACGTGTTTTCCGGCGCGGGATTGTCCGCCGAAAGTGGTCTATCGACGTTCCGTACAGGGGACGGTATCTGGACTCGCAACAGTGTCGACGAGGTCTGCAATATCCACACATGGCGCAAGAACCGTCAGGCCGTCTTCCGGTTCTACAACGACCGCATTCGCGAGAAGCATGGTGCCGAGCCGAATGCCGCGCACAAGCTGCTCGCCAAGTGGCAGAACAAGTGGGGAGCCGAGCGCGTCCAGTTGCTGACTCAGAACGTCGATGACCTGCTCGAGAAAGCCGGCGCCACCTCCGTCATCCACCTCCACGGCGATTTGAACTCGTTGTTGTGCACCGCGTGCGATCTCGCGTTTCCGAAAGACGGGTTGTATTTCGACCCTGCGGCTGCCTGCCCGATTTGCGGAAACCACGAAGGCGTCAAGCCTGGAGTCGTATTCTTCGGAGAGGCGGCTCCTGCCTATCTCAATCTCCATCGAATCCGGGCAGAGATGCGCGCGTGCGACCTGTTTCTCGCCATCGGTAGCGCTTTCGAGGTCGTTCCCCCCGAGGCAATGCTCCCTTGGGACCGACAAAACGAGCATCCGAGAAACTTCCTCGTAGACCTGTCGCCAAACCGAAGCGAGATGTTCGGCGTCGTGGAGGCGCGGCCTGCGACAACCGGGCTGCAGCACCTCGAGGAACACATTGCGGGTCTCATGGAATAGCTTGGCGCTTCTGTCCAGAGGCGCTGGCAAATCCATGAAGGCTCTCGTTGAGGTAAAAATTTCATGCGCGCCTGCCGCCTGCTGCATTCCGGCACGAAAGAGGGCCACATAAGCCATTGATTTTTATGACAGAATGTAGGGAGGATAAAGCGGAGCGTGAAGTAAATATTGCGTATTCCGCTCTTTTTCAGCGTTTTTCTCTGTTAGGGTGAGTGATATGGGAAGTCTCAGCATCGGGCATTGGCTTATCGTTTTGGCGATCGTTGCGCTTATTTTCGGCACCAAGAAGTTGCGTAGTGTCGGTTCCGACTTGGGCGGTGCCGTCAAGGGTTTCAAGGAAGGCATGGGCGATGTCTCGACGTCGGACTCCAAGGTAACGTCGGTCCCGGATACCATCGATGTTCGAGCCAAGGATGTCACTGCACGTTAAACACGCAAGAGGGCCGCACTACCGGTGAGACGATTTCACGCTGGAGTTCGCGGCATGCGCCTCGCCACGTATTCCGAGCGCGCCCGCGCGCTGTTCATCGACTCGATCTGGTGGACGGTTATCCTTCTGTTCATCCCGTTAGGACCTTCTTCCGAAGAAATCCCACTGTCGCCTGATGCGCTCGCGGCGACTTTCGTCCTTTGGCTGATCGTGGCCCAGTGCATTCCACTGCTCATAACCGGTGTTTTATGGGTCGTGTGGGGCACGTCACCGGGAAAGCGCGTGGTGCGATTGCGGATCGTGGACGCTGACAGTCACGAGCCCATGACCCGCAGGCAAGCCGTCTTGCGCACGGTGGGCTATGTGCTCACGTTCGCCATGTGTGGAGCGGGCTTTCTCTGGGTACCATTCAATCCGCGCAAGCAAGCCCTCCATGACCGAATCGCAAATACTGTCGTCGTCGGTGAAGAAATAACCGCGACGCGACTGCGGAAATCGCCCTAGCGTCACACTTCGCTGCGCTTCAGGAGGTAGTCGAGACCGCCTACCCGGAACCATCGATAGCCGTAAGGCTCGAGCACGACCGTGTGCTGCCCCTTCACGTTGCCCTGGCTGTGGTCGTCGGAGAGCAGGTTCACGAGTACGTCGTTTTCGCCGGCGTTTGAGCCGACCCGGAACTTCACCGTGCACGCCGCCGCGCTGAAGTTGTGCACGCAGACCACCGAGTTGTTGCGTCAGTGGTAACGCAATGCGAGCACGTCATCGCGCGATGCCTTCAGAATCGCGAAATCGCCCCAGCTTATCTCAGGCACCTCCTTGCGCATGCGTATCATTCGCTCGATCCAGTTCAGCAGCGAGTTCGGGTCGCGGCGCTGGTACGCGACATTCACGCGTTCGAAGCCGTACGGTCCGCCGGAGATCACCGGACAAACGGGGCGATCATGCTTCGTGAAGCCAGCATGCGGCTCGGTGGACCATTGCATCGGCGTGCGTACGCTTTCGCGCTCGGGCAGGCGCAGGTCGTCGCCCATGCCGATTTCATCGCCGTAACGCACGACGGGCGTTCCCGGCAGCGTCAGCATCAGGCTGTACGCAAGCTCCAGCCGGCGACGGTCGCCATCGAGCATCGGCGCCAAGCGGCGGCGGATGCCGCGATCGTAGAGCTGCATGGCGGGGTCGGAGCCGAACGCCGCAAACACGGTTTCTCGCTGCTTGGGCGAAAGCCGGCCGAGGTCGAGTTCGTCATGATTTCTCAGGAATACGCCCCATTGCGCCGTAGCGGCGCGCGACTTCGTCGCCTCTAGCGCATTCTTGAGAGGAGCTACGTCCGCGCTCGCGAGCGCATAGAACGTGTTCTGATTGACCTGGAAGTTGAACATCATCTGCAATCGTTCGCCGGCGTCGCCGAAGTACTTCATGTCGGTGTCGGGCAGTACGTTCGCCTCCGCGAGAATGATCGCGTCGCCCTTGCGCCATTGCAGGAACTCGCGAAACGTGCGCAGCATGTCGTATTGTTCGACCGGTCTTTTCACCTGCGCGCCCTTGGTGGCGATGACAAAAGGCACTGCGTCCATGCGGAAGCCCGAGACGCCGAGCTGGATCCAGAAGCCCATGATCTTGAGCAACTCGGCCTGCACGAAAGGGTTGGCCGTGTTCAGGTCGGGCTGGAACTCGTAGAAGCGATGGAAGTACCACATGGCCGCTTCCTTGTCGTACGTCCATGTCGATTTTTGCACGCCGGGGAAGACCACCCCATCCTTGGCGTTGGCCGGCCGCTTCTTCGACCAGACATACCAGTCACGATATTTCGATTGGGGATCGCGCCGCGCTTCCTTGAACCACGGATGCTGGTCCGACGTGTGATTCACTACGAGATCGATCATCACGCGCAGGCCGCGCTGATGGCACGCGTGCGTGAACTCCGTGAAGTCGCCGAGCGAGCCGTAGCGTGGATCAACGTTGTAGTAGTCGGTGATGTCGTAGCCATTGTCGCGGCCGGGCGACGGTTGGAAGGGCATCAGCCAGATCGTGGTGATGCCGAGCCCCTGAAGATAGTCGAGCCGCCGCAGCAGGCCTCGAAAGTCACCGACGCCATCGCCGTTCGCGTCCATGAACGTGCCAACCGACAGGCAGTAGATGATCGCGTTTTTGTACCAGAGGTCGTTGACCATAGCCTCGGCTTACGAGCGCTTTCCGTGGATTAGACGGGCAAACCGAACGGTTCGCCCCTGCATCGCTTATTGCTTCTTCGCGGCATCGACCTTCGCTTCGCCGATCCGTGCTGCGCAAGAAGTGTTCCGGCCGCCTTCGCAGATTCGCGACCTCGCCGGTCAGCTCTCCGGGTCGTAGCCGAACTCGCGGAGTTCCTGCGAGCAGCGACAGGCGTTGGCGATCTTCGCGGCCCATTGGACGGCGGCTTCGCGCGACGGGAGTTCCAGGACACAGAAGCCGCCGCCAAACTCCCTGGTCTGCGGGTAGGTCTCGTTCGTGACGGTGCCGTCGGCGGCGACCATCAGCGGCGCGACGTCCTCGTTTACGCCACCGCCGAACACATAGACGCCGGCATCCTTCGCTTCTCTCATGACCGCGTGTGCCGCTTCGCCGACCGCAGCCATATCTTCGTCGGAGATGTCCATCGCCGAACTGGGGAAGGAGATAAGGTACTTCGGCATCGTCGGGTCCTCCGGATGAGTTTCGGGATTGCTCCCGGTGCTGTCGCCGCTCAGAGTGAGACGTCCTCAATCAAGGTCAATTGCAACGCGCGGATCCTTCGATCGACGAAATAGCCGCCGCCTTCGGTGTAGCGCAGATAGAGACGCCCGCACGACGAGCATTCCCACACGCCGCAGCGGTTGTACGGGAAATGACGCGGCGCGATGGGCGCTTCCGTGGACCAGTAGTTGACCTTCCCGGGCAGATATTCTGCAAAGGTCGGTTCCGGATCGTCTTCCGGTATCAGCGTGCCGATCTCGCGAAAGCGGGTTTCATCGAGGGAAAGCGGCTGGGATTGCCAGCCGTCGAGCGGCGTTTTCGTGCAGGCGCACGGACCGGGCGCGTGGGCTTCCGCGCGGCGTGCAAGGGCCAGGAGCGCTGCTGCGTTCAGATAGTCGGGCATGGCGGGTTGGGTCGAAAAGGCGAACACGCCATCATGCGCGCGCCCGCCACGGTTCGGCAAGGCGTCAGCCGTTCATCATGCGCTCGCGCTGCACGGCGACCCACGAACGGTCGAAGCGTCCTTCCGCGATCGATTGCAGCGCCGCCGCTTCCTTTGCCGCGGTTTTGCGCGCGCCTTCGATCACTGCTTCGACATCGGAGGGCGCGATGGCGAGCACGCCATCCTCGTCGCCGACGATGATGTCGCCCGGATGCACCACCATGCCGCCGACCGTCACCGGCACGTTGATCTCGCCCGGTCCGTTCTTGTACGGCCCGCGATGCGTGACGCCCCGCGCATACACAGGAAAATTCCGCTGACTCAGCGCGCCCACGTCGCGGATTGCGCCGTCGATCACGAGCCCCTGCACGCCGAGGCTTTCCGCGTAGCTCGCCATGATGTCGCCCATCAGCGCCTGGGTGAGTTCCCCTGCGCCGTCGATCACGAGCACGTCGCCCGGACGGCAGAAGTCGAACGCACGATGAATCGCGAGGTTGTCGCCGCCGCGCGTGCGCACCGTGACCGCGGTGCCCGCCATAGGCTTCGACCGATGAAACGGACGCAAGCCGGTCGTGCCGCTCACGCGCGCCATGTTGTCGCTCAAAAGCGAGACGGGGAGTTCGCGCAATGCGGCGAGCATCGCGGGGCTCGCCTGCGCCGACGATTCGTTTTCGCGCCATCCGATTGCGTTCATGTCGCCGCTCCTTCAGTGGATCGATGTCGTTCGAGTTGCGTGGACAGGCGCCCGTATACCGCACGCGCGTTGCCCTCGAAAATGAGCTCGCGGCCCGCGTCGCCGAGCCAGTCGATGGCGTCGATATAGCGGCGCGTGTCGTCGAAGTGATGACCCGTTTCGGGATCGACGCCCTGTACCGCGCCGATCGTCTCCGATGCGAACAGGATGTTCTTCGCCGGAATCACCTTGGCGAGCAGCTCCGCGCCCGGCTGGTGATAGACGCAGGTATCGAAGAAGACGTTGTTCAGCAGATGCTCGCTGAGCAGCGGCCGCTTCATGTCCTGCGCGAGTCCGCGATAGCGTCCCCAGTGATACGGCACCGCGCCGCCGCCGTGCGGAATGATGAACTTGAGCGTGGGGAAGTCGGCGAACAGGTCGCCTTGCAGCAACTGCATGAACGCCGACGTGTCGCCATTGATGTAATGCGCGCCGGTCGCATGGAAGTTCGGATTACACGACGACGACACGTGGATCATCGCGGGCACGTCGAGCTCGACCATCGCTTCGTAGAGCGGATACCACGAGCGGTCGGTGAGCGGCAGCCCGGACCAGTGGCCGCCCGACGGATCCGGATTCAGATTGCAGCCGATGAAGCCCAGCTCCTCCACGCAGCGCCGCAATTCGGCGATGCAGTTCTCCGGCGCGACGCCCGGCGCCTGCGGCAACTGGCAGACGCCTGCGAAATTGCGCGGATAGAGTTCGACGACGCGATGCACGAGGTCGTTGCATGCTTCCGACCAGACCGCGTTGGCTTCGGACGTTGCCAGATGATGGCCCATGCCGGCGGCGCGCGGCGAGAAGATCGTGAGGTCGGTGCCGCGTTCGCGCTGGATGCGCAACTGGCCGCCTTCAATGCTGGCACGAATCTCGTCGTCGGAAATGGCGGGGCGCGGCGGCGGCGAGACGCCGTCCCTGAGCGCCGCGATCTGCTGCGTGCGCCATGCCTCGTGCTGCGGCGGCGAGGTCGTGTAGTGACCGTGACAATCGATGATCATGCGTGAGTTCCGTATCGTTGTATGCGGGGTTCAGGTACGCGTGGCGGGATTCGCCGCGGGCAGCGAAGCGTCGTCACGGTCGGCGGGTTTCACGCGCATCACGAGCGCGATCACGGTCGCGACGACGAGAAACGCGGCGATGGTCAGCAGCGCGAGCTTGAAATTGCCGGTTGCGTTGCGCACCAGTCCGATGCTCCACGGCCCGACCAGTCCGCCAAACTGCGCGATCGTATTGATGAGCGCGATGGTCGCCGCGCCCGCAGCTCCCGTCCTGAACGACGAAGCGAGGCTCCAGAAGAGCGGATTGCCCGCGTAGATGAAGAGACCGGTCACGCACAGCAGCGCATAGGCGATGACCGGGTTCGGCGCATAGGCACTGCCTGCAATCGCCAGGGCGCTCATGCCGTAGACGAATGCCAGATGCTTCTTGCGGTCGCCGGTGCGGTCCGAACTGCGGCTGATGATGAATGTGCCCAGCACGCCCAAGAGCGGCGGAGCGGCCGAAAGAAAGCCCACTTCGATGTTGCTCAGATGGCCGAGACTCTTGACGATCTGCGGCAGCCACAAAAACAGCCCGTAGATGCCGACCAGCGCGCAGCCGAACAGGCACGCGAGACTCCACACGCGGACGTCGCCCGCCACGCGCAGAAGCGGATAGTGCGTGCTGCCGCCGACGGCTTCGCGTTCGGCCGCGAGCGTCGTTTCGAGCCATTGCTTTTCGTCGTCGGCGAGCCAGTCGGCGTCGGCGGGGCGCTCGGTCATGATGCGTAGTGTGAGCAGGCCGAGCAGCATCGCCGGAACGCCTTCGAGGATGAACATCCACTGCCATCCTTGCAGGCCGAGAATGCCATTGGCGTAAGTCATCAGCGCCGTGGAGATCGGACCGCCGAGCACCGCCGAAAACGATCCCGCGATGATGTAGCCGCCCACCGCCCGCGCCCGGTAGCGTTCCGGGAACCACTTCGTCAGATAAACCGCGACGCCCGGCAGGAAGCCCGCTTCCATCACGCCGAGCAGAAAGCGCAGCACGTAGAAACTCTTATCGTCGAACACGAAGGCCGTCGCGGCCGCCACCGCGCCCCACGTGAGCAGTATCCGCGCGATCCAGCGGCGCGCGCCCACGCGATGCAGCAGCAGGTTGCTCGGCACTTCGAGCACCATGTAGCCCACGAAGAAGATGCTGCCCGCGAAGCCGAACACGGCGGGCGAAAAGCCCAGAGCCTTGTTCATGTCGAGCGCCGCAAAGCCGATGTTGATGCGGTCGAGGTAATTGAAAAACATCATCGCGAAGAGCAGGGGCATGAGCCGCCCGTACACCTTTCGCATGGTTGTCGCTTCGTTGAATGGCGTCATGCCGTCTCCACGTACTTTTCATCGGATCGCGAGGGCTCTGCGGCCCTGCTTTACAAACGGCCTTCGCCGTCCGTCTGCTCACATCCGTTCTCGCATGCAGCGTGCCGGATTCAGAGCAGGAAAACCGATGATAAGAAGCGTGGCAGCGCGCGTCCAAGACGCGTTCCTTATGCTTCTATAAGGCTTTGCTTATAGTGCGGCGTCCGGGAGCGGCGGAGGAAGGCAGCCGAGAAAGGCGCGCAGATGAGCCGAGTCGTCGTCGGTGCGGAAGGTGGCGGCGAGCGTCGACCATTGGGACGCGCCAGGGCCCGTGAGCGGGCGGAACACGACATCCGCGCGTCCGTGCCGCGCCACCGATTCGCCGACGAAGGTCACGCCGAGTCCCGCCGCGACGAGCGCGATCGCGGTCTGGATTTCGTAAGCCTGATGCGCGACGAACGGCGTCACGCCCGCATCGCGATACAGGGACTGCACGGTGCGCTTGAACTGCGCGTTCTGATGCTTCGGATAGAGAATGACCGGCGTATCTTCGAGCTCGGCGATGTGCACCTTCTTCTTTCCCGCCAGCGGATGATCCGGCGAGAGCACGGCCGCGATATGCTCACGCAGCAGCGGATACGACGTGCAGCCGGCGATCAGGAGAGGCTGCCTTCCGATGCCTACGTGAATGCGCAGGTCGCGCAACGCATCGGTCTGCTCTTCGGTCAACATCTCGAAGAGCTTCAGTTCGACTTCCGGGTACGCGTGATGAAACGCCTTCAGCGCGGGCGGCAGGATGCTGTACATCGCGGAGCGCGTGAAGCCGATCGACAGCCAGCCGCGCCGCCCGACGCCGATCTCCTGCGCTCCCATGCTCGCCTGTTCCCACGAGCCGAGAATCTGACGCGCTTCGGTGCAGAGGTATTGGCCCGCTTCAGTGAGCCGCAGCGGCCGCCGCGCACGATCGACGAGCTGGGTGCCGAGCCGCTCTTCCAGCAGCCGGATCTGCTGGCTCAGCGCGGGTTGAGCGATATGCAAACGTTCAGCCGCGCGGCTGAAGTTCAGTTCTTCGGCAAGAATGACAAAGCACTGCAAGGATCTGAAATTCATGTCGACGTTCCCGGAATACGGTGACCAACTTTAAAGATCCTACGGTGACGCGCTGCTCGGGACACCGTTCGATACACCACGGTCAGTGGCAGTCTTCGAGAAGTTGTCGACTCCTTTGCCCGGCGCACAGAGCGAAGCTTGCATCGCGCGTAATCTGCCGGGAACGGCCGCTGTCCTGGCGGCACACCATAGCGGCTATCACGAGTCGTGATGGGCATCTTAAAGCCGATTCGACGGGGCGGCGCCTCGTATCGTTGGCGATTGCGTCCATGCCAGACAAACGGAAAAAATCCAAAGGGGTGCGTCGAGCGCCCCTCACCCGAACTCAGCTGCTGCCGATGAAGCCGACTGCGGCATGCGCGGTATCGCTGAGAAATCACCTGGCGCTGGTCACGATGCGGGCGGGACGTGGCAATGCTGATCTCGCGAGCGAACTTATCAAAACCCTATATTTAGCTTACTTCGTATGCGACAAGGAACGGCTCGAGCCGCCGATCGCAACCTATGTGGAGGCTGAAGCGGTCCTCAAGATATGCATTCAAGAGTCGGAAGCAGCTGATGAGTGGCGGATTGCAGAAGATCGGTGCGGCGCAATCGGGGCGGTTCTGTGTGCATATGACAGGCAGCTTTCCTCCGCGCCGCTCCACCGCGTTGAAGTAGCCACGGAACGACTCGATAGGATTCTAAGAGCAGGACACTTTCCGGATCTCAGGGCGATGCACGGAGCGTGCTAGCGAAGCTTCTTACCGGTCAATCATCTCAAGCATCATACCGCGCGCCCAGATCAGCAGCCGTGGCCCAGAAAGTAGGTCTCTGCTTGCTCTGCGAGCGACGATGCGTTCGATTGAGCGGGGACGCTCGCGAGATGTTCGCGCGCGCGGGCCAGGGCATCGAGAAAAGCGCGCAGTGTCTGCGTCATCGGCCGGTCGTCGAGGCGGCGCCGCTCGATCGCGCGCGTGATGCTGCGGCGGATCAGCCCCGTCTGAGCGTCGATATAGCCGATGCAATGCTGCGCAAGTGCCGGCGACATTCCGCCGATGACGAGCAACGCGGGCACGAGCGAAATGGTCCGGTATCCGTTCTCGGGAACCTGGGCCAGCGCGCGGCGGGGATCGGCAGCGAAGTCGCATAGGAGTGCATCGACGATCGTCCGGCCGCACCACTCGCGCTCCGTTGCAAGCGCGCGACGCCGGCGGTCCATCGCCGCTTTCGCGTCATTGGCGACGATGCCGCCGTTCGCGACCAGCGCCGGATCGCGCCGCTCGCCCGGCTCGATGCACTGCGCACCGAGCCAGCCCTCGCCGAACGAGCGCTGCGCCAGAACGACATGTTGCAGACGGTCGGGCACGAGCGGGTCGAGCGGCACGGCGATGCACTGATCCGGTTTGCCATCGGCATGCAGGCGGCAAAGTCCGTCGTCCGCGAGAGCGGGGCAGCGGCCGGGCGAAGCGTAGTCGATGGCCTGTGTCGTCACGCTGATGAAATCGCCATGCGCCCCGATGGGAAAGGTGTGTAGCCGGGCGAGCGCGTCACAGGCGCTCGCGTCCTCATCGCTCAGAAGGGTTTCATATGGGCCGATGCGCACACGCTGGCCCGCACGCATGCGCGGCGCCCGGCTGATCGCAATGGCGCCGATGAACACATCGCGATAGCGGAACAGTTCGCGTAACGACAGCGCGGGCGGGCTGTTACAGCACTTGCCGCACGTCGTGCATTCGAACGAAAACGCGTGTGGAAACTGGCTCACCATGGTCTGCGCACCGAATCCTGAAAGCGCGCGAGGATGAAGCGGGCGACGTCGTCGGAGTGACAGGCGCGCACGAGTTGCGCGACCCATGGCGCGTTCGCTTCGCTTGAACGCACTGTGAGCACGTGTTGCCAGGGCGAGCGGGCATCCTCGATGCCGATACTGTCGCGTCCCGGCATCAGGCCGGCGTGCGCGGCGTCGTCGGCGTTCATTGCGACGAAGCTTGCTGTGTCGAGCATCGCGTACAGCCGGGCGCGCGGCACACGACGGATGACGAGGCCGTAGCGGTTGCTCGTGATATCCGCGACGGTGGGCGAGAGTCCCGCACTGTCCTGCAGCGTGATGAACGTATAGTTCTGCAGCAAGATCAGCGCACGCGCGATGCCGGGCGCGTCGTCGGGTATGGCGATGGTCGCGCCGCGCGTGAGTTGGGCGAGCGATGCGAGCTTGCGCGAGTAGAGGGCCATCGGCAAGGTCACGGTTGCGGCGACGCTTCGAATCGCGTAGCCGTCGCGCCTGCGCCGCGCGTCGAGGCTTGCTTCGTCCTCGAAGCTGGCCGCGTCGATCGAGCCGCCCGCCAGCGCGGCGTCGATGTGCAATGGGTTATCGAAGACGACGATATCGAGTGGCTGTCCTTGTTTCGCCGCGACATCGCGCACCTGCGCCATGATCTGCGCTTCTTCGCCCGCCGTCACGCCGATACGGACAGCGCGCGGCGCCGCATCGACGAACGTGCAGCACACGGCGACGAGCGCGCCTACGAGAGTTGCGCCCAGACGCATCACCCATCCCTCGACACGGTGCGAAAGCCGATATGCGATGCCGGCAGATCCGCTTCCTGCTGCTCGCGCGACGACGCCCGGTAGCGCACGCAGTAATCGCGTGAGCACAGGAACGAGCCGCCCTTGATGACCATCGCCGTATCGTGCCGGCGGGTGGCGGGCGCGACCGCTGCAGTGTCGCCGTTCGCATGCGGCTGGCGCGCTCCGGTGTACGGATCGCGGGTCCATTCCCAGGCATTGCCGATCATGTCGTAGAGCCTGAAGTCATTGGCTGCGTAACACCCGACCGGCGAGAGCCCCGCGTGACCGTCCTCGGCTGAATCGAGCACGGGAAACACGCCTTGCCAGTAATTCGCCGATGGCTTGCCGTGCGGATCGCGCGGGGCGGCGTCGAGTTCGGCGCCTTCGTGACCGGCCTTGCCCGCGTATTCCCACTCGGCTTCCGTCGGCAGGTCACGTCCGAGCCAGTGGGCGTAGGCGAGGGCGTCGGCGAGCGTGACCATCGTGACGGGCTGGTTCTCGCGACCCTTCCATGTGCTCGACGGACCTTGCGGATGATTCCATGACGCACCCTTCACCCACGACCACCAAGCGAGATCACGTGCGTTCATTTCTTCGCGCGTGGGCACATGAAAGACGACCGCGCCGCCCTGGCGTTCGGCTTCGGTCACATAGCCGGTCGCATCGACGAAGGCGGCAAACTGCGCATTCGTGACATCGGTCTGGTCGATCCAGAAGCCTCCGACTCTTGTTCTCCCGTCGCCGGCGGGACTTTCATCCTCATAACCGAGCTTGCTGCCGAACACGAACTCGCCGCCGCTCAGATGCACCATGCCCGCGTGCGAATCGTCACGCCAGTGCGCGGGCAGGCCGGTGTAGCGCTCGCATTGCTGCTCGGAGCCGAGCGGGGCGAGCGCGCGCGTCAGATTGCGCGGATCGAAACCGCGATCGGCGTTCACGGCGAGCGCCGCGCCAAAGCCTCCCGCGAACAGTAAGCCGATGACGAGCGCCGCGCCGCCGATAGTCTGCCAGTGCCGTTTCATGCCGCGCTCAGTAGTAGCCGCGCGGACGCAGCGGCTCGACGCCTCCGACCGTGCTCATGTAGGTGTTCCACTGCTGCACGAGACTGTCGATGACCGACGGATTCTGCGTGGCGACGTCGTTGTTCTCGCCGCGATCGGCCTGCAGGTCGAAGAGCTGCCAGTGTCCGTCGACGGGACCGCTCGGCGGTTCGGTCCACAACGCCTTCCAGCGGCCGTCGGAGCTGCGCAGATAGCCGCGGCCGTAGGCCTCGTCGCCGAACGCGGCGGTGTGGACTTCACCCGACGCATCGCCATTGAGCAACGGCAACAGCGATTGACCCGTCACCGGATATACATATCGGTTGTTGTAGACGACCTTGCCCTTGTTCGAATCGACGCCCGTCAGCGTGTTGACAAGCGGCGGCGCGGCTTGCGTTGGCGGATCGATTTTCGCGACCGCGAGGAAGGTCGCCGTGTTGTCGGTGACGTGTGTGAATGCGCGCAGCGTGGGCAGTTGCGCAGCCTGACCGGGCAGATGCACGATGAGCGGCGTCGACACACCGCCTTCGCCGGAGTACCCCTTGGTGAGACGGAACGGCGTGGCGCTCACTTCCGCCCAACGCAGACCATATTGCAGGCGCTGTGCGTTTTGCTTGCCGTTATCGGTGCCGAGCGTGGTGTAGATCGTGTCCGTCGCGTTCGCGGTGTCGGTTGCGGTCGGATCGGCGCCGGAATCGATCGGCCAGCCTTCCGCGCCGTTGTCCGACTGGAACATGATGAACGTGTTGTCGTATTCACCGATGTCCTTCAGATGCTGGATCAACAGCCCGATGTTGTGATCGAGGTTCTCGACCATGCCCGCGTAGATTTCCATATAGCGCGCCTGTGCTTTCTTCTCCGCGGTGGACAGGCTGTTCCAGGACTTGTCGACGGTTCCCGGACCGTAGTCGCTGTAACCTTGCGCTGCGCCATGCACGGCGCTGATGTACCTGGCGTTCGCGGCGCCGTTATTCGCTGTCGCCGGCGATTGGGTCAGCGTTTCCGGTGCGCCCTGGTACGGCGTGAAGTCGGCCGGAATGATGCCGAGCGCCTTTTGTCGCGCGATGCGCGCATTGCGGATCGCAACGTAGCCGGCGTCATATTTGCCCGCGTAGTTGTGCAGATACGGCTCCGGCACCTGCAGCGGCCAGTGCGGCGACGTGTACGCGGCGTACGCAAAGAACGGTTTGCCGTCGCCCTTGTTCGAATCGATGTAGGAGATGAGCTTTTGCGTGTAGAAGTCGGTCGAGTAGAACACGGCCGGACTGCCGCCCGTACCGCCCGGCTGACCGGGCTGTCCCGGTTGCACGTATTGACCGTCCTCGGTGTAGTTCTTCGAGCCCGCGAGCTCATGCGCAAAGTGATTCGTCGCCGCGCCGCCGAGCAGCGCATAGCTGTGCTCGAAGCCCCACTGATCCGGCGTCTGTCCGCCGCCCGTCGTGCTGCCGACGATGCCCGAGCCGATATGCCATTTGCCCGCCATGTACGTGTGATATCCGCCGTCCTTGAGCAGTTGCGCCACCGACAGCGCGCGGTCATTCAGATAGCCTTCGTAACCGGGCAGGCCTTTGCGCTCGTCGGTGGGCACGCCCATCGTCCCTTCGCCGACGAGGTGATGATCCGTGCCCGAGATCAGCATCGCTCGCGTGATGGCGCAGACGGTGCCGGTGTGATGATTCGTCAGGATGCGGCCGGATTGGACCAGCGCATCGAGATTGGGCGTATTGATCTCGCCGCCGAAGGCATGAATGTCCGAGTAGCCGAGATCGTCGGCCATGATGTAGAGGATGTTCGGACGCTTGGCCGCGGAGGCGACGGGCGTAGTGGCGGGCGCGCCGTCGTCGGAAGAACCGCATGAGGCAATCGTGAACAGACTGCCTATGGCAAGCGCGAGCGCAGCGCGACGGAACGCAATCGAACGGGACGTGATCATTGTCGTTATGGTGGGCCGTTGGAATGGAGCGGCGATGTTAGCAACGCGGCCCAGCGCGCCAAAGATCGATTTCTGCTTTGCTCCGCAGCGTGAACGATTTGCGCCGGTGCGCTGCACTGAGATTTTTGGGCCGTGTGGGATGCACCCGGCTCTGCATCGACGTCATGCGTGGTGAACCGCTTTTACATCTCGGCTGCCCCGCCGGTTTCCGAGGTCATGACCTATCGCGCAAGCAGCACCTCATGCAACTGCTCCCAGACGCCGGCGGCCTGCCAGTTGCTCGAACGCGACGCCAGCAACTCATGCCGCTGACTGACCCGCGTCGGGTCTTGAACTTAGTGAATGGCGAATAGCTGAGAAGCTTGCCTGGCGTTGCAGCGCGCAGGCACAGTGTTACTGCGTGCGGTGAACCGCGAGTCGAGCTAACGTCGCGGGCAACATGCTGTGGAGCCGCGCACGACCAAGTGCGGCTCCGACGCTGTGAGCAGACGCCATCGCCGATTACTACGATCGGCTGCGCGCTGAGGCTCCTCGATCATCTCGCGTAGCAATGCAACGGCCAAGCCCGCAGCCTCGACTGTGGGCACCGCGACCGTGGTAAGGGGGGGCCGCCATTGCTGCGCCAGAAGGATGTCCGTGATGCCCACGATCGAAAGATCGTGCGGTACGGAGCGACCCATATCGGCTGCCGCGTCGATGGCGCCGAGCGCAGGAAGATCATTGGTCGCGAAGATGGCCGTGATGCCGGCGTCGCGCGCGAGCAATTCGAACGTGGCCGCATACCCGCCTTGCACGGTGTCCGGTGCGTGGATCGTGTTCGCGGTCACGATGTCCAGTCCCGCTCCGCGCATGGCGTCGACAAAGCCGTCGTAACGAGAGGCGTGAATGCCCATCGACTTACTGCCGACGATCGCGCCGATGCGCGTGTGCCCGAGTTCGATCAGATGCTGTCCGGCGAGCTTGCCCGCCAGCCTGAAATCGACTGCGACGCATGGCAGTCCCGGCGGATCGTCGGGACGTTCCCACATGCACAACACCACAGGCGTGCCATTGGCCTGCGTCGTATGCAGATCGTCGAAGTCGAGATTTGCGTTCATCACCAATACGCCTTCCGACAGCGTCCCCGCAATCTGCTGAAGGATCGCACGGCCCGCCAGCGGATCTTCATTGGTGTTGCAGATGATGACGAAATGCCCGCTCTCACGTGCGGCGCGTTCGACCGCTAGTGCGAACTCCGGATAGAAAGGATTCGCAATGCTGGACACCATGAGCGCGAGGGTCGGCGCGCGTCCCTCGGCCAGCGCCCGTGCCGTGAGGTGAGGGCGGTAATCGAGCGCGGCAACCGCTTCGAGCACGCGCCGGCGGGTCTCTTCGCCGACCCGGCCGCGATTGCGCAATACGTTCGAGACCGTGGCGGACGTGACGCCGGCACGCCGGGCGACTTCGTTGAGTGTGGGCATCGCGCTTCGCTGGGAAATCACTATGTGGGAGGTGCTCTCATTATTTGCTTCGCCTTCAAAGGCGCGGCACCATGCGTCAAAACATCAAAACGATTCACGGAGACATTCATGCGAATCCTGCTTGCGGCGGTACTGATTTCCCGGTTGGTTAAGCGCTTAATCTCCGCGTTCGGCTAATTAGATCACGGAGTTCAGGCGATGGCGAGTATTTCCTTGAAAGGCGTGCAGAAGGCCTACGGCAGCAACGCGCCGGTGATTCGCAACGTCGATCTCGAGATCGGCAAGAGCGAATTCTGCGTATTTCTCGGTCCTTCGGGATGCGGCAAGTCCACCTTGCTACGCATGATCGCCGGTCTCGAAGATCTCACCGATGGCGACTTGCTGATCGATTCACGCGTGGTCAACGACGTGCCGGCCGCCGAGCGCGGCGTGGCGATGGTCTTTCAAAGCTACGCGCTGTTTCCTCATATGACGGTCTACGAGAACATGGCCTTCGGGCTCAAGCTCGCCAAGAAGTCGAAAGGGGAAATCGATCAGCGCGTACGTGAAGCCGCGCGCATTCTGCAACTGGATGCGCTGCTCGAACGCAAACCGCGCGAACTGTCGGGCGGTCAGCGTCAGCGCGTGGCGATCGGCCGCGCGATCGTGCGCGAGCCGGGCGTATTCCTGTTCGATGAACCTCTCTCCAATCTCGACGCCACGCTGCGCGGCCAGACGCGTATCGAGATTGCAAGGCTGCACAAGCAGTTCGCAAGCGCCAGCGTCGTCTACGTGACGCACGATCAGACCGAGGCGATGACGCTCGCAGACAAGATCGTTCTGCTGCACGCCGGCGCGGATACCGAACGTCTCGGCAGCATCGCGCAGGTGGGTGCGCCGCTCGAGTTGTATCACCGTCCCGCGAGCCGCTTCGTTGCGGGTTTCATCGGCTCGCCGCGCATGAATTTTCTGGCGGCGAAAGTGAGCGCGATCGATTCTCATGGCGTGAGCGTAACGCTCGATCACACCGGCGAAGCGGTGACCATTGCCGTCGATGGCAGCGCTCTGCAGGAGCATCAGCCCGTCACGCTCGGCGTGCGTCCCGAGCATCTCGAACTCGGTGCGGGCGATCGTTCGAAAGGCGAGGCGACACTCGCGCGCACGGTCTCGCTGACCGAACATCTCGGCGAACACAGCTACGTGCATCTCGACGAACCCGGTGGCGATGTGCTCATCGCCAAAGTGCCCGGCAACGCGACGATCGAACGAGGACAGCGCGCCAGCTTCGTCGTGCGCCCGCATACCTGCCATCTCTTTACTGCCGATGGCTTCACCGTCACGCCAATCAGCGCCTTCGCACACACTGCATAAGGGAAGACACATGCGCCTCGGAGTTTGCTATTACCCGGAACACTGGCCGGAATCGATGTGGGAGGACGACGCGCGCCGTATGAAGGCGCTCGGTATCGCACAGGTGCGGATCGCGGAATTCGCGTGGAGCCGGATCGAGCCAACGCCAGGCGAATACGACTGGGACTGGCTCGATCGCGCCGTCGACGTGCTCGGACAGGCTGGACTCGAAGTCGTGATGTGCACGCCGACCGCGACGCCGCCGAAGTGGCTGATCGACCGCCATCCGGACATTCTGCCGGTCGGCGCCGATGGGCGTCCGCGCGCATTCGGTTCGCGTCGTCACTACGATTTCTCGTCGCCGTCGTATTTCGAGGCATCCCGTGTGATCTGCGAGGCGGTCGCGCAGCGGTACGGCAACCATCCCGCCGTCGCGTATTGGCAGACGGACAACGAGTACGGCTGCCATAACACGGTCGTTAGTTATTCGGGCGCTGCCGTACAGCGTTTTCGCCAATGGCTGAAAGCGCGCTACAAGACGATCGACGCGCTGAACCGCGCGTGGGGCACCGTGTTCTGGAGCATGGAATATCGCAGCTTCGACGAGATCGACGCACCCATTGCAACGGTGACGGAAGCGCATCCCTCGCATCGGCTGGACTACCGGCGCTTCGCCTCCGATGAAGTCGCGCGTTACAACCGCATGCAGGTCGAGACCATTCGCGCCCATTCGCCGGGACGGCCGATCGCGCATAACTTCATGCAGCTTTTTACCGAGTTCGATCACTATCCTGTCGCGCGCGATCTCGATATCGCGACATGGGACAGTTATCCGCTGGGCGCGCTCGAAGAACAATGGTTCGCGCCCGAAGTGAAGCAGAAGTATCTGCGCACTGGGCATCCGGACTTCGCGTCCTTCAATCACGATGTCTATCGCGGCATGTCGAAGCTGCCGTTCTGGGTGATGGAGCAGCAGCCGGGTCCGGTGAACTGGGCGCACTGGAATCCGTCGCCGCTCCCGGGCATGGTGCGGCTGTGGTCGTGGGAAGCCTTTGCGCACGGCGCGGGCTGCGTTTCCTACTTCAGATGGCGGCAGGCGCCCTTCGCGCAGGAGCAGATGCACGCGGGCCTCAATACGCCGGACAATCGGCTCGACATGGGCGGTAGCGAAGCAGCGACGGTTGCGCATGAAATCGCGCAGGTCGAAGCCGCGCATGCCGATGCGAATGCCGATGTACGCGGCAAGGTCGCGCTGGTGTGGGATTACGAAGCCAAGTGGCTGTTCGAGATTCATCCGCAGGGCGCAGACTTTTTCTATCCGCGCTTTGCGTTCGAGTATTACTCGGCGTTGCGTTCGCTCGGCTTCGATGTGGATATCGTGTCCGCGCATGCGCCGCTCGATGGCTATGCGATGGTCGTCGTGCCGCCGCTGCCGATCGTGCCCGGCGATTTCGCGGCGCGGCTCGCGGCATCGGGCGCGCATGTCGTGCTGGCGCCCCGGACCGGATCGAAGACCGACAAACTGCAGATTCCGCATAACTTGCCGCCGGGACCGCTGGCGACCGTGTTGCCCGTTCGCGTGTGGCGCGTCGAATCGATGCGGCCCAATGTGACGGAGCCGGTGCAAGTCAACGGCGATGCGGTAGGCAATGGCCATGCACGGCACTGGCGCGATCTGATCGAACTCGCGGATGCGCAACACGCCACGATTCACGCGCGTTTCGCGGACGGTCATCCCGCTTACGTTCAAAGCGGCAAGATGCATTACTTCACCAGCATCTTCGATGAAAGTCTCACACGGACGCTGTTTGCTCGTATCGCCAGCGAGGCAGGCTTGTCGCCGACGCCGCTGGGCAACGATGTTCGCGTGAGCCGTCGCGGCGGTATCGCCTACGTCTTCAATTATTCGAACGCGACGCACACGATCGATGGTGTCACCGATGATCGTTTCGTCATCGGCACACGAGAAGTCGCGCCGCAAGGCGTGGCCGCTTATCGCATGGCTTGAGGAAGCACAGCAGAAACGTTCCACATACGAAAACGATCAGGAGACGAGAATGTCAGCAAGAAGCCTAAAAACACGCATGAGCATCGCCGCCACAACGCTCGCCCTGACGCTAGGCGTGACGTCGTTCGCGACGACCGCCGCTCAGGCTGCGACCATGACCATCAATATCGCGTTCAAGGGCGCGAGCCAGCGCGCGGTGTGGCAGGAAGTCGTCGATGCGTTCAAAAAAGCGCATCCAGATGTCGATGTGAAAGTCTCGTTCGTCGATGAAGAAGCCTACAAGGTGCAATTGCCGGGCTGGCTGTCGACCGTTGCCCCCGATGTGGTGAACTGGCACAACGGCGAGCGCATGGCGTATTACGCGAAGCGCGGCCTGTTCGAAGACCTGAGCGGTGACTGGAAGAAGAACAGCTGGGACAGCATGTATGCATCGACCAAGGAATCGTCGACATACAACGGAAAGCAGTTCGCCGCCCCGACCGTGTACTACTCGTGGGGCCTTTTCTATCGGAAGGATCTGTTCCAGAAAGTCGGCATCACGGAGGAGCCGAAAACCTGGGACCAGTTGATGGACGCGTGCAAGAAGCTGAAGGCCGCGGGTATCACACCGTTCGCCGTCGGCGGGCGCGATGCCTGGACGCTGGCCGGCTGGTTCGATTATCTCGACCTGCGCTTGAACGGCAATGCGTTCCATCAGCAATTAATGGCAGGCAACGTGCCCTACACCGATCCGCGCGTGAAGAAGGTTTATACGGCGTGGAAACAGTTGCTCGACGATCACGATTTCATCGACAACTCGCTCTCCTATGACCTCGATGCCGCGCAGCCGTTCCTGTTCCAGGGCAAGGCCGCAATGATGCTGATGGGCACTTTCATCACCGGCGGCTTTCCGGCGAACGTGAAGCCGAACATGGGCTATTTCCAGTTCCCGATCATCGACTCCAAGGTGCCGACGGCAGAAGACGGCCCGGTCGAATCGCTGCACATTCCGGCACGCGCCAAGAACAAGGCCGACGCGCATGCGTTTCTCGCTTTCGTCGAATCGCCCGAGATGGGGGCGAAGCTCGCGCAGGGTTTGGGCTCGTTGTCCGCGAACAGCAAGTCGCCGGAACCGGAAGATCCCATTTCGAAAATCGGTTTCCAGATTCTGTCCAATACCAAAGGCGGTATCGCGCAGTTCTACGATCGCGACATGACCAAGGAAATGGCCGACGAAGGGATGAAGGGCATGCAGCAGTTCGTGTCCGACCCCTCGCAGCTCGACAGCATCCTCGCGCAGCTCGAACAGACGCGCAAACGCATCTACAAGAAGTAGAGACGTGGGAAATGAGCGCGCGACATGCATGTGTCGCGCGCCATCGCAACGCTCAGGAGACACGTCGTGCCGCATTCCGTCACACGTCAGGACTTAGGCGATTCGCCGCACAAGCCGCATGTGCCGCCGCATATGCCTCCGCATATGCCTCATTCGCCGCGCGCGTCCACTAAACGACGCGGACCGTCACCGACGGCGCGAAGACAGCGCAAGGCAGCGTTTTTGTTTCTTGCGCCGGCTTGCGTCATGGTCGGCATCTATGTCATCTGGCCGATTCTGTCGTCCATCTGGCTCAGCTTCCATGCTTGGGACGGCATGACGGAGAAGACCTTCGTCGGGTTCGAAAACTACATCGAACTGTTCCATGCGCCGACCTTCTATACCGCGCTGAAGAACAACCTCATCTGGCTCGTGCTGTTTCTGCTCGCGCCGCCGATGGGGTTGGCGGTTGCGTTGTATCTGAATCAGGCTGTCGCGGGCATTCGCATCGTGAAGTCGCTGTTTTTTGCGCCGTTCGTGCTGTCGGGCGTAGTCGTCGGGCTGATCTTCTCGTGGTTCTACGATCCGACCTTCGGCCTGCTCGCCGTGATACTTGGTCATGGAGTGCCCGTGCTCGGCGATGCACATTACGCGACCTTCGGCATCGTGTTCGCGGCGCTGTGGCCGCAAACCGCGTACTGCATGATTCTGTATCTCACGGGTCTCACCGCGCTCAACAGCGAGCAACTCGAAGCCGCTCGCATGGAAGGCGCGAAGGGCTGGACGATGCTCTGGCATGTGGTGCTGCCGCAATTGCGCCCGGTGACCTTCATGGCGATCGTCGTGACCGTGATCGGTGCGCTGCGCAGCTTCGACCTGATTTCCGTCATGACCGGCGGCGGTCCGTTCGAGAGCTCGACGGTGCTCGCTTATTACATGTACGACCAGGCGATCAAGTATTACCGCATCGGCTATTCGGCCGCAATCGCCGTGGTGCTGTTCGCGATCATGCTGATGTACATCGTCTATCACCTGCGCCGCATGCTGCGCAACGAACTCTAAGGGGCTCGCATGTATCCGATTCCCGTACAGAAGTGGAAGCCCGTCAGCCGGCGCCTGTACAAACTGTCGCTGCCCGTCGCGCTGCTGATCTGGCTCTTGCCGATGATCGCGGTGCTGGTCACGTCCGTGCGTTCGAGCGAAGAGTTGAGCCTCGGCAATTACTGGGGCTGGCCGCAGCATATCGCGCTCGTGGCCAACTATCGCGAGGCGCTGACCGCGTCGCCGATGTTGCATTACTTCATGAACAGCGTGCTGATTACGGTGCCGGCCGTGCTGGGGGCGATCGCGCTCGCCGCGATGGCGGGCTTCGCGCTGGCGATCTATCGCTTTCCGGGCAACACGGGTTTGTTTGCGACCTTCGTGGCGGGCAATTTCGTGCCGATTCAGATCCTGATGATTCCGGTGCGAGACCTGTCACTGAGTCTGGGCTTGTTCAACACCGTCGGCGCCCTGATTCTGTTTCACCTGTCGTTTCAGACCGGTTTTTGCACACTGTTCCTACGCAATTTCATCAAGCAGCTGCCGTTCGAACTGATCGAGGCGGCGCGCATCGAGGGCGCGGGCGAATGGACGGTGTTCGTGCGAATCGTGCTGCCGCTGATTCGTCCGGCGCTGGCCGCCTTGACGATTCTGGTCTTCACCTTCGTCTGGAACGACTATTTCTGGGCGCTTTGTCTGACGCAAGGCGACGATGCGGCGCCGATCACAGTCGGTGTCGCCGCGTTGAAGGGGCAGTGGACGACGGCGTGGAATCTCGTTTCCGCGGGTTCCATTCTCGCCGCGCTGCCATCGGTTGCGATGTTCTTCGCGATGCAAAAGCATTTCGTCGCGGGTCTGACGTTTGGTGCGACCAAGGGCTAGGGTATGAGTGCCCGTCAGGGTTCGCTACGCGCGCCCGCACCGCTCATAGACGAGCACCGCTGCCGCCAGGTCTTCGAGCGCCGTTCCTACTGCCTTGAAGACCGTGCGTTCCGTGTCGTTGGCGCGGCCGGACGCTTGCTGGCGGCACAGCGTTTCCAGCGTCGGCCAACGCTGCGGATCGGTGATGATTCTGCGCTGCAGTGGACCCAGCAGGTCGCCGGACTTCTGGAACGCTTCCGACGTATCGACGAACGTCGTGGCGTTCATGAAGCACGCGTCGTCGGCTTCGCGCATCGCGGGCGTGAAGCTGCCGATCAGGTCGAGATGAGAGCCCGGCGCGAGCCATTCGCCGCGCACGACCGGTTCGGTGGCGAGCGTCGCGCAGGTCACGACATCGGCGCGCGCCACGCTTTCCGGCAGATTGCCGGCGACGCGCGCATGGAAGCCGAGTTCGTTCAGACGCGCGACGAGACGTTCCGATGCCGCGGGAACCGCGTCCCATACGTCGACTTCGCGAATCGGCAGCACGGCGCGATACGCCTGCGGCACGAGACTGCCCACGCGGCCCGCGCCGAGCAGCGTCATGCGCGTGGCGTCCTTGCGCGCGAGATAGCTTGCCGCAAGAGCAGACGCCGCCGCCGTGCGGCGCGATGTGATCTCGTTGCCGTCGAGCTGCGCGAGCGGCGCGCCGGTGCGGGCGTCGTAGAGCACATAGGTCGAATGCAGGCCCGGCAGGCTGAGCGCCACGTTGCCGGGAAACACGTTGACGGTTTTGATGCCGAGATAACGCCCCTCCTGCCACGCGGGCATGATGAGCACGGTGCCCTGGTCGCTTTCCGTCTCGATCTTGTGGTTGTGACGAAGCGGCACGTGAGCCCCCTCGATGAACGCCTCGTGTAAGGCTTTGATCAGTTCGGGGAAGGGCAGCGCGTCACGCGTAACGGTCGAATCCAGAATCTTCATTGGAAGACTTTCCTTGTGGTGTTTTTAGGGCATGACGGGTGCGTGGTAGGTCAGCGTCGGCGCGAGCGTCCACAGCATGAACACCACGAGCGGGATATGCACGATGAGCTGCGTGAACGTGAAGCCGACCACATCTTTCGCGCGCAGTCCAAGCACGCCGAGCAGCGGCAGCATCCAGAAGGGATTGATCAGGTTGGGCAGCGCTTCGGCCGCGTTGTAGATCTGCACGGCCCAGCCGAGATGCACCTGCAGGGACTTGGCCGCTTCGATCACGTAAGGCGCTTCGATGATCCATTTGCCGCCGCCCGACGGCACGAAGAAGCCGAGGATCGCGGAGTACACGCCCATCACTGCGGGAAACGAGCCCTGCGATGAGATCGCGACGAAGAAGTGCGCGAGATGGTCCGACAAGGGCAGGCCGCCGGGCGCCGCCGCTTTGGTGAGGATGAAAGCGATGCCACCGTAGAGCGGAAACTGGATCAGCACGCCCGCCGTCGACGGTACGGATTTCGCAACCGCATTCAGGAAGCGGCGCGGGCGCCAGTTCAGCAGCATGCCGAGCAGGATGAAGACGAAGTTGTACGTGTTGAGGTTCGAGATCGCGAGCAGCGGGTTCTTCGTCGTGAACTCATGGCCGATCCACACGCTGCCGAGCAGCACGAGCAGGATCGTCACGAGCGGGCTGTATTCGAGCCACTCGCCGGGGCGTGCGGGTTTCGCCAGGTTCATGTCGACGTCGTCGAGCGGCACGCCCAGGTCCTGCGCCGTGCGTGCACGATCGCCGACCGGTGCGGACAGGCCCGCGATGGCGACCGACACGACGGTGAGCGCGGCGACGATCAGCATCGATTGCGGCAGGAAGATGGTTTCCGAAAACGGAATCACACCGGTGATCGCGAGCAGCGCTTTCGGCAGGCTGTCGGCGTTGGCCTGCAACTGCGCAGCCGACGAACTCAGGCCCAGCGCCCACGTCGCGCCCATGCCGAGATAGGCCGCGGCTCCCGCAGCGCGATAGTCCATCCGCAGATCAGCGCGGCGGGCCAGCGCGCGCACCAGCAGGCCGCTGAAAACGAGGCTGATCGCCCAGTTGAACAGCGACAGGCCGATGCTCACGAATGCGACGAACATCACCGCGCTGCGTGCGCTCTTCGGCAGGCGCGCGAGCCACGCAATCGCCTTCGACGCGGGCGGCGAGACGGCGACGACGTAGCCCGAGATCGCCACGATGGCCATTTGCATCGTGAAGGGAATGAGGCTCCAGAAGCCGTCGCCGAATGCGATGCTCACGCGCTGCACCGGCGCGCCGATCGCCAGCGCACCCAGCGCCACGACGATGACTGCGATCGCCGCGAAAATGTACGCATCGGGAAACCACCGTTCGGCCCAGCGCGTTACGCGCGCAGCCATGCGCTCCATTGTGTTGCCATCGTCCGATGCCGGCGGTAGCGGCTTTGCCTGTGTGACCTGTTCCATGCTGATGTCTCCTGTCAAGCGCGCTTGCGAGTGTGTGGGTAGGGGAGTCGTGAGTCGTTAGGCTTCGACGACGAGATCCGACAGCGGAATCGCCTGGCACGCGAAGCACATGTCGGGTTCTTCGGGTGCATTGCCCGAGAGATGATCGGTGGTGCCTTTTGCGAGGCGCACCGCGCAGCTTTCGCACTGGCCGACGCGGCAACCACTCGGCAGCGACACGCCGATGCTCTCGGCGAATGCGAGCAGGCTGCCTTGCACCGGCGTCCAGCGCGCCGTTTTTCCGGAGCGCGAGAAGGTCACCGAGAAAGCCTGTGATGCATCGGCGCGCGGCTGCGAAGGCGAGCGGAACGCTTCCTTGAAGATGTCGAACCCAGGTACGCCTCGCGCGACGAGTCCGTCGATGATCGACGTCATCATCGGCTCGGGGCCGCACAGGTAGAAGCGCGCGCGGCGCCGGATCAGATCGTCGCCGATCACTGACGCGTCGAGATAACCGGCGCGGTCGTAGTCGACGCCGAACACATCGAGTTTCGCGCGCGGATGCGCGTAGCAGTCAAACACGCGCAATGCAGGCCATTCTTTATGCAACGCCTGGATGCGCTGCTTGTACGCATGCGCTGCGCCGTGACGGTTCGCATAGAAAAGCCACGCTTCGGGACGCTGCTGCGTCGCGGTCTCGCGCGCGAGCGATTCCAGGTACGAAATGAACGGCGTGATTCCAATGCCGCCCGCGAACATCACCACGGGCTGGCGTGAGCGCATCGGCAGCACGAAGGTGCCGCCCGGCGCGCGCAAGGCCACTTCGTCGCCCACGGCGAGTTCGCGATGAATATGACTCGACATCGCACCTTCCGGCTGATGGCGCACGGAGATCGTGTAGGTGCGGCGGCCGGGTTCCTTCGCATGGCCGACCAGCGAATACGCGCGCGTGGCGCCGCGTTCGCCGAGGGTCGAGACATGGACCGTCACATGTTGTCCTGGCAGGTAGTCGGGCAGCGGGCCACTGTCTTTCGCGGCGAAGGTGACCGTGCGTACACCCTCGGCTTCGTCGACGAGATTCGTCACGACGAAATCGCGCCAGCCTTTCCACGCGCGCCGCTCGCGTTCGAACGACGGATCGGGCTGCAGATCGCAGGCGAGCGCGCGCATCGGCATGGAGCCGGAGAGCGGATCGCATTGCGTCCCCGACACCAGATTGCTGAAGTTGCTGTTGAGCTTGCCGCGCGCGTCGAAACCTTGCATGCCGAGTTCGTCGCATGCCTGCCACCAGCCGTATTCGGCGATGAGCACGTCGTCGGCGAGCGCCTCTTCTATTCGCGCGACGAAACGCGCGAGCCGCGCGCGGTGCGCAGGATCACCCAGTCGCCGTTCTCGAAGCCTTTCTTCGCCGCGAGCGCCGCACTCATTTCGACCAGCGGACACGGCGCGCGCTTGCGCAGTCGCGTAACGCCGCGATGCTGGCTGTGACAGTAGTAGCCGTTCTTCGTCGAAGTGAGCACGTAGGGATAGGCCGGATCGCGCGCTTCCTGTTCGATCCCCGCAGGCGGTACAAACACCGGCACCGGCGGATAGCCATGCCGCAAGAGCTTTTCCGAATACAGCTCGACGCGCAGCGTCTCCGTGCGAAAGCCGCGCGGACCGTCGTGCACCGGTAGCGCGTATTGCCGCTCGCGTTGTTCGAGCGGGCGCGAAATGCCTTCGGGATGCGCCCGCAATGTCGCCACATCGAGGCCGAGCGGCGCGAGCATATGATTCCATCCCGCCTCGATGCTGCCGCCGAAGAACGCGTCGTGCATGTCCAGACGCGTCGCGAGCGCGAACACGATGTCATAATCGGCGCGGCTTTCGCCACGTGGGCTCACCATGCGCTGACGCAACTGCACGAGTTCCACCGCGCGCTCGTCGATCTCGAAGCCGATGCGCAAGCCCTCGCGTTCCCACGGCGTATTGACCGGCAGAAAGATGTCCGCATAACGCGACGACGGCGTTTCGTATAAATCGCAATGCACATGAAATTCAAGCTGGCTCAGTGCGGCGTGCGCGGATTCGGCATCGGGCTGGGAGACCAGCGGATTGGTGCCAAATGCGAATAACGCACGCACCTTGTACGGTTCGCCTTCGAGCATCGCGCGATACATATCGCGCGCGGTGATCCAGCCTTGCGCGGGCGGCCCGAGCGGACGTTCGTCGAGGCCGAGCGCCTTGGCACGTTGCTGCGGCGCACAGAGAGCGTACGTGCTCACGGCATTGGCCGGTTGCTTGACGTACTCGCGATTAGAGCCGCGCGTGTCGAAGGCGCCCGTGAGCGCGTAGAGCGTGGCGATGGCGCGTTCGGTCTGCGTCGCATTGGTATGCTGGCCGACGCCCGACCACGCGTGATACGCGATGCGCGCACCCGGCGCAAGCAGGGCGGCCGCGCGTTCGAGCGCATCGGGCTCGACGCCGGTAATGGCTTCGACGCGCTCGGGTGTGAAGTCATCGAGCGCGCGCCGGTAGCACGCGAACGCCGGTTCGCATTCCACTGCCCCGACGGTGTACAGGCCTTCGAGCGCCAGGTCGTCGGGCGTCGTGTGCGCCTCTTGGCCGAGCGCTTCCGCACGGCCGCGCGTCGCGTTCCATACGACGTAGCGATTAGCCGGTGCCTGCGGATCAATATCGCGCTCGCGCAGAAAGCGCCCGTTGTCGCGCCGCACCAGCAGAGGCGCATTGGTCCAGGTGCGCACGAACGTATCGTCATAGTTGCGCGTTTCGATGATGCGTCGCGCAATGCCCATCGCGAGCGCTGCGTCGGTGCCGGGACGCACGCGCAGCCAGACGTCGGCTTCGCGCGCGAGGGCCGTCGGACGTGGATCGGCGACGATCAGTTTCGCGCCGTTGCGGCGGCCGGCTGCAATGGCATCGGCCTGCGCGAGCCACGTGTTGGCGGGGTTCGTGCCCCACAGGAGAATGACTTCGGCGTGGCGGTAGTCGGCAACCGGAATACCGCAGCCGAACGTGAACGCATGGGCCACGTCCTTGTGCCAGTTGCAGATTTCCGTCGCGTAGCAGATGTTGGGGCTGCCGTAGGACCAGATGAAGCGTTCGACCCAGTCGATGCTGTCGCTCATCGGCGTGCCGCTCGGCGTCGTCACGCCAAATGCGACCGATTCGGCGCCGTGCTCACGGCGCAGGGTATCGAGCTTCGCGGCGATTTCGTCGAGCGCCTCGTCCCAGCCGATGCGCACCCAGCCCGGATCGTCGGCGCCCTTCGGCGCGGTGCGGCGCATGGGATGAAGCACGCGGTGCGGGCTGTGCACGAGTTCCGGCGCGGACTTGCCTTTCAGGCACATTGCGTGGCCCGTGGGATGTTCGCGGTCGGGGCGCACTTCCGTCAACTGGTCGCCGCGCACGGTGTTGATAGTCCCGCAACGCGAACGGCAAAGTGTGCAGTAGCCCTTTTTTTCCTGTACTTCCATCTCCGTCTCCGGGTTTCATACGGCTATGCTACGAAACCGGAAACGATGCCAAATTCATATTTTTGATCCGGCAATATAGAGTTTTTCAATACCTTACATTTTGGGCGTTTTCATATGCCGCGCCAGATCACCCTGCGTCAGATCGAGTACTTTTTATCCGTCGCCGATACCGGGCAGATTTTGCGTTCGTCGAATCTGTGCAATGTTTCGCAGTCGTCGATGACCATCGCGCTGCAAAACCTCGAGGACGCAGTGGGCGTGCCGCTTCTGTCCCGGCATGCCAAAGGCGTGCGGCTCACCGATGCGGGTGTGCGCTTCATGCGGCACGTGCAGCAGGCGCGACAGTCGGTGCAGGAGGCGGTGCTCGCGGCGCAGGAAGTGCCGGAGCAGATCTCGGGGCGGGTACGTATCGGCATGACGGAAACGATATCCGCCTATCTATTGCCGTCGTTGATGTCGACCGTCACGCGCCGTTTCCGCAATCTGCAGGTGGAGGTCATCGAGCGTGAGCGCGAAACCATCGAACGCAAGTTGCTCGACGGCGAACTGGACATGGCGCTGCTGCTCGTCTCCAACACCGCGCTGCACGACGACCTGAAGTGCGAAACCATGATCCGCTCCCCGCGCCGGTTGTGGACGCCGCCCGATCATCCGTTACTCGAAACGCCGCGCGTGACGCTCGAGGACGTTGCGCAGGAAAACTATCTTCTACTCGACATGGACGAGCACGTGCAGACGGTCGCGCGTTACTGGGGGAAGTACGGCGTCGCACCGCGCGTGCGCATGCAGAGTACGTCGATCGAGGCGGTGCGCAGTCTCGTCGCGTTGGGCGAGGGCGTGACCATACTTTCTGATCTCGTCTATCGGCCGTGGTCGCTGGAAGGTAATCGCATCAGCCGCAGGGACCTGAGCGTGGCGGTGCCGACAATGGACGTGGGCGCGGTGTGGCACCGGAAGGTGACCTTGGGCCGCCAGGTGAGGACGCTACTGGATCTGTTCAGGTCGTGGAAGCACAGCACATTGTGATCGGCCGCTTCGTCCGGGAAACGGACGTTTGTATCGGGCGTTTTGCCGCAGTTACACTCTCGGAGCTGCACGTTGACCGCGCGGAGCGAACCGACGAAGAGGCAATTGGCCATTCGCCGGCATGCCAGTGTGTCGCGGAGCCTTGACGGCCTCCATCCGATGGAAAGGCCGCAGGAAGCGTCGCGAGACTCTCGGTACAAAGACCGATGCAGCGTCGAACGCGGTAATCACCCAACGTCGTTTCGGTCGGACACGCATTTGAGCGCGTCAGGGTCGCTCCGGCCGGGCGAGATAGCTCCGCGTGGCGCGGAGCGCGCTTCGTTTAATGCGGTAGCCTGCCGGTTCAGAACGTATAGCCGACCGACAGGAAGGTCACAATCGGATTCAGCTTGAGCTTGGATTCACTCCTGATCTGCCCGACGGCGGAGTTCGTCGTGAGCGTCGCGCGTGCGGACAGCCACATGTACGACACGGAGAACGCCGCCGACCAGTGTTTGGTGAAGTTATAGGAAAGTCCGGCGTTCACGACCGGCGCAAACGAATTGCTGATATGCACGCTAGTGGGGCCCGTCAATGCGGTGCCGGTCTGCGGCGAATAAAGGAACGCGCCGTTAGCCATCTGCTGACTCAGCTTGACGTCTGAGAACCACACGTATGAGCCACCCGCACCGACATAGGGGCGGAACTTGCTCTGGGCACCGAGGAAGTAGTACTTGAGCAGCAGCGTCGGGCTCCATTCACGGGCCGTACCCAGTTCGCCCAATGGCCCGAGCGTGCCTTCGCCGGTGAGATGAAACTTCGGCGGCACGCCCGTCACCGCTTCGACGGCGATGTGATCCGTGACGAAATACTGGAGCGTCAGTCCGAAGGTGTCCGCATCACCCACGGACGCGCTTGCGCCTTGTTTCGTGACCGTTTGGCCAAGTGCGGTGACGTTGAACGGACCACTCGAATCCTGCGGTGCGAAATGCATCCATCCGGCACTGACCTGGATATCGCCTGCCGACTGCGCATGTGCGCTCGTCACGCCTGCCATGCTCGTCGTTGCGAGGGCCGCGCATGCAAAGTGTTTCAGCTTCATTTCTTCTCTTCTCGTTTCAGATTTCAATCGGTGGCAGGCGAGCGCATTCACATCGTCTCAGCCACACGGCCCGAGGCGACGAACGCACGACATAAGAAAGCAGGTGAACCGACGGTCTCTACAGACAGCAGTCGAGACTCACCTTTAAATACGCGTAGCTCATTTCGATGCTGCGCTTCACCGCGTGCACCTCGTCGACGCCTGGCGCGTTGCCGAGCAACCTTGCGACGGTCTCGGGCGCCTCCCACGGATGCGCGTCGTCGTAGTGCGCGTGCAGACTGAGCCAGCGCATGGCCTTACGGCGAAATCGAGAGCCAGGCCGGGTAGTCGGCGATGTCCTTTAGGTCGCGAACCCGCTGAAAAGTGGGATCCAACATCTCCTCCTGCGTCATTGCAAGAAATTCAACGTTCTGCGCCCAAAGGGCCGGTCGGCCCACATGGAATCCCTGAACGAAATCCACGCCGATCGTGGTCAGTGCGCGCAGCATCGCTTCGTTCTCGACGTACTCCGCGATGGTCGGACGCCCCATCGAATGGCCGATGTCGTTGATCGCTGCCACCATGTCCTTGCTAACGGCATCTTTGAGCATGTCCTTGATGAATCCGCCGTCGATCTTGATGTATTCGACCGGTAGATGTTTCAGATAGCCGAGTGAGGACATGCCGGCGCGGAAGTTATCGAGCGAGAACTTGGCAGCCGCGCTTCTTCAGCTCGCGAATAAAACGCGCGGCGGCCGCGAGATTGGCGATCGCGGTGGTTTCGGTCACTTCGAAGCAGATGGATTCGGGAGCGATGCTGCTGACTTCGAACTGTTCGGTCAGAAATTGCAGAAAGCGCTCGTCGCCGATCGAGGCGCTCGACAGATTGATCGCGTATTGAACGCTCGGCGGCGGGCAAGAAATAGGGGGGTGATACGATCCTGCCGCCTTCGCCGACCATGCGCAGGAGCACTTCGACGTGACGCGGATGCTGCGCGGATTCGTCGATACCGTCCGGGCGCTGAACTGCGCGAATCTCCTGAGCGTAGAGGCAGAAGCGATTGTTTGCCAGCGCGTCCTTGACGCGGCCGCATCATGACATGTCGCTTGCGTAAGCGCGATCCAACTGTTCCAGAGAAAGCTAGGCAGCCAACGTTTGACTCCTCAACCCACAGGCAGCCACCTGAGCCGCGCGCGCACTCCTAGCCAAGGTGACGGAGCCAAAGCCTGAGCGGGCTCCCTATCTCCCTACAACGTTGAATAACGCTGGAAGCGGCAAGGCTCCGCTAGACGTGTTTGATGAGGCTCTGGCGTGCGGCCTCAATCTTCATTGCGCACGTCTTGAACTCTTGCGCAACTTCGGCCGCCCATGGGGCAGAGAGTCCACGAACCTGAACTAGAACCTTAGCCAGATCTCGACCGCGAGTCGCAGCGCTGCATAACTCAACCCTTTGATCAGCGAATCGGCCTTGTTGCCTTTGCCAAATGGACAATTCGGCGAGAGCACTACAAAGATTGTCCCATTCATCAAGTCGTATGAAGTCTTGGAAGCGACAGACATTCGTGTCGCGCAACAGGGCTTCGAAGACTTCTTCGCTCAGGACGATCAGTTGATTGCAAATACCGATCGCTTTCTTCAGATCAGCAGACTTTCTCGTCCTATGGATAGGAAACTGCAGGAGAAACAAAAGCGCCAATGTGGAAACGGCCAGAGTTCCATCGTAGCCCCACCAAAACACGGGCCAGTTAAGTATGTGGAACGAAGGCATCTGTGGAACTCCCAGTCCCGATCTTGGGTGGAAATGTTATGTGCATCACGAAGGCTTCGCAAGGTGACGGCCGAGTATATTGCTCGTGTCACTCTCTGTGTCGCAAACTTTCGGCCTCGCGTGTGTCTCGATCATGTCACGATGGCAGCAGGACAGATTCCCCGCAAAGCGCGTGCTCTGCATCGCTGTCAGCGTCTTGATCATTTTCGCCGCTCAAGATCTTCCCTGATCCGCTCGCACGGTTGGCGCGAATGGATACCCTGCTATGAATCGGCCGCATGGCCGCTACCTGCTAAGAGCAGGCGGTCTTTTTCGTTCTGGCTCAGCGTCACGGCGCAAGCTCCACGCCGCGGCGGTTGTACCAATCGGTACGAACGGTCGTGACACACTGGGGTCGCGGCCATGGGACAGGCTGTTTGCCGCTGCGGCGGCTGTCGCGTTTGCGACGTTGCTCCTCTAGGCCAGTTTCTGCCGCTCGCCTGAGTTGTAGGGCGGGCCACTCGAATGGCCGGTTCAAGTCGAAACCCACCTGACACTTAACCGCGCTAATCAGTCGTGCCGAGCTCGAACGACGATGAGGCGCCTTTGACCGTCGGCCGTATATCGGTGTCGACGGTGGCGCTCCTGGTGAGTGGGAACTTGCATCGGTGATCTTGACCGCTGCGGCGCTTTGAACCGATTCGACCGCAATCCCCCGTCACCCTTCGATGCTCCATTACCTCAAGGGATAGGGCGTGGTTCCTCACGCAATCGAGCTCAATGAACAGCCCGAAATGTCGGACGTCGGTTCATCCATGGCCGCGCACGCTCAACCCGTCCGGCAAAAACTGAACGACACTCTGGCCGTTCAAATCCGGCGAGCCCATAGGCAATTTGCGCACCGCATCCTTTCGTCGAATGTAACGATCGAACGGACCGCGGCTGGCTTTAAACGCTCGAAAAGTTAGATGGTTTCGAGCCAGGCCTGAACGGCGAGCGCAAAGGCTTGACAGACCTCGCTTCCTGGGACTATTACCATCCATTTGCACCTGTTACTCTGGCCGAAGCTACCGGTCGAAGCCGCGCATGAGTTTTCCATGACGACACTCTTGGTCTTCGCTTTAGCCTTGCCCTGGTTACTGATTGTCTTTGGCTGCTGGTTCGGCTATCAACTGGTGCGTCAACACGGGCGAATCTTGCTGAGCTTAGAGGCGCTCGAGAAAGGATTTGCGGGCGGACTAGCTGAGCCGCCCGGTCAAGCATCGACTGCCCTAAGGGGCCTCCCTTTAGGCTCTATGGCCCCTGACTTCGAATTGCCTGACCTTTCGGGGGCTCGTCACCGGCTCTCAGAGTTTCGAGGCCATCCTGTCCTGCTGATCTTCTTCAACCCCGTCTGTAGTTTCTGCACGAGCATGGTGCCGGAGCTGGCGGCTTTCGCATCTGAGGGCCAAGATGGCAAGCTGGTGCCGCTGGTGATAAGCACGGGGGAACCCGAAGCAAATCGTCAGCTTTTCCAAAAGCACGGCATCGACTGCACGGTGCTGCTGCAGAGGGATCTGGAAGTCGCCGCACAGTACCAGGCCCACGGCACGCCGGTTGGCTACCTCCTCGACGAAACGGGAATCCTCACCAGTGAGTTGGCCATGGGCGCGGCGGCCTTATTGGCATTAGCGACGTCACCGACGGCTCAAGCTGCGCCGGAACCGGGCCACGAAGGGCAGTCCAAGCCGTCCGCTCGGGGAAACAAACCCTTGGATCAAAGCCGACTCAACCGCAGCGGGCTTAAAGCCGGAACACCTGCACCGAATTTCCGTTTGCCAAGCCTGGATGGAAATGAACTGGCCCTTGAGAATTTCCGGGGCAAGCGAGTGTTGCTTGTCTTTACCGATCCAGGTTGTGGCCCGTGCGAGCTACTGGCCCCGCACCTGGAACGCGTGAATCGTGAGCGGAAAGACCTGCAGGTGCTCATGGTCAGCCGGCAGGACGCAGACATCAATCGGCAGAAGGTGGCCAAGCTGGGGTTGACGTTCCTGGTGGTGCTGCAGAGAAACTGGGAGGTCTCGCTTCTCTATGCCACGTTCGCTACGCCAGTGGGTTACCTCATCGATGAGCGTGGGATACTGAAATCGGACGTGGCGGAGGGCTCTGACGCCATTCTGGCCTTAGCGGCCAGCCCGCGCGGCTCTGCAACGCCACCCTGAAGGTCCTTTGTCATTACGCGAGTAACCCCGAACTCCATGCCCACAGATTTCAGGAAGCCGCCATGAAAACCCGCCCGGCCGACCCACACGCAGTGGAAAATCAATTCGATGAATGGACCAAAGCCGTCGCGCGCAGACCGAGCCGGCGCAAAACTCTGCAACTGGTAAGCGGTGGCCTATTGGGGGCGCTCCTGACCTCGATCGGGTGGAAAAAAAGTTGGGCCGCGAGCAGCACCACTTCCACTGCGCCCACCGCCTCGCCCCCTGGCGGGGCCGATGCCGAAATCGCCGCCGCCTCGGCGCAGACGGGACTTTCGATCTGCCGCAACCAGGAGTACGCGCTATGCACCGGTGTCCAGTGCTTCGTCTACAACAACGTCGCCTATTGCCGATGCAATTTGCTGTTTGGCAATAGCATCAGCCGCAAATTGTCATACCCCGGCGGGGACGTTTGCACCTTCAATGGTAAGGGCTCCAGCAACGGTTATGTGGTGAGTACCTTCAGCGTGCCCCCCTCGAGCGTCGGGCAATCTGGAGACCAAGCGCTCTACTTCTGCCCCCCAACGTCAAACTCCGGCGCCTTTGCCTCGTGCGACGGCGGCGTCTGCTTCTCGAGCACACGAGGTCAATCGTTTCCAGGCCTCGGCCGACTCGGACAAGACCAGATCGTGTGCTCCTGCCCGATCGTGAGCGGAACTTCAGGAACCGCCGCCAAGGTGGGCCACCAGATCTTTGGTCCCTACCCGTGCCAAGCCTCCTTCTTCCAGAACTGCAATAGCGCTATCGCCACCGGAGCCAACGGAACGATGCTCTACGAAGGCGCAACGACCGGCTCGTACGAAATTGGCGCCCTAGTGCTGAACGGCGGGCCTGCGCACTTCAACATGTGCTTTCCCTAAGCGTTCCTACACGTTCGTAAGTTCGTCCACGTCGCGTGTATGGGAGCGCCGCTAGGGGATTCCGCAACCGATGCCTATCGGAATAATGTGTGCTTTGCTGCTATTGGATGGACACTTCCAACCCAGTTGTGAGCCAAAAAGGCCGCCGATGTCACTTGCCCTGTGGACATGCGCAGGGCTCGTACCCGTTCAGTTGCGCCGACCGGATGAGACTCACGATCCCGTACGATTTCATCCAATTTCCACCGCAGAGCTTTGATATCCAGCGGGCGCCGTTCTCGCGGCTCTTCGGTGAATCAGTGTGTCGTGAGACGGAAAAACGACACGGCGTCGGTCAAGCGGCGCCCCTGATCGTCGAGCGATTGTGATGCCGCCGCCGCTTCCTCGACGAGCGCCGCATTTTGCTGCGTGACTTGATCCATCTGCGCGATCGCCTGGCTCAGTTGCTCGATGCCGCGACTCTGCTCGTTCGACGCCGCCGCGATCTCGTTCATGATGTCGCGCACCTTCGATACAGCGTGCAGCACGTCAGTCATGGTCGCTCCGGCGTCGCCGGCGAATTTGGAACCTTCGGTGATGCGGCCCACCGAAGCGTTGATCAGCTCTTTGATCTCCTTTGCAGCGCTTGACGAGCGTTGCGCGAGGCTGCGCACTTCCGCTGCGACCACCGCGAAGCCGCGTCCTTCCTCGCCTGCGCGTGCGGCTTCCACGGCCGCGTTCAATGCGAGAATGTTGGTCTGGAACGCGATGCCTTCGATCATGCCGGTGATCTCCGCGATCTGCCCGGAGCGCGCGCTGATGTCGGACATCGTCTCGATCATGCGGCTCACCGCGGCGTTGCCTTGTTGGGCGATCGCCGACGCGTCGGCGGACAACGTGTTGGCATGCTGCGCGTGCTCGGCGTTCTGCCGCACCGTAGACGTGAGTTGCTCCACGCTCGACGCAGTTTCTTCGAGCGACGCGGCCTGCTCCTCGGTGCGAGTCGACAGGTCGACGTTGCCCGTCGCGATCTGGCTCGAGCCGGTCGCAATGCTGTCGGCCGAAGCACGTACGTTGCCGATAAGCTCCACGAGGTTCTTCTGCATGGTGCTCATCGAGGCGAGCACACTATTGGCGGGCGCATTGCCCGCGTCCGCGACGGGTCTGAGGTCACCTTCCGCAACGCGCTTCGCGACCTCGCTCAGCGTGTCGGGCTCCGCGCCGAGCGCGCGCAGAATGCTTCGCGTGATGGCAATTCCGGCGAACATCGCCGCGAACACGGCGAACGCACACACGCCGAGCAGCAGCATGCGCGAGAACGCGTAATGTGCCGCCGATTCCGCGACGAGCTGTGCTTCGCGCGCGTGCGTCATATCAGAGTAGTCCTGCGTTGCCTTGACGAGCGCGGCGAGCAAAGGCCGGCATTCGTCGTTCATGTGTGCGATCGCCTCGGCGTGCTTGCCCTTGAGTGCGAGATCGACAATGTCGAGCGCGACGGGTCCATATTGCGACTCGACGCGATTGATTTCGGCGACGCGCGCGCGCACTTCCGGAGGCACATCCGTCGCGCTCGAAACCAGTTCGTTGAACTTGCGCAGATCGCGCTGCACGTCCTCGTGCGCCTGTACGACGGCAGCTTTTTCTATCTCGAGGTCAGCCGGCTTCGTGACTAGCACGAGGTTGCGTGCAGCAATGGCGCGACGATCCACTGCTGTGCGCACGCTCGCGGCGAGTTCCGCCCGCGCGTTGATGCCTTCGACAAACGACGTGAAGCGCTGATTCGATTCGTGGAGCGCCTCGATTGAGAGCGCCGCGACAACCAGCAATGCGCCCGTGAGTACGCCGAAGCCGATCGCGAGTCTGGTTTTTACTCGCATTCCCTGGAAGTTCATCTCACTCTCGTCCTTGTCTCGAGGATTGCAGTCGATCGCACAGCGTTATAGTGCGACGCATAGGTCGCTCGGAAACTGTGCTGCCTCTCTTACGGCAGCCTGCAGGAGGGGCTGTAGATGAACGGAAGGTGGACGCGAGTCGGCAAACGTTTGTTGAGATTCTAATTTTGTAACAACCCTCTTTGTCCCGAGTGCGACGCGTTCGTTTCGGCCAAAGCGTCCTTCATGCGATTTAAGTGTGCGCCACACAGCGCTCACATGAGGCCTATTGATTGCAGGCGTAGGGCAAACTGCGGAGCGCAACGATCACTGGCCCGCGTCGAGCAGGTTAGACGAGAAGTCGCACGATTGCGCAGCCAGCCTTGCCACCGCAGCACTCAATGAATGCGATCGTTCTGCCCGATGCATTGCGACATACCTGATCAGCGGCAGCGCGGGCCGCGTCGGTACCACGACGAGCGCGCGCCGCTCGACCATGCGTGCGAGGCACGCCTTGGGCAAATAACTGACGCCTAGCCCTGAAAGCGCCAGCCCCACCTGCGCGATCAGGCTGTTGCTCGCCAGCACTTTCTGCAATGCGACGCCCTGTTCCTGCAGAAACCGGCTGTACACGTAACCTGTTCCCGACAGCCCGCCCTGCAAAATGAGCGGAAACTTTGCGATCTCCGCCAGCGGAATGGCGCGCTTGCCCGGCGCGAGGCTCGCCGCGCACATCCATGCATTCTCGACCTGGCCGACGATCGTTGTCGTGAATGCTTCGACCTCGTGCGTCTGCGGCACGATGATGACGTCCACCGTCGCCGCCGCCAGCCGTTCTCGCAGAGTCGCGTAGAGATCGACTTCTGCTTCGACCTTGACCTTCGGATACTCGGACTGAATCGCCGCGATGAGACGCGGCAGCCACGTCAGCGCCGTAAGTTCGGTAACGCCGATGCGAATCTGCCGCACCAGCGATTCCTTTGAACTCATTCGCTCGACGATCTGATCGCGTCGCTCGAGCAATTCTTTCGCGTGCTCGAAAAACTCCGCGCCTTTCTCCGTGAGACGCGCACTGCGATTCGCGCGGTCGAACACGGCGACGTCGAACGCACGCTCCAGTTCCTGCACGCGTTTGGATACCGCCGACTGGGTCGTATTCAAGCGTGTCGCGGCAGCCTCGAAGGAACCAAGCTGGACGATCCAGTACAACGCTTCCATCTGCTTAAAGGTCAGCATGAACGTAAATTAATCACCTAAAGCGATAGTTTCTCATAGAAAAAAATCGCTTTTTTAGTTCTTTTTGACTGGTTACTTTTTCCTCTAACGAGTCCGCGCCGAGGCTCGACAGGGCTCGCTCGCAAGGAAGGGCTCATTCATATCAACTGGTAAGTGTCCGGAGGACGCATGGAATCCGTTTTGGAAACACCTCAAGCCGAACGCGCGGACCGCAAGCCGCGGGTCGGGCTCGCCTGGCAAATCCTGATCGGCCTCGTCGTCGGTATTGCCGTGGGCCTGGTGCTCAACCGTTTTCCGGAGTTTCGCGAAACCGCAATCAACTCATTTCTTCAGCCTGCAGGCGACATCTTCATCCGCCTGATCAAAATGGTCGTGGTGCCGATCGTCTTCACCAGCATGGTCATGGGCATCGCGGGCGTGGGCGACGGTCGTTCGCTCGGGCGCATCGGCCTGAAGACACTGATCTACTTCGAAGTGGTCACAACGATCGCCATCGTGCTGGGCCTCGTGCTCGGCAACGTCCTGCATCCGGGGCTCGGCACTGATCTGTCGCAACTCGGTCACACGGATATTTCGCGCTATCAGCAAACCTCGCAGCAGACGCAGGGACATCATGGCTTCATGGCGCTGTTGCTCGGCATCATTCCGGACAACGTCATCATGGCGATGGGACGTGGCGACCTGTTGCCGGTGATCTTCTTCTCCGTGCTCTTCGGACTCGGTCTGCAGTCCGTTCCCGCTGAATATCGAAAGCCCGTGCTCGCGACATTCAAGGGCATCAGCGACGCGATGTTCAAGGTTACCGGCATGGTCATGCGCTATGCACCCTTCGGCGTGTGTGCATTGATCGCCGTGACCGTCGCGAGCTTCGGTTTCGGTTCGCTGCTTCCGCTAATCAAGCTCGTCGCGGTAACGTATCTCGCGATCATCCTGTTTGCGGTGTTCGTGCTCGGCGTGACGGCGCGGCTCTTCGGTTTCAACATCTTCACGCTGTTCCGGGTCATCAAGGATGAGCTCATCATCGCGTTCTCGACTTGCAGTTCGGCCACGGTGCTGCCGCAACTGATGAAGAAGATGGAGGACTTCGGCGTGCCGAAGAGCATCACGACCTTCGTGGTGCCAACCGGCTACACGTTCAATCTCGACGGTGCTTCGATCTACCTCGGCATCGGCACGCTGTTCGTCGCGCAACTCTATGGCGTGCATCTCGGCTTGCAAGAGCAGATCGTGCTCGTACTGACGATGGTCGTCACGTCGAAGGGTGCGGCGGGCGTGCCCGGCTTCATGTTCGTCATCCTGCTGACGACGCTCGCGAGCGCGGGTCTGCCGCTCGAAGGGCTTGCGTTCATCGCGGGCGTCGATCGCATCATGGACATGGGACGCACTGCGCTGAACGTGGTCGGCAATGCGCTTGCACCGCTCGTCATCGCCAAATGGGAAGGCCAGTACGACGCGGAGAAGGGCAAGGCTTATGTCGCATCGCTGGACGCGTGAGCATCGGTGAACGCGGATATGAAAATCATGGAACGAGGAGCAAGTGAGATGAGCAGTAGCCAGGGACAGTTGTTTTCGCCGTCGCTCATGGAGCAGATCAAGAGCCGTTTTCATTACGTCGATCACGATGTCGACGGGCGTGCGCGCCTCTTCTTCGACAACGCGGGGGGATCGTTCAGGCTGAAGACTGCATTGGAAGCCTTCGCCCGCATCGATGCGTTGCCCGATTGTCCCGAGCGCATCCACGAACGCGCGCTTTATTTGCAGGACATTCAGACGCGCGGCGAGGAAGATATTCGCCGCATCCTCAATGCACGGGATGGCAGTGTGTATCTCTCGCTGACGGCATCGGCGGCGATGTTCGAGATGGTGCGCGCGGTGATGGAAAACGTGCCGGGCACGAACGCCGTGACGACGATTCTCGAACATCCGTCGTCCTTCGATGCAATGAAGCTGTACTGCGAACGCACTGGCAAGGTGTTGCGCGTTGCGCCGAGCAACGCAGAAACGGGCGGCGTCGATATCGACGCGATCGTCTCGCTGATCGACGATGACACGGCGCTGCTGAGCGTGATGTATGCCTCGAATATTTCGGGCGCGAAGCTCGATATTGCAACCATTGTCGAGCGAGCACGTGCGCGCAAGCCCGATCTCTTCATCATCATCGATGCGGTCCAGCACGCGCCGCACGCGGTCATTGACTTGCAGAAGACGCCTGTCGACGGCATCAACTTCGCGCCTTACAAGTTTTTTGGTTGCAGAGGAGCGGGCGTCGCGTGGCTTTCGGAAAGACTTGCGGAGTTGCCGCATCATCGGCTCGATGCGAAGGAGAAGGGCGTCTGGGAACTGGGCAGTCCCGCGCCCGCGCAGTTCGCCGTAGTGAGCGCGATAGTGGATTACGTCGCGTGGATCGGCGCACAATTCAGCGACGCAGAAGACCGGCGCGAACTGTTCGTGCAGGGCATGCAGCGTATCGAGGAGCACGAGCGCGCGCTGCTCTCACTGATGCTCGATGGCGTCGAGGGGCAGCGCGGCCTGCGAGCCATCGAGGGCGTGCGCGTGTTCTGGGATCACGAAGAACTGACGCGCCGCGACCTGATCGCGGGTATAGGGTTCGACGATTTGGACCCGACGGCCGCAGTACGTGCCTACGAAGAGCGTGGGGTGATCGTGTATGAGCGCGTCGCCACGAGCCTCTACTCTGGCCGCATGCTGAAATCGTTCAATCTCGATGGTGCCGTGCGCATCTCTCCATTGCATTGTCACGCACCGAGCGACGTGGCGAGATTCCTTGCAGTGACCGAGGAGGTTGCGCTGGCGAATCGGGGCGAGTGAGAGAGTGACGCATCGAGACGTATCCTGAACGCTCGGTGCGTCCCAAAGCCGAGGCTGCGAGCATCTAGGTCTCGCACTTTGGCCGCTTCGCTTGCACGCTCAAGCCATAGAAATTTAAAGCGGGAACAGACTTCTCGACAAAGTCGAAAAAATGTGGGATGCGGCGTGCCCGAGGTAATGTCAATTGTTGCCGTTGTTTTCAAGCCTCGCCAGCATATCAGTTACGGCTGAGAACTGATGGTGAAGAAGATGGCGATCTCGCAGCATATTCTCCAGCCGATGACGCCAGTAAGCGGGAGGAAAAATGGAGTTCGGCTCGTGAGAGACCGTAGCAATCGCGAGTCTGATGTGGGCAATGTCAGCGTCGATCATACGAAGCTCGAACGCGCCAACAGCGTTGTAGCAAGTGTCCATTAGTGGATATCGGCAACACTTTTGGGTTGCTGAAGTGAAGAAATCGAGAACTATCGTTTTTTCTGAAAGCACGCCAAAAGTACCCACTTGTTCAATCAGGGTGAGCCTTCGCCGGGATGCCAGTGTCCTCGACGGACGTCGAGTCAATGGGCGCTCGATGATATTCAGTAGTTCCTGAGTTCGCCACAGCGCTTCAATGCGGCGCCCCGGTGGCAAGCACTCGTCAAAGAACATATCGCTTTGGCTGAGAGACAAGCGCATCGAATGCTTAGCCAGACGAAACGACCGTTCGTCTTGTCCGCATTCCTGTCATCGGAACGTAAGTCTGATGGACAACAAGTGCATCCCTCTCAGGATTTGTCGTGGACTGCCGTTATGAATAGCAGGCGCTCTGTTCCCCGCAAACCCAATCGCGAGGCATTTGGAACATGCTGATGCCGACCGGGTAACGCGGGTCTCATGGTCTCGCGATCTGAATCCAACGACGCGGGCGAGAACGATGAGCGTGACAAACAGGTTGGCTTTTGCGCCGCGCTTGCTGCGGTCGCCGGCTCAGGAGCCGCCCGGCGTCGGCGTCGAACACGAGCCGCCACGCCAGCCCACAGACTGGCGAACGTGGGCGGCAGGCTGCGCCTGGTGCATGGCGTTCGCGGTCGTCGCCGTTCTGGCAATGGTGCGCATCGATCTTCAGGCGCAGTTTTGCCTCGCGTTCATGACGCTCGCCGTGATGATCGTGTTACGCCGTTCCGGTCTGATCGAGCGCACGCGACTGTTCTTCCTCCTATGCTCGGCATTCCTGTCGATCCGATACGTTTGCTGGCGCACCACTTCGACGCTCGGCTACAACGGTTTTGCCGACTTCATCCTGATGATGATGATGTACGGCGCCGAGTTGTACGGCATCGTGCTGACGCTCGGTGGCCTGTTCGTCAACAGCCGGCCGCTCAAGCGCGAGGGCGTGCCCTTGATCCGCACGGCCGGCCCGCTGCCGACCGTCGATGTCTACGTTCCGTCGTACAACGAGCCGGCGGAGATGCTGGAAATCACGCTGCGCGCCGCGCTTGACATGCGCTACGACCGCGATCGCGTGAATGTCTATCTGCTCGACGACGGCGGTACCGAACAGAAGCGCACGCAGGCCGATCCCGTGAAAGCCGCCGCCGCGCAGGAACGCGCACTGACACTGTCGCTGCTGGCCGCGCGGCACGGTGCACACTATCTGAGCCGAGAGCGCAACGAGCACGCTAAAGCAGGCAACATCAACGCGGCGCTCGAGAAAACCAGTGGCGAGCTGATCGTGATCTTCGACGCGGATCACGTGCCGACGGCTGACTTCCTCGAAAAGACGATCGGTTATTTTCAACGCGACAGCGAGCTATTCCTGTTGCAGACGCCGCACTTCTTCAGCAATCCGGACCCGCTCGAAAAGAACCTCGGCATGTTCGGCAAGATGCCGCCCGAGAACGAGATGTTCTATTCGGTGATCCAGCGCGGCCTCGATTTCTGGAACGCGTCGTTCTTCTGTGGCTCGGCGGCGGTGCTGCGCCGCAAGTGTCTGATGGAAATCGGCGGTATTACCGGCACATCGATCACCGAAGACGCCGAAACCGCGCTGATGCTTCACGCACGAGGCTATCGCAGCGCTTATCTGAACGAGCCATTGATCGCCGGTTTGCAACCCGAGACGTTCGCGAGTTTCGTCGTGCAGCGCGTGCGCTGGGCGCAGGGGATGATCCAGCTTCTGATGTTCCGCAATCCGCTGCGTATGAAGGGGCTGAAACTCGCGCAGCGCCTCTGCTATTTCTCGAACGCGTTCTTCTGGTTCTTCTGCTACGCGCGCGTCGTGTTCCTGCTCGCGCCCGCACTGTATCTGCTGTTCGGTCTGCAGTTCTATAACGCGACCTTGCCAGAGTTCTTCGCGTATGGCCTGCCGCAAATGGTTGGCGTGATCCTCACGACGGATTACCTGTTCGGCAAGTACCGCTGGACGCTAATTTCAGAAGTCTACGAAATGCTGCTCTCGATGTTCTCGTTGCGAGGCGTCGTCGCGGTGCTGCTCAATCCGCGCGCGCCGACATTCAATGTGACGCCCAAAGGCGAGCAAAGCGACGCGGACCAGATTTCGGAGCTCGCCGGGCCGTTCTACGCGGTGTATCTCGGCGTGCTGATCTCGGCGATCGTCGGCGTGTGGCGCTTGATCGATGGCGACATGCAGCGCGGCGTGATCGCGTCGTCGGTGGCGTGGAGCGTGCTGAACCTGGTGCTTCTCAATGCGTGCATCGGTGTGCTGTACGAACGCCGGCAGCGCCGCGTCGCGCCGCGCGTGCCTGCGGACATTGCCGGCACGCTGCTGCTATCGAACGTCGCTGATGCGGAAGCGGATACGCCGGCCCGCGCATTTTCGCCTGCGTTCGACTGCCGTATCGTCGATCTGTCGGCGGGCGGCGCGAAGCTGATCGTGCCGCTCGGTGCGCAGTCGTCGATTCCTCGTGGCTGGACCGCCACGCTCGATGCGTACAACGCGGCGCGTGGCTGCCACTGCCAATTGCCGGTGGTCGTGCGCGGGGTGTTCGAACCCGGCGACGGCACGTGCGCGGTCGGCGTCGAATTCTCCGATCGCAGTGTCGAGGGACTGAGCGATCGCGTGTCGCTCGTCTATGGCGACAGCGGCCGTTGGCGCAGCTTCCGCGATCAGCGCAACAAGCGCATCGGTATCCGGCGCGGATTAGGCCTCGTCGTGCGGCTCGGCACCGTGCACGCGCTCGCGCACTACCGGACCTTTTTCACCGCGCTGCTGCGATATGTCCTGAATCGGCTGGCGAGTCGACGACACGCGCTGCGCCGCGTCGTGACATCTGCAAAGTCTTGATTGGATGCTCTCCATGTCTGTCATAAGAAAAACCATGATTGCCGGCTGGACGGCCTGCGCGATTTTCAGCACGATGTCAGAGGCTGCGACGTATGCCCCGAAAAGCGCGTCCGCACCGGCGGCGGCTTCTGCGGTGAATCCCGGTGCGACGGCGGCAACCGCTGTATCGCTCGCGACTTACGCGAATCTGTCCGGGCCGATGCGCATTGCAGGCGCGTCCGCGTCGCGTTCGATCAGCGTGCCGGTATCCGCGCGCGAAGCGGTGCGCGGCGCGACGCTGCATCTGGTCGCGTCGAACTCGGTATCGCTTTTGGGAGAGCGCTCGCAGCTCGTCGTGCGCGTCAATGACCGCGCGATTGCGCAATTCCAGTTGTCGCCGCGTCAGCCGGAACTGACCGCCGACATCCGCGTGCCCGCCGAACTGCTGCGCGCCGGCTACAACACCCTGAGCTTTCAGGTCGCGCAGCATTCGACCGAGAACTGTGAAGAGCCGAATTCACCGGAATTGTGGACTGAAGTCGACACGAGCACATCGACGCTTGCGATCCAGACCGAATTGAGCCCACTGACAGGTACGCCGCCGCTGCTCGCCAGACTCGACGAACTCATCGATCCGAAGCAGAACGCGCCGCGCGCCATTGCGATCGTCCACGCCGCGCATCCGGTAACCGATACGCAACTCGCGAGCGGTGGCCTGCTCGCACAAGGCGTCGCGTTGCGGCTGCGATACAAGAGCGCCGATCTGCGCGTGCAGGACGCGCAAACGGGCGAGGGCGGCGGCATGCTGCCCGGCCTCGATCTCACATCGCTCGCGGACGCCGATGTGCTCCTGATCGGCAAGCGCGACACGCTCGCGTCATACCTCGACGCGCGCACGCTCGAGCGCATCGGCGGCGCGTTTCTCGGCGTCTATCCGAAACCCGGCGATCCGCGTCATTTCGTGCTGGTCGTCGCGGGCCGCACCGATGACGAAGTCAATCTCGCCGCGCGCGTGTTCTCGCATGCGGAAGTGCCGCTGCCGCGCCGCAACGAGATGAACGCAGACGCGCTCGCCGAAGCACGCATCGGCGACGCGACCGGCCGCGACGTGCTGTCGGGCACGAAGCCGTATCGGCTGCGCGATCTCGGCTTTCGCAGCACGACGCTCGGCGTAGGCGCGAGCGCGGACGTGAAGCTGACGCTGCCCGCCGACGTCTACGCGCCTGAAAACGCGCAGGCCGTCCTGACGCTGAACTTCGCGGAAGGCGCGAAGATGCGTGCGGACTCGGTGCTGAATCTGTATCTGAACGATCGCTTCGTGCAGGCCGTCGCGCTGGATCAGCAGCAGGGCGCGGTGGTCAATCGCTATCGCGTGTCGGTGCCTTTGCGGCGCTTTCTGCCGGGCGCGAACGTGCTTTCGCTGCGTCCGGTGCTGGTGCCGCTCGTCACCGATCGATGCGAACTGCGCCAGTCGGGCAATCTGCAGTTGTCCGTGTTCGACGATTCGACCATCGAGTTGCCGCCAGTGCTGCACTTCACGAATCTGCCGGACCTGCGCCGCTTTGCCGAAAGCGGCTTTCCGTACACGCGACGCGCTGATGGCGCCGATCTCGCGATCCAGCTCAACGCCCGGGACAACGACACGCTCAACGCCGCGTGGTCGCTTCTCGGCAAGCTCGCGCAGAAGCAGGGCAGGCCGCTGACGAGCACACAGATCACCGCGGGTGTGCCGGGCGTCGGACGGCAGACGATCATCGTCGCAGCGGGCACGGACTTGCCGCGCGCGGCGCTCGAAGGCGCACCGTGGGCGCCAGGCAAGTCGATGCGGCTCGCGGCCGGCGTGCGCGCGGAGGGCGAATCCGAGACTCCAGCGAACCTGTGGGAGAGCGTGAAGAGCGTCTTCGGCAAGCCGGCATACGCGGCGAACGGTTCGCCCGACACGGTGATCGAGGGCGACATGAAGCTGTCGCGTCAGTTGCTCGTCATGCAGTACCGCAACGCCGCCAGCGCGACGGCCACGCTGATGACCGCAGAGACGCCCTCCGAGTTGCTGCGCGGCATGCAGCAACTGGTCGCGCCGCAGAACTGGGAATCGCTCGACGGCGACGTGAGCGTGGTCAGCCTCGACAGTGAAGCGCTTTGGACGACACGTGTCGGCCAACGCTATGAAGTCGGGGAAATCGGCGCGTTCGATCACATCGGCTATGAGGTGTCCGCGCATCCGTGGATCGCCTATGGCGTGCTGGCTGCATGTCTGACCGTGCTCGCGGCGCTCACGGCCGTACTGCTGCGCCGCTATCACCGCAAGCACCATGGCGACTCGTCGAGCTGACCGGCGCGAAGCGCGCGGCGGCGGCGGACGGCTCGCGACGGCATTGCTGTGCGCGGCCGCGTTGCCGTCGCATGTCGACGCGGCTGTCACACAGGGCAACGTGGTGTCGGCCGAACGCGGCGCGGCGCAGGGCGTCGTGCAACAAGGTACGGGCGCGACGAACGCGATTCGAGGCGTCCAGCAGCGCGTGCAGACGAACGTGCTGACGCCCGAGATGCCGCGCGCGCCATCCGACGATACGGTCGGGACAGCCGCTTCCGGCGGGTGCGCGCCCGCTGCCAAAGCGCCCGCAACGCCGGACGAACGTCCTCTTTGGAATCTGTTGCACGCAAAGCGCCTCGTCGATTTCGACGCGATGCTCGCGCGTGTCGAGCGGCGCTTTCCGACCTGGACGCCTCCGGCGAGCCTCGTCGCGGAGCGCACTCGTCAAGAGCGCGACATGCAGATCCGGCGTGCGCTCGCCGGCGATGTCGGGCTGCTTCGCGCGCAGATCGCAGCAGACCCGGACGCGTTCGGCTGCGCGCATATCGATCGCACATGGAGTGCGGCGGATCTGCTCGACGCAGCGGGCGACTCCGATGCGGTCTATGCCCTCTATCGTCCGATCGTCGCCGCATGTGAGCCCGACGTGAATCGCGTGGTGACCTTGCAGCGCGCGGCGAAGCAGTTGCCGCCTGCGCAGGCCGATGTGCTGATCGATGTCGAATGGAGGCAGGGCAGGCGCGGCGAAGCGGCCGCACGTGATTTTGCGCGCTTGCGCAATGCACGTGTGCTCGATGCGTCGACGAACTGGGCGACCGATGAAACGAGCACGAGGCGCACGCTCGCAGAACTCGCGCCATCGATTCGCGATTCACGTGATGGCGCTTCGGCGATACGCGCGGCGTGGCTCGAATTCGCGCTGCATGACTACTCAGCCGCCGCGCAATGGTTCGAGCTCGCGATCGTGTACGGCGAAGGGACGTCGGACGATGCGACGCTAGGTCTCGCCCAGGTGCGCGTCGCGCAAGGCGATCTCGATGCGGCCGAGGGCCTGCTTGCGCGCCCATCGATTGCCGATGACTCGCGCACGCGTGCGTTGCGCGGTGAAATCGCGATGTCGCGCGCAAGTGAAGCCTATCGGCAGGGCAGCTATCGCGACAGTCTGGCGGCGCTCGACGGCGCGCGCGACGCGGGTGTGTCCGATGAGCGAGTCGAACCGCTGCGCGGCTGGAACCTCTTCGCGCTCGGCGATTACGAGCAGGCAGAACGCGTGTTCGACGCGCACTATCAACAGCATCACGACGACGACAGCGCCGAGGGCATCGCGTTGAGCGTGAAGGCCCAGGGACGTCATCGTCCTTCATCGCCCGCCGGTCCGCTACCCGCGTACATTGCAGCAGTCGATGCGCAGAATCTCTACTACGAGAAGCAGTTCGTCGAAGCACAGCGCACGTGGCGCAACGCGGTCTCGGGCACTGCCGACGCACAGCGCATCGCGCACTACCTGCCCGCCGATCTGACCGGAATCGACGCGCCGTCGATCACCGGCGGTTCTGGCTGGGTCAATCACGCGGGCGTGAAGGGAGAAAACCGCCTGACGGTGTTTTCGCCGACGCTCGACGCCGAATGGTTCGACGCGTCGCGCGTGTACGAAATGCGCTATCGCCAACTGTTCTTGAACAATGGCATCAACACCGTCAACGCCGAGGAGTTGCAGGGCAAGCTCACGCAAACCGTGCGCCTGGACGACGGCCGCACACTCGATGTCCACGCGATTGCCGGTGTTACGCAGGGCGGGCCGTTCGGCGCTTCGATGCAGGGCGAGGCGGGCGTCGCGCAAACGACGTCGTGGGGCGCATGGTCCGCCTACGCGGCAGCGTCGCCGGTGCGCGATTCGCTGCTGTCGTGGCGCGGCGAGAGCGTCCTATACAGCGGCGTCGATCCGGCGACAGGCGCGCACGCCAGCAGAACCTTCGAATGGGGACGTGTCACGCGCGCGACGACTGGCGGCAGCGCGCGGTGGCAGATCGGCTCGCGCTGGAATGTGAGCGCAGGAGGGCACTTCGACTGGCTGACGGGCCACGAGGTCGACGGCAACGAAGGACTCGGCGTCGACTTCGCCGCGAGCTACGATCTGCGCGTGCCGGGCTTCGACTATCTGAGCATCGGGCCTGCGCTGCACTATCTCGGATACCGGCGCAACGAAAACTTCTTCGTGCCCACACAAGGCGGCTATTACAGTCCGCAGATGTCGACCAGCGCGGGGGCGGCGCTGCAATTTCTGTCGCAGGAAGGGCGTTCCTGGCAGGTGTCGGGAAACGTTGAAACCGGCTGGAATTACGCAAGGCAGTCGGCGGGGTCCTGCCCGGTGAGCCCATTTGCGCATACCGTTCCGGCCATCGATTGCAGCGGCAGTACCGATCGCGGTCCCTATGCGCACGTGCAGTTCGCGGCTGCGCTGCGGGTGGCCGCGCACTGGCAGATCGGTGCGCTCGCCGATCTCAATGTGACGCCCGGGCGCGACCGCCAAGTCGCGGCAATCGCGTATGTGCGCTATTTCCTGTCGCCGCGCAACGCGGTGTTCAGTCGTGATCTGCCGCATGGCGCACACGATTTGCACCTTGCCTTCGACGAATCGCGTTGATATGGCGGGAGTGGCAGGAGATGTGCTTGGCGGCAAGATTTCGTTCGCTAGCGATGGACCGGGCTTGCATTTCCGAGTGCAATCCACAAAACATCGCAAAGAGACGATTGGGAACAGGCGGTCTGCGTGCACCCGGACGTCTACCTGTCCGAACACCCGACCCGGGGCTCTGCTTGAGACGCTCGTTCATCAAGACATTCGCACCACCGCTGATCTGCCCGATACCTATCGACCTTGCGGGTTGCGGTCGGGGAACGGGTAGAGATTGCCGAGCTGGCCAAGACCGTCTCGAGCATCTTTGAGCCTGGACGAGTGCACGGCGACCGGTATAACCCTGCGCTTATGGACGTTTTGGATCGAGCCTAGCCTAGATGCTGCGCATGTGATGGGCGGGATGGGCGAAATGCAGTTCGAAGCTACTGCGCTGTAATTTCGACCAAACCGCCGCACGGCCGACTTCAACGAGACGGTCTGGGTCCGCCTGCCGTTGCCTTGACCGATAATGGCTTTGCGCAGGAGGGCGTTCCCGTCATCGACTGCCTGTCCATTCCGTGCCCTTCGGTCTGCGCAGAAACTCGCCGAGAAAGTCGACAAAGGTCCTGAGCTTGACCGAAAGCTGATTGCGCTCCAGATAGATCGCGTGGATATTGGCATCCGGCAATGCCCAGTCCGCGAGCAACGGCACGAGTTCGCCGCGCGCGAGATGTCCCTCGATCTCCCACTGCGATCGCACGACGATCCCGCGACCTTCGAGTGCCCAGTGAAGCACGATGCTGCCGTCGTTGCTGGACAACGCTCCATCGACCTTGACCGTTTCCATGCGCTTGCCGCGCGCGAAATGCCATGTGCCGTAGGCCGACTCGTTCTCGCGCAAAACGATGCACGCATGCCGCGTCAGATCGTGCGGCACCGAAGGCTTGCCGTGCCGCGCCACGTAGTCGGGCGACGCGCACACGAGGCGCCTGTTCTCCAGCAATAGCCGCGCGTTGATGCGCGCATCCGGCACCTCGCCGAAGCGGATGCCGATATCGAATCCCTCGTCCTGAAGACTCACCGGCCGGTCCGTCAGATGCAGCAGGATTTTCATCGCGGGATAGCGCGCGACGAATTCCGACACCGCTGGCGCGATGCGTGCACGCCCGAACCCGAACGACGCGTTCACGCGTAGCAGGCCGGTCGGCTCGCCACGGCTTTGCGTGACGAGATGCTCCAGTTCCGACAACTCGTCGAGAATGCGCGAGCCGTTCGACAGATATAGCTCGCCCTCCGGCGTGAGACTCAGACGCCGCGTCGTGCGGTTCATCAGGCGCACGCCGAGGCGCCGTTCAAGTTGCGCGAGCCGCTTGCTGACCGCGGGCGGCGTCACGCCGAGCTCGCGCGCGGCCGCGGCCAGATTCCGGTGTCGCGCCACGAGCGCGAACAGGTTGAGGTCAGAAAAGCCGTCCATCTCCATGCTCCATATGCTCTCGCTGATTCGTTCCCTGAAGTTACTTCCGGAATGCTTTTCAGGAAACCCAATCGCAGGATTCATCAATTAGACTCGAATCACGATCAGGAGACAACCATGTTCGAAGGCTTCAGGAACGTGTCGACGATTGTCGACGGCATAAGCATTCACGCGATTCAGGGCGGGCGCGGGCCCGCGCTTTTGCTATTGCACGGGCATCCGCAGACGCACGCGATATGGCACAAGGTCGCGCCAGCGCTGGCAGAACATTTCACGGTGATCGCCGCGGACTTGCGCGGCTACGGCGACAGCGGCAAGCCGGCGGGCGCCGCCGATCACGCGAACTACGCGAAGCGCCGCATGGCGCTCGATCAGATCGAACTGATGCGCGGCCTCGGCCATGAGAGCTTCGCGGTGATCGGCCACGATCGGGGCGGGCGTGTCGCGGCGCGCATGGCGCTCGATCATCCGGATGCGGTGACGCGCCTCGTGACGCTCGATGTCGCACCGACGCTCGCGATGTACGAGCAGACCTCGTTCGCCTTCGCGCGCGCCTACTGGCACTGGTTCATGCTGGTGCGCCCGGCGCCGTTTCCGGAGACGCTGATCCGCGCGAACCCCGATCTCTATCTCAAGCAGACGATCGGCGCGCGCAGTGCCGGCCTCGCGCCGTTCACGCCGGCGGCCTACGCGGAATATCTGCGTTGTCTCTCCGATCCCGATACGGCGCACGGCATCTGCGAGGACTATCGCGCGAGCGTGACCATCGACCTCGAACACGACCGCGCGACGCTCGCTTCAGAGCAGCGCATCGGCTGTCCGTTCATGGCGTTGTGGGGCGCGCAGGGCGTGATCGAACAGTGCTTCGATCCGATTGCCGAATGGCGGGCGTACGCGCCAAACGTGCAGGGCGAGGCGTTGCCTTGCGGCCACTACATTCCCGAAGAAGCGCCGGAGCGGCTGCTCGAACGCGTGATGCCTTTTCTCAGCGAGTAAGCCATGTCAGACCAGACCCTTTACCGGAAGCTCGTCATTCGCACACCGTAGCGGGTATCGACGAACACAACGTGCTTCTTTACACCGATCTGCATCTGATGAACGAATGCACCAGCCCGCAAGCGTTCAGCGCGCTCGATGCCCGCTTACGCGCGGTGCGCCGTCCGCGCCACAACTCGCGGTCGTGAGCCACATCCTTCCGACGCATGTGGAGACGCCGCGCTACGTATGACAGGCCCGACTCGCTATGACTCTGGGCCGCGTAAGCCGTTTGGAAGACAACGGCACGGCTCCTGCTCCGGTTGCTGACCACCCAAGGCAAACGGATATGAGCAAGAACAGCAAAGCGAATAAGGGGCTGCCCACGCCCGATGATCGGCAGGCCCTTCTGACAGAGCTGCGCCGCTGCAAGATGGCGCGCTCGCCGCACGCGTACGTCAGAGGCAATACCGAACGATTTTATGAGTGGGTGATCGAGGCGAACGGAGAATCGCTGCCTCACGGCCCGGCGATCTGGATTTGCGGCGACTGCCACACCGGCAATCTCGGGCCCATAGCCAATGCAAAAGGCAAAGTCGAGATCCAGATTCGCGACCTCGATCAGACGGTGATCGGCAATCCCGTGCATGACGTCGTCCGCCTGGGATTGTCGCTCGCGACGGCTGCGCGCGGGTCGTCATTGTCCGGCCTGAACGTCGTGCGAATGATCGAGGCGTTGGCTGTCGGATACGAATCCGCGTTCGCAGATGAAGTCATCGACATCAAACGTCCTGAACCCGTTCACGTAACGATGAAGGAGGCCGTGCGCCGGTCGTGGCAGCATCTCGCGCGTGAGCGCATCGACGATCTGCATCCGGCGATTCCCTTGGGAAAGCGATTCTGGCCTCTTGCCAGAGACGAGCGAAAGGCGATCGAAGCGCTTCTCGCCGACGAAGACATTGCGAGTCTGCCGACCAGCCTGAAGGGTCGCAAAGACTCGGGCGAGGTCGTCGTGCTGGATGCGGCGTATTGGGTGAAGGGTTGCAGTTCGCTCGGCCGTCTGCGCTATGCGGTCCTGCTCGATGTCGACGGTGGCGTCGTGGAAGGCGACGACCTGTGTCTGATGGACATCAAGGAAGGCGTGAAGGCCGCGGCGCCCCGTTATGACGATGTGGCGATGCCGCGCGACAACGCGTTGCGCGTCCTCGAAGGTGCCCGGAACCTCTCGCCGTATCTCGGTGAGCGAATGCGCGCAGCACGCCTATTCGATCGCGGCGTGGTTATCCGCGAGTTGTTGCCGCAGGATATGAAGCTCGAGATCGAGCAACTCGGCAAGGATGACGCGATGCACGTCGCGCACTATCTCGCGGCGGTCGTCGGTAAGGCGCATGCGCGGCAGATGGACGACGCAACGAAGCGAGAGTGGCGAGCGGACCTCGGTCGCAATCGATCAAAGACCATCGACGCGCCGCTATGGCTTTGGAACAGCATCGTCCAATTGGTGAGCAACCATGAAGCGGGGTACCTCGAACATTGTCGGCGTTACGCAACCGGAGCTTGATGACCTGATTCAACCCGGCAACTTGTTGTGGTCGCTCTCGCCTTGCGTTCCCTGCGGCGTGCCTGGTTTGGTATCGGGTTTCTGCGATGCCAGATCTTCTTACCTTTAGGCTTGCCTAGGGCGAAATCGCTTCGACGCGATCATGCTCATGCTCGATACCCTGCGCCTCAATCAGGCGATGGATGAACCTCAACTTTTTCACCGCGCCGGGCGCGAGAGTAAACGGATACGGGTCGGGCATTCCCATGCTTCGATTTAGGCTATTCATTGCATAGGTCAACATCGTCCACTGCTTCATCAGCAAGTCAAAGCTCGGTGAATGAGGCAGAACTTGTGCGGCGAATGTCGGCCCGTTCCGACTCAACTGCGCGATATTGATTCCACACGCGCGCGCGGTGCCTGTCGTATCAACGATGTGAAGGTAGTGCGCCCAGGTTTCGGCCCAGTCTTCCCAGGGATGCATCGTCGCGTAGGCGCTGACGTGGTTCGTCGCCCAGGCGGCTGTCGGGCCGTCGCGATAATGTCGCGCAAGCGCGTCGGAATAGTCTGTCCGATCGTCTCCGAACAATGAGCGGAAGGCGCCAGTCCGCCTTGCGCCGACGATAAGGCGGTCGAAATAGTAGTGACCGATCTCGTGTCTGAAATGGCCGAGCAACGTGCGGTAGGGTTCGCGCATCGCGATGCGCAAGCGCTCCCGGCGCACCTCGTCCGCCTCGGCGATGTTCATCGTGATCAAACCGCTGTGATGGCCGGTCAGTATTTTCTTGCCGCGCCGGCTCTCGAGAAACTCGAACTCGAGCCCTGTATCAGGATGCTCCTTGCGCGTGTCGACGCGTAGTCCCAGCACGGCGAGCGTGTACAACAATCGACGCTTGGCTGCTTCGAGCCTCGACCAGTAGTATCGCCTGCGAGGTGCCTTCAGATTCGGGATAACTGCGGTCAGGCGACAGGAATGACAAAACGCATCCGTCGAGTTCTCTGGGACCATCCAGTTGCAAACCTTCTCGACCGAGTAGTTGTAACACGGCTTATATCGTCCGTCGCCGCTGGCGGGTTTTGTTTCCCAGACGAAGCCCTTCAGTTTGACGAACGCGCTCATTTCGCCAGTTTCCGGGATGAAGCCGAGCATCGACCCGCAGCGTTCGCATTGAACGTTCTCGAAGAAGATGAGATGCCCGCAATCGGTACAGTGAAACGCTTTCATAAAAAGCTTTTTGAGGGCGTTCTGAGAATCGGTGTGAAAGTCATACGCACGGCTCGCAGATCACCTTGAATTCGACCAGTGCGGCATCTCCGAATGTCATGCTGATAGGCACATCCGTGGCATCGCGGCCGCGCGCCATAAGTACCCGGCCGGTGCGTGGAGCGTTGTTCCGCGGATCGAAGGTCTGCCATGTTCCGCCGAGATACGCTTCAAACCACGCGCAGAAGTCCTGGTCGGCGTAAGGCGGTGGCAGATTCACATCGCTGATATAGCCAGTGCAATATCGCGCCGGGATATTCATGGAACGGCACAGTGCGACCGCAAGTTGCGCGTAATCGCGGCAAACGCCGATTCTTTCCCGGTGGGCTTCAGAGGCTGTGCGGGTGGCCCTTGCGGTCTTGTAGTCGAACTTGATATGGGAGTGTACGTAATCGCAAATGGCGAGCACTTGGGCGCGTCCTTGCGGGAGGCCCCCGAATAGTTCCCATGCGACGCTCGAGAGCAGGTCAGTTTCGCAGTAGCGACTGCCGAGCAAGAATTGAAGACAGTCGTCTGGAAGCTCCTCGACCGGAAGCTGACCGTCTTCCACGGGGTAGGTCTCTGGCGTATCGGGCACCTCCAGCACGCCTTCCGTGGCGACCGTCAAAGCCCCCTTAGAGGGGGTCACGATGCGGGTGCACAGATTCCCGAAGCCGTCATAGTAGTGAGTGAAGGCCACCGGCGGGTCGAACGAGATGCGATCGGCGACGACGACCTTGTCCGACATGGATGGATGCGTATTGAGCAGAAGCACCGCAGGCGTAGCCTGAGTGCAGGAATAGGTCAACTGGAAACCGACACGGAGCTTCATGGAGTGAGATCCAAAAGATTAACGGGCGCCGACGGCGAACCCGAACGCTTTTACCTCCGAAGCCATCCCGTCGCTGGCGCAACCTGCCTGCATTACAGAGAGCAACACCGAGGCCTGAGATGGCCGTGGGTTTTGAAAAGACGATAACGCGAGCGTTTGCGCCAAGACCTGCGGTCATTTAGGCAATATCCACCATATAAGAGCGGGTCGGAGGTGCATACGCCTTGTCGTGCCCGGCTCGTCAGGGACTTCTTGGAGCCGCCATCGAAGCGCTGTCTGTCCTAATGCTGCATTTGGTGGTACCGATCCCTCAGAGTACCTTGCTGAGCTTCGCCATTCCGGCAAGGGTGATCGCCGCGGCCTATCGACTCAACGCCAAGAGGCCGGACGTGAGCTCCTCGATCGAGCTGGAGTTGCTCGTCACCCTTGCTCGTCCCGAGCGGCTGCGGCAAGGAGACCACCTTGTGAATGATCACGGGGCTTGAGCGCGTCGCCGAAGGACGCGCCCAAATCGGTGAGAAGGACGTGACCGAGCTGTCGGCGGCTGCTCGCACGGAGCAACCGCAGGAAGCGAGTCAGATGCGCGGCGCCCGCCTGCGAGCGAGGCATGTCCGGCGCGGGAGGCGTCGCATGCATCGCGCGCGAAACTAGGCGCACCACCGCGACCACGAACACAGGCCACGCCGATCCACTCATGCCACGCGACGTACCGGAGTTTCGTGGGCGTTACGCTGGTGCCGTCGAATCATGATCCAATCCAGATAGAAAGCCACCCACGATAAAGATCCCAATCGGCCAGTGCAGGCCGACGGCCCACGCGCCATATCGTTCGGCCGCGTGCCGGTGGAATGCTTTGCGACGCTCACGATTCGATCATTTCGATAACAGCCTTCGACAGCGCCGCGTTCGGTTCTCCGAGACGATCGACCGCATCAAAATGATGTCCGTCGGCTTGTCGGACGATCCGCACATCCAGCCCGTGGTTGTTCAACAGCGTCTGATACTCGGCCTGCAGCCGGTGGAACTCGTCGGATTCGTCGCCGCCGACCGTCAGGATGAAGGGCAACGGCCGCTTGGGAAGGTGAAGCTTCGGGCTATACGCGCGTGCCTCCGCTTCGTCCAGTCCGACGACCTTATTGAGGTAACAAAGACGAATCGGTTCGAGATCGTACAAACCGCTGATCGCGCAGGCGCCCTTTAGCACATCATGCGGCAGGCCGCGGCTGTCCCAGTCCGTCCCAGCGAGAATGGCAGTCAGATGGCCGCCCGCCGAACTCCCGGATACGAAGATCGCATTGCGATCGAAGCTCAGCTCCTCCGCGTTGCGATACAAATGCGCGATGGCCTCGATGTTGTCGGACACGATGTCCGCCATGCGCACGGAAGGCGCCAGCCGGTAGTTGAGCACGGCAACGTTGATGTCCGCATCCAGATACGGCCGGGCGACGGTGCTGAAATCCGACTTGTCGAGCGACTGCCAATATCCGCCATGAATGAAGACCAGCACGGGGCGCCCGTTCGTCCTGGCAGGAAAGAAGTCGTACGCCTGCTGCTCGTCGCTGCCATAGCGAATGTCTTCGCGGACCGTATGGTCCGCACGGAAGCGCTTGCTTTGCGTCTTCCACCTTGCGAACACTTCGAGATGGTCTGGGATGCCTGCGCGGACGTTGTATTGATTGTCGAGCGCCTCTTGATCGAATGAGCGGTAAACCGGCATGCTGTACCTCGGGAAACAGATGGGTGATTGAATGAGCGATCCTTGTGGATCGCCTATAACCGTATCGCGACCCGGTTTGGCCGGCGCGTGTGCAAGTGACAACGATCAACGAGGAAACGCCATGTTCGGAAAGAGCGAGGACCGTGAGGATTATCAGGCGATCGCGCGGCCTGTGGGAGGAATGGCTCGCGATCTGCCGGACCGGTTCTTCATCGACTACCATGCGCACGTCCGAGGTCAGCTCATTTACGCCTACGCGGGATCGATCCTCGTCACTGCCGACGGCGGCTCGTGGGTCGTGCCGCCGCAACGGGCCGTATGGGTTCCGCCGGGCGTTCGGCACTGCATGCAGGCCGTCGGGAAGATCGAAATGCGCACGCTCTACTTTGCGCCGGAACGCACGCCGCTCGACGCGTCGAACTGTTGTGTCGTATCCATTTCTCCGCTTCTGCGGGAACTGATCGCGTCCATCGTCGCGATGCCCGTCGACTACGAAGAGCAAGGACGAGACGGGCTCGTCGTTGAGTTGCTCTATCGCGAGGTCAAGCCGTTACAGGTCGAACCCTTGCACTTGCCGATGCCGGCCGACGAGCGCATCGCGCGCATATGCCGCTGGATCATCGCAAACCCGGCAGAAGAAACGTCGGTCGAGTCCTGGAGCAAAGTGGTCGGGGCAAGCGAGCGGACCATCATCCGGCTCTTTCCGGATCAGACGGGCATGACATTCACGCGCTGGCGTCAACAGGCGCGCCTGCTGGCAGCGGTCCAGATGCTGGCCGAGAATCGCTCGGTCACCGAGATCGCCTCGGTGCTCGGATATGACAGCCCGAGCGCCTTCAGCGCGATGTTCCGCAAATCACTTGGACGAAGCCCCAGCGAGTTTTTCAGGACTGTGGCGGACTGATGAATTTGGCATTTGCGCGATAGAACGCGACCTATCCGCGAGAGCATGACCGATGCGTTCTCTCCAGAATGATGTCTAGCCGCCTCGTCCTCGCGGCGTCAAGGAGAGAAGATGTCAATCTACGATCGAATCAAGGAAGCAGGTCTCAGCTTGCCCGTTCATACACCGGTCCGGGCAGCATTCAAGCCGTTCAATCGACATGGAAACTTGCTTGTGATCTCCGGGCAGTTGCCGGTTCGCGACGGCAAGGCGCAATGGACCGGCTCCGTGCCGGAAGCGGTGTCCGTCGAGGATGCGCGCAGCGCCGCGCGACTCTGCGTGCTCAACATGCTTGGATGGGCGCATCAGGCGACCGACGGCCACCTCGAGCGCATCTCGAAGGTCCTGAAAGTCGGCGGTTACGTTGTCACGTCGGCGCGCTTCGCCGATGCCCCGGCGATCATCAACGCGGCGTCGGAACTGATCAATCAGCTCTTCGGCGAGCGCGGCGAACATGCGCGCATCGCAGTCGGCGTCGCGAGCCTGCCGTTCAATGCGCCGGTCGAAGTCGAAGCGACCTTCGTCCTTGAAGACTGAGATGAGCATCACGCCTGGTTACGCGGACGTTCTCGTCGGCCTTCAGTATGGCGATGAAGGCAAGGCGAAGATCGTCGACCATCTGGCTCACGGCTACGACATCATTGCCCGGTTCAACGGCGGCGCGAACGCGGGGCATACGATCCGTACGCCGGTGGGCAGCGCGAAGCTAGCGCAAGTGCCGTCGGGCGCATTTCACCCTGACAAGCTGCTCTACATCGGCTCGGGCTGCGCGGTGAATCTCGAGAAGCTGGCCGGCGAGATCGACGCGCTGGAACGCGCCGGTCTGACGCTCGACGGACGGCTGCGCATCAGCGGCCGTTGCGTCGTCGTGCAACCCGTCCATATCCGTATGGACGTGCTTCACGGATCGGACATCGGAACGACAGGTAACGGCATCGGTCCGTGTTATGCAGATCTTGCGATCAGAATGCGCTCCGGCTGCCGTACCGTCGTGCAGCTTCGCGATTTGCACGAGAACCTCGACCTCGCGTTCGGACAGATGGCAGCGTATGACCGCCTGTCGGAAGCTCGCTCCGAAGCGCATGAGGCCGATATCGCCGCGTGCTTAGATCGACTTCGGGCGGCGTGGACGCGCATCCGGCCTTTCGTGACGATGGACGATCTATTCCGCATCGGCGCACTCGACGTTTCGCAGCTTGCCGACGCGGCGATTCGTCACGCCGTAGACGAGATTTATCTCAACAAGTGCGACAGTCTCGCTCTGTTCCCCGACAAGGCGTCGGGCGCCATTCCCGTATTCGATGAAGCGTCGCTTCGCTGGTTCCCGCCTTCGCAGGACCGTTGGATAACAGTTTGCCCCCATCGCTGCGCGGTCTGATGGCTCATATCGAGCGAAGAACCGGATGCCGGATCGCAGGCATAGGCACAGGTCCGGCGCGAGGCGACATCATCGGCTTTCAATGAACCATAAACACAATGACTCCATCCTTCCTTAACGTTCAAATGCGTCGAAGCGATCTCGCATGGACGGACTGGCCATCGATTCTCGCTTTCCTGAAAGATGAACTGATTTGCCGGGTCGCCGTAAACGACACGCCTTTTCCGTACGTGCTCGCGCAGAGCTTCACCTTCACGGGGGATACATTCCTTATCCACTGCTCCCGCTTCGGCAGCTTCGCTCAGAAGCTGCGTGAGAACCGGCACGTCACCATCGAGGTGGACAGGCCGGTCGCGCTGCTCAAGGCGCCGAAAGGACAGAATACGAGTCTCGAGTATTACAGCGTGATTGCCCGTTGCCATGCGTCCATCGATGACGACACCGAAGGCGTCATTCGCCACCAGAATCAGGCGCTGGATAAGTTTCGCCCCGAAAAGGATTATTCGCCAATCGAACAGGGCGCGGCCAATCAGATCATCGCGATTCGCTGCGCTGTAATTGAGATGACGGCAAAGAAGCGCATTCTCGCCGACGGACAATATTCTCCGCCTGGCCAGCCCCAGGCTCCGTATCTTCGCTACCCGTTCGCCGCAGGCGCGACGGTGTCCGGCCTCGCTCCCGATGCGTTCGATCCGAACCGATTCGCCAAGCGCGATCAGGGCGATGTGTAGCCGTTGCGCGGCAGCATAACTTGGCGTAAGCGCGACCATCGACGACATTTCCTAACGCGCCTGTCTTCTTTTGACGACTGATAGTGATCTTGCCGCAGGGAAGCAATTCGGCAAATCCACGTACAGGAAATCACCGAGGAGATACTCGAATGAAGATGGGCAATGTCGACGTCACATGCTTTGGCGTGGCAGACCGGCTCGAAAGACTGCCGGTTTGCGGTTACCACCGCTGGTTGTTTCTGATCATTTCGCTTGCGTTTTTCTTCGACAACGTCGACCTCGCCACCATGACGTTCGTCCTGGGTTCGATCAAGTCGGAGTTCGGGCTGTCGCCTGCGCAAGCCGGACTGCTGGGCAGTGCCGGATTTGTAGGGATGGCGTGCGGTGCCGTCTGCTCTGGAATGCTAGCCGATCGTTTCGGACGCAAGCCGGTGTTTCAGATCAGCATGATCGTGTGGGGAATAGGAAGTTTGTTGTGCTACACCGCGAGTAGCGCGACCGAACTGGGGATTTACCGCGTGCTGCTGGGTATCGGCATGGGCATGGAGTTGCCGCTTGCGCAGACGCTCCTGTCCGAGTTTATTCCGGCGAGGAGTCGCGGTAAGTACCTCGCGCTTATGGACGGAAACTGGCCGATCGCATTTGTATGCGCGGGCTTGCTGTCCTATGTCGTGCTCCAGTCGCATAACTGGAGAATGCTGTTTCTCATCGAATCGATTCCGGCCTTGTTTCTGTTCGTCATCCGCCGCGTCGTGCCCGAATCTCCGCGTTGGCTCGAATCTCAGCGACGTCATGAAGAAGCCGAGCAAATCGTTTCGAGTATCGAGCACACGGTAATGAGCAGACTGAAGATCGACGCGCTTCCGCCGGTCACGCTTTCCGTGAACGCGCGCCATCATGAAGCGCGCGGGCTGAAGGTGCTGTGGTCCGACGCCTATCGTCAGAGGACCATGATGGTCGGTGTGCTCTGGTTCTTTGCGCTGTTGGGCTTTTACGGACTGAACACGTGGCTCGGAGCCTTGCTTCAGGCATCCGGTTCCGCGGTAACGAAGTCCGTGTTGTTCACGGTGTACATCTCGTTGGGCGGGATTCCGGGTTTCCTGACCGCTGCGTGGGCCGTCGAACACTGGGGCAGAAAAGCGACGTGTGTCGCGACCTTGGTCGGCGGGGCGGTCATGACCTATGTCTTCGGTCATGCAGCGCAATGGGGTGCGTCCTCGGCGGGATTGATCCTGACGGGTGCCGGCATGCAGTTCTTCGCCTTCGGCATGTGGGCCGTGCTTTACGCCTACACCCCCGAGCTCTATCCGTCGCGTGCGAGAGCCACGGGCTGCGGGTTCGCGTCGTTCTGCGGACGGATCGGCGCATTGCTCGGGCCCACGCTCATCGGATGGATCTTGCCGGTCGTACAGCAAGGCGGGGTGTTCATTTTCGGCGCATCGTGCTTCGCCATCGCATCACTCGTCGTACTGCGATTCGGCGTCGAGACACGCGGCGAAGTGCTCGAAGCCGTTTCGGATTGACGTCTCGAAGACCTCCCGACGTTTCCATCAACAACGTTTCAAAGAAATACGCCAACCGACCCGTATGACCCAAGAGCAACGACGGAACATTGCCCGATGTCACTGGTGCCGGATGACGGCATCTCTCCGCTTTGAGACATTAGCATTGACTCGCGTCAGGTGACCGCTTTGGTTCGTGAGTGTGAGTTCGCTGATGCGGGCGGTCGCGGCCCTGCCGCGCGACGCTGCCAACATCAGTAATCTGCTTTGCTGCTGACGTTGAAAAGAACCCGCCTCAATGTCGGCAAAGGCCGACGCTCCGTGCGTCGGTCATCCGACAGGACCTGGCCGAACCCAGAACTTTTTGCAGCCGGACATGCTCTTCCAGAGCGCCAGATAAAAGAACTGCCCTTCGAGAACTTCCTCTGACGCTGATTGCAGTGTCGTGACAGCTCGCCGACAATGATGCAAGCGTGCTATCACGCAAATGTCTCAGAGCGCGGATCACGTTGCGGTCGGGCTTGCGGTCGTCAACCGACACATCGCGACTGCAGCGCCGTTTACGATGGGCGCGCTTCATGGATCGGCCGGCAAACTCCACCTGCGCAATGCCTTGGCGGAGGCCGCCACAAACGCTCTCCGATGCCTCAATTGATGCAGAATCGGCGCAAAGGCCACAACGACACGACCTGAATACGATGGACGACCCAGAATCGCTTTCCCTGGCACTGCCCGACGGCTCTAAGATCTCTGCGCTCCTCCGAGTGCCGGAGGACGCGCGAGCCCTATATGTCTTCGCGCACGGTGCCGGAGCGGGCATGCAGCACGCCGGCATGTCGTCATTGGCCGACGCGCTTGCGGCGGCCAAGGTCGCCACATTGCGCTACCAGTTTCCGTACATGGAGCGGGGCTCCAAGCGGGTGGACTCGCCAGCCGTGGCACATGCTGCCGTGCAGGCAGCCGTCGCAGAGGCCCGCCGGCGGCTGCCAGCCCTGCCGCTCTTCGCGGGCGGCAGATCGTTCGGCGGCCGCATGACGTCCCAGGCCCAAGCCATCTCCCCGCTCGACGGCGTGCGTGGCCTCGCTTTCGTCGCGTTCCCGCTGCACCCGGCGGGCACACCCGGCGTGGAGCGGGCACGGCACCTGGCAGACGTCACGGTGCCGATTCTCTTCCTGCAGGGCACGCGCGACAAGCTGGCCGAGCTTCACCTGCTGAGGCCGGTCGTCGAGTCGCTGGGGCCACGCGCCACGCTGCATGTGGTGGACGACGCAGATCATTCGTTCCACGTGCGCGCGTCCTCCGGCCGGACCGACGCGGAAGTCGTGCTCGAACTGGCACGGACGATGTCGGCGTGGTTCTTCGCCGAAGGAGAATTCGTGGGCGTTACCTGAGCAAGCGCAGGAATGCTTGTAGCAGAGTCGGGACGGGGAGCCGGCGAACTCGCCGTGCTGCATTCGCCCCTCAATCCCTTCGCTATCCGCAGATGGTCTGTCGCATAGCCACGATAAGCGACGCCTGTCGCGTCGACGGCGTTTTCCGAGTGCCGAGTGAGTGAATTTGTCAGATCCGCTTGCGGTGGTCTTGCCAGATGGCGGAGGGTCGAACAACGCGCATTGGCCGGTCACTGCCCGGCGCGGTCGCCCGAAACCGCCATATTGCTGACAATCATGAGGGCGTTGTCGAACGTCCGCAGAGGCCGACAAGGCGCAGTTTTATCGCGCGTCCACGACCGTCAGCAGACGCCGGCAGACCGCCGCTTAGCCGCGCCTTCACCAGTTTCTCGTTCAACTACTACCGGTCCACACACGTAAAACTCGCCGCATCGTTCACATTGCCGCCGACGAATTTCGGCCACGCAGGATAACGGCACAGCGGTCGCGTGCGTCCGAGTGTCGCTGTGTTGAGGTCGCTCATCTGCAGGGTCTCGGGCGCAGTGCCCGATTCGACCCAGCGGTCGAGCGCGGACAGCGAGTCGATCGCCGGATGAAACGGCCCCGTACCATGTCCGACTCCGGGCATCAGATAGAAGCGCACGAAGTCATCGACCTTTCCGCGTCCGTAGCGCTCGATCAGTCCGTTGTAGTAGTCGGTGCTCGAATCCGTGCTGACGATTTCATCGGCGAGGCCATGCGTGATGATGATCTTGCCGCCCTTGGCCCGAAACGCGCCGACGTCCGTATTCGTGGCATCGCTCAGGGCGGAGACGGTCTGCACACGCGTGCGGTAAGCGCCCGGATCGTACGGATCGAAGTTCAGCGAATCGAAGGTCGGAACGCGCGTGACGAAGTACTTGACCCATTGATCGCCCGTCACCCACTGATTCGCGTCGTGCTTGCCGGCGGGATTCGACGGCGTATTCGACTCGCCGAAATCGCGCGTCGTGTATGGTCCCGCGAACACCGAACCGGCGAGGATGTTGTAGCCCGCATAACGCCTCACGCCGTTGGCGAGCGGATAACGCAGCAGCATCGGCGAGGCGATCGTGACGACGGTCGCGAGCTGGCGATCGGAGAGACAGCTATCGCCCGCATCCGAGCCGCCCGGACAGCGCACCGACGCGAGCACCTTGAGCGCGTGCAGCTTGCAGGCATCGACGTTGGAAATGATGCCGTCGGCTACACCGTCGAGCGTATCGCATTCCTTCATCACGGCGTTCTGCAGCAGTTCGATCTTGGCGACGTCCAGCCAGCCCGCGCCGTTGCGCAGATAGAGCGCGCGTCCCAGCACGACGTTCGACAGACGCAAGCCGGTGTAGTTGAGCGCCGGACGGTTCACCACGATGCCGTCGTAATCCGCGGGCCAGCGCTGGATTTCGGTGAGACCGTCGCGCCCGCCCGTCGAACTGCCGAAGAAGTAGCGCTTCTCCGGCATTTGCGCATAGCGCTTCGTGATCAGCAGCATCGCGACGTCATGAGTCTTCTTGAGACTCAGACCGCCGTAGTTGGCGAGTGCTTCGTCATTGGCCGCGAAGGAACCATCCGTGATGCTCGAACTCTGGTGGCCCGAATCGTCGCTGAAGGTGGCGTAGCCGGATGCGAGCGGCGTTGGCGTGCCGGTGGACGCCATGTCGAGCGCGGCCACGCCGGTGATCAGCGTGCCGTCGAAACCGCCGCCGCCGTAGTGCAGCGACTTGTGGTTCCACTTGGTCGGCAGATTCACCTGGAAATTGATGACCGGCGCAGTCGGATCGACAGGCCCGATCGTGCCGTTCACCTGACAATACTCTCCGCTCGTTTCGACGAGCGTCGCGGTCGCGATCTTCGCGCCGCTGGTCGGCGCGCCAATGGATGCTGCCGGAATCGCCATGCCGCCGAGCGCAGCGCATTGTTGCGATGCTGTCTGGGTCTGGGTCTGCGCGTTCGCTTGCGATTGAAGCTGCGCGTTCGCGGCAGCAGCGGACGAACCGCCGTCATCGCCGCCGCATCCGGACATCGTCATCGAAACCGCCGCGCATAGCGCAGCGAGGGCGAGCGTGCGCCCCAATGTTCTTCTCGTCATGGTCGTCTCCTGTTTGGGCACGGGTCGGATGCCCGGGCCTGCTGCAAATGCCTGTCTTATTCGCTGGCGCCGCCCGCATCCGCGTCGACGGATCGCACGAGGCGCACGTCATCGCCGAACAGCGCGCGTACGCCTGCGTCCGATACGAACATCGCCTCGCCGCTATGACCCGCGCCGGGCACTTCGTGATAGCGATGGATCAGCCGGGGATGCCGCGCCAGCAGATACGCGTAATATGCCCGCCCCCGCGCCAGCCGATGCGGGCCCTGCGCATTCGCCGCGCAGGTACGGTCCAGCGCGGGATGCAGCGGATCGCAATCGCGTTCGCCCAGCAGATAAGTCACGTCGCTGCGCGCGTAATGCGCTTCCAGATCGCACGCACCCGCGCTGGCGCGTGCATATCGCGGCAAGCGGGCGAGGCCGTATTTCCAGTCGTTTACGGCGTCGCACGGTAGCCTCATGGGGAAGGGCCGTGACGCATCGAAATACACATACGACGACGGATTCGCGATCACATGACGCACCCTCGCAACGCGGCTCGACGCGCACCCGACGATCGCGTAACGGTGCGCCACCTGCGCGCCGCCCGAATGTCCCGCGATGACAATGTCGCGCAACGCCGGGTAGCGCGCGTAATGCTCGATCAACGCGTCCAGCACATCGAATGAACTCAGCGCGCACGGACCGCGCGCATCGAGTCCGCCCATCCATGAGGTCCATTCCCAATGCAGTGTGTCGGCATCGAGCGCGTGATGCTCGACATCGGCAGTGGCGAGGAATTGCGGCACCACGAGCAACGTCGACTCGGCCGCCGCGGACGCAGCTTGCAGCGCGCGCTCGGCCGTACGGAGATACGCATCGGCATCGCGCAGACGTCCGTGCAGCATGATGACGACGCGTTCGATCCTCGCCCGCTCCGTTGCGCCGCCCAGAAACACCGGCACCGCGCCGCTGCCGCGCGGCGTCGCGATGCGAAAGCGCGCGGCACCGACCACTCGCACCGGCACTTCGTTGCGCGGGCGCGTTTCGTCGACGGGCGTCGTCATGAGCGCGCGCCGTCCTTCGGCCAGAGATTCGGCTCGCGGCACAGACGCCGGCCCGATGCGCTCAGTCCCACCAGCAGCAGCGACACGATGCCCGCGAAAATCAGGTACCACGCGGGCACCATCCGCGATCCGGACACGCTTATCAGCGTCGACACGGTCAGCGGCGCGAGCCCGCCGAACAGCGTCACGGCGATGTTGTACGACAGCGCGACGCCCATCGAGCGCGTTGCAGTGGGAAACAGTTGCGTCAGCATGCCGGGATGCGCGCCGGACATCAGGCTCAGCACGACGGTGGCGATCATCTGCGCGGCGAACACGCGCCCGGGCGTCGGCGCCGCGAGCACCCACGAGAAAAGCGGCCACGCGGCGCAAATCCATACGATGGTGATTGGAAAGAAAAGTCTGTACGCGCCGAAGCGATCCGCGAGCTTGCCCGCCAGCGGATAGCCGGCAATGCCGATGAGGCCCGAAATGGCCGTGCCGAACAGCGCATTCTTCAGCGGCAGATGCAACTGCCGTTCGACGAACAGCGGCATGTACGAATGCCAGAGATAGTTGGTCGCCGTGCCGATGATGATCACGCCCATCGCACACAGCGCCGCGTCGCCGCGTTCGCGGAAGAACGTGCGCAAGGACTGACGCGGTGCATGCCCGAGCTGCTGGCGCAGCTGCACGAACTCCGGCGATTCGGACACTTTGTGGCGAATGTAGAAGCCGACCGGGCCGACCAGCGCGCCGAGCAGAAACGGCACGCGCCAGCCCCACGACGCGAGCGCTTCGCTCGACAGGTTCGTCGTCAGCAGGTAGCCGCAGGACGACGACAGCAACAGCGCGACCGCTTGAGAGGTCATCTGAAAACTGCCGAAAAACATCTTGCGCCCCGGCGGCGCGTATTCAGTGAGCATTGCGGCGGCGGTCGCGAATTCGCCGCCGACCGACAAGCCTTGCAGCACGCGCGCGAAGAGCACCAGCAAGGGTGCGGCGATGCCGATGCTGGCGTAACCGGGCGTAAGGCCCATCAGCAGCGTACTGCCGGCCATCAGGAGAATCAGCAGCGAAAGCGTTTTGCGCCGTCCGTGCCGGTCCGCCCACGCGCCGATCGCGATTCCGCCCAGCGGACGCACGATAAAGCCGATCGCGAACGTCGCGAGCGTCAGTGTGATTGACAGAAAGTTGTTGCCGACTGGAAAGAACACATGCGCGATGGTTTTTGCGAAATAGCCATAGATCAGAAAGTCGAACCATTCCAGTCCGTTGCCTATGACCGACGCCAGCACCGCGCGGCGCACCTGCGAGTTCGACAGCGGCGGGGCAGCAGCAAGCGGCGCGCCGGTGTTCAGCACGGTTTGCATATGTCTCCTTTGATTTTTCATCGCGCGAACCCAGCTTAAAAAGCATGCCGCCAAATGTAAAATACATATCGGATAGTGTTGCCATATTCAATGGCTATACCAGAGGTGAACACGATGGAACTGCGCCATTTGCGTTACTTCCTCGCCGTGGCGGAAGAGCGACAGTTCACGCGCGCGGCGGCGCGGCTGCATATGCAACAACCGCCGCTGTCGCAGCAGATTCAGGAACTGGAGCAGGAATTGGGCTTCGCGCTGTTTCTGCGTCAGCCGCGCGGCGTAGAACTTACTGCGCCCGGCCAGGCGTTCGCGGAGCATGCGCGCGCGGCCTTGCGCACATTAGAGCAGGGCGTGACGCATGCGCGGCGCGTGTCGCAGGGGCAGGTTGGGCGCGTGCGTATCGCGCTGACGAGCTCGGCGGCGTTCCATCCGCTCGCGACCACGGCGATCCGCGCGTTCCGGGAAACGAATCCGGATATCTCGATCGAACTGAGCGAGGTCAACGCAGCCGAGATCATCGAGATGATGTCGAACGGGCAGATCGACGTGGCAATCCTGCGCAAGCCCATCGAGACGCCTGTCGATCTGCGCTTCGAGCTGCTGGCGCAGGAGCGCATGCTGCTCGTGCTGCCACTCGGACATGTGCTGATCGGCGCGCGCGCGGTGGCGCTGGACGCACTCACCGGCGAGCCGTTCATCTTCGTCCGGCGGCCGGGCGCGCCGGGCATGTACGCGGATTTCATCCGTGCGTGCGAGGCGCGCGGTTTCACGCCGCGCGTGGTTGACGAAGTGCCGCGCATGGTGACAGCGATCAACCTCGTTGCGGCAGGCGGTGGCGTCACGTTGGTACCGGCGTCGATGCAGCGATATCGACAGGAGAGCGTGCGCTATTGCCGTGTCGCCGGCGATGATGCGTTTCGCGCGCCGTTGCATCTCGTTACGCGGCCGCAGACGCAGAGTCCGGCCGCGTCGCGCTTCAGGGAGATGGTGCTCAAGTTCGCTCAGGTATCGGCGTGAAAGAAGGGTGAGGTATCGTCGTCGGTAGCTACGGGTTCACCTCGTCGCGCCTACCAATTTCAAATCCCTGACTGTGCTTGTAACCGCATGGAGACGGGCTTGCAAAAACGCACAGCGGCCTGGAACGTCTGCTCGCTCTGGATTTATCCCCGATAACGTTGGGCGTAGGCCTGCGTTGTCGTGGTCCGGCTTTACTTTGATGCACTTATCGAAGAGAGGCGTTCAGCCTCCTCAGCCGGAAGCACACGACCAGTTGCCGAAGTCGCGTCCGCTGTGCGCTGCATTCGACTTTCGTCGCGCGGTGCGGTTGCGAGAACCCCTCCAACAACGATCGCGCCGACGATAGCGATACTTGACGCGAGCATGATCTGCCGGCGCAAGCCTTGAGGCGCGGATGTCGCAGTTTCCTCCGATGCGTCCGCCGGAGGGGCATTCGGCGGCAGAGCGGTCTGACAGCGTTTGCATACAGAGGCCATAGCGCTTACGTCGGCTCCGCATGTATCGCATATGTTGTAGCGCATTCTATTATTTTCTCGATTTTCTACGTCGCGCGCAGCTGGGGTGGCCGCAAGCCAACGAGGACGGAGCGATGTCGGCATAACGGCAGTGGAAGCGCAAGACTTGAGACGCTTAGGCAGGTGATCTGACGAACGAAAAGGGAAGTTCGTCGACGACCGTCGGATTTTGGCTCGACGGTGCGGGCGAAGTCCCAACGCAACCTCACGAGCACCGATGCCTGAGTGTCCGAAATGGCCGAATGAGGAAGTGCGAGCGAAGGCTGCACTGGCTAAGGCTATGGCGTGTCAAAAAGCTGCGAAAGCACTGTAAAGTAAACCGAAGGCAGTCCGTAAACAGCATGAAAGAAATGGATTTCCCATCGGGGGAAACCCTCTCGCATCTGTCTACGGAGAATCACAACCATGAAGGTCGTCACCAAACTGGGCCTGGGCTTCGGCCTCGTGCTGTCGATGTTGTTCGCGGTGCTCGCCTTCGGTCTTGTCAGCATGTCGCAAATCCAGGCGCGCTTCGATGAAGTCGTCGAAGTCAACAATGCGGAAGCGAAGCTCGCGCACGCGCTGAGCCTGTCGGTGAGCGACCGGATGATCGCGCTGCGCAACATCGTGCTCCTGACCGATTCGGTCGCGGTCGAGACGGAGAAAGCGCGCATCCGCGCGCAGGCGCAAGGCTATGCGCAGGCGTACGGCGCGCTCGGCGCGCGCTTCAAGGAAAGCGAGCACACCTCAGCAACCGAGCGCGCCGTGTTCGACAAGCTGCGCGCGAACGAGGCCGCCGCCGCGCCGATCATCGAAAAGGCGATCTCGCTTGCCGAAGCGCGCGAGCAGCAGGCGGCGATTCGCGTGCTGATCGACGAGTTGCGGCCGGTGCAGCGCGAGTGGATGAGCACCACGAAAGACATGATCGCGCTGCAGGACGAACAGAACGATATCGCCAACCGCGATGCCGACGCCGCCTACGCGCGCGCCAAGGCGATCATGCTCGCGCTCGGCGCGGCGGCCGTGCTCACCGGCATCGTGGCCGCGCTCGTCATCACGCGCGGTGTCACGCGCGCGCTCGGCGGCGAACCGGGCGAAGCGATGGCGCTCGCCGCGCGCATCGCGCAAGGCAATCTGCGCGATGCGATCGCCGTCGATGGCCGCAGCCCCGACAGTCTGATGGTCTCGCTCGAAACGATGCGCGCGCGTCTGAACACGATCGTGCTCGGCATTCAGTCGTCGAGCGTGGCGATCGCCGAGGCGGCCAGCGAGATCGCGCAAGGCACCGTCGATCTCTCGAAGCGCACGGAGTCGCAGGCGGCATCGCTCGAAGAAACCGCCGCGAGCATGGAAGAATTCGCGAGCGCCGTCGCGAAGAACGCCGACAACGCCGCCGAAGGCACGCACGCCGCGACCAAGGCATGCGGCGACGCGACTCAGGGCGGCGACACCGTCAACGACGTCGTCGCAACCATGCGCAGCATCGCGCAGGCTTCCTCGCACATGGCCGACATCATCGGCGTGATCGAAGGCATCGCGTTCCAGACCAATATCCTCGCGCTCAATGCGGCCGTCGAGGCCGCGCGCGCGGGCGATCAGGGCCGCGGCTTCGCGGTCGTCGCCGGCGAAGTGCGCGCGCTCGCGCAGCGCAGCGCCGTGGCCGCCAAGGAGATCAAGACGCTCATCGACGATTCGAACGCGCGCGTGTCGAACGGCTCGGTGCTCGTCGAGCATGCGGGCGGCACGATCGAAGGTCTGATCGCGTCCGTGAGTCGCGTGACGGGCATCATGAGCGAAGTGGCGGCGGCATCCGGCGAGCAGCGCATGGGCATCGATCAGGTAAATGTGGCCGTCGCGCAGATGGACGAGGTCACGCAGCAGAACGCGGCGCTCGTCGAACAGGCGTCCGCCGCCGCGCAATCGCTCGCCGAGCAGGCCGAAACGTTGCGTCAGGCGGTCGCGGTGTTTCAAGTCGAGTGAGCCGCGGTCCGAGTCAGGCCTCGCCGACCGCGAAGTCCCTTACTAATGCGTCGCGGCCGGTCACGCTGCGGCGCAGACTAAGTTGCAACAGTCGTGCTCTCGCTGTCGCATACAGACGACCGAACAGGTTCTGCGCGTTGACTCGAAAGGCGTCCGCGCGTGACCCTCAGACGTACGCTTTCGAAGAGCACCTGCGTATGAGGGAAGGTTTGCGACGCCTGATACGACGCGCACGATTCATGTGTCGTCTCACTACCCCTCAATGCATTCAACGGCAATCATCGCCTTCGGCCAATCAGCGACGCCCAGCCGCGTTTGAGAGCAAGCTGCCAAGGGGCCGCACTCTACTCGAAGGCAGTCATCGGAGTCTTGAAAGAAAGCGGCCCCCAGCATCTGACCGCCTAGGTGAGGTCGGCGCGTCCCACCTAACGCGTGCTTTGTCTGGGGAGGTCGTCGTTTCGCTACACTGCGCATTTTCGCTGACGATCTGCTAGGAGAAGACGCATGGACCGCATGGTGGCGATGGAGACCTTCGTAACAGTTGTCGATGCGGGTTCGTTTTCTGCCGCCGCACGCCGCTTGAAGCTCGGCCAGCCAGCCGTCTCAAAGGCGGTCGCACAACTGGAGGAACGTCTAGGCGCCCGTCTGCTGCTGCGATCGACACGTGGCCTCGCGCCGACGGATGCCGGTCAGCGTTTCTACGATCACGCACTGAGGGCCATCGATGAGGCCGATCAGGCCGAGCAGGCTGTGCGCGAGTCGTCGGAAGGCTTGTCGGGACGGTTGCGCATCGGCGCTGCCGTTACGTTCGCCCGGCTGCATGTCTTGCCAGCCCTCAAGTCTTTCCTGGACCAGCACCCCAATCTGAGCATCGACATCGTACTTGACGATCGGTCCGTCGATTTGCTTGGAGAGGGCGTCGATGTCGCATTGCGTATGGGCACGCTGGACGATTCGACCATGACCGCGCGTCGCATCTCCAGCGCGCGGCGGTTCGTCGTCGGCACACCGTCATATTTCGCCGAAGCCGGCGTCCCTCAGACACCTGTCGACCTTAACCGGCATCAGGCAGTCGTTTACTCTCTGCGAGGCGGCGGTGAATCGTGGTTGTTCAGCCGCAGTGACGGCTCCGACTCGACCGTGACCTTGTCCGGCCGGATAAGCGTGAACGCGGCTGAAGGCATGCGCACGGCGGTACTCGGGCACATGGGCTTTGCCGTCGCTTCGGAATGGATGTTCGCCCCCGAACTCGCAAACGGCACGGTTCAGGCCGTCCTGACTGACTGGACGTTGCCGCCGATCGACCTGTGGGCGGTTTTCCCGTCCGGTCGCATGGCAACCACGAAGGCGCGTGCCTTCATCGCGTTTGTCGAGCACCTTCTCAATGAGCGCAACTCTGGCGCAGGCCTCACCGGCTAGACGCTGCGCACCTTTGCCCCCTCGCAGCAGGAATAGGCGCTATTCCCCGCCCGCGGCTACCGGGCGATTCCGCCTCAGCGGAGGATACGCATCAACCAATGCACGAAACATTGGCTCCGATGCAGCAGTCCCTTCCGGCTGTTCAAGCCGGAGGACCGCTTCAAAACCTACTGTTGAGGAAAAGCATGACCCAAGCTCTGAAAGGCAAACTCGCGCTCGTGACGGGCGCTTCGCGTGGAATCGGCGCAGCTATTGCGGCGCGTCTTGCGCGCGACGGCGCATCCGTCATCGTTCACTACGCGTCGAGTGCGGCGCGGGCTGAAGCCGTCGTCAAGGAAATCCGCGATGCCGGCGGCGAGGCTGAGGCTGTCGGCGCCAATCTGTCGCAGCCAGAAGGCGTCAAGAGCCTCATAGGGTCGCTGAATGGCGCGTTCGGCGGCCGCTTCGAAGGGCGGCTCGATATTCTCGTCAACAACGCTGGCACAGTCGAATATGGGCCGTTCCTCGATTCGTCGGACACGTCGTACGACACGCACTTCAACCTGAATGTGCGCGCGCCGATCGAACTGGCTAAAGACGCGGCTGCGCGCATGGTCGCGGCAGGCTGGGGGCGCATCATCAACGTGGGCTCGGCTTTCGGCGAAGCCGCGCCCTTGCCTGGCGTGACGCTCTACATCGCCTCGAAGTTCGCCCTCAGAGGCTTTACGCGCGGGTTATCGCGTGAACTCGGGAAATTCGGCGTGACCGTGAATGCGGTGCAACCCGGCCCGATCGATACAGAACTCGCTCCGCAACCCGGCACGGAAGACCACGCAACGATGACGAAGCTCGCAAGCGTTGGCCGTTTCGGAAAACCGGAAGAAATCGCGGCGGCCGTAGCTTATCTAGCCAGCCCCGAAGCAGGCTATACGACCGGGGAGAGCCTGACGGTCGACGGCGGATGGATTGCCTGACCCGTGCCGCCAAGCATTTCGCTGACACTGCGGCGGCGCCGTGATCGGTTTAGCGGTGCAACCTACCGAGCGGTGCCAGTCGAGGGACTCGCACACAGTTGACGGAACCGATCGGGACAGCATCAGGAGCGGCTGCGCGTCGCAAGTGCGACCGCTTTTGCTTCGATGTCGGTGCCAGTGGTTGACCGCCCAAGGTCGATCAGAGACCCTCGCCGCTGCGGTGATCGGGCGTTACACGAAGTCCTGACCGACGAATGGCCAGGTGCAGCTACAACTCATCATGCTCAACCCGCAATGGCTGCGCACGTTCGCTGCGCTGGCCGAACTCGGCAACTTCACGCGCGCGGCGGAACGGCTCGATCTGACGCAGGCGGCCGTCTCTCAACATTTGCACCATCTGGAAGATGCGCTCGGTCTGCTGGTGATACGCCGACCGCGTGCCATCGAACTAAGCACTCAAGCACTCAAGCACTCAAGCACTCAAGCACTCGAGCACTCGAGCACTCGAGCACTCAAGCATCGCTCGCAAGAAAACTTCTGCAATCCAGGCGCCGGCTCAAGCAGCGGCGCGGAAAAAGCAAATCTTGCAAGGACCAACCCGTTCGATGCCGACGTAGGCAAGCGGCAGAGTGCTTATAATCGCAATATATCGATTCACCATTTGCGATTCGAAACTTTCGTCGATGCCGGTCAGTGCCTATGCCGAAACTGAAAACACCAGGGTCCGCACCGCCTTCCACGCGCAGCCGCAAGTCGTCACAAGGGTCGCCGACCGTGCAGGACGTCGCGCGTCTCGCAAAGGTTTCCGTGGGCTCGGTATCGCGCGTACTCAACGGGCGCGACAACGTCGCCCCGGAAATCCGCGAGGCCGTGACGAGAGCGGTCGCACGGCTGAATTTCGTGCCGAATGCGGTGGCGCGCAGCATGCGCAGCGGGAGCTCGAAGGCGATCGCGTGCCTGATCTCGGATATCGCACAGCATACGGCGGCGCAGATGGTAAGCGCCGCCGAAACTCGCTTGCGCGAGCGCGGCTACGAGATTCTCATCGCCAATTCGCACTACGACCTGGAGCGCGAGCGCGCCTTTCTCGAAAGCCTGCGCCAGCGTCGCCTCGACGGCCTGATCGGCGTGATCTCCGATGACGAGACGCCCTCGTACTACAACATCCTCCATACGCTGAACATGCCCGTCGTGCTGTGGGAGCGCGATGCGCAAGGCCAGTTCCATTCGGTGCTCACCGATCACGCCGACGGATGCCGTCAGGCCGTGCGTTATCTGGCGTCGCTCGGACACAGGCGGATCGGGCTGGTTGCGGGCCACGAGCACACGTGGGTCGGGCGGGAGATGGTGCGTGGGTACACCGTCGAGTGCGAAGCCGCCGGCATCGCAGTGGATCCCGCGCTCATTCGGCGGACCGACGCCTTCGACGAACCCGCCTGTCACGCGCTACTCGCGGGGCCGTCGCGGCCGACCGCGATGGTCGCTCCGCTCAACGACGCCGCACTGGTGCTGCAGATCGCCCGCGAGCTCGGCCTGAGCGTGCCGCGCGATTTCTCGGTCGTGTCGGTCGGCGATCATCAGTACGCGAGCCTCTGCGCGCCGGCGCTGACCGTCGTGACGCAGGAGCCGCGCGACATCGGCAGGGAAGCGGCGGACCTCATGCTGCAACTGCTCGACGGCACCGCGCCGCCCGGCATCCGGCGGTCGCGGCATCCGATGCGCATGATCATCCGCGAATCGTGCGCCGCGCCGCCGGTTGCGGCCGCCACGCCGGGTCGACGCCGGGCGCGGACCGTTCAGCCCGGCTGAGCCTCTCAGGGTCAACCCGATTTGACAGCGTGTTTCAGATCGGCGATCGTTCGTGAATCGATTCACCGAAGTGGCAAACGAAGGGCGCGCGGCAGATTTTCATCGCATTTCGCCGGCTGGAATCGCATTTCCGGCGTTCCTCATTTTTGATTGGTTGACGTGTAAGTATCAGGTTCGTATCGTTAGTGAATCGATTCACGAATGTCAGAACGGGGACACAGAGGACAACAATGAGTTTCGACAGAACCCGAAGACAGATGCTTCGAATGGGCGCAGCGGGGCTCGCGGGCTGGTCGCTGCCACTCGCTTTCGGCCAGCGGGCACTGGCGGCGCAGGGCGGCGTGCTGACGGTCGCGATCCCGAGCAATCCGCAGACGCTCGATCCGATCAATCAGCCGAATCACGACGTGATGGCGATCAACCAGTTGATCTTCGAGAATCTGGTCGGCATCGATGCCCACGGCCAGCGCGTGCCGCAACTGGCGCGCGCATGGACCGTCTCGCCCGACCGTCTGACGTATCGGTTCGATCTGGAGCGCGGGGTGACCTTTCAGAACGGCCAGCCGTTTTCGTCCGTCGATGTCAAATACAGCTTCGATTACGTGCTCGATCCCGCGCACAAGGCTTTTCGACGCCCGTTCTGGACCGTCATCGATGCGGTGACGGCGCCGGACGCGAACACCGTCGTGATTCGCCTGAAGCGGCCGTATCGGCCCTTGCTCGACTACATGTCGAAGTACATGGGCATCTTTCCGGCAGGCAGCCGCGAGCAGCACCCGGGCGAGTTCTTCCGGCATGCGCCGGTGGGCGTCGGCACGGGGCCGGGGATTTTCGTGCAGTCGCGAGCGAACGACTTCGTCGAGCTGCGCCGCAACCCGAATTACTGGCGTCGCGGCGAGCCGCAATGGGAGCGCGTGATGTTCCGCATCATTCCAGAGGAGTCGTCGCGGCTCGCTTCGTTGATGTCGATGCAGACGCAGGTCATCAGCGCGCCACCCGCGCAGCTCTTCGGGCAGATTCGCCGCTCGCCGGGCATCGCGGGTGACAGCAGGCCGTCGCCGACGAGTCCGCTGATGCTGTGCCTCAACACGCGCAAGGCGCCGTTCGACGATCCCGCGTTTCGTCAGGCCGTCTCACTCGTGCTCGACCGAGTGAAAATCTGCCGCGACCTGTGCTACGGCGCGGTCAAGGCGAGCAGCATGCCGTTCGCGCCGGATTCGCCGTGGTACGACGCAGCCAGCGCCGCGAGCCTCGATTTCGATCTGGCGAAGGCCCGCGCCGCGCTCGCGCGCTCGAAATACGCAACGGGCGCGTCGTTCGATCTGTTGTACGTGCAGCCCGCGTATCTGATCGATACCTCGACCACCGCGCTCTTCATGCAGTCGCAGCTCGCGTCGATCGGCGTGCGCGCCAATCTTCGGCCGCTCGACTTCGGCCAGATGATTTCGCAGGCGATGGTCGGGAATCATCAGGCGGTGCTGACGGGTTTCATCGCGCCGCCGGAAGCGACCTACCTTCTGAACGCGCTGTTCCGTCCGACCGAGAGCCTATGGAAAGCGACCGGCTACGACAATCCCGCTTTCGTCGATCTGATCGACAAGAGTTACGGCGTGGACGAACCCGCCGACCTCAAGGCGCTGCTCGCGAAGATGCAGCAGACGATCGCGCGCGATGCACCCGCGGTCTGGATCGGCGCACTGGAAGTTCAGAACCTCTGGCGCAGCGAAGTGAAGGGTTTCGAAGTGAACACGGGCTTCTCGCTCGCACTCGGCGGCGTGTCCGTCGGGCGGGCATGAGGGATATGCGATGAGAATCTTCTCCAGGCTGCTGTCCTCGCTGATGCTGCTCGTCGTCGTGAGCGCGCTGCTCTTCGCGATGTGCCGCGCGACGCCCGTTTCGCCCGCGCGCCTCACGCTGGGCAGCGACGCGAGCGCCGATCAGATCGCATCGTTCAACCGTCAACACGGGCTCGACAGGCCGGTCGTCGCGCAATACGGGGCATGGCTCACGCACGCCGCGACGCTCGATTTCGGGCACTCGTATGTATCGGGCAACGACATCGGGCCGGAGATCGCCGATACGTTGCCGGGCACCGTCGAGCTGGTCACGCTGTCGTTCGTGCTGACGCTCGTCATGTCGATCTTGCTCGGCACGATCGCGGCATTGAAAGAAGACGGCGCCGCTGACCATATGTTGCGGATCGCGGCGATCGTCGGACTGTCGATACCTTCGTTCTGGCTCGGCCTGCTGCTGATCCGCTATGTCGCGCTCAAGACGGGCTGGCTGCCGGTCGGCGGACTCGTGCCGTGGGCCGACGGCATCGGCGCGCACCTCGGCTCGCTGATACTGCCGGTGCTGACGATGTCGGTCTATTACATCGCGGTCCTGAGCCGTCTCGTGCGCACGAACATGGTCGATGCGCTCTCGCAGGACTACATCCGCACGGCGCGCGCGCTCGGACTGCCGCGCGGGCGCATCCTCGTCTATGCATTGAAGAACGCGTTGCCGTCGCTCGTGAGCACGGCCGCGATGAGCTACGGCTACATGTTCGGCTGGGCGCTCATCGTCGAGCAGATCTTCAACTTGCCGGGCGTGTCGCGCGCGCTCCTGGCGGCAATCTTCCAGCGCGACTATCCCGCCGTCCAGTCGATCGTGCTAGTGATCACGACGATTTTCATTGTGTCGAACGGCTGCGCAGATCTCGTGCAGGGCGTTCTCGATCCGAAGGTGAAACGCACATGATGGCCGATTCCTCCTTGCCTGCCGTGCCCGAACGGCCTTCCGCGATGACCGCCACCGCGCGCAGCGCGGGCCGCTTCGTGCGTGCGCTGATGCGCGAGCCGACCGGTGCGGTCGGTCTCGTGTTGATCGTCGTGCTGCTCGGCGTAGCGCTGTGTGCGCCGATCCTGCCGCTCAAAGATCCGTTGAAGCTCTATATCGACCATCGCTTGCAGGCGCCGGGCGCGGAGTTCTGGCTCGGCACGGACCAGGTCGGACGCGACATGCTGAGCCGCGTGATCTGGGGCGCGCGCGCATCGCTTGCCATCGGGCTCGCGGCGGTCGCGATCGGCGTGGTGCTCGGCACGGCCATCGGTCTGATCGCGGGCTACAAGGCGGGCACATGGACCGACGAACTGCTGATGAAAACGATGGAAGTGCTCGCGTCGATTCCGCTGCTCATCTGGGCGATCGCACTCGTCGGCATCACGGGAACGGACACGATTCATGTCGCGGGCATCGCGCTCTCCAACGAGACGAAGCTCGTGTTGCTGATCGGCGTGCTCTACGCGCCGGGTCTCGCTCGTCTCACGTATGGTCTGGCGCGGGCCGAGGTGCAGGCGGAATACGTCGCGGCGCGCCGTCTTCAGGGCGCGAGCGCAACGCGCATCGTGCTCTCCGACGTGCTGCCGAACATCATCTCGCCTGTGCTCGTGCAGGCGACGCTGCTGCTCGGCGTGACGATCATCGTCGAGGCGTCGTTGAGTTTCATCGGACTGGGCGTGCAGCCGCCGACGCCGAGCTGGGGCGCGATGCTCTCCGACTCGCGCGCGCTGATCTTCACCGACTTCTGGTGGGTCTCGATCTTTCCCGGCGCGGCGGTGTTCGCGAGCGTGCTGGCGTTCAATCTCGTCGGCGACGGCATGCGCACGATCCTCGATCCGAGGCGTCGTCGCCGCGTGGCCGACGCGACGCAGGGAGGTGCGGCATGAAGAGCGAACTGCTATCGGTGGAAGGGCTGCGGGTCGCTTACGGGCACGGCCGCGATGCGCTCGAAGTGCTGCACGGTCTCGACCTGACAGTGAGCGCCGGCGAGGCAGTTGGCCTTGTCGGCGAGTCGGGTTCGGGCAAGAGCGTGGCGTCGCTTGCCGTGCTCGGCCTGCTCGGTTCGGGCGGGCACGTGACCGGCGGGCGCATTTTCTTCGAAGGCGAAGACCTCGCGCAGGCCGGCGAAGCGCATCTGCGCGAATTACGCGGCAAGCGTCTGTCGATGATCTTCCAGGACCCGGGCACCGCGCTCAATCCCGCATTCACGATCGGCACGCAGATCGCCGATGTGATCCGCGCGCATCGGCCGGTGCGTGGCCGCGCGCTTGCGGGTGAGATCGAAGACATCCTGGCGCGTGTCGGCTTCAGGGATCCGCGTCGCGCGGCGCGTGCCTATCCGCACGAACTGAGCGGCGGCATGAAGCAGCGCGCGCTGATCGCGGCGGCAATCGTCTGCGAGCCCTCGCTCCTGATCGCCGACGAACCGACCACCGCCCTCGACGTCACCGTGCAGGCGCAGATCGTCGCGTTGCTGCGCTCGCTGGTGCGCGAGCTGAACATGGGCCTCGTCTTCATCACGCACAACCTCGACCTGATGGCGGAGCTGTGTTCGCGCGCCGTCGTGCTGCGTCATGGCGAGGTCGTGGAGCACGGCGAAGTCGCGCAACTTTTCATGCAGCCGGCGCATGCGTACACGCGCCAGCTGATCGACAGCATTCCGCGTTTGCCGCGCGAGGCCATGACCGGGGAGGGCCGCAATCATGCTGCAATCTGATCGCGCCGTGCCGCTACTTCGTTTGTCCGATGTGGGCAAGTCGTACGCGCTGGGGCGCTCCGCGCTCGCGCGCCTCTTGAGGCGCGAGCACTTTCACGCCGTAGCCGGGCTCTCGTTCGACCTCGCGGCGGGCGAGTCGCTCGCGATCGTCGGCGAGAGCGGCAGCGGCAAGTCGACCGTCGCGCGCATGATGGTGCGCCTCATCGAACCGACTGGCGGCGATATCGAGTTCAACGGGCGATCCATCGTGCAGCTCGCGGGCGGCGAACTCGCCGCGTTCCGCAAGCAGGTGCAGATGGTATTCCAGAGCACGATGAACTCGCTCAATCCGCGCAAGACGGTCGCCACGGCGCTCGCCGAAGCCATCGGCCGCGACGGCGTGCCGATTCCCGATCTGCTCGACATGGTGCGCCTGCCGCGCACGGTGCTCGCGCGCCTGCCGCATCAGTTGTCGGGCGGGCAGCGGCAGCGCGTCGGCATCGCGCGAGCGCTGGCGCGTCGGCCGACGCTGCTCGTCGCCGACGAGCCGACCTCCGCGCTCGACGTGTCGATTCAGGCGGAGATCATCCGCTTGCTGCGCGAGCTGCATCGCACGGCGGGTGTGACGCTCGTGGTCATCAGCCACGATCTCGCGCTCGTCGGTGAACTGTGCGAGCGCGTAGCCGTCATGCAGACAGGTCGGCTCGTGGAAATCGGCAACGCAAGCCAGGTGCTGCATGCGCCGCGCGAACGCTACACGGCGGAACTGCTTGCTGCGATTCCCCGAGGCCTTGCAGGACAGCACGCGGCCGCGTGAGCCGCGCAACGAACCCACTACGCGACTGAAACGAAGCCCGGACATTCGGTGGACTGCATGAATATCCGCACCAAATGAATCGATTCATTCGCGAACATCAATCGTCGCCACGACCGGAGCATCGGCGACGCCAGTCTGGAGAGAAGCAGTGAAGATCAGATCGCTCGGCATGCTCGCGCTCGCGGGCGCGAGTTGTGCGGCCCACGCGCAAAGTTCCGTCACGCTGTATGGCGTCATCAACGAGGCGCTGACGTGGTCGTCGAATCAGGGCGGCCATCACGCCGTGCAACTGACGGGCAACGGCGAGTACGGCAGCCGCTGGGGCCTGAAAGGTGCGGAAGATCTGGGCGGCGGAACCCAGGCGATCTTCACGCTGGAGAACGGCTTCAATCCCGTCAACGGGGCGCTCGGCCAGAACAACCGCATGTTCGGGCGTCAGGCGTATATGGGCGTGGCCAACGCGCAGTACGGCACGCTGACCTTCGGGCGCCAGTACGACGCCATCGTCGGCACGCTGCAGACGATGACCTCCAACGGCGCGTGGGGCGGCGTGATGTTCTCGCATCCCTACGACAACGACAACACCGACAACTATCTGCGCGTGAACAACTCGGTGAAGTACACCTCGCCGAATTTCCACGGCTTCACCGGCATCGCGATGTACGCGTTCAGCAACGCGGCCGGTGACTTCTCGAACAATCGCATGTGGTCGGTCGGCAGCATCTATAAGCAGGGACCGTTCTCGATCGCGGCGGCTTATTCGCTCTACGACAGGCCCGGCGTCAACACCACTCCGACGGTCAACACCGGCGGCGCGATCACCTGCTGCGACGCGCCGATCACCTCGAAGCGCGAGCAGATCGCGGGCATCGGCGCGTCATACATATTCGGGCCCGCGAAGTTCAGCCTGATGTACAGCAATGCGATCTACAACAACGTGGGCACGTCGCTCACGAGCGGCATCAACTATCGCTTCAACAACTACGAAGCGAACGTGCGCTACACCGTCACGCCGACTCTGCTGGTCGGCGTGGCCTATACCTACACGAGCGACAACATCACCGGCGGCCCCGATGGGCCTACGCAGGTGCACTGGCATCAAGTGAACCTCCTCGTCGACCAGTTCCTGTCGAAGCGCACCTCGGTCTATCTGGAAGTGATCTGGTTGCGGGCAGGCGGCGGGGTGTTTCCGCGCCCGGTCGGCGGTCCGCTGCCGGCGACGTCGGACGGCACGCTGGCTTCGCAGGTCCAGACCATGAGTCCGTCGTCAACGAAGAATCAGGCGGTGGCGAGCATCGGCTTCGTGCACAAGTTCTGAGCGGCTTTTTTTTGATGCTCTTAATGAATCGATTCACTGACGCGCGTTTGGCGGCGTCGAACATGAAGAGGCGGTGAGCATGTCAGAAAGACTTTATCGGGCAGGCGTGGATATCGGCGGGACGTTTACCGATATCGTCGTCATCGACGATCTGGGCGTGGTGCACACGAAGAAGGTGTCGTCCACGCCACAGGACTACGGCGTGGCGATCGTGACAGGACTGGAGGCGCTGCTTGCGTCGCTCGGCGCGACGCCGCGTCAGGTGACCGAGCTGGTGCACGCGACGACCATCGCCACCAACACGGTGCTGGAAGGCAAGGGCGCGCGCACGGCGCTGGTGACGACGCGCGGCTTCCGCGATGTGGTCGAGATCGGTCGCCTGCGCGTGCCGATGCTCTACAACCTCTCGTATCGCAAGCCCGCGCCGCTGGCGAAGCGCCGTCATCGCCATGAAGTCGACGAGCGTCTGAATGCCGACGGCTCCGTCGCCAAGGCGCTCGACGATGCGGAGGTCATCGCGGTGGCCGAACGGATCGCGGCGCAGGACATCGAATCGGTCGCGATCAGCCTGCTGCACGCCTATGCGAATCCGGAGCACGAGATCCGCGTTCGCGAACTGTTGCGCCGTGTGCTCGGCGAGCGCGTGTATCTGACGTGCTCGCACGAGATTCTTCCGGAGATCCGCGAATACGAGCGCACCAGCACGACCGTGGTGAACGCGTATCTCGGACCCGTCGTGGTGAGCTATCTGCACTCATTGATCGCGAGACTGCGCGATGTCGGCATGCGCGGGCCGGTGCAGATCATGCATTCGAACGGCGGCGTGATGAGCGCGGCGGCCGTCATGCAGAAACCGGCGGCGATCATCGAATCCGGTCCGGCGGCGGGCGTGATCGCGGGGGCATCGGTGGCGTCGGCGTCGGGATCTGCCGACTGCATCACCGTCGATATGGGCGGCACGACCGCGAAGGCCGCGATCATCGAGAACGGCGAACCGGCGCGCACGACGGAATATGAGGTTGGCGCGGGCATCAACCTGAGCAGCAAGCTCGTGAAGGGCGGCGGCCATGCGGTGAAGCTGCCGTTCATCGATGTGTCGGAGATCGGCGCGGGCGGCGGCAGCATGGTGCGCATCGACGCGGGCGGCCTCGTGAAGGTCGGGCCGGACTCGGCCGGTTCCGTGCCCGGTCCGGTTGCCTACGATGCCGGCGGCACGACGCCCACGCTCACCGACGCGGTTCTCGCGCTCGGCTATCTGAATCCGCGCTATCTGGCGGGCGGCGAGTTGCGCATCGACCACGCGAAAGCCTGCGATGCGATGCGCGCGCACGTGGCCGAACCGACGAACACGGAATTGCACGAAGCCGCCTACGGCGTGTTCTCGATCGCCGCATCGACGATGACGCGCGCGGTGAAAGCCGTATCGACGTATCGCGGCCGCGACCCGCGCGACTTCGCGCTGTTTGCGTTCGGCGGCAACGGGCCGATCATCGTGCACGCGATCGCCGCGCTGCTCGACATGCGCACGGTGATCGTTCCGCCGAGTCCCGGCGTGTTCAGCGCGCTCGGCCTGCTGTTCTCGACGACGCAGCATGAATTCATGCAGACGATGTTCCGCCGGGTCGACACCGACGCCGCAGCGCCGCTCTGCGATGCGCTCGAAGATCTGGCAGCGCGCGCCCGTGCCGAGATGATCGAAGAAGGTCTTGCGCGCGATGACATCGAGTTGCGCTGCTCGCTCGATCTGCGTTACGCGGGGCAGGCGTATGAACTCGCCGTGCCGCTCGCGTGGCGATCGGGCGAGGCCGTCGATATCGCAGAAGTGAAGCGCGCCTTTCACGCGGAGCACGAGCGTACCTACGGTCATGCATCGCAGGAAGATGTTGTCGAACTCGTCAATCTGCGCGTGCTCGGCAGCCTGAAGTCGGAGCGCTCGCGCGTGTACGACGCGCGGCGCGCGGGAGGCGCCCGCGCCGATGCGGGGACGCGCGTGATGCGGCGCGCGTACTTCGGTCCGGCGCACGGTTTCGTCGATACACCGGTCATCTCGCGCGCGACGCTGCGCGCCGGGCCGCTCGACGGGCCGGTGATCGTCGAGGAATACGACTCGACCTGCGTCGTGCCGCCGGGCGCGCGCGCCCGTGTCGACGCGCATGAAAACATCGTCATCACGCTGGGAGACAACACATGACATCCGCCACGCACACGCCGTCTTCGGACGACGCCATCACCCTCGAAATCGTCAAGAATGCGCTCGGCTCGGTGGCGGACGAGATGGCGCTCGTCGTGCTGCGCTCGGCCTATTCGCCGATCGTGCGCGACTCGATGGACTTCTCCACCGCCGTCTTCGACCGGCAAGGCCGCGTGATCGCGCAAGGTCTCACGCTGCCGATCCACCTCGGCGCGTTTCCCGCGGCGATGCGCAACGTGATCGAGCGCTTCGGCGCAAGCGGCCAGCCGGGCGATGTCTATGTGATGAACGATCCGTACACCTCGGGCGGCATGCATCTTCCCGACGTGTATCTGATTCAGCCCGTGTTCTTCGGCGGAAACATCGAAGGCTATGTGGCGACGATCGTGCATCACGCCGATATCGGCGGCATGGCGCCGGGCAGCATGGCGATCGGCGCGACCGAGATCTTTCAGGAAGGCTTGCGCATTCCGCTGCTCAAGCTCTTCGATGCGGGCGAGCCGAATCACACGCTGATCGCGCTGCTCGAAATCAATTCGCGCATGCCCGATCAACTGCGCGGCGATCTGCGCGCGCAGGTCGCGTCGTGCCGTGCGGGCGCGCGCGGGCTCGCGCAACTGATCGAGAAATACGGCGCCGATGGCTTCGGCCGGCTCGTCGATGCGCTGCACGACTATGGCGACCGGCTGACGCGCCAGGCGATCGCCGCGATGCCCGACGGCGAATACTGCTATGACGACTTCATCGACGGCCTGGGCGACCGGCCGCAGCCGATCCGCTTTCGCGTCAGGGTGACGATCGCCGGCGACGAAGTGACGATCGACTGGAGCGGCACCGATGCACAGGTGCCCGGCGCGATCAACGGACCGTTCGCGACGACGCAATCGGTCGCATACGCGGCGGTGCGCTGCGCGATCGGCGTAGACGTGCCGAATTGCGAGGGCTTCTCGCGCCCGGTGCATGTGTTCGCGGAGCCGGGCTCGATCGTCAATCCGCTGGAGCCCGCGGCGTGCGCTGCGCGCGGCATCATGGCGTATCGCATGTTCGACGTGCTGCAAGGCGCGTTTGCGCAGATCGTGCCGGATGCGATGCCCGCGCTTGGCGAAGGCGGTCCATCGGTGGTGTCGATCTCGGGACGCGGCGCGGCGGGCAACTGGCTGATCACGGACGGCATTCTTGGCAGCTGGGGCGCAAGCGCGCGGTGCGACGGCAGCGAGGGCATCGCCAATCCGCTCGGCAATCTGTCGAATCAGCCGGTCGAGCTGATCGAGGCGCGCTTGCCCGTCGTCATCACGGATTATGGTTTCGTGCCGGACTCGGGCGGCGCGGGCAAGCATCGGGGCGGACTTGCGATGCGCCGCACGTATGCGCTGCGGGCGGAAAGCGCGTCGCTGGGCTTGCGCTCGGACCGGCGCGCTCACCGGCCGGCAGGTTCGCACGGCGGACTGGACGGCTCCCCGTCGTTCAATCTGCTCACGCGCGACGGCGAATCCATGCTGCTGCCGAGCATGCCGAGTTCGGTCATCGCGCTCGGGCGCGACGACCGGGTCTGTCATATCGCGGCGGGCGGCGCAGGCTACGGTCCGCCTTGGGAGCGCGAGCCGCAGGCGGTCCTGGAGGATGTGCTCGACGGACTGATCTCCGGGCGCATGGCGCGCGATCTTTATGGCGTGGCCATCGACGGAGGCGAGATCGATGCTGTCGCGACCGAAGCGGCACGCGCCGCGCTCGCGCAATTGCCGGCCGATGAACTGCGCGCGCGGCAGGACCGCGTCTTCGCCGAATCGAACGGCCTGCAGGAAGCGCTGTCTTTTCGGACCGGCGAGGTGCGGTCATGAACGCATGCGCCGACGACCTGCGCGAATACCGTCTGCTGCGTCCCGCGTGGGCGGAGATCGACGAAGGCGCGATCGCCGCGAATCTCGCGGTGGCGCGCAAGCTCGCGGGCGACGCGAAGATCTGGTTCGTCTGCAAGGGCGACGGCTTCGGCTTCGGCGCGGCGAAAGTCGCGCGCCTCGCCGACGACGCCGGTGTCGATGGCTTGTGTGTCGGCAGTCCGGAAGAGGGTATGGCGATTCGCGCGGCGGGCGTCACGCGCGACATCCTGCTGTTCGCATCGACGCTGCCGGAGGACGCGGCGCGCGTCGCGTCGCTCGGCCTGATCGTCACGATCCAGAGCATGGAGAGCCTGCGCGCGTTCGTGGCGGCGGGCGTTCCGGTCGATGCGTTCATCGAGATCGATCCGGGCTTCGGCCGTTTCGGTTTTCTCGCGTCGCAATGGGTAGAAGCGTTCGCCGTGCTCGCGCAGCAGTCGACCGTTCGCCTGAAGGGTGTCTACACGCACCTGAGTTCGCCCGGCGACGAGGCGATCACCGCGCGCCAGGCGGGCGTTTTCGATGCCGCGCTCGCCGATGCGCATTCTGCTGGTTTCCGCAATCTGGAGACGATGCTCGCGAGTTCGCGCGTGATGATCGCGCATCCGGCGCTGCGTTACAGCGCGGTCGATCCGGGACGGCTGCTCTACGGCGCGCTCGATGCCGAATGGATGGCGCGTGTGCCGTTGCGCCCGATGCTCAGCGCCATTCGCGGACGCATCATCCATGTGCAGGAACATCCGGAGGGATCGACGCTCGGTATCGGCTATGCGGCGCCCATTCGCCTCGAGCGCGCGATGCGCGTCGGCGTCGTGCCGATCGGGTTCGGGGATGGGCTGAATCACGTGCCGCCGTTCGGACGCGTGCTGATCGGCGGACGCGAGGCGACGATCATGGGGCGGCGCTCATTGCAACACACGGTGATCGATCTGAGCGCGTTGCCCGAGGCCGGAGTCGGCAGCGTCGTGACGATCGTCGGCGAGGACGGCGGCGGGTTCATCGGCATCGACGAACTGGCCGATGCGATGCGTATTCCGGTGATGGAGTTGCTGCCACGGGTCGTGCGGATGTTGCCTCAGATATCCCGGACTTGAGTCGGGAGATGCGGACCGGTCGATGCGGGTTGACCCTAGATTTGCCCGCGTCTTCGTTAGCTATAATCGCGCGGTCAGGCGCTGTGATCCAGCGTCGCGACAGGCAGGAAGGGTTACCCCCCATTCCCTGATCAACGCAATTGCCGTTCCCCACAGGAGACTGGCATGTCAGACCGACTCATCATTTTCGACACCACCTTGCGCGATGGAGAACAGTCGCCGGGTGCCTCGATGACCAAAGACGAAAAACTGCGCATCGCCCGACAACTCGAGCGCATGCGCGTCGATGTGATCGAAGCAGGGTTCGCCGCGAGTTCCGAAGGGGACTTCCAGGCGATTCGAGCAATCGCCAGCGAGGTAAAGGACAGCATCGTCTGTTCCCTGGCGCGGGCGAACGAGCGTGACATTTCGCGAGCCGCCGAGGCACTGAAGCCGGCCAGCCGATTCCGCATTCATACCTTCATCGCCACATCTGCGCTGCATATGGAAAAGAAGCTGCGCATGTCGCCTGATCAGGTTTATGAACAGGCGCTGCGCGCAGTGCGTCTGGCGCGCGGTCATACCGATGACGTCGAGTTCTCGCCGGAGGACGGGAGCCGCTCCGACCTCGACTTTCTCTGTCGCGTGATAGAAGGCGTGATCGACGAAGGCGCGACTACCATCAACGTCCCCGATACGGTCGGCTATGCCGTTCCGGATGGCTACGCTGCGTTGATCCGCGAGCTTCGTGAACGCATTCCCAATTCAGACCGGGCGGTCTTTTCGGTCCACTGTCACGATGATCTCGGCCTGGCCGTCGCCAACTCGCTTGCGGCCGTCAAGTCGGGCGGGGCCAGACAGATCGAGTGTGCGATCAACGGCCTTGGCGAGCGAGCGGGCAATACGGCGCTCGAGGAAGTCGTGATGGCAATCAAGACGCGACGGGATGTCTTCGGCCTTGATGTGCTCGTCGACACAACTCAGATTGTCGAAGCCTCGCGGCTGGTTTCGGAAATCACAGGGTTCACGGTGCAGCCGAACAAGGCGGTCGTCGGCGCCAATGCATTCGCGCATGCATCGGGCATCCACCAGGACGGCGTGCTGAAAGCGCGCGACACCTACGAAATCATGCGCGCGGAAGACGTAGGCTGGAGCGCGAACAGGATCGTGCTCGGCAAACTGTCTGGTCGAAATGCATTCAGGCAGCGGTTGCAGGAGCTGGGAATCGAGATCGACAGCGAAGCTGAACTGAATGCAGCGTTCGTTCGATTCAAGGCGCTCGCCGATCAGGAAGCAACCGTGTCCGACGACGCACTCGTCGCTTTGTCGCGGCAAGACACGGTGGCGGATACAACCCGTTCGCAACTCTGACGACGCCTTCCATTTCAATCCCTCGCGGGTCGCCGTGCGAGTCTGACGAGACCCGTTCCGCCATTGGTCGCATGAAAGTATGAATACCGATATGCCTACACAGTTTGTCATTTCCCCAAGCGCAACGCCGACGCCGCACGAACAGATCGTCGCGAGCATCTCAAACCCCGTGTTCGGTCGGGTGTTCACCGATCACATGGCGACGATGCGCTGGACCAACACGCTTGGCTGGCACGATGCCAAGGTCGAACCTCGCCGGCCGTTTCAGATCGATCCCGCTTGCGCCGTGTTGCACTATGCGCAGGAAATTTTTGAAGGCATGAAAGCGTACCGCGGCGAAGACGGCTCGATCTCGCTGTTCCGCCCCTTCGAGAATGCCAGGCGGTTTCGCGCCTCCGCTGCGCGTCTTGCCATGGCCGATCTCCCGGAAGCGCTGTTCGTCGAGGCGGTGGAATCTCTCGTCAAGGTTGACCGGGACTGGGTGCCTGGTGGCGACAGCAGTCTCTATCTGCGTCCGTTCATGTTTGCCTCCGAGAGCTTCCTCGGTGTGCGCGCGTCACACGAATACGTGTTCTGCGTCATCGCCTGCCCCGTAGGCCCGTACTTCAAGGCAGGCAAGTCGTCGGTTACTGTCTGGGTGTCCGACCGATACACTCGCGCGGCGCCGGGTGGAACGGGTTCGGCCAAATGCGGCGGCAACTATGCTGCCAGCCTGATCGCGCAGACCGAGGCTGCAGCCAAAGGTTGCGACCAGGTCGTTTTTCTCGATGCCGCCGAGCACAAATGGATCGAAGAGATGGGAGGGATGAATCTCTTCTTCGTCATGGACGATGGCTCTCTGACGACGCCGCCACTGTCCGGCACGATTCTGCCGGGTATCACCAGGGCTTCGATCATCGAGCTTGCCAGGCGTGAGGGCCTCGTAGTCAACGAATCGGCTTATGCTTTCGACGCGTGGCGTGCAGACGCCGCGAGCGGCCGTGTCCGTGAGGTATTTGCTTGTGGAACCGCTGCGGTCGTCACCGCGGTCGGTGAGGTTCGCCATGCCGCCGGAGAATTTCAGATCGGCAACGGGGGAGAAGGACCCGTGACACAGCGCATCCGCACGCAGTTGACCGGAATCCAGCGCGGCAGGCTCGCCGATCCGCTTGAATGGGTTTATCGCATCGAATAAGGCCGATTGGGCCTGAATCGCGCTCGTCCTCTTCGACGCGGGTGCGTGGCGTCACGCGTCGCGCACTTCGCCCGTGAGGTCGCCGCGAGCAACCATCAAAGGATCGGGATTTCGCCCTCGCAAGCGTTCCAGGCGGACGATCTACTCTGTTTCCACTCCACCCGAGGACTCCCGTATCACGAGTTCCGGCAACGCCGGCGACACGCATCGCGCAGCACCCGCGCCTCCGAGATGCGCGAACAGCAGGTCGACCGCCTGCGAGGCCATATCGTCCAGATGGAGATCGACGGCGGTGAGAGGAGGGCGGCAACTGCGCGCGCGCGTGCCGTCGTAGCGCGTGACCACCTTGATGTCACGAGGTACGTGCTTGCCGCTCTGCGCGATGGCCTGCACCGCGCCCACGGCGAAGGCGTCTACGAGCGCGCACAGGCCATCCATCTCGGGATGCGCCGCCATCATGCGGGCGCATGCCTCGCTTCCCGCGTCTTCACCGCCCGATTCATCCGCAGCCGCGAGCAGCGGCGTCATGCCATGCAATTCGCAGAAGCGCTCGTAGCTCGCGCGCGCCTCGATGTACGAATTTCGCTGCTGCGCGCCAACGAGCAACGCAATGTGCTTGCAGCCCCGTTCGCGCAAGTGCTCGAGCAGCATCTGCGTGGTAGCGGATGAATGGATGTCGACATAAGGCACCGCATCGCTGCCCGGCTGCCGTCCGAGACACACGACGGGCAAGCCGCGCTCGCGCAGATGCGCGACGTTGGCGTCGTCGGCGGTGGGCTCGATGACGATCGCGCCGTCGATATCGAGTTGCTCCAGCGGAAGACGCCCCGCCATCACCGGCGGCACCAGCACGAGCGCGAGTCCGCGCGTGAGCGCGGCGGCAGCCGCGACGGCGGCGACTTCCATCAGAAAACCGAGCCGCGACGCGCCGCCGGCGATCTCGAAGGGCATCGACGAGATGAGCGCGATGGTATGCGCCTCGCCCGTACGCAGCCGCTGCGCGCGCACGCTCGGGCGGTAGCCGAGCGCGCGCGCCGCCTCCTTCACGCGTTCGCGCGTGTGTGGGTCGACGTAGCCCTTGTCGTTGAGCGCATGGGAGACGGTCGTCGTCGAGACGCCGGCCGCGCGCGCCACGTCGGCAATCGTCGGGCGCTGTCTGGATGGCGCTGGGCTTTGCATGCTCATTCTTCCGTGTGGCTCGGTTCGCGATGCCGGATTTTCTCACGCTCTCCGGCGGATATTCCTATGACGAGAGGCGGCTCACGAGGCGGCCGCCCTTAGTCGATTTCCTAACTTGACAAGCGATAAATGACGCACCATTCTACGATCACAAATCGATTTGGGGCATCCGCCCATTTTATTTATCGCGATCCCAAATCGATTTGGGGAGCGAAAACGCAGAACGACCGAACGGTCGTTTCCTCGGCAAACAGGAGTCAACCCTCATGGTCCACAATCCGCCGGTGCACGCTGTCGATGAGCGCCTGCCGCTCGCCAAACTCTTTCTATTCGGTCTCCAGCACGTGCTCGTCGTCGCGGCCTCGCCGATCACGGCGGTGTTTCTGGTCGCCAAGGCGCTCGGACTATCTTCGGCGCTGACCGTCGATCTGATCAGCGCGACCTTCCTCGTGTGCGGGCTCGGCACGCTGCTGCAGTCGTTCGGGCCGCTGAAGTTTGGCGCACGCCTGCCGTTCATCATGGTGCCGGGCGGCGCGCCGGTCGTGCTCTTCGTGCTCATCGCGCAGCAGACCGACCTGCAGACCGCGGCCGGCGCGACGATCCTCACCGGCTTCGTCTACTTCCTGTTGCTGCCGGTCTTCGCGCGCTGCCTGCGGTTCTTTCCGCGCATCGTGATCGGCACGATGCTGATTCTCGTCGCCGTCAATCTGATCCGGATCTACGGCGTCGTGATCGTCGGCAAGCCGGGCACGGCGGAGTTCGGCGCGCCGCTCGGCATTGGGCTGGCGCTCGCGACCGTCGCGTTCACCGTGCTGTTCGCGAAGCTTTTCAAGGGCATGCTCGGCCAGCTCGCCGTGCTGCTCGGCCTGCTCGCAGGCGCGGCGCTCGCGTGGGCGCTCGGCGTCATGAGCTTCGCGGATGTCTGGTCCGGCCCGATCGTCACGGTCCCGACGCCGCTGCCCTTCGGCATGCCGCGCTTCGACGTGCTCGCGGCATTGCCGCTGCTCATCTTCAGCGTGATCTCCATGGCCGAAGCCACCGGCCAGACCATCGCGATCGCGGAAGTGGTCGGCAAGGAGATCGATCCGCAGACCGAGGTGCCCAAGACCATTCGCGGCGATGCGGCGATGTCCGTGCTCGGCGGCCTGTTCGGCACGTCGCTGATCATCACGAGCAGCGAGAACATCGGCATCGTGCAGGCGACGGGCATCCGTTCGCGCTTCGTCACGGCGGCGGCCGGCGTGCTGCTGGTCGTGATCGCGCTGCTCGCGCCGCTCGGCCGGCTCGCGAACGCGATTCCCGCGCCGGTGGTCGGCGGCTCCGCGCTGATCGTGTTCTCGATCATCGGCGTGATGGGCATCAACCTGCTGCGCCAGATCGACCTGCGCTCGCGCGCCAACATGTACACGCTCGCCGCCGCGCTGACCATGGGCGTGCTGCCGATCGTCGTGCCAGGCGTGTACAGCCGCTTTCCGTCGGCGCTGCAGATCGTGCTCGGCAACGGACTCGCGATGGGCGCGCTGACGGCGGTGATCGTCAACGCGCTGTTCGTGCATCTGCACTTTCACTTGCGCACTCGCGAGGCCGCCGATCCCGTCGCCCATCTCGAAGCCGCCGTCAACGACAACCGCTCGTGCCACTGAACCCTCTTACCCGAAAGAACGATCATGACGACACCTCATCTCACGCCCGCCGCGCTTCAGGCCGACGAGCTTCTGCTCCTGCCCGCTTTCGTTCTGCTCGCCGATGGACCGCAGCCCGGACACGCTGTGGTCGTGTCGAACGGAAAGTTCGCGGACGTCGGACCGGCCGATGAAGTCATCGCGCGTCACCCCCATCTCGCACCGCTCGCGCTGCCGGGCAAGCTCGTCATGCCGGGATTCATCGATGCGCATCATCATCTGACGCAATCGTTCGGCAAGGCGCTGGCGTTCGGCGAGCCCTCGGAGATCTATCGGCGCATCTGGGTGCCGCTGGAGAATTGCCTCGACGAGAACCTCGTGTATCTGTCCGCGAAGCTGGCCGCGCTCGAAGCGTTGCGCGGCGGCTTCACGACCGTCTGCGATGCCGGCACGCGCGCGAGCGGCGATGCCACGACGATCGCAGCGGCGACGCAGGAAGTCGGCGTGCGCTGCGTGCTCGGCCTGATCTGCAACGATCTCTCCGAGGACATCGACGCGCGTGCGCGCGCCGCCATCGTCGTGCGCGCGCAGCAGCATCTGGCGCGCTGGGAAGGTCATGCGCTCGTGCATCCGTCGCTCGCGGTCTCGGTGCCCGAAGCCGGCTCCGACGGCATGCTGCAAACCGCCGCCGCGCTCTGCGCCGACGCGGGCGTGATCTTCCAGACGCATGCGAACGAGCATCTCGCGGCAGTCGAACGCTCGATCGTGCGACGCAAGATGCGGCCGATCGAGCATCTGCATTACGCGGGCGCGCTGGGGCCCCAGACGCTTATCGCGCACGCGACGCTCGTCACGCCCTCGGAGCTGAATCTGCTTGCGCGCACGAGAACGGCGGTCAGCTATAACCCGGTCGCGAGTTCGTGGAAGGGCAATGCCGTCGCGCCCGCGCTGCAGATGGACGCGCTCGGTATCCGTTTCGGTCTCGGCACGGACGGCACGCGCAGCGATGCATTCCGTCTTCTCGACGCGGCCGAGACCGCGCAACGTTTCGCCTTCGGTCTCGCGACCGGCGATTCGTCGTGCGGCGCGGGCGAACTGTGGCTCGATCGCGCGTTGCGCGGCGGCGCGGATGCGTTGCGGCTCGATGCGCGCATCGGCGAAATCGCGACAGGCAAGGCGGCCGATTTTCTGCTCGTCGATCTCGATGTGCCGGAGATGCGACCGTCCTGGGATCTCACATGGGAGCTGGTGCGACTCGCGGATCGCAGCCAGATCGACGCGGTCTTCGTCGCGGGAAGGCTGCGCCTCTGGCAAGGCTGGCCGACCGACTGGGACGCGCGCGCGTTCCTCAGTGAAGTCGATGAGGTCGCGCGCGAAGTCGTCGCGCGCGCGCCGATTCAGCGTGTGCATGCGGCGCCTTCGCTTCGGGCCGCTTGCGGCATGCCCCTTCCTGCCGTGGAGTGAATGTCCGTGAGCCTGACCATCTTTCTCGTTCTCGCCGTCACCGTCGCGATCGCCGCGTTCATCCAGGGCGCGGTCGGCGTCGGCTTCGCGCTGATCTGCGCGCCCGTCATCGGTCTGATCGAGCCGGAACTGCTGCCGGTGTCGCTGCTGATCCTGATGCTGCCGCTCAACGTCTACCTCGCCTGGCGCGAACGTCCTGCGCTCGATTCGAAAGGCACGCTGTGGATCACGGTCGGCCGCACGGCGGGCGCGGTAGCCGGCGTGTGGATCATCACGCGCATCTCGGCGCACGACCTGAACGTGTTCATCGGCGCATCGACGATCGCCGCCGCCGTCGCCACGCTATGCGCCCCCAGCTTCATGCCAGGACGCAATGCGCTGATGGCGGCCGGCGCCGTGACGGGCATCACCGAAACCGCCACCGGCATCGGCGGCCCCGCACTGGCGATGGTGTTCCAGCACTACCGCGCGCCCGCGCTGCGTTCGACGATCGCGCTGTGCTTCGCGATCGGTGAAGCGCTCTCGCTCGTCATGTTGAGCGTGACCGGCACGATCACCGTCGCGAAGTTCATGTCGGCGCTGTGTCTGGTGCCGCCGGTGATCGTCGGCGCGTTCGTGAGCCAGCACGTGCATCAGCGTCTGAACGCGCGCCTGCTGCGCATCAGCGTGATGGGCTTCGCCATCGTGTCGGGCGCGGCCATCCTGTATCAGACGCTCGCTTCCTGAAGCATCCGCCGGCCTGCCGGCCGGCTCATTCCCTTGATCGACGGAGAGACCCTTATGAAGAAGAGTCGGCTTGCGCTCGCCCTTTCGGTGATGGGCATCGCGATGAACGTTCAGGCGCAGAGCAGCGTCACGCTTTACGGCAGTCTCGATGCGGGTGTCGGCTACGTGAGCAATCTGCGTGGCTCGCAAGCGTTCATAGCGCAGCAGGGCACGCTGCAGGCGGACCGCTGGGGCCTCACCGGCGTCGAGGATCTCGGCGGCGGACTGAAGACCGTGTTCAAGCTGGAATCCGGCTTTTCGACGATCAGCGGCGCGATGTCGAGCGCGGGCACGCTGTTCAACCGGCAGGCTTATGTCGGCCTGAGCGATGCCGGTATCGGTACGCTCACGCTTGGACGGCAGACCGACTTCCACTTCGAGATGCTCGGGCCGCTGTCGACGGCGCAGTCGCTCGGCGACTTCTCCGCGTTCCACCCCGGAAATATCGACGGACTGGGTAACACGGTGCCGGTCGAGTTGTCGAACACGGTCAAGTTTCGCAGCCGGACGATAGCGGGCGTGACCCTCGGCGCGATGTACGGCTTCACCAATCAGTCGAGCAGCACCACGGGACGCACCATCAGCTTCGGCGCGACCTACGGTTACGGCCCGCTGAATCTCGCCGCGGCGTATTCGGAGTATCACGATCGGGCATTGAATCTCGCGAGCGCGCTCGGACTGACGAGCTTCCAGGGCGTCGCGCTGACGGCGAGCGCGCCGTTCGTCGCGGACAGCGTGCGCAACGCGGGCATCGGCGGCAGCGTGCAGATCGGCCGCGTGCAGTTGCATGCGCTCGTCACGCAGGTGCGCATCGAAGAGGGCGGTCGAGCGGACAACTATCGCACCATCGACGGCGGTGCGAACTTTCAGGTCACGCCCTCGTATATGATCGGCGCGGGCGCGTGGACTACCACGCTCGCGGGACAGCGCTGGACGCAGGTGACCGTCGCCAACGTCTATTCGCTGTCGAAGCTCACGCAGCTCTATGCCGACGTCATGGTGGAGCAGGCGTCTTCGGGCGCGAAGGCGGTGACGCTGGGCATCGGGCCTTCGTCTTCGAACCGGCAGACGGTGGTACTTGCCGGCGTTCATCACCTGTTCTAGGCGTAGGTGATTCGAGGATCGTCAAGCGTGGCCTGAACGCGCTGCGCTCTTTCGTTGCAGCATCAGCGAGGTCCGGAGCGGCCCCCGTCCGACGAGAGACGCCGTTCCAGCATGTCGATATCGTCGCGCAGCAACTGAATCACCGCGGCGGTGCTCGGCTCCCGCAACTGTCTTTCGTTTTCCATTTGCACGGCGTGCAAGGCCATATCGGCGATCTGCTCCGAGACCTGCTCGAGCGAGCGCGGACCGGAAGGCGAATACCACCACGCGCTCCAGTTGCACATACCGATGATCGAGAAGGCCGCCACCTTCGCATCCAGCGCGCGAAACTGCCCTTGCTCGATGCCGAATTCGATCGCGTGCTGAAACTGCTCGAGCACCGCTCGGCGCGCCTGCTCCGCCAGTTCGCGTTGCTTTGGCGGCAGGTTGCCTTCGTTTCTCTCCACGACCCGAAACTGTAGCGGATGTGTGAGGATCAACTGCGCATGGCGCAATACCAGATGCCGCAACATGCCTGCCGGATGCTGCATGTGCCCGGGCACCGCCTCTGACGCCAGTTGTCCCGCCGCACGCGTAACCGTCTCCGTGAGCACTTCGAGAATCGCTTCCTTGCTCTTGAAGTAGTAGTAAAGCGCGGGCCGGCTCACGCCGATCGCATCGGCGATGTCGTTGAAGCTCGTGCCATCGAAGCCGCGCTCGATGAAAAGGCGCGTCGCCACTTCGAGGATGTTTTCGCGCAAGGCGTCGCTCTTGGTCTGGGTTCGGGTCATACGGCGTTTTCGACAACTGTGTCAGAAAGTTCATCACGATACCCCATTCCGGCGCCGCGTCGTGGGCCCGCCGCTCCCGGTGGCAACGCACGCGTGACGACCCGGGTCGGTCGATGAATTGACGCATCCGTAAAAACCATAATTAAAAATCTACGACATCGTAAAATAATTCGACTAAGATGTAAAAAACGGAGATGACCTCGATGAATCGATCTGCACAATTGCACGTTGGCGTTGGCGGCGCCACCGCAGGATTTCTCAACACCGACTGGAATCCGCGCGATCTTCCGGCGGGCGTCAGCACGCGCAACGTCGTGCTGCGCACGCAGGACGGCGCCGCGACGAGTGGCTCGCTGTATTCGACCGGTGCGGCGGATACGGTCGTCTGCATCATGCATCCGCGCGAATTCATGGCCTGTCATTACCTGATCCCGGATATCGTCGGCGCGGGCTACGCGGCGTGGACACAGGCGCCGCGCTCGGTGGGCAACGACATGCGCCTCGAACACGAGTTCGCGCTCTACGACGTGGCGGCCGGCATGCGCTTTCTGCGCGAAGCGGGCTTCAGGCGCGTCGTGCTGCTCGGCAATTCGGGGGGCAGCGGACTCTACGCGCTCTATGCGCAGCAATCGAATCTGGCGCCGGCGCAGCGCATCCAACGCACGCCGGGCGGACGGCCAACGAAGCTCGCGTCGCTCGACATGCCGCCCGCGGATGGCATGATCTTCGTCGCCCCGCATCCGGGACAGGGCGCGTTGCTGCAAGGCTGCATCGATCCTTCGGTCACGGACGAGAACGATGCGCTCAGCGTCGACGAGGCGCTCGATCCGTTCGCGCCGTCCAACGGGTTCGACGCGCCGCCTCGTCCGTCGGGCTACGACGCAGCCTTCGTCGAGCGCTATCGCGCGGCGCAAATCGCGCGGGTGGAACGGCTCGACGCCATCGCGCGCAATCTGATCGCCGAGCGCCTCGACGCCCGCGCGCGCGTCAAGTCCGCCGGGGACGCAGCCGATGCCCGTTCGCGCCGCGTGGCCGCGCACACGCCGCTGATGACCATCTGGCGCACCGATGCCGATCTGCGCTGCTTCGACCTGTCGCTCGATCCGTCCGATCGCCGCTACGGGTCGCTGTGGGGCGCGGACCCGTTCGCCTCGAACTACGGCTCGGTCGGCTTTGCCCGATGCTGCTCGCCGGAAGCGTGGCTATCGACGTGGTCGGGCGTGTCGTCGAACGCGCTGCTGTCGAAGACTGCGCCCGCGATCACGCAACCCTCGCTCGTCGTCGAATACACCGGCGACCAGGCGTGCTTCCCGAGCGTCGTCGCGGACATCTACGCGAGCCTCGGTTCGTCGACGAAAACGCATCGCCGGGTGCGTGGCGATCACCACGGCCGGGCGCTTGCCGAAGGCGAGGAGGCGGGCCGCTATATCGCCGGGCGCATCGTGCGCGACTGGCTGCGCGAAACCTTTCCCCAATGAAATCCGCTTGATCAGACACGGAGTACCGATATGAAGATGAGCGACATGCCCGCCGCCGGTCAGGCCCTGCGCCTGCGCGGCGTGGATCACACGGCGCGCCCGACCTGGAGGCTCAAGGAGACCGTCGAGTTTTATCGCGACGTGCTCGGCCTGCCATTGATCCATACGATTTCCGCGCGTGGATGGGGGCCCGCCACGCATCCGGATTTCCTTCACTTCTTTTTCGATAGCGGCAACGGCAGCACGATCGCGTTTTTCTACTATCTCGGAAGTCGCGAACCCGACACGCTGAAGGGAAGGGCGACACATCCGCCGCGTCCCGACGATCACGTTTTCGACGCCACGCACACGGCCTGGCTCGTCGATACGCAAGAGGAACTGCAAGCCTGGAAATCACGGCTGGAGTCACGCGGCGTGGAGGTGTCGGTGGAGACGGCGCATGAGGTGATCGAGTCGATCTACTTCCGTGATCCTAACGGTTATTTCATTGAGATCACGCGCAAGCTGCGCGCATTGGAGCCGCTCGACGCGCACGACGCCGCCGCGACGCTCGAAGCGGCGATCGAACTGGAGACGCGGGAGCGCGGCCTGACCAGCATCGACGACGTCTGGACGCGCAAGGCGGCACGCATCGACGAACGTCGCGAGACCGGCGCGAAGCAGTTGCAGATCTTCGTGCTGAACGTGCCGGAGTTCGCCCCGCTGATCGAAGCGGCGCGCAAGCTGACTGGCTGCCGTGTCGAAGAGCGGGGCGAGTACACCGAAATCAGCGCCGCCGAGCCGGTCTCGTTCGAGCGCCGCGCGCTGGGACTGAAGCCCGCCGTCTGGTACGGGCTCTTCACCGGCGGACTGAACGGACGCATCGAGTGCTACGACCGCGATGTCGTGCGCATTGCGCCGCGCGGCTGAAACGGCACATGGACATGCAGGAGACAGAACACATGAGGGGTATTTTTCATCCGATCGAAGGCGTGGTCTATTGTCCGCCCGAGCTCGCGCAACGCTATTTCGCATCGGGCGCATGGTCCGACACGACCCTCGGCGACGCGCTGCGCGCCACCGCCGCGCGCGTGCCCCAGCGGCCCGCCTACATCTCCGACGAAGCGACGATCACGTTCGCCGAACTCGACGAGCGCAGCGAGCGGCTCGGCGCTGCGCTGCTCGAAACCGGTCTTCGGCCCGGCGACCGCGCGATCTTCCAGATGGGCACCACGGTCGACACGGCCGTCGCGTTGATGGGCGCATACAAGGCGGGCATCGTGCCGGTGTGCGCGGTGCCGCAGTATCGTGAAGTCGAAATCGGCCAGCTTGCGGCGCAGTCGGAACCGCGCGGCTACTTCGTGCAGGCGGATTTCTCGGCATTCGATCTCGTCGGCTTCGCGCGGCTGATGTTCGAGCGGATCGCATCGCTCGAACATCTCGTCGTCGCGCGCGCAGAGGGCGGCGCGGGCTATCGGACGATCGACGCGCTCATCGACGCGATGCCGCTATCCCGTGCGCGCGCCGTGCTGGGCGAGATCCGCATCGGTAGCGAGGACGTGCTGAGCTTCCAGCTTTCCGGCGGCACGACCGGCGTGCCGAAGATCATTCCGCGCTTTCATGCGGAGTACATCGGTCACGCGCTTGCCTGGATGCGTCACATCGGCATGAGCGAGGCGAGCCGCATGATCTGGTCGCTGCCGTTGCTGCACAACGCAGGTCAGTTGTATGCGTTCGTCTCGACCGTGGCCGCCGGCACGACGACCGTGCTGATGCCGCGCGTGGACATCGCCCGGATGCTGGAGCTCATCGAGACGCATCGCGTGACGCACGGGCTTTCCATCGGTCCGGTCGCGCCGCAGATGATCGCGTATCGGGAGATCGCGCGGCACGATCTGTCATCGCTGCAACTGTTCGGCACGTTGAGCCGCGCCGATTCGCTCGAAGCGCATCTCGGCGTGCAGTGCTTCAACCTGTACGGCACGACCGAAGGGCTGCTGATGGGCGCGGGTCCCGCGCACGCCGTTCAACTGCGGCATTTCACGCAAGGCCTGCCGGGCTGCGAGGCGGATGAGATCCGCGTGCTCGTGCCCGGTACGGACGAACCCGCGCCGGACGGCGAAGCGGGCGAGCTGTGCTTTCGCGGACCATCGAGCCTGCGCGGCTACTTTCGCGCGCCCGAGGCGACCGCGCAGACGCTGACGCCCGATGGCTTCGTGCGCACCGGCGACATGGTGACGCAAAGGCTGATCGACGGCGTGCGCTGCTTCGCGTTCGAAGGGCGGCTGCGCGACAACATCAATCGCGGCGGCGAGAAGATCGGCTGTGAGGAAGTCGAGGCGTACGTGAGCCATCATCCGGCGGTCGCGGATGCGAAGCTCGTCGCCATGCCCGATGCGCTGTATGGCGAGAAGGCCTGCGTCTATCTGATCCTGCGCACGGGCCATGCGGCGCCGACGGTGCGGCAGCTTGCCGATTTCCTCGTCGCTCAGGGTCTTGCCAAGTTCAAGTGTCCCGAGCGCATCGAGATCGTCGAGGAGTTTCCGGTGACACGCGTCGGCAAGGTCGACAAGGCGGCTCTGCGCCGCGACGTCGCTGCGCGGATGTCGGAAGGGCACGCCGCGCATGCCGCTACACCGGGCATCGCGAAGGAGGGCGCATGACGGGCACCGAATACGTCGCGTGCACGCAGCCGTTCGTCGTGCGCCGCCGCGTGCGCTGGGGCGAATGCGATCCGGCGGGCGTCGTCTACACCGCTTCGTTTTCCGATTACGTCATCTCCTTCGCCGAACTCTTCTATGGATTTCTCTTCGACGGCACGCCGCAGGCGGTCAAGAACCATCACGGGTTCGGCACACCGACACGCGCGCTCGAATTCGATTTTCGCCGCTCGCTCAGACCCGACGAGACCTTCGACGCAACCGTGGAAGTCGAATCGATCCGCATCCGCACGTTCACACTCGCCATCACCGCGCGCATGACAGATGGGGAGATCGCCTTTATCGCGCGCCTCACGCCGGTCTGCATTCGCCGCGACGCGCGCGAATCAATCGAGATGCCCGTCGTGTTGCGCGACGCGCTGGAACAGTATCAGGCGCGCTGCGCCGAACACCCTGACGCAGGAGAAACCGAATGACGCAGGCAACATCCCGCACGTATCGGATCGGCCAGATCGTGCCGAGCTCGAACACGACCATGGAAACCGAGATTCCCGCGATGCTGCGCGCACGCGAAAGCGTTTTGCCCGAGCGCTTCACCTTCCATTCGAGCCGCATGCGGATGCATCGCGTCGTCAAGGAGGAACTGGAGGCGATGAATCGCGAGGGCTTGCGCTGCGCGGCGGAGCTCGCCGACGCGCGCGTCGATGTGATGAGCACCGCGTGCCTCGTCGCCATCATGGCGATGGGGCCGGGCTATCACCGGCAGGTGGAGCAGGACCTGCGGCGCATCGCACGCGAGAACCACTGCGAGGCGCCCGTGATGACGTCGGCGGGTGCGCTCGTCGCGGGTCTGAAGGCGATGGGCGCGCGCAGGATTGCGCTCATGGCGCCGTATATGAAGCCGCTGACGGCCGCCGTCGTCGCGTATATCGAGGAAGAAGGCATCGAAGTGCTGGATGCATTGTCGTTCGAGATACCGGACAACCTCGAAGTCGGCCGCCGCGATCCGCTGCAACTGCTCGACGATGTCCGACGGCTCCATATCGCCAATGCCGATGCGGTCGTGCTGTCCGCCTGCGTGCAGATGCCGTCGCTCGCGGCGATCCAGGTCGCGCAAGACAGGCTCGGCGTGCCGGTCACTTCCACGGCTGTCTGCACGGTGCGGCAGATGCTCGATCATCTCGGCCTTGCGCCGATCGTGCCGGATGCCGGGGCGCTGCTTGGCGAGTCCGCGCGTCATTTCACGGAATGCTGAGGAAAACATCATGAAGATCGCGGTGATTGGTGGCGGCCCCGCCGGACTCTATTTCTCGATGCTGATGAAGCAGCGTCACCCCGGCGACGAGATCGTGGTTCACGAACGCAACGACGCGGGTGCGACGTATGGCTGGGGGGTCGTGTTCTCCGACGTCGCGCTGAGCTTTCTGAAGGAAGCGGACGAGGCGTTCTTTCGCAAATTCACAGCGCATCACGAGCGCTGCGACTATATGGAAATCGTGCATCGCGGCGTGCCGGTGCGTCTTTCGAATAACCATTTCTCGCGCACATCGCGCATCGATTTGCTGACCGTGTTGCAGCAGGCGTGCCGCGACACCGGCGTCGACGTGCGCTACAAAAGTTGCGTGAGCGATCCGGCCGCGCTGGCAGACTACGATGTCGTCGTCGCCGCAGACGGCGTGAATAGCGAGGTGCGCGCGCGTCTTGCCGAACACTTCCAGCCGAGCTTCGACGAACGGCGCAACAAGTTCGCGTGGTACGGCACGACGCGTCTGTTTCACCCCGTGTCGCTGATCTTCCGCGAGACGCCGCAGGGCGTGTTCATCGCACATGCCTACCAGTACAGCAAGACGCATTCGACCTTTCTTGTCGAGGTCGATCCGCAGACGTGGCGGCGTTGCGGGCTGGACACTGCCACCGAGGATCAGAGTCGCGCGTTCTGCGAGCAAGTCTTCGCGGAAGACCTGCAAGGCGAGCCGCTGTTGACGAACCGCTCGCAATGGTTTCAGGCCAAAGTAGTCAGCAATGCACGCTGGTCGCACGGCAACGTGGTACTGCTCGGCGACGCACTGCGCAGCGTGCATTTCTCGCTCGGCTCGGGCACGCGCATGGCGATGCAGGACGCCATCGCGCTGTGCGAAGCGCTATCGGTTCATCGCGATGACGTTCCCGCCGCCTTCGCCGCTTTTGAGGCAAGCCGAAAGGACGCTTCGAATCGCTTTCAGGACGCGGCGCGCAAGAGTCTCGAGTGGTACGAGTCCGTCGATACCCGCATGAACCTCGATCCCGTCGGCTTCGCCTACGACTACATGCGACGCACCGGGCGGGTCAGTCACGAAGACCTTCGCGAGCGCGATCCGGCGTTCATCGAGCAGGTGGAAGCCATCGCCGCCGGCAAAGCGGAAACCGCGCACGTCTGAGCAATACGTCAAGGAGACTTCATGGACGCCAAGGAATTGCGGCGCGAGCCGGTGAACGTGCGCGACATCATCGACGAGGCGCGCGTATCGCGCTTCCAGATCATGATCGGGCTGCTGTGCTTTCTGATCGTGGCGCTGGATGGATTCGATATCGCCATCATCGGCTTCATCGCGCCGCATGTGCGCAGTGACTGGAACCTGTCGGTGATGGCGCTCGGGCCGCTTTTCAGCGCCGGTCTGCTCGGTCTGATGATGGGCGCGTTCCTGAGCGGGCCGTTGGCGGACCGCATGGGGCGGCGCGGCGTGCTGATCCTCTCGGTCGCGTGGTTCGGCGCGGCGTGCCTCGCATCGGCGGCGGCGCCAGACATCGTGTGGCTGGTCGCGCTGCGGTTCCTGACTGGCTTCGGACTCGGCGGCGCGATGCCGAGTGCGATCACGCTCACATCGGAATTCAGTCCGGAGCGGCGGCGCGGTACCTTGCTGACCTTGATGTTCTGCGGCTTTTCGCTGGGCTCCGCGCTGGGCGGCGTGGTCACGGCGTATCTCGTCGCGGAGTTCGGCTGGCGCGGCGTGCTGGTGATCGGCGGGCTGCTTCCGTTGATGCTGGCGCCGGTCTTGTGGTTCGCGTTGCCCGAATCGGTTCGTTTCCTCGCGCTCGGCAAGGGCAACGAAACGCGTATCGCAGCGATCCTGAAACGCGTGGCGCCGGATCGCGCGGCAGCCGGGCAACGCTACCTCGCATCCGACGAGCGGGCCCATGCTTCGCCCGTCAGACGGCTCTTCGATCCCGATTATCGGCGTGGGACGCTGCTACTGTGGCTCGCGTTCTTCATGAGCCTGCTGCTGCTGTACATGCTGATCAACTGGCTCCCGATTCTCGGAGCGCGTTCAGGCTTGTCCCTCAAACAGGCGTCGGTTTTCGCGGGCCTGCTGCAAGGCGGCGGCGTGCTTGGGGCGATCGTGCTGGGCGTCATGATCGACCGGTTCGACGCCTACAAGGTCGTGAGCGCGGCTTATCTCATCGGCGCGGCGGCGGTCGCATCGCTCGCGGTTGCGGGCTCGGCCTGGTGGCTTGCCGCGGGCATCTTCCTGACAGGCTTTTGCGTGAGCGGCTCGCAGGTTTGCGCGAATGTCATCGCATCGGGGTTCTATCCGACATCGAGCCGGGCGACGGGCGTGGCATGGGCGCTCGGTGTCGGGCGGATCGGTGCGATCGCGGGATCGTTTGGTGGCGCGTTGATGCTGTCCGCGGGCTGGTCCAACGCAGCGCTCTATCTCATCCTGGCAGTACCCGCGACACTGTCCGGCGCGGGTATCTTCTTCGCCGGCGTCCGTCGAGCGCGGATCCCGGCGGCTTCGTCTGGCGCGGACGTCGCACTGGACATGCCCGGTGCCGAGATAGGCTCATAGTCGATCCGCCGCTTCGGTCGGCATTGATCACACCATCGTCCGCGTTCCGCGGACGATGCTCAGACTTACGCTTCACAAGCGACTGCGCTTTTCAGCGCGAGTCGAGCTACTTCCGCGAAATAACGTGCGCCCGTCGTAAGAATCTCATCGTTGAAGTCATAACTTGCGTTGTGCAACGGCGTACTGCCCGTCTCGCCGTTCGCGCCGTTACCGATGAACATGAAATTGCCCGGAATCGCCTGCAGGAACGCTCCGAAATCCTCGGAGATCATCATCGGCGGGACGTCGCGATCGACGGCATCGGCTCCGGCCACTTGCGCAGCCGCCCATGCAGCGATATCGACCCATTCGCACGAATTGACCGTCGGCGCGAATTCGTGGGTGTATTCGACAGTACAGCGAGCACCGTGTGCGTGGCAGAGTCCTTCGCTCAGTTCGCGCATGCGCGTTTCGAGCAGACGTTGCACATCGGTCGAATAACTGCGGGTATCGCCCTTGATGACGACGTTCGAAGGAATTACATTGCGCAATCCGTCAGTGATGAACTCGGTGCACGAGACGACCGCTGACTGCGACGGATCGACGTTGCGCGAAACGATGCCTTGCAACGCCATCACTATCTGCGAACCGATGACGATCGGATCGACGCCCATATGCGGACGCGCAGCATGCGTGCCGCGCGCCTCGATCCGAATGACGAAGTTGTCCTCGCTCGCCATGATGCCGCCGGCGCGGGTGGCAAAGGTGCCAGCCTCCATGCCCGGCATGTTGTGCGCGCCAAAGATGGCATCGACGGGAAAGCGTTCGAACAAGCCATCGGCCATCATCGCCTTTGCACCGCGTCCGTGTTCTTCCGCCGGCTGGAAGATGAAGCGCACGGTGCCATCGAAGTCACGGCGTTCGGCAAGCAGTCGTGCGGCGCCAAGCGACATCGCCATATGACCGTCGTGGCCGCATGCGTGCATCTTGCCTGGCGCGCGCGAGGCGTGAGCGCGGCCGGGCGCGTGCTCGGCAATCGCAAGCGCATCCATGTCGGCGCGCAGGCCGATCGCCCGTTCGCTCGTGCCCGCGCGCAGACTGGCGACGAAGCCCGTTCCGCCGATGCCGCGCACCACCTCATAACCCAGCGCGCTCAGAATGCCTGCGGTGTAGTCGGCCGTGCGATGCTCTTCGAATCCCGTCTCGGGATTCTGGTGGAGATGCCGGCGCCAGTGCTGCAACTGTGCCTGAAGCGAGGTTTCCATGGCGTGCTCCTTAATTCGATGACGCGGCGCGGCGCTGACGTTCAAGCACGTCGCGAGGATCGTGGCCCGTCAGTTCCCGGTATAGCGCGGGCGCGGTCGCACCTTCTGTGTTGATGACGAGTACGCGCGAGTGCTCGTCCATTCCAGCGCTCGTAGCGGCGGATGCATCCTGCATGAGCACCGAGAGCGCCGCGTAACCTGCCGCGCCCGATTCGCCTGCGACGACAGGCGCGTCGCGCAGCCCGCCTTCGGCGAGCGCGCGCATGGCCCGTACGGCATCGGCATCGTCGATCGTCATGAAGGTATCGATGCACGGTTGCAGGACGCGCCACGCAAGCGGGGACGCCTCGCCGCACGCGAGACCCGCCATGATCGAATCGACCGAACCGGTGGCGCGGGAGGCGTGACCCGCGATTGCGCTCTGATACAGACAGTCCGCCTGTTGCGGCTCGGCGACGATGAAGCGGGGCCGCCGCGCCCCATGCCATTCCCACAGATAACTCGCCACACCAGCAGCCAGGCCGCCCACGCCGCCTTGCACAATGACATGCGTAAAGGCGGGCGTCTCGCGCGTGCTCGCGGTCTGCTCGAGGACTTCGGCCGCTATGACGCCATAGCCTTGCATGACATCGCGCGGAATCTCGGTGTAGCCATCGTATGAAGTATCGGATACGACATGCCAGCCGTTATCGTGCGCAAGCCGCGCAGCCTCGGCGACCGACGCATCATAGTTGCCTTCGACACGCACGATGCGTGCACCTTCTTTCGCGATCGCGCGCTCGCGTTCTTCGCTCACATGCGCGTGCAGCACGATCACGCATTGGCACCCGAACGATCGCGCGGCGGCGGCCAGGGCCTTGCCATGATTGCCGTCGGTGGCGCTCGCCACGGTCAGGTGCGCAAGCAGCGCGGCATGCCGGCCTTCCGCGAGCGCGCACGGATCCAGATCGTGCGTGTGCCACAGCCGCTTGACGAGGCGCATGAGCGCGATGGGCGCACCTAGCGCCTTGAAGCTGCCAAGCGGCGAACGCAGCGATTCATCCTTCACATGCAGCGAAGCCAGCCCAAGGCGCTCGGCCGCATCCGGCATCGTCCATAACGGCGTGGGACCGGAGTTGAGCAGCGGCCACGCAGCGAGCCATGCGCGGCTCTCGTCGGCTGCGGCCTTGTTGAGAATCTCGTGCAATGAATAGGGCGCCCGGCTCGCGCGGGTATTGGAAGTCAGCATCGGAAATGCGCTCTCTGGTATTTGATAAGTTGACGATATGGTGTGCAAGCAAAATAATATTCAGGTTGATCGTCAATTCGATTCGATAAATCGACGGGTTCACGCAAAAAAATCTCATTTCTTCTGAAGGCGCCGCCATGACCGTTTCGCTCGACAACTTCGATCGCAAGCTGCTGGTGGAAGTGCAGCAAGATGCTCAGATTCCCCAGAACGAGCTTGGCACGCGCGTGAACCTCTCGACAGCCGCCGTCAACCGACGGCTGCGACGTCTCGTCGACGAACGCGTAATCGAACGCTATGCCGCAGTGGTCTCGCCGGAGAAAGTAGGTTGTGCACTCACCATCGTCACGATGGTCGAAGTCGAGAGCGAACAGATCGATTTGCTCGATGCCATGAAACGCAGCTTCGCTCAGTGTCCATTCGTTCAACAGTGCTACTACGTTGCGGGTGAATGGGATTTCGTGCTCGTCCTCACGGTGCATAACATGGATCAATACACGGAACTCACGCGGCAGTTGTTCTTCTCGAACAACAATGTCAAGCGCTTCAAGACGCTCGTGAGCATGAGCCGCGTGAAAGTGGGTCTTGGTGTTCCTGTTTCGATCGACGAGTAACCAGAACGGTCGTCAGCGCACCACGCTCAGATCGTTCCAAGCGCCATTACCGAACTGGCGCACGGTGATCGCGCCGTTCTGCATGTCGCCTTTGTCGTCGAAACGGATCGCGCCCGTGACGCCGCTCATCGATAAAGCGCGCAGCTTCGGCAAATAGACGTGGGGGTCAGTGGAGTCGGCGGCTTGCATGGCAGCGGCCATCGCCATCACGGCATCGTAGGCGTAGGGCGCATACAGTTGCACGGGGACGCCGAAGCGTTGCTGATAGCGCTTGAAGAATGCCTCGCCGCCCGGCATCTGCGCGCGTGGCACGCCGGCGAGCGTGCAGTATTTGTCGGCATTCATGGCTTGTCCCGCGAGCGTGATGTATTGCGGCGTGCAGGCCTCATCGCCGGCGATGAGTTTGGCCTTGATGCCAAGCCTCTGCGCCTGCTGCGCGAAGGCCGCCGCCTGCGTGTCACCGCCCGTGAAGACGATGCCCGTGGGCGCCGCGCTTTTGATGGTCGTGAGCACGCTCATCCAGTTGGTGGTCTTGTCGGTGCCGTATTCGCGCGCGACGACTGTGCCGCCCGCTGCTTTCACTGCCTTCTCGACCTCGTCCGCGAGACCCTGGCCGTAGGCAGTGCGGTCATCGACGATGGCGACTTTGCTCGCGTGCAGATCGCGTACGAGGTAAGTGCCGATCACCGTGCCCTGACGCACATCGTTGGCGACCATTCGAAACACTGACTGAAAACCCTGCGCCGTGAGCTTGGGGTTGGTGGCGGACTCCGTGATCATCGGGATGCCGGCATCGGCATAGATACGCGATGCGGGGATGGACGTGCCCGAATTCGCGTGTCCGACGACACCCGCCACGCGATCATCGATGAGTTTCTGTGCCACGGTCACGGCCGTTTTCGGGTCGGCGGCATCGTCCTGTGAATCGAGTTCGAATGTGATCGTCTGACCGCCAATGCGTACTTTTTTCGCGTTCAGATCTTCGATGGCGAGGCGCACGCCGTTCTCATCGTCCTTGCCAATGTGAGCAAGCTCGCCCGTCAGTGGAGAGACCTGACCGATTCTGACCGCGACATCGGCGTGAGCGTGAACGAACGGCACAAGCAACGTCGCCGATAGCAGGCAGGACGGGAGGCATGAAGCAGCAGGGCGGAAGCGCATGGCATTGATCTCGAGTAGGAGGTGCAGAGAAACCGCTTGAATCCGGTATCTCAATCCTACGAAACCGTCGCGATCGCCAATATCGAAGCGGGAGGTGATGACGCAAAAAACTCCCGATTACGTCGCATTCAGTGATTATTTTTCTCAGGACGCCCCGACGAGTCGGATATGCCTCGCTCGTCGGGGCCGGTCGTCAGTCGGTGATACCAGTCGGTCGTGTCGTTCGAGGAAGACACCGGATCGCACTGCCCGATGTCAGTGCGAATCCGGCAGACGATGCCTTACTTCTCGATCTGCTGATTCCATCGCTGATCCCACTGCGCGCGATTCGCGTTGATCGAGTCCCAGTCCACCACGGTCACCTTCTTCACGAGCGCGTTCAGGTCGCCAAGATTCTTCTCCATGTCCGGCGTCATCTTCGCCTGCGTGTTGGTGGGAATCTGCTTGCCGGCCTCCGCCGCCTTCGTCTGCGCGGGCGCGGACAACAGGTATTGCGCGAGCTTCTGCGCGAGCGCCGGGTCCGGATTGTTCTTCACGACGCACACATCCACGAGCAGCAGCACAGCGCCTTCCTTCGGCGCCACGTAGGCCACCGGCAGGCCCTTGTCCTTGAGATCGCCGATGGCGGTCGGCGTGAGCGGGAAGAGGCCGGCTTCGCCCGTCGTGATCATTTCCGAGAGCTTCGCCGAGTTCGGAATGTATTCGACGACATTCGGACCGACCGTCGTTGCCCATTTGCTGAAGCCGGGTTCGACGTTCTTCTCGCTACCGCCCCACAAGCGGTTGAGCGCGAGGAAACCATGCAGGCCGAAGGTGCTGCTCGACGCCGACTGGAACACGACCTTGCCCTTGTACTTCGGATCGGCGAAATCGAGCCACGAGGCAGGCGGCGCCCAGCCCTTTTCCTTGAAGAGCTTCGTGTTGTAGCCGATGCCGGTCATGCCGAGCTGCACGCCCGCGCCCATGTCATCCTTCAGGCGCGCGAACGGATACAGCTCCTTGAGCACGGGCGCATCGTCGAGCTTCTGGCACACGCCCATGCTGACGGCGCGCGCCATCACGCCGTCATCGAGGAAGGCGACGTGGATCTGCGGGCTGTTGCGGTTCGCGAGCAGCTTTGCGAGTACGTCGGACGATGTGCCCGGCACCACGACGACCTTTACGTTGTTGGCCTTTTCGAAGTCGGGCAGGACCTGGCTCGTGTAGGCCTTTTCCATCGGCCCGCCGTTCATGCCGATGTAGATGGTCTTGCTCTGCGACCAGGCGTAAGACGACGCGCCGAGTGCAACGAGCGTGGCGAGCGAAACGAGTGTGCGGGGCAGCTTCATCGGGAATTTTCCTTGTTATGACTGGGGGATGGCGGAAAGTGGCATCGAACTGAACCGTCCGATCGAAAAGGCCTCGATCGGCGTGCTGGTTTCGCCCTGCGTGACGAGCTCGGCGAGCACTTCGCCGACGCCGGGCGCAAGCAGGAAGCCGCCGCCCGAAAATCCGAAAGCATGAAGCAGGCGCGGCGTGGTGCGGCTTGGTCCGATGACCGGATTGTTGTCGGGCGTCTCGCCCTCGACGCCGCTCCACGTGCGAATCAGAAGCGCATCGCGCAATGCGGGCAGCAGGGCGCACGCGTCGCGCATCACGGCACGCGTCGTCGCCGTCGATGGCTGCGCGTACTCGCCATCGCCATGTCCGCGTCCGCCGCCGATCACGCAGTTACCGCGCTCCACCTGCCGCGCATAGATGCCGCCGCCCACCACGCCGAGACTGTGCCCGATAAAGAGCGGCAGCGGCTCGGTCACCCACATGTTCGGATAGATGGCCTTCATCGGCACGCTTTCGCCGAAACTTCCCGCAATGCGATTCGCCCACGCGCCCGCGCTGTTGACGAGCCAGTGGGCGCTGATGCGTTCATTGCCCGCGCGCATCTGAAAGCGCGTGCCGTCGAAGACGATGTCGGCAAGCTCGGTCTGCTCGCGCACCTCGGCGCCCGCGCGCCGGGCGGCATGCGCGAAACCCGGCGAGACGAGACGCGGATTCGCGTGGCCGTCGCTCGGGCAGAGCGAGCCGCCGATCGCCGCAGTTCCGAGCCACGGATAGCGCTTGCGGAATGCGGCGCCGCTCATCACCTGCGATTGAACGCCGTGTTCGCGCGCCATCGCGGACCATCGATCGAGCACGTCGAGATCGGCTTCGTAGCGCGCGAGACGCAGATGACCCGACATGACCATCTCGCCGTCGATGCCGATCAGCTCGGGCAGGCGGCCATACACGCGCCGCGCGCGCACGGCGAGCGGCAACTGTTCTTCCGTGCGTCCCTGCGTGCGCACGCCGCCGTAGTTCACGCCGCTCGCCTGCGCGCCGCAAAAGCGCCGTTCGATCAGCGCGACGCGCATGCCCGCGTTGGCAAGCGCAAGCGCCGTCGACGAGCCGACGAGCCCGCCGCCCGCGATCACCACATCGTAGTGACTCACACCCGGGCGCGCGTCACTCATCGTGGGCTTCCTCGGGCTGCACCTGCACGCCGTCGTCGTAGAGCATCGGTGTGATCGGGATGGGTTTGATGGGCGCCTGGCTGCGCAGACGGCCGACAACGGCGAGCGGCTTGCCGGTTTCCGCGGCGAGCAGCGCAATGGCGGATTCGCCGCACATGCGGCCCTGACAGCGGCCCATGCCAATGCGCGTGAGCGCCTTCAGCCGGTTGACTTCCGTGGCGAGCCCGCTGCGGATGCACGCGCGCATGGTGCCGGCGCTCACTTCCTCGCAGCGGCACACGGTCATGTCGTCGGGCCAGTCCTGCGCGGCGTTCGCGGGCGGTGCGAATGCATGCTCGATGCCTGCACGGAAAGCGGCAATGCGTTCGAGTTCGCGTTCGAGCTTCCTTGCATCGGGCTGAGCGCGTTCGTGCGTCGTGATGCCGATGTCTTCGATCAGCGCCAGCGCGGCGCGCCGTCCCGCGAGTTCGGCGGCGTCCGCACCGGCGATGCCCGCGCCGTCGCCGGCGAGGTACACGTTGGGTTCCGAACTGCGGCCCGCCGCGTCGCGTTCCGGGAGCCAGCAGCGATTGAGCGCGTCGAAGCGAAAGCGGCATCCGGCGAGATCCGCGAGCTGCGTTTCGGGGCGAAGGCCGAAGCCCATGCCGACGGCATCGCAGTCGAGGGTGCGAGGCGCGCCGCGATGCGTGCGCCAGCGGATGCCGCGCACGGCATCGTCGCCGTCGATGTTATCGAGCGTCACGCCACGTTCGATACGCACGCCATGCGCCTGCAGCCATGCGACGTAATACAGGCCCTTGGCGAACGTCGCAGGCTGGTTCAACAGGCGCGGCGCGGCGGCGACCTGACGCGAGAACGGGCTGGTATCGAGCACGGCCGCGACCCGCGCGCCCGCTTTCGCGTATTGATAAGCGACGAGATACAGGAGTGGCCCGGTGCCCGCGAACACGACACGCGAACCGATCGCGCAACCTTGCGCCTTCAACGCGACCTGCGCGCCGCCGAGCGTGAAGACGCCCGCGAGCGTCCAGCCGGGGACCGGCACGACGCGATCCGTCGCGCCGCTCGCGATGATCAGATGCGTGAACGGCACGCTCGCCTCGCGTCCCGCGTGAAGGGTGTCGAGGCGGTTCTGCTCGCACGCCCACGCGAGCGTGTCGGGGCGGTAGTCGATCTTCGGCAGCAGCTTCGCCATGGCGCTGTGCACGGCTTCGGCCTTCTTCGCCTCGAAGCCGTAGAGCGTCGCTGCACTGCGTTTGAAGCCCGCGTCGGCAGGCGGCTGCCGATAGATCTGACCGCCCCAGCGCGCGTTTTCATCGATGACGACCGGCCGCAACCCTGCCGCGACGAGCGTTTCCGCCGCGCGAATGCCGGCCGGTCCTGCGCCGACGATCACCACACGGTGCGCGCCGGTCATCGCGCGTCCTCCGTGACGACGCGCATGCCCGCTTCGATGCGCGTCGAGCATGCGCGCATGCGCTTGCCGTCCTCGCCGCGCACCCAGCAGTCCTGACACGCGCCGATCAGGCAGAAGCCCGCGCGCGGCTTGCCGCTGAATTCGCTATGCCGGACATGCCGTTGCTGCATGAGGATGGCGGTCAGGAGCGTATCGCCCGCGAGCGCTTCGGCCGGCACGCCATCGAGAACGAAGGGAATGCGTGCGCGATCGGTCTCATCGAGACGAACGAACTGCGGCGCATGATGAATCGTGGCGGTGCTCATGAGTGTGGGTTCAGTGCTGGCCGATCAGAATGCGGTTGAGCCCGTACACGCGGTCGAGAATCAGCATCGCGCCCGCGGTGATGAAGATGACGAGCGCCGAGACCGACGCCATCATCGGATCGATCGATTCGGTCGCGTACATGTACATGCGCACCGGCAGCGTGACCGTTTGCGGAGACGTGACGAAGACCGACATCGTCAGCTCGTCGAAGCTGTTGATGAACGCGAGCAGCCAGCCGCCGGTGATGCCGGGCAGGATCATCGGCAGCGTGACGCGGCGGAAGGTCGTCCACGCACTCGCGCCGAGCGACGCCGCGGCGTGCTCGATGCTGCGGTCCATGCCGCTCACCGACGCGAGCACGAGCCGCATCACGAACGGCGTGATGACGACCATGTGCGCGAGGATCAGCCACGCGAACGAGCCGGTCGCGCCGATCATCGCGAAGAAGCGCAGCATCGCGATGCCGAGTACGAGGCCTGGAATCACGAGCGGCGAGAGCAGCAGCCCGTTCAGGAAGCCGCGCCCCGGAAAGCGCGCGCGGCCGATCGCGAGTCCGGCGGGCAAGGCGATCACGAGCGACAGCGTCGCCGACGCGAACGCGAGCTTCACGCTGTTGAAGAACGCCGAGATGAAGTCGGGATAATCGAGAATCGCGCGGAACCAGCGCAGCGAGAGGCCGTGCGTGGGCAGCGTCAGCGTTTCTTCGGGCGTGAACGCGACCAGCATGACGATGACGAGCGGCGCCAGCACGAAAAGGATCACGATCGTGTGGAACGCCAGCGCGACGGGACCGTTTTTGCGCATGATGGATCGCCTCGTTCAGCCCATGCTGCGCGTATAGCGCCGCTCGAGCACGCGATAATAAGTGAGCATCACCACCAGATTGGCGATGAGCAAGAGCACCGCGATGGTCGCGCCGAGCGGCCAGTTCATCGAACTGAGGAACTGGTCGTAGACGGTCGTGGCCGCGACCTTCAGACGGCGTCCGCCAAGCAGGCCCGGAATCGCGAAGGCGCTCGCGGACAGGCCGAACACCATCAGACTGCCCGACAGAATCCCCGGCACGAGTTGCGGCAGCACGATGCGCCACAGCGTGACGGCGGGCGACGCCATCAGTGAGAGCGCGGCGTTTTCCGTCTGCGGATCGATACGTTGCAGCGCGGTCCACACCGGAATCACCATGAAAGGCAGCATCACGTGAACCAGCGCGATGACGATCGCGAACGTCGTATAGAGCAGCTTGTACGGACCGAAGCCGAACGCGCCGAGCAGCTGATTCACGAGCCCGTTCACGTTGAGCAGCATGCTCCAGCCGAACGCGCGCACGACGACCGAAACCAGCAGCGGCGCGAGAATCACCAGCAGGAAGATGGAGCGCCAGGGATCGCCCATGCGCGACAGGATGTACGCCTCGGGCGTGCCGATCACGACACACAGCAAGGTCACCAGCGCGGCGATGCCGAACGTGCGCGCGAAGATCGTGTGGAAGTACGACGAGCCGAGCACTTCGGCGTAGTTATGCAGATCGAACGCGGCGACGGGGCCGATCGCGGGATCGAATCGATAGAACGTGAGCGCGAGCGTCATTGCGAGCGGCACGATCACGAGCACCGCAAAAAGCAGCAGCGCGGGCGCGCTCATCATCCAGAGCGGCAGATACGCATGCCACGGCGCACGCCGGGCGCTGTTCGATTCCGCCGTCGACGCAGATTCGGAAGAACGCAGCGTGCTATCCACGGGCGGCCTCCTGCTGGATGAAGCGGATCGACTCTGTGTTCCAGTCGATGCCCACTTGCGCGCCTTCGTCGAGCGGCTCGTCGCCGTGATTCTGGCAGCACACGAGCATTTCGCCCGCGCGGCTGTCGAGCCGGTAAAGCCACTGGCTGCCGAGAAAGAAGCGGCTCGTCACGCGGCCCGGCAGACGTCCGCTGCCCGCCGCGCCGAGCCTCAGTTTTTCCGGGCGGATGCACACGGTGACCGCATCGCCGACGCCGATCGCGCGCTCGCGTTCCGGAAGCTGCGAAGTCGAGCCGGTCTCCGCGAGATCGTGGCCGAGATCGATGCGAATGGCGTCGCCGTCGCGCGCGACGATCGTGCCGCGCAGCATGTTGGCCTTGCCGATGAATTGGGACACGAAGCTCGTCTCGGGACGCTCGTACGCGCGATAGGGCGTATCGACCTGCGTGATGCGGCCCGCTTCCATCACGACGACGCGATCGCTGATCGACAGCGCTTCGGACTGATCGTGCGTGACCATGATCGTCGTCGTGCCGATCTTGCGTTGAATGCCGCGCAACTCGAACTGCATGTCCTCGCGCAGCTTCGCGTCGAGGTTGGACATCGGTTCGTCGAGCAGCAGCACGGGCGGCGCGATGACGATCGCGCGCGCGAGCGCCACGCGTTGACGTTGCCCGCCCGACAACTCGCGCGGAAAGCGATGCGCGAACTTGTCGAGCCGCACGAGCGAAAGCGCGTCGCGCACGCGCTCGCGGCGCTCGTTCTTGTCGATGCCGCGCATTTCCAGCCCGAAGCTCACGTTCTGCTCGACGCTCATGTGCGGAAAGAGCGCGTAGCTCTGAAACACGATGCCGAGGCCGCGCCGGTTGGGGCGCATGTGCGTGATGTCGCGGCCGTCGAGCATGATGCGCCCGCGCGTCGCTTCGATGAAGCCCGCGATCATCTGCAAGGTCGTGGTCTTGCCGCAGCCCGAAGGGCCGAGCAGCGAGACGAATTCGCCTTTCTCGACCGACAGATTGACGTCGGCGACGGCGTGCAGATCGCCGAACGACTTCGACAGATCGGTCAACGTGAGGAACGACATGGCCTGCCCCTTCGGCGCGTCGCGCGCCGCCTGTGTGCGACTGATTCCGATGAACCGACTCTAGCTAGCCATATTTCATTGCGTCAATTTCAAATTCCATTGGATGAGTGAAACTTGCCCATATATTTCGAACAATGGAATTCTTGCAGCGCCAGAAGGGAAATTATTTCGATGAACGTGATTTGGGTTATCCCTTAGATTGCGCAACGCGGCTGAATCGGGTCGAATAGGGGCGAAGAAATGCAGAGCGCGGACATTCCGTTGAATGGAATACACGAGGCGAAGATGAAGGCTTCTGACGAAGGAAACGGAACGCAGGCGCCGGACGCGCCGGGCGTCGGCATGCTCCAGCGTGCGTTCGCCGTGATTCGCGCGCTCGGCGCGGATCAGGCCGAAGGTAGCCGCGTCACCGCGCTCGCGAAGGCGGTGGGACTGACGCAGGCCACCGTGCATCGCATCCTGCATGCGCTGATCGCGGAAGGCGTGGTCGAACAGGACGAAGGGAGCAAGCGTTATCGGCTGAGCGTCGATTTCTTTTCGCTGGCGGCGCAGGCGGGCAACCCGAGCCGGATGCGCACGCTATGCCGGCCCGCGTTGCTGCGGCTATGCGCGAGTCTCGGCGACACCATCTTCCTGCTCGTGAAGAGCAGCTTCGATGCGGTATGTCTCGACATGTGCGAAGGCCCGTTCCCGATCCGCTCGTTCACCGGCGATGTGGGCGGGCGCGTGGCGCTGGGCGTCGGGCAGGGCAGCCTCGCGATTCTCGCGTTTCAACCCCAGCAAGAGCGCGAGGAGATCATCCGCTTCAACGTGCCGCGGCTGCATAACTATGGCGTGTTCGACGAGGTCTATCTGCGCACCGAGATCGAGCGCGTGCGCGCGCAAGGCTACGCGGGGCGCAACAGCGGGCTGATCGATGGCATGGCGGGCGTCGCGGTGCCGATCCTCGATCGCTCGGGGCTTGCGGTCGGCGCGTTGAGCGTCGGCACGCTGTCAACGCGCCTGGGCGAAGACCGCCTGCCGATGGTGGTCGAACTCCTGAAGCGCCAGGCGCAGGCGCTCGGACCGCAAATTAATCCGTTCGATGTGGCCGTGCGCCGTCCGGCTCATGGCCTGACGCGCGCGATGGCGACCAGGCCGCTGTCGGGGCCGGCGGAATAAGCGGCGGAACGCTTTCCACTCGCACGAACGCTGAGTGTTCTAAAGGGGAAGCGCAGGCGCGCGAAATGATACTAATGCGATGTCGGCCTCGAGCGCATGGATCCGATTAGGATGCCGATTGCGCAGATGCGTCAGTCGGAAAGCGACCTGCTGATGCTCGTCGTGACGATCAGTCTTGCGATGCTCTCGATGGCAGCACGGCTCGGGCTGCATTTCGTGCGCGGCAATAAAACGAGAACTTGACTCGATCGTTGTGTCAGCGGCTCTTCGATCCACTAACCACGCCACGCCAGCACTAACCCTCGCGAATCTCCCGCGCGCAAGCCTGCAAGCGGATGAATGCGCGATATCGCGCATCGTGCAATTGCGCGAGGTCGCCGGTTGCCGGCGAGTAGGTCTCCTTGACGCGCGCCATGCCGCTCATCGCCGAGCGAACGTCGTCGAACAGGCTGCCCGCCACGGCGCCGAGCATTGCAGCGCCGAGCAGCACGGGCTCCTCGGCCTGGGTGGCCAGCACCGGCTTGCCGGTCGCATCGGCGAGCAGTTGACGGACCAGATCGAGCCGGCCCGCGCCGCCGCTGATCATCACCCGCTCGATCGGCGCGCCGGCCTGAGCCTGCGCTTCGATGATCTGACGCAGCCCGTAACCGATGCTGCACACGCCGGCGATATATAGCGCGATCAGACTGTCGAGGCCGGTTTCCATGCCGAGACCGGCGATGACCGCGCGCGCGTGCGGATCGGCGAAAGGCGCACGGTTGCCGAGGAACTCGGGGACGATGTGCAGGCCGTCCGCGAGCTTGACCGCGTCGGACAGGCTTCCGGACGCCTGGGCCGCGAGCCCGGCAAGCATGCCAGGAAGCGATTCGGCGCGCTCTTGCGCGCGCCTCCCGGCGTCGGCGGCGGCGGGATGCATCGCGAGCAGGCGCTCGATCGCGGCCCCGGCGACCGACTGACCGCCTTCGTTGAGCCAGGCCTGCGGCACCATCGCCGAGAAGTAGGGCCCCCAGACGCCGGGCACGAAGACCGGCTCCGCGGTCGTCGTCATCGTGCATGACGAGGTGCCGAATACATAGGCCAGGCAGGACTCTGGATTCCCTTGCGCGCCGACGGTGCCAATGCCGCCTGCATGGGCATCGATCACACCCGCGCCGACCGGCGTACCGGCGATCAGGCCGAGCTCCGCGGCGGCACGTTCGGTGAGGCCGTTGCCGAGTCGGGTGCCCGGGTCGACCACCTGTTGACCGATGCGCGCGAAGTCCTCGTCCGCCAGCGCGCCGAGTCCGATGGTCCGAAAATAGCTGTCGTCCCAGCGCCGCTCATGCGCGAGATAGGTCCATTTGCAGGTCACGGTGCAGACCGACCTCGACAGATCGCCGGTCGCGCGCCATGTTAGAAAGTCGGTGAGATCGAAGAACTGCCACGCGGCGTTAAAGGTTCGCGGCCGGTTTTCCAGAAGCCACAGGAGCTTCGGCGTTTCCATTTCCGGCGAGATTCTGCCGCCGACGAACTTCAGCACTGCGTGGTCCGTCGCGTTGATGCGCGCCGCCTGCTCGAGCGCGCGATGATCCATCCAGACCACGATGTCACGCTCGGCCTCTTCCGACGGTCCCACGGGCAGCGGCATGCCGCCATCGCCCAGCACGACGAGCGAACAGGTTGCGTCGAAGCTTATGCCGGCGACGGACTCGGGCGCGATCGCCGCCTGCGCGAGCGCTTCCTTCACGGCATGGCAGACGGCGCTCCAGATTTCCCCGCTCGATTGCTCGACGATGGCGCCGCTCTCATGGAACAGCGTAATGTCCTTTTTCGCCGAGGCGGCCATATTGCCAGCGGCATCGAAAATTCCGGCGCGTGCGCTGCCGGTGCCCACGTCGACACCAATGACATGGCGTGCGCCGGCGCTCGGGTTGCTTGCGTTCATCTCTCTGTCCGTGGTTGGAGTTGGGTCATGACGGGGAGGGGCCATCGCCCGCCCGATGCGTGGTCACAGATCGACGCTGTTGGGCAGGATCACGAGATCGCGAATGGTCACGTTTCGCGGACGCGTCAGCATGAAGAGCACGGCTTCGGCGACCTCTCGCGGCTGCATCAGGCTCCCGGAGGCGAGCGCTTCCTCCATCTTGGCTTTCGGCCAGTCGTCGAGCAGGGCGGTGACGACCGGGCCGGGCGCGACGGCGCCCACGCGCACGCCATGTTTCGCGACCTGACGCCGCGTGGTGTGCACGAACGCCTGCACGGCGAATTTGGATGCGGTGTAGATCGGCTCCCACACGACGGGCACGATGCCCGCGATCGAACTGGTGAACACGATATCGCCCGATTTCTGCCCGACCATATGCGGCAGTATGGCGTGCACGGAGCGGAACGCCGCGTTGATGTTCAGGTTCAGCATGCGATCCCATTCGTCCGGATTGCCGTCCACGATTTCGCCGCCGATATACGCGCCCGCGTTGGCGTGAAAGATGTCGAGGCCACCGGCGAGATCGAGAATTTTCGGCAAGATCGCCGAGACTTCGGCCGGCTTGAGCAAATCGACGGACAAAGGCAGCGCGTTCGCGCCCAGTTCCGCGCAGCAGGCCGCGAGCCGGTCCTGAGCGCGATCGATCAGCACGACCTTCGCGCCTTCCTCGATCAGGACGCGCGCGCACTCCAGGCCGATGCCCGACGCCGCGCCGGTGATGGCGGCCACTTTTCCCGCGATGGATACTGACATTGACGATTCTCCTGTGGGGGTCCGCTCAGGCGCGACCGTGCGACACGCGAGATTGCCGGGCGAGCGAATCGACGATCACCGCGATGGCCAGCACCGCGCCGGTGATCATGAAGCGCAACGAAGAAGAGAGATTCAGCAGCGTGAGGCCGCTTGCGATCGACTGGATCACGATGATCCCGAGCACCGCCGAATATGCGCTGCCGCGGCCGCCGAACAGGCTCGTCCCGCCGATCACCGCCGCCGCGATGGCGTTCAGGTTGACGTCGCCGGTGCCGGCCTGCTGGCTCGCGGAGGCGAGGCGGGCGGCGGTGAGTATGCCGCCGAGCGCGGCGAAACTCGCACACAGCACGAACGCGCTCGTATAGATGCTCGCGACCTTGATGCCCGCGCGCCGCGCCGCCTCGCGGTTGCCGCCGACCGCGTTCATCGAACGGCCCCAGCGCGTGCGCGTCAGGGCGTAGTCCATGAGCACGGTGAGGCCGAGGAAGACGCCGAACATCAGCGGCACGCCGCGCCCTGAGTTGAGATAGGCGACGACGATCTCCAGAAACACGGTGATCGCGACGGCCCGCGCCAGCAGGCCGCCCATCGACGGCGCGGAGAGCCGCGCGGCCTGACGGCGTGCGCGGGTGCGCAGACCGAGCACGAGGATCGTCACGCCGGGCAGCAGCGCCAGCACATGCGAGACGAGCGCGGGGATGATCATCAATTGTCCGAAGTCCACCATCGTCGTGGAATACGGCAGGTTGATGGAGCCGCTCGCGCCCAGCACATAGAGTTGCATCCCGAGAATCGCGAGCAGGCCCGCGAGCGTCGAGACGAAGCTCGGCATGCCGAGCCGGTTGAGCAGCAACGCGTACAGCGCGCCGATCGCGCCGCCCACCACGATTGCCGCAACGCACGCGAGCAGCACCGGCCAGCCTTCATTGACCCACAGCGTGCCGACGAGCGCGGAGGCGAAGCCGCTCATCGAGCCCACCGACAGATCGATCTCGCCGACCAGCAGCACGCAGACGATGCCGAGCGAAATGACGCCAACCGTCGAACAATCGAACAACAGGTTCACGAGATTGTTGGCGGACAGAAACACCGGGTTCAGACTCGTGAACACGGTCCAGATGATGATGAGACCCGCGATGACCGGCAGCGATCCGAGATCGCCGGAACGCACGCGGTCGACGAACGCGGAAACGCTTTCACCGACACCGCTCGCGTGCTTGACGCGGACGTCGCTGCGGTCGAGCAGGGTGGAAGGCTGGGGCGCGCTTTGCGTATCGGGCGGCGCGCTGCCCGTAGTGTGCTTGCTCATGATCGATCCTTTACCCGATGTCCTGTTTCATGCGTCCTGTTGAGCCTGACGGCGTCCGGCGCGGCGCGATACGGCGTTCTCGGTCGCGCCGGTGATCGCGGCCACCAGCTCCGCGTTCGACGAATCGGGATAGAAGATGCCGTTGTTGCGGCCGAGCCGCAGCACCACGATGCGATCCGCGACCGCGCGCACGTCCTCCATGTTGTGGCTGATCATGATGACCGCGTGGCCGCGATCGCGGACGCGCTCGATCAGGTTCAGCACTTCGGCCGTCTGCGCGACGCCGAGCGCGGCCGTCGGCTCGTCGAGCATGATGAGCTTCGGGTCGAGCAGCAGCGAACGCGCGATTGCCACGGTCTGGCGCTGTCCGCCCGAGAGCGAGGCGACGACGTCGCGCACGCTCGGAATGCGCGCGGACAGTTCGTTCAAGAGCGTCCAGGCGCGCACTTCCATCGACACTTCGTCGAGACGCATGGGAGCGAGCTCGCGCCCGAGATAGATGTTGGCGACGACATCCAGGTTCTCGCACAGCGCGAGGTCCTGAAAGACCGTCGCGATACCCAGGTCGAGCGCCGTGCCCGGATCCGACAGCGTGACTTCCTTGCCGCCGAAGGTGATCGTGCCTGCGCTCGGCTGATGCACGCCCGCGAGGATCTTGACGAGCGTCGATTTGCCCGCGCCGTTGTCGCCGACCAGCGCGACGACTTCGCCGGCGTGGACGTCGAGCTCGATGTCGGTGAGCGCCGACACCGCGCCGAAATGCTTCGAGACGCCGCGCAGGCTCAGCACCAGCTCGCCGCGCCCGGCGTGTGGAGTGGGGATTGCATTCATGATGTTCCTCTTGGGTACGGCGGAGCCCGTGAGCAGCCGGGCTCCGCCGCGATCAGTCCGGGTCAGTGCGTGATGCCGAGCTTCTTGCAGCCGTCCGCATAACGGTCCGTGCAAAGCTCCTTTGCGTTCGCGAAGCCCTTGTCCACCACTTCGGCCTTCAGGTTCTGCGCCGTGATGACCGAGGGCTTGAACAACTGCGTCGGCGTGTTGAAGAGCGAGGTTTCGCCCTTCGGCGCCTGTCCCGAGAGAAAGCCGACCGCCGCCTTCGCCGCCGCCGCCGCGACGATCTCGCTCGGCTTGAGGATGGTGTTGTACTGGTCGCCCGAGATGATGAGTTGCAGGCCGGCGATGGTCGCGTCGTTGCCGGTCACGGGCGGCACGGGATTGACGCCGGCCGCCTTGAAGGCCGCGATGGTGCCGCCGGCGGTGCCGTCATTGGCCGCCACCACGCCGACGATTTGCGAGCTGAAGCGCGTGATCTGCCCGCTGACCCACTGCTGGGCCTTGGGCGGCGCCCATTCCGGCGTGTCGTATTCCGCGAGGGTCTTGTAGCCGCCGCTTTGCAGACCGGTGTGAATGCCCTTCTTGATGAGACCCGCCGCCGCATCCGTGGGCGAGCCGTTGACTTCGAGCACGCCGCCCTTGCTGGTCGCGACGTCCGTCGCCTTGAGATGATCGACGAGCGACGTGGCGATTGCCTTGCCGATGCCTTCGTTATCGAAGGAAACGTAATAGTCCGCCGGCGTCGACGGCACGGGCCGGTCATAGGCGATGACCTTGATCCCCTGACTCTGCGCCATATGGACGAGCGACGCGGCAGCCGTGGAATCCACCGGATCGAGGACGATGACCTTCGCGCCTTGCGCAATCACGGAATTGAACTGCTGCTGCTGCGTCGCGACGGCCGCATTGGCGTTCTGATAGAGCACCTTGCAATCCGGACAAAGTTTCGCCATTTCGGCCTTGAAGCCAGGAAAGTCGTGTTGCTCGTAGCGCGTCGAGGCCTGATCGGGCATCAGGAACGCAACCGTGCCGCTGGGCGCGGCCAGCGCCGGCAGGCTGCACGACAGGCCGAGACTCAGCGCGCCCGCGCTGACCAGTTGGGTTGAGAGCTTTTTCATTGCATGTCTCCGAGTTCTTGGGATTTGAGTGTCGTACTACCGTGTTGGCCTACCGTTTGCGCTTTCGAACAGCTTAGGTATCCTTTTCAAGAAGTCTGTTATCGGATGCCCGACGCCGTCATTGCGCCGCACACTAGCCGGCGATTTCCGGCATCTCGACCTGTTCGTTCGAATCAGCCGCGCTCGCGGCATTGAGCCGTTGATAGGTGCGCCAGCGCGTCGGCGACATCTGCTTGAGCAACAGGAACTGGCGATTGAAATTTGAAAGATTATTGAAGCCGACCTGATAGCAGATATCGGTGACGCTCAGCTCATCCGACATCAGCAACTGGCAAGCCAGGTTGATGCGCAGCCGGTTCACGTACTGGACGAACGGCACGCCCGTATGGCGGCGGAAATACCGCGAGAAGGCGCTCGCGCTTTGTCCGGCGAGCTCCGCCAGTTCGGTCTCGCGCAACTCCTGCGAGAGATTCTTCCCGATGAATGAAAGTACATGATTGATGCGGGTCTCGCCGTAACGGTCGGGGTCGGCGCGATATGCCGCGCTCGCGAGCCTTTGAGGTTCCTCGCTGTGGGCAAGCAACTCGAACAACGCCGCCAGCAACCCGATACGCCGCATGCCTTGCGCGCCGAGCATCTCGCGCATGATCGGTTCGGCGGCCGCGCCCGTCTCCTCTGTGAAGAGCAGGCCCCAGCGCGATGAATCGAGCAGCGGGTCCATGCGTTTGAACTCCGGAAAAGCCTCGGTCGCGCGCGTGATGAATCCGGCATCGAATTGCAGCACGAGGCAGCGTTCGGCTACGCGATCGCCGCCCGGAACGTTGCTGACCCAGTTGTGCGGCAGATTCGATCCGACCATCACGAGATTGCCCGGCGCGAAATTGCCGATGTGATCGCCGACGAAGTATTTGCCCGTGGTCGCGGTGATGAGATGGATCTCGTACTCGGGATGAAAGTGCCAGCGCACGGTGCGATAGGGATAGCCATGCGACCACACCTTGAACGACTCATCGCGCGGGACGGCGACCAGTTCCAGATCGGGCTCGGTCGCTTTGGCGCGACGGGCATCGTCGTTGTGCGCGATCGTCTCCCGGTTTGCTGTCATGCATCGTCTCCACGGCTTTTTGTGCTTTTGCGCAGCGCGTCTCATCGCGTCTTGCCATGACTGAAAAGTAGCCCTTTCAGTGTCATCTCACCACTTAAAATAACACTGCGGACTGATACTTTCTTGCATCGGGGTTAGTCCTTAGCGTGAGAAAGTCAACTTTTGTGCAAAGCAGCAGCATGCCAAGGGGCGACGATGCGCGCAGAGATGCGTGCGGCTATCCAGCGGGACTCGCGCCCACAACGCCGGACGATTCACGCATCACGAGTTCTGACAGGGCCGGCACGACCCCACGCGCTTTCCTTGCTCCCGAGATGGGCGAACAACAACTCGAACGCCCGCCGGCGTCAAGCCTCGTCGCTCGGGTCAAGCATCTCAAGCCGGAACTGCCATCCTTCGAACGCCAAAAGCATCGCGCCGAGGTCGTTCCATTCGATGCGCCGTCCGTCGATGATCACGCTTGGCTGACTAGCGCCTTGATCGCCGTTCCATTCAACGCGGCCTCGAACGATCAGGTCCATGATTTGCAAGCGGCCAGCATTGGCTTGTAGGTGCTTCATGTTTAAGGCCCGCTTCATCTTCTGGACCAGTTGCCCCAGCAGGGCGAACGGGTCCGAATCGGGTTTGCCAAGTATCTGAAAGCGGTAGCCTGCGGCTTCATCGGCACCGGCTGAATGTCGTCTATTGGACGGACAACGTCGCACCGGTGGGCGACGCGGGGCGCTGCCTCAAATGGGCGATGACTGGCCCTCGACCCCGCCGTTTACTCGAAAATGTCACGGCCAAATACAGATGTCGGGGTGCGGGCTAAATACAGATGTCGTATCTATCCAAGGATTTTGCTCTCACACGGTGTTGAAGATGCAGGGTCGAACGGGCAGGGCGCGCGTGCGTCGACTTCCCCGTTTGCTGCCCGCCGAGCTGTTTTTACTGACACGGCACCCTGCAAGGTCAGATGCGCGCGTTCCACGCGACCCTTGGCCGGGCTCGAATTGGCGCAGAAGGTGTCGATGTTGAGCTCGTACATGGCCCGGCCAAATTGCGTCATGGGGTTGCCGGTCTTGCCCGCGCGCGCATTGCGAAACACCGTGAACTTGTCGCTATAGAACGCGCCTGGCTTGCCATGGCGCTCGATGTACGCGCGCGTGGCCTCGAAGTAGCTGAAAGTCGACTCGCTGCGCGTGAAATGCAGCAGCATCAGCCGGCTGGTGGCGTCGTCGATAAACACCAGCAGCGTGCAAGCCGGTGCGCGATCCTCGAACCAGCGATGATCGCTGCCATCGATCTGAATCAGTTCACCCAGACACGATCGGCGGTTCCTCGGCTGGTGTAGCGTCGGTGGACGCTGCTTGCGCGGAATCCAGAGCCCGGCATCGCGCATCCAGCGCCGTACCGTTTCCTTGCCCAACTCGATGTTGTGACATTCACGCAGCTTCTCGCAGGCGAGCGTCGGACCAAAATCGGCATAGCGCTCGCGCACCAGCGCCATTGCCCGGGCGCGCAGGTCGACGGGTAATTCGCGATTACTCGGCTGTCCGCGCTTGCCCGAGATCAACCCCGCCGGACCACTCGCGGCATAGCGGCGAGCCAGACGGCTGATCTGGCGCTCGCACAGGCCCAGTCGCTCGGCAGCCCGCACCATCGTCAGCCGATGCTCGCAGACCGCCTCGATCACTTTGATGCGTTCGAGTTCGTGCATAGTCGCCGTGATGAAACCACGCTCGTTCATGGTGGAGCCCCTTGAAGACGCTTGCGCTCAGCGTGCGCCTTCAAGGGACAAAACCGGACATTTCTAATGAGCTCAAACCCGACATTACTAAAAAGCTCTGACAAATTTTTGTTTGATAACTTTCGTTATGTCAAGTTACCAAGGGCGAAACAAGCGTTCCATCGAATTCCATCTCGCTCGCGTGGCCCGCCAGCGTTGCTCTCTGGTCGATCAACCGGCGGCTCCGTCACTTGACTCGCTTCTTCACGACGCTCCGGGCGCCTGAAGCATCGGGTAAGTGAAAAGGAGGAAGTGCGCCGCGTTCAGCCCGAAGTGCGCGAAGATCGCGGCGGGCAAGCCGCCGAAGCGATACGCCAGTCCATAGCCGATGCCCGCGACGCTCGTCAGCACGATCCAATGCCACCCGCCTGGAAAATGCGCGAGACCGAATACAGCCGCGGCAATGAACAGCGCAATCATGTCAGCGTGAGCGAAGCGCTTGAGCAACCGCGACAATCCACCCTGGAGATAGCCTCTGAACAGTGCTTCTTCAGTCAGCGTGACGAGCAACAGGTTATTGAGCATGAAGAGCCAAGTGGACGTAGGCCACTTCGGTTCCCATCTCACGATTCCGAGCACGAGCGCGAGAATCAAACAGGCGCTGGTCGTGCCCGCCAAACTCGCCATCCCCGCTTTCAAAGATGTCAGCGCTTTGTGGCGCGGACGCGTCCAGGGCAAAGCCAACAGCAGCCAGAAACCGACGAGCGGCTTGTCGAGATTCAGAAACATTGTGAACGGCACGGCATCCGCTGTAAAACGCTCGGGTCCAATGACGCGCGGGTTATGGAAACCCGGCACCCAGTGCATGCTCAACGCAAGGGCCAGCGCAATGAACAATGCGTGACCCAAACAACGCATCCACTCTTTGCGATGCGGCCCGACTGCATACGCCGCCACCAGCAACAGCACGAGCGGTACTGCGGCGAGCGGGTCCAGTTGACCATTAACGAATGCTGCGCCATACCCAACCGCGAGCAGGCTCGGCGCGAGCCACCGCGCCGCCGGTGACCACACTGCGGGAACAGCAAGAGCAAGCGCGATGAAAGGCACGGCGATCATGAACTTGTCCCTTCAGCGGGTCGGACGAGGCGTGAATGATGCAGTCTTCGTGTGATCAGCGGGTTGAGTGCCGACTTGCAGAGCTGAACGTTCGCGCCATTGTTTGCGTCGCGGCACGTCTAGTACCAGCGTGAACCAATCGAAGAACGTAATTCTCGCGCCTATGCCGAAATCGTCACCTCTGAAGGGATAATTCGACAAGACGCACAGATTTGAGGTCTTTAGTATGGCGTCCACCCTATAAGTGGTATGCAAGTGGACTTATATAGGTATTGACTCTTTAAGTTCAATTGCGTGAGCTAATCCTTTCGAATTGTTGCGGCACAGTCTAGCCGAACTGCTCACGCGCGATTGCCGCCCGGCGCTCAACCGGCAATCGGCTCATGCTCTTCGAGCGCGATCACACGGCATCGTTTTCAAGGCTGAGCTAACTATGAACGCGCGAGACTGTGCAGGCATCCTCCCCTTCTCCCATTGTGTTCGCGCGGCAGGCACGAACGAATTCGGCTTCGGCCTTATCGATGCGCTTCAAGGACTGGTTGATGTCGATCATTGCGTGCTGGTCAACGTCAGGACGCGCCATGCGGAACTGTCTGCGTTCGCAAGCCGACGCAAGAGTGCCGGCGAACGTTTGACGGAGGCATATGTCGGTGGCTGCTATCGCGACGATCCGCTTGTGCATGAGTTCGTCACCTCCGGAGCCACGCCGTCAGCCAAACCGGTCATGCGTTCGCTGATGCCCGAACGCCAATTCGACGAAACCTATTACGAGCGTTTCTTTCTCGAACCGGGCCTGGTGGACAAGTTGTCGATCATCGTGCCGGACTTGGACAACACGGCCTTTCTCAGCCTCTATCGCTCAACCGAGATGGGTCGTTTCAGCGACGAAGACAAAACTCGCATTACCGGATTCGCTGACCTGCTGGTCTCGCTCGTGTCCATTCACTTGAGGCTGTTGGCGACGCCACGCATATCGCGCGAATTGTCGGTCAAATGGCACACCGTGCTGTCCGAACGTGAACGCTCGGTGGCCAGACTGCTCGGGGGTGGCGAGACGGCCAAAACTGCGGGCGCCATGCTCGCTCTGTCGCCAGCGAGCGTCGTCACCTACAAGCAGCGCGCATTCGCGAAGCTGGGCATCGCCACGCAACGCGAACTTGTTGCACTGACAGCGCTGATCGGCTGACCTGCGACATGTCTGTCCTATTTCGGCAGGACAGACTAAAGCAATCGATCGATCTATCTACACTACATTTGCTCGACTGATCGCATCAACCCAGGCGGCAACGGGCACATCTTCTGGGATGACTGATCGAATATATTCGGAGGCCGAATTTATTGGACTGAACCCAGATTTCTTGAACGGCGGCCAGAAGGCCGTAACTCAGAAGAAATATCATGCGACGCGCGCGCCGGCAGGCTCGCCATCGGCGCTGCTTACTATACTGTTGTCCTGCTCGATCTGGGCCTGATGTGCGGCGGCGCTCTCGAACTGCCCCGAGCGTCGCGAGAGTCGGGCAACAAGGTGCCGGTACTGACCTTCAACATATCCGGCGATCCTGAGGCGCGCGTGCATATTCTCGATATTGGCGCGGACGATTGCATACTCAAACCGTTCGATGTTCGCGAGGTGCTCGCACGCCTCCGCGCCCTCCTGCGTCGTCAAGCCGGCTATGCCACTCTCAATTGGCGGCTTCTCCCACAACAAGCAAAAGATTGACGGGCGCAATCGCGAATTCTGATAAAGCGCCTTCATCGACTTGAGCGACAGGCGCCCTGTGCGCTGTAACGTGGTTCTGCGCTATCCAGCATGGCGTTAGCAGCGACAAATAATTCCGCGCTAACTCTGCTGGCTCAACATGACTACACCAAGCCTTCCACGCGCAGCGAATGAAACGCGCAGCGCGGGTGGTTCCCTTCCCTCCCACATGAAGAGATCACATGGACATCGACTCCATCCGCCAGTCCGCCTTCGCAATGCCGTTTCACAATCCGGCCTATCCGCGCCCGCCGTTCCGGTTCTGCAATCGCGAATACTTCATCATCTCCTACGAAACCGATATGGACGCGTTACGCGCCATCGTGCCGGAGCCGCTGCGGCCCGAGAACGCGCTCGTCCATTATGAATTCATCCGCATGCCGGATTCGTCGGGCTTCGGCGACTACACGGAAAAGCGGTCAGGTGATTTCCGTGCGCGACATGGACGGGCGCCTCGCGAACTACACGCACTCGATGTACCTCGACGACGAGGGTCCGATTGCCGGCGGACGTGAAATCTGGGGCTTTCCGAAGAAGCTCGCGCGCCCGACGCTCGGCGTCGACGGTAACGATACGCTGCTCGGCACGCTCGACTACGGCACGCAACGCGTGGCGACGGGCACGATGGGCTACAAGCATCACGCGCTCAACATCGAGGCGGAGCGCGCGAAGCTCGCCGACACGCCCAACTATCTGCTGAAGGTTATTCCGCACGTCGACGGCAGCGTGCGCGTCTGCGAGCTCGTGCGCTTCTTTCTGCGCGACGTCACCGTGCTCGGTGCATGGAGCGGCCCCGCCGCCCTCGAACTCCACGCACATGCGCTCGCGCCGGTCGCCGACCTGCCGGTAAAGCGCGTGGTCGCCGCGCGCCACGTCATTGCCGATCTCACGCTCGATATCGGCGAAGTGGCCTTCGACTATCTCGCGCAGAACACGCAACACGCGAAACACGCGCGGGAATCCTCCCTCCACGCTGTCTGATCCGGATAAAGGAAATCAACATGTCTCTGCAAGACAAAGTCGCGCTCGTGACGGGCGCAGCCAGCGGTATCGGCGAGCAATGCGCGCGCAAGCTCGCGAGCCTGGGCGCAGCGGTCGTCATCGCCGATCTGAATCTCGCGAATGCGCAAAAGGTAGCTGCGAGCATCGTCGAAAGCGGCGGCAAGGCGATCGCCGTCTCGATGGACGTGACGAGCGAAGAAGCCGTCAACGCAGGCATCGAGCGCACGGTGAAGGAACTCGGCAGCATCGACGTGCTCGTGTCGAACGCGGGCATTCAGATCGTCGCACCGGTCGAAGCGTACGCATTCGCCGACTGGAAGAAGATGCTCGCCATTCATCTCGACGGCGCGTTCCTGACCACCAAGGCCGCTATCAGACACATGTACGACAGCAAGCGCGGCGGCTCGATCATCTATATGGGCTCGGTGCACTCGCATGAAGCGTCGAAGCTGAAGTCGGCGTACGTCACGGCCAAGCACGGCTTGCTGGGTCTTGCCCGTGTCGTCGCCAAGGAAGGCGGTCCACGCAGGGTTCGCGCGAACGTCGTGTGTCCCGGTTTCGTGCGCACGCCGCTCGTGGAAAAGCAGATCCCCGAGCAGGCGAAAGAACTTGGCATCTCCGAGCAGGACGTCGTGAAGAACGTGATGCTGAAGGAAACCGTCGACGGCGAATTCACCACGGTCGAAGACGTCGCGAACACCGTGGCCTTTCTCGCGGGTTTCGAATCGTCCGCGCTGACGGGCCAGTCGATCATCGTGAGCCACGGCTGGGAAATGAAATAAGGGTGACCCATGCGCAACGAACTAAAGGAAATCAGCCGGCCGTCCGATGAGTTCGCGATGCCGCGCTACGATGAGATAGCACTCGTTCTGCAGGGCGGCGGCGCGCTGGGCTCGTATCAGGCCGGCGTGGTCGAAAGTCTCGCCGAAGCGCGCATCGAGCCGACGTGGATTGCGGGCGTGTCGATCGGCGCGCTGAATACAGCGATCATCGCCGGCAATGCGCCGGAGGACCGCGTGAGAGCGCTGCACGGATTCTGGAATGCGATCTGCCGGCCGCGCGACTGGGTCGCGAATGCCGGCGCGTTGATGTTGCCGTACGCGGGCCTGAATGAGCTCGTACGCAAGTGGACCAGCAACTGGGCGGCAGGACGCGCTCTGGCGGAAGGCCAGCCGGGCTTCTTCGTGCCGCGCATCCCGTTGCCGCTCGCGGGTCTCGACCGGCTCGATCCCGCCCGTGTCAGCTATTACGACACCGCGGCGCTCAAGGCCACCCTGCTGAATTACGCCGACTTCGATCGCATCAACGATGGTCCGATTCGGGTGTCCGTGGGCGCGGTGAACGTGCGCACCGGGAATCTCGTCTATTTCGACAATACGAGAATCCGCCTGGTGCCGGAGCATTTCATGGCGTCGGGCGCATTGCCGCCGGGCTTTCCGGCTATCGAGATCGACGGCGAGTACTACTGGGACGGCGGCCTCGTGTCGAATACGCCGCTCACCGAAATCCTCGCGGAGGCCGAGCACAAGAATTCCCTGATTTTTCAGGTCGATCTATGGAGCGCGCGCGGCAAGACGCCCGTTGATTTCCTCGACATTTCAGAACGCACCAAGGACATCCAGTACTCGAGCCGCACACGCGCGATCACTGACCTGCTCGCCGACCGGCAGAAACACGCGCGGCTTCTCAAGGAAGTGCTCAAGCATGTGCCGGAGAATGTCGCGAAGACCGACCCGATCTTCCGTATCGCCAAAGCGGCCGCCGACGGCAGTTCGATCAACGTCGTGCATCTGATCTACAAGAACAAGTCGTACGAAGGCAGCTCGAAGGACTTCGAGTTCAGTTTCGATACGATGCGCGAACATTGGCAGACGGGTCTGGACGATTGCCGTAACTCGCTTGCGCATCGCGACTGGTTCGATATTCCGAGCCGCGAACATGGCTTCGTCACGCACGATGTGCATCGGGTAGAGGCGCACCTTCGTACGAAAGGCGAGCACGCGTTGGGGCGAGCGCTGCGCGCGTGAAGCCATCGCCGGGCAACTCGGCGGCGGAGCACTCATCACGTCCCCCCCTTTCGGACTCGACTGGCGCAGCATCTTTCTACTCAACGTGCCTGTCGGCCTGCTCGCCTTTATCGGAGCGTGGTACTTCCTGCCCGAAAGCCGGCCCGCTGTGCGGACCCGGGTCGACATGGCGGGCGTGATGCCACTGTCGCTGATGCTGCTGCTCGTGATCTATCCGCTGACGCATGGCCGTGAGGCCGGATGGCCTGCCTGAACGCTCGTCATGTCCGCGCTGGTCGCGCCGGCTTGCGCGTGGTTCGTCCGGACCGAGCGCCACGCTCAGGCAAAACGCCGTGATCCGCTGGTCGATCTGCGGCTCTTCCGCAATCCGGCCTTTTCACTCGGGCTATTGCTGTCGTTCCTGTTTTATTGCAACAGCGCTTTCTTCCTCCTTTAGGGCATCTATCTGCAAACCGGACTGCATTGGTCGCCGCTTGCATCGGGCATCGCGATCATGCCGTTTGCGCTCGGCTTTCTGGCGGGGCCGCTAACGTCGCCCGCCGTGGTGCAACGGATCGGCGCACGTGTATTGAGTTCAGCGCATTTACCAGGTATTCCAAGGAACCGCTCGATCCATATCGAGTCATTCGCTGGAAAGTCGTGTCGACTCTTTCCGGAGCGTTTCGATATAGGCCAGCGTATTGGCGTGAAGTTAGCTGAGTATTAAATCGTGGAGTTGTCTCTATCCCTCGAGCCGCCTCGATCTCCGCAAGTTCCTTGCCGTCGTGCGATCATGAGTCGGAGACTGATCCAGTCGCGCTAACTTTTTCGTCGATGCCGCTCATGAACGCATCCAGCGCTCTTCTCGTGCTGACCGGTACTTTGCTTACCGCCTGCGGGTATGGCGCAACCTTTCTTCTCTCGATGCATTTCAAGCTCCTCGGCGGAAATGATCTCGATACCGGAGAGGCGCTCGCAGGCGCGATGCTCGGCACCTTTGGCGGCATCTTGCTCGTCGGCTGGCTTGCCCGGCACGTCGGCGCCGCGCGCATGACTGCGCTGTCCGCACTGTTCATCGCGTTGGGGCTGGCGGGTTTCGGGTTCGTCGAGCGCGTGAGCCCGCTGAACGTGCTGCCCGGTTTTTTCATGGGCTTCGGCTGGGGCTCCTTCTATCTGGCCGCGCCGATGGCGCTGGCCGAGCGCACGAGCGATTCCGATCGTGGCCGCTGGTTTCTGCGCCTTGGTACGTTCCAGATGACGGGCATGACCGGCGGACCGGGACTCGCGGCGCTCACGATCCGCTACTGGCACTGGCCCGTCAACAGCGTGCTGTACCTGATCGGCGGCCTCTGCGTGATCGGCGCGCTGATGCTGGAAAGCTTCGGCAGGACTGCGCCGTGCAAGCGACTATCGCCAGTTCAGAAACAAGGGCTGCGCAATGTTCACGCGATATTCCACACGCGCGCAGTCTATCCGATCGTGATGATCGCGCTGGGCGCGTGCGTGTTCTCGGGCCTGATGACCTTCCAGATGTCGCTCATGCAAGGCACGGGCGCGCATGCGGGCACGTTCTTCAGCGTCTACGCCGTGACGGTTGCCGCCACGCGCTGGCTGCTCGGGCAATTCGTGATTCGTGCGCGCCGGGAGGCGGCGACGAAAGTCCTGCTCACGCTCATGGTGCTCGGCATCCTCGCGACGTTCGCGGTGCCCTATCACGTAATGTTTCATTCCGCGAGCGCGGTGTTGCTCGGCACCGGCTTCGGACTCGTCTATCCGGTGATCGAGACGCAGGTGGTCAACGACTCCGATGCAGGCCACCGTCACGCCGCGCTGACATGGTTCGTCGCTTCGTATTTTGTCGGCGTGTTCGGCTTCCCGGCACTCGGCGCCTGGGTGCTGGTCCATATAGGCCCGGGTGCGCTGATGACGCTCATCACCCTGTGCGGCATCACGGCCCTGTTGCTTGCGATCCTGCGTGACCGGCGTGGCATCGACACATTGTCGCGCGCCTGAAATCCCTTTGCGCGATTCAGTTCGGGCCGGCCGCCGCAGCGAGAGCTACCCCTTCCCGCCCACTCATTCTGGCTGAGCCAGCACGGCCCATCTGTATCGCAACGTATCTACCGCACCAGCGGATACGCGCGCTTACACAACGCCTCGTCTTCGACACGTGCGGGATACGACTGCACGCTTCAATACTTCCAATCGCGCGCCGCACTCGAACATCGTCAGTAACAGGACACCGGGGTATTGCAAATGCAAAACGAGGCGAGCAGACCTATCGTTGTAAAGCGCTGAATCGCGCATTTCTCCAAACGCGTCGATAGCATCATCCTCCTCCTCAGGAGTTCTCATGTCAGATAACAAAGCCCTTCCGCAGTCACCATCACGCCGCCGCTTCGTTGGGGCCGCGGCGGCCAGCGTCGCGGCAGCATCGTTGAGTCAGCTCGCTTTTGCCGAAAAGGAATCATCGATTGTTTCGGTGACGAAGGCCGCGAATGGCGACAAGGACGCGATTCGTCCGCTTCACGTGAACGTTCCCGAGGCGCAACTCATCGATTTGCGACGACGAATCAGGGCGACCCGATGGCCGGAACGCGAAACCGTGTCTGACGATTCACAAGGCGTGCCGCTCGCGATGATGCAGGAACTCGCGCGTCACTGGTCGTCGGATTACGACTGGCGCAAGTGCGAGGCGAAACTGAACGGTTATCCGAATTTCATCACCGAAATCGACGGACTCGACATCCACTTCATTCACGTCCGCTCGAAGCATGAGAATGCGATGCCGCTAATCGTTACACATGGATGGCCCGGTTCAGTGATCGAACAATTCAAGATCATCGATCCGCTGATCAATCCGACCGCGCACGGCGCGAGTTCGTCGGATGCTTTTCATCTGGTCATTCCTTCTCTGCCGGGCTATGGATTCTCCGGCAAGCCACTCACTACCGGCTGGGGACCCGAGCGCACCGCACGCGCGTGGGTGACTCTCATGAAACGGCTCGGATACGACAAGTTCGCGGCGCAAGGCGGCGATCTCGGTGGCGTGGTGGCGAACGTAATGGGCAAGCAGAGGCCACCTGAACTGCTCGGCATTCACGTCAACTTCCCGGCGACCGTTCCCGCCGATATCGCCAAAGCGCTGCAAGCCGGCGATGCGCCGTCCGTGGGCCTCGACGATGAAGAGAAGCATGCGTATGACCAGCTCGCCAGCGCCGCGAGGAAACGCCGCGCATACGCGCTGGAAATGGGAACGCGTCCGCAAACGCTGTATGGCATCGCGGATTCGCCCATCGGTCTGGCGGGCTGGCTGCTCGATCACGGTGACGGTTATGTGCAGCCCGCTGCCGCGCTGACTTCGGCAGTGTTCGGGCACACCGTCAACGGAGAATCGTCAGGTGCGATGACGCGCGACGACGTGCTCGACGACATCACGCTCTACTGGCTGACGAACACCGGCGTCTCCTCGGCGCGCTTCTACTGGGAATCGCATTTCAACTTCCTCGCCGCCGCCGATGTGGCGGTTCCCGCCGCGGTGAGCGTATTTCCGCGCGAGAACTATCAGGCGCCGCGAAGCTGGACAGAGCGCGCGTATCACAACCTCATCTGGTACAACCGGCTCGACAGGGGCGGACACTTCGCGGCGTGGGAACAGCCGGACCTGTTTGTCGAGGAAGTGCGCGCTGGATTGAGGTCATTGCGCACATAGCTCGACGGCGCTCGAAGCTGGATACGGAGTCGTCATCAAACATCCGATCGTTCGCATCGTTCTGGCCCATCATGCCCGACGCTCGCTTCGAGCGGCTCGCTTTCATCTACGAGGCGTTCCTCAAATTCGCTTGCTGCGGGAATCACGACTTGCCCTGCGAATGCCGAAACCACTCATCGAATCCGATGCGGCCGATGCGCGCTTCGCCGAGTGGCACGAGCGAATGCTCTCCAACGAGGCCACCAAAGTAGCGCGCCTGCGCGTCACGCACGACTTCTCGCTTGTCGCCCTTCGCTTTCAGATAGCGGCCGACGATTTCGTCAAACGGCGCGCGTTCCGGACCCGCGATTTCAACGATTCCGTTGCACGGGACGGCAAGCGCCACATCGGCGACAAAGGCAGCGACGTCGTCGGACGCAATGGGCTGGAACGGGCCCGGTGATAGCCGCACGGTGTTCCCTTCCGTGCCTGAATCGGCGATACCGCCGAGAAATTCATAGAACTGCGTCGAACGGACGATCGTGAAGGGAACACCAGAAGCCTCGATCAGCTTTTCTTGCGCAACCTTCGCGCGGAAATAGCCGTTTTCGGGCGTCAGGTCGGCCCCGACGATCGACAGTGCGACATGATGCTTGACACCTGCCTCGGCCTCGGCTGGGTGGAGATTCCTGCCGGATTTTTCGAAAAATTCCAGCACTGCGCTGTCGTCGAACGACGGCGAATTCGCGAGGTCGATCACTATCTGCGTGTCCGCGAGGACTTCCTTGAGTCCCTGACCCGTGAGCGTGTTGACGCCGCTGCTCGGTGAGGCAGCGATGACGTCATGGCCAGCCTGACGCAGAATAGGAGCGGTCTTCGAACCGATCAGCCCGGTGCCACCAATGATAACTATCCGCATGATTCACTCTCCATCGTCGATCGTTGGAGGAAAGCTCAAGAGATCCGAACGAAGCGCCAACGCGATGCCGCCTCAGCATCGTGCGCAAAGGACAACGCACCATAAAAACATAGACGCTCTCCAGGAAAATTAAACATAAATTTGAAAGGCATGCGTGATGAATTTGAAATGAAGCACCTGTGTGAGTCGCCATACCATTCCACGATTCATCATTTCATGAGCAACGGCTCAATCGATGGATCAGATGATGGAAGGTATGGCGTGTCCGAAGCTGCCTCGCTCAGCCGCTTTCGACTTCAGCTCTGAATGAATGCCAGCAGGTCTGCGTTGAACCTCTCCTTGTGTGTGTCCGTCAAGCCGTGAGGCGCTCCGGGATAAACGATCAGCTTCGAATTCCTGATCAGCTTCGCGGATGCTCGTCCTGCGGCGTCGATGGGCACGATCTGATCGTCGTCACCGTGAATGATCAGCGTGGGGACATCGATCGTTTTCAGGTCCTCGGTGAAGTCCGTTTCGGAGAACGCCTTGATCGAGTCATAGGTGTTCTTATGCCCGCCCTGCATGCCCTGGGTCCACCACGCATCGATCAGGCCTTGCGAGGGCTTTGCGCCAGGACGATTGAAGCCATAGAACGGGCCGGCAGGCACGTCCTTGTAGAACTGAGATCGATTGGCGAGCTGGGCGGCCCGCAGGCTATCGAACACGTCGATGGGCAGGCCTAGCGGATTCGCGGCGGTCTTGAGCATCAACGGCGGCACGGCCGACACCAGCACCACTCTGGAGACGCGTCGGGAGCCATGTCGTCCGAGATAGCGCGCCACCTCGCCGCCGCCGGTGGAGAAGCCCACGAGGACGACATCGCGCAAATCAAGTGTTTCGAACACGGTCGCGAGGTCGTCGGCATAGGTGTTCATCTCGTTGCCATGCCAGGGCTGACTGGAACGCCCGTGGCCACGACGATCATGCGCGACGGCACGATATCCCGCCGATGCCACGAGCATCATCTGCGATTCCCAGCTGTCCGAACTGAGCGGCCAGCCATGACAGAAGACGACGGGGCGACCGGCACCCCAGTCCTTGTAGTAGAGCCGGGTGCCATCCTTCGTCGTGATATAGCTGCCCGAGGCCTTGTCGGCCGCGCTGCCGGGGGACGGCGTCTTTGCGGACTGCGCTGCCATCGCCGGGCCAGGCAAGGCTGCCGCGACCATCGAGCCGGCCGCGGCAGCGCCGCCGACCAGCATGTTTCGCCGCGACACACGCTGCGGGGTGCTGCGAGGTGAAGACATCGTGAACTTCCTTTCTTGACCGCACTAGGTTTTGTTGTGCGATGCGCTCAACTGTGTGAGCGCATCGCCTGCGATAGACAGGCGAACAATCGCCTATCCGAAAGGATGCTAAGCAACACCTCATCGCCGCACAATTCCGGTCGCGTAACGCACGGTGTTTCCCGTTAGACAACAATCCTATGACGCGCCGCATCTGTTTCTGAAAGTCCGGCGGCGGCGAGCGCTTCGTCTGGAACCTGGTCGCCCCCCAAGGGCGCGCTACAACATGGATGCACCGTGTCGCGGCGCTATCGGGAGTCGGCGTGGCGCTGCTTTGCTCGATGCAGTAGCAGGCTTGGAAGATATGAACGGACAGCGCCAGGTCAGCCACACATGTTCAGCTAGACCGCTGGATTGATTTGCCGCCTCTCTTTATCTACAAGAGATGCTCTGCTTTCCGGTGGCGTCGTCGTTCTTCGCGCGCAAGCGATTTGAGCGCCTTGCGCGCGCTGAGTCCGGACGTTTCCTCTGGCGGATTGAGCCGCATGAGGTCACGACTGGCTACTACGTCGTTCAGTTCGCCGAACTTTTTTTGTAATTGCTTCAGCGCTTTCTCGTGCTTCGTTTGCTTTTTCGGAAGGACTGGCCCGAAGAATTCGAGCATATAGCGCAGTTTCTTACCCGCCTTGCGGACTTCATGGTAGCGCTCATAGTCCGAACGTTTTGCCTTCGTCGCGCGGATCATTCTTTTCTTCAACTGCAAGCGCGCAACGGTCACACGCTTCCTGGCGAACTTCTCGAGCGGCGTGCGTTGCGCTGAAGTATTGAGTTCCTGATTCGCTTCCTTGAGCGCCTCCGTCAAGACCCCTTCGATCCGTGCGTTCGAGATCGTCTCCTTGCTTGAATCGTACGCTTCGCTACGTCTTGCCCAATACACGTCGGCGAGTTCGTCTTCTCCGAGGTCGCGCAGCAGTTCGACAAGAATATCCCAGTCACGCGTGTTGCCTGCGGCAGTTGCGATGAACTTGCAGATAGCCCGTTGCTGATCGTCGAACGCGTCGTCGAGCAGTGGCCGATATGCCCAGAAAAGGCTCCTCAGGCGTCTCATGGCAACGCGAAGCGCATGCATGCCCTCGGCATCCGGATCCGTTTGAAGTTTTGCGGCGTGCGTAAGTGCTTCATGAACAAGTGGAGTGGCGAAAGCCGAAAAGGCCGACTCCGCATTCGCAGGCAAGGCGCCTGACTGGAGGTATTGATTCGTCATGTCATCCTCGAACACTGTCTTGACGAAAGCAACACGTAAGCACGGATCGTTCCCAAATCGGCTGTAACTGCGCCGCATGCCGGCCATTCGTTCGTCGCCCGCGGACAGTCATGACAAGCGCACCGGCGTCATTCGGTCGAATCGGAATCGTCTTCCCGGCCATGAAGGATCGCACTCAATGTGCGCAGGCCCGCACCCAGTTGATCCAGTGTCGGAGCTGCGAGCGCAAGTCTGACGGCATTCGGCGCATGTCCGGACGAGGCAGCGAAGGTCGTCGATGGTGTCAGCGCAATGTCACGTCTTGCCGCGGCGGCGACCAGTGCCTGGGAGCGCCAGTGCGCTGGAAGCGTCAACCAGAGATGGAAGCATTTTCCGTTCGTCTGAATGTCGAAACCCGAAAGATCCGACGGTCGACCGCCAACACGAACTGTCCGACTCCGCCGTCAGAATGTGTCGGGTTATCGCGGCGTTGACCTCGTCAGTGTGCGTCATCGGTCCCATGTGGCCTGCCCCCTTGACTATTGCGAGTCGAGCCGAAGGGAGCATCATCGGCAAGCGCTCAGCTATCGCTCGCGAAGGCAGTGGCGCGTGTTCGCCGCGCATGACCAATACGGGTACGCGCAGGCCAGAGTACGCTCCCGGTGACGTGGGCTCGTCAAGCAGCGCGCGGAAATCGAGCGGCGCCTTCGGCGCCCAGCGAGTAAGCGCAGCCTTTGCCGAAGGCCGAAGCGCCTCCCATGCGCCCCGGCCGCCCCAATAGTCGACAAACGAGCTAGCGGCGCCCCGATAATCGCCGCAGCTCACGCTATCCGCGGTGCGCTTCGAAATCGCGATGATTTCCGCCAGCGCATGCGCTCCGTGAGCACCCATCGTCTTTAGTAGATGAAACGCGGACGGCTCGTAAAGCGACAGGCTCGCGATGCGCTCCGGCCGTACCACTGCCGCTCGTAGCGCCACGCCGCCGCCGTACGAATGCCCGACGAGATGCACCTTGCCGCTCGTGGCATCGATGATGTCGATGGTCCTCTCGGCCTCGTCGGCGAGTGTGAACGCATGCTCGCCGCTCCACGGCCCCGTGCCCTCGCAGCCGTAGTGCTCAGGCGCGACGAACGCCACGCAGGCGGGGAGCGTTTCGCACAACTTGCGCCATTGCGCCGCGCCTGAGCCGGAACAATGCAGGGCGATTACCGTCGACCGAGCCGAAACGTGCTCGAATGGGATAAGGCTATTCATACTTTTGATTCACCTACGAAGTTGAGAACATGCAGATCGACGCTTGCTTCACCGGTGGCTATGGAAGACCTCGAACGAAAGCACAGATAGACGAACATCATGCGTGTCCTCCGAGGGTCGACAACGCGAATCGAAATGCGAAGAAGCACACGGACGACAGCAAAGGCAGAGTAAAAAGCACCGAGCCGTAACGAAGCGCCGCAAAGCAGACCAGAGACCGCAGGCGCAACCCGACATTCAACGCTGCGCCGACCATAGGTTCGAATCGGATCATTTTCGTTCCACCACGACTTCAAGATACTCACTGGGCAATACGAGCGTTCGATCACCGGAGCGATTGCAGTCCTCGATGAGCGCCATCAGATCACCTAGAAACGCGGCCTGCCGGTCGCCTTCGAGCGCGGCGAACGCCTTGTTCATCGGGCCGTAGTAAGTGCGGAATACTTCGACGAAATGCGAGGGAGAGCGGTAGCGAAAGACGAACTCGCGGCTCGTCGCCTCGATGCGCGTGGCGTGGCTGCGCAGCAGTTCGTCGAGGCGCGCCTGAGTGCCCCACAGCGCGGGCGACTTTACGCCGGCAGGGGGCGGGATGTATTTGCCAATCGTCTTGAACACCTGTCCGATGAAACTGTCCGGCGTCCAGTTCGCGAGTCCGATCTTTCCGCCCGGCCTGCACACGCGCACGAGTTCGTTCGCCGCCTGCTCCTGATTGGGAGTGAACATCACGCCGAAGGTCGACATCACGACGTCGAACGAAGCGTCCGCAAAAGGCAGTGCTTCGGCGTCTGCTTCCTGAAACTGCACGGCAAGCCCTTCGGCATTGGCGCGAGCACGGCCGGCGTCGAGGAGCGTGGGAACATAGTCGGTCGAGGTAACCTCGCAAAAGCGGCGCGCGGCCGCGAGCGTCGCATTGCCGTTGCCCGCTGCGACGTCGAGAACACGACTGCCGGAGCGCAGATCGAGCGCCTCGCAAAGGTTTTCTCCGACGATCTGCAGCGTGGTGCCCACGACGGCATAGTTGCCCGTCGACCAGGCGGCTTGCTGGCGCACCTTCACGGCGGCGAGATCGGCGGCGGGCGAGACAGCGGTATCGACTGCGGACATAACATGGCTCCTGTAGAAAAGGTGACAGCGTGATGAGCACGCCAGTTAGTACTACTTTTTTAGAATGCGACCAAAACAGATTGGATGAAACACGCCGACGCGACGAACCGGCGTGCCGACAACGCGGCGAGAATTATTCCGCGACGCTCAAACCCGTGCCGCCCATGCCCTTCGGCAAGTCCTTCATCTTGGGTAGACCATCCTTCATTGGCAGCGTCGATTCTGCGTAATGGACGTGCACGCACGGTTCATACGGAAAGTCGGCGATGACGGCGGCGTAGACATCGATCAGTCCCAGTCCCGGATGCTCGGTGAAGACGTGGCCGCCGCAGGCTTTGCACCATTTTCGATAGCTGTGGTCAGTGTTGTTGTATGTCCCGATGGCGTCGCCGCCATGCGTGACATTCAATGCTTCGGGTTTCCAGAGCGTGAAAGCGTTGACTGGCCCGGCGGACCAGCGCCGGCAGGATTCGCAATGGCAATACCCCATGCCTTCCGGCTTGCCGCTCACAGTGAAGCGCACGACACCGCAGAAGCACTGGCCGTGGTAAGTAGCTGCATCATTCATCGAAGCCCCCGTTGATGTGGGTTGGCGATTGGCCCAACTGCGCTTAACCTTGCGTCAATGACGTTTCGCGTGAATGCAAGTATCGGCGCGGGAAGCGATTCTTTGAATGATCGAGCGTCCAGATGTTTTGCGCGGGACGCCGGAACTTGGACCTGTCATGGATGCGCTTTCGGACGTGCTTCGTCTCTTGCGGCTCAGCGGCGCGGTGTATCTCAACGTCGATTTCACCGCGCCCTGGTGCGTGGTCGGTCACGTTTCGCCGTCGTTGTGCGCCACGTTCCTGCCGCGCGCCGAGCGCGTCGTGTCGTATCACTTGATCGTGGAAGGGGGCTGCTGGGCGGCGCTGACCGATGATCCGGCCTCAGCCGTTCGCATCGAAGCGGGCGAATTGCTCGTCGTGCCGCATGGCGAGGCGCATCTGATGGGCAGCTCGCTCGAACTTGTGCCGACACCAGCAGAGGAATTGGTGTCGCGATATCTGGCAACCTCGCCCGGCGAAGTCATGCGCCTGAGCATCGGCGCCGATGGCTCGGGTCCGAAATCCGGCCGCACGCGCATCATCTGCGGCTTTCTTGCTTGCGACGATACGCTTGCCGATCCGGTGCTGTCGTCTCTGCCGCGCCTTTTCAAGGTAGATATGCGGAACGATCCACAATCAGCATGGCTCGAGTCATCGCTGAGATTCGCGGTGGCCGAAGCGGCCGAGTGGCGGCCCGGCAGCACCACCGTGCTCGCCCGACTTTCGGAACTGCTCTTCGTCGAGGCGGTGCGGCGGTGCATCGGTTCGTTGTCCGCCGATCGCCGCGGCTGGCTCGCAGGCGTCGGCGACCGGTTCGTCGGCAAGGCGCTCGCATTTCTGCATGCACAGCCCGCGCATGACTGGACCGTCGACGAACTCGCGCGTCGTGTCGGTCTTTCGCGCTCCGCGCTCGCGCAGCGCTTCACGCAGTTGCTTGGTCAGGCGCCGATGCAATACCTCGCAGGCTGGCGTCTGCAGATCGCAGCACAGGAACTGCTGACCGGGCCGCGCTCAATCGGGGTAGTCGCCGAGCGCGTGGGGTACGACTCGGAGGCGGCGTTCAATCGAGCATTCAAGCGTCAATTCGGTACGCCTCCTGCAAGCTGGCGACGTAGTCAAGGAAAGGTAGTGAACGGGAATATCTCGACCGATGAGATAGCCGGAGCCGCGGATGTGGAAGTAACGCGGAAACCGGCTTCGTTGAACACGCCACGGAGTGCCAGGCGTATGGAGCGATTGAGCGATGCCACGTCATCTGCAACCCTGAAACAGGGGACTTGATCCATCGTCATCGCAGTAGCCTCGCAAGCCCCTGGCGCGAATGACGCATCACTGGCCACCGCCGTCTCCCTTGCCGTGATCGTCGTGATCCCCGTCGTGGCCGTGACCGTCGTGGGCGAAACGGCACACCCTGTCATCGCGTCCGTCCGCGCCTGGCAGGCGTTGCGCGACATAACCAGGCAGATCGGCGGGATCGATCGCGAAGACGAAGAACCGGTTCGGGTTGTCGATGCCATTCGGGTGATTCGTGTCCGTCACGGTGCCTAGAAAATCGTTGTCGTTCGCGATGAACAACGTGTGCTTCAGCTTCCCGCCGATGCGCACGTCCGGCCCGAATGCGAGGCTCTCGATCTTCGCGGGGATATCGGCGGGCTTGAAGTACACCGACAACGCCTTGACGACATCGAGGAACAACGTCTTCTCGATCGCATATGGCTTGAGGCCGGCTTCGCCGCTCGCCTGGCTCACGTCCTGCGCACCGGCGAGATCGACGTGGAATACCCGCTTGAACACAGCCGCCGAATCGTCGCCGAGACCCTTGCCGTCGCGCTCGTCGACCAGCAGCTCGTGATCGCTCACTGCGACGATGTCGCTGATCGTCGGATAGTTCGGCTTCGCATCGGTGCCGAGGTTGGTCAGCGGATAGGCAAATTGCGCCGTCTTACCCGTGCGCAGGTCGATGCGAAGGATGCGCGTGTAGGCGCCGTTCGTGCCGCCGTCCTGGATCAGCGGGCTTTGCATCGCGCCGAAAAGCGTGTCGCCGTCCGGCGAAATCGCGAGGCCCTCCATGCCCTTGTTCGCGACGCGGCCGGATGTGTTCTCGCTAATTTCATCGTTACCGACGGGCGCGAGTTTCGTCACCGCGAACGACGCCGGCACGCGATATGCCGCGACGCGCTCGCCCGTGCGCCGGTCGAAGCGATAGAGGTACGGCCCGTACTCGTCGGAAATGAAGACGCTCGCGCCGTCGCGCGCCACGCGGATGCTCTCCGGATCGAAGCGCGCGTCGAGCGGAAAGGTCGACGAACGCGTCGGCGTGAAGTTATCCGAACGGCCCGTGAAATAGTGCGTGTGATCCTTCTCGTTGAGCGCCGGCGCGCCGTCGGGAACGCCGTACGCCGCGCCGTCGCCGTAGACGAGCGGCTCGCGCGCATGCAGCAACGTCGTCTGGACCAGCTTCGGGTTCAGTGCGTAGGGCAGCGCATCGCCTTTGCCTCCGGCTTCCAAACGCAGGATCAGCGTCTGGAAGCGATTGATGTAAGACGCGGTGTCGTCGATGGCCTTGTTGTACGAGATTGCGTTCGGGCCGCGGTCGGGTGTGGCGAGAAACGTGTCGCAGCCCGCATACGCGAGACCGGAGCCGAGGCCGCCGAGCAGATTGCCCGGCGCCCCGTTTTCGAGCGGCGCCGCCGTCGCTTTCGAGCGATCGGCGACGAGTCCGCTCAACTCGCCGATCGCGATGAGATCGACGCGCGCCCACGCGGACGAACACGCGACGACCGACGCGGACAGCGCAAGCGACAGGGCACAGACACGGGCTCGAATCATGAACGTCTCCTTTCAATGAATGAGGCGATGCATTTGCAGCCGGCGAGCCTAACGGCCGAGTTCCTTGAGATAAGCCGTGCGCGCCGCGAAGCCGGTATTGGCGAAATCGGTGAACACGCCATCGACGCCGAGCCGGAAGAACTTCAGATACTCGGCGTTCGGGTCGCTGCTGTAATCCGCTGCGAGATACTTCTTCTCGTTGCGGAACGTGAAAACGTGCACGAAGAGCCCGGCCTTGTGTGCATCGCTGACGACGCTCGTTGGAGCTTGCGTTGTCGCCTGCGCGGTAGAGCCGGTGAATGGCGTGCCGTCGGGATTGGTCGCGGGGAACGGCGTGATCTTGAGCGGCACGATCTGCGGCTTCCACGGCCCGATCCCGTCTGCGTACGTCTTGATCTGCGCGAGGCCCGCGGGTTTGAGCATCGCGTCGAACCAGCGCGGATCGCCGGCGACGGTCCAGTCGAAAGGACGGCTGTCGGTGATTTCGTTGTAGATGACCGCGCCTGTGCGGTAATCGACGTCGTAGCCGTCGATCAGTTGCACGACCTTCGTGTTCAGGCCGTGCGCGCGCATGTATTGGAGGCTGCCCGGCTCGAAGCTCTGCACGAACACCGGTGCGTTGCGGCTGTTCAGGCCGTTGTCGTTGAGAATCTTGATGAGCGCGTCTTCGAGCGGATGACTGCCCGCCGCGCCGCAGCTGTTCGCGATCGCCTGCGCGTTATTCCAGGTCGGGTTCTTCGTCTCGGGATAGACGGCGATCGAACGGCCCGTGGCCGCGCTCTTCGCCTTCGCGATATCGATGATCTGCTGGAATGTGAGAATTGGATACTTGCCGTTGAACTCGGTGGGCCGTTCGGCCGCAGCGTCGTAGGTCGTGCCCCCGAGCAGCGTGCCGAGTTCGGCTGCGGTGAAGTCCGTGATCGACCAGTCGCCCGTGTGATCCTCGCCATCGACGATCAAGGACTTCAGCACCGACTTCGAATCGTTTGGATTCGTTAGATCGGTCAAATACTGCGATGGGCCGGTCTCAGGCGTGGTCGTCCACTTCACGTTCACCAGCACCCCGGGCACCGTGCGCTTTCTCGTCGCGACTGAGGCGCTGGTCTTTGCGACATCGGCGATGTTGGTGTTATCCGAAAGCCACGGATTGTGCCGCGCCACGAGCACGCAATCCTTCGACAAATGCAGGTCTTCTTCGAGCGCGTCCGCGCCGCTGTCGGCGGCAAGTTCATAGGACGGTTGCGTTTCCTCGGGACGCAGACCAGGCAATCCGCGGTGGCCGATCACGAGCGGTTGCTGGCCGTCCAGCGTGGAGAACGCGGTGGGCGTGGCGGTCGCGGGAGGCGTGGATGTCGTGGTGCTGCTGTCGTTGCCGTCGCCTTGGCAGGCAGCGAGCCCGAAGGATAAGACGAGTGCGGCGCGTGCCGCGATCGAGTACTTGCGATGCTGTCGTGCACGCTTCATCTGGCTTCCCGTTCTATTCGAATTGTCCCCGCGCATTATTACGATTCGCGAGTGACGTTTGTATGACCCTGAGCAGATGGACATCAACGCCTGGCGGAACAATACGCAGCCGTGGCCTCCGTCAACGCGATGCGTTGCAATTCCTCCGGCGATGCCAGATGCGCGGCGATGATCTCGCGGTTATCGAGCTGCAACTCGGGCATGGAATCGAGATGCAGTTCGAAGAAATGCACGGTGTCTCTTCGGCCGTCCCAGATGCCGCTGGCACTGCCCGCAGGGACCAACGTATGCACCGAGAACCCGATCTCCTCCTCCATCTCGCGCAGCGCCGCTTCATGAGGCGTCTCACCCGCGTGGACGCTGCCGCCGGGCAGATTCCATTCGGACCGGTACGACGACTTCAGCAGCAACAGCGCCTGCCCGACGTAAATTGCGACGAGCGCGCCTTCATGACGAGGTCGTCGAAAAGTCCACCACACGCGAGCGAGCGGAAATGCGAGGCGAAGCATCGCACGCCAGACACGATCGACAAGCCGGGGCCGTCGCGCTTGCTCGATGTTCGGCATGAGCGCCCTCCTTTCGTTTATCGGTGTCACGAATCATACCGACGCGGCCTGAACGACATCCCTGCGCAGCCGGAACAGTGCGAGGTTCGCTGCCGGAAAGGCGTCAGGGAAAACTTTCCGCGCGTAGTTCGCTCGCCCGCCTGTCATGGCGTGGTCATACGACTCGCCATAATGTCTCCCTGACGGAGCGCATCTCATCCCCATCAGGAAACATACGTCCATGGTCACGAAGAACCAGCAGGACGGCGCATCGATTGCATCGCGCCGCGGATTTCTGAAGCTCGCGGGTGCATCGGGACTCGCGACCGCCGCGAATGTGGTGACCGGTCCTGCGTTCGCTCAGGCGTCGCATCCGGATGGCACGCCCGAGCAGATTCATCTGACGTGGGGCGAAGATCCGACGAGCGAGGTGATCGTGAGCTGGGGATCGCTTGCGCAGGCGGTCCAGCCACGCGTGCGGATCAGCACGCACGACGGCCACGCACACGTCATCCACGCCGTGCAGCGGACCTACACCGATGGTCTGAACGGCGAAACCGTCTTCACGTATCACGCGCGGCTGCATGAGCTTCGCCCGCACACGACGTATCAATACGAAGTCACCGCCGACAACGACAGCAAGGCCGCACAACCCTTCACCGCCAGCTTCACGACCGCACCTCGCGGACGCCGCAAGTTCCGCTTCACGAGCTACGGAGATCTGGCAACGCCGAACACGAACTGGGTTTTGTCCTCGCCTCAAAGCCGTTTCGCCGTGCAGGCCGTCGAGCGCTTCGAGCCGCTGTTCCATTTGCTCAACGGCGACCTCTGCTATGCCAACCTGAATCCGGCGCAACAGCCCGAAGTCTGGCGCGACTTCGGCAACAACGCCCAGACATCGGCGGCGAACCGGCCGTGGATGCCTTGCCCCGGCAATCACGAAATCGAGTTCAACAACGGCCAGCAGGGCTTCGCGTCGTATCTGACGCGCTACACGCTGCCCGACAACGGCACGCATTTTCCGGGGCGCTGGTACAGCTTTCGCGTGAGCTCGGTGCTGTTCATCTCGCTCGATGCCGACGACGTCGTCTATCAAGACGGCGCCGCATTCGTCGCCGGGCCGGCGCCGCTCGTGCCTGCCGCGAGCACGGGCAATGCCGCCATCGCGCCGGGCACGTCCTTCTATGTGCGCGGATACAGCAATGGCGAACAAACGCGCTGGCTCGAACGAACCTTGCGCGATGCATCGCATGATGACGACATCGACTGGATCGTGGTGCAGATGCACCAGGATGCGCTCAGTTCATCGAAGACGGGCAATGGTTCGGACAAGGGCATCCGCGAAGCGTGGCTGCCGCTCTTCGATCGCTATGGCGTGGATCTCGTGCTGTGCGGTCACGATCACGATTACGAGCGCAGTCATCCGGTGCGCGGCTGCAATCATCTGGCAGGCCGCGATGCGACGACAGGCGAACGCGTCGACACCTTGCAGCCTCGTCCCGTCGAAACATCGCAACGCGCGAACGATCCCATCGACACGACGCACGGCACCATCCACTTGATTCTCGGCGGTGGCGGCACGAGCGCGCCGCTCGATGTCTATGGCACCGATCCGGGCAACGGCTTGCCGCAGGCGCAGGTGTTCACGAAGCCGAATCGCCCGGTGCCGGGCACGACGGCGGGCACGTTCGTTCGCCCGGTCGCCGATGCGGTCGAAGACGCGATCTGGTCCGCGCAGCGCGACACGGGCACGGGATACGGCATCGCCGTGTTCGACGTCAATCCCGGCGAGCGCGGCGGCAAGGCATCGATCACGATGAGCTATTACCACGCGCCCGGCGCCGACAAGACGCCGACCGCCGAATACGAACTCTTTGAGAAAGTCGTCTTCGAGAAGCAGTGCCGTCGATAGTCGGCACATCGGGCGCGAACTTCAGCATTGCAATCGGTCGGGGTGAAGGCTGAATCGGCGCCTGTTCGGACCATGGCTTTCGAGTCCGGCGCATTACACTGATTTCCGTGATGCAGACTATCGCATCACACGGACACAGACCGACTCGCTGAGCAAACCGGCTTACCTAAACTTGCACCGGATGCAGCACGCGTCGAGTGGACGTGTTTTCCTGAAGCTCGCAATATCCGCAAGCCCCGGTGAAGGTTCTACCGGGGCTTCGGCTTTTTGCACCTGTCTTTTACGAGGGCCGATGCACGCTCATTGCTCGATCGAAACTCGCCTATGCTTTCCGTTAGCTCGCGCGGCATGCACGCGCGGCGTCGAGAACATCGCCCTATCAAGGCTGCCACGAAAAACACGGGAGACTCGCACCATGAGCGCGCTCATCGAAAAGCTCAAGCACGAAATGATCAAGGCGCTGCCGCCGACGATCTTCTTTTTCATCATTCTCCACATCGTCGCGATCATCCGCGCGCTGATGGTCCGTGGCACCGGCATTTCGCTTCCTTCGTCTGCGTCGGTGCTGATCGCATCGCTCATTCTCGGCAAGTCGGTGCTGGTCGCCGACATGCTCCCGTTCATCAACCGCTTCCCCGACAAACCGTTGATCTGGAACGTCGCATGGAAGACGCTGATGTACGCGCTCGTCGCGCTGCTCGTGCACTATCTCGAACGTCTCTATGACTTCTGGAAGGAAGCGCCCAGTCTGATCGCCGCGAATCATCAACTCTGGAGCGAAATCAACTGGCCGCATTTCTGGGCGGTCCAGATTCTGCTCGTCACCCTGATCTTCAATTATTGCGTGATCGCCGAACTCTCCCGCGTCATCGGGCGCGGAAAACTCAAGGCAATATTTTTCGGCCCCATTCCGCCTCCGGGTAATTAATGCCTGGCGCAGTGAGACATCGCGACAAGAGAAATAATCTTCAAACGCGTGGTTGCGTTCGGGGCCAACCTTAATATATTTACGTATACAAATTTATTCGAGAGAACGAGATCCGTTTCGCGTGAAGAAGAAATGCGGATCCGCTTTGTTTCGAATACCGAAATTTTCTCCATGTCTCTGACAGCGGAGGCATGAGATCCGGGTTGCCGTTTCAATTTCGTCGCATCGCGAGGCGAAAATGGCCGATCTGTTGCATTTTCCGAGAACTGCACAGCACCTGAGGCCGCGCAGCGAAGCCCTGGCGCTCGAACAGCGCATTTTGTTCGATGGCGCCGCCGCGTCCGCGGCCGATCATCAGCATCACTCCGACCCCGCGCATGCCGCGGCCACGAGCGAGCCTGCCGCCGCGCCGGAGGTGCGCCCGAGCACGACCGCGCCGCCCGCACCCGTGGCGGCGCCCCCTGCCGCGCCAGCCGTCACACCCCGCAACCTCGTGGTGGTCGACAGCCGTGTCGAAAACGGCGGCGAACTGCTCGCCCAAGCGCCGGCCGGAACGCAGGTGCTCGTCGTGCAACCCGGACAGGACGCCGTTGGCGCGATCTCGGCTGCCTTGGCCGGCATGGGCCACGCGGATTCGGTGCAGATCTTCTCGCACGGCGCGGCAGGCCAGTTCACGCTCGGCAATCAGACCTTCACGAGCACGACACTCGTACAGATGGCCGACGCGCTCGGCACATGGCGCAGCCATCTGAACCGCGACGCGGACATCGAGCTGTACGGATGCGACATCGGCGCGGGCGATGCGGGGAAGGCACTCGTGCAGACGCTCGCAAGCGCAACGGGCACGACCGTCGGCGCATCCGACGACGCAACCGGCAGCGCCACGCTCGGCGGCGACTGGACGCTCGAAGTGACGAGCGGCACGCTCGACAAGCCGATCGCGCTCTCCGCCTACGCGCTCGCGCACTATGACCACCTGCTCGCCGACGCAAGCCCGACGGTCACGCTCGCGACCACCACGCAGGACGTCCTGCTCGGCAATCAGTTCTCCTTCGGTGTCTCGTTCACGAACACCTCGACCCAGGTCGGATTCGGCCCTTATGTCGATCTCCTGATGCCCTCCACGGGCCGCGACGGCAACGATGGCGTCACGTTCGTCTCCGCGAGCTATCTCGGCCAGGCGGTCACGGCCTTCACCATCACGTTCGATGCCAACGTCACGCGGTGCATCCGCTCGCGAAAGACGCGAGCGGCAACGCGCTCGTCGTCAACGCCGCCACCTACGGTCTGCGCCCCGGCGACGAACTCGTCGTGCTCGAACTGCCGTTCGCGAGTGTCGCGCAGGGACAGCCCGCCATCACCGTGCAGGTCAACGCGCAGTTGAGCAATCTCGCCGACACGGCGTTCTCCAACAGCAGCCCCGACCTGACGATCGGCGCGCGCGGCGCATTCCAGTTCGGCAACGACTCGCTCGACAATCCCACGGCGGACCCGACGATCATCGAAACCGCGCTGCGGGACTTCACCGTGCATCCGACGGTCGTGTCGCTGAAGCAGACCGTCAATACGCCCGAAGGCGAGACCGCCACCGGCCCCAACTTCGTGCGCACGGAAACCGTCACCGCGACCGCCGCCACCGGGCAGACGCTCACCGATGTGATCATCAATCAGGACGTCCCCGCAAACGTTCAAATCACCGCGATCACGCCGGGCGCGGGCGGCACGATCACGTCGCTCACGTTGCAGGACGGGTCGGTGCTGACCAACGCCGCGCTCATCAGTGCCGCGATCAGCAGCGACACCGTGTTCATCCGTTCGTACTCGGTGGAATACGCAAGTCTCAGCGGTTCGGTCGATACCGTGGTCAGCTTTTACGTGCCGCAAACGGATGCGTCCGGCGCAAGCGTGATCAATCCGACCACGGGCGCGCCGGTGAGCATCGCGTTCGGCACGGCATCGGGAAGCGGCCAGTGGGTGCCGCTCGATCCGCGCGATCTCACGCCGCCGAATACGAGTATCGCCTTCACCGGCAAAGCCGATGGCACCGGCACGACCTTCATCGCAAAGGCCGCGACGCTGGAAAAGCAGGTCAGCGAGCAAACCGACACCGGCACGGCGGGCGTCACGCCCGGCGACACGCTCGCCTATGCCCTCAATGTTGCGTTGTCCGACTACTTCGCAATCGGCAAGACGCAGCTCGGCGCGGGACAGTTCATCGTGACGGACCAGCTTGGCGACGGCCAGACGCTCACCGGCACACCGACGCTCACCTACACGCAGGACGGCGTCACGCACACCATCGCGCTCGTCTCGACGCGCACCGTCAACGCGAACGGCACGACCACCCTTGCCTTCGACATCGGCGCGTCGATCGCGACGGCGCGCGCGCTGCAGCCCGGCGCGCTGGCGGGCGACATCATCTCCGATGGCAGCCAGCAGGGCGCGACCACGGCGCGCATCGACTATCTCGCCGTGGTCGGCCAGCGCTACGCGAGCAGCTACACGCAGAGCGACATCAACGAGGGCGATTCCTTCGGCAATCACGCGACCGTCGCCGCGACGCTGCTGCTCGACCGGCTCAACCTGACGGGCGGCTCGGTAAGCGACGACTCATCGACGGTGAGCACGGTGCCCACGCATCAGGTCGACATCGCGCTCGTCACGGTCAACGGGACAACGCCGCCCGCGAGCGGCGAACTGAATCCGGGCGATGTCGTCACCTTCAGCCTGCGCTACGACCTGGTCACCGGCGACTACGAACGGTTCTCGATCGCGGCCTATCTGCCGCTGCCGCTCCTGAACGCGACCGGCATCAACTGGACGCAGGGAAGCGGCGTCGGCCAGTGGAGCTTCGGCGCGGCCAACACGAACGCGGGCGGCCTCATCAGCGTGAGCGAAGGCAGCGGCAACTCGCTCGTGTTCGACTTCGGCAGCTTCGCGACGAACGCCACGAGCGGCAGCACCATCCAGATTCTCTTCACGATGCGCGTGGGCGATCAGCCTTACGCCGATCAGCGCTCCTTCGACGTGCTCGCGCAGTCGAACCAGGTCACGACGATCGCGCACACGCCGCTCGTATCGTCCGATGTCGCCGTGGTCGCCTCGGTCGCCGAACCGGTGCTCGACATCCGGCAAGGCGTCGTCGCGAGCAGCGACGGCGCCGTGTCCGGCACGACCGGAACCTGGAATGCGCCGGGCAGTGCCGGCGTGCCCTTCGCAGGATCGGTCACGAACGTCGCCGCCGTCGACGGCAATGTCAGCGGCATCGACGGCGGCGACACCGTGCGTCTCGCCACCGCGATCAAGAACACGGGCGGCGGCGGCGCGTTCGACGCCTCGACCACCGTCACGCTGCCCGGCGGGCTTCAGTTCGTCGGCGGCAGTCTCGCGGCGGCCGATCTCGCGATCTATCGCGGCGACGGCACGCGACTGACGGCCGGCGTGGACTACAGCGTGAGCGGCATCACGATCACCTTTCTCGACGCAGGCGGCGTCGCGACGCTGACTGCCGGACGCGCTGGCACGGCGGCGGATCAGACGGGCGCGAACGTCGTCGTCGTCACGTACGATGCGACGGTCGTCAATGGCATCGCCGCGGGCAGCACGCTGCGGACGAGCGCCGCACTCACACACTACGCGAGCGTCGAGGGCGGCACGGACTTCACGCCGACCGACCTCACCGACACGGCCAACGAGCAGATCGCCGCGCCCACCGTCAGCGTGCGGTACGGCGGCGGCACGCTCGACGACGCCGATTCGAGCGCGAGCCACACGACCGGCAGCGACCTCGTGATCGGCGAAAGCATGACCTACGACATCGTGGTGACGCTGCCCGAAGGCGGCACGCGCAATCTGCGTGTCGACGACCTGATTCCCGCCGGCCTGCGCCTCGACACGAGCTTCAACGGCGGCCTCGGCTATCAGATCATCACGACCGCCGCGGGCAGCGCCGCGCTCGCGGCGGACTTCAACGGCAGCGTGAGCGTGGCGAGCCTCGCGGCCTTGTCGGGCCAACTGGGCGCGGACGGCGCGGGCGCGCGCTGGACCTTCGCGACCTCCGCCGCCACCGCCGACAACAACGGCGCGAACGACTCCTTCGTGATCCGCGTGCATCTGGCGGGGAGCAACACGACGGGCAATCAGGCGGGCGTGACGCTCGCCGACTCCGGCCGGCTGCTCTACAACGATCCGGACGGCGACACGCCCAATGGCGCGGCCGCGCTCGATCGCACCGTCGCGCAGAGCGGCGCCGCGCCGACCGTCGTGATCCGCGAGCCGACGCTGCAGGTCACGCAGACGACGCCCGCGCTGCCGCGCTTCGGTGTCGACCAGGGCGACACGGTCGAGTACGACATCACGATCAGCAACGGCGCGGGCGCGACCGATTTCAACGCGTTCGACGTGAGCTTTCTCGATACGCTGCCCGTGCAGCTCGGCAATCTGGCGATCCTCGGCGTCACGTACCAGAACGGCGCGACCAATCACGGCGGCCCGGATTTCGAGCTGGCTGGCGGCCAGTTGCGCACGACGGCGGGCGCGAATGTCGACATCGCGAAAGGCGGCAGCGTGACGATCCGCGTCTCCGGAACGGTGCTCGCGTCGGCGGCGAGCGTGCCGTCGTTCGACAACACCGCGACGGCCCGGTGGACGAGCCTCGACGGCACCACATCGGCCAGCGCCGATCCCGCTGGCGAGCGTACCGGAGCGGACGGCCTGCTCAACAGCGGCGCGCTCAACGACTACCGCACGAGCGCGACGCTGACGGTGCCGGTCGCGCAGGTCGTGACGATCTCGCGCGTGGGCGGTGTCGCGGACACGCCCGCGCCCTCGCCCACGGACGCATCGGACGAAAGCGTCACCGTGGGCGAAGTGATTCGATACCGCGTGGTCTCGCTGCTCGCCGAGGGCGCCACCAACGACTACTCGCTGCAGATCACGCTGCAGAACGGCCTGCGCTTCATCAACGACGGCACGGCGCGCATCGTGTTCATCGCGAACAACGGCATCACGACGGACATCACCAGTCTCGTGACGGGCGGCACGCTCAACGAAACCGGCAACGAAACCAGCCCCGAGGCGCTGCCGATCACGCCGGACCTGTCGGGCGCCGCGCCCACGGGCGTGCTGAACGCGGCGAACATCAGCGTCGCCACCGATGCCAACGGCAACGAGACGATCACGTTCCGGCTCGGCAATATCGTCAATCCGGACAGCGACGCCGACCTCGAAGGCATCTCGCTCGAATTCAACACACGCGTGGCGAATCAGGCGTCCAATGTCGCGGGCGCGGCGCTCACGATGAGCGCAGTCGACCGTTCGGGTGCCAGTCTGCTGTCAACCGCCGATACGGTGCGCGAGGATATCGTCGAGCCGAACTTCACCGGCGTGCAAAAGCAGGTCTACGGCTTCGATCCGGGCGTCGGCGCGAATAGCGGCACGGCTCAGGTCGACGTGCGCTTCACGCAGAGCGGCACGTCTCCGGCCTACGATGTCGTGCTCACCGACAGCTTCACGGGCGCGACCGGTTATACGTTCGACCATCTCGTCATCAACGGCACGACCTACACCGCGGCGCAACTCGCGGGCATCGGCGCGGCGGTGGACACGAGCAACGGGCTTCGCCTCACCTTCGCCGAACTCGCGGTGAACAGCCAGGTGCAGGTGTTCTACTCCGCCGATGTGCCCAACGGCGCGCCCATCGCCCCGACCAACGCGACGCTCACCTGGACCAGCCTGCCCGCCAGCTTCACGAACTGGGGCGGCTCGGGCGTCGGCGTCGCGGGCACGGCGGATGGAGAGCGCACCGGCGCGGGCACGAGTCCCAACATCTACGTTCGCGCGAGCGCGGCGGGCCTCGGCGTGGTGAGCGGCACGCTGTGGGACGACACGGCATCCGCGACGGCATCCGCCACGCCCGACGGCCCCGGACTCGCCGGACAGAGCGTCACGCTGACCTGGGCGGGCGTCGATGGCAATCTCGCCACCACCGCCGACAATCTCGTCTACACCGCCACCACCGACGCGAACGGACACTACGAATTCGGCGTGCTGCCGCTCGGCGTCTACCGTATTCAGGCGCCCACGGGCGCGATCACGTATCCGCAACCGGTCGGCGCGCTCGCGGTGCGTATCGACAGCGACGCGGCCACGCCGCTCGGCACCATCGGCTTCACGCTCGCGGATGGCGGCACGGCGAGCGCGAATGCCGGCTATGTCGAGCAGAACGATGCGCCCGTCAACACGCTGCCCGCATCGCCGACCGGACTCGAAGACACGACGCTCAGTCTTGCGGGCATCACCGTGAGCGATGTGGACGCGGGCGGCGGCACGCTTCAGGTCGCGCTCAACGTACTGCACGGCACGCTCTTTCTGAGCGCCCTGCCCGCCGGCGTCACCGAATCGGGCGAGCACACCGCGACGCTCACGCTGACGGGCACGCTCGCTTCGCTCAACAGCGCGCTCGCGAACCTGCAGTATCTCGGCAACGCGAACTTCAACGGCCCGGATACGCTCACGGTCAGCACCAATGACCGCGGCAACTTCGGCGACTTCAACGGCAACGGCATTCCAGGCGAAGCGGGCGATGCGCGCATCGCCACCAGCACGCTGCCGATCACGGTGACGGCGGTCAACGACGCGCCCGTGGCCGTCCCCGATGCGGCGAGCGCGACCGAAGCCGGCGGCAACGCCAACGCGCAACCGGGCGTCGATCCGACCGGCAACGTGCTCACCAACGACACGGACGTCGATATCGCCACCAATGGCGACGCGCTGCGCGTCGTGCAGGTGAGCAACCAGAGCGGCGCGAGCATCTTCCTGCCGAACGTGGGGCGCGGCGGCATCGCCGGGCTGTATGGCACGTTGAGCCTGGGCGCGAACGGCGGCTATCAGTATGTCGTCGACAATGCCAATGCGGCGGTCCAGGCGCTGCGGCTCTCCGGCCAGACGCTGACCGAACGCTTCACCTATGTCGTGAACGACAGCGCGAACGCGAGCGCGAGCACGACGCTCACCGTGACGATCCACGGCGCGAACGACACCCCCATCGGCGTCGACGACAACGGTTCGGCTACCGAAGCGGGCGGCGTCGCGAACGGCACGCCGGGCAGCAACGCGACCGGCAACGTGCTCACCAACGACACCGACGTCGACAGCGCGGCGAACGGCGAAACGCATCGCGTGACGGGCATCACGAATCGGCCCGAAAGCGCGGTCGACGCGCCGCTCGCGACGGTCGCGGCGGGCACGACGAGCGGCAACGGCACGAGCATCGCGGGCGCGTTCGGCACGCTGATCATCGGTGCGGACGGCTCGTATCGCTATGTCATCGACAACAACAATGCGCAGGTGCAGGCGCTCGTACCCGCCGATGCGCCGCTCGTCGACACGTTTACCTACGCGCTGGCCGACGCGGGCGGGCTCTCCGATCTCGCCCAGTTGCGCATCGAGGTTCACGGCGCGAACGACAATCCCGTCGCGAGCAACGACGCGGGCGCGGCCAGCGCCGGTTCGGCCAGCACCGGCGTGAATCCCGTCGATGCCACCGGCAACGTCATCACGCAGGCGAGCCGCCCCGGCACGACCACGCAGCCGGGCGGCAATGGCATCGACACGGACGTCGACCATACCGACAATCCCAACACGCTTCTCGTGCTGAACGGCGTGCGAACCGGCGCCGAAGCGGCGGGCGGCAGCCTCACGGCGGTCGCCGCAGGCACGACCGCCGCGAACGGCACGAGCATCGCGGGCCTGTATGGCACGATCCGCATCGGCGCGAACGGCGCGTACGACTACGCGGTGGACAGCAACAACGCGGCGGTGCGCGCGCTCGCGCCCGGCGCGACGCTCACCGAAACCTTCACGTACCGCATCGTCGATACGAGCGGCCTCGCGGATCAGGCGCAACTCGTCATCACCGTGCGCGGCGTGAACGACGCGCCGACGCCCCAGACCGACACCGGCCGCGCGGTGGAAGCAGGCGGCGCGAGCAACGGCACGCCGGGCGTCGATCCGTCCGGCAACGTGCTCGCCAACGACAGCGATCCCGAGCGCGACCCGCTGACGGTATCGGCGATCCGCACGGGCGCGTCGTCGGGCGCGGGCGCGGCGGGCGTGCCGGGCCAGCCGCTGCGCGGCGCTTATGGCACGCTGACGCTCGGTGCGAACGGCGCGTGGCAGTACCTCGTCGACAACGCCAATCCGAACGTGCAGGCGTTGCGGCTCGCGTCCGACCTTCTGACCGAGCGCTTCACCTACACGGTCACGGACTCGCACGGCGCGGCGGCGCAGGCCGAGCTGGACATCGTCATTTCCGGCAGGAACGACAATCCGGTCGCGCAAAACGACGTGGCGAGCGCGATGGAAGCCGGCGGCACGCTCAACCAGACGCCGGGCGTCGATCCGTCCGGCAACGTGCTCCTCAACGACACGGACGTCGACGCCGGCGACACCAAAGCCGTCGATGGCGTGCGGGTCGGCGCGGAAGCGTCGCCGGGCAACTTCGCCGCCGTCGCAGGCGCGACTTCGGTCAAAGGCACCTACGGCACGTTCACGATCAATCCGAACGGCAGCTACACCTACGTCGTCGACAACAGCCTGCCGGCCGTGCAACGCCTGATCATTGGCCAGAGCGTGCAGGAAACCTTCACCTACCGCATGCACGACGCAGCGGGCGCGAGCGACACGGCGCAGATCTCCGTGCAGATTCGCGGCGCTTTCGACGCGCCCGTCGCCCACGACGATTTTGCCCTCGCTTCGGCGAATATCGGCAACGGCAGAGCGTTCGACGCCGTCGGCAACGTGCTCACCAACGACACCGACGTCGATCAGACCGACTCGCTCAGCGGCAACGCGGCCCGCGCAGGCGGCCCGGCCGCGGCCGAGCCGTTGTCGACGATCACGCCGGGCAGCAGCAGCAACGTCGACGCCACGATTCTGCAAGGGCAGTACGGCACGCTTTTCATCGGTGCGAACGGTACCTATGTCTATCGCGTGGATATGACCAATCCGACGGTCATCGCGCTGGGTCCGCTGCAAACCGTCGACGATGTTTTCACGTATCGCGTGCGGGATCGAGACAACCTGACGGACCTGGGGCGGCTCACGATCGTCGTGCGCGGACGCAACGATGCGCCCGTCCCCCGCGACGACACCGCAACCGCCGTCGAAGCTGGCGGCATGAGCAACGCGACGCCTGGCGTGGACCCATCGGGCAACGTGCTCGCCAACGACTCCGACGCCGACGGCGACGCCATCCACGTGAGCGCCGTGCAGGGCGAGAGCGGCGCGGTCGGCACGCCGCTGCGAGGCGCATACGGCACGCTGACGATGAACGCCGACGGCACCTGGCGCTATGCCGTCGACAATGCATCGGCCGCGGTGCAGGCGCTGCGCACGAGCGGCCAGACGCTTCAGGACGTGTTCACTTATACGAGCGTGGATGTGCTCGGCGCGCAAGGCACGGCTCAATTGCGTGTCACCATCGAAGGACAGAACGACACGCCCGTCGCGCGCGACGACGGCAGCACCGCGATCGAAGCCGGCGGCGTGAACAACGGCACGCCGGGACGCGACGCCACCGGCAACGTCCTCGCCAATGACACCGACGTCGACAACGCAGCCAACGGCGAGACGAAACAGGTCGTGAGCATCGCAAGCGATGCGGGCGGCAGCGCCGAAGCAGGACAGGCGCTCGCGGGGCACTACGGCACGCTCGTCGTGAATGCGAACGGCAGCTACGACTATGTCGTGGATAACGCCAACGCGGCCGTGCAGGCGCTGCGCACGAGCGGCGACACGCTCACCGAAACGTTCGCGTACCAGATGCGCGACACGGCGGGCGCGACCTCGCGGACCACGCTCACGGTCACGATCCACGGCGCCGACGATACACCCGCCCCGCATGACGACAGCAACGTCGCGAGCGATCAGACGCCCGCGCCGCAGGCACGCGGCAACGTGCTCCCCAATGACGCCGATGCCGATGCGAACGATCATCTCGACGTCGCCGGCGTGCAGTCGGAAACCGGCGCCACCGCCGCGCCGGGACACGCGCTTGCGGGCCGCTACGGCACGCTCACGCTGAACGCGGACGGCACGTACATCTACGCGATCGACCTGACGAACCCGCAGGTGCTGGCGGCAGCCGGGCTTGGTCAGGTGCTGGCGGACACGTTCACCTACACCGTGAGCGACACCGCAGGCGCGACCGCGCAAGCCGCGCTGGTGATCCACCTCGACATTTCGTCGCCCTACATTCCGCCAGCAGGCGCGGGCCCGTACTGGAACGAGGCGCTCGCGACGACGGCCAACTCGCAGACAGAACAGAACATCGTGCCCGTCGTGTTCGTGACGCCCGTCGTCGAGGCGGATGCCGTGCGCGCGACCGAGCGCTCGCGCGAGGCGGACGGCAGCCAGATCGGCTGGCCGCTCGAACCCGATACGTCATTGGCGTCCCGCTCGATGCCCGAGCTTCAGCCCGGCGAATTCGTCGGCCGGACGGTACGCGACAGCCAGCTCGCGAGCACCTTCGATCAGGCGTGGATATTCGGCCGGCACGGACGTGTGAGCCTCGATGCGGACGGCCTGCTCGCCGATCCCTCGGTGTTCGCCGCGCTCGCGAACCATCTGACGGACGGCATGCATCCGCCCGTCGAAAAAGAGCCCGCAAAGACCGCGCAAGCCTTCGCGTCGCAGTTGCATGAAGCCGCGCGCAAGCTGCCCGCCATGCGCGGCAGAACGGCCAGCCGCTAGCTCTCGAACGAGGATTCGCGCCATGCCAAGACCTCAGCCGCATCTGTCCGGAGCCGCGGCCGCCTTCGCGCTGTGCGTTCTCGCGGGCTGCTCGTCCCTTCAGCCGCAACCCGCGACGACCGATCAGATCCGCGATCGCGTCGTCACCGACCAGCTCGCCATGTACGACGCGCAGGAGCCGGTCAAAGGCCCCATCACGTTCTATCAGGCCGCCGCGCGCGCGCTGAAGTACAACCTCGACTACCGGCTCAAGCTGATGGAAAGCGCGCTCGCCGCGAATCTGCGCGATGTCTCGACCAATGCGCTGTTGCCGCAACTGGTGGCCTCGGCGGGCTATTCGTATCGCAGCAACGACTCGGGCGGAACGTCGATCGGCATCGAGGATCGGCAGGTGAGCTTGCGGCCGTCGACGTCGGAGCAGCGCTATCACGAACTGGTGTCGCTCGGCATGACGTGGAACCTGATCGACTTCGGCATGGCGTATTACCGCACGCAGCAACGCTCCGACCAGATGCTGATGGCCGAGGAGCGCCGCCGCAAGGTCGCGCAGAACGTGCTTCAGGACGTGCGGAACGCCTATTGGCGCGCGCTGTCCGCGCAGCGCCTGAAACCGGAAGTCGATCAGTTGATCGCGCGCACCCAGGCCGCGCTGCGCAATGCACACGAGGCGCAGGACAAGGGACTCATGCCACGGCAGGACGTTCTGGCCTATCAGCGCGCGCTGCTCGATGCCATTTCGCTCTTGACCGTGCGCCGCCAGGATCTCGAATTCGCGCAGGCCGAACTGGTCGCGCTGATGTCGTTGCCGCCCGGCACGCCGCTCGTGCTCGCCGATACCAACGATGGCGCACTGCCATTGCCGCCCCTGTCCACGCCGCAGCCGACGCTCGAACTGATCGCCCTGCAGAACCGCCCGGAGATCATGGAGGAGTGGTATCGCAAACGGGTCAACGAGAACGACATCAGGATCGCCAAGGCTCAGTTGTGGCCGAATATCGGCATCGACATGAACGTGAACTATGACTCCAACACCTATCTCTACAACAACTATTGGGCGGCAGTGGGGGTGCGCGTGTCGCTGAATCTGTTCCGGCTGCTGCAACTGCCGGCGCTGAACGAGCAGGCCGCCTCGCAGGAGCAGACCGACAATCTGCGGCGCATGGCGCTTTCGATGGCGATTCTCACGCAAGTGCGCATCGGCTCGCTGCGCTATCAGCTCGCGTTGCAGGAACTGAGCTTCGCCGACGACAGCCTGCGTGTCGATCACGATCTCCTCGATTACGCCAACGCCGCCCGCACGGCGTCGATCGGGTCCGAGCTGGAAGTAATCCGCGCCGAAGGGCGTTATCTCTTGTCGCGCTATCTGCGCGAGGCGGCGTATTCCGACTGCCAGTCGGCGTGGGGACGGCTCTACAACTCGCTCGGTTATGACGTCATGCCCGATGCCATCGCGAAAGACGATGTCGATACGCTCGCACTCGAAATCAAGCGCACGATGACGCGGCAGGAGACGTATCTGCCGAGGCTTCCCGCCCCCGATTCGGCCGCGCCGCTCGCGCCGTTCGGACAGATGTCGCCGCCCGCGCCTGCAATGGCGCAACCGCTTGTCGCCCATCCGGCCGGAGCGAGCGATGCCCTATCCGTGCGCTGAACGCTTTCGGCGCGCGGCGGCGCTGCTGCTGTTCGTCCTGCCGCTTGCGCAGGCCGCGAAACCCGCCGGCGACGCTCTCGACGATCCCAACGCGATCCGCGTGCTGCTCGCGCCCAGTCTCGAAACCACGCTGTCGAGTGAAATGAACGGCACCGTCACCGATCTGCACGCGTCGCTCGGCAAGCCGATTGCAAAGAACGCCGTGATCGCGCAGATGAACTGCGCCGAAGTGCAGGCGCGCGCGAGCGTCGCGAAAGCGGAACTGAACATGGCGACTCAGAATCTCGCCGCCAAGCGCAGCCTGCGCGATCTGAAAGCGGCGGGCGATATCGAAGTGGCGATGGCGTCCACCGATGTCGAAAAGGCCAAGGGCGCGCTCTCGCTCGCGAAAGCGCAACTCGGCTATTGCCAGGTGATCGCGCCGTTCAGCGGACGTATCGCGAAGGTGTACGTCAAGCCGTATCAGACCGTCAGCGCGGGCACGCCGATCGTCGATCTGGTCAGCGACGGCGCCCTCAAGGTGCGGCTGAACGTGCCATCCGCGCTGCTAGTCAGGCTGCGTTCGGGCAGCCGGCTCGATATCACCATCCACGAAACCGGCAAGACCTATCCGGCGCATGTGAGCGCGGTCAACGCGCGGGTCGACGCGGTTGCGCAGACGGTCGAACTCGAAGCGCAGCTCGACGGCGCGCCGCAGGATCTCGTCGCGGGCATGAGCGGCGTCGCGCGGATTCCGGCGAATCCCTGAACGAGCCGCGATGAACGAACCCTTCCCTCCCGCGCCGCTGCTGCTCTATCTGGACGCGCTGCGCGAGCGCGCGATGGCGGCCGAAACGGTCGATGCGCTCGCGTTCACGATGGCCAACGATCTGCACGCGGTGCAGCCCTTTCGGCAGGCGCTCGTGTTCGCCGATCGCGGCAGGCATTGCGAGCTCGTGTGCGCGTCCGGTCTCGCCTCGCCCGCCGAAGATTCGCCCTATCTCGTCTGGCTCGGGCGCGCGAGCGCGTGGATCGCGGCGCGGCTCGCCAGCGACGAGCCGCAATGGTTCGCGCGTGACGCCGTCGATCCGCCGCCCGACATCGCCGATGGCTGGGCCGAATGGTGGCCGAAGGGCGTCTGGTGCGTGCCGGTGCATGCGCCGAACGGCAAGCGGCTCGCGCTGCTCTTCGTGCTCCTTGACGATCCACCGGCCGAAGCCTTCGCCGCCGTGCTGCGCGGCACGGTCAAGACCTGGGGTTACTGCTGGTGGTCGCTCACGCGGCGCAGCCTGCGCTTCGGCTGGCGGCCGTCGCGCCGGCAGGTGCTCGCCGCGTGCGCGGCGGCCGCGCTGCTGCTGTTCGTTCCGGTGCGGCAGACCGTGCTCGCGCCCGCCGAAATCGTCTCGGGCAGCGCGCGCATCATCAGCTCGCCGATCGACGGCGTCATCGCTTCGCTCGCCGTGCGGCCCAATCAGCGCGTGGACGCGGGCGCGCTGCTGTTCTCGCTCGACGAAACGTCGCTGAAAAGCCGCGTCGACGTGCTGCAACGGCAGGTCGCCGTCGCGGATGCCGAGCTGACCGCCGCGAGCCAGCGCGCCTTCGATAACGCGCAGAGCAAGAACGAGCTGACCGTGCTGAACGGCGTCGCGGAACAGCGCCGCGCGGAACTCGCCGCAGTGACGGCTCAGTTGCAGCGCACGCGGGTCTTCGCGCCGGAAAACGGCGTGGCCGTGTTCAGCGATCCAAACGACTGGATCGGCAAGCCCGTCATCACCGGCGAGCGCATCCTGCAACTCGCCGATCCGGGCAAGCCCGCGATCCTCATCCATCTGGCCGTCGCGGACGCCATCGCGCTCGATCCCGGCGACGAGGTCACGCTCTATCTGACGGCGTGGCCGCTCGCGCCGCTGCACGGCCGCATCGTCGAGACGAGCTACGAGGCGAAGGCGACCGAGGATGACATCGTCGCGTACCGGCTGCTCGCGAGCGTCGACGATGGCGTGAGCGAGCGCGAGCATGCGCGGCTCGGCCTGCACGGCACGGCGAAACTGTACGGCCGGCCGGTGAGCCTCGCGTACTACGTGCTGCGCCGGCCGCTCGCCGCGCTGCGCGCCTGGTCGGGACTGTGATGACGATCGATCCCGACGCGCCCTCGCCCGCCCTGCGCGAAGACCTGCGCCTCTCGGAAGCATCGCCGGGACGAAACGGCGAGCCCGCGTGGGTGATCCAGGACATCGTCGTGAACCGCTTCTATCGGATCGGCTGGCTGGAGTTCGAATGTCTGCTGCGCTGGGACAGGCCGCCCGCGCAAATCTGCAGCGAGATCGGGCAGGAGACCGCGCTCAGGCCGGTGATCGAGCAGGTGATCGCATTCCGCGCGTTTCTCGAACGGCACGGACTCCTCAAGCCGACACCCGACACGCTCGCCCGTTTGCGACGCGCCCAGCGCGCGCAATGGTTCACGTGGCGCTGGTGGCTGCATCACTATCTGTTCTTCCGCATTCCGCTGGTGCGCCCGCAGCGCTTTCTCGCGTGGCTCGCGAAGCGCCTCGGCTGGCTCTTCACGCCGGCTACGCCAATCATCGTCGCGATCGCGAGCGTCGTCGGGATCGTGCTCGTGCTTCAGCAGTGGGACGTGTTCACGAAGGCCGTGGTCGAGTCCTTCTCCGTCGAAGGCATGGTGAGTTTCGCGCTTGCGCTCATCGTCGCCAAGACGCTGCATGAGATGGCGCATGCGATCGTCGCCACGCGGCTCGGGCTGAAGGTCGCGCACATGGGCGTGGCGTTCGTCGTGCTGTGGCCGATGCTCTACACCGACACTGGCGAAAGCTGGAAGCTCAAGCGCGCGCGCCAGCGGCTCGCGATCGCGTCGGCGGGCATTCTGTGCGAACTGTCGCTCGCGGGCCTCTCGACGCTGTGCTGGGCGTTGAGCGATCCGGGGCCGCTGCGCAACGCGTTGCTCTATCTCGCGACGACCAGTTGGGTGCTCTCGCTCGCGCTCAACGCGAGTCCGTTCATGCGCTTCGACGGATACTTCATCCTTTCGGATCTGCTCGACTTTCCGAACCTGCACTTCCGGGCGTCCGCACTCGCGCGCGTGAGCCTGCGACGCGCGATTCTCGGCCTCGACGATCCGTGGCCCGAACCGTTCGGCGTCATGCAACGGCGTCTGTTGGTCGCATTCGAGTTCGTAACCTGGCTTTATCGGCTCGTGCTGTTTCTCGGTATCGCGATTACCGTGTATCTGTTCTTCTTCAAGCTGCTCGGCATCGTGCTGTTCGCAGTCGAGGTGAGCTGGTTCATCGTGCTGCCGGTGTGGCGCGAACTGGGTTACTGGTGGGCGAATCGGCGGCGCGTGGCGCGGGGGCGCCGGCTCGTGTTCGGCGTTTTGGTCGCCGGCGCGCTCGGCTTGCTGGCGGTGCCCTGGCGCACGCAGATCCACGCGGACGGCGTCGCGCGTGCGGAGCGCGTACTGCGCGTGTTCGTGCCGTTTCCCGCGCGCATCCAGGCGATTCGGCCCGCTGGCCCGGTGAGTTCCGACGCCACGCTGATGGAGATGGACGAACCCGACATCGCTGGACGGATGCGCCGCAGCGAAGCCGGCATTCGCGGCTACGAAGGCCGCCTTGCGGGCCTCATCGCCGACGCGAACGGGCTCGATCAGCAGACCTCGGTGCGCGAGCGCCTGCGCGTGCAGGTCGAGGAAGCTGCCGCGGCCCATTCGGAGATCGCACGCCTGAGCCTGCGCGCGCCGTTCGCGGGCCTTTGGACCGATGTCGATCCGCAATGGCGCGCCGGGCAATGGATCAATCCGAAAGTGCCGGTGGGCGTGCTGATCGATCCGCGTAGCTGGCAGGTCGACGCGTTCGTCAGACAGGACGAGGTTCAGCGCATCGCCGTCGGCGATCGGGCGCGCTTCTATCCCGTCGGACAGGTTGCGCCGATCGCCGGGCGCGTGCTCGCCATCGACACCACGCGTGTGCGTCAGCTCGATCAACCGATGCTCGCGTCGCGCTACAAGGGGCCGCTTGCGGTGTCGCCGGAGCGTGGCGCGCTGGTTCCGAACCCGGCGCTGTTCCATGTGCTCGTCGGGCTGGATGCGCCGCCTGTCAACATGTGGGAAACGCGCGGGCAGTTGCAGATCGATGGTGCGCGCAGGAGTCTGCTGGTTGAAGGGGGAACGCATGTGCTTGGCGCGCTGATCCGGCAGAGCGGGTTTTGATGCGGCTCCTCCCGAGGACGCTGGCGCGCGCCGCTACAATCGCGTGATGTTTGCAACCGAGCCCGCCCCGCTCCTCCCGACTCGCCCCCGAGTCGCCCCCACGCCCCAATGAACACGCGCCTGCTCAGTCTCACCCGGATTCCCTTCTTTCTGCCGCTGTCCGCTGCGACGCTGATGCTCGGCATCGCGATGTCCTTCACCGCGCCGTATCTGTCGCTGTTCAGCGTCGAACAGGCCGACATGAGCCCCTTGCGTCTTGGCGTATTCATGACGTTGATCGCCGCGAGCGGCGTGGTGGCCAGCGCATTCGCCGGCAAGTGGTCCGACAGACACGGCCATCATCGCGGACTCCTGCTCGCGGCGCTCGTCGCGTCGTCGCTCGGATTCCTGCTGCTTTGCCTGGTGCGCGATTACGCTGCGCTGGTCGCGATCGGCGTCGTGTTTCTGGGCGCGGGCGGCTCCGCCATGTCGCTGGTGTTCTCGTTCGCGCGCGCCGCGCTCCCCGTCGATGACGAAGCCGAACGCGCCCTCGCCCTCGCGACGCTCAGAACCGTCCTCTCGATGGCGTGGGTGTTCGGGCCTTCCGTCGGCGCGCTGGTCCTGGCCGCCGCCGGCTTCTACGGACTGTTTCTGTTCGCGGCGGCCTGTTTCGTCGCGTGCGGCGGCATCGTCTGGCGCATGCACGAGTCCCCCAGGGGCGACCCGCACAGCGCGCCCGCGCACTACGCCGGCGATCCGACATCACCGCTCGAAGTGACCGCGCCCGACACCGAAGAACTCGTGCCGCCGCACGCCGGCGCGCCGCACACGCGCGCGGAGATCACGCGCGCCACCATCGCGATGACGCTGATCGGGCTCGCCGCGAGCGCCACCATGATCGTTCTGCCGCTGTACGTCGTGCATGGCATGCATGGCTCGCGCATCGACGTATCCGTCATGCTGGGGCTCGGCGCGCTGCTCGAGATTCCGATGATGCTGGCGCTCGGCGCGCGCGGCTCGCGTCTGAACAAGCAGCGCTGGCTCGCGGCAGGCGCGGTCGTGCATACGATCTATTTCGTTGCGGTCGCGGCGGCGTCGAACGTCGGATTCCTGATTCCGATGCAGGCCTTCAACGCATTCGTCGTCTCAGTGATCTCGTGCCTCGGCATGACCTACATGCAGGACCTGATGCCGCGCAGCCCCGGCTCGGCCACGGCGCTGTTCTTCAACGCATCGCGCGTCGGCTCGATTCTTTCCGGGGTATTGTCCGGCGCGCTCGTGGCCGCGCTCGGGTATCGCGGGACGTTTCTGGTCTGCGGCTTCATCGCGCTGGGCGCGGCGGTGCTGTTCGTCAATCCGCCGTTCCGGCTCATCGCCCGGCGTATTTGGGACGGATGGAAAGCATGGCGGCAGCCGGCCCGCTGATGGCAAACTAGCCGCACCTACGCCGCCAATCCGCGCACGCCAACATGCCCCAGCGCCTTCCGCCTCTCAACGCGCTCCGTCTTTTCGAAGCCGCCGCGCGCCACCGCAGCTTCAAGCTCGCCGCAGCCGAACTCAATGTGACGCCGGGCGCGGTGAGCCACGGCATCAGCGCGCTGGAAGAGATGCTCGGCGTCGAGCTGTTCGTGCGCGAGCCGCGCGGGCTGTCGCTGAGCCCCGCGGGCGAACATTATCTGCCGTATATCGCCGAGGCGTTCTCGCTCATCGCCATCGGCACGCAGACGCTGCCGGACAAGCGCAAGCGCCGCTCGATCTCCATCACCTGCGCGCCGACGCTCGCCGCGCGCTGGCTGGTCCCGCGCCTCGCCGATTTCCGCGCGCGCTGGCCCAACATCGACGTCAGTGTGGACACCTCGCGCCGTCAGGCAGGCTTTCCCGTCGATGGCTTCGATTTCGGCCTGCGCCTGAGCCGCGGCCCGGTGGACGGCGCATCGTGGCAGCGTCTGTTCGGCGAGCGGCTCGTGCCGGTTTGCAACCCGGACTATCGCGCGCGGCTGAGCACCGCTGACGGCGTCGTCGATCTCACACGCGCGGCGCTCATTCATGTCGATACGGCCAGCCAGGACTGGCAGGCATGGATCGACGGCGCGGGTCTCGATGGTCTCGATGCGCTCGATCTCCACGGCGGCCTGCGCTTCGATACCGTGCAACTCGCCTTCGATGCCGCCGCGGCCGGGCTCGGCGTCGCAATCGGCCGGCGTCCGCTCGTCGATCGCGAACTGGCGGCGGGCGCGCTCGTCGCGGCGTCGCCGACGAGCGTCGAGACGCAGACTGCCTACTGGCTCTGCGAGACGCCGCAAGCGAGCGCACGGGCGGATCTCGTCGCGTTCCGCCACTGGCTGATCGAACAGGCGGCCGGGTTCGTCGACGGCACAGACCACGAATGTCGCGGTTGAACTGCGCTCAACCGTCCACGAAAACTTTTCGTTTGCCAGCACGGGCGTTCGGCTGCGACGATGGCCGCAAGGAGGATTGCCAGCCATGTCGTCCCTGTCGACCACCACGAGCACGAACCGCGCAACGACGTGGGTGCTCATCGGCGCCGCCGCGCTGATCCTGAGCGCCGCCATGGGCGTGCGCCAGACGTTCGGGCTCTTCATCGGGCCGTTTTCCTTTGATCGCGGCATGCCCGTCACGCTGATCGCCTTCGCTATTGCGCTGCACAATCTCGTGTGGGGTTTCGCGCAGCCGTTCGCGGGCGCAGCCGCCGACCGCTATGGCGCCGCCCCCATCGTCGCGACGGGCGCGGCCACCTTCGCCGCCGGACTTGCGCTCGCCGCCGCCGCGACCTCGGGCTGGATGCTCGTGCTCGGGCTGGGCGTGCTGGTCGGCATCGGCATCAGTTGCACGAGCTTCGGCGTCGTGCTCGCGACGGTCGGGCGCGTCGCATCGCCGCAAACGCGCAGTGTCGCGATGGGTCTCGCCAGCGCGGGCGGCTCGCTCGGGCAAGTGTTGATGGTGCCCTTCGCGCAGGAAGTGCGCGTGCATGCGGGCGTGGCGGCGTCGCTGTACGCCCTCGCCTTCGTGCTGCTGCTCGCCGCGCCGCTCGGCATCGTGCTCGATCGCGCGAGCCGTGCGCGCAAGACAGCGCAAGCGCATGAAAAGCACGAACAACACGCGCAACCCGCCACGATGCCGTTGCGCGAAACGCTTGCGTATGCGTCGCGGCATCGCGGCTATCGGCTGCTGACGCTCGGCTTTTTCACCTGCGGATTCCAGCTTGCGTTCATAGCGACGCATCTGCCGGGCTATCTGATGCTGTGCCACATGCCGGTCGGGCTGGGCGCGACGGCGCTCGCGCTGATCGGCCTGTTCAACATGATCGGCAGTTGGGGATGCGGCTGGCTCGGCGGGCGCTGGCGGCAGCATCACGTGCTCGCGTGGCTCTATCTGATTCGCGGCGGCACGATCGCCCTCTTCGTGCTGCTGCCGACGACCAGCGTTTCCGTCGTCGTCTTCGCCGCCGTGATGGGGCTGACATGGCTCGGCACGGTGCCGCTCACCAACGGTCTGATCGCGAAGGTATTCGGCACGCGGCATCTCGGCACGCTGTTCGGCGTCGTGTTTCTGAGCCACCAGCTTGGCTCGTTTCTCGGCGCGTGGCTCGGCGGCTACGTGTTCGACACGACGGGTTCGTACTCGCTGATCTGGGGCGCAACGGCGGTAGCGGGGCTCGTGGCGGCCTTGCTGCATTTTCCGATCGATGACCGGCCTGTTGCCGATGCATCGATCGCGGGCGTGCGTGCCTGACTGGATCATGTAAGGCATTTTTTTGAGGTATGCGAAGCTGGTTGGCTAAGTTTCATGACGCGCGTTTTCAGGCTTTTGGCGGGTCCCGTTTTCGCGACGGTCTATTGGCGTTGCCCCTGTGCGGGGCGGCACCTACTTTCTTTGCTGCTGCAAAGAAAGTAGGCAAAGAAAGCAGCTCGAGACGCCCGCGGTCATACGCAATTTGGGTGTTCTTCTCCTCGCTCGTGGCGTCTGTAGCGAGGGCCCTCATAGGCCACATCGGGCATGGACCGCGCACGGTCTGACAAGCCAGTCGTTTCAGTGCACTGGTTCAGCACGAAAGAGTTCCGGCACAGCGCTCCGCGCTGCCGTCGGGTATGCAAGGGAAACAATTGATATGGATACCTTAAAATGGACCCGTCGGCCGCGAAGCGGGACGGAGCCATTTAGTGCTGAACCAGTCCGTTATGCGGCGCGACGTGTCAGATCGTGCGCGGTCCAAGTCCGATGGGGCCCATGAGGGCACTCGCTACAGAGCCCACGAACAACGAGAAGAACACCCAAATTGCGTGTGACCGCGGGCGGCTCAAGCTGCTTTCTTTGGTTACTTTCTTTGCAGCAGCAAAGAAAGTGACTGCCGCCCCGCACAGGGGCAACGCTAACCGACCAACACGCTAACGGGATCCGGCGAAACCCTGAACCTCGCCAACGAAAACTACGCGCAACACTTCAGCGACGCCGCGCCCAAAACGCCAGCCCCGCACACGCAATCAGCAGGCTGCCCGTGGCGAAGAACACCGAGTGCAGCCCGAACCACACACCGATCTGTCCGCCGATCACCGGCCCGATGACTTGTCCACTGAACTGCGCCGATTGCAGATAACCCAGCATCGTTCCGCTGCTGCGTTCATCGACGGCACTACGCGCGAGCTTCGAAATGGCGGGCAATAAACCGGCGAGCGTCATCCCCATCACGACGCGTAACGCCGCGAGCTGCCACCACTGATGCACAAACGCCTGCGGAATCATCGCGACGCCGGTCAGCACGAGACATCCGACGATCACGTTCCAGCTCCCGATGCGATCTGCCAGCGCGCCGAGCCGCGCCGCCGTCAGCATGCTGCCGAGCGCGGAGCACGCCATCACGACGCCCGCGATGCGCGCCACGCGGTCGGCCGTCACGCCCAGACTGCCGATATACACGGTGATGATCGGTTCGATCGACATGTTCGCGAGCAGCACCATCATCGCGGTTGCGAGCAGCGCGGCGACCACGACATAGTTCGTGCGATGAGCATGCGTCGATGCCGTGTGCGCCGCGCGCTTCTTCGCATCGGCGGGATGAAAGTCTTCCTTCACGAGGAAGATCGTGGCGAGCGCGGCCACCGCGATCATCCCCGCGCCCGCGAAAAACGTCCCGCGAATGCCGATCAACCCCGGCAACAGCCCGCCGATGAGCGGCCCGGCGAGATTGCCCGCGAGCGCGCCCGTCGACAAAATGCCGAGCGCCCACCCTGCCCGCTCGCGCGGCGCCTGCGTGCCGATCATCACCGTCGATGCCGACGCGTAACCGCCGACCAGCCCCGCAATCAGACGCAACGCAACCAGCTGATGCACCGAATGCGCAACCCCGATCAGCGACATCACGACCGCCATGCCGACAGCCGCGCGCACGAGCATCGGCTTGCGGCCGTAGCGATCCGCGAGCCGTCCCCACAGCGGCGCGGTGACGGCGGTGCCGAGAAACGTCGCGCTGAACGCGACACCCGACCATTCGATCACCGCCCGCTGCGATTCCACGCCGAGTTGCCGCACGTACAGCGGCAGAAACGGCAGCAGCATGCTCAGGCTCACGAGCGTCGTGAACGAACCGAATACGCACACGACGAGATTGCGCCGCCAGTACTGCTCGTTACGTTCGGCGTAGCCGAGCGGCATCGCCCCTTGAATGACATGGCTCATTTCGACCTCAACGCAGCAAACAGATCGACGGTCAACGCAACCGCAAGCGCCCCAGCGCCGATCCCGAACAACAACCGGTAGTCCCCGCCACTGCTCGAAAACAGAAACGACATTCCATACGCCGCGAGCGCTTGCAGCACGGCGAAACCCGTGGTCGCGCGGCTCCACGCGCCTTTCTGCTCGGCGGGATGATGCGCGAGCAGTTCATTCACGCGTCCCAGCACGAGCGGCACGATGCCCGGCGTGAACGCGCCGACCAGCACGCTCGACACCATCAGCAGCGAAGCATTCGACGTGACCGCGGGAATCGCGACGGCGATCAGTTGCAGCAGATACGCGACGCGCAACGCGGGCCCGAATCCCGCGCGATCGGCGAGATGGCCCGCCAGCAGCGGACCGGCAATCGCTCCGAGACCGTACAGCACCCAATACTGCGCGCCCGCATCGACACCCTTGCCGAGCCCGCGCGCGATGAAATCGACGAGAAAGATCATGTGCGGCACGAGACCGACCGCATTGAGCGCGTACTCGACGAACAGCGCGCGCAACGCGGGCGGCGACGGCGCTTTCGCGTGCGTGTGTGCAGTCACAGGCGCCGGGACAGGCGCATCCTGCGACGGCCAGCCGTTCCACGCGACGACAGTCAGCAACAGCGACACCACCGCGAGCCCGAGCCACGTCTCGGTGAGCCCTTGCCGAAGCAGCAGCGGCACGATCGTCCCCGACGCCGCGATGCCAAGCCCGATGCCCGTGAAGATCGCGCCGCTCGCGAAGCCGCGACGCGCCGGCGCGACATGCGCGATGATCGTCGGCGCGGCGAGCACCATCAGCGCGCCGCCGGAAATCCCCGACAGAAACCGCCACACGAAAAACCAGAGAAACGAGACGGGAAACGCGCACGCGATGAACGCGACGGTGGCGAGCACCATCATCGCGCGCAGGACCGTCGCGGCGCGTGCGTGGCGCGCGAGCACGCCGGCCGCGAGCGCGCCCGCGAGATAACCGCCGAGATTGGCCGCGCCGAGATAAGCCGCCGTCGACGCCGGGAACCAGTGCGCGCCGATGATCGCCGGCAAGAGCGGCGTATAGGCAAACCGCGCCAGCCCGATGCCGACCAGACTCGCGCTCGCGCCGGCGAGCACGCCGCGCCAGACCTGGAACGAGCCGCGTTCCGATTGATTCGAGACTGCGTATCGCATACTGCCTCCACGACTGCATCGGGCACGCACGCGCGCCCTTCGATGAAGGCCAGTCTATATTCGATCGATTGAAGAGAGAATCGACGTGGAACGGAAGATAATCTTCCGCTATGCGGTTGAATCGATCTGCAACTGCTTGAAATCACGGCGCAGACGCGGCGTGGCGAAGTCGACGAACGCGCGCACCTTCGGCACCGAAAGCCGTCCATGCGGCGTCAGCAGATGCACCGGCAAGGGCGCGTGCTCGCTGTCCGGCAGCACGATCTGCAGCGTCCTGTCCTTCACTTCTTTCGCGACGTGATACGAAAAGAGCCGCGTGAGCCCGTGCCCATCGACGGCGGAAGCCACCGCCGCCCGCACCGTATTCACGATCAGGCGTGGCGTGAACTGCACGACTTGCGGAATCGTCGAGCCGGTGGACGTCGGAAAGCTCCACGAATCGAGGCCGAAGTGCGTCATCGAAATGATCTGATGCTGCGCGAGATCGGCGGGCTGCGCGATGCGCGGATGCGTCGAAAGATAGCGCGGCGACGCGGCCACGACGCGCCGCACTTCGCCCACGGGAATCGCGATCAGCGTCGAGTCCGACAGATGCGCGATGCGCAGCGCCACATCGATGCCTTCGTCGATCAGGCTCACGGGACGGTCGAGCATTTGCAGGCGCACGGAAACGGCGGGAAAGCGCTCGATGAACTCATCGAGCATCGGGCGCAGCAGGTCTTCGCCCGCGGCGACGGGCGCGGTGATGGTCAGAAGCCCGCGCGGCGCGGAACGTTCATGCGCGATCAGCAGATCGGCTTCTTCGAGATCGGTGAGAATGCGGCGGCACGCGGCGGCATAACGCTCGCCCGCTTCGGACAGCTTGATCGTGCGGGTCGTGCGATGGAGCAAGGCCGTGCCGGTGTGCTCCTCGAGAAACGCGATCGCCCGGCTCACGGCGGCGGGCGAGCGGCCGAGCCGCCGCCCCGCGCCCGCCAGACTGCCTTCGTCCAGCGTTGCGATGAACACTTTCATCGCGTCGATTCGGTCCATGTCGGCTCGGTGCTTCGCTTGATCGATGAAGCGCCAAGTCTACCGGACCGAATCGTCGAAGCGCCTCAGACCACTGTGATCGTCACATCGATGTTGCTCTTCAGCGCCTTCGAGTACGGGCAGGTCTGATGCGCCAGGTTCGCGATTTCCTCGGCCACCGCGCGCTCGATGCCCGGCAGGCTCACGTTCAGGCGCGCGCGCAGCAGATACGCTTCACCAGCCATGCCGAGGTCCACTTCCGCATCGACGGCCGTTTCGGCGGGCAGACGCGTCTTGAGTTTCGCGGCGGCCTTGCCCATCGCGCCGATGAAACATGCGGACCAGCCGGCGGCCAGCATCTGCTCGGGATTGGTGCCCGCGCCGGTCGATCCGGGCGGCGACAGCTTGACGTCGAGACGGCCATCGGTGCTCTTCGCGAAGCCTTCACGGCCTCCGACGACGCGGGTTTTGCCGGTGTACAGGACGGTATCGATCTGGGTCATGATGCGTTCCTCGTGGGTTCGAAAGTGGATGGAGTTAGTGATGCGCGAAGAGCGTGGCGACGTCGTTCGTCGTCGCGCCGCGCGCGCCCGATTGCGAGAACGTGTCGCCCATGCCGCCGTATGCCTGCGTCTGCGCGCCGCCGTTTTCATTGGCGATGGTCTGCGCGCTGATGCCGCGTTGCGATGCCGGCGCGCCCGCGAGCGGGTCGTAGTGCGGCGCGGGACCATAGCCGCTGCTGGCGAATGCGGAACCGGCTGCGACGGCGCTGACGGCGATGACTGCGGCGGTGACGAATTGCTTGATCATGATTGGGCCTCTGTTGTTCGGTGGATTCGGTGAATGTCTGATCAGCTGCCTTGATACAGGCTGCGCAACGCGGCGATCTGGCCATCGCGCTGGGCCTGCACCAGTTCCTGCTTCACTTCGGCGCGCGTCTTGCCGGCGTAGGCGTGCTTCGCCACGGCCTGTTCGGTCTGCACGCTCATCGGGTTGTTTGTCACGGCGGCGTGAGCAACACCGGTCATGGCGCTGGCGACGAGAGCGAAAGCAACGAGGGTGGATTTCATGGTGTCTCTCCTTAACGGAACAAATGGATCAATCAGTCGGTTGAATGAGTTACGGCACTTGGGCTTCGCGGGTGTTCGTCTTGCGTTTCACTCGTGAGCCGTCGTTGTGTGTATTTGAAGCCCCGCAGGTATCTGGCTTGTGTCCGGAAAGCGGGTCCTGTGCAATGTTTTGTATCGCGTGCGGTGCAGATACATTGCGATACGAAACCCGCTTACTGCGCGGCCAGCAGTTTCTCGATCACGGCTTCGGTCTGCGCGTAATCGCCCTCGCCGACATGCGTATAGGCCACGCGACCGTGCTTGTCGATCAGATAGAACGAGGGCCAGTATTGATTGCCGTACGCGGCCCAGGTCGCGTAGCGGTTGTCCTGCGCGACCGGATACGTAATGCCGAAACGCTCGATCGCGCGCTGCACGTTGTGCGTGTCCTGCTCGAACGGAAACTCGGGCGTGTGCACGCCGACCACGACGAGACCCTTGTCCGCATACTTCCGATGCCACGACTTCACGGCCGGCAGCGTGTTGACGCAATTGCCGCACGCGAAGGTCCAGAAATCGACGAGCACGACCTTGCCGCGCAATTGCGCGAGCGTGAGCGGCTGGCTGTTGAGCCATGTGTCGATGCCGGCGAATTCCGGCGCGATGGTGTTATTGACGGGCGCGGCGGCCTGCGCGGGCGCGATGGCCGCGCAGGCGGCCAGTCCGGCGCACGCGGCTGCGTTCTTGATGGCGGCGAGCATGACGAAGTCCTTTGAATGCGGTAGAAGATCGGGGCGCGCGATAAAGTCATATCGCCCCGGCAGGCCGACGTTCGCATCGGCATGACCGCATTGGACTGCGCGCGCGTATCCCGCTTGTGTCGGGCAAAGCGCGTTGCGCAATGTTATGTATCGCGCGACATGCGGGATACACTGCGATACAAAACGTCCGCTGAGACGCGCTATAACGCAGACATCGCGCAATCAGCGGGAGCTACGAATGAAACGCATGCTGGCGGTCCTCGCCTTTCTCGTCGGCGGGATCGCGACGGAAATGGCCCATCCGGTTCAGTGTCTGCTGGTCAGCCCGAGCCGGGTGCAACTCAAGCGTCAACGACAACGATCCATCGATGGAAACCACTGATCACGTATTGATCGTCGACGACGATCGCGGCATTCGCGAACTGCTTGCCACCTACCTCGAAAAGAACGGCATGCGCGTGTCGCTGGCCGCGAACGGCCGCCAGATGCGCGCCGTGCTGGAACAGCAAGGCGCGCCGGATCTGATCGTGCTCGATCTGATGCTGCCCGGCGAAGACGGCCTCGTGCTGTGCCGCGAGCTGCGTGCGGGCAAGTTCCGCGACGTGCCGGTGCTGATGCTCACCGCGCGCAACGAGGAAGCCGACCGCATTCTCGGCCTCGAAATGGGCGCCGACGATTACCTGCCGAAACCCTTCGCCGTGCGCGAACTGCTCGCGCGCATCCGCTCGGTGCTGCGCCGCACGCGCATGTTGCCGCCGGGCATGGAAGTGTCGGAATCAGCGGCGATGCTGGGCTTCGGCGACTGGCGGCTCGACACCACCGCGCGTCATCTGCTCGACGCCGAAGGCACGATGGTCGCGCTCTCCGGCGCGGAATACCGTCTGCTGCGCGTGTTTCTCGACAATGCGCAGCGCGTGCTGACGCGCGATCAATTGCTGAATCTGACGCAAGGACGTCAGGCCGATGCGTTCGACCGCTCCATCGACCTGCTCGTGTCGCGTCTGCGGCAGCGTTTGCGCGACACCGCCCGCGAGCCGCGCTACATCAAGACGCTGCGCAGCGAAGGCTACGTGTTCTCGGCCGAGGTCAAACCGATCGAGTCTTCTCAATGAGCACGGTTTCGTCTGCTTCCCTGCTGCACTGGCCGCGCACGCTGTTTGCGCGGCTCGCGCTGATTCTGGTCGTCGGACTCGCGCTCGCGCAGACCTTCTCGTTCCTTCTGACGATGCGCGAACGCGACGATTCGATGACCAACGTGATGATGGGCTACGTCGAGCGCGAGGTCGCGAGCTCGGTCGCGCTGCTCGATCATCTGCCCGCCGATGAACGCGCGCAGTGGCTGCCGCGGCTCGCGCGGCGCAGCTACACGTTCATTCTCGGACCCGGCGAGACCGGCGCGCCGCTGGACGCCGCGCTGTCGGAACGCTTCGCGCGCTCGATCGGCGAAGGCATCGGCAAGCGCTATCCGCTGACGGTCAACGCGGTGCCCGGCGACAAGGAGCGCTTTCAGGTGCATTTGCGTCTGTCGGACGGCTCGCCGCTCACCATCGACATGCGTCCGATGGTCGGCACGCCGTTGTCCAGCTGGCTGCCGCTGGTTCTGGTGCTGCAACTGATCGTGCTCGGCGCGTGCTGCTGGCTCGCCGTGCGCCTCGCGACGGGCCCGCTCAAGAAGCTCGCCAGCGCCGCCGACACGCTCGGCCCCGATCTCAAGGCCGAGCGCCTGCCCGAATCCGGGCCGGAGGAAGTCGCGCGCGCGGCGAAGGCGTTCAACGCGATGCAGGACCGCGTCTCGATGTACATGACCCAGCGCATGCAGATTCTCGCGGCGATCACGCACGACCTGCAGACGCCGATCACGCGCATGCGCCTGCGCGTCGACGTAATGGACGACGAAACCACCGGCGCCAAGCTCCAGCAGGACCTGAAGGAGATGGAATCGCTCGTGAAGGAAGGCGTGACCTATGCGCGCACGCTGCACGGCACGAACGAAGCGCCGCGCCGCATCGATCCGGATGCGCTGTTCGAAAGCATCGTCGACGACTATCTCGATGCGGGGCAATCGGTGACCTTGCGCGGCGCCATCGGCGGCGCGCTGATGGCGCCTCCGCAGGCGTTGAAGCGCGTGGTCGGCAATCTCATCGATAACGCGATCAAGTATGCCGGCGCGGCGGAAATCGAAGTCGCCACGCGCGACGATGGCCGCGCCGTCATCGCGATCCTCGATCGCGGGCCGGGCATTCCGGATGAATCGCTGGAAGCGGTGTTCGAGCCTTTCGTGCGGCTCGAAGGCTCGCGCAACCGGCAGACCGGCGGCACCGGACTGGGGCTGGCCATCGCGCGGCAACTCACGCTCGCGATGGACGCGTCGCTCACGCTGCATCATCGCCAGGGCGGCGGACTGGAAGCACGACTGGTGCTCAAAAAGGCCGCTTAAAATACGATGTCCTATATCAAAATGGCCTACAGGTTTGCACCGGCTTGACGGGCGACAGCTAACTCCGCTAACGTTTGCTCCACGACGCGCGGCCCCACGCGCGCACCTGGACATTGCTGGAGACGCCATGCCCTGTCGCCCTAAAGTTGTACGACATCGTTTCTTTGCTCAGCCGCCGCGCTGACGCACGCGCCTTTCTCCCTTCGAATTCCAGACCGGACGCCGCCCCTGCGTCCACGCGCCCGCGCGCGCTCAAAATCCGCATCCAAGGAGACTTCATGAAGCAACCGAAACACGTATCGGCGGTGCCGTCGCCCGCGCGTCGCATGTTCGTGAAATTCGCGGGCATCTCGGCGGGCGCTCCGCTATTGGGTGCGATGGGCTCCCTCGGCCTCGCCGGCTGCGGCGGACACGACGACTCCGGCTCCGGATCGACGCCGCCGCCCGCGCAAGACCCGATCTGGGGCTCGTCCGGCTCCGCGACGCAGATCGTGAACGCGCTGCAAGGCGTATCGACGTCGATGTTTCCGAGCCGCCAGTTTCTCGTCACCGACTACGGCGCGAAGCCTTGCGCGGTCATCGCGGCGGCGAATCCGTACACCGATCCGGCCAAATCGCCGCTGTCCACGGGCGCCGATCACACCAACGCGCCGGTCTCGTTCGACTCGCGCCCGGCCTTTCTCGCGGCCATCGCGGCATGCAGCGCGGCGGGCGGCGGACACGTCGTCGTGCCGGCGGGAACGTGGTATTGCTCGGGCCCGATCGTGCTGCTGTCCAACGTCGACTTCCATCTCTCGGCGAACTGCACGATCTACTTCAGCCCGAATCCCGCCGACTACGCGAAGGACGGCCCGATCGATTGCGGCCCGAACGGCAAGCTCTACTACAGCCGCTGGCAGGCGAACGACTGCCTCAACTACGGTCCGCCGGTCTATGCGCGCAACCAGACGAACATCGCGGTGACGGGCGAAGGCAATACTTCCGTGCTCAACGGCCAGGCGATGACACCTTTCGCCGGCAGCGGCAACACCGCGACCTGCTGGTGGACGTGGAAGGGCAACACCGGCGTGTACGGCTGCGTGAATTCGTCGACGCCTTCGCAGGCATCGAGCAACGCGAAGAATGTGGATCTGAAAACCGCCGTGCCCGGCATCTCCGATACGCTCTACGCCAAACTCACCGATCCGACCACGCCCTGGCAGCAGGACCAGAACTATCTGCCGGCGCTGTCGGAAGCGGGCGTCGCGATCGAGAAGCGCATCTTCGGCATCGGGCATTATCTGCGGCCGTGCATGGTGGAGTTCATCGGCTGCACGAACGTGCTGATGGAAAGTTATCGCACCAACAACACGCCGTTCTGGCAGCATCATCCGACCGATTGCCAGAACGTCGTGATGCGCAGCGTGACGGTGGACAGCATCGGCCCGAACAACGACGGCTTCGATCCCGACGCCTGCGACATGGTCCTGTGCGAGAACGTCACGTTCAACACCGGCGACGACTGCATCGCGATCAAGTCGGGCAAGGATCTCGACACGCAATACGGTCCGGCGCAGAACCACGTCATCCAGAACTGCACGATGAACAGCGGCCACGGCGGCATCACGCTCGGCAGCGAAATGGGCGGCGGCGTGCAGAAGATCTACGCGCGCAACCTGCAGATGCTGAACCAGTTCTGGGCGACCAATTCGCTGAACATCGCGATTCGCATCAAGACGAACATGAATCGCGGCGGTTTCGTGAAGGATTTCTACGTGGACAACGTGACGCTGCCCAACGGCGTCAGCCTGACGCCTTCCGGTTACGGCAGCAGCCTGATCGCGGGCAGCCCGATCAACGCCACCGTGCCGCTCGGCGTGGCGACGGCGACGGCGGCGAATCCATCGGCGGCGCAGGGCGGCATCATCACCTTCGATTGCGACTATCAGCCGTCGAAGGACGCGATCCGCACGCGGCCCGCGCTCGTGCAGAACGTGAACATCTCGAACGTGAAGGCGAGCAACGTGTCGCTCAACGGCGTGACCGGCTCGTGTTTTCAGGCGATCGTCGCGCAAGGCCCGGTCGCGTTCGATTACAACGGCCCCGCGCCGACGCCCACGATTCCGGCGATCACCGGCGTCACCATCACGGATTGCGATTTCGGCACGCCGGTCGCGGCAGGTCCGGCCACGGCGGCGACGCCCGGCCCGATCTACGCGTACAACGTGCACGACATCGTGCTGAAGAACACGGTGATCGCGGGCGTGACGATGAACTCGACGGTCAGCGATCCGCGTTGATCATCGTCCTGTCAGGCGTCTCGCGATGAGCATCGGCACACGCAGCACGAAGCCGAGAAAAAGCCGCGTGTGCATCCACGTCAGCAGCGCGTTGTCGCGGCCATAGCGGAAATGCGAGACGCCGCCCTCTTCCGGCGTGAAATAGCGTACGGGGGCGTCGAGATTGATCGGGCGCACGCCGCGCCAGCACAGGCGCACCACCGCTTCGGGATCGAAATCGAAGCGGCGCATCCACGTCTGCCTGCGCATGAGCGCGGCGAGCGGCGCGATCGGATAGACGCGAAAGCCGTACAGCGAATCGCCGATGCCCATCCACAGCGTCTCCAGATTCGCCCAGCCGTTCGAGATGCGCCGGCCCTGGACGCGCAACTGCGGCGCGCTGGCATCGAACTTCGGGCGGCCGAGGATCATCGCATCGGGCGCGTTCATCGACGTTTGCATGAACGTGCGGATCAGCGCGGCGGGATGCTGGCCGTCGGAGTCCATCGTGAGCGCGTGCGTGAAGCCGAGTTTCGCGGCTTCGTCGAGGCCCGCGAGGATCGCTGCGCCCTTGCCGCGGTTCTCCGGCAGCACGATCACGCGCAGGCCCGGATCGGCTTCGGCCAGCTTCGTGAGGCGTTCGGCGCTGCCGTCCGTGCTGCCATCGACGACGACCCATACCGGGTTCCACTGCTCGCGCGCACCGCGTACGGTTTCGTCGACTTTCTCGCCGGGGTTGTAGCTCGGGATGAGGACGAGATGGGTGGACGATGCGCTTGTCGAAGGCATTGAGAAAGGTGGGGAGTCGGAGGGATAGGGCGAATTTTAACGTCTGCGGACGTCGGTGCCGGAAGGCGCCGTCGTCGCACGATTCCGCGCGAATCGACTGGACGCTCCAATCGGTGGCGCGTTATGAGGATACGTTTGCAGCGTTGCGAACGGCGGGTAGTTGTCTCAACAGGTCGGGCAACGCGGACTGTACCGTTTCCCACACCACATCGAGATTGATGTCGAAATAGCCGTGCGCGATGCGGTTGCGCATGCCCCGCATGCCGCGCCACGGCACTTGCGCGTGCGCCTGAACGAACTCGGCGTAGCCGTCCATCACCTTCGTCGCGGCCTCACCGATGATGATGAGGCTCATGATGACGGCCTGCTGAGTGCGCTTGTCTTCCAGGAATTCGGTCTTGGCCATTCCATCCACGAAGGCGCACGCATCCGTCGCGGCCTGCTGCATGTGGTCAAGGTAATCAGGCAGGCGGTTCTCGCTCATACTGGCTGCGCCTCCGCGAGCACCTTGGCCCGGAATTTCGGCGGCAAGTCAGCCGGAGTCAACAGATCGACGTGAATGCCGAGCAGCGATTCCAGTTCGTCTTGCAGGCCACCCAGATCGAACAGCGTCGCGCCGGGCAGCGCATCGACCAGCAGATCGAGATCGCTGCCGTCCCGATCGGTGCCGCGAAGCACCGAACCGAACACACGCGGATTCGCCACGCGAAAGCGGCTTGCCGCTTCACGGATGGCGCTTCGCTTGAGGTCAAGTGCGAGTGAGGGTCGCATGGGCGGCGTCTGTTATCGAAACTCGTTGGAATGGCATGGGATCGAGAATAGCATTCCGAGAACCATTTTCGAGAATCCCGACGGCTTGCAAAGGCGAAGCGCGCAACGCGCTTGCCCGGGCGCTCTCAATCCCGCCCCCGATGCCCATCCAGCTCCCCCGCATAAAACCGCTGCAATTCACCGATGAACGCCTGCAACGCGGCATGATCGCGTCCTGGCGGCGCGAAGCGTCGGCCTAACGTCACGCGATAAGTAATCGGCAACGCAGGCTTCCTGAAAATCTGCCAGCCTTTGCCCAGAAACCCCGAATCCGTCTCGATGATGAGCGTCTGCACCGGAACCTGCGCGCGCGCCGCAATCAGCGCGATGCCGCCCTTCAGCGGGTTCACCGACGCATGCTCCGTGCGCGTGCCCTCGGGAAACAACAGCAGCGGCGCGCCGCGCTGCAATTCGGCGACAGCCGCACGGATCAGCCCGACGGACGTATCGTTGACGATATAACCCGCGAGCAGCGCGCCCGGCCCGAGAAACACGTTGCCGGCGACATCGCCCTTCATCACGCAGCAGGTGTCGGGCACGCGCGACGCGATCAGGAGCGCATCGAGCAGACACGGATGGTTCGGAGCAAGGATCATCGGCGGCTGCGCCGCGAGCGAGTCGAGCGCCGAGAGATCGAAGCGGCACGCGCCGAGCGCGCGCAGCAGCACGAAATAGCCGTGCCACACGCGCTGCACGACCGCGCGCCCGACGCGCCGCCCCGCATCGACGGACAGCGCGCGCCGCAAAATCAGCGCGAACGGAAACCACGCGAGGCACACGAGCGCGAGCACGACGAGCGCGAAGTAGAACGCCACGCATTGCCACGCGGATTCGAGCGCCCCCGCGAACGACAGCTTCTCGCCCGCGCCGCCGATTTTCCGATGCGCGTCACTCATCGCTCGCCACCGTTTTCGACGATTGCCCGAACACCCACGCGAGCGCCACGCCGCCCGAGAGCACGCTCTTTTGCCGCACCAGCGGGCTGTCGGCGAAGCTCGCGCCCGCGAGATTCGCATAGCGCATGAACGCGCCGACCCAGTAACGGCTGAAGCGCCGCGACATCGAGACGAGCGCCTGCGTGCCCGCGTAGCCGCCGCTCGCCTGGAACGCGGGGCGGCCGGGCGTCGCGTACTGCGGCGCGACGGTGTAGAAGTGGTCGCTGTACTTGCCGTCGGCGAACATCGGACCGGCAAACATGCCGACGCGCAACCCCGACACGCCCGCGACATCGACGAGATCGAGATTCACGTTCGGCTCGAACTGCCAGCCGACCGTCTTCGGCGACGACTCCAGCGTGATCCCCAGTCGCACCGGCAAACGCAAATCGAGCAGCATGTCGCGCGAGGGCGAGCGCCACAGATGCACTTCCACCGACGGGCCGATTTCGATCGTCGGCTTGAGGTCGGGCATGCCGGTGCGCGCGTTGTCGTCGTGGCTGGAAACCGGCAGCGAGCCGAGCACGCTGATATTGAAGTTGACGCGGTCGGTGCTGAGCAACTGGCCGCGCACGCCGTCGCGGTCGGCGCGCAGGAACTTGCCGCGATAGACCACGTAGGGAAACGGGAACACCCACGCGCGCGTCTGGTTCGAGCCGGGATAATGCGGAAACGCCGCCACGCCCATGCCGACGCCCAGCTCCCACAGCGGCTTGTCTGGCGGCGGCACTTCGTCTGCGCACGCCGCACCGCTTGCGACGAACAGCATCAGGGACGCGAGGCGTAGCGGGCGAAATCCCGGCATCGTGATCAATTGGCCGATAGCTCCGCGCGTTCCGCATCGCTCAGATTGCGACGACGTTGGCGGTATGCGCGCAGCGAATTGCGCCAGTCGAGCGCAGCCGCGATGTAATAGATGCCCTTGAACGCGCGCAGCGAATGCCAGATCGGCGTCGTGCCGAAGATATCGCCCGCGAGCAGCGACAGCAGCGCTTCCTTCATGCGCAGCGGGTTCTTCGGGCCCATGAAGAGATTGCGCATCGTCGGCGACGTCATGCGGTAGATGAACCACGAGAACTCGCGCGGGCCATGCCGCACGTCGCGATCGAACTTCGCGAGCGCGGCTTGCGCGCGGGCGGGATGGGCAAGCGCCGTGTCGATCGCTTCCGCGCCCGCGAACGCGCTTTGCATCGCGAGCATCACGCCGGACGAGAACACCGGATCGATGAACGCGAAGGCGTCGCCGAGCAGCAGGAAGTTGCGCCCGTGCGTCATGTCGCCGGTGTACGAATAGTTGCCCGTCGCGTGGACTTCGCTGATCAGTTCGGCATCTTTCAGACGCTCGGCGAGCGGCGCGCACAGCGCGATGGTGTCGCGAAAGTACGTTTCCACCGACGTGCCCTTCGGACGCCGCTTCAGATACGCGGGCCACACGACCGCGCCTATGCTCGTCGCGCCGTCCGCGAGCGGGATGAACCAGAACCAGCCGTGCTCGAACCAGAACACGGTGATGTTGCCTTCGTTCTCGCCGGCGTTGCGGCGCGCATTGCGGAAGTGGCCGTACAGCGCCGACGAGTTGTGACGCTCGTTGCGCCGCTTCGTCTTGAAATGATTCGCGAGCAGCGTATCGCGCCCGGATGCATCGACGACAAAGCGCGCGCGCACTTCTTCGATGCGGCCATCGTCGTGCTCGGCGCCGATCGTCGCGCTGGAGCCGTCCGGCGCGAACACGACATCGCGCGCGCGGCAGGCTTCGCTCACGTGCGCGCCGTGTTTCGACGCGTTGCGCAGCAGAATCTCGTCGAGTTCGGAGCGGCGCACCTGATACGCGCTCGGCATCGACTTGTCCCACGCATCGGCGAACAGAAAGCGCTGCGTGCGATCGCCGTGTTGCGGCGACACGAACTCGGCCGCGAGCTTGACCATGCCGATCGCGCGCACTTCTTCAGCGATGCCGAGCCGCTCGAAGAGCCGCAGATTCGCCGGCAACAGCGATTCGCCGATATGAAAGCGCGGATGCCGCGCCTTCTCCAGCACCCGCACGCGATAGCCGCGGTCCGCGAGCAGCGTCGCCGCCGTCGAACCGGCGGGACCGCCGCCGATCACGACGACGTCCCAGTCCTGCTGCGTTTGCAGCGCTTTAACCATTGCGTTCCTCTTCAGGCGATTCCGCCGTTGATCGACAAGACCTGTCCGGTGACATAAGCCGCCGCATCCGATACCAGATACGCGACCATGCCCGCGATTTCGTCCGCCGTGCCCGCGCGCTGCGCCGGCACCAGTTGTTTGATGCGCTCGGGCGGGAACGCGTTGCCGAGCATCGGCGAATCGATGACGCCCGGCGCTACCGCATTCACCGTGATGCCGCGCGAGGCGAGTTCCTGCGCGAGCGCGCGCGTCGCGCCGATCAGCCCAGCCTTCGCCGCCGCGTAGTTCACCTGGCCGCGATTGCCCATCAGACCCGACAGCGACGACATATTCACGATGCGTCCCCAGCGCGTGCGGATCATCGGCATCAGAAGCGGCTGGGTGACATTGAAAAAGCCGTCGAGCGTGACGTCGAGCACGCGTTTCCATTGCTGGCGCGTCATGCCGGCCATCGGCGCGTCGTCGTGGATGCCCGCGTTGTTCACGAGAATCTGCACCGGGCCGTCCGCCAGAATGCGCGCGAGCGCGCTTTCGGTGGCGTCGGGATCGGTCACGTCGAAGGCGATCGCATGCGCCGTGCCGCCCGCCGCGCAAATGGCTTGCACGCAGCTTTCAGCGCGCTCGATGCCGCCGTTGGCGTGAATCCAGACCTCGTGCCCGGCCGCCGCCAGCGAGCGGCCGACCGCTTGTCCGATCGCGCCGCTGCCGCCTGTCACGAGCGCGCGCATGGCGTGGCTCCCGTCATCGCTTGCATGTGTTTAACGCGTGCGGTGCGCGGCGACGTGCGCCGCGAGCGCGCCGAGGTTCGCGAAGATCTTCTGATTGTCCGGATTGTCCGAGCGCAGCTCGAAGCCGTATTTCTTCGAGATCAGAAGCGCGATCTCCAGGATGTCGATGGAATCGAGCCCGAATCCTTCTTCATACAACCGCGTGTCGGCCGAGACGGCCTTGGGATCGACGTCCTCGAGGTTCAATTCGGTGACGATCAGCTCCGCGAGCTCTCTTTCCAGTTCGTTCATCGTGTGTACAGACCAGCGCAAAAACGCGCGGCGAGGGCCGCTCGGAACACGTGCGCCCCGCGCTTTCCGCACGCTGCCGGCTGCCTGTTATCGAGATAATTGCAGTGGCGAAATTCTAGACGAAGCCCCTTGGGACGCCTAGTAGTAAAGGTAACCGGCCGCACCACTCTCCGCAGCACGATATTTCTGAGAAAAATCAGCGGTTTCGCCCTCTGGCAGGGGGGCCGCGACAGTAGGGTAAAATCGGCCGGTCTGACGAATGTAAGATCATCGAACAATCGGTTACAGACCGGGCCCGCACCCGCGCGGGAAAATACTCGTCAGGCAGGCGACTGCCGGGTTTTTGTTCAACTACCGAGCGTTCATGAAGAGCGCCGCAGCCGCATCCCATGTTGCGTACCTTTTTCTTCCCACCTGTTCTTCCGTGTGCGTTTTGTGCGCCGGGAGCGTGCCGATGAGCCCCGTCCGCATCCTTCGCGCGGCGGGCGTCGTCGGCGCGATCGTCGCGTATCAGCTTGCCGCGCACCATGCCGCGTCCACTCCGGACGCGCACGGGCTGGGGCTCGCGCTCGTTCTCGCGCCGCTCCTGCTCATCACGCTGAACGCCGCTGCGCGCGCGTCGGCGCGGGCGTGGCTGCTGCCGCTCTGGGCGCTCGCCTGCGCGGCGCTGTGGTGCGGGCGCGCGCCGCTCACCGCGCACTTCGGCTGGGGTTTGTGGCTCGAACACGCGAGCTTCAATCTCGCGCTCGCGTGGATGTTCGGCCGCACGCTCGGTCACGGCCGCGAGCCGCTCTGCACCCAGTTCGCGACGATGGTCCACGGCAAGCTCGAAGCGCGCGTCGTGCGCTATACGCGGCGCGTGACGCTCGCGTGGACGCTCTTCTTCGTCGCGACCGCGCTCGTGTCGAGCGTGCTGTTCGCCTGCGCGTCGATCGTCGCGTGGTCCACCTTCGCCAACTATCTCGCGCTGCCGCTCGTCGGGCTGATGTTCGTCGCGGAGTACGCGTGCCGCCGCATCGCGCTGCCGGACATGGAGCCGTCGAGCATCATGGACGCCGTTCGCGCCTACACGCATTCGATGCAGATGCGTCGCAGCGGGGCGCAGTGATGCCGTCGAACTCATCGCCCATGCAAACCTTTCCGCTGGTTTTCCACGCGTCGCCGGATCAGACGATCGCCTGGCGCGACGGCGCGCCCGTCAGCGTGCGCGAATTTCTCGCCGATGTCCGCACGCTCGCCGATGCGCTGCCCGAAGGCGGCCACGTGTTCAACGTCTGCACCGACCGCTATCGCTTCACGGTGAGCCTGTGCGCGACGCTCGTCGCGGGCAAGACGAGCCTGTTGCCGTCGACGCACACGCCGGAAATGGTGCGCGCCCTCGCCTCGTTCGCGCCCGACGCGTTCTGCCTGCACGACAACGACGATTGCGCGATCGATCTGCCGCGTTTTCGCTATCCGAAGACCAACGCGCCCCGAGGCGACGACGAAGCGGCCGTGCCGCACATCGACGGCGCGCGCGTCGTGGCTTACGTGTTCACGTCCGGTTCGACGGGCGCGCCGGTGCCGCATCGCAAGACGTGGGGTTTTCTGGTGAAGAACGTGCGCGCGGCGGCGGCGCGTCTCGGCCTGCTGGGCGTTGCACCCGCGACGCTCATCGGCACCGTGCCGCCGCAGCACATGTACGGCTTCGAATCGACGGTGCTGCTGGCGCTGCTCGGCGGTCTCGCGTTCAGCAACCGCCAGCCGTTCTATCCCGTCGATATCCGCGCGGAACTCGATGCCGTGCCCGAGCCGCGCGTGCTCGTGAGTTCGCCGATCCACCTGCGCGCGCTGTTCGCGAACGAAGATGCGTTGCCGCGCGCCTCGCTGGTGCTGTCGGCGACCGCGCCGCTTTCGGAAAAGCTCGCGCTGGACGCGGAAACGCGCCTGGACGCGCCGCTGATGGAAATCTACGGCAGCACCGAAACCGGCCAGATCGCGACGCGCCGCACCGCGCGCACCGCCGCGTGGGAGCTGTTTCCGGACATCGCGCTGACGCCGCGCGCCGACGATGCCAACGATAGCGGCGGCCAAACCATGTGGGCCTCGGGCGGCCACGTCGAAGTGCCGGTGCCGATGGGCGACGCGCTTGAACTCATCGACGATACGCATTTCCTGCTGCACGGCCGCAAGGCGGATCTGATCAATATCGCGGGCAAGCGCACGTCGCTCGCGTATCTGAATCATCAGTTGAACGCGGTCCCGGGTGTCGTCGATGGCGTGTTCTACATGCCCGATGAAACCCGCGATGGCGCCGACAGCGAAACCGTGCGCCGCCTGATGGCGCTCGTCGTCGCGCCGGAACTCGCGGCGGCGGACTTGCAGCGCGCATTGCGCGAGCGCGTCGACGCCGCGTTCATGCCGCGTCCGCTGCTGTTCGTCGATGCGCTGCCGCGCAACGCCACCGGCAAGCTGCCGCGCGAAGTGCTGACGCAACTGATCGAACAGGAGCGCACGCGCCGCGCGGCGCTGCGCTTCACGGTGCCGCCTGAACATCCCGCGCTCGCCGGCCATTTTCCCGGCCGTCCGATCGTGCCGGGCGTCGTGCTGCTCGATCACGCACTCGATGCGATCGGCTCCGCAATCGGACAGCGCCTCGATGCGTGCAGGATCGAATCCGCGAAATTCCTGAGTCCGGCCGAGCCGGGCGAGCCGCTCGATATCGCCTTCGAGACGGCGGCGAGCGGCGCGATCCGCTTCACGATCCGCGCGGGCGCGCGCGCGGTGGCGAGCGGCGCGCTCGCCGCACCTTCCACGTCGTCCACGGATATGCACGCATCGTGAACAAGCCGCGCAATCGCGACGACTGGGCCGACCGCCAGGAACGCAGCAACTTCGCGTTGCTGCGCTTCATGACGTGGGTGTCGCTGCGCTTCGGGCGGCGCATCGGGCGCGTGTTGCTGCGGATCATCACGGCGTATTTCGTCGTGTTCTCGCCGCGCGCGCGGCGGGCGTCGCGCGCGTATCTGAATCGCGCGCTCGGCCGGCATGCGGGCTGGCGCGATGGGTATCGGCACGTGTTCTCGTTCGCGTCGACGATTCACGACCGCATCTATCTGCTCAATGAACGCTTCGATCTGTTCGACATCCGCACGCACGGCGTCGAGGAAGTCGAAGCCGCGCTCGCCGGCGGACGCGGCGCGTTCCTGATGGGCGCGCATCTCGGCAGTTTCGAGGTGGTGCGCGCGATCGGGCGGGCGCAGCCGCATATCCGCGTCGCGATCACGATGTACGAGGAAAACGCCCGCAAGATCAACGCGATTCTCGCCGCCGTGAATCCCGCCGCGCATCACGATGTGATCGGACTCGGCAAGGTCGATGCGATGCTCAAAGTGCGCGAACGGCTCGATGCGGGCACGCTCGTCGGCATGCTTGCGGACCGTACGCTGCGTCAGGCCGGCGACACCCTCAAGGAACGCGATTTCCTCGGCGCGCCCGCCGCGTTTCCGCTCGGGCCGCTGCACATGGCGGCGGTGCTGCGGCGTCCGGTCGTCTTCATGACGGGGCTGTATCTCGGCGGCAATCGCTACGATATCCACTTCGAGACGCTCGCCGATTTCTCGACGATCGAACGCAGCGAGCGCGCCGCCGCCGTCGATGCCGCGCTCTCGCGCTACGTCGCGCTGCTGGAGAAATATTGCCGCGCGGCGCCGTACAACTGGTTCAACTATTTCGACTTCTGGCAGGCGAATGCCGCAACTGAATCCGCGCCGGCGCGCGCGACGGGCGCCCGTTTGCAGGAAGTCACGAGGGATTCCTGAGCTTATGCGAGTTTTTTCCGCGCTGCTGGGCGCCGCCGTGCTGTGCGCCGCCTCCGCGTTCACTACGTTCGCCGTGGCGGCGGACGCGCCCGCTTCCGGCTGGACGCTCGACCGGCTGATGAACACGCTCGGCGCGAAGAAGTCGGGCCGCGCGCGCTTCACCGAAACGCGCTATCTGAAGATCGCGCAGGAGCCGCTGGAGTCGTCGGGCGAACTGGTGTTCGTCGCGCCCGATCATCTGGAAAAGCATACGGTCAGCCCGAAGCCGGAAAACCTCGTCGTCGATGGCGACATGCTCACGGTCGATCGCAACGGCCGCAAGGTCACGATTGCCCTGCGCAACTATCCGGAACTGGGCGCGTTCATCGAAAGCATTCGCGCGACGCTCGCGGGCAACCGCTTCGCGCTGGAGAACGCGTATACGGTGTCGATCGCGGGCCAGGGCGACGACTGGACGCTCACGCTCGTGCCGATCGATTCACGCATGAAGCAGAAAGTCGCTTCGATCACGCTCGCCGGCACCGGCGCGACACTCGCGCGCGTCGAGATCAGGCAGGCCGATGGCGACCATTCGCTGATGCGCCTGCAAGACGCGTCGGCGCACTGAGCGCGGCATGCGCGCGGTTTCGCGGTCCTTGCGTCAGCCCGCGGTCATCGTCTGGCTGTGCTTTCTCGCGGCGTGCGCGGCGGTCATCGCACGCACGAACTTTTCCGCCGATCTCTCCGCTTTCCTGCCGCGCTCGCCGAGCGAGCAACAGCGCGTGCTCGTCGAGCAGTTGCGCGACGGGCTCGTGTCGCGGCTGATTCTCGTCGGCATCGAGGGCGGCGATGCGAACGGGCGCGCCAACGTCTCGCGCAAGGTCGCGGCGACGCTGCGCGCGGACAAACGCTTTTCCGCGATCAACAACGGCGAACCGGTCGGGCAGGCGCGCGACGAGCGCTTCGTCTTCGAGCATCGTTATCAGTTGAGCCCGGCTGTGACGCCCGCGCGTTTCAGCGAAGCGGGCCTGAAGGATGCGCTCGCCGACAGTCTCGATCTGCTGAGCTCGTCCGCCGGCATGATGGCGAAAGACCTGCTGCCGCACGATCCGACCGGCGAAGTCACCGCGCTCGTCAGTCAACTGGACAGCGGCGCGCAACCCGCGATGCGGGACGGCGCGTGGGCCTCGCGCGACGGCCAGCGCGCCGTGCTGCTCGCGCAAACCGCGAGCGCCGGTTCCGACACCGACGCGCAAGCCAGCGCGATGGCCGCGATCCGCGACGCGTTCCGGCAAGCGACGCCGGGCGCGTCGCCGTATCGCCTGCTGATGACGGGGCCGGGCGTGTTCGCCGTACAAACGCGCGATACGATCATGCGCGACGTGCGCTGGCTGTCGGCGGCGAGCATCGTGCTGATCGTCGTGCTGTTGCTGGCGGTGTATCGCTCGGTGCCGACGCTGCTGCTCGGTTTGATGCCGGTGCTGTCGGGCGTGGCCGCGGGCGTCGCCGCCGTGAGCCTCGCGTTCGGCACCGTGCATGGACTCACGCTCGGCTTCGGCACGACGCTCATCGGCGAGGCCGTCGATTATTCGATCTATCTGTTCGTGCAGTCGGCCGGGGTGCAGCGACGGGAATCGCTCAAGGACTGGGTCGCGAGCTTCTGGCCGACGATCCGTCTGGGCGTGCTGACATCGATCTGCGGCTTCGCGTCGATGCTCTTCTCCGGCTTTCCGGGCCTCGTGCAACTCGGGCTGTATTCGATCGTCGGTTTGTCGACGGCGGGCATCGTCACGCGTTTCGTGCTGCCGTATCTGTTGCCGCAAAACTTCGTGATCCGCGATGTCTCGCGCCTCGGCGATGGGCTCGCGCGCGTCGCGGCGCATGCGTCGCGCCTGCGTGTGGCGCTCGCGGTGCTGCTGCTCGCGGCGGTCGCGGCGCTGCTCATGCAGCGGCACGGGCTCTGGAGTCAGGAGTTGTCCGCGTTGAGCCCGGTGCCGAAGGCCAGCCAGGATCTCGACGAACGCCTGCGTGCGGATGTCGGCGCGCCGGACGTGCGCTATCTCGTCGTGGTGTCGGCGGCGAGCGAGCAGTCGGCGCTCGAACGCGCGGAAGCGGTGGCGCAGCGCCTGCAACCTCTCGTCGATGCGCGCGTGATCGCCGGCTACGAAAGCCCGGCGCGCTATCTGCCGAGCGATGCGGCGCAGCGTGCGCGCATCGCCAGCCTGCCTTCGGCTGGTGATCTCCGCACGCGTCTCGCGATCGCGCTGCGTGATCAAACGATCCGCGTGAAACCCGAAGTCTTCGAGCCTTTCATCGCGGATGTGGAAACCGCCCGCGCGCAACCCCTGCTGCGCCGCGCCGATCTGCAAGGCACGTCGATGGCGCTTGCCGTCGATTCGCTGCTGACCTCACGCGACGGCCGCTGGACCGCGATGCTCCCGTTGCGCGCGGCGCAGGGCTCGGACGTACAGGCGCAGCAGATCCGCGCGGCGGTGGCGGCGTCGCAGGTGCCGGACGCGCTTTTCGTCGATATGAAAGCCGAGGCCGACCGCCTCTATCAAAACTATGTGCGCGAGGACATTCGCCTATCGCTCGGCGGCTTCGCGGCGATCGTCGTGCTGCTCGTGCTCGCGCTGCGCTCGCCGGTGCGGGCGGCGCGCACGCTCGCGCCGCTGGTCGCGGCGGTGATCGTCGTGATCGCGGGGCTTGCGGTCGCGGGCAAGTCGCTCACGATCCTGCATCTGATCGGCATGCTGCTGATCGTTGCGGTCGGGTCGAACTATGCGCTCTTCTTCAACTATCGCGCGCACGCCGAAGACAACGCGATTTCGCCGCAAACGCTCGTCTCGCTCGTGATCGCGAATCTCGCGACCGTGCTCGGTTTCGGCCTGCTCGCGCTGTCCAGCGTGCCGATGCTCAAGACTTTCGGGCTGACGGTCGGCCCCGGCGCGATTCTCGCGCTGCTGTTCTCGGCGATCCTCGCGCCGCGTTCGGGATTTACGCGATGAACCCGCCCGGCGAGCCGCGCCGATGGACCCCGTCGCCCCTGATCGGCGGCGCGGCGGCCGTGCATGCGGGCGCGCTCGCGGCGCTGGCGGTCGCGCCGGCCGCATGGCCGTGGGCGGCAGGCGGCGTGGTTGCGTCGCATCTCGCGCTGACGGCAGCGGGGCTGTGGCCGCGCTCGGCGCTGCTCGGACACAACTGGACGGCGCTGCCGGAATCGGCAGGCGCGCGCATCGCCATCACGATCGACGACGGTCCTGATCCCGACGTCACGCCGCGCGTGCTGGATCTGCTCGATGCATATCACGCGCGCGCGACGTTCTTTTGCATCGGCGAGCGGGCGCGGGAACATCCGCGCATTGTCGAGGCGATCGTCGCGCGCGGGCATGCGGTGGAGAACCATAGCCAGCGTCATCGGCATCATTTTTCTTTGATGGGGCCGGGCGCGTTGCGACGCGAAATCGATGCTGCGCAGGCGACGATTGGCGCGATTGCGGGGGCGCGGCCGCTTTTTTTTCGCGCGCCGGCGGGTTTGCGCAATCCGTTTCTCGAGCCGGTGCTGTGCGGGCTGGGGCTGCATCTCGCGAGCTGGACTCGGCGCGGTTTCGATACCCGATCGGGCGATGCGTCGCTGGTCGCGCGGCGGCTGCTGAAGGGATTCGCGGCCGGCGATATTCTGCTCGTTCACGATGGGCACGCGACGAGGGATGCGCGTGGTGCGCCAGTCGTGCTGGCCGTGCTCGATACGGTTTTGCGGGCGGCGGCGGATCGTGGGTTGGGGACTGTGACCTTGCGCGATGCGGTTTTGGGTCACTAACGAAAGCCTGGAATTCACGAGCCTCCACTGCCCTCCCCCATGCCCCCGACCGCGCTCATCGAAACCGCCAGCCTTCCCTACCGCGCCGCGGGCCGTTTCGCGTGGCACTTCGCGCTCGGCAAATTACGCCATGATCCTTTCTTCAGCCACATCCTCGAGCACGGCCTGATTCCCGATGGCGCGCGCATCCTCGATCTCGGCAGTGGTCAGGGACTGCTCGCCGCGTGGCTCATCGGCGCGCACGCGTTGCATCGCGACAGCGCCAAATGCCAATGGCCCGCGCACTGGCCCGCGCCGCCCGTGCCGCTATCGATACACGGCATCGAGTTGACGTCGCGCGATGTCGACCGCGCGCGCATCGCGTTGAAGGCGCACCAAGCACGCATCCGCTTCGTCTGCGACGACATTCGCACCGCGCCGTTTCCACAGTCGGATGTCATCGTGGCGTGCGATGTGCTGCATTACATCGACGCCGCCGCCCAGGAATCGATCCTGCGCCGCGTGCATGCGAGCCTCGCCGCGGACGGCGTGCTTCTGCTGCGCGTCAGCGATGCCGGCGCTGGCTGGCGTGCAAGCCTCGATCGCGCCGTCGATTTCGGCGTGCAGATCGCCCGCTCCGGGCGCGCGAACGGCCTCACGGTCCGCAGCGAGGCGCAATGGCTCGCGCTGCTCGACGACCTGCGCTTCCAGGTGACGATTCGTCCGATGGGCACCGGTGCGCACAGCGCCAATCGTCTGCTGATTGCGCGACCCATGGATTGAACCGCGCGCGGTCCGAAAGGCCTCGTTTGTTACAATTCATCGAATTCGAACGCCACCGGACTTTGGAAGACGAGCCCGTAGTGAACCCTCTTTTGCTTACGCATTTCACCGCCACCAGCTGCGCGGGACGCGGTCTCGACGCCACGCTTGCGGCGCTATCGACGGGACGCAGCGGACTCACGCCATGCGACTTCGAAGGCGCCGCGCTCTGCACCTATGCGGGCCGCGTCGCCGGCGTCGAGGGCGCGCCGGTACGCGCGGATCTCGCCGAATTCGACTGTCGCAACAACCGTCTCGCACAACTGGCCATGACGCAGGACGGCTTCGACGAACGCGTACGCGAGGCCATCGCTCGTTACGGCGCCGGGCGCGTCGGCATCTTCATGGGCACGAGCACGGCGGGCATTCTGGAAACCGAGCTCGCCTACCAGCGCCGCGATCCGCAGACCGGCGCGCTGCCCGCCGCGTTCAAATACGCCACCACGCACAACCCCTATTCGCTGGCCGCCTTCGTGCGCGCGTATTTCGGGCTGCGCGGACCGGCCATGTCGGTGTCGTCGGCGTGTTCGTCGGGCGCGAAGGTGTTCGGCTCGGCGCGGCGCATGCTCGAAACCGGTCTGATCGATGCAGCCGTGGTCGGCGGCGTCGATACGCTCTGTCTGACGACGCTGTACGGTTTCAACTCGCTCGAACTGCTCGCGCCGGGACCGTGCCGGCCGTTCGATGTGAAGCGCGACGGAATTTCGATCGGCGAGGCAGCGGCGTTCGGACTGCTCGAACGCGATCGCCCCGATCATGCCGATGACGACGCGATCCGCCTGCTCGGCATCGGCGAATCGAGCGACGCATATCACATGTCGTCGCCGCATCCGGACGGACTCGGCGCGCGCATGGCGATGGAACAGGCGCTCGCAAGCGCCGGACTCGATGCGCGCGACATCGGCTACGTGAACCTGCACGGCACCGCGACGCCCAGCAACGACGCCGCCGAGAGCCGCGCTCTCACGAGCCTGTTCGAGCGCGTGCCGTGCAGCTCGACCAAGGGCGCGACGGGCCACACGCTCGGCGCGGCGGGCGCGCTCGAAGCGGTGATCGCCGCGCTCGCGCTGAAGCATCAAATGATTCCGGCAGGCGCGAACACGCGCGAGCCGGACCCCGTCCTCGGCCTCGATTACGTGCTCTCGACGCGAAAAACGCCGTTGCGCGCGGTGCTGTCGAACTCGTTTGGCTTCGGCGGGACGAATTGCAGTCTCGTGTTCGGACGCAAGGGAGCGGCATCGGCATGACTGCATTGCATGGCTTTATCGAAGGCGTCGGCGTGATCGGGCCAGGCCTCGCCGACTGGCCCCGCACCGCCGATGTGCTGACGCGACGCACCACGCGCGAAGCCGCGAAAACCGTGTTGCCGCCGCCGACCGGCCTGCCCTCCGCCGAGCGCCGCCGCACCGGGCCGGTCGTGCGCGCGGCGCTCGCAGCCGCGCACGAAGCGGTAGCGCAAAGCGGCCGCGATGCGGCGACGCTCGCCGCCGTGTTCGCGGCATCGGGCGGCGACGGCGGAAACTTCCACGCGATTTGCGAAACCCTCGCGAGCGACGAGCCGCAACTTTCCCCGACGCGCTTTCACAACTCCGTCCACAACGCCCCCGCGGGCTACTGGAGCATCGCGACGCGCGCGATGGCCGCATCGAACGTGCTCTGCGCGTACGACGGCAGCTTTGCCGCGGGCTTGCTGGAGAGCCTCGCGCAAGTGCGCGTCGATGGCGCGGCGACGTTGCTGGTCGCTTACGACACCGATTATCCGGAGCCGTTGCGCCACGTCCGCCCGATTGCCGATGCCTTCGGCGTCGCGCTCGTTCTCGCGCCCGAGAAAAGCGAGCGCACGCTTGCGCGGATCGAGGCGCGTCTCACCGATGCCGGCGCGCTCACTTTCGCCGATGCCGATCTCGAAGCGCTGCGGCTTTCGAATCCCGCAGCGCGCGCGCTGCCGTTGCTCGAAGCGCTTGCGCGTGGGACGGCATCGCGCGTCGTGCTCGATTATCTCGATGACACGCGCGTGGCCGTCGACATCGATCCATCATGACGGCCGCGCAAACACTCGATCGCGACTGGATCGCCGCGCGCATTCCGCACAGCGGCTCGATGTGTCTGCTGGATGCCGTCGTCGCGTGGGATGCGGAGCGCATCCGCTGCACGGCCACGAGCCATCGCGCCGCCGACAATCCGTTGCGCTCGAAGGGACGGCTTGCGTCGGTGTGCGGCATCGAATACGCGGCGCAGGCGATGGCGACGCACGGCGCGCTGGTCGGCATGGAAGGCAAGCGTCCGCGCGTCGGCATGCTGACGAGCGTGCGCGGCGTGCAGACGCATATCGAGCGGCTCGACACGCTCGATGGTCCGCTCGATATCGAAGCCGAGCGCATCGGCGGCGATGACAACACCGTGCTCTATCGTTTTGCCGTGCGCTGCGCGGATCGACTGCTGCTGAGCGGACGCGCCGCTGTGATTCTCGATGCCGCTCAGGCCGCCGGTTTGGTCGCGCAATAAGCGGAAAAAATGCCGAGCTCGACATCGCGGCGCACGTTCGCGAAACCCGCGCGCGTGATGGCGGCGATCACGGTATCGGGTGGCACGCAAGCCTCGATCGTGTCCCAGTAGTAACGCATCAGTTCGACGCTTTCCTCTTTCTTCCCGACGATGCGCGCGATCATCGGCACGACGCCGCGCATATAGAACTTCAGCGCGGCGACACCCACGTCATGTGCGGGCCGCGTGATTTCGAGCACGCAAAGCCGGCCGCCGGGCGTGAGTACGCGGAAATATTCGTCGAAAACTTTCGCGAGATCGCTCACGTGGCGCAGCGCGAAACCCATGCTCAGGAAATCGTAGGCGGCGCTGTCGCAGGGCAAGTCTTCGGCGGCGCCGATTCGCGTCTGTACGCCGATCGGCAGATGCGCCTGCCCGACCATGCCCGGACTCGGATCGACGCCGGTGACGAGCGCCGGATCGCCCGTTATCGCGACCGCTTCCTTCGTGACGAGCCCGGTTCCCATGCCGACATCGAGCACGCGCATGCCGCGCGCGAGACCAGCGGAACGCAGCGCGCGGTTGCGATACCACGGGCCGGAGCCGAAAGCCATCGCGCGTTCGATCGCGTCGTAGTCGGAGGCGGTGCGGTCGAAGATGCCGCGCAGCCAGAGGCGTCGTCGGGATTCGTCTGGGTAGTAGGTCGTGAGAGGCTCGTGCGGGGCTGTTTCGTCGGGCCGGGTCATTGAGTCTCCTGTCTCATCGAACCGTTTCGAATTTTGGATGCAGAGTGCTTAATACCATAATTCGATGAGGCCCGGCCTGCCGGCCCTACTCTGGCATCGCTGCCAACGCTGGCGCTTTCGTTGCCGCAACCATGGCTATCGGCGTAGCCACGACCACCGGCGCGGGCAAGGCCAACGTCAACGCCTTGCGCGCGCGCATCATCGAATTGCGCACGCGCCGTTCCGGGCGGCTCAGCATCCCGCCGCCGACGAGCGCGACGAACGAGGCGATCAGAGGCACCGCGAGCAGCATCGTCGCGAATTTGAAGAGGCCGAGCTTGAGCGGACTACGCGACGCCCAGGCCGACCACGCGATCGCGAAGCACACATACGCGATAGCGGCCGGCGCACCCGCCAGTTCCGGCACGCCGACGCGTTGCGCGAAAGGCATCGGGAAAATCAGAACGAAGACCGCGACGCTGGACATCGCATGAACGAGAAGCACACGCCGCCGCCTCACAAGACCTGTGATCGACCAGAACGCCAGCACGAGCACGAAAGGCGGACACGCGGCCACCACGGCCGCGAGCGCGAGATACACCACGACGCCGCTCAGCAGATTGCGCAGATACCCCTCCGATGACGCGTACCAGACCATGTACGCCGCGGCGAACGACGCCACGCACGCAATGAACGCCGCCATGCCGCTGCGCCCGTCCGGCGAAACGACGAGCCTCAGCGACAGAAGACTCGTGAAGCCCACGAGATAAACCAGGAACCGCATAACCGAAAAACGCTGTTTCATACCACGCCCCTTTCCCCTGACGGTGCGAGCGGTCATCAGCAAGGCCGCTCTGTCGCGCGATATCGCCGTATCGCGCTGCAGGAGACCTTACGAGACCCGTCCTCGCCCATCTATCGCCCGCGTCCGAATTCGAATGACGGATCGCAAGCTCAAAAAGCGCCGCCGCGAATAGCCTTTCGGTCTTTCGCGGTCGACGTCTCTTTATCGACTGGGGAATGGAGAATCTTTAGCCCCCGGTGCGGGGCTAGAGGGGCAAAACCAACAACGTCAGCGGGCGAGCGGTTTTGCCAGTTCCATCGACGACGCGCGCACGAAGTTACCGGCGCCGAGATGGTGAATCGTGTGCAGCGGCTGGTTCGACTCGTCGATGGTCCAGTGGCCATCGACGAACACGCGCGCATCGGCGGCCGCCGCGACGACTTCGGCGAAGCAGGTGTCGTAGGCGTCTTCCGTGTGCTTCTCGTCGATCAGCCTGCATTCGAGCCACGCCGAACAGTTCGTCTCGATGAGCGGCAGGCCGAGCACCGGCCCCTTCACCGTCTCGATGCCGAAGGCTTCGAACTTGTCGATCTCGCGCCCGCTCGACGAGCCGACGGCATACGTGAGATCGATCATCGCCGCCCCCGGAACGATGACACCGAACGTGCCGCTTGCGGCGGCGAGCTCGCGCGTGTACGTGCGCTTGTCGATCACGACGGCGATGCGTGGCGGCGTGAATTCCACCGGCATCGACCAGGCGGCGGCCATCACGTTGCGCCGGCCGCCGTGCGCGCTCGTGACCAGAACGGTCGGGCCATGGTTAATGAGACGGCTGGCGTGCTCCAGCTTGACAGGACGAAAGTGGCTCATGGTTTTATGAATGCAAAAGACAATTCGAGCGATTGTATGCGACGTTCAAAATGCACGCGCGACCGTCTGTGATCGATGCCCGGAGTTGCGGCGCCCACTCCTTGATCTCGTTCGAGATGTTGCAGTGCAGTCGCTGGCTGGCTGAAGTCGATGGATTCGATCCACGCTTCGGGCTTGTTCGACGCGATAAGTGAGCAGAGTGCCATTTGCACACGCACCCTCGGCTTTAAGCGACTCTCGCGAGCGGCGTACCTATCGGCCGGCATGATGGCTTGACGGGTCTGTCATCGTCTCTTCCAGCTTCTCCACAAGAAATTCTGCAAAGACCGCGACCGCGGGCGGCACCGGTGGACGGCTCGTGTAAACCAGTTGCAGGCCGAGGCCCGAGTTCGCGCGTCGATAGCTCGGCAGTACCCGCACCAGTTTTCCCTGCGCTAGGGCCGGGTCGACCATCAACTGCGGCAGCAACGCAATGCCCAGCCCAGCGATACAGGCTTGCGCCAGCACTCGCATGTCGTTGACCGCGAACCGGCTGTCAATCGAAATCTCCTGACTGCCGCGCGGGCCCTGCAGACGCCATGTGCCACGCCCCTGGCGGGTGGATATCGTCAGGCAGTCGTGTCCGGCGAGTTCCCGCAGCGTGCGTGGTGCAGGACGGCGTTCCAGATAGACCGGACTCGCCGCGAGAATCATTGCATTCGGCGCCAGCCGACGCGTCTTGAAACCGCTACCGGTCTCGATTCCCATGCGCACGGCGAGATCGATGCGCTCGGAGATGAGATCAGTCGGCGTATCGTCGAGCACGAAGTCGAGGCTGATCCTGGGATATCGCGCATAGAACTCGACTAGCCATTCCATGCCGATGAGTTCAAACAAACCTGCCATCGACGCCACGCGCACCGAGCCGGACGGCGCCTGCTCGTCTGCATGTAGCCGCCCTATCTCGAAGATCCGGTCGAGCGCAGGCGCATAGCGTTCGAACAACACCTGGCCCTCCGCGCTCAGCGAGAGCTTGCGAGTAGAGCGATGCAACAGACGAGTGCCGAGCTGGCCTTCGAGTTGATCGATTCTTCTGCTGAGCGTGTTCGCGGGCATGCCCAGGCGCCGCGCCGCCTCCGAGAAACTGCTCGCGCGGACCACCTGGACGAACATTGCGAGGTCGTTCAGATCGAGCATTTTATTTCTCCAAAAATGGATTAATCCAATCCGATTTTACCGTCTAGTGTTGGACACCGTTCTTACCCATACTTGAGGTTCGCGCAGTAGGTGGCCGCCTCGCAGTTCGATTTGCCAACGAGCTTTCCCAACGCCCGCCCCTCCCCGGCACCGCGCACGAGCGCGACAACTCAACGTTTCAAGGAGCCTGATTTGAAGAGGCATTTGATCATCGCGGCCGGAGCACTCGCCGCTTCGCTGTCGTTTTCGGCGTTTGCAGACATCGCGACGTACCAGTTCGGCAAGACATACGGCTTCAGCATGAAGACCAAGCTGCTCATCTCGGCCGAAGCACTCAAGCAGTAAGCGATTCGGAGCGTAGCGCTCTCCTTGCAAAACCTAACGGAAAGCAATCATGTCGAACACACAGAAACTCATCGCCGTCGTCGGCGCAACTGGTCAGCAAGGCGGCGCCGTCGTGCGCGCGCTGCAGGCAAGCGGCCAATTCAAAGTGCGAGCGTTGACGCGCAATCCAGCCGCGCATCCGAAGCTGGGTGACGAAGTCGTTCTGGCGGACTTCAATCGTACGGAAACGCTCAAAGCGGCGTTTGCCGGAGCGTATGGCGTTTTTCTTGTGACCAACTCATGGGAAGCAGGAGCGGACGAACGCGGCCAGGCGCTGGCCGCTGTCACCGCAGCGAAAGAGGCTGGCGTCCAGCACCTCATCTGGTCGACTCTGCCGAATGTGGAAGCGATCAGCCGTGGCGACATTGATGTCCCGCATTTCACGAACAAGGCGAAGGTCGAACGCATCGTGACTGAAGCCGGATTTGCCCATCACACGTTCGTGATCGCGCCGTTCTACTACCAGAACCTGCTCGGCGCAATGGGCCCGCAAAAACAGGCAAACGGCACGACGGGTTGGGCGCTGCCGCTGGATCGCGAGCGGCGGGTCATTCATGCGGGCGACATCACTGAACTCGGCCGGCTGGTGGCTGGCGCGTTCGCGCAACCGGAACTCGCGGGACGCGGTGAACATTTACCGCTGGTGGGTGACTTCCTCAGCTTCAACGAAATCATCGCCACGTTGAATCGACAAGGAAACGCGTTCTCGTTCACGCAGGTCCCGCGCGAGGTTTTTGCTACGTGGTTTCCCGGCGCCGGAGATATCGCTTCCATGCTCGCGTACTTCGAGGCGCACACGTATCTCGGCTCGGATTCGCGCGACGCGATCGCGCTCGCGAACAAAGTCGCCGGTCGGCAGCCCACGAGTTTTGCCGAGTGGGCCAGAGCAAACTTTGCAATCCCGGCGGCCTGATAAAAAGGCCTTTCAGGCCGATCAGGTCCGATGCGTCTGTTCATCATCGCTGTTCGACGATGTTCACCGGATACTTCCTCAACTGCGCGCAGACCGAATCCGATGGCTTGGCGGGCGCCATTTCGTCGCGGCGTGCGCTGCGCGAGGAACGCCAGCGGATTGGACTATCCGACTCGTACCCGCTGCCCCGTCGCGGAGGACCGTTCGATGGCATCGAGCGTCATATGCAGTACGAGGGCGTCGTCGAAATCGGGCGCCGTATGCGTGCCGTGCCGCAGGTCATTCGCCATCAACTTGTAGATACCGGCGACGTTCCGGGCTATCGCAGCGACGGTATGTCCGCCGATGACGGAAAGCAGCGTCGCGCCGTTTTTGGAATCCATTGCATACGCGTCGCCGCGTGCTATTTCATCGCCCCAGGTGAAACCGGAACCAAGATATGTCGATGACAAGACCTCGCCGACAAAACCATCGGCCACCAGCCGGCGTACGTACTCCAGTTCAGGCGACACGATCGCCTGCGTTCCGATGACGGACAGCGCGCCCTTCCCGTGCGCGAGCCCGGCAGGCTCGGTGGCCTCGGCCAGTCCATTCGCGAGCGGCCATTCGTTTTCTTCCGGCGATGCACGCACGCAGACCCGTGGACCGGTATCCGAGATACTCTGCACAAGGTACGGACTTAAAGTCATCGCACCGATAGCGCTTGCGATGAGTATCCAGCGCGATACACACGGAATCGGCAACTGACTTAATGAAATCCTTCTGAAGGAAACAAAAATGCCGAAGGACGTAGATCCTCTGCTGACCCCCGATCTACTCCACGCCCTGTCCTCAATGGGCCACGGTGACGAAATCGCCGTCGTCGTGACCGCGACAAGATTTGCTTGTGGGGAATCGGCCATTCTGGCGGCGCCGCCATGATTGCCGCCGCCGATGAGCCGCGCGTTGCCGCAATAGTCTTGAACATGCCATTTCAGTCCGGCGCTTATGACGCAGCGAACTTCCCTCCCGGCCTACTGCAAAAGGTCTGGAAGGACCGTGAAGCGCAAACCGCTTCAGCGAATCCGCAGCCGACCTATATACCCCTCTGGCCCACCTCAAAGGCAAACGCCCGCGGTGAAGAAGGTGAGTGCAGATTGAAGTCCACACCACCGATGACACGGAGAGGGAATCACGAATGCTTACTTGACGACAGCCGAAAGTGCCGTATGATGGGTCTCTATATTGCGGTGCAGCAAAATCGCGCTCGGTCATAAATACAGCTTTTTCTACGAAGCTGAACACAGGAGCAACAATGTTTCCTTCCTCTTTCGCGAATCAAACGTTTGTCTACCCGGCAGCAAGCCTCCAGGTCCTCGTGAATGTTGCAAAGCGGTATGCGAGCGGGCTTCAGCAACTTGCTGAACTGAATGTGCAGACGGCCAAGACCGTCTTCGAAGAAAGCACTGCCGTTGCCAAGGCCGGCCCGCAGGCAAAACCCGCCGATTTCCTGAGCTGGCAATCGACTCTGCTCGCCGAGACGCCCGAAAAGGCGGCTGCTTATACGCGGCATTTCTGGCAGATCGTTCGTGCGACGCAGACGGACATTCTCAACGAGGCGCGTGGCCCAATCGAGCAGTTCGGCTTCGGACTGAAGAAGGCGTCCGAATCTGCTTCGCAAGAGGCCGTCGGACTGCTATCGAGTGCCGCCGAGGCATCGACCGATCTTGCGGATGCGGGCGCCGAGGCGATCGAGTCATCCGAGAAGGCCGTTCGTTCTGCCAAGGCCGACGCGAAGCGCTAATCCGTGCCGTCAGCCCTGACGTGCCACTGTTGACTTTCGAAACCCGCATCACGCGGGTTTTTTATTCTGCTCGACCCGACGGGAAAATCGATGAATCCATTCCATCCGCTTGCGTGGGCGCACGACTCGTTCTGGTCGATGTTTCCGCGCGAACTCGTCGGTCTCACGGCGCAATTCTTCGACAATGCCGAGACAGCGGTCGCAAGCCCTGCGACTCCGCTGCAATCGGAAAGTGAAACGAAAAAGACATCCTCCGAAGATGAACCGCCGCACAGCGACGACCCGATCGCGCAAGCGGGCGCTCATCGCTGGTTGAGCAAGAGTTTCGAGCATGGCAACGAGCGCTATCGATTCAAAGTCTACGTTCCGACCGCATACGAAGGCCAGCCGCTGCCGATGATCGTCATGCTCCACGGCGCGCAGCAGGACCCGGACGACTTCGCGTCGGGGACCGAAATGAACATCGTCGCCGAGGAGAACGGCTTTATCGTCGTCTATCCGGAGCAGTCGGAAAGTTCGAATCCACTGAGGTGCTGGAACTGGTTCATGCCGGCGAATCAGACGCGCGAATCAGGCGAAGCGGCGGCCGTCGCGGCCCTCACGCGCGAGGTCGCGGCCACGTATAACGTGGATCGCGCTCGCGTTTATATCGCGGGTATGTCGGCTGGTGGAGCATTGGCCGTCAATCTTGCGGTGACGCATCCGGAGCTTTACGCGGCCGCGGCGATTCATTCGGGCCTGGCGTTCGGCGTCGCCGACGAGCAGATGACAGCACTCTGCGCGATGAATGACGGCAAGGGCAAAGTGCGCTTGCCCGACATCCTGTCCGGCGGCCCCAAACCGCACGCGGTACCTCTGATCGTTTTTCACGGCGATGCCGACGACACGGTGCATCCGCGCAACAGCGAACAGATCGTGGCGATGAGCCAGTTGCTGCATGGCATGTCCGACGACGCAGTGACGTCATCCTCGATATACGTCGCCGACGACGCGGGTGGCCACGCCTATACCCGGCACGTGTTTCATGATCGTGACGGTGAATCGATCGGCGAGCAGTGGGTCGTACACGGACTCGGTCACGCGTGGTCCGGAGGCCATCCCGACGGCACCCATACGGACATGCGCGGACCGGCGGCGAGCCGTGAGATTGCGCGATTCTTCGGTCAATTCACGAGAGACGGCAGCCGGCAATACTGACGGCAAGCGCTTATGCGTGGCGAAGTACATCCGCGAGAAGCCGACCGCTTCTCTGTGATACTCATCGCATCACAGAAAAAATTCAGGACGGAGCAACTTGCCTTAGGTGACAAGGGTGTACCGTGCCGCCCCTCTTCGGCTTGTGCCCGTTCGCGTAAGACTCGATAGATTTGCACCTTTTCATGGGGCGACAGTGACCGCCAAGGAACTCGCCATGCACATCCTAGCCGTCGCTACTTGACGGTCAATGCCAGCGGCTCGGGTCTGCGCGAAGCCGCTCCATCGCACCCGCTCGCCGGTTCGGCACCCCGCTGAAACTCGGCTTGACAGACACTCTAAAGATATATATCTTTAGATATGTTTTACGACATATCTGGAGTGTTCCTATGAGATCCCGTTGTTTTCAACGTGCGCGTGAAGCCGGTTTCCGCGCATTCGGTTTTGGTTCTCCCTTCGAAGCCCCCGAGTGGGCTGAACGCTTCGCCTTCGAGCGCTGGGGCATGATCGGACGGCATCGTCATGGCGGCGGCGGCCGCTTCGGCGGTGGTCCCGGCGGCATGGGCGGAATGGGCGGCATGGGCGGTGGATTCGGCGGCGAGGACGGCATGCCGCGCGGCCGCAAGTTCTCGTCCGACGATCTGCAACTGCTGTTGCTCGCGCTGCTCGCCGAAGCGCCGCGCCACGGCTACGAACTCATCAAGGCGCTGGAAGACCGCTCGAACGGCTTCTACGCGCCGAGCCCCGGCATGGTCTATCCAGCGCTCACGTATCTCGAAGAACTGGGCCATACGACCGTCGAACTGGAAGGCAATCGCAAGCGCTATGCGCTGTCCGATGCGGGCCGCGAATACCTCGCATCGAACCGCGAGCGCGTGGACATCATGCTCGCGAAACTCACGCACTTCGCGCGCAAGATGGATCTCGTGCGGCGCGCATACATGGGCGAGGAAGCCGATGACGCTTCGGCCGACAGCGGCTGGGCGCCCGAACTGATCGCCGCGCGCCGCGCGCTGAAGAAAGCGCTGCTCTTGCGCACCGATGCGCCGCAGGACGAACAACGCCGCATCGCCGCGATCCTTGCCCGCGCCACTGCGGAAATCGAACAGAATCCCGCGCCGAAGCAGGCCTAAGAAGGAGCCACACACGATGACCGAATCCATTCTGCAAGACCGGCCCGATCTCGAAGTCACGCGCGTGCGTCACGCGCTCAGGTTCCGCCTGCTGCAAGTCACGCGCGTGCAGGCGCTCAATCCACATCTCGTGCGCGTGAGCTTCACGGGCGACGATCTCGCGGACTTCGTCAGCGCCTCGTTCGACGATCACGTGAAGCTGTTTTTCCCACAGCCCGGCGAGTCGATGCCGGCGCTGCCGCAAGCAGGCTCCAATGGTCCCGAGTTCGATCCTTCGAAGCCGCGTCCGATCGCGCGCGATTTCACGCCGCGCCGGTTTGACACGGCCAGGCGCGAACTCGATATCGAATTCGCGCTGCATGAAGCCGGCCCCGCGACAGCATGGGCCACGCAAGCCGCGCCGGGCCAGTATCTCGGCATCGGCGGGCCGCGTGGTTCCTTCGTGATACCGACGCAATTCGACTGGCATCTGATGATCGGCGACGAAACCGCGCTGCCCGCCATCGCGCGTCGTCTCGAAGAGTTGCCCGAAGGCACGCGCGTCGCGACGCTGATCGAAGTGGCCGATCCATCCGCACGCATCGAATTCGACACGCGCGCCGATCTCTACGCGCAATGGCGCTATCGCAATGAGAGCGAGCATCCGGGCGGCGAGCTTCTGCTCGCGCTGCGCGAAACCTTTTTGCCCGATGGCGAAGGCTACGTGTGGGCCGCGGGCGAAGCCACGCTCATGCGCGCCGTGCGCAAGCTGCTCTGCGAGGAACGCGGCATCGACAAGCGCCGCATTCGCGCATCGGCGTACTGGAAGCGCGGCGAGCAAGGCGTGCACGAAACGATCGACAATTGATCGGACGTCGGGCGACGCAGGCATCATGGAAAGCCGCGATAATCGAGGGCATTCAACGCTCATCGAACGGCAGTGCGACCATGACCGACACATTCAAGAAAAAGCCCGGCGACGAACCCGCGCAACCGGGCGGCCTGCGCAAATCGCTGACGAGCTACGGAGACAGCGGCTTTTCGCTGTTCCTGCGCAAGGCGTTCATCAAAGGCGCGGGTTATACCGACAGCGCGCTCGATCGCCCGGTTATCGGCATCGTCAATACGGGCAGCGCGTATAACCCGTGTCACGGCAATGCGCCGCAACTCATCGAAGCAGTAAAACGTGGCGTGATGCTCGCGGGCGGCTTGCCGATGGACTTTCCGACGATATCCATCGCCGAATCGTTCTCGCAACCGACGAGCATGTATCTGCGCAATCTCATGTCGATCGACACGGAAGAGATGATCCGCGCGCAACCGATGGATGCAGTCGTGTTGATCGGCGGATGCGACAAGACCGTGCCCGCGCAACTGATGGGCGCGGCATCGGCGGGCATTCCCGCGATTCAGCTCATCACCGGTTCGATGCTCACGGGCGCGCATCGCGGCGAACGCGTGGGCGCATGCACCGATTGCCGGCGCTATTGGGGGCGTTTTCGCGCGCAGGAGATCGACGAAGCGGAGATCGCGGCGGTGAACGATCGGCTCGTCGCGAGCGTGGGCACCTGCTCCGTGATGGGCACGGCAAGCACGATGGCATGCATTGCGGAAGCGCTCGGCATGACCGTGCCGGGTGGCGCATCGCCGCCGGCGGTGACGTCGGACCGCATGCGGATTGCGGAACTGACCGGCACGCAGGCCGTGCAGATGGCGCACGATAACCTCACCATCGACAGGATCCTCACCGCCGAAGCATTCGAAAACGCGATGCGCGTACTGCTCGCAATCGGCGGCTCGACGAACGGCATCGTGCATCTCACCGCGATCGCCGGGCGCATGGGCTACGACGTCGATCTGAAGGCGCTCGATCGCATGGGACGCGAGACGCCCGTGCTCGTCGATCTGAAGCCGTCAGGCTCGCATTACATGGAGGACTTCCACAAGGCCGGCGGCATGGCGACGCTGCTGCGCGAACTGAAGCCGCTTCTGAACCTCGATGCGCTGACCGTCACGGGCCGCACGCTCGGCGAAGAGATCGAAGCCGCGGGTCCGGCATTCGAGCAGGACGTCGTGCGTGCGTTCGACCAGCCGATCTATCCGCAAGGCGGCATCGCAGTGCTCGAAGGCAATCTCGCCCCAGGTGGCGCAATCATCAAGCAATCGGCGGCGAATGCGAAGCTGATGGAACACGAAGGCCGCGCGGTCGTGTTCGAGAACGGCGCGGATCTCGCAGCACGCATCGACGCCGACGATCTCGACGTCACGCCCGACGATATTCTCGTGCTGAAGAACATCGGCCCGAAGGGTGCACCCGGCATGCCCGAAGCGGGCTATATCCCGATTCCGCGCAAGCTCGCGATCGCGGGCGTGAAGGATATCGTACGCATTTCCGACGGACGCATGAGCGGCACCGCGTTCGGCACGATCGTCCTGCACGTGACGCCGGAATCGGCGGTGGGCGGGCCGCTCGCGCACGTTCGAAGCGGCGACCGTATCCGTCTGAGCGTGTCGAAGCGCGAGATCAGTCTGCTCATCAGCGATGAAGAACTCGCCGCGCGCGCGCACGCTTCGCCCGTCACGCCGCCGAGCGCGGAGCGCGGTTATCGCAAGCTGTTTTACGACACCGTGACGCAGGCGGACAAGGGCGTTGATTTCGATTTTCTGCGCGCGACGGAGAAGCGCGGCGTGACGCCGCGCAAGTGAATGGCTATTTCGCGAAACGCTTTTCGACATCGACCGCCTTGTCGAGTCCGACGAAGCGGTTATATTCATCGAACGGCGTCAGACGATCGGCGATGGCATCCGTCGAGCCTTCGCGCATGAACACGGCGAGCATGTCCTTTACCGCCTTGTGCATCGCGAGCATCGGCTCGATGGGACTCAAGGTGTAATCGAAGCCGATTTCATAGGCGTCTTTCATCGACACATACGGACTCTTGCCCGTGCGCGCCTGATTGAAAAGAATCGGCTTGCCGAGCGGCTTGAGGCGCCGCGTCAGCTCGCGCATGTGTTCGAGGCTTTCGGGCGCATCGGCATAGAGCCCGTCCGCGCCCGCCTGCGCATACGCTTCGAGCCGCGCGATGGCATCGTCGATACCCGTCACCGCGATCGCATCGGTGCGCGCCACGATGAAGAAATCCGGATCGCGGCGCGCGTCGATCATCGCGCGTAGTTTCAGCACCATCTCTTCCTTCGATACGAGTTGCTTGCCCGCATAGTGGCCGCATTTTTTAGGCAGCGCCTGATCTTCCAGATGCAGCACGGACGCGCCCGCCTCTTCCCAGAGACGCATCGTGCGCTGGACGTCGAGGATGCCGCCATAGCCCGTATCGGCATCCGCGAAGATCGGCACCGATGTCACGCGGCAGATGCGCCGGATGTGCTCGAACATTTCCGTCTGCGACAGCACGCCGACATCGGGCTGCCCCGCGACGACACCCGACGCGACGAAGCCCGACACATAGATGGACTTCGCACCGGCCTGCTCCGCGAGCATCGCGGTAATGGCGTCGTGCGCGCCCATGCAGACGAAGGGGCCTTCCTTGAACAACTCGCGAAAGCGTGCGGAACGGGTCAAGATGAGTCTCCGGAAGTCAGGCAAGGTAAGCCCAGCCGCGCGCCTTGCGGTCGTCGGCGCGAAAACGATTGATCTGCTCTGCGAAGCGTCGTGTCTGGTCGATTTCGTCGAGTCCCTCCAGCAACGCCTCGCGTTGCGCTTCGTCGAATTCGAAGCGAATCGCGTCCAGTCCGGGCGCGCGTATCTCGAGCGCGCGCAGATCGACATCGACATGTGCGCCACCGCGTGATGCAGCGGCGATGCGCTCGATCGCGATTGCATCGAGTTGCACCGGAAGCAAGCCGTTCTGCAGGCAGTTGTTGTAGAAGATATCGCCGAACGATGGCGCGATTACGCAGCGAATGCCCGCTTCCTCGAGCGCCCATACCGCCATCTCGCGCGAACTGCCGCAGCCGAAATTCTTGCCGCCGAGGATCGTGCATGCGTCGACGAACGCAGGCTGATTCAGCACGAAGTCTTCGCGCGGGCCGCTTGCCGGTCCATCGCCGCGATAGCGCAAGGTCTCAAGCAGATAAGGCCCGAGCTGGCCGCGCTTCAGTTGCGAAATGCGTTCGATACGAATGATGAGGTCCGTATCGACGTTGTCGCGCAAGAGCGGCGCGGCCGGGCCCGTGATCGTCGTGACAGCTTTCATCGCGATGCTCCTGCCTGCGGCGCGGCGATGTGCCCCGCAAGCGCGCTGGCGGCGGCAACGGCGGGACTCGCGAGATGCGTGCGCGCGCCCGGCCCTTGTCTGCCGATGAAATTGCGATTCGACGTCGACACGCAACGCTCGCCTCGCCCGACGATATCGCCATTCGCGCCGACGCACATCGAGCACCCCGGCTCGCGCCATTCGAAACCTGCCGCGCGGAAGATATCGTCGAGCCCTTCATCATGGGCCTGGCGCGCGATCGTGAGCGAACCCGGCACGACCCAGGCCTTCACATGACGCGCGACATGCTGACCTTCGACGACGCGCGCCGCCGCGCGCAAGTCCTCGATGCGGCTATTCGTGCACGAGCCGATGAACACGCGGTCCACCGCAAGCTCATCGAGATGCTGTCCCGCGCGCACGCCCATGTAATCGATCGCGTTCTGCGCCGCCTGGCGACGCGATTCGTCGGTGAGCGTCGCCGGATCGGGAACCGCGTCGTCCAGTGCGATCACATGTTCGGGGCTCGTGCCCCACGTCACCTGCACGCGAATCGCCGAGGCATCGATGGTCACCTCGCGGTCAAAGTGCACGCCTTCATCTGTTGCGAGCGCTTTCCAGTCTGCGAGTGCGGCATCGAACTGCGTGCCTTGCGGCGCGTATGGCTTATCGCGCAAATAGGCGAACGTCGTTGCGTCGGGCGCGACGAGCCCGAACTTCGCGCCCAGCTCGATGCTCAGGTTGCACAACGTGAGACGCGCTTCCATCGACAAGGCTTCGATCGCTTCGCCCGCATATTCGACGGCATGCCCCGTTCCGCCCGCCGCGCCGATCTGGCCGATCACGTACAGAATCATGTCCTTGGCGCTCACGCCTTCGCGCACGCGCCCATCGAAGCGCACGCGCATCGTCTTCGGCCGCTTCTGGCGAATGGTTTGCGTTGCGAGCACATGCACCACTTCCGTCGAACCGATGCCGAATGCGAGCGCGCCCATCGCGCCGTGCGTGCAGGTGTGACTGTCCGCGCAGACGATCGACGTGCCCGGCAGCGAGAGCCCGAGCTCCGGTCCGATCACATGCACGATGCCTTGCTGTCCATCGTTGCCGATATCGAAGATGGGAATTGCGTGATGCGCCATCTGATCGCGCATCGCAACGACCATGTCGGTGGCCCAGTCGGCATCGCCTGCGTGGCGGCCCGGCTTCGTCGAGATGACGTGATCGAGCGTCGCGAAGGTGAGCGCGGGGCTGTCCACGCTCAGGTTGCGCCGCTCCAGCACGCGCACGGCTTCCACGCCCGTCAGTTCGTGCATCAGATGGCGATCCACTTGCAGCAGATCGATGCCGCCTGCGAGATGCGCGATCGCGTGGCTGTCCCACAGCTTGTCGAAGAGCGTTTTCATGATCAGTCGCTATGCGTGAGATGACGTTGCCAGGCAAGGAACAGCATATTGACTAGCGTGGCGAACACGAAGAGCATCAGCGCGAGCGCCATAATCGTGCTGGTTTCGTTGCGGTTCATCGCGATCATCAGCATTCTTCCGATGCCGCTCTGCGATGCGAACATTTCGCCGATCAGCGTGCCGAGCAGCGTCAGCGAGAAGCCGATACGCAGGCCCGACACCACTTCCGGCACGCATGCCGGAAAAAGCACATGGCGCGCGAAATCGCCTGGACTCATGCGATACGTCTTCGCCGCGCGCGCGTAGATCGGCGGCATGTTGCGCACCGCATTCATCGTGAAGAGCGTGATCGGCACGATGCCGTGCATCACGCCGAAGACGATCTTGGCCCACAGCCCGAGACCGCATGCAAGCAGCACGACCGGATAGAGCGTGACCTTCGGGATCGAATAGAAGCCCATCATCAGCGGCTCCATGACGTCGCCGGCCATGCGGCGCGCGCCGAGCAGCAGGCCGAGGCAGACGCCCGCGATCGCCGATATCGCGAACGCCGAGGCGAACGCGAGCGAGGTCACGTACAGGCTCGCAGGAAAATCAGCATCACTGACGATATGCATCGCGCGCTGCACGGTATGCGCGGGCGTGGTCAGCACATCCGGGCCGAGCGCTTCGCTCAGAATCTGCCACAGCGCGACGAGCACGACGACCAGCACGAGCGCATCGGTCCAGCGCTGCGCGTGTCGCGTTCTCGTGCCGTGCGTGATGACGACGGTACTCATGCCGCCTCCCTTCTGATGCGCCGGTACAGGCGCTTTTCAGCCTGGCGCAGCAAGCCGTTGATCGTCGTGACGAAGACCAGCATCAGGAGCATGAGGCCGTACATCGTCGGATTGTCGAATGCGTTGTAGGCGAATGCGATCTGATAGCCGAAGCCGGAGCCCGACAATACGAACTCGCCCGCGACGACCGCGATGAACGCGTACACCACCGTCAGCTTGATTCCGGTGAACACGAACGGCAGGCTCGAAGGAAACGTGATCAGACGAATTTCATCGAGCGTGCTCAGGCGGCATACGCGCGCGGTGCGCAAGAGCACACGCGGCACGCGCTCCAGCCCGTTGAGCGTGTTCACCGCCATCGCCACGACGGCGAACAGAAAGCCGATGCCGACGAGCGGCCAGCGATTCAGCCCGAAGATCACGATGAGAATCGGATACAGCACGAACACCGGCACCGCGTAATACGAGAGCAGCAAGGGATCGAGGACCCGGCGCAGACGCGGCAAACGGAAGAGCAGCACGCCGCCGAAGAAGCCGACGACCACGGCCAGCGCCACGGCCGCCAGCGCGCTGCCGAGCGTCTGCACGATATCGATGGTGTATTGCCCTGACGTGATGATGTCCCACGCACTGACCGCCATGCGCGAAGGCGGAATGAACGAGACGGGATTGATCCACGCGAGACGCGTCGCGATCTCCAGCAGCGCGATGAACGTGACGACGAGCCCGATACGCCAGCGCGCGGCCACGTTCACGGCTTGCTCCCGAGCGCTTTCAATGCTTCGTCGCGCAACAGGCCCCACACTTGCGCGGTGAGTTCGCCGAAGCGCGGATCGAGTGCGATCTTGCTGTCGCGCAGGCGCGTCCAGCCTGTTTCGATGGTCGCGATGAAGCGGCCCGGACACGCCGACATCACGCCGATGCGATCCGACAGCAGCACCGCTTCATCGATCGAATGCGTGATGAGCATGACGGTCGCGCCCGTATCGCGCCACAGCTTCAGCATTTCGTCGCCCATCAAGAGACGCGTTTGCTGATCGAGCGCGCCGAACGGTTCGTCGAGCAGCATCAGGCGCGGACGCACGCACATCGCGCGCGCGATGCAGACGCGCTGGCGCATGCCGCCCGACAACTGCGCCGGATACGCGCGCGCGAACGATTTCAGGCCCATGAACGACAACGCATGATCGACACGCTCGCGCACTTCGTTCTCCGCCACGCCCGCGCGGCGCGCGGCAAACGCTGCGTTGTCGAATACGTTGAGCCATGGAAAGCTCGCGTCTTCCTGAAACACGACCGCGACGCCGTCGGGCACTTCACGCGCCACGGGCTTGTCTTCGAACTCGACCGTGCCGCCGCTCGCGGCATTCAGGCCGGCGAGCACATCGAGCAAGGTCGATTTGCCGCAACCCGATGGCCCGACGACCGAAAAGAACTCGCCCGCGCGCAATTCGAGGCTCACGGGACCGAGCGCGTGAAACGGCGGCTTGCCCGCAGCGCCGGGATAGATGCGCGTGACATCGGTGAGACGCGCCTGAACGCGCCCGGCGTCCTGTGAAGCGGGATCGCGCGATACGACCGATATCTTCGTGCGACGTGACAACACGCTCATCGCAGCCTCACTTCTTCGTTTGCAGATCGGCGGGAAGCAGCGATTCGTCGACGATCTTCGACCAGTCGAACGGGCCTTCGGGAATCGCCTTCACGAGAATCAGGCCCTTGAGCACTTCGTCCATACTCTTGCGGTCGAAGCTGCCTTCGCTCCAGTACTTCGGGTCGGAGTCCAGCACGTTGTTGAGCGCGGAGGCCGCTACCGCCGGGTCCATCTTGTACTGCTTCGCGAGAATCTGCCCGGCCTCGTCGCGATGCGCGGTCATGTACTGCACGGCCTTGCGTCGGGCCTTGATGATCCCTTTGATTACCTCGGGATGCGCCTTCAGATAATCGGTTCGCACGATGCCGACCGTTTGCGTTTCATTGGGCACGATATCCGTCGATCGAAACGCGATGCGCAACTGATCCTTCTTCGCGCTATATGACGGTTCCGTCATATAGGCCACATCGGCCGCGCCTTGCTGCAGCGAAGTCAGCATGCCGCTCGAACTGCCGACGGGCTTGCGCTGCACTTGCCCCGTCAGTCCAGCACGATCGAGCGCGATGGTGACGACCGTATCGGTCGTCGACTTCGGGCTGCTATAGCCGATGGTCTTGCCTTTCATCTGCTGGATGTTGGTGATCGTGCCGTTCTTCTGCTCGACCCAGACGAGATCGGCGAGGCTCTGGACGCCGCCATGCACGATGGTCAGATCGACGCCCTGCTTCACCGCCGAGATCGCCGCGGGCAGCGCGACTTCGCCATAGGGAATCTCGGACGCCATCGCATTGCGCACGGTGGTGCCGCCGCCTTCGGATGTGATGAAGCCGGTCACGTCGACGCCTTCTTCCTTGAAGAAGCCCTTTTCCATCGCGACCGCGAACGGCACGCCGTACATGCCGTCGCCCCAGTGCGTGACGGTGAGCGGCGCGGCGCGCGCGCCGATACTGCACGTCAGCGCAGCCGCGAGAGACATGAGACAGGCACCGCGCGCGAATCGCGCGATCTTTCCAGGCGCAAACATGTAGGCGTCTCCATCCATGATCGGCGGTCTCGCAACGTGCTCGGGGCCATGCGGCCGCACTGTGGTTTTCGGACCTGCTCTGGAGGTAGCAATCTGCATGAGCGCTGCGCATGCGTGGCAGCGCTCGCACGGCTGTATCGCTTAACCGTGCAAGTTAATGTATGCATTAAATTCGCAAAAGTCCAGATTCACGAAGGGCGTAGATACCCTCGTCGAAACTGGCGCGACTATTGAATCAGGCTTGCTGAATGCCGTATTGCTGCAGCACGCTGGTCTGGTCGCGCCAGCCGCGTTCGCGGTGAGCGCGGTATAGCTCGCTCGCCTTCGCTGCATCGCCGCAACGCATCGCATCGATGATGTCGTAGTGTTCCTGTATCGACTTCGATGGCTGTGGGTGCGCCTTGACCATCTGCGTGAAGCGCCGCACGCGATGCACCTGGTCGCGGCAGTTCATGACGATGCCATGAAGCCGCGCATTGCCGCTCAACGCGACGAGCGTCTCGTGAAAGACCTCGTCCGCTTCTGCCCATGCGAGCATGTCGCCGCGTTCGAGCGCGGCGGTCATCGCATTGCATGCGTCGACGAGCGGCGCGAGATCCGCGCTCTTTCGTGCCGCGACAAGCGCCGCCGCCGTCGATTCGAGGCTGATCAGCACTTGATAGATGTGTTTGATATCGGAGATCGACGTGGGCACGATACGGATGCCGTGACGCGGCACGATCTGCACGAGCCCCTCGCCTTGCAGACGCAGCGCGGCTTCGCGGATCGGCGTGCGGCTGAAGCCGAGCATCAGCCCGAGTTCCTGTTCGAGCAGATACGAACCCGGCGTCAATTCGCTTTCGATGATCCGGCGACGCAGCTCGCGATACGCGAGCTCGGTCGTGTTGCGTCTCGCTGGCGATATGGCGGCCATGCTTGAAGTCTCCAAAGAAGACCGGCTGTGCGCCGATGGTAGCACCACATCAAACGTTCGCAAGATGCGCGACGAGCTTCCTGCACGCCTCCGGCAACGCATCGAGCGAGCGCACGCCGATGAGCAGTTCGCGCGCGGCCCAGGCATCGCTCAATGCGACGATGGCGAGCGCGTGTTGTCTCGCCACCGCCTCGGGCATCACGCCGAGGCCCAATCCCGCTTCGATCATCAAACATTGCGCGTCGTAACTCGACACCTGAATGCGTACGCGCACCGGGCGTCCGAGTTCATTCGCAACGCGCGTGAGGCGCTGACTGATCGCGGTATCGGCGGGCAAGGCGACGAACTCTTCATCGAGCGAATCGGCGAAAGCAATCGAGCGCGCTTGCGCCAAAGCATGTCCGGGCGGCGTCACGAGCACGAGGTTGTCCGTGCGATACGGCATGGCGTGGATCGCATAACCGTGCGGGACTGACGTGAAGACGCCGATATCCGCCGCATTGTCCGCAACCGCGCGCACGACCTGCGCGCTCGGTTTTTCATCGAGCTGGATGCGGACGTTCGGATGGCGCGCCGCGAACGACTGGATATCGCGCGGCAGAAACTGCACGATCGACGATATGTTCGCGGCAATGCGCACGATGCCGCTCGTGCCGCTCGCGAAGTCGCGCATCTGCACGGCGATATCGTCGAATTGATGCAATGCACGATGCGCGAGCGCCGCGAGCCGCTCTCCCGCTTCGGTCGGCTCGACGCCCTTGTTCGTGCGCCGCAACAGCGGCACGCCGAACATCGCTTCCACTTCGCTGATGCGCCTGCTGACGGCCGCCGCCGCGATGTGTTCGCGCTGCGCGGCCGCGGCGATAGTGCCCGCATCGATGACGGCGAGGAAGAGTCTCAGCGAAAGCGGATCGATCGGCGGCATGGGCTGATTTGCTCGGAGGACACGTCGGCAGTGTACTTAAAGAACGCTTGCCATCGTCTGTGGCGATGCCGGCATGACGAAGCATTGCTTTGCCGTGTCGGTCGCGTGATCGAAAATGCCCTGAATCAGGCACGATTCGAAGGAACCATCATGCAGGAAGCAATCAATTCGACCGCAAGCGGCACGCGAATCCGCGTGTTCTGGCAACCGGGCTGTTCGTCGTGCCTGCGCACGAAAGAATTTCTCACGCGCCAGGGCATAGCGTTCGAATCCATCGACGTGCACAACGATCCCGAAGGTCGCGCGGCGCTCGCGGCGCTCGGCGCACGCAGCGTGCCCGTGGTCGCGCTCGGGACGAAGTACACGCTATGCCAGTCGATCAACGACGTGATCCGCTTTCTCGATCTCAAGACCACGCCGACGCCGCCTCTGCCGCCTGAGGAACTCGTCAGGAAACTCGCGCAGGTTCTCGAAGCGAATGCGCGCTATGCGCGGCAATTCGGCGCCGAGTATTTCCGCAAGCCCTTTCGGAACCGCAACCGGACGCCGGCCGGCTTGACGTTCCATGTGTTTCGCGTCGCTGAAATGGGCGTGCAGGCCGCGCATCAGATCGAATTGCGCTTCGAAGGTTTCGACGACGTGCCGCCGCAGGAATGGCAGGCGCAAGACATCGCGCGGTGGGGCGAAAGCGTACGCGCACAGCTGCTCGACTGGTGGGAACACGAGTCCGACCGCTCGCTCGCGTATGACGTGCCGACCTACTATGGCCGACGCTCGATGCACGAAGTGCTCGAACGCACCGCATGGCACAGCGCCCAACACACGCGGCAAGTGATGCTGATGCTGGAAAGCGACGGCGTGACGGTCGATCGTCCATTGACGGCGGGCGACCTCGAAGGTTTGCCGCTGCCGGAAGAAGTCTGGGATAAGTGATCTTCACGCTCGCGATCGCACGGTACGCGCGCAGGTCCGTTCACGCCGCCCCTTCACGGGGCGGCTTTTTTATCGGCCGCTAACGTATACGTTGAGCGATACGGCAATTTTCTTTTCATATAATGATGGCATTCCGTCTGCCGGCCGACGATCCATAGCCCGGCGGACATTTCGTCCGTGCATCGACGGCAATGTTTTCGGAATGCCCATGGCTCCAGCCCGAACCGCCGAAGCGATCAGCAAAGCGCGCGAAAAATCGACCGACACGGTCTATCAGGCGCTGCGAGAGAGGATTCTCAGCAACGACCTTCGGCCCGGCACACAGATGCTCGAACAGGAACTCGTGGAAATGTTCGGCGTGAGCCGCACGCCTGTGCGCGAGGCGCTCATTCGTCTGCAGAACGAGCATCTCGTGCAGATCATTCCGCGGCACGGCATGCGCGTGCGCAACGTTTCGATGGCCGATATCGAAGAAGTCTTTCAGGTGCAAACGAGCCTCGAAGCGACGGCTGCCGCGGCCATCGCCGCGCGAAAACCTGGCGCGCGCGAACTCAAAGCGCTGGAAAAAGCGTGCACCGAAATGGATCGCGCCTTCGCGAAGCAGGATCGCGACGCGTGGTCCGCCGCGCGTGAAGCCTTCTATATGCGCCTCATCGAACTGAGCGGTAACCCGCGTCTCACGCAGATCGTCGGTGAATGCTCGGATCAGGTGCGACGCGTGCGCGAGCTGACGCTGCGACTCATCGATCTCGACGAATCGCACGCGCAGGCCTTGCGCGCAATCGTCGAGGCGTTGCGGCAAGGCGATGCGTCATCGGCGCAAACGCTTTGCCGCGACGATCGTGCGCGCAATCTTCAGACGCAAATCGAAGCGTTGCGACGCTTCAGAGTGCTCGACGTCTGATCGCGCGTGCCGATGACGTTCGCTTGTTCCGATTCGCACGCGCTCGCGATCAGCACTTCCCGGTCCGTGTGACGGCACACGACATTGCGTACATGATTCACGCCGAGGCTATGGAAGCCGCGCTTGTTCGCGCCGAGCACGACGAGATCCGCATCGAGGCGATCGGCTTCATCGGCGATCACGCGCCCGATGCTGCGGCCATCTACTGGCAGCGTGCGCGTGATCCACTCGGCTTCGATGCCGGCGCGCCGAAGCCGCTTCTCGCTGCTGCGGCGAATCACGAGCGCAAGCTGATTGACGAGCGACTGCGTGTCGCACAGGCTGTCCCACTGCCAACCGGCCCACCACGGCGCGGAATCGATCACGTGCAATACGGTGAGGCGCGCCTGGCTTTCGCGCGCGCGGGCAATGGCGCTCGACAAGGCGGCTTCGCTGAAGCTCGGTCCCACGGCGACAAGAATATGCTGGTACATGGCACTACCCTCCGATCATTTGGACGGCGCCTTTCGCGGGCGCCCGTTGTTCTGCATTTCGTCATGATCGGCGCGCACAATTAGCGGAAAGTGAGGGTGCGCTGCGGGAAGCGTTACGATGCGATAAATCAAACTGATGGCTTCGAAAACGCTCGTTCCCATATGGACAATCGCGAATTGCTCAACCTCGCGTATCTGCGCGCCTTTCGTCTCGTCGCGCAAACCGGCAGCGCCACGCGCGCCGCCGCTGCGCTATTCCGCGCGCAATCGGCAGTCACGCGCTCGCTGCAGGAACTCGAAGCCGCCGTCGGCGAAACCCTGCTGGAGCGCCGCCCGTCAGGCATGCTGCCGACGCCCGCGGGTCGCGTCGTGCTGCTGCGATGCGAACGCATCTTCGGAGAGCTGGAGGAACTGGCGCAATGGTGCGCGACGCGGCAATCGCGCCGCCGCACCGCGACGGGGGGCACGCTCCCCGCCTTTCTTCTGAACACGCGGCGGCTGCAATTGTTCTCCGCACTCGCGCGCCATCGCCATATGCCGAGCGCGGCGCAAACGCTCGGGTTGAGCCAGCCGGCCGTGAGCAGCGCGATCCGCATCATGGAAACGGGCGCGGGCATGCAACTGTTCTACCGCAGCCCGCGCGGACTGCTGCTCACAAGCGAAGGCGAAACCTTCGTGCTGCACGTGCGCCGCGCGCTCAACGAACTGCGCCACATCCCCGACGATCTCGCGGCCTTGCGCGGCACGATTCAAGGTTATGTCACGGTCGGCGCGCTGCCGCTCGGCAGAACGCTGATCCTGCCGGGCGCGATCGCACGCGTGGCCGCGCAGTATCCGGGCGTTCGCATCGTGACCGACGAGAGTTCTTACGAAACGCTGGTCGCCGGCCTGCGATCAGGCGACATCGACTTCGTGCTCGGCGCGCTGCGTCAGAACGATGCGTCGAGTGGACTCGTCAACGAGCGGCTCATGTCGGAGGACATCGTCGTGATCGCGCGGCGTGGACATCCGCTTGCGGGCGTGAACGGACTCACGCTCAAGGATCTGATTGCCGCGCAATGGATTCTGCCGCGTAGTCAGGCGCCCGCGCGTGGCATGTTCGAGGCGCAATTCAAGCGCTGGAAATTGAAGCCGCCGATGCCGAGCGTCGAAACCGCGGACCTCGCAGTCATTCGCGGCCTGTTGATGCACACGGACATGCTCGCCGCCGTGTCCGCGCAACAACTGCACTACGAATGCGAATCGGGCCAGCTCGTCGTGATGGACATTCCGTTGCAGAACACGCGACGCGAGATCGGGCTCACGATGCGCGCGGGCGGCACGCCATCGCCGGCGGCGCGCGTGTTGATCGATGCAATACGATTGACCGTCGATCAGCTCGGGCATGAAATGCGGCGCGAAGCGGCTGCCATCGCCAAAGCCGCCATCTGAATTGTTTATCGCGGCCGCGCATTTGTGTTCGTTCACACGAGTGCTGTATGGTAGTCGGCGCGATTCCCGGCAACGTCTAAGGAGATGCGATGAACGAGCAGCAATGGACCGCGATGGACGAGTACCTGTGCGACCGAACGCAAACACCCGACGAAGCGCTCGAATCGGCCTTGAAAGTCAGCACGCAAGCGGGACTTCCGGCGATCAACGTCGCGCCGAATCAGGGCAAGCTGCTGCAGATGCTCGCGCGTATGAGCGGCGCGCGGCGGATTCTCGAACTCGGCACGCTCGGCGGCTATAGCACCATCTGGCTGGCGCGGGCCCTGCCCGCCGACGGCACCTTGCTCACGCTCGAAGCCCTCGAGCATCATGCGGACGTCGCGCGCGGGAATATCGAACGTGCGGGTCTGTCAGGCGTGGTGTCGGTGATCGTCGGCGATGCGATCGATACGCTCGAAGCGTTCGTGCGCGACGGCATTCCGCCTTTCGATTTCATCTTTCTCGATGCCGACAAACAAAGCTATCCAGCGTATCTGCGTCTCGTGCTGCGTCTGAGCCGGCCAGGCACGGTGATCGTCGCGGACAATGTCATTCGCCAGGGCCGCGTCGCGGATGCGAAGAGCAGCGACCCGGACGTAATCGGTGTGCGCCGCTTCTTCGACATGCTGGCGGCGGATGCCAATGTGTCCTCCACCGCGATACAAACGGTCGGCACCAAGGGATGGGACGGATTCTCGGTTTCGATCGTGTCCTGATCGCGTCGGCTTCGAAAATAATCGAGCGGCGGTGGGAATAAAACGTTCGTCCGGCATGTTAGCGCATCGAGAGCCCATAAAAATCGATGCACCATCATGGACGAACCGCTCGACCGACGAACCATTTACGCCTTCGCGAACGGCCGCCGTGTGTGGCGCCGCGTACTCATCGCCGCGAGCCTGGCCGCCGCCGCCGCCGGCTGGTGCGCGGCGACGCACGTTTCCGCCGACATGCTCGATGCCGCCGCAGTCATGGCCTTGATGGAAGCATCGAAGCATGAAGGCGCGAACGTGCGGCCGCTCGTCTCGCACGACCCGCACTTCATCGAACTGACGCCTGTCGGACTCGAATTGATCGCAACGCGGACGCGACCTGCGGGCAAGTTCACGCATATCGACGAACTCGATTACCGCAACGCGGACGGCAATGCGGTCATCCTGCTGATCGCCGCCGCGCCGTTCGCGAGCGACGAGCCGCACTGGAGCGCACAACGCGTGGGCGATATCCGGCTGCTTTCGTGGATTGCCGGCGGCAAGCGTTACGTGCTCGGCGGACGCGCGGACACGCACGGACTCATGCGCGCCGCCGACGCGCTGACGCTCGCGCGCCAGCAAGACAACGGATAACGCGATGGCCATCCGTGACGAACTGATCGAACATGTTCCGCGACTGCGCCGCTATGCGCGCGCGCTTCTGAACAACCGCGACCTCGCCGACGATCTGGTGCAGGACACGATCGAACGCGCCTTGTCGCGCACGACGATGTTCGAGGCGGGCACCGATCTGCGCGCGTGGCTTTTCACCCTCATGCATAACGTATTCGTGAATCAGATACGCAAGGCGTCGTCGCGTGCGGTGCATGTGTCCGTCGACGATGACGATATCGGCGAGCGCGAGTTCGCCGCCCCGGGCAATCAGATGCGCTCGCTCGAAGTGCCCGATCTCGACTATGCATTGCAGCGCCTGCCCGCCGAACAGCGAGAAGTCGTGCTCCTCGTCGGGCTTGAAGAGATGACCTATGCGGAAGTGGCGATCGCGCTCGATATTCCCATCGGCACCGTGATGTCGCGGCTATCGCGCGGTCGCGAACGTCTGCGCACGTTGATGGCGGGCACGCAGCCCAGTGCCAGATTGAAGGTGGTGCGATGAACGAGCCAAAGACTCCGATCAGCGAAGACGATCTTCACGCTTACGTCGACGGCGCGCTTTCGCCCGAGCGCCGCGAACAGGTCGAGCGCGCCATCGAACTCAACCCCGCGCTGGCCGCGCGCGTCAGCGACTACTTCTCGCTCAACAACATGTTCCATGAGCGCTACGACCGCGTGCTCAACGAACCCATGCCCGCACGCCTGCGCACGCTGAAGAAACGGCGCTGGTTCAGCGCGGCGAACTGGCCGCATATCGCGGGCATGGCGGCGTCGCTCGCGTTGGGCATCGGCATTGGCGTTGGCGTCGGCATGGGGCGGGATGCGGTGTCGCTACCAGGAATGATTGCATCGAATACACATGGCGTGAGTGCCGAAAGCATGGAAGGCATGGCGCGTCAGGCCGCGCTTGCGCATGTCGTGTACATGCCCGCGGTCGATCGTCCCGATGATATCGGCAAGGATCGCGACCAGGACTTCGTGCAGTATCTGTCGAACAGACTCGGCACCGATGTACATCCGCCGCTGCTCACGAAAAGCGGCTTCGAACTCATGGGGGGCCGTCTTCTTCCCGGCGAAAACGGCCCGACTGCGCAGTTCATGTATCGCGATGCCAAAGGCGAGCGCGTGACGCTTTGCATCTCGCATCGCAAGACGAGCACGAATACGACCGCGTTCAAGCTGTATCGGGACGGGCCGGTGAACGTGTTCTACTGGATCGATGGCGATTTCGGTTACGCGGTATCGGGCGGCATCGACCGCAAGGTGATGCTCGAACTCGCGCACGATGTCTACGCGCAACTGACGCCATCGACGCCGGGTTGAACGCGCTTATTCGGAAGACATTTCCCGTCTGCTCACACGGAGCCATCTCCCGCGCACGGCGGCCACGCCCGTTCTTGCCCGGACGCGCGGCAGACTTCTGCATTCGACATGCATGCCGCGCTCAGGCGCCGCCGCCACGAAGCTGTCGATTTCCTCGCGCACGTCCGGGTCCATGTAGTCCGCCCGCGATGCATCGACGATCACGGTCGCGCCATCGGGAATCGTGCGCAGATGATGCTTGAGCGTCACCTTGCCGAGAAACGATACGTCCTTGCGGAACGACAGCAGGTAGTGATCATCGTGTTGCGCGATCGTGATCGAGCGTTTGACGTTCGCGCTGATCGCAAGCAGCAGACTGCACGCGATGCCGAGCAGAATGCCCATCAGCAGGTCCGTCAGCAACACGCCTGCGATCGTCGCGACGAAGGGCGCAAAGCGCTCCATGCCCTGCTTCGCCACTGCCGCGAACAACGAAGGCTTGGCGAGCTTGAGGCCCGTGAAGATCAGGATCGCAGCAAGACAGGCGAGCGGAATCAGGTTGATCACGCTCGTCAGCGCGAAGACGCTCGCGAGCAGCAGCACGCCATGCACGACCGACGACCAGCGGCTCTGCGCGCCCGCATTCACGTTCGCCGAGCTGCGCACGATCACCGATGTGATCGGCAGCCCGCCGATCGCACCCGCCATCATGTTGCCGATGCCTTGCGCCTTGAGTTCGCGATCCGGATGCGCCGCGCGCTTCTTCGGATCGAGTTGCTCGACGGCTTCGAGGCTCAGCAGCGTTTCGAGACTCGCGACGATGGCGAGCGTGAAGGCAAGCCGCCATACATCGGGGTTCACGAACTGCGAGAAGTTCGGCAATGCGAGGGCATTCGTCAGCGCCGCAAACGTTTCAATCGACGGCAACGCAACGCGATGTTGCGCCGGCGGAGCAAACCCCGGCGCGAGGAAATCGAGCAGCAACGTGATGCCGATGCCGAACGCAACCACCGCGAGCGGCGCGGGCACGGCGCGCACGAGAGCGAAGCGGCGCATTACACGCGTTTCCCAGGCTGCCAGCATCGCGAGCGAAATCACGGCGACCATGCACGCGGCCATCGATATCGGACCGAACGGCGTGTCGAACATGCCGGGACCGCTCGCGACCGGCGCGCCCTCGTTGGCAAAACCCGCAGCGAGCGGAATCTGCTTGATGACGAGCAAGAGGCCGATGGCGGCGAGCATGCCTTTAATGACGGACGAAGGCACATACGCCGCGAAGCGCCCCGCCTTCAGCACGCCGAAGCCGAACTGGATCGCGCCCGACAACAGCACGGCGAGCAGGAACGCGGAAAAGCTGCCGAGGCCCGCGATGCCATCGACGACGATCACGATGAGACCCGCGGCCGGACCGCTCACGCTCAATTGCGAGCCGCTCAGCAACGCGACGACAAGACCGCCGATGATGCCGGACAAAAGCCCGGCGAACGGCTCGACGCCGGATGCATTGGCAATGCCGAGACACAGCGGCATTGCGACGAGAAACACGACCGTGCCCGCGAAAAGGTCACGCGGAAAAGTGGCTAATCGGTTAATTGAGCTCATGATTTTTTCGAACGAGTGTGGGCCTGCGAAGATCGCAAAAGCGATATCGCATCGAGAAACGATCGATGGGAATGCGGCCGGTCTAAGCGGCCTGAAGCGATGCGACCTGCATGCGCTTGTCGTCTTGCGTGATGCCCTCTGCCTCGTAGCCGCAGGCGAGCACATTGATCAGGCCGTCGTGAAGCCCGAAGATCCAGCCGTGAACGAGGGGCGGCACTTCGCGATCGCGCACGACAGAGTGTTGTTGCAAGAGACGCACTTGCTCCAGCACGTTCAATTCGGCGAGGCGATTCGCTCGCGCATCGAGTTCGGTGTGTGCATCGAGTTCATCGCGATGCCGCTCGCCTAAGGCGCACAACGGCGCGATACGTCGATTCACGTGCGGCAAGTCGCTCGATTGCGGCAGCAGCGAGGCGCGCACACCGCCGCATCCGTAATGCCCGCAAATGATCACGTGATCGACTTTCAGCACGCGCACCCCGTATTCGAGCACGCTCATCGTGTTGTCATCGGACGGTGAGAACAGGTTCGCAATGTTGCGATGAACGAAGAGATCGCCGGGATTGGCGTTCGTTACGGTTTCAGCCGGCACGCGGCTATCCGCGCAGCCGATCCACAGCACTTTCGGGCTTTGGCCTTGCGCCAGTCGCGGAAAAAACTGTTCATCGGCGTGGGCAGTCTCGCGTGCCCAGGCAAGGTTTTCCAATAACATCCGTTTCGGTCGATTCATGCATTGCTCTCCAAAGGATCGTAAAGGGGCCGCATCTGCATTGCAGTGGAGCGAGTTTCTTACGAATCACTTTCGCATAGAAAGTTCAGTGACGTCCAGCTAAAAAATCAGAACAATCGAATATGAACGTAGAGCGAAATTCAGCACCTTTTTGGAAACATGCACAATGTTGAAACATGCATGTGATTGCCGCGTTTTTTTTCTGACGAGAAAATGACGCAGACCGTCTGTTAATCTCTATCCCTCTCATGCTCGGCACTTTCATCTCCATGCACGATCCAGTAACAAGCGTCGACATGACGCGTTTCGTCGAATTGAAGATCGGCGCATATCCCTTGCGCATCGAATATCGATGGTTGAATGCGGACCGCGCCGATGCGCCCATTGCGTTGTTCCTGCATGAAGGGCTGGGTTCGATCGCGCTATGGAAAGGCTGGCCGCAAATGCTATGCGATCGCCTGAATTGCCGAGGCCTCGTTTATTCGAGGCCCGGATACGGACGCTCGACGCCGCGCCGGCCTGAAGAGAAATGGCCCGTCGAGTTTCTGCATGTGCAGGCGCATGACGTGCTGCCCGCGTTGCTCGATGCGTTGGAAATCAACGCGGAAGAACGCGCACGCATGTGGCTCATCGGGCATAGCGATGGCGGCACGATCGCGCTGCTTTATGCAAGTGCCTTCCCTGACGCGCTCGCGGGTCTCGCCATCATGGCGCCGCATCTGTTCGTGGAACCGATGACGGTCGAAGGCATCGAAAAAGCCCGCAACACATATGAAACGACATCGTTCAGAGAGAAGCTGCGGGCCTATCACGACGACGTGGATTCGGCCTTTTACGGATGGAATGACGCGTGGTTGAATCCCGCGTTCCTGCATTGGGATATCACGGAAGAGATAGCGTCGATCAGGCGGCCATTGCTCGCCATTCAAGGTTATGACGACGAATACGCCTCGATGCTGCAACTCGACAGCATCGAGGCAGCCGTGGATCACACACAGCTCGTCAAGCTCGAGCAATGCCGGCATTCACCGCATCGCGATGCAGCCGATGCGGTGAACGATGCGATCAGCGCTTTCGTGCAAGCGCATCGCGTCTGAATCAGCGCTTGATCGTCAGATAGGCGCGGCTGATGGCGGGCCGCGTATGCACCCATAAGCGCGACGCCAGCCACGAAGCCGGACGATCGCGCACTTCCAGTCGCTTGATGGTGCGCTCGCCATCCGCCGACCCGTTGCGATCCAGCGGATTCACGCCCACGTTGGTCCCCGAATGGCACGTATGGAAGTGCCTGAATCCCGCGTTCAACGCGACTTCGCGATAATCGTCGTCGTAATAGCCTTGCGGCCAGCACAGATGATCGGACACGTCGCCCAGACGCGTGCGCAATGCCGCGCGTGCCGCGCTCAGGTCCGCATGCAGACGCTCACGCTTTTCACCCCGCGAACCTGTGACCTGATCCCAGCGCACATGCGTATGCGTGTGGCTATGAAACTCGAATGTGCCGGCTTCGCGCATCGCTTCGATTTCGGACCAGCGCAGAATGACATCATCGACACGACCGTTCTCGATTGCACGTTCGCCCGCGTGATGATCGAGCAAAGCCGGAAGCGCGGAGTTCGCATTCGATACATTCGGGCGCACGCCGCCTTCGCCGGGCCAACTGCTCACGAGGAAGCACATCGCCGTCAATCCATGACGCTGCAGTACGGGATGCGCGTGTACCCAGTTGTCGAGATAGCCATCGTCGAAAGTGATGACGATGGATTTCGCCGGCATGTCTTCACCGCTCAGAAAAGCAGCAAGCTCAGTCGAGCCGATCGTCCGATAGCCTGCGCCCGCGAGATACGCCATCTGCGCGGCGAAATTGCCCGGCGTCACGGTGATCATGCCGGGCGATGTGCTGACGTGGTGATACATCAGCACGGGAATGGCGCGCGCCTGATTGCGGCTCATCGGCGATGGCCTCGCTCATGCAATGCGCGTCCATAAAAGAGCGCTGTTTCGTGCGCCATGTCGCCGACGGTGAAGCCGCGCTCGGTGATGCGCAGACTTTCGCGTTGAAGTCGCTGCCGCAGTGCCGGATCGCCGATCATGCGCGCGATCGCGCCGCGCAATGCGACGGGATCGTGCGGCGGCACGAGCAGCCCGTTGACGTTGTCTTCGATGAGTTCGGGCACGCCATCGACGTGCGTGCCGATGACAGGCAAGCCCGCGGCCATCGCCTCGATGAACGCCTGACCGAGTGCTTCCTGATGCGTGGGCAGCACGAAGAGATCGGAGCCGCGAAAGATGTTCGGCACGTCGGTGCGAAAGCCGAGCAAGTGAATGCGATGCGTGAGTCCAAGGTTCACGACGATGCTTTTTATGCGATCGAAACTTGGACCGTCGCCCGCCATCACGACATGCAGATTCGCGTGCGTATCGAGCAACGGGCGCACTGCCGCGATCAGATCTTCATGGCCCTTCTTATCGCGCATGATTGCGACCATGCATGCGACGAAAGCGTCCTGCCCGAGACCGAGTTCCGCGCGCAAGGTCGAATGCGCGACCGGTTGCGGATTGACGATGCCGTCATGGATCGTCTGCACGCGCTTCTCCGCAACCCCTGCCGAGATCAGGTAGCGGCGCACGTAATGACTCACCGCGATCACGCGATGCGGAATCCATGAATACGTCGCAAGCGACGAAATCGGCAACGCGAGATGCCGCGTACGCACGATGAGCGGCGTGCGCGCGAGCCGCGCCGCCGTGCCTGCGACAAGACTATCGTGACCACTGTGCGTATTGAGCACGTCGAATGCGCGGTGACGTAATAGCGACTTGATGCGCAGCATCGATTGCATGTCCCCGCCGCTACGCATGCGCGCGTGATGCACGGCGAAACCGAGCTCGGCACAACGCTCACCGAGACGCGCCTCGCGGGGGCAAATCAGCTCGACGGTATGACCGCTTTCACGCAGCGCCACCATCTCCTTCAACGTGCGGATCTCCTGACCACCCCATCCAGTCGATGACTCGCTATGTAAGATCTTCAAGTGCATGGTCTCCACAACCCCGGCGGCGATGCGCCGGTAATATCTCGTAATAATTCGAATACCTTTCTGCCCTTGGTTGTTCGTAAAGAAATAGCAAGGGAGAGAGTGAGGCCTCGAATGAGGCTTATCGGTAACGACGCGCTGCTTGCAGGCGCAATGAAAGTCGACGACCGACAGCGTTCTGTATGGCCAATCGACGCTTCATTGCAAGGTCGATTGGCGTGTTTGTCTCAGCAAGCGGATGACCTGATCTGGCTAACGGCTTATCTCGGCGTTTGGTTGACGCGTAACTGGCAATTTTGTCAGCTACGCGAGTGGCAGCGTCAGCGGCGCCCTCCATTGCGAGCAGATTGCCGTGCACCCGGATCTTTACCGGATCGGTGTCCTTCGACTGTTTCTTGGGATCAGCAATTTCCATACTCCGGCATTGCCAGGCGTACGGAAGAATATCGCCTTGTATTGCAGAGTTTTTGTTCAGTCAGTCGCGCCGTTTGATCGGCCTAGCCGGATCAGGACTGAGCGCTCTTCCACGCGCCGAATTGCGCGATCTCGCCGATCGGCAAGCGTTTGCGCGGCGCCTGCTCGCGTTCGGCCAACGCCTCGGACAAGGCGCGCGCGTCGCCATGATGCGCCACGGAGATCACGGCGAGCGGCACGTAGCGCTCGGCGATGCCGAAGGTCTCACGCAAGGCCTTCGTGTCGAAGCCGCTCATCGAATGCGCGGCGAGGTTGCGGGCGTGCGCCTCCAGCAACAGCGCCAGCCCGGCCGCACCGGCGTCGTAGCTGGCGGTCGGATTCGCTTCGCCCTTCGCGTTGAGCGTATCGGCGATCACCACGATCAGCACCTGCGCGTGCCTGTTCCATGACTGGTTGAACGGCACGAGCGTCGCGAACGCGCGCTCGAACGCTGCCGCGTCCTCGCCCTTTTCGAACACGAGAAAGCGCCACGGCTGCACGTTGTACGCCGATGGCGCCCAGCGCGCGGCCTCCAGCAAAGCAAGCACGTCCGCGTGGGCGACGGGCTGCTCCGCATAGGCGCGCGGGCTCCATCGCCCGGCGATCAGCGGATGGATATCGATATCGGTCGGTGCGGGTCTGTGTGTCATGGGTTCCTGGCAAGAAGGCTTGCAGTTGATGAAAGAGCTTGAGCCGCGCGGCCTGATGCTGTCCGCTTCTCAAACCGGCTAGCTATGATAGTTCGCCCTGACGCACTCAATCCGCCGATTCGACATCCCGCTCGCGATAGACGCGCGGCTCATAGAGCGCCGTATCGAAATCCGCTGGCACGTCGGCGCTCATGCGCGCCTCGTGCGCGTCGAGGTCTTCGAGAAAGAGATCCTGGCTGATGCGCCGAATGACGGCCGGGATATCCCGCTTCATGCACGGCACGTCGCCCACCGGCACGCCGCGACTCACGAAGCCCGCCGGGTTGAACACATGGATGTTCCTGAGGAACGGCGCCGTGCCTGACCGCTTCTCCACATATTCAAGCGCGTCGCCGAGATAGGGATGCGCGCCCAGCGCGTCGTCGCGCTCGTCCGGGGCGGGCTGATATCGGTCGCGCCAGAGCAGCACGCGATCGGCGATGCGCGCAAGCTCGGGCCGCGCGTGCAGATCGATCGCATAGCCGGTGCCCGCGATCACGAAGTCGAATGCGAAGTCGCCATCGGCGGCGCAGGCGTGGACGCGGCCATTCGCGACGCTCGCTTCATGCCACGGCGCGCCCAGATGCAGATGAAAATTGGCGAAGCGCGCCACGCGCTCGACCGCGTCGGCAGGCGCGGTCGAGCCGGCGCGTCTGAAGCGCAGCGCCTGGCGCCAGCGAACCGCGTCGGGTAGCGCGGGAAAGTTGTCGTAGGCGCCCGGATACGCACGCGCGCGGCTCACGGGCACCGCAGGTAGCCCGGCGGGGCGCACGAACAGATGCACGTCGCGCGCGCCGGCTTCGAGCGCGCTCGCCGCCGCATCGAAAGCCGAAGCCGCGCCACCGATCACCGCGACGGACTTGCCCGCGAGCGCGGCAAAGTCGATCGCATCCGAGGTATGCGCGAGATGGCTCGGCGGCAACGCCGTGAGCGGCGGCACGATATTCGGTCTGCCGTTGCCCGCGACGCCATTGCCGAGAATGATCTTGCGCGCGGTCTCCACACGTGTCTCGACGCCCCGCTCCGTGCGGACCGTCAGATGCAGACGGAAATGCGAGCCCGCCGGCTCGATGAGCGTGAGCGTCGTGCCATAGCGAATCGTGACGCCGAGAAACTGCCGATACCACGCAATGTACTCAGCCCATTGAGTGCGCCCGATGCGTTCGATGTTCGCATAGGCCGCCGCGCCATAACGCGCTTCGTGCCATGCCTGAAAGCTCAGCCCGGGCAAGCCCGCCTCTGGTCCCGCAAGCGTCTTCGGCGTGCGCAGGCGGTTCATCCGCGCGTAGTTGGTCCACGCGCCCGCGCGCGTCTCATCGGGCGCGGCGTCGATCACACTGACGCGGCCGATGCCCGCGCGCCGCAGCGCGAACGCAAAGGCCGCGCCCGTCTGCCCGCCGCCGACGATCAGCACATTGTGATCGATGCCCGCCCGTCGGACGACCCAGTCCTCCGGATCGGGACCGATGAGACGCAGGGTGTCGCTCGCGTGCTGGTCTTGCAGAGGGGACGATTGGCTCATGAACGAAGCATGCGGTGAAGTGTGTCGAACGATCGAGTATCGATGGTTCGCGCCACGTCGCAAACGAATCATCCGTGCTTTTCAATCCAGCGAAGGGCGGCGCAGACCATGAGTATTCCGACGCAAATCCCTTCATGAGCATCGATCGAATCGACCTGAAGGGCGCCTTGATATCGATATCACTTTTACTCGCTTCGAATTCCGGGGCGCGCGCGTCATCATGTTCGCTCCATCCGCAGGCTTCTCCAATTAGACGAGGGCGTTCCCTCGCCCGGCACTCAGACCAACCTATGCGTACCTTTTCGTCAGTCCTTCGCGGACTGGTCTTCGCCGCCGCCTTGTCCGGCGCTTTCACCGAACCGGCACGCGCCGCAAGCACCGCGCCCGCCGTCGATCGCGACACGGTCGTGATCGGCGTCGAAAAGGAGTTCTACAACCTCGACGGCCTGGTCGCCGTGAGCGGCGACTCGCTGCGCTACGGCTGGCAGATCTACGACACGCTCTACGGCTTCGACCAGAAGGGCAATCTCGTGCCGCGTCTCGCGACGAGCGTGAACGTGTCCGCCGACGCACGCGTGTTCACCTACAAGCTGCGTCCCAACGTCAAGTTCCATAACGGTGCGACGCTGAGCTCGCGCGACGTGAAGGCATCGCTCGAACACGTGCTCGACCCGCGCAGCAAGAGCACGCGCCGTCCGTTCTTCGCGCCGGTCGTCGAGTCGATCGAGACGCCCGACGACCTCACCGTCGTCTTCAAACTGAAGCAGCCCGATGGCGCGTTCGCCAACAAGGTCGCGGGCTATCTCTACATCATTCCGGCCGACTATCTCGCGAGCCTGCCGAATCCCGATGCGTTCGCGCAAAAGCCAGTCTCGCTCGGACCGTACAAGTTCAAGTCGCTCGCGCCGGGCGGCAGCGAACTCGTGCTCGAACGCTTCGACGATTACTGGGGCGAAAAGCCGCGCGTGAAAACACTGATCTTCCGCGCGATCACCGAGCCGGCGAGCCGCGTCAACGCGGTGCTGCGCGGCGAAGTCGATCTCTCGGTGGCGCTGCCCTTCTCCGACTATGCGCGGCTCAGGAAGGAAAGCGGGCTCGACGTGATCGAAAGCCGTGTCGCGTCGCCGGTCTATGTGCGGGTCTACACCACCGACAAGAACTCGCCCTTCGCCAACGTCCAGGTGCGTCAGGCGCTCAGCTACGCGCTCGACACCAATGCCATCATCAAGAGCGTGCTGTACGGCGTGGGCGAGCCGCTCGGCACGATGATCTCGAACTACTATCCGTACGGCGCGGACCGCACGATCAAGCCGTATCCCTACGATCCCGCGAAGGCGCGCGCACTGCTTGCGCAGGCAGGCTATCCGAAGGGTTTCGAGACCACGCTCAACATTCAGGGCGACATGCCGCAAGGCGTCGCCGAGGCGATCGCGGCGTACTGGGGGCAAGTGGGCGTGAAGGTCAAGCTCAATCGCCTGACCTATGCGACTTTCCAGCGCCTGAACAACACGCACACCTCCGGGCCGCTCGCGCTCAGCCAGTTCACCAATGCGCTGTATGACCCGGTGCACCCGGTCGGTGGCGCGTTCGCATCGGAGGGAAGCTGGTCCGACTATTCGAATCCGAAGGTCGATGCGCTGCTCGCCGACGTCTCCCGCGTCAGCGATACGAAACAGCGCGGCGAAGTGTTCCAGAAGATCGGCCGCGAACTGCATGACGATGCCGCCGCGTTCTTCATCTCCGAGTTCACCTACGTGTACGCGAAGAAGAAGACGCTGCAATGGCAGCCGCAGCAAGGCGGCGGCTTCCTCAACTTCCGCACGATCCAGTGGGCGCCGCAGACGGTCGCCGGAAACTGAGCGATGCCCGCCTATCTCCTGCGCCGGTTCGGCTCGGCTCTGCTCACGGTGTGGCTGATGTCGGTGCTGATCTTCGTGCTGGTCCGCATGGTGGGCGATCCCGCCTATCTGCTGATGCCGCCCGAGGCGACCGAAGCGGACCGTCAGCTTTTTCGCGAGCAACTCGGTCTCGCTGATCCGGTCCCGCTGCAGTACGCCCGCTTTCTGGCGGGCGTGCTGCGCGGCGACATGGGCAACTCGTTCCACTTCGGCGCGCCCGCGCTTTCGATGGCGCTGAGCCGGCTCGCATCGAGCCTGTTGCTGGTCGGCATTTCGCTGACGCTCGCGCTGGCTGTCGGTTTGTCGCTGGGCGTCGCGTCGGCGGTGCGGAACGGAGGCTGGATCGACCGCGTCGCGTCGCTTTTCGCGGTGCTCGGGCAGGCCGCGCCACCGTTCTTCGTCGCGTTGCTGCTGATCCGTCTTTTCTCGGTGCAATGGGGCTGGCTGCCGACCGGCGGCCACGGCACATGGCGTCATCTGATCCTGCCGGTATGCGCGCTCGCGTGGTATTCCGCCGCAGGCATCGCCCGGCTCACGCGCGCCAACATGCTCACCGTGCTCGAAGCCGATTACATCCGCATGGCCCGCATCAAGGGGCTGCCCGCGCATGTGGTGATCGGCACGCATGCGCTGCGCAATGCGGCGCTGCCGATCGTCGCGTTCGCGGCATCGCAGTTCGGCGTGCTGATCGGCGGCGCGGTCGCCATCGAAACGGTGTTTTCGTGGCCCGGCTTCGGCAGCCTGATGGTCGAAGCCATCAGCACGCTCGATTTCACCGTGGTGCAGGCCGCCGTGATCGTGTCGGTGCTGCTGTTCGTCTCGATCAATCTCGCGGTCGACGTGCTCTATGCGCTCGTCGATCCACGCATCCGGTACCAGCGATGAGCACGCGATCCCTTCTGTTCGGCGGCCTGCTCGTCGCGATCGTCGCGGCGTCGGCGTTCGCGCCGCTGCTCTCGAACGTCGATCCGAACGCAATCGATCTGTCCGCCACGTTCCAGTCGCCGACCTGGCACCACTGGTTCGGCACCGATCAGATGGGCCGCGACGTCTTTACGCGCACGCTCTACGGCGGGCGCATCTCGCTCGCCATCGCGTTCTGCGCGGTGTTGCTCGCAGGGTTCTTCGGCGCCATCGCGGGCCTGCTGTCCGCATACCTCGGCGGACGTTTCGATGCCGCGCTCATGCGTATCGTCGATGCGCAATACGCGTTGCCGCCCGTATTTCTCGCGATGCTGATAGTCGGCATCTGCGGGCCGAGCATGACGAACATCGTCATCGTGGTGACGCTCGCGAACTGGGGACGTTTCGCGCGCATCATCCGCGCCGAGGCGCTGAGCCTGCGCGAGCGCGACTTCATCCTGATCGCGAAGCTCGCCGGCGCGACGCCGCTGCATGTCGTGATGCGCCATCTGCTGCCCAACGTGCGCAATACCTTCGCCGTGCTGCTGACGCTCGACATCGGTCTCGTGATCTTCATGGAAGCGGCGCTGAGCTTCGTGGGCCTCGGCGTGCAGCCGCCCGATCCTTCCTGGGGCGGGATGATCGCGGAAGGCCGCAATTATGTCGATACCGCATGGTGGCTCTCTGCACTGCCGGGGCTGGTGCTGATCGCGACGGTGCTGTCGAGCAATCGCATCGGCGAATCCCTGCAACGTGGCGATGGAGTGCTGCGATGAACGTGTTGACCGTTCATGACCTCGTCGTCGAGACGGAACACGCGCGGCTCGTCGATGGCGTCAGCTTCACCGTGCGCGCCGGACGCACGCTCGGCCTCGTCGGCGAATCCGGCTCGGGCAAGAGCGTGACGTGTCTGTCGGTGCTGGGCCTGCCGCCGCGCGGCGTGCAGGTGAGCGGCGGGCGCATCCTGCTCGATGGCGACGATCTGCGCGCGAAGACGCCCGCCGAACTGAACGCGCTGCGTGGGCGCGAGATCGGCATGATCCTTCAGGACCCGATGACCTCGCTCAACCCGCTGCTCACGATCGGCCGGCAGATCACGGAGATGTTCCGCTATCGCGATGGCGTCACGAGCCGCAAGGAACGCGAGGCGCGCGCGATCGAGCTGCTGCGGCGCGTACGCATTCCCGCACCGGAAAGCCGCCTGAACAGCTATCCGCATCAGTTCAGCGGCGGCATGCGTCAGCGTGTGGCGATTGCGATGAACCTCGCATGCAATCCGCGTCTCCTGATCGCCGATGAACCGACGACCGCGCTCGATATCACCGTGCGCCTGCAGATCCTCGATCTGCTGCGCGAAGTGCAAGCCGAACGCGGCACGGCGATCGTGCTCGTCACGCACGATCTGCATCTGGTGCGCCGCTATTGCGACGATGTCGCCGTGATGTACGCGGGCCGCATCATCGAGCAGGGGCCGGTCGGCGACGTGTTCGCGCGGCCGTGTCATCCGTATACGAAAGGCCTGCTCGGCGCGGTGCCGCGTCTGCGCGAGCGGCAACATCGGTTGACCGTCATTCCGGGTCAGCCGCCTTTGGCCGGCAGCATCCCGCAAGGATGCCGCTTCGCGCCGCGCTGCGCGCGCGCGCAAGCCGATTGCCTGAGCGCGTATCCGGCGACGCGCGCAATCGATACGCATCGCGGCGTCGCGTGCTGGCATCCGGAACCGGACCCGCAGACCGCCGACTTGCTTCTCGCAACGGCCACATCATGAACGCTCTCGACGTATCGAACATCGGGCGCGCCTTTCCCGTGCGCGGCGGTCTGTTCGCCAGATCAAAAATGCTGCGCGCGGTGGAAGACGCCTCTTTCGCCCTGCCGAGCGGCGGCACGTTCGGGTTGGTAGGCGAATCGGGATCGGGCAAGTCGACGCTCGCGAAAATCATCCTCGGCGCCGACGAGCCGACACGCGGCGAAGTGCGCTTCGGCGCGCGCGTGTTCGGCAAGACCACGCGCGACGCCGACCGGCGCTGGCGGCAACGCGCCGTTCAGGCGGTGCTGCAGGACCCGTTCGGTTCGCTCGATCCGCAGATGAACGTCGGCGATATCGTGCTCGAACCGTTGCGCATCCAGAAAAGCGGCTTCGCGCGCGATGCCTTGCACAAGCGTCTTGATGAACTGCTCGCCCAAGTCGGCCTGCCCGCGGAGTTCAAGCGCCGCCGTCCGGGCGAGCTGAGCGGCGGCCAGCGCCAGCGCGTGGCGATTGCGCGCGCGCTCGTGCTGGAGCCGGAAATTCTCGTGCTCGATGAACCGGTGTCCGCGCTCGACGTATCGATTCAGGCGCAGGTGCTCAACCTGCTGAAGGATCTTCAGGATGCGCTCGGCCTCTCCTATCTGCTGATCTCGCACGATCTCGCGGTGGTCGCCTTCATGAGCAGCCATATCGGCGTGCTCTATCTCGGCCGCTTCATGGAGCAAGGCACGCGTGACGATATCGTCGAGTGCGCGGCGCACCCGTACACGCACGCGCTGATCGCCGCGTCCGAACCCGATGCGCCCGACGTGCAGGCCGGTGTGCACGTGATAAGCGGCGAGATTCCATCGCCGCTCGCGCCGCCTGCCGGATGCGTGTTTCACACGCGCTGCCCCGCCGCGCGCGATGTCTGCCGCGTCGATACGCCGCCCGTGCAGCGTCTTTCGGCCACGCATCGCGTGACATGTCATTTCCCGATCACATCGAAGGCTTGAGCCATGTCCAAAGAGATTCGCATCAACGCATTCCTGGCCTTCGCGCCGACGCATCTGTCGCCCGGACTATGGGCGCATCCGCGCGACCGTGCGCTCGACTACAACTCGCTGTCGCTATGGACCGATCTCGCGCGCACGGCCGAGCGCGGCGGCTACGACGCGCTGTTCTTCGCCGATGGCATCAGCCAGTACGACGTCTATGGCGGCTCGAACGCCGCCGGCGTGCGCTGGGGTTTGCAGTTTCCGCGTCTCGATCCGCTATTGCTCGTCTCCGCCATGGCGCAGGTCACCGAGCATCTCGGCTTCGCGGTGACGAGCAGCGTGAGCTACGAAGCGCCGTTCCTGTTCGCGCGCCGCATGTCGACGCTCGATCATCTGACGCGCGGGCGCATCGGCTGGAACATCGTGACGAGCTTCGGACAAAGCGGCTCGCGTGCGATCGGCCAGCCCGACGCGCGTCCGCACGACGAGCGCTACGACCTTGCCGACGAGTACATGGAGATCGTCTATCGGCTGTGGGAAGAAAGCTGGCAGGACGGCGCGGCGGTGCGCGACCGCGAGGCGCGCGTGTTCGCGGACCCGGCGCGCGTGCATGAAATCCGCCACGAAGGCCGCTTCTTCTCGATGCAGGGCACGCACTACTCCGAGCCTTCGCCGCAGCGCACGCCGCTGCTCTATCAGGCGGGCACGTCGAATCGCGGCAAGGACTTCGCCGCGCGTCACGCCGAATGCGTGTTTCTCAGTTCGCCGACCGCGCAACTGGTGGCGCGCGATGTCGCCGACGTGCGCGCACGCGCCGCCGCGCTCGGACGCGATCCGGCCTCGGTGCTGTTCTTCTCGCTCGCAACCGTGATCGTCGCGCCGACGTCGGAAGAAGCGCAGGCGAAATGGCAGGAGATCCAGCGCCACGTGAGTCTCGAAGGCGCGCTTGCGCTGTTCTCGCGCTGGAGCGGCATCGATCTGTCGAAGTACAGCCCCGACGATCCGTTGCGCTACGTGAAGAGCGAAGGCATGCAGTCGGCGATCGAAGCGTTCACCGTGGCCGATCCCGAGCGCGTGTGGACCATCGGCGAGCTGGCGATTTTCAATGCGATCGGCGGCAAGGGGCCGGTGTTCATCGGCTCGCCGACGGAAGTCGCCGACGCGCTCGAAAGCTGGAAGGCGCAGACCGGCGTCGACGGTTTCAATCTCAGCCACGCGCTGTTGCCGGGCACGCACGAGGATTTCGTCGATCTCGTGGTGCCGGAGTTGCGGCGTCGCGGCGTCTACAAGCAGGACTATCGCGCGGGCACGTTGCGGGAAAAGCTCTACGGCGAAGGGCAAGCGCATCTGTCCGCGCCGCATCCCGCCGCTACCCATCGCGCCGCTACTATCGAGGAACCCGACCATGCTTGATACCGCTTACGAAACCATCACCGTGCAGCCGTTGACGCGCCATATCGGCGCGCTGATCGGCGGCATCGATCTGACGCGGCCGCTCGCGCCCGAACAGGTGAACGATGTGCGTCGCGCGCTGCTCGCGCATCAGGTCATCTTCTTTCGCGATCAACCGATCACGCTCGATCAGCATCTCGCGCTCGGCCGGCACTTCGGCACGCTGCATGTGCATCCGAACAGTCCCGGCCCGGACGGCTACCCGGAAATCCTGCAAATCCATAGCGATGCGACCACGAAGCGCATCGCAGGCGACCGCTGGCATTCCGATGTCTCATGCGACGAACAACCGCCGATGGGCAGCATCCTGCATCTGCACACGCTGCCCGCGCACGGCGGCGACACGCTCTTTTCCAGCTCGTACGCGGTATACGAATCGCTGTCGCCGGGTTTGCGGACCTATCTCGAAGGACTGAGCGCCACGCACGACGGCGAGCCGACGTATCGGCAACGCAACCGGCTGCGCGGCATCGACGATAGCGGCAAGACGTTTCCCAGGGCATCGCATCCGGTTGTACGCACGCATCCGGAAACGGGCCGCAAGGGCATCTTCGTGAATTCGAACTTCACGACACATATCGACGGCGTGCCCGCAGCCGAAAGCGAAGGCATTTTGCGTCTGCTGTTCGAACGCTTCGCGTCGCCCGAATTCCAGGTGCGCTTTCGCTGGGAGCCGCATTCGATCGCCTTCTGGGACAACCGCGCCGTGCAGCATCTGGCCGTGTGGGACTACTACCCGGACGTGCGCTCGGGCTTTCGGGTGACCATCAACGGGGACAAGCCTTTTCTATGAGCATGCCGAAGCAGATTCGCGTCAACGCGTTCGCGCTGCACAGTCCGGTGCATCATTCGCCGGGCATGTGGCGGCATCCGCGCGACCGCTCGCTGGAATACAACACGCTCGACTACTGGGTCGATCTGGCGCGCACGCTGGAGCGCGGGCTGATCGATTCGCTCTTCATGGCCGACAGCATCGGCGTGAACGATGTGTACGGCGGCAGCATCGACACCGCATTGCGTCACGGCGCGCAGGTGCCCAAGCAGGACCCGGTGATGGCGCTCTCCGCGATGGCGTACGCCACGCGCAACCTCGGCCTGTGCGTGACGAGCAACGCCAATCACGAACCGCCCTACGTATTCGCGCGCCGCATGTCGACGCTCGATCATCTGACGCGCGGGCGCATCGGCTGGAACATCGTGACGGGCTTCGCGCAGAGCAGCGTGAAAGTGCTCGGCAAGGATGGCGTGGCCTCGCGTGACGAGCGCTACGACATCGCCGACGAGTACATGGACGTCGTCTACAAGCTGTGGGAAAACAGCTGGGAAGACGGCGCGAGCGTGCGCGATACCGCCACGGGCATCTTCGCCGATCCGTCGAAGGTGCATCGCGTCGAACATGAGGGCCGGTACTTCAGGGTGCACGGCATCCACATGACCGAGCCTTCGCCGCAGCGCACGCCGGTGCTGTTCCAGGCGGGATCGTCGGCGCGCGGGCAGCGCTTCGCGGGACGTCATGCCGAAGGCATCTATCTGAGCGGGCCGAGCAAGAAGGTGCTGACGCCGGTCGTCGCGGGCACGCGCGCCGAGGCGGTGAGAGCCGGCCGCGATGCACGCGATATCCAGTTCTTCACGATGGCGACCGTCATCACCGGCCGCACGTCGAAGGAAGCGCGCGACAAGTACGAGGACTATCGCCGCTATGTGACGCCCGAGGCCGCGCTCGCGATGTTCTCGGGCTGGACCGGCATCGACTTCTCGACCTACGACCCCGACGAGCCGATCCGTTACATGCAGCTCGACGCCGGCACCTCCTCCGCGCTCGAAGGCTTCACGAAGCTCGATCCGGAGCGCGTGTGGACGGTGCGCGAGCTGGCGCTGCACAACGCGATCGGCGGGCGCGGCCCGGTCTTCATCGGCGCGCCCGATGAAGTCGCGAACGCGCTCGAAGACTGGGTCGATGAAACGGATATCGACGGCTTCAACCTGAGTTACGCAGTCACGCCCGAAGCCTACGAAGATTTCGCGGATTTCATCGTGCCGGAGTTGCAGGCGCGCGGCCGCTACAAGACCGCCTATGCCCCGGGCACCTTGCGCGAAAAGCTCGGCGGCGCGAATGGCCGCCTGAACGACCGCCATCCCGGCGCGGCATTTCGCCGATAACTTTTCTCTCGCAAACCAAAATCATGAGCACGACCCCGTATCACAAGGCACTGGCCGCCCTTCCCGCGCTGGCCGAAGAAATCGGCGTCGACGCCGCACAGCGCGAAATCCGCCGCGAATTGCCGTTCGCGGCCTTCGATGCGTTCCGCCGCTCCGGTCTCGGCGCGTTGCGCATTCCCGTCGAGCGCGGCGGTCTCGGCGGCACGCTCGAAGACGCGATTCATGTCGTCACCACGCTGGCCGCCGCCGAATCGAACGTGGCGCATGCGCTGCGCGTGCATTTCGACGTGGTCGAATCATTGCGGCTCGCGCCGAACACGCCCTTTCACGACCGGCAAGTGAGCCGCATCGTCGAAGGGGCGCTGTTCGGTGGCGCATCGGGCGAACAGGGCACGGCGCGCGCGGGCGAGATCGAAACCGTGCTGCGCCGCGAAGGCGACCACTTCCGCGTGACGGGCAAGAAGTACTACACCACGGGCACCGCGTATGCAGACTTCGTTCGCACCAACCTCGTCGATGAAAACGGCAAAGGCGTCACGGCGATCATTCCGGTGCGCGCCGAAGGCGTCCAGGTGCTCGACGACTGGGACGGCATGGGCCAGCGCATGACCGCGAGCGGCAGCACGGTGTTCGACAACGTCCGCGTCGACGCGCACGAAGTGACCGAGAAAGGCTACGGTTCGCTTATCGGACGTCATGGCGGTGCGTATCGGCAACTGCATCTCGTGGCGGTGGCGGCGGGCATCGTGCGCAGCATCGTTGCCGATGCGCGCGGCTACGTGACCGCGCATGGCCGCCCCGTGATGCACTCCACCGCGCCGAGCGCGCGCGAGGATGTGTTCATCCAGCAGGTCGTCGGCGAATTGTCGGCGCTGAGCCATACCATCGACGTGCTGGTGCGCGAGAACGCGCGCACGCTCGGCGTGTCATCGGATGCGATTCTGCGCGGCGATCCCGATGCGGACGAACTCGTGCTGCAAGGCGCGCTCGCAACCGCGCGCACGCAGATCGTCGTCGGCAGGCTCGCGTTGCAGGCGGGCGAGCGGCTGTTCGATGCGGGCGGCGCGTCGGCGACGTCGCGCAAGCATAACTTCGACCGCCACTGGCGCAATCTGCGCACGATCTTCAGCCACAACCCGCTGCATCACAAGGCGAAGGTCGTCGGCGACTACATGCTCAATGGCGTGAAGACGCATCTGGTCGAAGGGCGCACGTTCTGAGCGCTAGCCTTCGAAGAAACGGTTGGCGGGCCTCGGCAGGCCGAGATGCTCGCGCAGCGTCGCGCCCTCATAGGCTCGCCGGAAGATGCCGCGCCGCTGCAACTCGGGCACCACCTTCGCGGCGAAATCGTCGAGTCCCTCGGGCAGGAACGGGAACATCACGTTGAATCCGTCGCTGCCTTCCTCGACGAGCCACTGCTCCATTTCGTCCGCGATCTCCGTCGCGGTGCCGACCATCTGCAAGCCGGAATAGCCGCCGACGCGCTGCGCCAGTTCGCGGACGGTGAGCCCTTCGGCGCGCGCCATGTCGATCACGCGGTCGCGCGCGCTCTTGCTCGCATTCGTTTCGGGAATCTCGGGCAAGGGGCCGTCGGGATCGAACGATGAAACATCGTGGCCGAGCGCGATCGACAGCGATGCGAAACCGCTCTCGTCGTGCACGAAGGTGTCGAGCAGCGCGCGCTTCTCCTGCGCTTCGCCGTGCGAATCGCCCACCACGACGAAGGCGCCCGGCAGGATCTTCAGATGCTCGCGCGCACGGCCGAGGCGTTCCATGCGGCCTTTGACATCGGCATAGAAACGCTTGCCCGCTGCGAGGTTCGGCTGCGCGGTGAACACGGCGTCGGCGGTTTCGGCGGCGAGCTGCTTGCCTGCTTCCGACGATCCCGCCTGCACCACCACCGGCCAGCCCTGCACCGGCCGCGCGATGTTCAGCGGCCCGCGCACGGACAGATAGTCACCCTTGTGATCGAGCACGTGCAGCTTGTCCGGATCGAAGAACAGGCCGCTTTGCGCGTCGCGCACGAAGGCGTCGTCGGCCCAGCTATCCCAGAGGCCCGTGACGACATCGTAGAACTCGCGCGCGCGCCGATAGCGCTCGTCGTGTTCCATATGCTCTTCGCGGCCGAAGTTGCGCGCGGCGTCGGGATTGGATGTCGTGACGAGATTCCACCCCGCGCGCCCTTCGCTCAGATGATCGAGCGAAGCGAAGCGCCGCGCGATGTGATACGGCTCGTCGAACGTGGTCGACGCCGTCGCCACCAGCCCGATGCGTTCGGTCACCGAGGCGAGCGCCGAAAGCAGCGTGAACGGCTCGAACGAGGTCGCGGTATGGCTGCGCTTGAGCGCGTTCACCGGCATGTTGAGCACGGCGAGATGATCGGCCATGAAGAACGCATCGAAGCAGGCTTTCTCCAGCGTCTGCACGAAACGCTTCAGATGCCTGAAATTGAAGTTGGCGTCGGGGTACGCCCCCGGATAGCGCCACGCGCCGGTGTGCAGGCTGACCGGGCGCATGAACGCACCGAGATGGAGTTGTCGGGGGTGTGGCATCGCGTCGGCTGGAGAACGAATGGCAGGTCGCGCCAAGGTACCCCAACTCGCGAAGACGCGCTCGAATGTCCGGGCATATCGATATCGCCCGATGTCATGTGCGGCGCCCTTCTACCTGCGCGCCGCAGTATTTCCGCTACCTTCCCCGACGTCCGCGCAGGATTTCATGGGCGGCGTACACCGAGATGAAGACGCCAATCAGCAAGGCCGCGACGCCGAGCGACTGGTCGACCGTATCGCGCCACGCCAGCCTGCCGTAGCACCAGAGCGCCACGCCGAGCGCCGTCATGATCGCGCCGAACACCAGTTCCCAAGCGGGCCCTGTCGTCGATGAACTGATCCGGTGCGCCATCTTCATCCCTACCTCCGTGACGGCGGCAGACGCCGCCCTTTAACGCGGGCCGTGACCCGCGCGAATATCGAAGGCGCCGCCCGTCTGCCGCGCGCCGGTCGTGACGCGCCCCTTACCGGGCAGGAGCGGGAACACCAGCTCCGCGAAGCGATACGCCTCCTCCAGATGCGGATACCCCGACAGCACGAAGCTGTCAGCGCCCGCCTCCGTATATTCCCGCAGGCGAGCCGCCACTGTCTGTGCGTCGCCGACCAGAGCCGTGCCGGCGCCGCCGCGCACGAGCCCGACGCCCGCCCAGAGGTTCGGGCTGATTTCAAGCCGGTCGCGCCGGCCGCCGTGCAGCTCCGCCATGCGGCGCTGGCCAACCGAGTCCATCTTCGCGAAGTTCTGTTGCGATTGTGTGATGTCTTCGTCGGTGAGACGGCTGATCAGCGAATCGGCGGCGGCCCACGCTTCGTCGCTGGTCTCGCGCACGATCACGTGCAGGCGCACGCCGCAGCGCAGCGTGCGGCCACGTCGCGCGGCGCGCTCGCGCACATCGGCGAATTTCGCGGCGACGGCGGCGGGCGGCTCGCCCCAGGTGAGATAGGTATCGACGTGCTCGGCCGCGATCTCGTGAGCCGCCTCCGACGAACCGCCGAAATACAGCGGCGGATACGGCTTCTGCACCGGTTCGTGGAAGTTTTTCGCGCCTTTCACGCGCACGTGCTTGCCCTCGAAATCGATCGGTTCGCCCGTGAAGAGCCTGCGCCATACGCCGAGAAATTCGTCCGCGTATTCGTAGCGCGCTTCGTGATCGAGAAAGACGCCATCGGCGGCGAGTTCGGTCGCATCGCCGCCCGGCACGACGTTGAGCAGCAGCCGGCCGCCGAGCGCCTCGTCGAGGGTGGCGGCCTGACGCGCCGACGCCGTGACATTGCCGAGCGAAGTGCGCAACGCGACCAGCAGCTTGATGCGACGCGTAACCGGCGCGAGACTCGCGGCGGTCACCCACGGATCGAGGCAACTGCTGCCGGTGGGAATCAACAGGCCGTCGTAGCCGAGTTCATCGGCGGCGACGGCGATCTGCCGCATATAGGCGTTGGTCGGCGCACGGCCGAAATCGGACGCGCCGAGATAGCGCGTGTCGCCCGATGTGGGCAGGAACCAGAAGACATCGAGACTCATCATGCACTCCGAAGCAGCGTGAACCGCGCCGAGTCTAGCGACGCGCGGATGACCGGCTAACCATCGAATGCAGATAAGGATATGCGCGCAGGCGCTAAGAGACGCTTCAGAATGGCGGCTGGAACAGATCGACCGCAGTGCCCATGTTGAAGTACCCGGCCTGAGCGAACAACGCGATGTATTCCAGCCGCTCCGCGCAACTTGCCTCTTCATGGCGGCCAGGCGTCTCGCAGGCGCATGGGTTCATCGCGCGCCGGACTTCGCGAATGCGCCAGTAATGCGTCAGCAATTGCGGCATGGGTCGCTTCCTTCAGTACATGAACGCTTCAATCTAGGCCGCTGCGAGGGGTTTCACAAACGAGCTTTTCTGCGATGCATTCCACTCGGATCATGTACAGCGCCTGCGCGAGGCAAAAGCATATGACGCCGATTGCGATAGCGTTATCTCCATTACTACGTTGGTCCCAAGGAGCCTTCGCTCTAGCATCTGAGCTCCTCGAAAACTCCCGATTCCTGTCATGTCAAAAAGCAGAACAACCGCCGACCGTCGCGCGTTCCTGTCCTTCTCCGTTCGCGCCGCGGCGAGCGCCGCCGCATTCGCCTCGATGCCCGCATCGTTCGCGCAACAGGGCGGGTCTGGACAAGCGCGCGTGCTTCGTGTCGGCAACCAGAAAGGCTATCTGAACCTGCTCAAGGGACGCGGCACGCTGGAGAAACGGCTGGCCCCGCTCAACGTATCGGTGAGCTGGACGGAGTTCTCCGCCGGGCCGGTGCAACTGGAAGCGCTCAACGTCGGCTCGATCGATTTCGGCGATGTCGGCGAAGCGCCGCCCATCTTCGCGCAGGCCGCGGGCGCGCCGCTCGCCTACGTCGCGGCGACGCCGGCGCGGCCGCGCTCCGAAGCCGTGATCGTGCCTGCGCAATCGTCCATCAGGAGCGCGGCGGATCTGAAGGGCAAACGCGTGGCGCTGAACAAGGGCAGCAACGTTCACTACTTTCTCGCGAAGCTGCTGCATCAGCATGGTCTTCGATATGGCGACGTCGAACTGGCCTTTCTCGCTCCTGCCGATGCGCGCGCCGCGTTCGAGCGCGGCTCCATCGATGCGTGGGTCATCTGGGACCCGTTTTTCGCCGCCGCGCAGAAGACGCTGAATGCCCGCATCGTGGCGGATGCGAGCGGCGTCGTCGGCAATCGCGCGTATTACTTTTCATCGCAGAGTTATGTGGCGAAGAATCCCGATGTGATTCGCATCGTCATCGACGAAATCAAGGCGGTCGATCAATGGGGCAAGCAGCATCCCGACGAACTCGCAAGCGAGCTCGCGCGGCTGTGGGGCTTGCCGAAGCCGGTCGTCGAGCTTGCGGTGAGCCGGCAGGTGTTCGGCACCGAGGCCATCACACGCAGCATCATCGGCGAACAGCAGCAGATCGCCGATACGTTCGTCGAACTCGGGCTGATACCGAGGCATGTCGATGTGCTCAAGGCCGCGCCACCCGATCTCGCCTGAAGCGCGTGCGCCGGCTCAACTGCCGGCGCGCCCGGACTTGCCGCGCTGATCGATCCATAGCCGGGCCCAGCGGGCCGCGTACGCGATGGCGTGATCGGCTTCGAAAAAGTAGTCGAGCGCATCGAACGTATGCGATGCGCGACTCGCCGGTGTGCCGCTCTCGATGATCAGATTCGCGGCGTACAGGCCGCTCGGCAATGCATGCGCGGACGGCGCCACGTCATATCCCTTGTATCGCATGAGGGTTTCCCAATATCGTCCCAGGCGTTCAATGCTAGGGGCCTGCGCATGCTTCACCAACCAATGCTTTGACGAAAGCTAATCAGCGACGGCGTCAGTTGATCATCACGTCGCGCTGCGTGAATTGCGATGCATCGCATGGATTGTTCGGATTACAAATGACTGCATCGAACGATTACACATGAGAAATCGATCGTTCGACTTCAGTAAGCGCGACCGTAAGATCGGCTTCCCCAAAAACTCGTGGTTAACACGTATAAGGAAGTCAATGAAACGAGTCGCACTCGCCGGCGCTACCGGCATTCTGGTCACCCTTCCGGGCATCGTGCAGGCACAAAGCTCGGTGACGCTGTACGGGCTCATCGATGCGGGTATCGCCTATACGAACAATCAACGGGGCGCGCACAACTTGCAGGCGACGAGCGGCAAGCTCAACGGCAGCCGCTGGGGTCTGAAGGGCGTCGAGGATCTGGGTGGCGGTTACAGGACGGTCTTCACGCTCGAAAGCGGCTTTCGGGTGAACGACGGCACGCTTGCACAGGGCGGCCGCGAATTCGGGCGACAGGCGTTCGTGGGCATCGCGAAGACCGGCGTGGGCACGCTCACCTTCGGACGTCAATACGATCCGAACACGGATCTGGTCGCCGCGTACGCTGGCCCTGGCTTCTGGTCGCCGGCCACGCACGTCGGCGACAACGACAATCTGAACCAGACCTTCCGCATCAACAATGCCGTGAAGTTCCGCAGCGACACGATTGCCGGGTTCACCGTCGATGCACTGTATGCGTTCAGCAATCAGGCCAACAGCGGCGCGGGCACGGGCTTCGGCAACAACCGGGCATGGGGTGTGGCGGCGAACTACGTGAACGGCCCGCTCTCGGCCGGCGGCGGCTATGTGCTGCTCGATCATCCGAACGTCGCATCGAACACGGCCGGCGCGGTAGGCGGCGCATCGACCACGACCGGCGATGATTACAGCGGCGCGTTCTTCTACGGCCTCAACGGCGGCGTGGCGCGTCAGCAGATTGCCGTTGCGGGCGCGAACTACGCGCTCGGCGGCGTCGCGACACTCGGCTTCGCGTTCAGCCACACGCAGCTCGATTACAGCGACGGCTCATCGCGGAAGTTCAACAACTACGATGTCAACGCGCGCTACAACCTGACGCCAGTGACGACGCTCGTCGGCGTCTACACGTTCACCGACGGCCGCGCGAACAGCCTGCCCGGCACCGGCGGCGCGACGCTCAAGCCGCGTTGGCATCAGTTCACGCTCGGCCTCGACTACGTGCTCTCGAAGCGCACCGATCTGTATCTGTCCGCCGTGTATCAGCTTGCATCGGGCGACGCGTCGACGCGTGTGGGCGGCGGCTATCAGCAGATCGCGGCGATCGCGGACGCCGGCACGCCTTCATCGACGAACCGGCAGGTCGCGGCTTTCGGCGGCGTGCGCGTGCGCTTCTGACACTAACCGCTTAGTGACGGGCGAACCCACGGCTCACGCCAGCACCGCGTCCTTCGTCGTGATCTTGCGCGGGATCAGCTTGAGTTCGTGGAACGTATCGGCGATGCGTTGCTGCTCGTCCAGCACGGCCGCGTCGATGGGCCGGTAAACGTGTTCGTAATGCTGCAGGCCGGTCTGGATCGTGGCGGCGTCGAGCCCCTGAATCGGTGCGAGTTGCGCGGCGGCGGCCCCGACGTTCTGTCTGATCCACTGCCCTTCCTTGCCGAGTTCGTCCATCGTGATGACGATGACGTCCTTGCGCTTTTGCGCATACTCGCGCTGGCTGAGAAAGAACTGATGATGGCTGGCGACGCCTTGCGCATCGGCCAGCAAACGCGCGTTGCCTTGCGACTGCGCTGCGGCGAGGAACGGGTCCCAGATCGCCCAGGCGTCGATTGCCTGGCGCTCCAGCGCTGCGCGGGCATCGGCTGGTGCGAGATAGGCCGGCTGGATATCGCCATAATCGAGGCCGTGCTTGCGCAACAGCGCGATAATGAACCAGTGCACGTCCGAACCGCGATTGAAGGCGACCTTCTTGCCTTTCAGATCGGCGACCGTCCTGATGGGCGAATCCTTCGCGACGACCACGCCTTCCGCGCGCGGCGTCGGCACCTCGTAGGCCGTATAGACGAAATCCGCGCCCGCGGCCTGCGCGAACACGGGCGGCGCCTCGCCCACATAGCCGAAGTCGATCGCGCCGACGTTCAGGCCTTCGAGCAACTGCGGCCCCGCCGGAAACTCGGTCCAGGTGACCTTCACGCCCAGCGGCGCGAGCCGCTTTTCCAGCGTGCCTTTCGCCTTGAGCAGCACGAGCGTGCTCGCGGCCTTCTGATAGCCGATGCGAAACTGATCGTCGGCGAACTTCGCCCATGACGGCAAGGCGATGCCGGCCAAAGCGGCGGGAAGCGTGGCGAGGAAGGTCCGGCGGCCCCGCGAGGTCGTTCGATTCATGGTAAAGCGTCCGTGGTGATCAGTGTGAGTGAAGCCGTGCGCGGCCCGCCGCGCGGAGGGCGAGCCATGCTATCCCGCGCGTCGGCAACGGCAAAATGATCTTTCGAGCTAAGCTAAGAAGCGCAGATCAGAACGCATCGGCTAAGAGCGAACTTATTCGTTTTACTAAGTATTTTTTCGCTACGCGACGATACGCCGCGTGTCCTTCTAAGTTAAATCGCGTCCTGCGTCTTCGACGACGCTTCGTGCGCGCGCCGCAAGCGCTCGCGGCTGTTCGACAGATGCATACGCATTGCCGCGCGCGCCGCCTCGGGATCGCGTCGCTCGATGGCATCGTAGATGTCTTCGTGCTCGCGATTCACGCGATCGAGATAGCTGCCCGGATCGTTATGTGCGAGCGCCGCCGAATTGACGCGCGTGCGCGGAATGATGGTGTTGCCGAGCTGGCTCAGAATGCTGTGGAAATAGCGGTTGCCGGTAGCCTTGGCGAGTTCGAGATGGAACGCGACATCGGCGACGACGGCGTTGCCCTCGCCCGCATCGATGAGCCGCTCGAATTCATCGAGCGCGCGGCGCATCTGCGCGAGGTTTTCATCGGTGCGTCGCATGGCGGCGAGTCCGGCCGCCTCCGCTTCGAGACTGATGCGCAACTCGAGGATCGCCATCACGTCGCGCACCGTGAGATCGCCCGCGGCTTCGATCTGGAAGCGTTCCTGATCGCTCGCTTCGAGCACGAAAGTGCCGATGCCGTGACGCGTCTGCACCAGCCGCGCTGCCTGCAACCGCGAAATGGACTCGCGCACGACCGTTCGGCTCACGCCCAGCTGGGCCATGATTTCCGATTCCGTCGGCAGCTTGTCGCCGGGTTGCAGCGCGCCGCTGCGAATCCGCTCGGACAACTCGGCGACGACTTCTTCGGTGAGATTGCGAGAGCGGCGAAGCGCGCCGGACGCGAGGGCTTGTGACATTGAAGGGCCGGTCTTGGTGTGCTCGATGAGCAATTATAGGGCGCGGCACAGCTTGTACGATGACTATCGATTTCAGATCGAAATATGCGGCGGCGCGCATGGGTCATTTAGAAGCAGCACTCGCTTTACTGGCGTTATTGAATCGGCCGCGGTCCGGCTACGCACCCGGCCGATTTGGCCATGCTGGAAAACCCCTGCGAAATCATGCGATTAGGGACAAAACAAACCGTTGATAAACCGTCTGTTGCGGCGTAAAGTTGAAGTACAGCATGAAGTGAAACCGCGCCGTCAGACGGCATCCGCCGCACGCAGACGGCGGCAGTCCATCTGGAACAATGCAGGTTCGCTTCATCGTCCGGCTCGCGAATCCATGTCCGCATCCGTTGGATTCGCCATCTTCTCGCGCACTCGCGGGCCAGAATCAGCGGTTCACCGGCTCGTCGCCGCGCGTGTCTATGCGCTACACCACGCGGCTTGCGCCTCTCGCGCGTCTCGCTCATTTAAACAGGCGGCAGCCGGTGCATCTCCGTATTCACATTCGCCGGATTCGCGGCGATACTGAAGCGCAGCATCGAGTTGGCAGGCAAGGAGACGAGCAAATGATGCGTGAAGTCAGTGGAGCGTTCTTTGGCTCCCGTAAGCTGGACGAAGCACTGGAAGACCTACGGGCGGAAGGCATCGCGGGCGATCGGGTTCGCGTCGCGAACATGAGCGGGTTTGCCGACTTCCGTGCATCGCAAGCACAGAATGCCGCCTTGCAGACGCAATGGATCGCGGCGGAATACGCGGGCCACGGCGAACATCTCGGCGTCGTCGATACGCACGACTATCCGTTCGGCCTCGACGTGTCGGGAGACGACATCCTTCCCTCGTTCGGCGCCGACGGCGGCGATGCGGACGCCGCGTGCGGAGTCACGCGCGTGATCGTCAGCATTCGCGACGACGCGGAGATGCGCGCGGTCTGCGACATCTTCTCGCGGCTCGGGACCGACGATATCGACGTGGAAGGCGCGACGGTCTGATTCGCGCCGATTGAATCCCGCGACGGCGCACGTTCTTCGTCACGTGCGCCGCCCATCTTCTGCCCTGGCGCGACTCTGCTCCTCTCTACGCGCAAGCCGCACCCCGCCTCGGCTTGCATTTCGCATTCAAGATGAATAGCGCAAAATGCCATCGGGTATATGGCATGCTGCATGCAAATCTCCTCCCTTCCGATGTCACGTCCGGCCCCGAAGCCGCCCTGCTCATGGATGTCCGCAAAAATACCCGCAAATCAGCCGCCCCCGACGAGACCGCGGCCCGCTCGCGCGCCGGCTTCGTGCGCGTGCGCGGCGCGCGCGAGCACAATCTGAAGAACGTCGATGTCGACGTGCCGCGCGATGCCCTCGTGGTCTTTACCGGCGTATCGGGTTCCGGCAAATCGTCGCTGGCATTCGGCACGCTCTACGCCGAAGCGCAGCGGCGCTATTTCGAGTCGGTCGCGCCGTATGCGCGGCGTCTCATCGAACAGGTCGGCGTGCCGCAAGTCGATTCCATCGAGGGCTTGCCGCCCGCCGTCGCGCTTCAGCAGCAGCGTGGCGCGCCGAATGCGCGTTCGTCGGTCGGCAGCGTGACGACGCTTTCGAGCCTCGTGCGCATGCTCTACTCGCGCACCGGCAGCTATCCGCCGAAGCAGCCGATGCTCTACGCGGAAGACTTCTCGCCGAATACGGTCCAGGGCGCGTGCCCCGTGTGTCACGGCCTCGGACGCGTCTACGAAGTCACCGAAAAGTCGATGGTGCCCGACGACTCGCTGACGATCCGCGAGCGCGCCGTCGCCGCCTGGCCGCCCGCATGGCACGGGCAGAATCTGCGCGACATCCTCGTGACGCTCGGCTATGACGTCGATACACCGTGGCGCGACTTGCCGAAGAAGGACCGCGACTGGATTCTCTTCACCGAAGACCAGCCGACGGCGCCTGTCTATGCCGGACTCACGCCGAAGGAAACGCAGGCGGCGTTGAAGCGCGGCGCGGAACCGAGCTATCAGGGCACCTTCACGGGCGCGCGCCGCTACGTGCTGCACACCTTCGCGCACACGCAGAGCGCGCTCATGAAAAAGCGCGTGTCGCGCTTCATGATCGGCAGCGATTGCCGCGCGTGTCACGGCAAGCGGCTCAAGAAGGAAGCGCTGTCCGTGACCTTCGCGGGCCTCGATATCGCCGAGTTCGCGCGATTGCCGCTCAACCGTCTCGCCGATCTGCTCGCGCCCATCGCGCACGGCGACTGGCCCATTGACGACGGCGCGCCCGCATCCGCCCTCGCGAAGAAAGACCGGGTCGCGGCGACCGCGAAGCGCGTCGCGGCAGGCGGCTCGGCGCACAAGGCCGCGCCCGACGTGCGCCGCACCGCGAACCTCTCCAGCGAGAAACGCGCCGCCGCCGAGCGTATCGCCGCTGAACTGCTGGAGCGGCTCGCCACGCTGATCGATCTCGGCCTCGGTTATCTGTCGCTCGATCGCGCGACGCCCACGCTGTCCTCCGGTGAACTGCAACGTCTGCGACTCGCGACGCAGCTCGCGTCGCAACTCTTCGGCGTCGTGTATGTGCTCGACGAACCCTCCGCGGGCCTGCATCCCGCCGACAGCGAAGCGCTCTTCGCCGCATTGCAGCGCCTGAAGGCCGCGGGCAATTCTCTGTTTGTCATCGAGCACGATCTGCATACGATGCGGCGCGCGGACTGGCTCGTCGATGTCGGTCCGGAGGCGGGCGAGCGCGGCGGTCACGTGCTGTACAGCGGGCCGCCCGACGGCCTCGCATCGATCGAGGAGTCGCAGACGCGCAAGCATCTGTTCGCCCCGAAGCAGACGATCGCACGCGCCACGCGCGAGCCGCGCGGCTGGTTGCGGCTCGAAGGCATCACGCGTAACAACCTGCATGGCATCGACGCCGCGTTTCCGCTCGGCGCCTTCACAGCGGTAACGGGCATCTCGGGTTCGGGCAAGTCGAGCCTCGTCAGTCAGGCCTTGCCCGAACTCGTCGCGGAACGGCTCGGGCGCGCGCTCGACGACACGGAGGAAGACGAACAGGACCCGCTCTTCACGCCAGCGGCTGCATCGGCTGGCGGACGCATCATCGAAGGGATGGAAACGATCCGGCGTCTCGTGCGCGTCGATCAGAAACCGATCGGCCGCACGCCGCGCTCGAACCTCGCGACCTATACCGGCCTTTTCGATCACGTTCGCAAGCTGTTTGCGGATACGCCCGCCGCGCGCAAGCGCCGCTACGGCGCGGGGCGTTTCTCGTTCAACGTCGCGCAAGGACGCTGCCCGACATGCGAGGGCGAAGGCTTCGTCAGCGTCGAATTGCTGTTCCTGCCGAGCGTCTATACGTCCTGCGCGACCTGTCACGGTTCGCGCTACAACCCGCAGACGCTGGAGATCGAATGGCAAGGCAGGAACATCGCCGATGTGCTCGACATGAGCGTCGACTCCGCATGCGCGTTCTTCGCCGATGAGCCGAACGTGATGCGCGCGCTCGCCGTATTGCGCGATATCGGACTGGGTTATCTGCGGCTCGGGCAGCCCGCGACGGAACTCTCGGGCGGCGAAGCGCAGCGCATCAAGCTCGCGACGGAACTTCAGCGGGCGCATCGCGGCGACACGCTCTATATCCTCGATGAACCCACGACGGGCCTTCACCCCGCCGACGTCGACCGCTTGATGACGCAATTGCATGGGCTTGTGGATGCGGGCAATACGGTGGTGGTCGTGGAGCATGACATGCGCGTCGCATCGCTGTCCGATTGGGTCATCGATATCGGTCCCGGCGCGGGCGAGGATGGCGGCAGGATCGTGGTGGCGGGTGTGCCTTCGAGCATCGCGAAGTTTGCTTCGAGTAAGACGGCGGCTTATTTACGGGACGCCATACATTTCTAAGCGAAATTCGGAATAGTCTGTTTGCTCATTGCGGTCGATAGACGCTAAAACAGTCAGGCAAAGCATATTAGGAATGCTTGCCAATTGTGGAAGATTCCACGTACCTTGACTGTGATGAGGCAGCTTTTATGCGCAGGATAATCATCGACGCGATCCAAACCCGAAAGGTTCTTTCGTTCAGCTATGACGGCCTCCGAAGAGTGGTCGAACCGCACGCGGTAGGACGATCGAGGACCGGAAACGAGGTCCTTCGATGCTTTCAAACGAAAGGAGGACACGTCACTCCGGGACACGAATGGGATTTCTGCGTTTTTTCGAAGATTAAAGACCTGGCGGTTACAGGTGAGACTTTCTCGGGCGAACGTCCGGGTTATCGTCGCGGGGACAGCCATATGACCGAGATATACGCCGAACTGTAACGACAGATTCTGGGCGATTCGTCCGTCAGACCGCGCGAACGCAATCGCCCACGCTAATACAACCCAACCCATCTCCACACATAAAACCGTGCGATACCGACCAATTCATGCAACGCGCTGTCTGCATCGAACCATCCTCTCCGATGTGGCACCCACCACGTTCGCGGAATCCGATTAAAGGCAACCGCCGGTTGAGGATGAAGATCGAAGGCATCGAAAGCGAGCAAGGCACGCCGCATATGCAACGACGACGTAATCAGCACTGAAGCGTCGTATTGCCGCGAGCGCAATATCTTTTCCGTATTGCGCGCGTTCTCGTAGGTATCGAGACTCTGGTTCTCGAGAATCAGATCCGCGCGCTTCACGCCTGCATCGACGAGCAAGCCGCCGTACAAATCCGCTTCGCTCTGTTCGTGATGCTGCGGATTGCCTCCGCTCATAATCACGAAGCATTCCCGCTCCGTTTCGACGCAGCGTTTGTAAAGCGCTGCCGCGAGTTCGACGCGCGTTCCCGAATCGCCCTTTGGCACCAGACGCCGCTGCCGGTCATACCAGGTCCCGCCGCCGAGCACGATGATCGCGGTACGCGCACCGAGCGTCGGCTCGATCATGGAAGCGTGACCATGATTCGCAAGCCGCACCAGCGGTCCGGGCAGCCAACTCCCAAGCAGCCAGAATACGACGCCCGCAACGAGCATGACGGCGATACGCCGTCTCTTCCACGCAATGCCCAGCACAACGAATGCCATCATTAAGACTGTCAGTATCAATTACCTCACCCCGCCCAATAAGTTTTCAAACACCTTTCTACTTGCGCATAGTTTTTGCAAGGTCCGCAACGCAAAAGACGCAGGAGTTACCTGCATCGCCGCAAGCCGCGCCCCGCATCAGTTCGAATGATGCCGTTACTTCGCAGCATGCTTGATATCGCACAGAGCGCCGGATTCTCATCGAAGCCAACCGTGCGGCATCGCACGGACGCAGGGGCCTCGTAATTCGTTAAATACGATCAAACGAGAAACAAGACAGTGGGTGCGAGGGCGCTCGCGAAGGCGTCATCACGAGACGCGAACAACAACACTGACTTTGAGTCCCGGAGCACTGCGGCATTCGATAAGAATTCATCGCCGCACTCCGGATTAGCTGCACCGTTGGCCGGGTACAAGGGAAAACATACACAATGAAAACTGAATTGCGTCGCATCCTCGCCGAGTCCGCTCGTCTCGACGTGCCTATCGACACGCTCGCCGACGGCGACGATCTCTACGCCGCAGGTCTTTCCTCGCTTGCCACGGTACACGTGATGCTCGCGATCGAAGACGAGTTCGGCATCGAGATTCCCGATCACATGCTCACGCGCCGCCTGTTCTCGAGCGTCGATTCGCTCGCGTCCGCCGTCGACGAACTGCGTCGTCAGCAGCAGGCGGCAGCATGAACGCGCCCGCTCAGGAGCTGGAAATAGCCGAGCTCGCGCAAAGCGTGCACGCGCGCGGCGAAAGCGAGCTGATAGAAGCCGCCAAGCGCGTCGCGGCCATCGCAGCGAAGCACGCCGATGCGGTGGACCGCGAGGCACGCTTTCCCGCTGAAGCGATCGCCGCGATGCGCGATGAACGCCTCTTCTCGGCGATGATCCCCAAAGCGTATGGCGGCGATGGCCTCTCGCTCACCAGCGTCGCGCGCTTGTGTGAAGCGCTGGCGCAAGGCTGCGCATCCTCCGCGATGATCTACGCGATGCATCAGAGCCAGGTCGTGTGCATCGTCGAACATGGCGTGAACGTCGCGTGGCAGCGCGATTTCCTCGCGCGCATGGTCAACGAGCAGTTGCTGCTCGCATCGGCGACATCGGAAGAGAACATCGGCGGCAACATGCGCACCAGCGCATGCGCGGTCGATCTCGTCGATAACGCGTTTCGCATCGAGAAGCTCGCGCCGACCATTTCGTACGGCAAGTATGCCGACTGCATTCTCGTGACGGCGCGCCGTCATCCGGATGCGCCGCCTTCGGATCAGGTGCTGATCGTCGCTCCCCGCGATACCTTCACGCTCGAACAGCGCGGCACGTGGGACACGCTCGGCATGCGCGGCACGTGCAGCGAAGGACATCGTCTCGTCGCGAGCGGCACGGCCGAACAGATCCTGCCGACGCCGTTCTCGAAGATCGCCGACGAAAGCATGCTGCCGGTATCGCATACCTTGTGGTCGTCGGTATGGTGCGGGATCGCGAGCGACGCGGCCAACCGCGCGCATCAGTTCTTCCGCAATCAGGCGCGTGGCAAACCCGCGTTGCCGCCCTCGGCTGCACGGCTCTCGCAAGTGCTCACGCTCATCAAGATGATGCAGGCGCGTCTGCGCGAATCGCTCGCCAATGTCGAGGCCGCGCAGGCCGAACGCGCGGCGCGCAAGGCGAGCCAGAGCAATGACGATGACGCGCCGCTCGCGGCGTCGATCGGCATCAACGCGGACCTGAACATGCTCAAGCTGGCGATTTCGCAATCGGCGGTGCATGTCGTGCAGGAGACGCTGATGATCTGCGGCATGGCCGGTTACAAGAACGACACGCCGTTCAGCGTGGGGCGCCATCTGCGTGATCTGCATTCCGCCCCGCTCATGATCAGCAACGACCGCATCGAATTGAACACGGCGAATCTGCTGCTTGCGCAGCGCGCCGCAACGGGAACCATTTGACGATATGAACATGCCGACGGAACAGGCCGCCATGATGCAGGCCGAAGCACAAGCACAATCACAAGAGACTCGGGCACCGTACGACAAATCGGACCTGACCTTGCGCGATCGCCTGATCGAAGCCGGGATTCTGCTCGACACGGGCGAAGACGGTCTCTATGGCCGCAGCGAAGTATTCGAGGATGTCGTCGAGCGTCTCAATCAGGCGATCACGATGCTCGGCGCGGATCAAAAAGCGGAAGTGCTGCGCTTCCCGCCCGCGATGCGCCGCCGCGACTTCGAGGACAGCGAGTATCTGAAGAGCTTCCCAAATCTCGCGGGCACGATCCACTCGTTCCAGGGCACTGACCGCGGGCATCATCGCCTGCTCGAAGCGCTCGACAAGATCGTGCATATCGGCGAGGAAGAAGAGCGTTCCGACGACTGGATGGATCAGCAGAAGCCCACGCGCCTCGTGCTCACGCCGGCCGCCTGCTATCCGATTTATCCGCTCGTCGCGAAGCGCGGCAAGCTCGCCGAAGACGGCGCGACCTTCGATGCGTTCTCGTACTGCTTCCGTCACGAGCCGTCCATCGATCCGGGCCGCATGCAGATGTTCCGCATGCGCGAGTACATTCGCGTCGGCAGCCCCGAGCAGGTGATGGCGTTCCGTCAGAAGTGGATCGAGCGCGGCTCGCTACTCGTGAATCTGCTCGAACTGCCCTTCGAGATCGATCTCGCCAACGATCCGTTCTTCGGTCGCGGCGGCATGATCGTCGCGGATAGCCAGCGCGCGCAGCAACTCAAGTTCGAACTGCTGGTGCCGGTTGCAACGCCCGATCGTCCGACCGCGTGCCTCTCGTTCAACTATCATCAGGATCACTTCGGCGAGCTGTGGCACATCAACCAGGCCGACGAGCAGGTCGCGCATACCGCGTGTGTCGGATTCGGCATGGAGCGCACGACGCTCGCGCTGTTCCGCCATCACGGTCTCGATGTCAACGCGTGGCCCGAGCAAGTGCGTCAGTTGCTGTGGGGCGACAAGGCGCCGCTCATCGAGCAAGGTCTCGCCAGCCTGGGCAGCCAGGCATGAACGCACGCTCGCCGGCAGAAGCCGTAACCCACACGCCCGCATCCGCGGACGGCCAGTTCCGTCAGCACGCGCTGCATCGTGACGAGCGCGTGTGGCTGGAGACGAACTGCTACGTCGACCTGTGGATCGAGCTGCTGAACCACTATGGCTGCGATCCGCATGCGGCGCTCGGCTTCACGGTGACGCAGGCGTTCGAGGGCGATCAGTTCACGTTCCCGAAGTTCTCGCTCGACGATATATCGCGGCTCTACGGCCTGCAGGCCCAGGAGCTCGCGATCTTCGACACGCTGGAAGCGCACGTGCGCGAACAGACGCGGCGCGGGCAGATGGTGGTGGTCGAGATGGACTCGTACTATCTGCCCGATACGCGCGCAACCGCGTACCGGCAGACACATACGAAGACGACCATCGCCATCGACGCGATCGATACCGATGCGAAGCGCATCACGTACTTCCATAACGCGGGCTATTTCGCGTTGTCGGGCGAGGACTACGATGGCGTGTTCCGTCTGATGCCCGGCCTCGCAAGCGATGTGCACGCGCTCTTCCCGTACGTCGAGTTCGTGAAGCGCGCGCGCGCACCGCTGCAAGGCCAGGCGATGGTGCAACGCTCGGTCGAACTGCTCGCGTTGCGCCTCGTGGATCGTCCCGCGACGAACCCGGTCGCGCAATGGCGCGCGGCCTTTCCCGAGCACTTGCGCGCATTGCTCGAACGCGACCCTGCGTACTATCACCTCTACACGTTCAACGTGATGCGTCAGCTCGGCTCGAATTTCGAGCTGCTGTCGAAGTATCTCGGCTGGCTCAACCAGCACGGCGTGGAAGTGGCGAGGGAGATTCAGGCGAACGCGCAGTCCATCGCGAGCGAAGCGATGGTCATGCAGTTCCGCCTCGCGCGCGCACGCATGCGTTCGCGCATCGATCCGTGCGAGGACTGTCTCGAATCAATGCAGGCTGCCTACGACAGAGTCATCGAGCCGCTCGCCGCGCGCTTTCTCTGAACGCCGAAGCCGCGCTTTCACGCGCGGCTTCGGTGTCGTTCATCGGATTCCATCAACGTCCATCAACGAGGAAGGTTCATGCACGTCTTGTCCGCGCACGCGCCGCGGCGTCTGTCCGAAGGCTGGCAGTGCGTGAGCACGCCCGCGGGCGCGTGCGCCGCGCCCGCATCGCTCGATACGTTCACGCAGTGGATCGACGCGCCCGTGCCCGGCACCATCGCAGCGGCCTTGCGTGCGTCGGGCGTGAACGATGAAGCGCTCGCGCAACCGTTCGCGCATGTGGATCACTGGTATCGCGTGAAGCTCTCGGGAAACGGCAAGCGCCGTTTGCGCTTCAACGGACTCGCGACCATCGCGGAAATATGGCTCGACGATCGCAAGCTGCTCGATACGGATTCGATGTTCGTCGCGCATGATCTCGATGTCGATCTGAACGGCGATCACATGCTGCATCTGTGCTTTCGCTCGATCGCGCCCGCACTGGCCGCGAAGCGTGGACGCGCACGCTGGCGGCCGAAGCTCGCGCAACCGGCGACGCTGCGCAACGTGCGTACGACGCTGCTCGGCCATATGTCCGGATGGTGCCCGACGATTCAACCGGCGGGTCCCTGGCGCGCAATCGAATTGATCGGTGAATCGCGCAGTTGCATCGACAACGTCGACATGCATACGCGCATCGAGGGAAACGACGGCGTTCTGGATATCGCCGTGCGCTTCTTTCATGCGCAGGAGCACGGGCCGATCACGCTGCAATGCGGCGAAACGCAAGCCACGTTGCAATGGCAGGACGCGCATACGCTCACTGGCCAGGTGCGCGTGCCGAACGTGCGCGCGTGGTATCCGCATACGCACGGCGAGCCGTCGCTTTATGCCGTGAAGCTCGGCGATATCGCGCTCGGCGACGTCGGCTTTCGAACGATCGAAGTCGATCGCGGCGCGGATAACAAGGGCTTTCAGCTCGTCGTGAACGGTGTGCCGGTGTTCGCGCGCGGCGCGTGCTGGACCTCGGCCGATATCGTCGCACTCGATGCGCCGCGCGACAAGCTCGACAGCATCTTCAGGCTGATGCGCGACGCGGGCATCAACATCGTTCGCGTGAGCGGCATCACGCTCTACGAATCCGACAATTTCTACGAACTCGCCGACAAGCACGGCGTGCTCGTGTGGCAGGACTTCGCGTTCGCGAACTTCGACTATCCCGACGATGAAGCCTTTCGCGGCAGCGTGCAGCGCGAAGCCGAGCAATTCCTTGCGCGCACGCGCCGCTTCGCATCGCTTGCGGTGCTGTGCGGCGGAAGCGAAGTGCATCAGCAGGCGGCAATGCTTGGCCTGCCGTTCGACGCATATCAGCAACGCCTCTTCACCGAACTGTTGCCGAACGCGATCGCCGCACGACGGCCCGATGTCGCCTATGTCGTGAACTCGCCGAGCGCGGCACCCGGCGACACCGAATCGATGCCCTTCAACACGCGCGGCGGCATCACGCATTACTACGGCGTGCCCGCGTATCAGCGTTCTTTCGACGACGTACGCCGCGCGCAGGTGCGTTTCGCGTCCGAGTGCCTCGCCTTCGCGAACGTCCCCGACGATGTCGCGTTGCGCGCGATCCCGAACCCGCGCGCGCACGAACCGCGCTGGAAAGCGGGCGTGCCGCGCGATCCCGGCTCCGCATGGGACTTCGACGATGTGCGCGAGCACTACATGCACTCGCTCTATCGGCTGGACGTGCCGCGCCTGCGTTATGAAAACCCCGAGCGATATCTCGAACTGTCGCGCGCCGTCGTTGCGGATGTGATCGGCGCGGTGTTCTCGGAATGGCGTCGCGAGGGATCGACCTGCGCGGGCGGCATCGTATGGAATCTGCTCGATGTGCGGCCGGGTGCGGGCTGGGGCGTGATCGATGTGCTCGGCGCACCGAAGAGCGCGCTGCATGGACTCGCACGCGTGTTGCAGCCCGTGCAGGCGCTGATTCTCGATGAAGGACTCGATGGCCTCGACGTGCATCTCGTCAACGAAACCGCGCGCGAGATTCGGGCGCGCGTCGAACTCGCCTGCCTGCGCGATGGCGCGGTGAAGGTCGCGGGCGGCTCGCGCGATCTCGTGTTGCAGCCGCGCAGCGTGCAGCGCGTCTCGTCGAATGCGCTGATCGGCGCGTTCTTCGATATCGCATATGCGTACCGCTTCGGCCCGCGTGCGCATGATGCGACGCATGTCGTCCTGCGCGATACGGACACGGGCGCGGTGCTATCGGAAGCGTTTCATTTTCCCGATCCGTCGGTTGGCGAGCGGCGCGATATCGCCCTGCATGCCGCCGTCGAGAAAGACGACGACGGCTGGAGTCTCGTCGTCGGAACGGATCAGCTTGCGCGCTGGGTGCATGTCGTCGATCCGAACTACTACGCGCGCATCGACTGGTTTCATCTCGCGCCGGGCAGCACGCGGCGCATTCCGCTGGCGGCGCGGCACGCGAACGTACGCGCCGCGCCCGAGGGCGATGTGTCCGCGATCAACGCGATGCGCAGCGCGACGTATCGCGCTCAATGAAACTCAGCCACGCGCGCCGATCTCCGCTTCCTGCGCGGTCCATCCCACGACCCGATCGCTCAGCGTCAATCCGAGGCCCGGCCGCGTCGGCACGATCATGCGGCCGTCGCGCGTTTCGAGCCGCTCGTTGAACAAAGGTTCGAGCCATTCGAAATGCTCGACCCACGGCTCGCGCGGATAGCATGCCGCGAGATGCACGTGCAGTTCCATCGCGAAGTGCGGCGCGAGCATCAGACCCGCATGATCCGCGAGCGCGGCCACCTTCAGGAACGGCGTGATGCCGCCGACACGCGGCGCATCCGGCATGAGGTAATCCGCGCCGCGTTGGCGGATGAAGTCCCAATGCTCGGACACGCTCGTCAGCATCTCGCCGGTCGCGATCGGCGTATCGAATTGCGCGGCGAGCGCGGCGTGGCCTTCGGCGTCGTAGCAATCCAGCGGCTCTTCGATCCAGATCAGATTGAACTGCTCGAACGTGCGGCACATGCGCTGCGCGGTCGGACGGTCCCACTGCTGGTTTGCATCGACCATCAACGGGAAGCTGTCGCCAAGATGCTTGCGCACGGTCGCGACGCGATGAATGTCGAGCGCGCAATCCGGCTGGCCGACTTTCAGCTTGATCCCGCCGATGCCCTTCTCGCGCGACGCGTCCGTGTTCACGAGCAATTGATCGAGCGGCGTATGCAGAAAGCCGCCAGACGTGTTGTAGCAGCGCACGGAATCGCGATGCGCGCCGAGCAGCTTCGCGAGCGACAGATTCGCGCGCTTCGCCTTCAGATCCCACAACGCGACATCGAATGCGCCGATTGCCTGCGCGGCCATGCCACTGCGTCCCACCGATGCGCCCGCCCACGCCAGTTTGTCCCACAGGCGCGCGATATCGCTCGGATCTTCACCGATCAGCACCGGCGCGATTTCCTTCGCATGCGCGAACTGGCCGGGGCCGCCCGCGCGCTTCGAGTAGCTGAAGCCGAGACCGCGATGACCGTCGGCCGTTTCGATCTCGACGAACAGCATCGCGATCTCCGTCATCGGCTTCTGACGGCCCGTCAGCACCTTGGCGTCGCTGATCGGATTGGCGAGCGGAAGAAAGGTCGACGCGATGCGAATCCACTTGATCTGATCGTGCGATGTTCCGTTGATGAGCGAGGTCGTGTTCATGAAGCGTGTCCTTTGATGAAGTGAGTGCGTGCGCGTTCAGTTGCCGTGGCGCGGTTCGAGTGTTGCGGGCGCGCTGCGCTCGCCGGATGCGCCGTCGCGCTCGTCCGGGTCGAGCCGCTGCAGCTTGCCGACGATCACGAGATAAGCGAACGCGCCGATCAGCGAGAGCGTCGCGATATAGGTCAACGCGACTTCGAACGAGCCGGTCTCTTTGATCATCCAGCCGATCGCGAGCGGCGTGACGATGCTCGCCAGATTGCCGCAGAAGTTGAAGATGCCGCCGCTGATGCCCATGGCGTGCTTCGGCGATACATCGCCGACGATGCACCAGCCGAGATTGCCCACGCCCTTCGCGAAGAACGCGATCGACATCACGAGAATCACGACGGAGGTCGACTGCACATAGTTCGCGACGACGATCGAACTCGACAGCACGAGGCCGAAGATGATCGGCGTCTTGCGTGCGGCGGTGAGCGAGAAGCCGCGCTTCAACATCCAGTCCGACCACACGCCGCCGATCAATCCGCCGACGCAACCGGCAATCGCCGGCAACGCCGCGACCATACCGACCTTGAGAATCGACATGCCCTTCGCTTCGATCAGATAGGTGGGGAACCACGTGAGAAAGAACCAGGTGATCGACGTGAGACAGAACTGGCCGATGTAGATGCCGATCATCATGCGGTTCGCCGCAATCGCGCTGACCTGTTTCCACCTGAACGGCTGCGGGCTGTCGCCCATCTTCGGCAGGCCGCCGCCCGCCGCGATGTAATCGAGCTCGGCCGCATTCACGCGATGATCGCGCTGCGGTTCGCGCACCGCCTTGAGCCACCACAAGCCGATCAGAATGCCGACCGCGCCCGTCGTATAGAACACGTAATGCCAGCCCCACGCGCTGACGGTGTAGGTCATGATCGGCGTGAAGACGGCGAGCGCGAAGTACTGCGCAAGCTGAAAGACGGACGTAGCGAGACCGCGCTCGGCGCTCGGAAACCACATCACCGTGAGGCGGCTGTTGCACGGAAACGCGGGCGATTCCGCGATGCCCATCAGGAACCGCATCACGAACAGCGCGACGAACGCCGACGCGAACAGATGCACGTAGCCCTGCATGAACGTGAGCGCGGACCACACGATGAGACTCACGCCCAGCACCATGCGCGCACCGAAGCGATCGAGGATCAGTCCGCCCGGAATCTGCATGCCCGTGTACGCCCAGCCGAACGCTGAGAACGCGATGCCCATCGTCAGCGCATCGAAGCCGAGTTCGTGACGCATGCTCGGAGCGGCGATCGACAAGGTCGCGCGATCGACATAGTTGAACACGGTGACGATGAAGATCATCGCGAGGATGAGCCAACGCACGTTGGTGCGCTTCGTGGTGGGCAGTGCGGTTTCCAAGGCGTCTCCTGAGTCTGGCGGCATCGATATATGCACTGGATGATACAATGATTGCGCAATCATTCAAGCGATAATGGTTGCGCAATCATCATGGTTTACACTGACGCCGCCGCGCGCCTTGTTGCGCGTGGTCTAATTCGATGATTGAACGAGAGCGCGCACGGGACGATTGAGATGGTGAAGAAACTCGAACGAAAAAATGCCGTATCGGGCCCGGGCGAAAGCGTCACGCTGATCGATGTCGCGCGCGTGGCCGGCGTCGCGCCGATGACCGTCTCGCGTGCGCTCAACCGGCCCGAACTCGTGCGCAGCGACACGCAACGCAAGGTGCTCGAAGCGGTGCGCAAGACCGGCTATGTGCCGAACATGCTGGCTGGCGGACTTGCGAGCAGCAAGAGCCGCCTCGTCGCGATCCTGCTGCCGACGATAGCGAACTCGATATTTTCCGACACTGTTCAGGCGCTGATGGACGGCCTGACGTCATCGAACTATCAGACCTTGCTCGGCCTGACCGCGTATTCGCCCGAACGCGAGGAAGCGCTCGTCGAGGCCATTCTCGGCCGCCGTCCCGATGGCATCGTGCTCGCCGGAACGAGTCACAGCAAGGCGACGATCGAGCGGCTCACGAAGGCGCGCATTCCGGTCGTCGAGATATGGGATCTGACGGACAAGCCGATCGACATGATGATCGGCTTCTCGCATGAGGCGGTGGGCAAGCAGGTCGCGCAACACTTGCTGGCGAAGGGTTATCGCAGGTTCGGCATCGTGTCCGTCGACGATCCGCGCGGCTTGCGGCGTTGCGAAAGCCTCAGGCGCGAGCTGACGAAGCATCGGGTCGCGAAGCCCGCGTTCGAAGTGCTGCCCGCGCCCGCGACCTTGCAGGCGGGGCGCGAAGGACTGAGCCGCATGCTGGCATCGGGTGCGCCTGAAATCGTCGTGTGCAGTTCGGATACGCTCGCGCAAGGCGTGCTCGCCGAAGCCGCGAGCCGCCGCATGGATGTGCCGCGCGATATCGCCGTGATGGGTTTCGGCGATCTCAGCACGGCGGCGCATGTCTATCCGGCGCTGTCGACGGTGCGTATCGATGGCGCGACCATCGGCATGAAGGCGGCTGAGGCGCTGCTGCAACGCTTCAATGCCGATGCGCCGCCCGCCGATGTGCGTATCGATACCGGCTTCACCATCATCGAGCGGCAGAGCACCTGAGATCAGCGCCCGAATGCTTCCGTTTCGATGCGCCGTCCGGTGAGAAACGCGTCGGCGACGAGACGCAGCGGACGCACATCGACATCGCTCGCCTTCGTTTCGATGAGCGCGTGAAATTGCTCGTATAACGCGGGATATTCGCGCTCGCGCCCGAGATCGATCTCCTTGCCCGCGATGGAAAGCCGCTTGCCGCCTTCGCGCATCGACAGGCGGCCCGCGTCGGTATCGATATCGATATCCCACTCTTCGACGGGACCGTGACGCCAGTCGAACACTGCGCGTACCGGCGCGCCGTTGGTCGCGATGCAATCGAGTTCGGCTGCGATCGGCGTGGACGTATCGCTCGGCACCGTGAGCGTGGCCGCGCGCAACGCGACTTCGTGCGGCAGGATGCGCGTGACGATCGAGAGCGCGTTGATGCCCGGATCGAACACGCCGAGGCCGCCCGGCTCCCAGATCCATTGCTGTCCCGGATGCCAGCGGCGCACGTCTTCCTTCCAGCGCACTTCGACGGAACGAATCGCGCCCGCCTCTTTCGACGCGAGCCATGCGCGCGCCGGTTCGACAGCGCTCGCCGCGCGCGAATGCCACGACGCGAACAGCGTGCAGCCGCGCGCCCGCGCGATGTCATGCAGGGCTTCGACCTCGCTCACGCTCGCGCCGGGCGGTTTCTCCAGCATGACGTGCTTGCCCGCTTCGAGCGCGGCGAGCGCCTGCGTGTATCGCACTTGAGGCGGAGCGCACAGCGACACCGCATCGAGCGAGGGCTCGGCGGCGAGCAGCGCGTCGATATCCGGATAGTTGCGCACGCCTTCGACGCTGGCGTTGCGGCTCGCGCACGCGACGAGTTCGAACCCCGGCTGCGCGGCGATCGCGGGCAGGTGCTGATCCCGCGCGATCTTGCCGATCCCGACGACGGCGAGCTTATGAACGCCTTTCATGCGCTGTCTCCGTTTTTCGTGTGTGGAACGACATCATACGGGGTGGGTCAGCAATCTGGGCCGTCAGGCGCGGAATAGTCTCGTCCACCGGCGTTTTGGTTCCAGCTTCTCTGCTTCAACGAACAGACCATCGATCCGAAGTTGCGCCAGACGGTTATCGGGCCCTACCCCCAGTGCTACTTGCTGAGCTACCCCATGCCAGCGCAATGCATCGCCCCACGACAGATAAAGCGTGCCGCGTCGAGGTTCGTAGAGAACGTCCGGATCACGCATCGCTTCGCTGTGTCCGTTGTCATCGAATATCGCGTCGATATGCGGCGTTCCAGGAATCGCATCGAAAAAAGGTGAAGTGGCTTTCGCCCACTCTGTGGGATTGGTATAGAAATCGAATTCGGTGATCCGCTTTTCCGAATCAAGCAGCATCGATAGCGTTCCGGCTGTAATCACATAGGTCGCAGGAACGATAGCGAAGCGCTGTTCGAGTGCCTCGCTCAGGTTGCCCGTCGTTTTGTACGAAGCCGACGGCAGATAGTCGATCTCGCAATGTACGGTAAAGCCCTCGCTGTCCCATTGCACTCGAGCATGGGATTCGACATGCGCCGTAGTGTGGATCGTGGGCGGCGTCATTTGATGTGCTTATAAGCGAAGTGAAGAACTGTGTAATCGCGCTCTCGAACGACCACGTCGAGAACGTATCGCGTGCCATTGCGGACCATCGGACAAGTATATTGAAAAATGCCGGAATGGCCCTTGGGGTCGGAAAAGCGTTTGCCATGCCTGATTGCCAGCCTTAGGATGTGAACCGGCACGTAGCGCCCTGCTTCTGACATATGTGCGAGGGGCGTCGCGGCAAAACGCAACGGCTGTTGCAAGAGTGCGTAGTACCGGGTTCGCAAGCCAAACAAGGTAGCTTGACCAAGCGCCACACCTACGCCTCTCGCTCCCCACTCAGTGAAGCCTCGAAGCCCGGCTCTCCATAATCCGCCTACGATGAACAACGCATCGAACGGATCGAACAGCGGAGACTCCAATGGCTTCTCGCTTATCTGGATGCTTCCGTCCAGCGCATAGATGTGGGATACGCCGGCGAACTCCTCACGATAGCCGATAACGGTATCTAGATCCGTGTCATAGATGGGCAGCGCATCGATCGATACAGCTGGCGGGCGAATTTCGAATAGACCGGCAGATCGTGGCCTCTTCGCATTGTCCCAGGCCAATGAAGGCTCATCTACCGCATACGACAAGGCTGGGTACATATTCTGGCTCCGAGATTCATAAGTTGCCAGAATACTTCGCGTTACGAATCAATGTTGTCACAGAACGTCAAGAAAGCCAGTTCAACGGGAAGCGCAACCTGAAGCACATCATGTTGAACCGCCGTCTTGGAAGATACCGCTACCGCCCCCCAACCCAAAACCAACGATCAAGCCGCCGCGCGATCGCGATCGATTCATCGCGCGCCTCCCGTCCCATCGCAGGCAGCGGCGTCAGAAAGGCGCGCATAAAACTCGTGGATGGACGACTTCGGCAACGTGAGGCGGGCGGCCGGCTGCCCTCGCTCGCAACCGAAGTCAAGGTCGAGGCATTGCTCGCCGCCGCCCGCGATGTCTACGGCTCTCAGGCCATCGCCGCCATTTCTACCGGCGCGCGATAACTTCCGATCAGACGCTCGCGCTTCTTCTCGACCGCCGCCATGTTGCGCTCCTTCACATGACCAAAGCCGCGAATCTCGTCGGGCAGCTTCGCAAGTTGCAACGCGGCATCGAAGCGAGCTTCATCGAGCGTCGCGCAGAATTCATCGACCAGTGCGATGTAATCCGCAATCATCCGACGCTCCGTGCGGCGTTCGGCCGTCTTGCCGAACACATCGAGCGACGTGCCGCGCAGCGCCTTCATCTTCGCGAGCACACGGAACGCGGGCAGCATCCACGCGCCGAAGCGCTGCTTCACGAGATGACCGTGCTCGTCGCGCTTTGCGAACATCGGCGGCGCGAGATGGAACATCAGCTTGTAATCGCGGCCCGGCTCGCCTTCGAACTGCTCGCGCAGCTTGCCGAGATACGCGGGATCGGCATAAAGACGCGCGACTTCGTACTCGTCCTTATAGGCCATGAGCTTCGCGAGATTCACCGCGACCGCGCGCGTGAGCGGCAGCTTCGCATTCAGCGGCTTTTCCTTTTCGCGGATGCGCTCGACCACGCTGCGATACGTCCGCGCATAAGCCGCGTTTTGATACGCCGTCAGCAACGCTTCACGCGTCGCAATCACGTTCTCCAGCGACTCGGGCATCTTCATCACGATCGCGTGTTGCGCGGGCTTGATGAGTTCGCCCACGCCGTGTTGCGCGACGAAGCGTCCCCAGTCGAACGCGAGGAGGTTCTTTTCGATCGCCACGCCGTTCAGTTCGATCGCGCGCTTCAGGCTCGAAAGCTCCAGCGGCAACCAGCCCTTCTGCCACGCGAAGCCGAGCAACAGCGGATTCGAATAAATCGTGTCGCCGAGCAACTTCAGCGCGAGCGCGTTGGCATCGATGAATTCGCAGCCCGCGCCGATGCTGTCCGTCAACGCCTGCTCCGTCTGCGTCGCGGGAAAGGTCCATTGTGCATTGGTGACGAATTCGGCCGTCGGGGTCGCGCCGCTGTTGATAGCGGCCTGCGTGATGCCGTGCCGCGTGCGCGAGAGCACATCGTTCGACGCCGACACGATCGCATCGCAACCGATCACGAGGCGCGCCTCGCCCGTCGCGATGCGCGTCGCATGCAGCGCCCGCGGCTCGGGTGCGATCTGCACGTGGCTCAGCACCGCACCGCCCTTCTGCGCGAGACCGGCCATATCGAGCACGGTCACGCCCTTGCGCTCGATATGCGCCGCCATGCCGATCAAACCGCCGATCGTCACGACGCCCGTGCCACCGACACCCGTCACGAGAATGCCGTAAGGCTTCGACAACGCGGGCAAGACCGGCGACGGCAGGCTGTCGAAATCGGGCTTCGCGCCCGCGGCGGCTTTCGGCTTGCGAACCTGCGCGCCTTCAGCCGTCACGAAACTCGGGCAAAACCCGTTCACGCACGAAAAGTCCTTGTTGCACGACGACTGATTGATCTTGCGCTTGGTGCCGAGCGGCGTGTTCAGCGGCTCGACCGACAGGCAGTTCGATTGCACCGAGCAATCGCCGCAACCTTCGCACACGGCGTCGTTGATGAACGCGCGGCGTGCCGGATCGGGATACGTGCCGCGTTTGCGGCGGCGGCGCTTCTCCGTCGCGCACGTCTGATCGTAGATGAGAATGGTCGTGCCCTGCGTATCGCGCAGTTCGCGTTGAACGCGATCCAGCTCATCGCGATGATGCACGTTGACGCCTTCCGGCAATGCGATCTTCGCATCGTATTTCTGCGGCTCGTCCGTCACGATGACGATGCGCTTCGCCCCTTCCGCATGCACCTGATGCGCGATTTGCGGCACGGTCAGCACGCCGTCGACGGGCTGGCCGCCGGTCATCGCCACGGCGTCGTTATAAAGAATTTTGTACGTGATGTTCGCGTTCGCCGCGATCGCCGCGCGCACCGCGAGCAAACCCGAATGGAAATATGTGCCATCGCCGAGATTGACGAATACGTGCTTGTCGCCCGAGAAATGCATCTGGCCGATCCACGCAACGCCTTCGCCGCCCATCTGGCTGAAGGTCTCGGTCTTGCGGTCCATCCACATCGACATGTAATGGCAGCCGATGCCCGCGAGCGCGCGCGAACCTTCGGGCACGCGCGTCGACGTATTGTGCGGACAGCCCGAGCAGAACCACGGCTTGCGCTCGACATCCACGCGCGGCTTGATCGCCTCGCGCTCTTTCGCTTCGATGGTTTCGACGCGCGCAAGCATGCGGGCGCGCACATCGTCGGGAAGATCCGCACGCGAAAGACGCCGCGCGATGGCCTTCGCGATCAGCGCCGGCGATAGCTCGTAATGCGCGGGCAGTAGCCAGTCGCCACGCGGCACGGACCATTCGCCGCCTTCGTTGTCGCGTTCGTCGAACTTGCCGTAGATGCGTGGTCGTACGTCCTCGCGCCAGTTATATAGCTCTTCCTTCAACGCGTATTCGAGAATCTGCCGCTTTTCCTCGACCACGAGAATCTCTTCGAGACCCGTCGCGAAGGCGCGCGCGTCCTGTGCGTCGAGCGGCCACACGCAGCCCACTTTCAGCACGCGCAAGCCGATCTGCGCGCAGGTTGCATCGTCGAGCCCGAGATCGACGAGCGCCTGACGCACGTCGAGATAGGCCTTGCCCGCCGTGATGATGCCAAAGCGCGGCTTGTCCGAATCGATCACGACGCGATTGAGCTTGTTGGCGCGCACATAGGCCAGGGCCGCGTACCACTTTTCGTCGAGCAGACGCGCTTCCTGCGCGAGCGGCGAGTCGGGCCAGCGGATATTGAGGCCGCCCTCGGGCACCGCGTAATCGGTCGGCGTGACGATCTCCACGCGGTCCGGATCGAGATCGATCGACGCGGTGGATTCGACCACGTCGGTCACGCATTTCATCGCGACCCACAGACCCGAATAACGGCTCATCGCCCAGCCATGCAGGCCGTAGTCGAGATACTCCTGAACATTCGACGGATACAGCACCGGAATGCCCGCCGCGATGAACGCATGATCCGACTGATGCGCGACCGACGACGATTTGGCCGCGTGATCGTCGCCCGCTAGCACGAGCACGCCGCCGTGCTTGTCGGTGCCGGCCGAATTCGCGTGCTTGAAGACGTCGCCGGTGCGGTCCACGCCCGGACCCTTGCCGTACCACATGCCGAATACGCCATCGCGCGTCGCGCCGGGCCATAGATTGACCTGCTGCGTGCCCCAGATCGAGGTCGCGGCGAGATCCTCGTTGACCCCCGGCTGAAAGACGATGTCGTTGTCCTTCAGACGCTGCTTGGCTTTCCACAGCGACTGATCGAGCGCGCCGAGCGGCGAGCCGCGATAGCCCGAGATGAACCCGGCCGTGTTCAGCCCCGCCCTCCGATCGCGCGCCTTTTGCAGCATCGGCAGACGCACGAGCGCCTGCGTGCCGCTGATATAGACGCGGCCTTTCTCCAGCGTGTATTTGTCGTCCAGCGAAACGTCGGCGGCTAGGGCGGCGCGATCGGGTGCATTCATGGGGGCGTGTCTCCAGATTCGGGAATGGTCTTTTTTGGCGAGTATAGAAAGCCGATTTGCCATCGTAAAATCACGAATAAACAACTCTGGTATTCGAAAATCAGATGGCCTTCGATCTCACGCTCCGACAATTGCGCTATTTCGTGGCCGCCGCGCAAACCGGCCAGTTCTCGATGGCGGCGGCCAACGAGCATGTGTCGCAATCGGCGATTACGAACGCAGTTCTGGCCCTCGAAAGCGCGCTCGATACGAAGCTGTTCGAGCGCCTGCCGCAAGGTGTCGCACTGACGCCCGATGGCCAGGATTTCCATAACCATGCGCGCCGCGTTCTCGACGCCGCCCGCGACGCGCTGCACAAGACGCCGTTTCGCGCGCACGACATGCGCGGGGTCGCGCGCATCGCGGCGTCCTATACGGTGCTCGGGTATTTTTTGCCGGAATTGCTGGCGCGCTTTCGTGCGACGTATCCGTACATCGATTTCGATCTGCGCGACATGGAGCGGCCGCAGATCGAAGACGCGGTCGCGAATGGCGATGTCGATATCGGCGTGGTGCTGCTATCGAATCTGCAGCGGCCGAACCGCTTCGACAGTCAGGTGCTGATGCGCTCGCGCCGGCAGTTGTGGGTCGCGCCGTCGCATCCGCTCGCGCGGCAGCAGGCGGTGTCGTTGAAGGATATCGCCGCGCATCCTTATATCCTCATTACCGTCGATGAAGGCGAGCAATCGACGATGCGTTATTGGCACAAGAAGCGTATCGAGCCGAATATCGCGTTTCGAACGAGTTCGATGGAAGCGCTGCGTGGGCTCGTGGCGCACGGCTTTGGTGTCACGGTGCTGTCGGATATGGTGTTTCGGCCGTGGTCGCTAGAAGGCAAGCGCATCGAGGCGCGGCCCGTGAACGATGCCATTCCTCATATGGAAGCCGGCATGATCTGGCGCAAGGGCGCGACGTTGAGCACGCCGTCGACCGCCGTGCAGCAGTTTCTGATTCACGCGTGCGGGGGTTAGCACGCGTGAATCACGCGCTCAGTGAGAAATGCTTTCGAGCGACTTGCCGAGCGTGCGCGGTCCCATCAAACCGATGGACAGCATCACGAGCAACATCGCGCCCGCGATGAACCCGAATACACCCGTCACGCCCGCCTCTTTCAGCACGAATGCAATCACGAACGAACTGAACACCGCCGACAGCCGGCTCCACGAATACACGAAACCGACAGCACGCGCGCGGATCATCGTCGGATAAAGCTCCTGCTGATACGTGTGATACGTGAACGAAATGATGTTGCCCGCAAGCGTAAGCATCACACCAAGCGCGACGATCATCACCGCCGCCGAAGCCTGGCTGAACAACAAGCCCGCAACGATATTCACGCCCGCCATGAACACGATCACATGCTTGCGTTCGAAACGATCCGCGATCCAGTAGCCAAGCAACGGACCGAGCGGCGCGGCGAGCCCGATCACGGTCGTATAAAGCAGGCTCGAAGTCACCGTCACGCCCTGCCTGACGAGCAGCGTCGGCACCCAGTTTGCGAAACCGTAGAATCCCACCGTCTGAAAGATATGGAAGATGATGAGCATCACCGTGCGCGTGCGATACGGCGGCTTCCACATGTCGGCGAAACCGGCCTTTCTGGCAATCGGGTCGGACGGTCCCGGCGCGGGCAGCGGTCTGCCATACTGCAACGCGACCTTGTCTTCGAGGCGGCGCAGGACTTCATCGGCTTCCTCGACACGGCCCTTGCTCGCAAGCCAGCGCGGGCTTTCGGGAAGATTGCGCCGGAAATACCAGACGAAGAGCGCGCTCACGCCGCCCGCCATCGCGACCCAGCGCCAGCCGTCGAAGCCGAACGGCGCGCGCGGCACCAGCAGATACGAGAGAAACGCGACCACGGGCACGGCGGAAAAGCCGATTGCCTGGCACACGGCGAAGGCTCTGCCGCGCAGATGCTTGGGCGCGAGCTCCGACATATACGTACCGATGGTCACCAGCTCCACGCCGATGCCCAAACCCGAAACGAAACGCCAGAAGTTGAGCCAGAGCGCCGTGTCCTGAAACGCCATCACGGTATTGGCCGCGACGTACCACAGCAGCGAATACGTGAAGATCGCGCGACGTCCATAGCGGTCGGCGAGAAAGCCGCACGCGATCGTGCCGATGAACAGCCCGCAAAACAATGCGGCGATGAAGCTCGCGACGCCCGTCGTGCCGAACAGGCCCGCGGTCGTTGCGGTGAGAATGCCGCTCTTCACGAGGCCCGGCGCGATGTAACCCGTGAAGAGCAGATCGTAGAGTTCGAAGAAGAAGCCGAGACTCAGCAGAAAGACGAGCTTCCACACCGCGCGCGTCGCGGGAAGCCGGTCGAGGCGCGCCGAAATGCCCGCGGTGTCCGCGAGCGCGGGCGCATCCGTTAGCGCGACGCCGGGGGCGTCGTGCAGACGCGAAGTGCCCTGCATGATGGCCATTGCTGTCTCCTGTAAGTATCTTTGATGCCGCATCGATGGCGGCTCGATCGTGCTTACTTCGTGAACCGGTGCTGCAATTCCGCGAACGAAGCGATGCTGCCGGCGAGCGCGCTCGCCGCGACGGTCGGCGGGCTTGCGAGCCACACTTTGCCCGGACCCGAGCGGCCCGGAAAATTTCGATTGATCGCGCTGATCGTGACTTGCTGCGCGTCGGTCGATGAACCCGGCCCGCAATTCGCGCACGCGCCGCACGATGGCTGAAGCAGAATCGCGCCGACGCGCTCGAACGCATCGACATAGCCTTTCTCGATGCAATAGTCGCGCACGTCCTGCGTGCCGAATTGCAGATAGAGCTTCACGTGATCCGGCACGCGCAGGCCGCGCGCGGCAGCCCAAGAAAGCACATCGTGATAGTGATCGAAGTCCTCGCGCTTGCCCGCCGTGCATGAACCGCCGTAGGCGATATCGATGCGCGGCCTTTGACCGAGCGCGGCAAGCGCGACGCCGTTGCCGGGATCGCCGGGCGCGGCGAGCATCGGCGAGAGACGCGCGCAATCGATTTCGATCACATCGGCATAGCGCGCGCCTGCGTCGCTGCGCATCCACGGCTCGATCGTGAAGTCGATGCCGCGCCGCTCCTTCAGGAAGCGCACGGTTTCATCGTCGGGCGCGACGATGCCGGTGAAGCCACCGAGTTCGGCGGTCATGTTGGTGAGCGTCGTGCGCTCGTCGGTCGACAGGCTCGCGATGGCCGTGCCCGCGAATTCGAACACCTTGCCGACGCCCGCGCCCGCGCGGATGCGCGAATCCGCGAGCAAGTGCAGCACGATGTCCTTCGCCGTCACGCCTTCGGGAATCGGGCCGGTCAGATCGATACGCAACGATTGCGGCACGGTCATCCGCACCGCGCCCGTGACGAACGCGTTCGCCATGTCCGTCGTGCCGACGCCGAACGCGACGCACCCGAGCGCGCCGCTATGCGGCGTATGCGAATCCGTACCGACGACGACCTGCCCCGGCAATGCGTAGCGCTCGGCCATCATCGCGTGCGAAATGCCTTCCGAGCCTTCGTCGATATCGCTTTTCGTTTCGCTCAGATAGCCGTGATTGCGCACGTCGTAGTCATGCGCGAAGGCGCGATGGGCTTCCGACAATTCACGCACGTTCGGCAGCAAGCCATTCCTGATATGCAGTTCGCTGCGATGCGAATACGAAAGATGATCCTCGAACGCAAGCATGCTGCGCGGTTCGCGCAGCGTCAGCGGACGCCCGAACGCCGCATGCAACATGTGCGCCGCCATGCCGGTGTAGTACTCGTGGATGAAGCGCCAGTCCGCGCGCACGAAGATGCCGTTGCCCGGTTCGAGCGAGGCGTTCGTGGCATCGGTGATCAACGCATGGCGCGCGAGAATCTTTTCGACCAGCGTGCGCGGCATGTCATCGCGCGATGTCGCGCCAGCGCCGACGCGTTGCATATGCAGCTTTCCATAGCGCAACAGCCCGCCGCTCTTCAGGATCGCGGCGGCGAGCGGATCGCGACCGGCTACGAGCTCGTCGATATCGATTGCCTCGCCGCGCCGGATTCGCTCGATCAGGCCGAAATCCGTCGACGTGAAAAGCCCGAGGTTGTCCGCGTTCTGCCGATAGATCCGCTCGAAGCTGCGCGCGATCACGAGGCGAATGCCCGCGTGATATTCCGCGAGCGGGCTATGCTCGCGCGACGATCCCTTGCCATATCGATTGCCCGCGACCGTCACCTGAAAGCGGCCGGCGCGCACCGCATCGATGCCCACCGGATTGCGCCCGCCCGCATGAAAGCCCACATACGGACACTGGCCGAGACGTTCGTCGAAACGCGTGAGCACGCTGATGGGCGTGATTTCGTCGGTGGAAACATCGTCGCGCAGCGCGCCTGCTTCATCGGGCGTCAGGTCCTCGCCCGCGAGCTGACGCTCGACGTTTGCCGGGTCCGCGCACAGAAACAGGACTCGTCCGCTCACATCCAGATTGGTCATCGCATTCTCCTTCGATGCCAATCTAGAAGAACACGCGCGCATACACGAAGTGTTCGTTCGTCACAGGGGGCATCGCGAGATGCGATGTCCGTATTAACCCTTGCCGTCGATGAGGATATCGATCAGCGCCTGCACCGCCTTCAGGCGCGACGACTTGCGCGGCGCATGCACGCGCAGGCAACGGCCGCCGCCCCACGCCTCGCGCAACGGCACGCGCGCGAAGTTGCGCGAGCCCGCGAACGCGGACGCCGCGCTCGTCGGCACGATGCCGATGCCGAGCCCCGCCTCGACCATGCGGCACTGCGCATCGAAGCTGTTGACGGTGACCGCCACGTTGAGCGGCAGGCGCGCGGCGTCGGCGTGCTCCTTCAAGGTCTGATCGAGCGAGCCGCCCGCCTGCAACGCGACGAGCGCAAAGCGCGTGACTTCGGCGAAACTCAGCGCGTCGGCCTGCGCGAGTTCGTGCGCGTGCGGCAGGACGACCATGAGCGGATCGCTGGCGAAGTGCCACGCGTCCAGGCCCGCGGGCGTCTTCGCGCTCGCCGATATGCCGACGTCCGCGCGATCGTCGAGACAGGCGCGGATGACTTCATCGCTGATCTGCTCGGTCAGCGCGATCTCGACGAGCGGATAGCACGCCTTGAACCGCGTGAGCCGCTCCGGCAGAAAGCCGACGATCGCCGATGCGTTCGCATGCAAACGCACGACGCCCGCGATCTGACCGCTCATCGACTGGATTTCGCGCGCCATACCTTCGAGCTGGCCGTGGATGGAACGCGCGCTGGAATACGCGTGCTGGCCCGCTTCGGTCAGTTGCACGCCCGACGGCGAGCGGATCAGCAGCGCGACGCCGATCGCCGCTTCGAGATCCGCGATGCGTCTGCTCAACGCCGAAGGCGCGATATGACTGCGGCTCGCGGCGCGCGCGATCGATCCTTCCTCGACGACCGAGATGAAGAGCTCGAGACTGTAGGGATCGATACGCATTCGTGTGACGTGCAAAGGCCAATGGCGAAGTATGTCACGGGCCCTTGCGAATCACGAAGCGTCGCTATGCGCTCATGTGCAACGTGCCGTTGACGCCATTCGGGAAGAAGCCGCCCTTGGTCGTCGACGCGCTCGTCAGATACACGATATTGAGCACGTTGGCATAGTTGCGGCTGAACGCGAGGCCGTTGTCGTCGAGCGGCACGATGTTGGACGAGCCCGGCGTCGCGCCGGTGATGCCCTGATCGTCGGTGCCGACGTGATCGAGACTGCCGCGCGCTTTCGATATCGCGTTGGCGGCCGTGACGAGGCTGCCCATCTGGATACCCTTTGCATAGAGCACGGTGCGTACGAGACCCGCGTGATAAGCCTCGGCGGCGAGAATGCCCGCGGCCGCTTCGAGATAGGTCTTGTTGCTGATGAGCGGCGCCGCGCCCTTGTACGCGGTCACGCCGACGTCCTCGAAGATGAACGCGCCGAGCAGAAAGTTATTGTCGTCCTGATACGGATTGAACGCGACGCCCGCGCCCACGAGGCCCGCTGCGCGCGCGGCCATGGAGAACGCGCCGTTCGGATCGGTCCCGCCGATATCGATCGCCGGCTGCGCGACCGCCGAGCCGCCGAGGGCCGAGCGCAGGAACGTCACGTGCTCGAGTTCGTCCTTCGCGATCTCGTTCGCATAGGCCTTCACCACCGGGTCCTGAAACGGCACTTGCTGTCCGCCGGTTACCGTGCCCATCGTTCCGACGCCGCCTGTCATGCTCGCGGCCAGCCCCGCACCGGTCGTTGCGAACGAGTAGAACTGCGATTCGAGGTATTCGAGATTGAGCGCGAAGTTGAGGATCTCCGCGTCCGTGGGCGCGCTCGAATTCGCGTTCGCGTTATCGCCGGAGCCGCCGCCGCAAGCGCTGATCAATGTGCCGCCGACCAGCCCCAACCCCAGGCCTCCGGCGTTCCTGAAAAACTGACGGCGACGCTCGCGCCGCTCGACACGACGATCCAGCGTCTCAATGAGAGGTTTGGCATTCGACATGACCTTTCTCCGAAAACATTCCGAACGATATGAAAAGGCGCGGACGAAAGGCCGAAGATACGGTCCGACGATGCGCTCACGCTGGCGTCAAGCAAGCGGAGGCCGGATCGAAGGACCTGAGTGAAAGGCATGAGGGTGCGGCGTCTCCAACATGACATACGGCCCGATGAACGAGCCGGATGCATGTGCATCGATCTATTTCGATGTGCGGACGCACATTGCTTTACTGGTTCTGGACGAGCGATGTGATGATTGCGTACGCGGCCTTCACGCGCTCTTCATTGGGGATGTTCCGGTTCGCCAGCATCACGATGCCCACGCGCTCCTTCGGCACGAACGCGATATACGCGCCGAACCCATTGGTCGAGCCGGTCTTGTTGATCCACACATCGTCGCGCGGCGCTTGCGGCGGCTCGATGCGGGTGACGGGCGTGGCGTTCATGATCATCGACGCCGAGTTTCCGTCGAGCAGCGCCTGCAACGCGACCGGATACGGATACTGCTCCCAGATGAGGTCCTGCGTCATCGCACCGGCCCGGAAATAGCCCGTGTGCGTGGCGTCGACGGCGCGCTGGAACGCCGGATCGATACGCACCATGTTCATGTTGATCTGCAGGAAGCGCGTCATGTCGGCGGCGGTCGATCTCACGCCGTACGCCTCCGAGGACAGCACGCCTCCCTTCATGCGGATCGGCGCGTCATCTTTTGCGTAGCCTTGCGCATAGTCGCGCTGCTTCGAAGCGGGCACGTCGATATAACTGTGCTTCAGACCAAGCGCGGGAAAGAGACGTGTCTGCATCAGCGCATCGAAGTCCTGCCGCATGCTCTTCGCGGTGATCAGCCCGAGCGTGCCGATGCCGGGATTCGCATACGTGCGGATCGTGCCGGGCGGCTGAGCCGGACGCCACGTGCGGAAGTACTTCATCAACTGATCATTGTCGTGAACCTGGTCGGGCACTTGCAGCGGCAGCCCGCCCGGCGTATGCGTGCCGAGATTCAGCAGCGTGACCTTGCCGAACTCGCTTCCCGCGAGCGACGGCAGATGCCTGCTCACCGGATCGCTCAATGAGAGATCGCCCTCGATCTGCGCGTAGGACGCAAGCGTCGCGGTGAACGTCTTGCTGATCGAGCCGAGTTCGAAGAGCGTATCGCGCGTCACGGGTTGCTTCGTCGCTTTCGACGCCAGACCGTAGTCGAACACGTATGGCTTGCCCTGCACAACGACGCCCACCGCCATGCCCGTGATGCCGTGCAGCGCCATCAAGGGCTTGATGGTCTCATCGACGGTCGACTGGATTGCGTCCGCGTCACCGGCATACGCGGCGCGCGATATCGCGCCAAAAGAAAAAATGGCTGTCGCCAACAGACTCAGCGCACGAAACTTCATCGTCTTGATCCTTCGTTCTGGTTTGCATGATTGGAACGAAGCGAAATATCCGCTCTTTTTCGCGCTTCGACAATCGAGGATAATTTGCCGCAGGCAATAGAAAATCTTATGCGAGCCATGCGCCCTCATCTTCCCCTGAATGCGCTGCGCGCGTTCGAAGCATCCGCGCGGCACCTGAGTTTCACGCGCGCCGCGCAGGAACTGAACGTCACGCAGGCGGCCGTCAGCCAGCAAGTGCGCGCGCTCGAAGAGCGGCTCGGCACGCCGCTTTTCAAACGCCTGCCGCGCGGCCTGCACGTCACCGATGAAGGCCGCGCCCTGCTGCCCGTGCTGAGCGACGCGTTCGGCCGCATCGAAGCCGTGCTCAAGCAATTCGAAGGCGGGCATTTTCATGAGGTGCTGACCGTCGGCGTGGTCGGTACGTTCGCGGTCGGCTGGCTGATGCCACGGCTGAAAGCGTTTCGTGAGACGCATCCGTTCGTCGAATTGCGGCTGCTCACGCATAACAATCTCGTCGATCCAGCGTCGGAAGGGCTCGATTTCGCGATCCGCTTCGGCACGGGCATCTGGCCCGCTACCCAGAATGCGCTGCTGCTCGATGCGCCACTCGCAGCACTCTGCGCGCCCGAGATCGCGCGCCGCCTCGGCACGCCGGCCGATCTCGCGAACGAAGTGCTGCTGCGCTCCTATCGCGCCGACGACTGGACCGACTGGTTCGACGCCGCCGGCCTCGAAAGGTGGACGATGAACGGCCCAGTGTTCGATTCATCGCGCCTGATGGTGGAAGCCGCGGTGCAAGGCGCGGGCGTCGCACTCGCGCCGCCGCGCATGTTCGTGCGCGAATTGCAGGCGGGCCTGCTCGTGCGCCCGTTCGATATCGAAGTGAAAACCGGCAGCTACTGGCTCACGTGGCTCAAGTCGCGGCGGCTCTCGCCGGGCATGCAGCTGTTTCGCGACTGGATCGTCGCGGAGGCCGCGCAATCGCCGTGAGATCAGCGGCGCGCGCGACGCCGGCCCGCAGCAAGATCGTCCGCAAGCGGCACTGACGAGAACAGCAAGAGCAGCGCGGCAAGCGGCACGGTCGTCGCGAAGCCCAGATGCGCGAAGCCGATCGCGCCCGCGAAGCCGCCGAGCATGAACATTGCGAAAAGCGCGCTCAGCAGCGCGAGACGCGCGTGATTGGCGCGCACGTAGCCCGCGTCATCGCGCGCGACGCCACGGTTCCAGTACAGGCTCTTGCCGATTTCGATGCCGATATCCGTGACGAGACCCGTCACGTGTGTCGTGCGGATCTCGGCCTTCGAGATCTTCGTGATCATCGCGTTTTGCAGGCCCATCACGAAGCACAGCAGCGCGACGGTCAACGGCACGTCCCACACGCGATGCGTTTCCAGATTCGCGCCGAGCACGCCGAACACGAGCAGAAGCGCGGCTTCGAGCAGCAGCGGCGTGGCGAATACACTGTGCGCGCGCCGCTGTCGTCCCCAGTTGATGAGCACCGCCGACGTGGCCGCGCCGCCGAGAAATGCGCCCACTGCGCCGATCGCGGAAAAGACGAACGCGGCCTGCCCGAGCACGAGGTTATCGGCGATCGAAGAAACGAGCCCCGACATGTGCGACGTGTATTGTCCGACAGCCAGAAAGCCGCCCGCATTCGCAGCGCCGGCAACGAAGGCCAGCGCGCAACCCAGGCGCCGGTTCGCGGAGTCGGTGCGGCTGGGCGAGGTCAGGCCCCGCAGATAGGCGATCGGCATGGTGGCGCGCTCGGGATGGTCGAGCCGAAAAGATAGCACGACAATTTGCGTGCCCGGCGGCCGTATCGCCGTACACGTTCTGAAAGAAAAAACATAAGTCGATAGGATGCTAACGAATCGACTTCTCGCTATAATCCCGCCGCATGACCCAACTCGACATTCTGCGCCGCTCCGTGAGCAGCACGCTCGTGCTGGCCGCGCGACGCTGGCGCCGCACGAGTCACGGCGTGCTCGCTTCGTACGGTGTGTCGGAAGCGTGCGCCGTGCCGCTGCTCACGGCCAACCGGCTCGGCGAGGCGGTGCGCCAGGTGACGCTCGCGGAGCATGTCGGCATCGAAGGGCCGTCGCTCGTGCGCCTGCTCGATCAACTCTGCGCGGCGGGGCTGGTGCGCCGCGACGAAGATCCGGAAGACAAGCGCGCGAATACCATCACGCTCACCGATGAAGGCCGCGCCGTCACCGCGCGCATGGAAGCGCGCCTCGTCACACTGCGTGCGCGGCTCCTGAAAGGCGTGAGCCGCGAGGATCTCGAAACGACGCTGCGCGTGCTCAACGCGTTCGGCGCGTCGCCCGACGCGAAGTTGCTCGCCGCGCTCGAAGCGGTCGACGAACCCGCGAAGCCGGCCCGCTCCGCCGCAAAGCGCGGAGCCTAGCGCCATGTCCTTTCCATCCGCGCGCGAGTGGCTCTTTTCCGCGAAGACCTTCGCCGCCGCGATGATCGCGCTGTATATCGGCCTCGCGCTCGAATTGCCGCGTCCCTATTGGGCGATGGCGACGGTCTATATCGTCTCGAATCCGTTCGTCGGCGCGACGCGCTCGAAGGCGCTCTATCGCGCGCTCGGCACGATGATCGGCGCGGCGGGGGCGGTGCTGATCGTGCCGCCGTTCGTCGAGTCGCCGTTTCTCTTCAGCGTGATCGTCGCGTTGTGGACGGGCACGCTGCTCTATCTCTCGATGTTCGACCGCAGCGCGCGCAGCTATGTCTTTCTGCTCGCGGGCTACACGCTGCCGCTGATCGCCCTGCCCGCCGTCACCAATCCGACGACCGTCTTCGATCTCGCCATCACGCGCACCGAAGAGATTGTGCTCGGCATCGTGGTGGCGAGCGTCGTCGGCAGCGCGGTGTTTCCGAGCCGTCTCGCGCCGACGCTCATCGAACGAACGGACGCATGGTTTCGCGACGCCGCGTTCTACGCATGCGAGACGCTCTCCGGCCATGTCGCGGGCGCATCGATCTCGGCGGCGCGCCAGCGGCTCGCGGCGACCGTCAACGGGCTCGAACTGCTGCTGAGCCAGTTGACCTACGATCACACGCGCCCCGACATCATCCGCCGGGCGCGCGCGTTGCAAGGCCGCATGCAGATCTTTCTGCCGCTGATTTCGTCGATGGCCGATCCGCTCATCGAACTCATCGCCAAGCACGGCACGCATCCGGAAGGGCTCGAAACGCTGCTCAAGGACGTGGCCGCGTGGGTCGGCTCGCCCGTGCCGCGCGCTGTGCAGGACATCGAGAACGACCGCGCGCCGGATGCGCTGCGCGACCGCATCCATGCGATGCGTCCATCCGTCGAAGCGCTCGCGAGCGCGGACGGCGCGCTGCTGTCGAATGCGCTGTGGCGTCTCGGCCAGGTCATCGACGTATGGCAGGACATTCGCGCGTTGCGCGCCGCGATTCTCAACGAAACCAGCGAATGGCGGCCGCATTTCCGCCACTGGCGTCTCGGCGGCACGGCGCGCTTTTTCGATCGCGGCATGATGCTCTTTTCGACGGGCGTCGCGGTGAGCGCGATCATCGTCGCGTGCGGGCTATGGATCGAATCGGGCTGGAACGATGGCGCCGGCGCCGTGACGCTCGCCGCCGTCGCGTGCTGCTTCTTCGCCGCGCTCGACGAACCCGCGCCGCAAGTGTTCACGTTCTTTCTCGCGACCTGCATGAGTGTCGTGTTCGCCGGGCTTTATGTATTCGCCGTCCTGCCGCACGTACACGACTTTCCGATGCTCGTGCTGATTTTCTCGGTGCCGTTCCTGATCATCGGCACGCTGATTCCAAGGCCGCGCTTCACGCTCGTGACGATGCTCACGGCGGTGAACACCGCGACCTTCATCAGCATTCAAAGCGCCTATGAAGCGAACTTCTTCGTGTTCATCAACAGCAATCTCGCGGGCGTCGCGGGCCTGCTGTTCGCGTTCATCTGGACGCGCATGACGCGTCCGTTCGGCGCCGAACTCGCCGCCGCGCGGCTCACGCGTTCGGCCTGGGCGGATATCGTGTTGAGCGCGTCGTCTGCGGAAGTGATCGAGGATCAACGCAATCTCTATGCGCGCATGCTCGACAGACTGATGCAACTTCTGCCGCGTCACGCCGCGACGGACTCGCATCGCCATCCGTCGATCGAGAGCTTCCGCGATTTCCGCGTCGCGCTCAATGCGCTCGATCTGCGCCGCACGCGCCGCAAGCTGCCGGTCGAATTGCAGAGCTCCGTCGACATCGTGCTCGATGCACTGCGCCATTACTTCGAACTGTGCATCGCGCGGCGCGCGCGTCAGCCGGTGCCGGCTGAACTCATCCACAACATCGATACCGCGAGCGCGCAGGTCACGTCACGCGCGATCACGAACGCACAGGATGTCGTCGCGGAGAAATGGTTGCGCGATACCTTGCACGCGCTGGTCGGCATGCGCCTGTCGCTGCATCCGCCCGCGACACCTTCTACACCGGAGCGCCACACATGATCGGCGAAATCGACATTCTCGGCGTGTTCGTGCCCGCCGTGCTCGTGCTGATGTTCATCGCCTATCTCGTGAATCTGGCGATCCGCACCGTGCTCGCGCGCGTCGGCTTCTATCGCCTCGTGTGGCACCGTTCCATTTTCGATCTCGGCATCTATGTTCTGGTGCTGGGTGTTGTCGTCATCGTTTCGCAGCGGCTCATCTCGTGAAAAAAACCTGGTTCTCTATTGGGCAGATTCTGCTTACGCTCATCGTCGTCGCGATTGCGTGCGTCGTGTTGTGGAAGCTCGTCGATTACTACATGTTCGCGCCGTGGACCCGCGATGGTCACGTGCGCGCCGACGTGATCCAGGTCGCGCCCGACGTGTCCGGCCTCATCACCGAGGTGAAAGTCGTCGACAATCAGCAGGTCAAGAAAGGCGATGTGCTCTTCGTGATCGATCAGGCGCGCTATGCGCTGGCATTGCGCAACGCGCAGGCGAGCGCGCAGCAACGCCGCGCAACGCTCGATCAGGCGCGCCGCGAAGATGCGCGCAACCGTGCGCTCGGCAATCTCGTCGCGCGTGAAGTCGTCGAGGAAACGCATTCGCGCGTCGAACAGGCAACCGCCGCGCTCGCCGATGCCGACGTCGCGATCGATACCGCGCGTCTGAATCTGCAACGCACGGAGATTGTCAGTCCCGTCGACGGCTATCTGAACGATCGCGCGCCGCGTGTCGGCGAATTCGTGTCGGCGGGGCGCGCGGTGCTCTCGGTCGTCGACATGCATTCGTTCCGCGTCGACGGCTATTTCGAGGAAACGAAGCTGGGCGGCATCGATATCGGTCAGCCGGTCGATATCAAGGTGATGGGCGAGCCGGGCATTCTGCGCGGACACGTGCAGAGCATCGTCGCGGCAATCGAGGATCGCGATCGCCAGCAAAGCCCGAGTCTGCTGCCGAACGTGAATCCCGCGTTCAGCTGGGTGCGTCTCGCGCAGCGCATTCCGGTGCGCGTGACGCTCGATGAGATTCCGGCGGACTTTCGCATGATCGCGGGCCGCACGGCGACGGTGTCGGTGCGCGGCATCGGGCCGAAGATCGGCAAGCGCGCGGCGTCGGAGACGTCTCCGGCATCCGCGCCTGCACCGACTTCGAGCGTGTCGGGCGCATCGCAATGAAAGCTATCGCCATTGCCGTTTCGTCGGCCATCGCGCTCATCGGCTGCACGACCGTCGGACCGGACTACACGCTGCCCGAGAACGCCGCGCGCAACTCGCCCTATGCGAACGCAGCCATCGACGGCGCCGATCAGGCGCCCGTGACGCAGGGCGCGGTGCCCGCGAAATGGTGGCGTCTCTACGACGATCCCGTCGTCGACCAGCTCGTCACTCAGGCGCTCGCGTCGAATACCGATCTGCGCGTCGCCGCCGCGAATCTCGCACGCTCGCGCGCCGAAGTCGAATTCGCGAATCAGCAAGGCGGTTTCTCCGGCAAGACATCGGCAGCGTTTCAGCGCGCGCAGGAATCGGCGGAGCAATATCTGTTGACGGAGAAGCTTCCAGTCGTCAATGAAGGCGTGCTCGATCTTTCGATATCCTATGAAATCGATCTGTTCGGCAAGCTCAAGCGCGGTGTCGAAGCGGCGAACGCCGACGATGAAGCCGTCGAAGCCGCGCAGGATCTCGCGCGCGTCACGGTGGTCGCGGATGTCGTGCGCGCGTATGTCGAATCGTGCTCGGCGGCGGAAGAACTGGAGATCGCGCGCAAGTCGCTCGACTTGCAGAAGCAGCGCGTGCTACTCACGCGACGTCTGCGCGATGCGGGCCGCGGCAATCAGTCGGAAGTCACGCGCGGACAGACGCAAGCCGACACGCTCGCCGCCGACATTCCGCGCTTCGTCGCGCGCCGCCGCGTCGCGCAATATCGGCTCGCGATGCTGCTCGCGCGCGCGCCGTCCGACTTGCCGAAAGCCGCCCTCGCCTGCAAGAAGCTGCCGAAACTACGCGCACCGATTCCCGTCGGCGATGGCGCCGCGCTGCTCAAGCGCCGCCCCGACGTGCGTCAGGCGGAGCGTCAGCTTGCGTCATCGACCGCGCGCATCGGCGTTGCGACGGCGGCGCTGTATCCGTCGGTGAGCCTCGGCGCGTCGGTGGGATCGGTCGGTATCGCGGAGGATCTGTTCGGCGCGAACACGAACCGCTGGGCGTTCGGGCCGCTCATCAGCTGGAGCTTTCCGATCAACGGTCAGCGCGCCCGCGTGCATCAGGCCGAAGCGGCGACGAGCGGCGCGCTCGCGCGTTTCGACGGCGTCGTGCTGAAGGCGCTGGAGGAAACGCAGAGCAGCCTCGCGACCTATGCATCCGATACCACGCGCGCCGACGCGTTGCGCACCGCCTATAAGTCCGCGATTCAGTCGGCGGATGAAACCAATCGGTTGTATCGCGCGGGCCGCGAATCCTTTCTCAATGATCTCGATGCGACGCGTACGTTGACGGGCGTCGCGGCGCAGGTGGCGGCGGCGGAAAGTCAGGTCGCGATCGATCAGGTGAACCTTTTCCGCGCGCTCGGCGGCGGCTGGGAAACCGACGAAGCCATCGCGCAGAATTCGAAGGGAAAATGAGGCCATCGTGCGCGCGAGCGAATATCGATTCGTTACGGTCTGGAGAATCGCAGCGCCGCTTCAATGCGTGTGGGATACCATCCACGATCCGGCGACGTGGCCGCAATGGTGGACGTGTGTCGAACGCGTGATTGAAGTGGAAAGCGGCGCGGACGATGGCGTCGGCGCGTTGCATCGATATACGTGGAAAGGTCGTCTGCCGTATCGCGTGCGCTTCGACATGCGCGTCACGCGCGTCGAGCCGCTCGTATCGCTCGAAGGCGAAGCGAGCGGAGATGTCGAAGGCTTCGGATGCTGGCGATTTTCATCGCAGGGCGATATCGCTATCGTGCGATACGAATGGCGCGTGCGCACCGGCCCTGAATGGATGAATCTGCTCGCACCCATCGCGCGCCCGCTTTTCAAATGGAACCACGACTACGTCATGCAGCAGGGTGGCGAAGCGCTCGCGAGGCGGCTCGGCGCGCGGCTTGTCGGCATCGATCATCGCGAGCCGGGTAGCTGAGTCATCAGTCTCAACCCCACCCTTCCAGCCGCAACGTGGAACGCACGAGCCGTTCTTCCTCTTTTTCGATTTCCGCGAGACTCTCGCGCACGCTCTTGACATGCAGGCTCGCCGCGCGACGCGCCTGCTCCGGCAGCTTGCCGGTCACGGCATTGTATAAACGCGCGTGCTGACGATCGATCAGACGCTTCTGCGGCTCTCGGTGATAGAGATTGTTCACCGATGCGAACACGGCGCTCAGCATCAGATCGTTGAGCATGCCGAGCGTATGCACCAGCACCGCATTGTGCGAAGCCTCGCAGATCGCCAGATGAAACGCGTGATCGAGCCGCGCATGCGTCGATGCGTCGGTGTCGTGGATATCGGCGGCGGCGAGTTCTTCATAGCGACGCCGGATCATGATGTGATCGGCCTGCGTACCGCGCAGCGCCGCAAGACGCGCCGCCTCCGCTTCCAGCATCTCGCGCACTTCCAGCAGATCGTAGAGCGTGCGCGGTTGCGATCCGAGCAGATGCATCATCGGCGTCTGCGCGGGTTCGGCCGTCAGTCTCGCGACGATCGAACCCTTGCCTTGCGCGGTTTCGATCAGTCCCCTCGCCCGCAAGACTTTTAGCCCTTCGCGCAGCGCGGTGCGCGAGACGCCGAGCTTTTCAGTCAGCCGCCGCTCGGACGGAAGCGTCTGTCCGACCTTCAGCACGCCGTCGACGATCAGCGCCTCGATACGCTCGACGACCACGTCCGCGAGTTTTCGTCTGCTCTCTTCCGCTTCCATCATTGCGCCCATCACTGGTATTACCAGCTTGAAATGCTAGCACGACGATGGTCAACGTGCCTCGGCGATATGCAATAGCGGCTGCGCTTCAGTCGATTAAAGCCCGGTCCGTCAATCCAAGAAACTGGTAATACCAGTGGAAAAACAATCGACATGGCGGCGCAGACCCGGAAGAATCGCAAAAAAACACACGTGGCCACGGAGACACCGCATGACCTACGCCTACGACGAACGGCTCGACGGGCCGCTCGCCGATCACGACAAAGCCGCGATCGTGCGCGACCTGCACGCCCTGCTTCCCGATCTCGAACTGCTGCATGCGAAGGAAGACCTGCGCCCCTTCGAATGCGACGGCCTTTCCGCCTATCGCATCACGCCGATGCTCGTGGCGCTGCCTGCAACCATCGACGAAGTGCAGACGCTGCTCAAATACGCGAATGCGCATGGCGTGCCGGTGGTCGCGCGCGGCGCGGGCACGGGTCTTTCAGGCGGCGCGTTGCCGCTCGAAAAGGGCATCCTTCTGGTGATGTCGCGCTTCAACCGCATACTCGATGTCGACGCGCAAGCCTGCACCGCGCGCGTGCAGCCGGGCGTGCGCAATCTCGCGATCTCGCAGGCGGCCGCGCCGCACGGCCTCTATTACGCGCCCGATCCGTCGTCGCAGATTGCGTGCTCGATCGGCGGCAATGTCGCGGAAAACGCGGGCGGCGTGCACTGCCTCAAGTACGGGCTTACGGTCCACAACATCCTTCGCGTGGAGATCGTCACGATCGACGGTGAACGTCTCACGCTCGGCTCCGAAGCGCTCGACGCGCCCGGCTTCGATCTGCTTGCGCTCATCACCGGATCGGAAGGCATGCTGGGCGTAGTGGTCGAAGTCACCGTCAAGCTCCTGACGAAGCCGCAAAGCGCGAAGGTACTGCTCGCGAGCTTCGACGACATCGAGAAAGCCGGCGATGCCGTTGCGCAGATCATCGCGGCAGGCGTGATTCCCGGCGGCCTCGAAATGATGGACAACCTCGCGATCCGCGCCGCCGAGGACTTCATTCACGCGGGCTATCCCGTCGATGCACAAGCGCTGCTGCTCTGCGAAGTCGATGGCGCGGAATCGGATGTCGAGGAAGATTGCGCGCGCGTCGATGCATTGTTGCGCACGGCGGGCGCGACCGAGATTCGCCTCGCCGCCAACGAAGCCGAACGTCAGCGCTTCTGGGCGGGCCGCAAGAACGCCTTCCCCGCCGTGGGCCGCGTGTCGCCCGATTATTACTGCATGGACGGCACGATTCCGCGCCGCGAACTGTCGCGCGTGCTGCGCGGCATCGCGGATCTGTCGGTGCAATACGGACTGCGCGTCGCCAACGTGTTTCATGCGGGCGACGGCAACATGCATCCCCTCATTCTCTTCGATGCCAATGCGCCCGGCGAGATGGACCGCGCCGAAGCCATCGGCGCGCGCATTCTCGAGTTGTGCGTGGAAGTGGGCGGCAGCATCACGGGCGAGCATGGCGTCGGCCGGGAAAAGATCAACCAGATGTGCGCGCAGTTCAACAGTGACGAGCTCACGTTCTTTCATGCCGTGAAGGCCGCATTCGATCCTTCCGGGCTGCTGAACCCCGGCAAGAACGTGCCGACGCTGCATCGCTGCGCTGAATTCGGCTCGATGCATGTGCATCATGGCGCGCTGCCTCACCCCGAACTGGAGCGCTTCTGATGCGACGCGACCTCATTTCCATCGACGACAGCGCGCGACTCGTCGACCAAGTGCAAAACGCGATCGCGCGCAAGGCGCCGCTGCGCATACGCGGCGGCGACAGCAAGGCGTCGCTCGGCAGGCCCGTGCAAGCCGACGAGATCGACACGCGCTCGCATCGCGGCATCGTGAGCTACGAGCCGAGCGAGCTCGTCATCACCGCGCGCGCGGGCACGCCGCTCGCGGAACTGAACGCGATGCTCGACGAAGCCGGACAGATGCTGCCATGCGAGCCGCCGACGTTCGGTGACAGTGCTACGCTCGGCGGCGTCGTTGCGGCGGGACTGTCGGGACCGCGCCGTCCGTGGGCCGGATCGGTCCGCGATTTTCTGCTCGGATGCCGCATCGTCACGGGCGAAGGCAAGCATCTGCGCTTCGGCGGGCAAGTGATGAAGAACGTCGCCGGGTACGATGTATCGCGCTTGATGAGCGGCAGTTTCGGCTGTCTCGGGCTCATCACCGAAGTCTCGCTGAAGGTACTGCCCAGGCCACGCGAAACGAAGCACCTTTCGCTCGCGCTCGAAGCGAGCGAAGCGATGCGCGAGCTCGCGACATGGCGCAAGGCGGCATTGCCGGTGACGGGCGCATGCCATGTCGATGGCCGCCTGCATGTGCGTCTCGAAGGCGGCACGGGCTCGGTGCGCGCGGCGGTGGACCGCATCGGCGGACAACATCAGGATGCGCAGTTCTGGTCCGATCTGCGCGAACAGCGTCTGCCCTTCTTCAGCGACGAGCGTCCGTTGTGGCGTCTGTCCCTGCCGAACGATACGGCGCTCATCGACATGCCCGGCACAGTCGTGCTCGACTGGGGCGGCGCGCAGCGCTGGCTCAAGAGCGATGCCAGCGCCGACGTCATTCGCGGCATGGCAAGCGCGGCGGGCGGCCACGCCACTTGCTTCACGCCGACTGCCGCAGCCGATCCGTTTCATCCGCTCGCCGCGCCGCTCATGCGCTTTCACCGGCAACTGAAGCAACGCCTCGACCCGCGCGGCATATTCAATCCCGGCCGCATGTACGCGGACTACTGACGCTTTCCTCGACAGGCACCCCATGCAAACGAATCTCAGCGACGAAGCCAAAACGCTCGCGCGCGCGAAGGAAGCCGAAGACATCCTGCGTTCGTGCGTGCATTGCGGCTTCTGCAATGCAACGTGCCCGACCTATCAGTTGCTGGGCAACGAACTCGACGGCCCGCGCGGGCGCATCTATCTCATCAAGCAGATGCTCGAAGGCGAGCCCGTCACCGACAAGACGCAGTTGCATCTGGACCGCTGTCTGACCTGCCGCAATTGCGAAACGACGTGTCCTTCGGGCGTCACGTATCACGCGCTGCTCGATATCGGCCGCGCGGAACTGGATCGCCGCGTGCGGCGTCCCGCACGCGAGCGCATGTTGCGCCACGGTCTGCGTCATGTGATACCGCGCCCTGCCGTGTTCGACACGCTCCTGAAGGCGGGCGGTCTCGCGCGTCCGTTAATGCCTCATGCGCTGCGCCAGAAGATTCCGGCGAAGACCGTCGCGGCCAAGTCCCGGCCGACGGCGAGACACGCACGCCGCGTGCTGATGCTCGAAGGATGCGTGCAGCCTTCGCTGTCGCCCAACACCAATGCCGCAGCCGCGCGCGTGCTCGATCGTCTCGGCATCAGCGTCATCGATGCGCCGCGCGCAGGCTGTTGCGGCGCGACCGACTATCATCTCGACGCGCAGGAAGCAGGCTTGATGCGTGCGCGCCGCAATATCGATGCATGGTGGCCCGCGATCGAAGCGGGCGCGCAAGCGCTCGTGCAGACCGCGAGCGGCTGCGGCGCGTTCGTGAAGGAATACGGGCACATGCTGCGCGACGATCCGCACTATGCGGCAAAGGCCGCGCGCGTGAGCGCGCTGACGCGCGATCTCGTGGAAGTGCTCGGAGCCGAACCGCTCGATGCGCTCCATGCAGGCGAGCGCCGCCGTATCGCGTTTCATTGTCCCTGCACGTTGCAGCATGCGCAGAAGCTCGGCGGCGCGGTGGAATCGATTCTCACGCGTCTGGGCTACGACCTCACCACCGTGCCCGATGCTCACCTGTGCTGCGGATCGGCCGGAACGTATTCGATCACGCAACCCGCGTTATCGACGCAACTGCGCGACCGCAAGATGGACGCGCTCGAAAGCGGCGCACCCGAGATGATCGTCACCGCGAACATCGGTTGTCAGACGCATCTCGCGGGAGCGGGACGAACGGGCGTGCGTCACTGGATCGAACTGGTCGAAGACGCGCTGCGATAACGCGTTCATGTCGAAAACGGCGTGTCGCGATCGAGCAGCACGCTGCGCATGAAATGCAGGCGTGCAAGCATCCGGCGCACGTGCGGGATGTCGTGAGTCGAACCGCCCATCGTTTCGATGATGTGCGTCGCGTGCTCCGCCTGCGTGTCGATCGCGCGAATGGCTTCGTCGCGATTGAGTTTCGATGGCATCTCGAAGAGCATCGTCAGACGTTGCATCGTCGCCTCCGTGGATGCATGCCAGTCCGCGTACACGATGCGAATCGCCAGCGCATCGCGGCTTTCTGCTCGAAGCTCGATCGACGCATGCCCGAGCTCAAGCACGGCCAGAATCCACGCGAGCGCTTCACGATACTGCGCATTCGGCTGCGGCAAGAGCGCGCGAATCTGCGCGGTGATATCGTGCGTGCCCGACTGGAAGATCTGCTTCAGGTCTTCCAGCGGCGCAGTACATGCGACTTCGATCTGGCGTCGCAAGTCGCGGATCAACGCTGCGATACGCCACGGCTTCTCGGCGGGAAACACGAACGCGCACGCTACCGCGCAGGCCAGCATCGCCAGCGTGAGCGCGATGCCGTCGTTCAGCAGCGGCTCCGGCGCGTAGCGGATCACGCGGTCCGGTCCGCCGAGCACGCAAAAGAAGATGCAGAAGCTCAGGCCGAAGCCCGTGAACTTGGGCCGCGTGGCGAGAAACGCACCGAGCCCGAGCAAGGGCGTCAGCACGAAGCACAACAGCGGAAAGCCTTCGATCGCCGGATACACGTAGCAGAGCACGAGATAACCCGCCAGCGTCGCCACGGCCGCGCCCGAAGCCATCTGCAGCGAGAACTTGATCGGCGTCGCTGAATTCGATCCCAGCGCGCAGACCGCGGCCGCACCGATGATCGCATAGCCGCCGCTCGGCCAGTCGCTCGACAGCCACAACGCGCCGATCGTCCCGAGCACGGCGCACGTCATCAGAAAGGTCACTACGATCACGTTCCTGTTGGTGACGAAGACACGCTTCAAGTCTGCCTCTTCGAATACATGCTTCTGGAAGACGAGCGAAACAAAAGTCTCGGCATAGTTCGAACACGCCGATACATAGCCGGACAACAATTGAACCGCTGTATCGTAATCGAGCAGTTGTTGCGCGCTCGCCGTGTGTTCGAGCGCCTTGCGAGCGGTTTCGACGCGTTCGGCAAGCTGCACGCGAAACCTCGCAACGAGCGCGGCCCGGCGAACGAAAAAGGCATCGTCGACGAGACCGGCATCGCGCCTTACGATCAACACCTTCGCCAAATCCGCGCAATAAGACGCGACGAGATCGGTCGCGTGGCATCGACGAGACGTCTCGACCATCGATACGAAGCGATGCAGCGCATGCAGCCGCGTGCACAGTTCCATGAACGCGTTGTTGAGTCGCGCGAGACGCCGCGAGCGTGAACGCACCTCGGGGTCTTCGAACGATGCGAACGCGCGCGTAGCTTCGAAGCCGACCACGCTGTCGATGAACTCGCCGTACTTCAGCCGGAATCCGTTCCGGTCGATTTCACCGCGCAACGCCTGCGCCGCGAAATTGGAGAACGACACGAATCGCTCGCGGCGAATATGCTTCAGCCGCGTCGACGACCATTGCGGCAGCACGATCGCACTGATCACGCCGCAGCAGACGATACCGAGCAGCACCGCCGCCGAGCGATTCAACGCGGCGATGAAAAGCCCGGTCGGGTCCGTCAAACTCGGAATGCCGATGAGCGCCGCTGTGTAGCCCGCCAGCACGAATGCGTACCAGCGAAAGTTTCGATAGCGCAGCGCCGCCGCCGTGCAGAGCGAAACCCAGAGCGTCATCGCGCCGATATAGAGCGGTGGCTGTTGCGGAAACAGTGCCCCGAGCAAGACCGCGACGATCGTCCCGATGATCGTGCCGAGCATCCGGTAGACGCTTTTCGACAGCACCATGCCGCTTTGCGGCTGCATCAGCACGAACACGGTCGCCATCGCGGTGCGTGGCGTCGGGATTTCGAGCTTCATCGCAATGCCCATCGCGAGGAAGGCTGCGGTCAGCGTCTTCGCGAGATGCAACCACACGAGGCCGTCCGTCGCGGCCCAATGCGCGAGGTGCATACGCAGATCATCGCTTCGTGAATAGCTCGCGTCCATGTGTCGTGCCTCGCCTTACAGCGCGCGTGGCATCAGATGCCCCGGCGCACCGCCTCCATCGACGACAACGGTGCATGTCGTCCCCGCAGTAAGCTCGACACCTTGCGGCACGCTGTCGATACCGATACGCACCGGCACGCGCTGCGCCAGACGCACCCAGTTGAACACGGGATCGACGTTGGCGGTGAGGTCCATGCTCTGCGGATTGTCGCGATCGTAGATACCGCGCGCGATGCTTTCCACGTGACCTCTCAGCAACGTACCGCTCATCAGACGGATATCCACTTCGCGGCCGACTTTCACTTCCGGCAGTTTCGTTTCCTCGAAATAGCCATAGACCCAGAAGGAATTGCGATCCACGACCGCGAGCTTCGGCGTTGCGATGGTCGCGTAATCGCCCTGCCATGTGTTCAGGTTCGTCACGTAACCGTCGACCGGAGATACAACGCGCGTACGCGCGAGATTCAACCTTGCCGCATCGAGCGCGGCAAGCGCCTGATCGTAAGCGGCCTTCGCAGCATCGGCCTGAAAGCCCGAATTCTGCTTCACTTCCTCGGAGACGACTTCGTTCTCGAGCGCGGCGCGGCGCTTTGCGTCGTCGCGGCGCAGCGCCAGTTCCGCCCTGCTCGCGGCGACTTTCGCCTCGGCCTCGTCCACCGCGATCCGGTAATGCGACGGATCGATCTGCATCAGGAGATCGCCCTTTCTGACGAACTCGTTGTCATGCACCGGCACGCCGACGATCATGCCCGACACATCCGGCGCAATGGTGACGACGTCCGCGTGGATGCGGCCGTCGCGCGTCCACGGCGCGTACATGTAGTGATCCCACAAGGTCTTGCCGATGAACGCGGCCATCAGGAAGAGCGTCATCGTCGCGAAGACGCTCCAGATTCGCTTGACCTTCATCACGCCCTCTCATCGATGACACATGCGAAGCCACGCCGCACAGCGATGCGCGCGGCGTGGCTCATCACAGAAGACTCACACGCTCAAAGCCCGAGTTCGCTCAGGCCCGGATGATCGTCCGGCCTCCGGCCGAGCGGCCAGTGAAACTTGCGCTCGCTCTCCATGATCGGCACGTCGTTGATGCTCGCGTGTCGATGATTCATCAGGCCGTCGAAACCGAATTCCCAGTTCTCGTTGCCGTAGGAGCGAAACCAGTTGCCGGCATCGTCGCGCCATTCATAGGCGAAACGAACGGCGATGCGATTCCCGCCGAAGGCCCACAATTCCTTGATCAGCCGATAGTCGAATTCCTTGCGCCATTTCCTGTCGAGAAACGCGCGCACATCCTCGCGGCCGTGAACGAACTCCGCTCGATTGCGCCATTGCGTGTCGCGCGAATAGACGTGCGACACGCGATCGGGATCGCGCGAATTCCAGCCGTCTTCCGCCTGCCTCACTTTCTCGATCGCCGTCTCGCGCGAAAACGGAGGAAGCGGCGGACGAGACTCCGAAGTGTTGACCATGACGTCGCTCCCTTACTTGCGGATGAATGCGAGCAGGTTCTCGTTGACCGCATCCGCGTGCGTCGTGCACATGCCGTGCGGCGCGCCGGGGATGATGGTGAGCGAGCCATCGGGAACGATCTTCGCGGAGAGCTTGCCGGAATCGTCGATCGGCACGATCTGGTCAGCATCGCCTTGCAGCACGAGCGTCGGCACGGTCATCTTCTTCAGGTCTTCGGTGAAGTCCGTTTCCGAGAATGCCTTGATGCAGTCGTACGCGCTCTTGATCGAACATTGCATGCCCGCGAGCCAGAACCAGTCGATCGTGCCTTGCGAAACTTTCGCGCCCTCGCGATTGAAGCCGAAGAACGGCGTCGCCAGTTCCTTGAAGAACTGCGAGCGGCTTTCGATCACGCCCCGGCGAATGTCGTCGAACACGGAAAGCGGCAGGCCGCCGGGATTCGCTTCGGTCTTGAGCATCAGCGGCGGCACCGCCGAGATCAGCACGGCCTTCTTCACGCGCGTCGTGCCGTGACGGCCGATATAACGCGCCACTTCTCCGCCGCCCGTCGAATGGCCGATGAACACCGCATCCTTCACATCGAGATGGTCGACGAGTTCGGCAAGATCGTCCGCATAGCGGCTCATGTCGTTGCCGTCCCACGGCTGGGCCGAGCGGCCATGGCCGCGCCTGTCGTGCGCGATCACGCGATAGCCGCGCTGCGCGAGATACATCATTTGCGAGTCCCACGCGTCCGCGTTGAGCGGCCAGCCATGAGAGAAGACGACGGGCTGGCCCGAGCCCCAGTCCTTGTAGAACAGTTCGGTTCCGTCTTGCAGTGTGAATGTGGCCATTGCTGATACTCCTTCAAGATGCTGGATTGACGCGGCGGGTCCGTCGCGTATGAAAGGAGTATTCATGCCGGAGGGATACCGGTCTTTTCGATGCAACCGGTGTTTTCGCGTACGCACGGCGGCGCATTGTCGGGCTATTGCGTCGTGCTGACGCGCATTGTCGCGTGGCTTTTTAAAACGCTTCGTGCGCGTCGGAAGCTAGAGTGCGATGCAGACAACTCCACTCTATTCATCGCCAACATGAAGGTCGATCAGGACGACAACAGCGCTTCAGACCGCGATCATTTGCGCTTTCAATTACCGTATCTGCATCTGACGAGCGCGTTCGGCAACGACTGGTTCGCGTTGAAGGCGGAAGCGTTTGCGCGCTTCTTCGGCACGCCGACGTTCCTGCTCGCACAGACCTTGATCGTCGTCGTGTGGATCGCGCTGAACGTGATGCGCGTCATTCATTTCGATCCTTATCCGTTCGTGTTGCTGAATCTCGCGTTCAGTCTTCAGTCAGCCTATGCCGCGCCGATGATCCTGCTCGCCCAGACCCGCCAGGCCGATCGCGACAAGGCATTCTCGGATGCGGATGCGCGGCATCGCGAAGCGCTCGCGCTCGCGGCGCAGCGGCGCGACAAGGCGCTCGCGCGTCAGGCGGCGCAGATCGAAACGCTGTTACGACAGAACACCGAACTGACCGCGCTCACGCGCGAACTGGCGGAGCAGATCGCCGCATTGGTGAAGGACCAGGTTCATTGATGGCGCTCATACGGCGGGCGCCGCACAAGCGCGCTCGGCCACGACGCCACGCTTCGCCGCGCCGCTCAGAAACCCCGGAAGCTCGGCCGCGGGCATCGGCCGGCTCAACAGGAAGCCCTGCATCTGATCGCAATCGAGCTCGCCGAGCGTGCGGAACTGCGACTCCGTTTCGACGCCTTCCGCGACCACTTCGATCTGCAACGCGCGCGCGAGCGTCACGACGGCCGATAGCAACGCGCTGCCGCGATTGCCCGCGGTATCGAGATCGCGCACAAACGAGCCGTCGATCTTGATCTGGTCGAAACGAAAGCGCTGAAGATAACCGAGGCTCGAATAACCGGTGCCGAAATCGTCGACCGCCACGGCATAGCCACGCGACTGCAACGCTTCGATGGTGCGGCTCGTCTTTTCGATGTTCTGCATCGCCGTGGTTTCGGTGATCTCGAACATGAGGCGCGACGGCACCACGCCGGCCGCGACGATCAGCGCATCGATGCGCGCGACGAGATCCGGCACGTTGAACTGGATCGGCGAGAGATTCACCGAGACCGGCACCGCAGGCAGCCCTTGCGCATCCCATAGCGCGATGTTGCGGCAGACCTCGCGCAACACCCAGTCGCCGATCTCGACGATGAGACCCGAGCGCTCCGCGATCGGAATGAATTCGAGCGGCGCGATCTCGCCGAGCTCCGGATGACGCCAGCGAATCAGCGCCTCGACGCCCGTCACCGATTGCGACGCGACGCTGAACTTCGGCTGGAACGACAGGCTCAGTTCGTCGTCGCTCAGTGCGCGATGCAGGTCGCGCTGCAGGATCAGTGACTTGAGCGCGGTGTGATTCATCTGCGGCTCGAATACGCGGAACGTGTTTCGCCCGCTCTGCTTGGCGGCGTACATCGCGGCGTCGGCGCTATGCAGCAGTGCGTCGGCATCGGCGCCATCGTGCGGATGGAAGGCAATGCCGATGCTCGCGCTCACGCGCAGCGGCAAGCCGTTGACGACGATCTCCTGCGACAGCCGCCGCAACACGCCATTGGCGACCGCCACGGCGGACGAAGTCTCCTGCGCGTTCTCCACCACGATCACGAACTCATCCCCGCCGAGCCGCGCGACCATGTCCGTATGGCGCAAATCCTGGCGCAGCCGCTCCGCGCACACTTGCAGCAAGTCGTCGCCGACGCCGTGGCCGAGCGAATCGTTGATCGACTTGAAGCCGTCCAGGTCGATGAACAGCAGCGCGAACGCCGATTCAGTGCGCGCACTGTCGGCCACCGCCTGTGCGATGCGCCGCGAGAGTTGCTGACGGTTGGGCAGGTTCGTCAGCGCATCGTGCGTGCCGAGATAATGCAGTTGACGGTTCGCGCGCTTCAGCGAGATCGACAGACTGCTCGTATGGAAGCCGAGCAAGGCGAGCGTGCCCACCAGCACGATGAACGACATGGCGGTGACGGCGAGCGCGAGCCAGTTCGCATCGAGTTTCGCATCGGCGAGACACAGGCTGCCCGCCGCGAAATTGGCGGCGCTCATGCCGAGATAGTGCATGCCCGTGATCGCGATCGCCATGATGAAGGCCGCGCCGAGCCGCTTGACGACGAGATTCTCCACATCCGATGCGCGCAGCGTGAACGCAAGCCAGAGCGCCGCCATCGACGCGAGAATCGCGACCGCCACCGATAGCGCGAGCTTCCAGAACGTGTAGTCGATGCCCGGCGACATCTGCATCGCCTGCATGCCGGTGAAATGCATCGCGGCGACGCCGAGGCCCATGATCGTTCCCGCGACGAGGAGACGCCGCCACGACAGCGCGCCCCGGCTCGCCGTGGCGAGCGCGATGAACGACACGCCGATCGCGAGGACGAGCGAGGCGGCGGTGACGGAGACGTCGTAGCCGACCTCGATCGGCAGTGAGAACGCGAGCATGCCGATGAAGTGCATCGACCAGATGCCGACGCCCATCGACACCGCGCCGCCGGCAAGCCACACAGGACGGCGTTTCGCGCTCGCGAGCGCATTGAGACCGCCGGACAGCTCCACCGCCGTGTAGGACGCGAGGAACGCGACCACCAGCGACAGACAGACCAGCAGCGGGTTATAGACACCAGTCATCGGCTCTCTCTCGTTTCGTATCAGTCTTTTGGTGACTGCTTGTTTTTGTGCCCCGACTCGGCTTGGGCCCGCGCCGCGATCCTGCGCGGCGCTTGGCTCCTCATGCGCTATCGGCCGGCTGCGGAAAAACTTTATGGTGTGCGTGCATCGCGTCCCGCCGCATACCTTCGTATAACCCTGTCAAACAAACCTCTTGGGCCATCGACTCATCGTGCAATGGTCCGCGTCGCGCCCCTCGCTTATCTTGGACTTGCCTCGATCAAGCCCAGGGAGCGTCCATTGAACACGATAGCCTTGCCGCCGCGACCGCTCGACACGCGTGGCCGCGCGTTGAAGGATCTCCGGCTATCGGTGATCGACCAATGCAATTTCCGTTGCTCGTATTGCATGCCGAAGGACGTGTTTACGAACGACTATCCGTTTCTTTCGTCCGATGCGTGGTTGTCCTTCGATCAGCTCTTCGCGCTCTCTCGTGCGTTTGTGCAGCTCGGCGTCGAAAAGATTCGCCTGACGGGCGGCGAGCCGTTGTTGCGCAAGGGAATCGAGACGTTGATCCAGCGGCTCGCAACGCTCGAAACCGATATCGCCCTGACGACCAACGGCTCGTTGCTCGCGGCGAAAGCTCAGCGCTTGCGGCAAGCGGGTCTCAGACGCATCACCGTGAGCCTCGACGCGATCGATGACGATCTCTTCGCGCGCATGAACGGCGTCGGCTATCCGGTTGCGCGCGTGCTGGAAGGCATCGATGCCGCCATCGATGCGGGTCTGCTCCCGCTGAAGATCAATGTCGTGATGGAGAAAGGCGTCAACGAGTCGCAGATTCTGCCGCTCGCGCGGCATTTTCATCGACGGCCGGTAGATCTGCGCTTCATCGAATACATGGATGTGGGCGGCGCGCACGCGTGGAGCCACGACAAGGTCGTGCCTTCCGCGCAGATTCTCGCGCTCCTGAAACGGCATTTCGCGCTCGAACCCGAGACGCGCGACGAACCGGAATCGACCTCGGTGAACCATCGCTTCGCGAATGGTCTCGCGCGCGTGGGCTTCGTGTCGAGCATGTCGAAGCCGTTTTGCTCGTCGTGTTCGCGCGCACGCGTTTCCGTCGACGGACAGCTTTATTCGTGTCTGTTCGCCACGCAATCGTTCGATCTGAAACCGTGGCTTCACGCCTCGCTCTCGCCGGATGAACTCGCGAACGCGATCCGCGCGCGCTGGATCCAACGCGACGACCGCTATTCGGAGTTGCGCAACGCGATGCACGCGCACGCTTCACGCAAGCGTTATCCGACCGTGCGGATGTCGCTCGTCGGCGGCTGACGAATACACACCGTTCGTGCACATCGCAAACGAGGCGCGCATTTACGCAAAGCGGCCGAAGGCCTAACGACCATCATGACGATCGACCCATTCTACTCAATGCGAGGCGAAGGAAATGAGCGACAAGAAAGTTATACGCATCTATAGCGAGCCCGCCGGTGGCTGGGGCGCGCTCAAGGCCACAGGCGAAGCGCTGAAGATTCAGGGCATTCCGGTGTCCGGCGCGCAGACGCTGCTGCACATGAATCAGCCGCAGGGTTTCGACTGTCCCGGCTGCGCGTGGCCCGATCCGAAGCACACGTCATCGTTCGAATTCTGCGAGAACGGTGCGAAAGCCGTTGCATGGGAAGCGACCGCAATGCGCTGCACGCCTGAGTTCTTCGCGCAACACAGCGTGTCGGAACTGACATCGTGGAACGACTACGATCTGGAGATGGCGGGCCGTCTCACGCATCCGATGGTGTATGAAGCCGCATCGGACCGCTATGTGCCGATCGAATGGAACGATGCGTTCGCGCTCGTCGGGCGTCATCTGAACGCGCTCGATCATCCGGATCAGGCGGATTTCTATACGTCCGGGCGCGCATCGAACGAAGCGGCGTTTCTGTATCAGCTCTTCGTGCGCGAGTTCGGCACCAACAACTTTCCCGACTGCTCGAACATGTGCCATGAAGCGACCAGCGTGGGCTTGCCGCAATCGATCGGCGTCGGCAAGGGCACGGTGCTGCTCGAAGATTTCGAGCATGCGGACGCGATCTTCATCTTCGGTCAGAATCCCGGCACCAACAGCCCGCGCATGATGAGCGACCTGCATTCGGCGTCGCGCCGCGGTGCGAAGATCGTCTCGTTCAATCCGTTCCGCGAGCGCGCGCTGGAGCGCTTCGCCTCGCCGCAGAACCCGATCGAAATGGCGACGCTGGGCTACACCAGCATCAGCTCGTTTCTCTATCAGGTGCGCGTGGGCGGCGACGTCGCCGTGCTCAAGGGCATGATGAAGGCGATCGTCGAAGCGGACGATGCCGCCGTCGCCGCCGATCAGCCGCGCGTGCTCGACGTCGAGTTCATCGCGGGCCATACGCACGGCATCGACGCGTTGCTGGCCGATGTGCGCGCGACACGCTGGGACGCAATCGAGCGCCACGCCGGTCTCACGCGCGACGAGATCACCAATGCCGCGAACATCTACATGCGCGCGAATAACGCGATTCTCGTGTACGGCATGGGGCTCACGCAGCACCGGCGTGGCACGGAGACCGTGCAGCAGATCGCCAATCTCGCGCTTCTGCGCGGCAATGTCGGGCGGCCCGGCGCGGGCATCTGCCCGGTGCGCGGGCATTCGAACGTGCAGGGCAACCGCACGGTCGGCATCACCGAGAAACCGAATGCGCAGCTCATCGCAGGCATCGAACGAGCGTTCGGCTTCACGCCGCCGGCGGAGCATGGCAACGATGTCGTCGCCACGCTCGAATCGATGATGCGCGGCGAAGCGAAGGTGTTCATGGCGCTCGGCGGCAACTTCGCGGCCGCGATTCCCGACTGGGCGCGCATGCAGGACTCGATACGCGGCCTCGATCTCACCGTGCATATCGCGACGAAGCTCAATCGCAGCCATCTCGTGCATGGCAAGGACGCGCTGATTCTGCCGTGCCTCGGCCGCACCGAAATCGATATTCAGGCGGACGGTCCGCAGTCGATCACCGTCGAGGATTCGATGTCGATGGTGCATGCATCCGCCGGACGCAACGCGCCCGCATCGCCGCATCTGATGAGCGAGCCGGCCATCGTCGCGGGCATCGCGCGCGCGACGCTCGGCGACAAGTCGCGCGTGCACTGGGAGCATCTCGTCGCGAGCTACGACCGCATTCGCGACGCGATCGAAATCGTGTTTCCGATCTTCCAGGCCTACAACGCGCGCATTCGCGTGCCGGGCGGTTTTCATCTGACCTCTTCCGCACGCGAGCGCGTGTGGGATACGAGCACGGGCCGCGCGAATTTCCTCGTCTTCGAAGGCCTCGACGCGGACCCCGCATCCGACGATCCCGATGCGCTCTCGCTCACCACGATGCGCAGCCACGATCAGTACAACACCACGCTCTATTCGCACTCGGACCGTTATCGCGGCGTGTTCGGCCAGCGCGATGTGATCTTCATGAACACGCACGAGTTGAAGAAGCGTCATCTGCGGGCGGGCGATCGCGTCGATATCTTCGCCATTGCCGACGATGGCATCGAACGCGTGATCCGCAATTTCAAGGTCGTCGAATACGCGCTGCCGGATGGTTGTTGCGGCGCTTACTACCCGGAAGTGAATCCGCTCGTACCGCTTTACGCGTTCGATCCGCAAAGCCGCACGCCGTCCTACAAGTCCGTGCCCGTGAGAGTCGTGTCCACGGCCACCGCGCCTGAGGCCGTCTTGCACGCCATGGAACTTCAACACGGGGACGCGCACCATGCTTGATCACGTACTCGACCTGTCGCGCGCGCAGTTCGCGATGACCGCGATCTTTCACATTCTCTGGCCGATTCTGACCATCAGCCTGTCCGCGTTCCTCGTGCTCGTCGAAGTGCTGTGGATCCGCACCGGCGATGTCGCGTATTACCGGCACGCGCGTTTCTGGAGCAAGCTGCTGGTGCTGAACTTCGCCGTCGGCGTGGTGAGCGGCATTCCGATGGAGTTCCAGTTCGGCACCAACTGGGCGGGCTTCTCGCAATACAGCGGCCAGTTCATCGGCAACATACTCGGCTTCGAAGGCGCGATGGCCTTCATGCTCGAAGCGGGCTTCGTCGGCGTGATGCTGCTCGGCTGGGGACGCGTGTCGCGCGGCGTGCATCTGTTCGCCACCTCGATGGTCGCGCTCGGGTCCAGCATCTCCGCTTTCTGGATCATGGTCGCGAACTCGTGGATGCAGACGCCGGCGGGCTATGCCGTCGTCGATGGCAAGATCGTCGTGACGGACTATCTCGCCGCGATCTTCAATCCCGACATGGTATGGGGCGTTTCGCACATGTGGGTCGCGGCGATCGAGACCGGCATGTTCGTGATTGCCGGCATCTCCGCGTGGAACCTGTATCGCCGGCGGCACGCCGAGTTCTTTGCGCGTTCGTTTCGTCTCGCGCTGCTGGTGCTGGTGTTCGTCGCACCCTTGCAGATCTGGCTCGGTGATTCGAGCGGCGTGAGCGTATTCGAAACGCAACCGGCGAAGGGCGCCGCGATCGAAGGTCACTGGAAGACGAATGCGCCGGGCACGGGTGCATCGTGGTCACTGCTCGCGTGGCCGAACCAGAACGCGCAACGCAACGACTGGTCGATCGAAGTGCCCGGCATGTTGAGTGTGCTCGGCACGCACTCATTGCATGGCCAAGTGAAAGGCCTCACCGACTTCGCGCGCGACGATCAGCCGCCTGCCCTTCCTCTGCTCTATTACGCGTTCCGCGTGATGGCGGGCATCGGCTTCGCCTTCATGCTGCTCGCGTTCTGGACCGCGTATGCGCTCAGGAGAACGCGCGGCAGTCTCGCGGCGCTGCTCGCGCAACGCAAGCTTCTGCTCGCATGGGTGCTTTGCATACCGTTGCCGTATGTCGCCGTGGAAGCGGGATGGATCGTGCGTGAAGTGGGCCGTCAGCCGTGGGTCGTCTACGGCCTGCTGCGCACGCGCGATGCCGTATCGACGATTCCGGCTTCGTCGGTCTCGCTCAGCATGGCGATGTTCCTCGCGTTCTATGTCGTGCTGCTCGTCACATTCTTCGTGCTGGCGCGGCGCTGGCTGCGCGCCGGACCCGATCTGGACATCATGCCGCCCACGAACCTCGCCGCGCAAACGAAGGCGGCCAACACCATCGCCGGTTACTGAACTCTGGAGCTCGACTCATGGATAACGCAGTTCAAACGATGCTCGCCGACACCTGGTTCGGCCTGATTGGCCTGATGCTGGTCTTCTATGTCGTCACCGACGGCTTCGATCTCGGTGTCGGCATTCTTTCGCTGTTTCGCCGCAAGTCAGCGGATCGCGACGTGATGGTGCAATCGATCGGCCATGTCTGGGACGCGAACGAAACCTGGCTCGTCGTGCTGGGCGGCGCGCTGTTCGGCGCGTTTCCCACCGCCTATGCGCTGCTGATGGAGCATCTCTACCTGCCCGTCATGGCGCTCATCGCGGGGCTGATCATGCGCGGCGCGGCGATCGAGTTCCGTCATAGCGTGGATCACGGTCCGCTGTGGGACAAGGTATTCGGCATCGGCAGTCTGGTAGCGGCGCTCTCGCAAGGCGTCGTGCTCGGCAAGGTCATCACGGGCCTCGCGCCGGGCAAGGCAGCGCTTGCGTTCATCGTCGTCACGGCGATAGGCGTCGTCGCGGGATATTGTCTGCTCGGCGCGACGTATCTCGTCAAGAAGACCTCGGGCATGGTCGAACAGTGGGCGCGGCGCATTTCATTGCTGAGCGCGATGTGCACCGTGGTCGCCGCTGCATTGCTGACGCTCGCGACGTGGTTCGACAGCGATATCGGTCACGGGCGCTGGACGCATCCGGCGGTCATGCATCTGCTGATCGCGTTGGGTCTCGCGTCGGTGCTCGCGTTTGCGCTCATCATGGCGTCGCTGTATCTCGGCAGCTCGCGCGGACCGTTCCGTGCATCGGTGGCGTTGTTCGTGTTGTCGTTCGCAGGACTCGCGATCAGCCTCTTTCCCGATTTCATTCCGGGCAAGCTGGGCATTCTCGAAGCCGCATCCGATGCGCCGACGCTTGCGTTCATGCTGATCGGCATCGGGCTCGTGTTTCCGGTGATGATCGGCTACAACCTTTACCAGTACCACATCTTTCGGGGCAAGCTCGCGGGGAGTGCACACGCGGGCGAGTGACTGATCGATTCAACTTCATTTGCAACGACGCTCGAATCGGTCACGTTCGAGCGTCGTTTTCGTTTGCACGCAACTCCGCACAAAAAAACACCGCCTCGCAGGCGGTGTTCGTTCGTGCATTGCGAAACGCCTCATAACGGCGTCGCCTGATCCAGCACCGACGCCAGAATCATCGCACCCGCATTGCGCGGAACGGGCCGCGGATTCGGCCCATAGACCTGATCGCCCGGACGAATCTCCGCGCCGCTCATCGCACACACACCGGCCGTGCGCGCGCGCATCGCGCGCCATACCTGATCGCCATAACAGCAGCGCGTGGAGTCGCGCCATTCGATGGTGGCCGTCGTGGTCGACGGGCGCTCGATAAGTTTCACCGCGACGCGGCGCTCGCCTGTTTCGGCGAACGGACGCCTGAGCATCGGCGCCTCGAAACTCAGACCGTCATGCAACGACGTCAATCGGGAGATCGTTTGCGCCCACGGATCGAGGGCAAGTGCAGCTTCGGCCATGTTCGGCTCCTTAGCGAAGAATTGCGTCGAGCGCACCCGTCTGCCAGTGCTTCGGCGTAGCGCCGGCAAGACGCTTGAAGACGGTCGTGAAATGCGCCTGCGAACGAAAACCGCAACACAGCGCGACATCGAGAATGCTGTGCCTGGACGTGCGCAAGAGTTCCTGCGCGCGTTCGATGCGCTTCTGCAGCAGATATTCGTGCGGCCGCATGCCCGTGGCGCGGCGAAACTGCGCGGCGAAGTGCATGCGTGTGAGTCCCGTGCTCGCGGCGATATCCGCGAGACTGATGTTTTCGGCGAGATGGGCATCGACGAATTCGGAGACGCGATTGATGCGCCATTGCGGCAAGGCCGAAGGCTCGCGCCCGCGCGCGACGGGCGCGGTGAAATGACGCGCAACGAGCCGCGACACGACCGCAAGGCCGATGCTTTCGATGAACACGCTGCCGAGCGCCGCGCCCTCGGTCTTGCACACGGCGAGCGCCTGGCCGAGCCGTTCGAGCGCGGGATCGCGAATCAGCTTCGGGTCGCCGAGGACGATATCGCCCGCATGCGGACGATGAAACAGATCTTCGTAGCACTCGGCCAGCGTCTGCTGCGAGACGAAGAGATGCAGCACATCCATCGCCGATTCGAAGACGGCGCTCACGCGCGTCGCCGGCGCGGTCACCTGTACGACGCCCGCAGGCAAGCGGCCATGCAGCAGCCTGCGGCCCGCGTGATGAAAAATCAGCGACGCGCACTTCAGATTCAGGCTGATGCAATGAAACGTGGCGTTGCCGTCGTTCGATGCTTCGAGCGGCGACTCGCCATGATGCATCCAGCGCGACATCGTGATCTGTCCGGGACGAGCGCCGGTGTCTGGCTGACGCCATCGGTCTTCCAGTCCGATCAATGGCGGGCGCGTCGGCGTTCCGGGATGCGAATGCAGGGTAAGCGTCATGATGGGTCCGTTATGAAAACTGAAGCCAGTGCGATGACTCCAAGTTAAACAAACGGCAACCGGCCGCCTAGCCGTACATACGGTTGACGCAACCGCCTAATGGTTGAGTCAACCTATATCAAGGTATAGGTTCGCGCCCCGCGCACCGGGGCTCGACGGGGGAACGCGAAGCGCTGACACCTTCGTATAAGCGCGCCAGCCGCGCGGATGACCCGGCTCATGCGGGCGCACTAGATGATGCGGCCCGAGGGATCGATCAACGACGCAAACGCCATGCGAACGTTTGGCCGATACACCGATGGTGGGTGCAGTCACGCTCTTTCGTAGGTGTAGTCGAGGCGCGTCGCGACCTATAAATTGTCACCAAGGTCGCGATACGAATACAGACCGACGGCCTTGACCACGGAAACCGAACAACTACATTTAATTCGGATACCGAATCAGAAGTACTACACCATCCACCTTGGAGTCGATCATGAACAAGTATCTCGTCAGCCTCACCCTCGTCGCCGCCACGCTCGCAGCGCCCGCACTCGCATTCGCACAGTCGAACGGTCCCGTCACGCGTGCGCAGGTTCGCGCCGATCTCGTCGCCGTCGAAAAGGCCGGCTACAACCCCGCGATCGCAAGCGATGCGTACTACCCCGCCGACATCCAGGCAGCCGAAGCAAAAGTCGCTGCGCAACACGCCGGCGCCGCACAAGCCTATGGCGGCGTGCAGACCGGCACGAGCGCATCGGGTGCAGCGAAGCATGCCGCGATGAAGAACACGTGCGTCGGTCCGGTCGACTTCTGCCAGCCGTACTTCGGCAGCTGATCTCTCATTCGCGCAAACGGAGTCTTTCATGAAGCGAATCTTGCAAGCAGCTTCGGTGCTGGCGCTGTCGGCCGGTCTGTTCTCATCGGCTGGCGCAATGGCTCAGGATGCCGCCCCCGCCACCGCCGGCCATGCGCCGGTCAGGAACATCGTGCTCGTGCATGGCGCATGGGTCGATGGCTCGGGATGGAAGCCGGTCTACGACATCCTGACCCGGGACGGCTATCACGTGACGATGGTGCAGGAACCCCTGACCTCGTTCGAAGCCGATGTCGCCGCGACCAGACGCGTCCTCGATCTGCAGAACGGCCCGGCGATTCTCGTCGGTCATAGTTACGGCGGGTCGGTCATCACGGAAGCGGGCGTGCATCCGAATGTCGCGGCTCTCGTCTATGTCGCGGCGCACGCGCCGAACGTGGGCGAGGACGAAGGCGCGCTCGGCAAGAAGACGCCCAGCTTCCTCGCGAAGCAGACGGGCGCGGTGGAAAAGACGTCGGATGGCTACACGTATCTGAATCCCACCGTCTTCCCGAAAGACTTCGCGGCGGATCTGCCGCTCAAGCAGGCGCAGTTCGAATCGCGTTCGCAGATCCTGACGGCGGCGCAAGTCTTCACGACGCCGCTGACGGCGGCGGCGTGGACCTCGAAGCCGAGCTGGGGCATCGTGGCGGGCAGCGACAAAATCATCAATCCGGATCTGGAGCGCTGGTACTACGAGCGCGCGCATAGTCACATGACAGTCATACCCGGCGCCAGCCATTCCGTGTATGAATCAAAGCCGAAGCAGGTCGCGGCCGTGATCGAAGATGCCGCGAAGCATGCGGTGCAGTAAGTGAAGTGATCGCGCGGCTGTCGTGCAGCGTGCATGACAGCCGCGTATTTGTCTGTGGTTTGATTTTCCGCGCTTGCGGCTTTCCCCGTCATTGCCTTATAAAATGTGTGACCGCGCGGGTCCCGCACAAGGCATCGAATGATCGGACGGAGGAAGCAATGGTTCGGCTCGTGATGATTCTTCTCGGCGTCGACTATCTGCGCACCCGCTGGCGCGCGGTGATGATCGTCGGGTTGCTCAGCATCGCGCTCGGCGGCGTCATCTTCACCGACGCGCTCGACGGCTCGCTCTACTTTCCCATCATCCCGTTCGCGCTGATGATGCTGTTCGAAGGCCTCGCCACGCTCGCGGTCGCGTGGACCGGCATGGGCGGCCAGCGCAAGCTGCGCTATGTGAAGGGCACGACGTTCTGCCTGTCGGCGCTACTCGTGCTGTTCGGCGGCGAGCACGGCAATTTCGTGCTGTCGCTCATCTTCGGCACGCTCTTTCTGGTCGATGGCGCCTTGCAGATCGTCTCGGCGCGCCTGGTCCGCTTTCGCAAATGGCGTCTCGCGACGGCGGGCGGCGTGCTCGAAATCGCCATCGCAATCTTTTTTTATCAGCCGTATCCCGATCACTACGCGGGCACCGTCGCGTATTGCGTCGCGTTCGGGCTGTTCTTCGGCGGCTGGAACATGATCCTGCTCGCGGCGCGCGTGCGGCGCATGGCGGCGAATCCGGCCGTCGATGGCGATGCGGACGCAACTGCGCAGGAAGGATCGAGGCAAGCCGCGCCGTCATTCGCCGGCGCGGTCTGGGACGGTCCGCCCGCGCCCGACGAAGCGGCACTGACCGTACACGTCTGGACGCCGGTCGGCACGGCCAAGTCGCAGCCGCGGCGGCAATTGCTCGTCGACCGCTATATCGCCGCGGTCGACAGGAACGGCACCATCTCGACCGGCCACGCCGCGCTGGAGACGCCCGAAGGCGTGTACATCAGCCTGTATCCGGCGGTCGAGATCGACCGTTCGCCGAACGAGTTCACGCGCACGCTGCGCGCGACCCGCGAGAACGATGTGCCCGGCCTGTTTCAGCCCGACTATGCGACCGAATCGAAAGCGTGGTGTCCGTCGACGCAGCAGGTGCGGATCCGCAATTACGATCCGGACCGGCTCGCGCGCTTCTGGCAGGCGTATCAACGCGACACGACCTACAACCTCACGTACCGCAATTGCTCGAGTTCCGTGGCGCGCGCGCTGGAGGCGGCGATCGAAGGGGCATCGGCGCGGGTGTGGGGCAAGGGCGGCGGGTGGAAGCCGCTCGTGCGCATCATGGCGACGCCCGAGCTGTGGGTCGCGGCGCAAGTGCGCAAACGCGCCGCGACGATGGCCTGGACGCCCGGCCTCACGCTCGATTACGCGCGCGCGCTCAGCATGCTCGCGGACCCGCGTCATTCGGGCTGGGTGCGGATGGCGCGCATGGCTGTCGCGACCATGTATCGGTCGCGGCAGCGCTGGCGCGCCGAGGAAGACGCGGCGGCGCATGCGCGCGAAGCAGCCGCGGTGACGGCCGAGCAGCGGCCGGGATGACGGGCTTACTGGTCGCCTGCCTTGTCGGCTGCCTTGCGTGAACGGCCCGAGCGCGACGACGACTTGCGCGGCGGCTTCACCGCTTCGGTTTCCGCAGCCGAGGCGCTTTCCATGGCGGCTTCGTGAGGCGCGTCGGCAGCGCTTTGCTTCGCTGCCGTCTTGCGCGCGCGGCGCGGCGCGGCGGTCTTTTTCGGCGCGGGCGCGGGTTCGAAAGCAGGCGCGGGTTCGGCTTGCGGTTCGGGCGTGTACGCTTCGACGATCGGCGGCGCTTGTTCGACGACCGCGACGGTTTCGGCCACGGGCATCGGCGCCTGCTTGCGGCCACCGCGCTTGCTCCGGCGGTTCGCATTCCCCGCGCCGTCGCTCTCTCTCGCGGCTACCGGCGCCTCGGCGTGCCGCACGTCCAGCGCCGCTGACTGCGCGAATTGGGCGGATCGAAACACGAACGCGCCGGATTTATCGTCGCGGCCGACTTCCAGCAGACCGCGCGATTGCGCTTCGTCGAGCAGATTGCCGAACGCGCGAAAACCGTATTGCGTTTCGCTGAAGCCGGGCTTGCGCCGCTTGATCGCGCTCTTCAGGACCGATGCCCAGATCTTGCCGCTTTCGCCGCGCTCCGAGGCGAGCGCCTCGAAGGTTTCGACGGTGATCGCGATCGCCTGCGACTTGCGCGATTCCATCTCGTGTTTCGGCTGGCGTTCCTCTTCGGGCGGGCGCTTCGTTTCGCGTGCCTCGCGCTTGGCGATGGCGCGTTGCTGTTCGCGCACGAGGTCGTCGTAAAAGATGAACTCATCGCAGTTCGCGACGAGCAGATCGGAGGTCGACTGCTTCACGCCGACGCCGATCACCTTCTTCGCGTTCTCGCGCAGCTTCGAGACGAGCGGCGAGAAGTCGGAGTCGCCGCTGATGATGACGAACGTATCGACATGCGCTTTGGTGTAGCAGAGATCGAGGGCATCGACGACGAGACGGATATCGGCGGAATTCTTGCCCGACTGGCGCACGTGCGGAATCTCGATCATCTCGAAGCTGGCCTCGTGCATCGCCGACTTGAAACCCTTGTAGCGATCCCAGTCGCAATAGGCTTTCTTGACGACGATGCTTCCCTTCAGCAGCAGGCGTTCGAGCACAGGTTTGATATCGAATTTCTCGTACTTCGCATCGCGCACGCCGAGCGCGACGTTCTCGAAGTCGCAGAACACCGCCATGCTGACGCTTTCCTGAGGTCCAGCCATTTGGTTCTCCAGCCCGTGCGGCATGTTTGGAATGTGCACATGATAGCTTGTCGGGCTGGAGACGCAGATCAAACCCAGAGATCGTTGGGCGCGGTGCGCTCGTTCTGCGTCTCGCCGGTATTGACGACGCCACGCGGCTCGATGAGCATGATCTTCACTTCGCGCGCCGCATACGGCTTATGCTCGACGCCCTTCGGCACGACGCCGAACTCGCCCGCGCGCAGAACCATCGCGCCGTCGCGAAAGTCGATGCGCAATTCGCCCTCGAGCACGATGAAGGTCTCGTCGGTGTCCGCGTGACGATGCCAGATGAAATCGCCTTCGAGACGCGCGACCTTGAACTGATAGTCGTTCATTTCGGCGATCACGCGCTGCTGCCAGAAGCCGTCGATCTTGCGCGCCTTGTCGAGCGGGTCGATCGCGACGCGCTGGCCGCGAGAGCTTTCGATGGATGTCATGACTGGGCTCCGTATCCGTGACGTTGACGAAGCCAGACTAACGCTCACGCGCGGCGTGCGTCTTGAACGATCGTGCAGACGCTCAGCCCGATGCGACGCCGCTCGCGATCGTCCGCCAGCGCGCGGGCGGAATGCCGAACGCACGCGTGAACTGGCGCGTCATGTGACTCTGATCGGCGAAGCCCGCGTGCGCCGCGATATCCGCGAGCGGCGCGCCGGTCAGCATGAGGCGGCGGGCCAGATCGAGGCGGCGCATCGTCAGATAGCGATACGGACTCGTGCCGTAGAACTTGCGGAAATCACGCGACAGCCCGAAGCGGTCGCGCCCTGTCACACGCTCCAGTTCGTCCAGCGTGATGATGCGATCGCAGTTCGCATGCAGATAGGCATGAGCGCGCGCGGCGCTCGTGTAATCGCCGCTATCGGAGACCGTTGGCGCGCCGGCCGCTTGCGCGAGCGCGAGCGCCAGTTCGGTCAGCGCATCGTGCTGTTCGAGCGGCTCGAACGGCGGCTGCGCCCCTTCGGTGCGCTGCAGCAGGGCTTCCGTCGCGCGCGAGACGCGCAGATCGGTCGTCACGCCGCCTTCGACGAAAGGCAGCGCGCGGCCGCCGAGTATCGCCTGAATCAGCGCGGGATCGACATACAGCATGCGATAGCGGAAGCCCTCGCCGGTGCCCGCCTGTCCGTCATGAAGTTCGTCTGGATGCAGGACCATCGTCTGGCCCGGCACGCTGTGACGCAGCCCGCGCCGATAGTTGAAGCTCTGCACGCCCGCGAGCGTGCGGCCGATCGCATAGGTGTCGTGCCGATGCATGCCGTAGGCCTTGCCGCCAAACCAGGCCTCGATGCGTTCGATGCCTTCGGTCGGCGCGGCGCGCAGTACCCAGTCCGGCGCGGTTTTCTTCATCTTGGCCACGGCTCCCCGCCTTCGTCGAAGGCGCTATCGGAATACGGCGATTCGGCGCACGCTGTCAGGGCTTCCCGTAACGCCCGGCAAGCGCCGCAAGATCCCGCCGAACCCACTGCGCATCCGCGGCGAATTTTTCATCGCTCATGCCGGGCTGGCGAAACAGCGTGAGCGCCACTTCAGCGCCCGCGCCGTTCTGATAGACGCGCAATGGAACATAGACCTCATCACCGTTCGGCAGATACACCCGATGATCCATCACGCCGAACGCGTTGTGCTCCGTGAAGCGGATCGTCACGTCGCCTTCCGGCCCACGGGCGCGCCAATGATCGTCCATGTCTTCCAGCGTCGACTGCGCGAGCCCCGACGCCCACGTCGGAAACACCTCAGGACGCCAGATCGCGTCGTACAGCTCGCGCCAGTCGCGCGCGATCGTCACGGTAATGGTCTGCGTTTCCATCGTCAAACGTGCGTCAGGATTCGATCTTCGACATCACCGCCGTCGCCGGATCATAGCGATAACCCTTCTGCGCGAGCTGTTGCGCCATCTTGTCGCCGATCAGCTTCTGCTGCGCCTCGCGCAGCACGAGTTCGTGGTCCGGCTTCATGCGCTCCAGTTCGACCGCGAGCCTGCGCATCAGCGCGACTTCGCCGGTGCTGCGGGCATCGATGAAAAGAATCTTCTCGTTGGCCACATCGAGCCGCTGACGCAAGTCCTTCGCGTAGGTGACCCATTGCTCGGCGTTGGCGCGAAGTTCGTCGTACGCTTTCGAATGCGACTTGGCCTGCGCCGAAACCTGACGCTGCAACGACGCGAGTTCGGACTCTTCGCCCTGCTCCTTCTCGACGAGACGCTTCGCCAGATCGGTCGCGTTCTTCTCGGCGGACTCGGCGCGCTCGCGCAAGGCGTTGACATCGTTCGATACGCGTGCGAGTTCCGTGCCCTGCTCGGCCTTTTCTTCCATCAACGCGCTGATGCGCTTGCGGGTTTCCTCCAGCTCGCCGCTCACGCGCTCGACGTGATCGCGCTGCGCCACGACTTCCGCGCTGCGCGCAGCCGCGCTTTCACGCTCCACCGCCAGCGCGGCGCGCACTTCGTTCAACTCGGCTTCCAGCGCGGCGACGCGCGCGAGACTTTCGCTCGCCTGTGCTTCGGCGGCTTGCGCGCGCGCCTGCGCGGCGTTCGCATCCTGCGACGAGCGCTCGACCTGCGCCGAATTGTCATGCGCAATCCGGGTCAGCGCCTCGTGCTCCTGCCGAAACTGATCGCGCTCCTGCGCAACGCGCTCGAGTTCATCGTCCTTGCCCGACAGCAACGCATGCAGATCCGCGTGATCCTGACGCGCCCGATCACGCTCTTCGGCGATACGCGCGAGGTCCTGGTCCTTGCCGGCGATCAAACCGTGCAATTGCTCGTGCTGCTGTTGCGTCTGATTGCGTTCATCCGCGATACGCGCGAGTTCTTCATCCTTGCCGGCAATCAAACCGTGCAATTGCTCATGCTGCTGGCGCGTCTGATCCCGCTCCTGCGCGATGCGCGCGATCTCTTCGTCCTTCGCGGCCAGCGCCGCGTTCAGCGCATCCTTCGCACGCCGCTCTTCCTCGAGCGACGCCGTCACGGCTTCGCGCTCGGCCTGTTCCATCGATGCGCGCCGCGCCGCCTCCTCGATCTGCGTCTCGGCGGTCTGCGCGCGCGCCGTGGCCGTCCCAACCTCTTCGCGCAGACGTGCGGCCGACTCTTCCGACGCCCGCAACGCGCTCAGCATTTCCGCCATCTGCTGACGGTTCTTTTCGGCTTCGCTGCCGGTCTTCTGGAACTCGGCGAGCGCCTCGTCGCGCTCCGCGAGCGCCGTCGAAAGCCGCTGGTTCACCACGGAGAGGCGCTGGCCGGCGAGTCGTTCGGTGTCGTCGCGGGAAACCGTCCAGAGTCGCCGCGCGACGTTCACGAGCGTCTCGGCCAGGTCGTCGGGAAGTCCGGTCAGGGCCTGCTGCTGCGGCACGTCCGGCGAACGCGCCTCGCGCCAGCGCTGCAGGCCGGCCGCGATGGCGAGGAGCGAACCGCCGCCGGCCGCCTCCCAAACAGTCAGTGGTGAGACCTTGCGGCCTTCTTCGGTCAGGCGATCGGCGATCGACGCGATCTGCTCGACAGTGATGATGTCTACGTCTGTGGGCATAAGCGCCTCGAAAATCAGTGGCGTCGCACTCAAAAAACTGCGATACGTTGTTACATTCGGCTCAATCCGCGCGGGGCGGACAGGGATGATACCCATTTTCCGCGCCCTTCCCTTTGGCCGGATGTCACATCCGGTCAAAAAATGAGATTTTCCCGCAAGAGTGTATCGCCTGCATGGCGATAAGTTCGAAGGGTAATACGCTATTCACAGAAACGTATCAAGCCCGGACGGTCGATCCGTCCGGGCTTGCGAAGATGGCTGAACCCCCGCGCTTACGGCTTCGCGAAAACCGGTCCGAGACCGATGACGTCCGCGTCCGTCGAGCGCGCACCCGACGCGACGCTGCCGCCCGCCGGCGCGCCGTACGCGGTCAGGCCGTGGGCCGCATCGACACGCGCCTGCGCGGCCTGGATGTTGCGCGGGTATTGCGTCTGGTCGCTCGCGGGGTTGTAGCCCGCCTTTTGCAGTTCGACGAGTTGCGCGCGCACCTCGGCACGGGTAATCGGCTGGTTCGACTGCGCGAACGAAAGAGCCGGAATGGCGACAGCGGCAGCGACGATCAGCGATTGAATGACTTTCATGATTTACCTCCGGAGATTGTGATGGAAGGCCGTCTTGCCGATCCGCCGTGTGTTTCGGATCGTTCGGCTTGAAAGTATTAGAACCGCCGGACGTATCCGGCATGTTTCGCGAAACGCGCGTTATGAAACGCCGTATGTCGGCATTCGCCGCAGATACAGTGCGATACAAAGACGCCGCCCGGCCCCGCGCGCCGTCTACAATCGGCGTGTCCGTATCGCGACGGGAAACAATCGAGACCATCGACGGAGGAGACCCATGCAGACCCCGCGCCCTTCGCTGAACGCCCTGCGCGCGTTCGAGGCCGTGGCGCGCCTGCGCAGCATGACGCTCGCCGCGCAGGAACTGTGCGTCACGCACGGCGCGATCAGCCGGCAGGTGAAGGCGCTGGAGGACACGCTCGGCCTCACGCTGCTGGTGCGCTCGGCGCAGTCGTCGGACCCGACGCCCGAAGGCAGGCGCCTCGCCGAAGGCCTCACGACGGCATTCAACCTCATCGACGCGAGCATCGAGCAGCTCAAGCCCGAGCCGCTCACGCTGTCGTGCTCCGCGACCATCATGATGAACTGGCTGATTCCGCGCATCGCCGGCTTTCACCGGCGCTATCCGCAGACCGAGCTGAAGTTCAACATGAACTACGACCAGATCGATTTCGTGCGCGACAAGATCAGCGTTGCGATCCGCGCGAGCACGATCGAGCCGCCGAAGGACGCGCTCACGCGCACGCTCATCGACGAATGGATCGGGCCGGTGTGCTCGCCCGATTACGCGCAGTCGATCGGCCTCGCGACGCCCGCCGATCTCGCGCGCGCGAAGCTGCTTGCCACGCGCACGCGTCCCGAGGCGTGGGCGGACTGGTATCGCGCGACCGACATCGCGCCCGTTGCCGGCGCGAGCGCGGATGCCTACGAGCACTTTTATCTGCTGATCCAGGCCGCCGTGTGCGGGCTCGGCGTCGCACTCGTGCCGCAGATGCTGGTGATGAACGACCTCGTCTCCGGCAAGCTCGTCGCGCCGTTCGGCTTCGCGCCGGGGCCGCGCCAGCTCGTGCTGTGGGTCGCGCCGCATCTGCGCGCGCACGCCGACGTCGCGCAGCTTGAGCGCTGGCTGATCGAGGAAATGAACGAGAGCCTGAAGGAGATGACCGCGTTCCTGCGCTCGCGCGAGAACGCTGCGCTCAGGACGTGATGAGCGTGCCGTACAGCGCGCTCGCGCGCGACAGATGCGCGTGCATCGCGGCGGCTGCCGCGTCGCCGTCGCGCGACGCAATCGCTTCGACGATGCGTTCGTGCTCCGCAAGCGTCAACGATTCGGCGCCGGGCGCGCGCACCATCGGCCGATAGTATTCGGACGCCCAGTTGAAGATGGATTCGACGATCGACGGATAGATCGGATTGCCCGTGATGTGCGCGATCTCGCGATGAAACGCCATGTCGCAGGCGAGGAATTCGTCGCGATCATCGACCGCCGCGCGCTGCGCCTCGACCCGCTGCACGAGCCGCGCGATGTCCTCGTCCGACGCCTTCCCGGCCGCCATGCGCGCCGTGCCGGTTTCGAGAAAAAGCCGCGCCGCTTTCAGATGTTCGAGCATGTCCGGTTGCGTGCGCAGCAGATGCATCGTGCCGATGGCGATCTGCGCGATGAGGCTCTGCGCGGTCGGCACGACCACACGCGCGCGCTCGCCATGCGCGATCTCGACGATGCCGGAGCGCTCCAGCGTCTGCAAGGCCTCGCGGATCGCCGGACGTCCCACGCCATAGGCTTCCATCAATTCGCGCTCGGACGGAAGCTGCGCGCCGGGCGCGATCTCGCCCGAGCGGATGCGCTCCATCAACCGGTCCAGTACGTCCTGATACAGCTTGCGCCGCTGAATGATGTCCGCCATCGGAATTGCCCGTCTTCGATGATTCTTCGCGCCGACCTTATCACGAAGAAGCCGCGCGCGAAGCGCCGTCGCGCACGTTGCCGAAGAAAGACACGCCGCCGATCTGCCCGCCTTTCAGCACGATTTCGAGGCCGTCGCGCGCGGGATCGTCGGACCATGCGCGGCACAGCGGCGCGCCCGGCGCCATGCCCGCCGCGACGCTCAATGCGCCGATGCCCAGCGTGCTCGCCACTTCGCCCGAGCTGTCGCCGCCCGCGACGACGACGCGGCGCAACGGCGCGCGATCGAGCAACCGGCGCATGACGTCGGCGAGCGTTTCGCCGACGCGGCGCGCAGCTTCGGCGCGGCTCAGGCCGGCGTCCGATGCGATGTCGTCGAAAGCGAGCACGGCGGGATCGTCCGGGCCTTCGGCGCTGAACACGAGCGGGCTGCGACCTTCCCTCACGGCTTGCGCCGCGACGCCGACCACGCGTTCGATCTCGGCTTCGCGCGCACGCGCATCGAGCGCGCGGCGCAGTTCAAGCCGCTCGACGCGAAAGCCGTTGTCGCGCGCCCAGCGAATCTGCCCGGCCGTCACCGGCGAGCAGCTTCCGCTGACGGCGGCGATGACATCGACGGCGGATGCGTCGGGCAGTCCAGGCGTCTGCGGCACGAGGCCTTGCGAGCGCCAGTGCGCCGCGAGCGCATATTGCAATCCCGACGACGACGCCGTGAACACGCCCTCGCCGCGCCCTTCCCAGACGAGCTTGCCGGCGGCGGCGAGCGTCTCTTCGTCGAGCACGTCGATCATGACGATGGGCGCATCGTCATTCGTCAGCGCGTTCAGGCGTTCGCGAACATCGGGCGAACGCAGCCGCACGAAATCGATCAGTTCGATGCGCCGCTGCGTTTGCTGCCGCAAATGCACGCGCAAGTCCGCTTCGTTCATCGGCGTGACGGGATGACGCGACATCGTCGGATGACGGTCGAGCCGATAGCCTTCGCCATCCACCGCCGCGAACAGATTGCCGAACGCCTGATAGCGCTTCAGACGCGGCGCGCCGACGATCATCGGCGACCACTTGCCGCGCATCCGCGTGACGCCGATATCGATCGCGCGGCCGATCGAGCCAGTGTGCGGCGATGAATCGAAAGTCGAGCAGACCTTGTATTGCAGGATCGGCGCGCCCAGTGCCGCGAGGCTCGCGAAAGCGCGCGGCAATTCGTCGTCCATCCATTGCGGACTGCGCCCGCGCGACGATCCCGCCAGCCCGACGCAGCGCACGTCGGGAAAGCGCGCGAGCAGCTCGGGCGTCGGCGCTTGCAGACAGAGCAGCGTCGGGACGCCGGCGGCGCTCAGCGCTTCCATCGCGTCGGTGGAACCCGTGAAGTCGTCGCCGTAATACGCGAGCAGCAGGCCATCGGGCCATTGCGTGCTCATTTCCAGAACTCCAGTGCGGCCTTCAATGCCGGATTGCGCTCGGCATGACGCGCGAGCGGCACGCCTTCGATCGCCGCGACCCACGCCTCGCGCAACGCCTCGACGCCCGCCGCCACGCCGCCCGGATGACCGAAGATGCCGCCGCCCGCCGTGTGGATCAAATCCGCGCAGCCGATCGCCGCATACGTATCGGCCGCCTGCAAACCGGTCTGGCCCGAACTGAAGACGGGCATCGCGGTCAGCGGCGCTTCGTCCATCACCGGCGACAAGACCGCGCGCGCCGCCGCGATCACGCTTTCATCCGACTCGCTGAACTTGTTGCGCAAGCCGTTCACGTGCAGATGGTCCGCGCCCGCGAGACGCCACAGCATCTGCCACGGCGCGTAGTCCCAGCCGAGCGCTTCGGCGCGCGTCAGATAGCCCCAGCCCGCGCGATGCGCGTGAATCGGCAACTGACTGTGCTTGCGCAACTCGGTCATGCCGACGAGACCGATCGAATTGAGCACCGCCATCACGCACGTGCCGCCCTGTTCGAGCACGAGATCGTGACGACGCTTCATCTGGTCGAGATCGCCGGTCACGTTGAACGCGACCATCACCTTCTTGCCGGTGCGCTCGGCGTGATCGTTCACGACGCGCATCACCGCGCGCACGCGTTCATCGAACGGGCAATGCGAGCCGTCGGCCTGTAGTTCGTCATCCTTGATGAAATCGATGCCGCCCGCGACAAGCGCCTTCACCTGCTCCGCGGTTTCCTCGGGCGAGAGCCCGACGCTCGGCTTGATGATCGTGCCGATGAGCGGCCCGTGTGTCACGCCCGACAGCTTGCGGGTGCCCTCGATGCCGAACGCCGGACCCGGATACGCCGCCGCGAACGATGCGGGCAGGCGCAAGCCGGTGAGACGCAAGCCCGACACCTGCCGCAGCTCGAACAGATTGCCCGCGATGGTCGACATCAGGTTCGGCAGCGATGCGCCGAAGTTTTCGATCGGCCATGACAGCTCCAGCACGCACTGCGTGTAGCGCGCCGATGCCGCGCCGCCCGGCAGACTCGGCGTCTCGCTGTGTCCCAGCACGTCGAGCCGTTCGACGCGCGCGCCCGAACGCGCCTTCAGCTCGGGCGTCTCGTTGGGCAGCGCGATGAAGGTGCCGCTCGATTGCTCGCCCGCGATCGTCTCGGCGGCAATGCGCGGGTCGACGCCGGTTTCGAGCCAGTAAGTGGCGTGGATGCGTTCGGTCACGGTCAGTTCCTCGTTTCAGGTAATACGGCGGATGCTTTCCGCGATCTCCTCGCGGTCGAACACGTTCTTCCAGTCGTCGCGCATCAGACGCGGCTTGCCGAACTCGATCGCCTTGTTGCACGCATCGGAGAACGCCCCGGGAATCTCGTTGAAGATCACCGCGCCGAGAATGTTCATGTGGCCGAGCAGAAAGTCGCGCGCGGCCTGCTCCGGCACGCCGCGCTTGATGGTTTCATCCATCGCCTCGCGCATCACGTACAGCAGCGTCGCGCAGATCGTTTCCGACAGACCCGGCTCCAGGATCGCCATCTGATCGACGGTCAGGCGATACGAACGCAGGATCGGCGCATAGATCACCTTCGCGACGGCCTCGCCGAGATCGAACGCTTCCTCCGGCCCTTGCATCAGCGCGCTGACGATCGACTGCTTCGCGTGCGCGCCGCCGAAGTGATCGTGCACTGACTTTTCGTCGAGGTCGTAGTTGAAGATGATCGGATGGCACGGATGCGCGACGAAGTACGTCAGGTCCTTGCGGTCCGGAAGGTGGCCGGCGAACGGCGCGGCGGCATCGAGTGTCATGACCATCGTGCCGGGCGTAAGCTTCGGCGCGATCTCGTGCGAGAGCTTGCCGATCAGCGTATCGGGCACGGCCAGGATCACCACTTGTGCGCCGTCGAGCGCGGCATCGGCGGACACGCATTCGATGCCCAGTTCATCCTTCAGGCGCTTCTGTCCGGCCGCGCCCGGTTCGACGTGCGCGACGCGATAATCCGACTTCAGCAGATTGCTGGAGAGGCGCACGCCCATCTTGCCGCCAGCTCCGAACAACGCGATCTTTTCCTTCATGTCGATATCTCCAATGTGTTTAATGTGCGTTAGCGGCGACGGCTTCCGGCGTCCGCTCCTGGCTCGTGCGTCCGATGGCGAAAGCGAGCGCGGCGGACATGAGCATCATGGCGCCGACGATCAGCATCGGCAGTTGGTATGAGCCCGTCGCGTCCTTCGCCATGCCGGTGATGTACGGCGCGACGAAGCCCGCGAGATTGCCCACGGTGTTGATGAGCGCGATGCCCGCCGCGGCGGCTGCGCCCGACAGGAAACGCGCGGGCAGCGCCCAGAAGTTCGGCAGCGCGGAGAAGATCGCGCAGGCCGTCACGGTGATCACGGCGATGGTCGCGGCGGGCGAGTTCATCTGCATGGCGAGCGGCACGCTCAACGCGCCGACGAGCGCCGGCACGCCGATATGCCAGGAGCGCACGCCGCGTTTGGTCGCGTCACGGCTCCACAGGAACAGCGCGAACGCGGCGGGCAGGTACGGAACCGCCGTGATCAGGCCTTTCTGGAACACGTTGAAATGCGTGCCGAAGCGCGCCTCGAAGCCGCCGATGATCGTCGGCAGGAAGAACGCCAGCGCATAGAGACCGTAGATCAGGCCGAAATACATCAGCGCGAAGAGCCACACGCGTCCGCTCATCAGCGCGGCCATCGGACTGCCGTGGCCTTTGGCCGATGCGCCCTTCGCGCGCTCTTCCTCGTCCAGACACGTGACGAGCCAGTCGCGCTCGGCGGTCGTGAGCCACTTCGCGTCGGCGGGTCTGTCGGTCAGATAGAACCACGCGATCACGCCGACGAGAATCGCCGGAATCGCGACGCCGAAGAACATGATGCGCCAGCCGGCGAGATCGAACAGCCCGTTGGCCTGGATCAGCAGCGCGGCGAGCGGCGCGCCGATGACGATCGTGAGCGGCTGCGCGAGATAGAACAGCGCGAGAATATGGCTGCGATGCTTCGCCGGCACCCACATGCTGAGGAACAGGATCGCGCCGGGGAAGAAGCCTGCTTCAGCGACGCCCAGCAGAAAGCGCAGCGTATACAGCCCGTTGATGCTGCTGACCCACGTGAACAGCAGCGCGACGACGCCCCACGTGACCATGATGCGCGCGAGCCAGCGGCGCGCGCCGAACTTGTGCAGCGCCAGATTGCTGGGAATCTCCAGCACGATATAGCCGATGAAGAACACGCCCGCTGCGAACCCGAATTGCGCGGCGGTGAGACCGAGATCCTTGGTCATCCCGTTCGGGCCGGCGAAGGAAATCGCGGTCCGGTCGAGAAAGTTGATGAAGAACATCAGCGCGACGAACGGCACGAGCCGCCACGACACTTTTCTGATCGCCGATTGCTCGACGGACTGCGTTTCTGCAACGTTCATGTCTCCTCCAGACTTAGCGCACGGATGTGGTCAACTGGTGTGATGAGTAGACCACTGCTGGAGGGGTGGTAAATATAGGTGGAAACGCCGAAAGGCCTCGATTTTTTCTCACATCTGGGTGCGTTAAGGTCACCGCCGTCGCCCAGAATTAAGCAGATCCTATTGCAGAAAACTCACATCGATCGCGGTGACGTTCTGGAGCGCTCACATTGACGCCGTCCGCCAACATCTGTATAGTGCAGCTATACACTATACAACCACTATCAGTGCCCATTGGAGTAATGCAAATGACTTATCTTTTCAGGCATTGGGAGGACCATGATCAAGTCATGGCGACACAAAGGGCTCGAGGAATTTTTCATTCGAGGAAGTAAGGCAGGCATCAGGCCGGATCACGCGTCGAAACTTAGGCGTCAACTGGCTCAACTCGATGTCGCCCAGTCTGCGCAGGACATGAACGTTCCAGGCTGGAGACTGCACGGACTGGACGGCAATCTGGCCGGTCACTACTCCGTGAGCGTAAACGGAAACTGGCGGATGACGTTCAGGTTCGAAGGCACCGACGCCGTCCTGGTGGATTACCAGGACTATCACTGAGGTTCGGAATATGACTCAAATGTTCAACCCGCCGCACCCGGGTGAAACGCTTCGGGAAGACGTCCTTCCCGAGCTTGGTTTAACGGTTACTCAAGCGGCTGAGCAACTCGGCGTTACGCGCGTGGCGTTGTCGCGCGTGCTGAACGAGCGCGCCGGCGTCTCGCCCGAAATGGCACTTCGGATCGAGGGCTGGCTCGGCGTGGAGAATGGCGGACGTGCGGATCTGTGGCTGGCCCGGCAGGCAACCTACGATTTGTGGCAGGCGCGATCGAAAGGCATGCCGAAGGTCGAGCGCGCACATCTCTAAGTTATCTGTCGAAGACTCAACGGCCGCTGGGAGACGCAGACGCTGCTATTCCCTTTGCCTGAACTCAGCGGCCTCCCGCGTGACGCCCTCGCATTCCGACGCAAAACTCATCCACATATCGCCGAAATCCCGCTCCAGAAGCTTGCAGTGGATCTGATAGAGCATCGAATTGCGTAGCCGCTGCATGTCCCGCTCATCATAGGAGCACAGCAGGCTATGCAGTTTCACCTCGATGTCCCGATACGCCTGCGCATCGGGGCAGGCATCGACTTTCATTGCGATGAAATCAGCCGGGTAAGCGTCGATGAATTCCGCGACATCCGGATAGCGCTTCCGATCGTCGAATCGCGACACGTTGTCCAGTTCATTGAAGAAGTGATATTCGACGAACGGCTGGTCATACGTGTTGTACTTCCATCGGCCGGGTTCGATCCCGAAGCACACGCACAGCATTCTTCCGGCGATCTCGTGTGTGTCGCCGTCCTTGAGTTCCTCGATCAGCTTCTCGCGAAAGCCATTCCGATAACCGAGCGTGACCAGATTCGCATGTTCGAGCTCGCGTGCGATTTCTGTCGGGAATTCGTTGGCCTGTTCTTCGTCGAGCCGCTTCGCTTCGAGAAGATCCTGCAATGCTTCGAAGTGCCGGATTCGCTTGCCGAAAAGATTCGCCCGATTGATGTACGGCGCCGGATTCGCGCTTGCCTCGATGGAACGCGTGTAGCAATCGATCGCTTCCGTGGACCGGAATTGCAGCGCATGGCGCATTCCCTGTTCGAAGAGCGCCTTGCCTTTTTCATGTGCAGCGTCGTGATCGCCCTTTTCTTCGCATGCATCGTTCGCTGCATGAAGGTGTGCGCGCGCGAAATCTTTCGTGAAATCGGCAGCGCCCACGATCTGCGCGGAATGGCTGAAGCCTTCCTTTTCAAAGCTGGCGGCTGCGGTCATCACCGCGTTGGCCACGCGCTGTTGCGAAAACCACGTCTTCGCCTGTTCCGCCGACATGCCGGCGTCGACGGCCGCCTTGGTCGTCTCGATCACGAGCTGCTTCTGAAACGCCGGGTTGAGAATCGATGTCGGCAACGTGGCGCTGCCCGCCTGCGCGGCCGCGCGGGCGCTGGCTTGCGCGTCCAGATAGGCGGCGCGGGTTTTCGCCGCCTTGCCTCGCAGATAACCGCGACCGAGCAGGATGGCGACGTAGGCGATCAGAGACAGGCCGGTCGTCGGCCAGGCGAGGAACAGGGCCACGAGAAAAAGCAACGCCATGAAAGAGCGAACTCCGTTTGCACCAAGAAGACCGGCCGCGCGTGGCCGGTCAGACGTGAATATCCGTACACGTCGATATCGGCATGTCGGCGGATATCTTTAGATTCATCGTGAAACTCGATTCACAACTATCAATAATATATTTTTCATAGATTTAATCGAATGCCTATATTGCGTAATTAGATTATCGGTACCAACGACGACGCCTCTAAGTTGGCGTCGTCAAGGCTTCGCGCGCATTTCAGGCTGGAAAGTCAGTTGAAATTTCCGTATGGAATTTAAAAGCAATCCATTCGAATAGACGAAATTTCCGGGGACGCGTAGATGATCGCTGAATTGTTCAGGTCTCAGCCGGAAATTGCGTTGTTCGCGAGTCTTGCATTCGGATATCTGATTGGCTCTTTCAAGATCGGCCCGATCCAGTTGGGCGGCGTGTGCGGCACGCTCATCGTTTCGCTGCTGCTCGGCCAGACGGGTGCGCGCCTGTCACCCGACCTCAAGAACGTCGCGTTCGCGCTCTTCATCTTCGCGCTCGGCTTCACCGGTGGCCCGCAGTTCTTCGCCAATGTCGGGCGCGGCTGGCGCTATGGGGTTCTGTCTATCGTCGAAATCGTCTCGGTGCTCGTGCTCGTGTTGCTCGCCGTCGCGCTGCTGCATCTCGATCCCGGCACGGCAGCGGGGCTGCTGGCGGGCGCGGCGACCGAATCGGCCGTGATCGGCACGGCGTCGGAAGCTGTCTCGAAGCTCGGCTTGCCCGACGCCGACACGCTGCGCCTGCAGGCGAATATCGTCACCGCCTACAGCGTCAGCTATCTGTTCGGGCTTATCACCATCGTGCTCTTCACGAGTCAGTTCGCGGCGCTGCTGATGCGCGTCGATCTGCGCGAAGAAGCCGAGCGCGTGTGGCGCAAGCTCGGCGGCGGCGATTCGCTGGGCGATGGCGAGCGGCTCGCCGCGCCCGCGCTCGTGGGGCGCGCGTTTCGCGTGGGCCGCGCGGCGGGCATCACGGTCGGCGCGTTCGAGGCGCAATACGGCCACAACCTGACCGTCGAGCAGATCGAGCGCGGCGGCGCGCCGCTGGCCGTCGCGCCTGACCTGATGCTCGCGGCTGACGATCTCGTGCTGGTCGGCGGGCGGCGCGAGGCGCTGATCGAGGCAGCGCCGACGCTCGGTGAAGAGGTCGCGTCGGGTCATCATTTTTCGACGGCGCTCGCCGACATGGTCGACGTCGTGCTCACGCGCAAGGACGCCCACGGCGCGACGATCCGTCAGTTGCGCGAGCGCGCGGACCCCGCGCAGGGACGCGGCATCTACATCGCGGCCGTGACGCGGATGGAGAACCGCGTGCCCGCGCTGCCCGGCACCGTGCTCAATCGCGGCGACGTGCTGACGCTGGTCGGCGCGAAGGCCGACGTGCTGCGCGGCGCGCAGCGGCTCGGTTATCTGCTGCCGGCCACCTTGAAGACCGACTTCGTGTATCTCGGCCTGGGCGTGCTGGTCGGCATGGCGATCGGCCGGCTGTCGGGCACGTTCGGCGGCGTCACGCTCGCGCTCGGCACGGGCGGCGGATGTCTGCTGTCGGGACTGCTGTTCGGGTGGATCCGCTCGTTCCATCCGATCGTCGGTTCGCTGCCGCCGGCGGCAGCGCAGATCCTAAAGGACTTCGGGCTCGCGACCTTCATCGCCGCAGTCGGCCTTTCGGCCGGGCCGGATGCGATCAAGCTCGTGCATCAGTACGGCCTCGCGCTGCCGGTCGTCGGCATTCTGATGGTGCTGGTGCCGGGTCTGCTTTCGCTGTGGATCGGCAGGATGTTCCTGAAACTCGATCCGCCGATGCTGCTCGGGGCAATCGCCGGCCAGCAGTGCAGCACGCCCGCGATCAGCGCGCTCGTGGCCGTCACCGGCAATTCGACGCCCGTCATCGGCTACACGATCACCTATGCGCTGTCGAACATTCTGTTGCCGCTGATGGGGCCGGTGGTCGTCGGGTTGGCCGCGCAGTTCCAGGGCTGAAGGGGCGCCATGCGCCAATTGGACACAACCGGCGTCGATCGTCAGGGAGGCGCGGCTTTGCGATTGAGCAAGGAAGACAGCACCACATCGGTGCATAGTACATGTTCGCGTTTTCAATGAGAGGGCACGATGGACTGGATACACAACATCTTTCACAAGTCACCCGAGATAGCGTTGTTCCTGTCGCTGGCCGTGGGGTATTTCATCGGCCAGATCAACTTCGGCAAGTTCCAGCTCGGCGGCGTGGGCGGCTCGCTGCTGGCGGCCGTGGTGATCAGCCAGGCGGGCGTGTCGATCGACAACGGCGTGAAAGCGGTGATGTTCGCCGTCTTCATCTACGCGGTCGGCTACGACTCGGGGCCGGGCTTTTTCAACTCGCTCAACCGCAAGACGCTGCGTGAAATCGCGATGGCGGTGTTTCTGGCCGTATCGGCGCTCGTGACCGTCATCATCTGCGCGAAGATTTTCCATCTGAACAAGGGGCTCGCAGCGGGCCTCGCAGGCGGCGCGCTCACGCAGTCAGCCATCATCGGCACGGCGGGCGATGCCATCGCGCGGCTCGGCCTGCCCGCCGAAGAAGTGAAATCGCTGCAGTCGGACGTCGCCATTGCGTACGCGGTGACCTACGTGTTCGGCTCGCTCGGCGCGATCATCGTGTGCGTGAACATCCTGCCGAAGTTCATGGGACGCGACCTGCGCTCCGCCGCGCTCGATGCCGAAGCGAAGCTCGCGGGCGGCACGCCGTCGCGCGGGCCGGGGCAACTCGCGGCGCTGCCCGAACTGGTCGGACGGGCGTTCAGGGTCGGACCGGCGGCGGGACGCAAGGTCTCCGAGATCGAAATGGCGGCGCAAGATTTCGTGTCGGTCGAGAAGATCCGGCGCGCGGGCAAGGAGATCGAGCCGGGGCCGGACGTCGTGCTCGCCGCCGATGACATCGTGCTCGTGGTCGGGCGGCGCGAGGGCATGGTGCCCGTCGCGCCCAGGATCGGCACGGAAATATCGGACGTCACCGATGTCAGCGCGGTCATGCAGACGCGCCAGGCCGTGTTCACCGCGAAAGGCCTGAACCACACGACGATCCAGAAAGTGCGCGAGACCGTCGACCGCGATCTGCGCCACGGCGTCTTCCTCGAAAGCATCACGCGCGTCGGCCAGCCGGTGCCGATTCTGCCCGAGACACAGCTCGAACACGGCGACGTGCTCACCTACTTCGGCTCCGCGAAAGACACGAAGCGCGCGGTGGAGGCGACGGGCTACGAGCTGCCCTACTCGATCAAGACCGACTTCATCTATATGGGCGTCGGCATGTTCGTGGGCCTGTTGATCGGGCTGGTCGTGGTCAATATCGGCGGCGTGCCGCTCACGCTCGGGTCGGGCGGCGGCTGCCTGCTCGCGGGCCTCGTGTTCGGCTGGATGCGCGGCAAGCATCCGATGTACGGCGTGATGCCGCCCGCCGCATCGCGCCTGTTGCAGGACTTCGGGCTGGCGGCGTTCGTCGCGGTGGTCGGTCTGAACTCGGGATTGCAGGCCGTGACGACGATCAAGCAGCTCGGCGTCACGATCTTCCTGCTCGGCGTGGTCGTGACGATGGTCCCGCTGCTGCTCACGATGCTGTTCGGTCGCTACGTGCTGAAGTACGACAACGCGGCGATTCTGGCGGGTGCGCTGTCCGGCTCGCGCAGCGCGAACCCGGCTTTCGGCGGCGTGCTGGACAAGGCCGAAAGCGCCGTGCCGACCGTCCCGTTCGCAATCACCTACGCGATCGCGAACGTGCTGCTCACATTATTGGGACCGCTCGTCGTCGGTCTGGTTTGAATCTTTCACTGGAGAACGCATCATGGCAAAGGCCAACAAGAGCAAGGATCAGGCAGCGCTGCAGGCATTGAGTCCGTTCGAACTGAAAGACGAGCTGATCAAGGCGGCGGGCGGCGGAGCGGTCGAACGTCCGGCCAATATCTCGATGCTGAACGCCGGACGCGGCAACCCGAACTTTCTCGCGACGATTCCGCGCCACGGCTTCTGGCAGCTCGGTCTCTTTGCGATGCGCGAGTCGGAGCGCTCGTTCGCGTACATGCCCGAGGGCGTCGGCGGTTTTCCGAAGCGTGAAGGGCTGAGCGAGCGCTTCGAGTTGTTCCTGCGCGAGAACAAGGGCGTGCCCGGCATCGCGTTTCTCGCGGGCGCGGTGTCGTATGTGCGCGATCAGCTCGGCCTGTCGGGCAACGATTTCCTCTATGAGATGTGCGAAGGCATTCTCGCGTCGAACTATCCGGTGCCGGACCGGATGCTCAAGCTCTCGGAAGTCATCGTCGGGCAATATCTGCGGCGCGAGATGATCGGCAAGTATCCGTTCGTCGGCGAGTTCGACATCTTCGCCGTCGAAGGCGGCACGGCCGCGATGACGTACATCTTCAACACGATGAAGCAGAACCATCTGATCAAGGCGGGCGACACCATCGCGCTCGGCCGCCCGATCTTCACGCCGTACATCGAGATTCCGACGCTCGGCGAGTACGACCTGAAAGTCGTGAATCTGGACGCCGATGTCGAGAACAACTGGCAATACTCGAAGGCCGAACTCGACAAGCTGCGCGATCCGAAGGTGAAGGCGTTCTTCCTCGTGAACCCGAGCAATCCGCCCTCTGTGAGGATCAGCGACGAGAGCCTCGAATACATTGCGCAGATCGTCAAGGAACGCCCCGATCTGATCCTGCTGACGGACGATGTGTACGGCACCTTCGCCGACGACTTCGTGTCGCTGTTCGCGCTCGCGCCGAAGAACACGATTCTCGTCTACTCGTACTCGAAGTATTTCGGCGCGACGGGCTGGCGGCTCGGCACGATCGCGACGCACAAGGACAACATCCTCGACAAGCTGATTTCCGAGTTGCCGAAGGACACGAAGAAGATCCTGCACCATCGCTACGAGTCGATCACGACCGAGCCGGACAAGCTGAAGTTCATCGACCGGCTGGTTGCGGACAGCCGCACTGTCGCGCTGAATCACACCGCGGGACTGTCGACGCCTCAGCAAGTGCAGATGGTGCTGTTCTCGCTGTTCTCGCTGATGGACACGCCGGATGCCTACAAGGACGCGCTCAAGCGCCTGATCCGCAGCCGCAAGCGCGCGCTTTATGAAGAGATCGGCATTGCGTTCGACGAAAAGGACGCGAATCAGGTCGACTACTACTCGATCATCGACATGGAGTATTTCGGCGAGCGTGCGTACGGGCGCGAATTCGTCGACTGGCTGCTCAAGCACACCGAGGCGTCGGAACTGCTGTTCCGTCTGGCGACCGACGCGCGCGTCGTGCTGCTGCCGGGCATGGGCTTCGGCACGAAGCATCCGTCGGGGCGTGTATCGCTCGCGAATCTCAACGAGTCCGACTACCGGAAGATCGGACGCGCGATCCGCAAGCTCACCGACGAGTATGTCGAGCGCTACATCAAGGAGACGGGCAAGAAGATCGAGAGAAAAGAGGTCAAGTAAGGACGGCTGTGCGAGGACTGCCCGCTGCATGCGGCGGGCAGCCGCCCTCACGCCGCGACGCGCAACGCCCCCATCCCGCCCTTGCCCCGGCTCACCGCAGCCAGCGCCGCGAGACTGATCATCGCCGTGAACATCATGTAGAAGCTTGGCGCCGCCTTGCTGCCGGTCGCGCTCAGCAGCCAGATGATGATCGCGGGCGTGAAGCCGCCGAACACCGTCACGCCGATGTTATAGCCGATCGACATGCCCGTCGCGCGCGTCGACACGGGAAAGATCTCCGACATCAGCGCCGGCAACGCGCCGAAGTAGATCGCCTTGAGCAGCGCGAGCCACGCGACGAGCGCGAACAGCGCCGGCACCGACACATGCCCGACGACATACGCGAACGCCGGATACCCCGTCACGAAGAGCAGCAACGCGGCGGTCGACATCTGCTTCACGCGCCCGATCTTGTCCGACAGATGGCCCGCGAACGGCGTGACCAAGGTCAGCATCAATCCCGCGACGGTGCTCGCCGCGAAGCCCGTCGAGGCATCGAGATGCAGCTCGCGCATCGCGAAGGTCGGCACGTACTGCAGCAGATAGTTCACTGCCGTCGATACCGTCAGCGCGCCGATCGAAATCAGCAGCAAGGTCTTTTGCCGCGCGAACACATCGCGCACCGGCGTGGCCGTGTGTTCGGCTTCGGTGTAATCGGTCGCGTCTTCCAGATAGCGCCTCAGGAACAGGCCCGCCGGCCCGATCAGCAAGCCGAAGAAGAACGGAATGCGCCAGCCCCACGCGGCGAGTTCGGCGGCGGGCATCAGCTTGGCGAGCGCGAAACCGAAGAGCGACGCGAGCAAGGTCGCGAGTCCTTGCGTCGCGAATTGCCAGCTCGCGAGCAGGCCGCGCCGGTCGGGCGCGTGCTCGATCAGCATGGCCGTGGACGCGCCGAACTCCCCGCCCGCCGAAAAGCCCTGGATCAGACGCGCGATGAACACGCCCGCCGGCGCGATCAGCCCGATCGACGCGTAAGTCGGAATCACCGCGATGATCGCCGTGCCGATCATCATCAGGCCGACCGACATCATCAGCGCCGCCTTGCGCCCGCGCTTGTCGGCATAGGCGCCGAGCACCATGCCGCCGATCGGCCGCACCAGATACGATGCGCCGAACGAGCCGAAGGTGAGCAGCATCGACGCTGTCTCGTTCGCGGCCGGGAAAAAGTTCTTCGCGATATACACCGCGAAAAACGCATAGATCGCGATATCGAACCATTCGAGCGCGTTGCCGACCGAAGTCGCGAGCACGATCTGCGTCAGACTCAGAGGCTTTTTGTTCATGATGTCCGCGTGTGAGTGAAGTCGTCTGTCAACGGGCGTTGCGCGTGGCGACGATCGCCTCGCCCGCTTCGCCGAGATCCCACCAGAGGCCCGCCATCAGGCCGAGCGATTCGCGCATGACCGGCGCGAGCACGTGCTCGTTCGGCGCGTGCTGATTGCAGGCGGGATATGAATGCGGCACCCAGAGCGTCGGCAGGCCGAGCGTTTTCGCGAAGACGTCGTTGGGCACGGTGCCGCCGAGATTCGGCAGCAAGGCCGGCTTCTTGCCGGTGGTCGCGCGCATCGAATCGAGCGCCCAGTGGACCCACGGATCGTCGAGTTCGAGACGCGTCGCGGGCGTGCCGCGCGTCGCCTTCACGCTCACTTCGGTGAAGCCGTGCGCCGCGAAATGGCGTTCGAGATGCGTCTGCAAGTTCTCCCAGTCCGTGCCGACGACGAAGCGCAACTGACACACCGCTTTCGCAGCGGGCGGAATCGCGTTGACGGGCGCATCGGCGTTGCCGGATTTCATCGCGAGCACTTCGAGCGCATTCCAGCCGATCACGCGTTCGGTCGGCGTCAGGCCCGGTTCGCCCCAGGTCGGATCGATCTCGGGCGAGCTTTCGTCGCGGCCCAGTTCGATATCGGCGAGCGCGGCGCGGACCGCAGCGGAAATCGGCGGCGGCCGCAATCCTTCCACAGCGATGCGCCCGTCGCGATCGACGAGACTCGCGATCGCATGCGACAGCACGACCGCCGGATTGCGCAGCACGCCGCCCCAGTTGCCCGAGTGATGCCCGCCTTCGCGCAGATCGACCGTCAGTTCGAACGGCACGCCGCCGCGCGAACCGAGAAAGAGCGTCGGTCGCTCCGCCGAGACGCGCGGGCCATCGGACGCAATGAACACGTCGGCTGCGAGCGCGTCCTTGTGCGCGGCGCAGACTTCGTCGAGACCCGGCGAACCGATTTCCTCGCCGGTCTCGAAGATCACCTTCACGTTGTAGCCGAGCTTGCCGTCGCGCGCCTGGAGCACCGCTGCGAGCGCCGCGAAGTTGACCGAATGCTGGCCCTTGTTGTCGGCGGTGCCGCGACCGTACCAGCGGTCTTTGTCGACGACGATCTCCCACGGCTTCAGGCCCGCGCGCCATTGCTCGTCGTAGCCGCGCACGACATCGCCGTGGCCGTAGGTCAGCACGGTCGGCGCGCGGTCCGACTCGTGCCGTTCGGCGATCAGAAACGGCGGGCCGTCGGCGACGGGGTTCTCGATCACGCGCGCCGTGAAGCCGAGACGCGCGAGCGTGTCGCTGACTTCATCGGTCAGATAGGCGTGCAGCGCGGCATTCGGCCCGTTCTGGCTCTCGGTGCGAACCGCGACGCGGCGCTGCAAATCGGCCAAAAACACGCCCGAATCGAACGACTGGCACGCTATATCGATGGCGGTTTTTCGAGTGTTATGGGGCTCTTTCACGACGTCTCCGGATGAAATGATCACTGCAATTCCGGCCAGTCTAGGAACGCCAATAATTCGCGACAATTTCAAAATTTGCGGATAGCATTGCCAAAAAGGCAACGCTCGACGATCGGGGAAAGCTTCGTGCTGCATGGCATCGCACTCAAATACTTCGTGGAAGTCGCGCGCGTCGGCTCGCTCGCGGCGGCATCGGAACAGCTTCACGTGGCGGTATCGGCGATCAGCCGGCAGATCGCGAAACTGGAGGAACAGGCGGGCACGCCGCTATTCGAGCGCATGCCGCGCGGCATGATCCTGACCGAAGCGGGCGAACTGCTGGTGCAGCACGCGCGTCGCGCGTTGATGGATGGCGACGCGGTGCTCGACGAAATCTCGGACATGCATGCGCTCGGGCGCGGGATCGTACGCATCGGCTGCACGGAGGGTTTCACGCGCTGCTTTCTGCCGAGCGTGATGGCGGCGCATTATCGCGAGCACCCGCGCACGCGCTTCGTGATGCGCTCCGGCACGCCCGGGCAAGTCGAGCATTGGGTCGCGAGCGGCGAAGTGGATATCGGGCTCGCGTTTTCGACCTCGACATCGACGGCGCTGAGCGTCGAATACAGCGTCAAGGCGCCGGTGTGCGCGTTGCTGCCGCCGACGCATCCGCTCGCGGGCAAGCCAGGCCTCACGCTCGACGATATCCTTCAGTACCCCACTGCCGTGCTCGATCGCGGCACCACCGTGCGCCAGTTGATCGACTGGTGTTGTTCGGCGCGCGGCGTGCATCTGGAGCCGGTTCTTACGAGCAACAACTCGAGCGCCATGCATCATTTCGCCGCGCTCACTGGCGCGATCACGCTGGGCAGCGCGGTCGCGCTCGAAGGCGATCCCGGCCGGCAGACGCTCGTCGCCACGCCTATCGACGAGCCTTTGCTCAACGAACGTCTGCTGCAGGTGACGGTGATGCGCGAGCGCCGTCTGCCGCCCGTGGTCGATCAGTTTCTGAACACGCTGACGGACGCGCTGCGCGAGAGTCTCGGCAAGCCCGAGGCGCGCGCGAGGAGAAAAAAACGTTAGCCGGTTACTGTGTCGCGACCCACCACGTCGTGCCGGCGGCATCGCAAAAGCCGCCACGGAAGTCGTCATCGGCGCGTTTGCGCTCGGGCGCCTGCACGCTGCGCGCGCCGTGTTGCAACGCGCGGTCGTAGACGGCTTGCGCGTCGGGCACATAGACGTGGATGTGCGGACCGGACGATTGCTGATCCGTCGCGCCGCCGCCGATCATCACGACACTGTCGTCGATGCGTACCTCGGCGTGCATCAGCGAGCCGTCGGGACGATCGAAACGGCGGATCAATGCGCCTTCGAAGACACGTTCGAGAAACGTGATGATCGCTTCGGCGTTGGCGCAGACGAGATAGGGGCTGACGGAGGGGTAAGCGGCGGGCTTCCAGGCGGGCATGACGTTACTCGAAGTCGTGACGAGTGGATCAGCGTAATGGAAACCCGCGTCGGCTTCAAATCCCTTCGACCACATCCACATCATCCAGCTTCTGCGCCACCGCCTTCGGCATCTCGGCGGTCGCCTTCGGCGCAGGCTCGAAGCGGTGCACGTCATGCGTCACGAAGCCGAGATCATGGCTCGGCACCTCGAACCACTCCGGATGCCCGAACGAGCGGCGAATGTCGTCGAGACCGCTCGCCCAGTGTTCGTCCATCGTGTCGTTGCTGAACTCGAAGTCCTTGTAGTGTCCTTCGAAGAACTTGTTCTTGTAGATGAGATGCACGACGTTCACCGCGCCGCCATCCGCGACCTGCTGCGCCTCGCGCAACCCCGGATGCGTGCGCCGCACTTTCTCGGGAACGTGCTCCAGCAGTTCCTTGATGAGCCGCGCATGCTTCTGGTTATGCGAAACGAAGTCGGTGATCGCGCGCGTCCGGCTCGAATACTGAATGTCCTTCGTGCGCTCGCTCACATCGAGAAAATCGCCGGGCAGCGTGCCGCGCGCGCTCCACAGATCTACCTGAAATACGAGCGTGTCCTTGTGCTGGCTTTCGCGGATGATTTCCGTCAGCGGCGTATTCGATACGAGGCCGCCGTCCCAGTAGAACTCACCATCGATCTCCACCGCCGGAAAGCCCGGCGGCAACGCACCCGAGGCCATGAAATGCTCGGGCGCGAGACGCATCTTCGTATTGTCGAAGTAGACGAGATTGCCGGTACGCACATTCACCGCGCCCACCGACACTCGCATCGGCCCATCGTTGATGCGATCGAAATCGGCGAATTGCAGCAGCGTTGCGCGCAGCGCCGAGGTATCGTAGTAGCTCACTTCGCTGGGACGCCTGCTCTTCGTCTGGATCGACGGCACCTGCACGCGTGGCGAGAAGAAACCTTTCTGTCCTTCGGTCAGCGCGCGCGCCGCCGCCCACATGCTCGAAAACTTGCGGCCGAGATTGGCGAAGCCGAAGGCGGCGGGCACGAACGCGCCCACGTGCCCGATCAGATCCGCGGGCTGACAGATCGTGTTCCAGAAACCGCGCAGCGCGGCCACGCGGTCTTCAGGCGCATTGCCCGCGATGATCGCGGTATTCAGCGCGCCAATGGAAATGCCCGACGTCCACGTCGGTTCGACGCCGACTTCGGCAAGCCCTTCGAACACGCCGGCCTGATATGAACCCAGCGCGCCGCCGCCTTGCAGCACGAGGCAAACATCATCGTAGTCCGGCAGCGCGACATCGTTCGGCCGCGTGAGTGTGTTGCGTTGACTGCGGCGCATGAATTCTCCTTATTGCATGAACCAGCCGTGGCTCACGACGACCGACTGCCCCGTCAGCGCATTCGATTCGAAGCCCGCGAGGAACGCGACCGTGTTCGCGACATCGGCTACGGTCGTGAATTCGCCATCGACGGTTTCCTTCAGCATCACGTTCTTCACGACGTCTTCTTCCGAGATGCCGAGCGCCTTCGCCTGCTCGGGAATCTGCTTCTCGACGAGCGGCGTGCGTACGAAACCGGGGCACACCACATTGGCGCGCACGCCACGCGGACCGCCTTCTTTCGCGACGACGCGCGCCAGTCCCAGCAAGCCGTGCTTCGCCGTGACATACGCCGACTTCAGCTTCGATGCCTCATGCGAGTGCACCGATCCCATGTAGATGATCGAGCCGCCCTTGCCCGATGCGTACATATGCTTGATCGCGGCTTTCGTCGTCAGGAACGCGCCGTCGAGATGGATCGCGAGCATCTTCTTCCAGTCCGCATATGCGTACTCTTCGATCGGCGCGACGATCTGGATGCCCGCGTTCGATACCAGCACATCGATGCCGCCGAGCTTCGCCACCGTTTCTTCGATGCCCGCGTTCACCGCGTCTTCGCTCGTCACGTCCATCGACACGGCGATTGCCTTGCCGCCCGCCGCGACGATGCTGTCCGCGACCGTCTGCGCATTCGCGAGATTCAGATCGGCGATGACGACCGCCGCGCCGTCTGCCGCGAGCTTCCTCGCGGTCTGTTCGCCGATGCCGCTCGCTGCGCCCGTGACGAGCGCGACTTTTCCTTGCAATGCCATTTGGTTGATCCTTTCGATTGATGCGAATTTATTGATTGACGGCGAGTTTGAGTTCGTCGGGCGGCGCGAGATAGTCGTAGGCGACTTCGCCGATATCGAGCGTGAGATTCGCAATGACATGCCGCGCGCCGACGACCTTGCGCACCGGCAGATCGGCCACGGGCGCGAGCGCGTGCGCATGCAGTTCGAGCGCGGCCGGCCCTTCCCATGCGCCGATCACGCTCACATCGCGCAGAAAGAAGCGAACCAGTTCGCACACGCGCGCGGTGCCGTCGACATGCGGGATGACCTTCAGCAGATAGTTCGGCGTATCGGCGAGCTTCTTGCGCTCGGCTTCCAGATCGAGCGGACGATACTTGTAGCCCATCGTGCCCGTCGCGATGCGTTGCGTGCCGTAATCGAGCGTGCCGAGCAGCGTGTCCTTGCCATCGACGCCAAGACGCGGCGACGCGAGCTTCTTCGGAAAGCCCCAGATCTCGCGGCCACCCGCGATCGGGCCTTCGTCGTCGAGATACATCGCGTGCGTGTAGCTGCCCCTGTTGCCATCCGGATCGATGACGGAGATCACCTGACCGCTTTCGGTGTAGTCGCCGAAGCCCGATGAATCCGGCATGCGAATGAATTCGTAATGCACGAGACCGTTGTCCACCTTGAGCGGTTCGGGCACCACGGCGCGCAACGCGTCGAGATCGGTCTCATAGGAGATGATGAAGTACTCGCGCTCGAGGAAACGGAACGGCGGACGCGGGTAGGCGGGATTGTGCACAGGCATGGCGAAGGCATTCCTGCGGATGTCGTCTTCTTTCACTGGGTCGTCCCTGAGTTGAGAACAGGCACGATAGTAGATGCAGTCGATGACATTTGTCGCGGACCCACCCGCGCTCAAACGCAGCTATCGAAGCACTACGAAGCGACAAAATCTTGCTTGATCAGGCACTTGAGTACCCCTTCACTGAAATTGCACTTTTTTGTGCAATATACTGTTGCCGAAGCAGGACCGCCGCCCGGCGCTCAGATGGTTGAACGCGACCGGGACAGTGGCCCTCTTTGTTGCACCGGAATCGAGTCTCATGTTGCTCACCGTGCGAAGCGGCAATTCCCGCGTTGCTTTGCCGGTTTCTAAGGCCATCACCTCCAAACGAGTCTGCGATGAAAACGTCCTTGAAGAAATCCCTCGTGCTTCTGGTCCTGGCAGCGTTCGCTGCGCCGACACTGTCGTTCGCGGCTGCGGACTATCCGTCCAATAAGTCGCGCCCCGCGTATCACAAGAAGGGCCAGAAACACCACAAGAAGTCCTCGTCAACGACGACGCCGCCTCCCGCCGCACCCGCGCAGTAAGCCTTTTTGATTGATAAAAGCACGCGCATCCTCGACCGGGTGCGCGTGCTTCGTCTTTTTTAGGAAGCTATTTGTAAGAAAGCGCACGCATCGCTTCGATGCGTGCAGCGTCGATGTGTCCGCGCGCGGCCATCGCTTCGAGCGCGGCGAGCGCCGATGCAGGACCGCAGATCGATGCGGCTTTCGCGTCGGCATCGAGTTCGAGAGCGGCCGAACGGCTTGCACCATGCGCGCGCCGAATCTTCCAGCACGCGATGTACGCCAGCACGAAACCGAGACCGGGAACGCTCACGCGCCACAGGTCTTCATCGGATGAGCTGGCGAAGAACACGCACGGGATCGCGAAGAGCATGGCAACGCAGAGGCTCGTCCACGCGAAGTCGATGAGCATCGTCCTGCGTTGCGTCGCATGGCCGACTTCGTGCGCCACGACGATACACAGGAGCGGCTCCGGCAACGCGAGCGTGGCGCGATCGATCTCGATGCGGTTGAACAAGGCCTCATAGCACGGTCCGGCGGAAACCGCGACGAAGCGCACGCGTGGCGGCGCGACGTGCAGCGCCGCGGCGTCATCGGCGACGAGCGAGAGAATATGTCGTTCCTCCGCGCACAACGGCCTCATGATGATCAGCGCTCCGGGCTGTCGGTCCACTCGCTACGCGTCAGCCAGGCATCGATCTCGGCTGTGAGCTTCGCGAGCTTCGTGCGGACCAGTTCCAGCCCCGGCCCGCCGAGCACGAGATGCCCCGGCGGCTCGGCCGACGTGACCGCTTCGATGATCACCTGCGCGGCCCGCGCCGGATCGCCCGGCTGCTTGCCGCTGCGCTGCGCGATCGCCGCGCGCCGCACGCCCGAGGTCTGCGCGTAATCGTCGATGACATTGCGCGTCTGCTTCAGCGACCGCCCCGCCCAATCCGTGCGGAACGGTCCCGGCTCGACCGCCGTCACCTTGATGCCGAGCGTTTCGGTTTCGCGCGCGAGCGCTTCGCCGAGGCCTTCGAGCGCGAACTTCGTCGCCGCGTAATAACCGCTGCCCGGATTGCCGACGAGCCCACCCACCGACGTAATGTTGACCACGTGCCCCGAGCGACGCTCGCGCATGCGCGGCAGCACGGCCCGGATCATCGCGGCGGCGCCAAAGAAATTCGTCTCGAACATCGCGCGCACTTCGTCGTCTTCGCCCTCTTCCACGGCCGAGAGATAGCCGAAACCCGCGTTGTTCACGAGCACGTCGATATGGCCGAAAGCGGCATGAGCATCGTCGACCGCTGCGCGGATTTCATCGGCGCGCGTGACGTCGAGACGCACCGCGATCGCGCGATCTCCGGCGCGTTCGACGAGATCGGCGACACTGTCCGGATCGCGCGCGGCCACGACCGCACGCCAGCCCTTCCCGATCACCGCCGACGCCAGTTCCCGGCCGAAACCGGTCGAGCATCCGGTGATGAACCAGACAGGCGTGTCATTCGAAACGGTCATTGCGGTTCTCCATGGAAAACGCGCGGCGTGCCGATCGTCGCGACCGTGACGCGCGCACGTGTATTCGTTCGAAATCGGGGGTCTCACGTCATGTTGCAACAAATCGGGCGCGCACGCAGCGCGTGCTCGAATTAGCGCAGCGCCGGCATGCGAATGGCGCGATGCTGCCGCGGTTCGAACAACACCGACTGCTCGATGCGGGCAGCTACCTGTCGCCATCCGGCGAGTTCGTCGTCGAGCACGGCGAGCGTCAGAAGAATGCGCTCGCGGTCGTGTTTCGTCTGCGCATGCTCCGCGCTCGCGCGCAGAGACACGAGCGACGCCTCGCGCTCTGCGATCTGCCGCGCGATTCTTTCTGTCAGGCGTTTCAGTGATTGGTCCATTTCCGTATGACAGGATGATGTCACCAACACATGAGCAAACACCGCGCCCGGCCTGTCCAACGCACAATGCCGCCTGCGTGCAAGGCGATGTCGCTCCCGTGCTACACGCCGGTGCGGTCCCGTCCTTATAGTGAGCCGTCGATCCGGCGCGCATTCATTCGAGGCGAGAGCGTGAGCACTGAAGAACTGGGCAGCATGAGTGTTGCGGGTGAATGCCATAAACGCGATGACACCGGGCCTCCTTTTGGCCGCATCGTTTCGTCGATCGCCAGCCTGTTGCTCGGCTTCGCGCTGCTCGTGATGGGCAATGGCCTGCTCGGCACACTGGTCGCGCTGCGCATGGTCCATGCGAACTTTCCGGCTTCGACGATCGGCTTCGTTCAGGCCGCCTATTACACGGGCTTCATGCTCGGCGCATGGCGCGGCTCCGCGATCATCGCGCGCGTCGGGCATCATCGCGCGTTCGCGGCCTTCGCGGCGCTCGCCGCGTGCAGCGCGCTCGGTTATGCGGTCAGTTCGCAGGCGCCCGTCTGGATGGCGTTGCGCTTCATGACGGGCTTTTCGCTCGTCGGCATCTTCGCCGTGATGGAGAGCTGGCTCAATGGCGTCGCGCCCAATGCCTTTCGCGGACGAGTGTTCTCCGTGTATCTCATCACCACCTATCTGTGCGTGGGCGCGGGGCAGTTTCTCATCGGCGTCGCGAGTCCGAATGGCTTCGAACTGTTCAGCCTCGTGGCGGGCCTCTTCGCGCTGTCGCTCGTGCCCGCGAGTCTCGCGCGCGTTGCCGTCGCGAACAGCGATGAACGGCCCGAGCCGGCCGGTCCGCTCGAATCGCCGCCGAAGACAAAGCTCAAGGCGTTGCCGGCGCTATGGCGCGACGCGCCGCTCGCGTTATGGGGATGCTTCGCGTCGGGTCTGCTCAACAGCACGTTCTATGCGCTCTATCCCGTGTACATGCGCGGCGCGGGTTATGCCGTCGACGAGATATCGCATTTCATGGGCGTCGCGCTGATCGCGGCGCTGCTGCCGCAATGGCCGCTCGCTCATCTGTCGGACAGGCTCGATCGCACGCGCGTGATTCGCGGCATTGCCTTCACGCTGATGATCGCGAGCGCCACGCTGTTCGTCTTTCACGGCGCGGCGTTCGTGCAACCCGTCGCGTATCTCTTCGTGAGTCTCATCTTCACCATCTACGGCGTATCGGTCGCGCACGCGAACGACTGGATCGCTTCGCATCAACGCGTGGCGGTGAGCGCCGGCCTGCTGTTGACGTTCGCGCTCGGCGGCAGTATCGGCCCGATCGCGGCTTCGTTCGTGATGACTTGCCTGGGTCCGGCGGGCCTGTATTTCTTCTCGATGTGCGTGACCGCCGCCCTCCTCGCGCTCGCCTGGCGCAACCTGCGCGTGCGCCGCGATGCCGCATCGCATTGACCGTACCGTACATTCCCCTAGTTTCATACACGTCTGATTTAAAAGAACAAATTGTAGTCACGTGTGCGTCATGCCGCTTTTGTGACAAACAATGTCGGGTCGATGTTAGCCATATGTCCCCACTCCGCTCTATCGTTTAGTCCATAGCAGGACCCAAACACAGACACGGCTCTTCAACGAAGGAGCTCAGGAGACATAGTGGAAACCCTTGCCTTCATCTGGGACAACCTGGCAAGCATCGCCAGGATGACCGCCGAGCACATCGAGATCGTCGGAGTGGGCGTCGGACTCGCGATCATCACCGGCGTGCCGCTCGGCATCGTCATCACCATCAATCAACGCCTCGCGAAGATCGTGCTGTATGTCGCCGCGATCATCATGACGATTCCCTCCGTCGCGCTGTTCGGCCTGATGATCCCCGTCCTCTCCGTGATCGGCCAGGGCATCGGCTTTCTGCCGACGGTCATCTCGCTCTTCCTCTATTCGCAACTGCCGATCGTGCGCAACACCTACACCGCGATCACCAATATCGATCCGGCGCTGCGTGAAGCCGCGCGCGGCATGGGCATGACGACCGGCGAGCGTCTGCGCAAGGTCGAGATCCCGATCGCGTTGCCGATCATCATGGCCGGCGTGCGCATGGCAGTGGTGATCAACGTGGGCATCGCGGCGATCGCGGCGTATATCGGCGCGGGCGGCCTCGGCAAGCTCATCAGCCGCGGCATTTCGCAATCGGACCCGCGTCAGTTGATCGCTGGCGCGATTCTGGTGAGCGTGCTCGCCATCGCCGCCGATATCGGTCTTTCATGGGTTCAACGCTTTCTCACGCCCAAGGGTCTTCGCGCGCCTTCCCGCGCAGGCAGCCTCGCGCTGCGTCTCTCCGCCATGACGGGCTTTCGCAAACAAACCGGACACGCGCAATAGATCATGATCAAGCTCTCCAACCTTACCAAGCGATATGACGGCGCGGCGAGCCCGGTCGTCGACGGCATCAACATGGAAGTCGGCGCGGGCGAGATCTGCGTGCTGCTCGGGCCGTCGGGATGCGGCAAGACCACGACGCTCAAGATGATCAACCGTCTCGTGCGTCCCACCTCCGGCAAGATCTATCTGGAAGGACGCGATACGGACGAGTTCGAAGTCGTCGAGTTGCGTCGCCGCATCGGTTATGTGATCCAGCAGATCGGGCTCTTTCCGAACATGACGGTCGAGGAAAACATCAGCGTGGTGCCGACGCTGCTCGGCTGGGACAAGGCGAAGGCGCGCCGCCGCGCGGCGGAACTGCTGGAGATCGTGGCGCTCGATCCGGCCACGTACCTCACGCGCTATCCGAAGGATCTGTCGGGCGGTCAGGCGCAACGCGTGGGCGTGGCCCGCGCGCTCGCCACCGATCCGCCCGTCATGCTGATGGACGAACCGTTCGGCGCCATCGATCCGATCAACCGCGAACTGATTCAGGACGAGTTCCTGCGCATTCAGAAGCAGGTGAAGAAGACGATCATGTTCGTGAGCCACGACATCGACGAAGCCGTGAAAATGGCCGACAAGATCGCGATCTTCCGCAACGGCCATCTCGAACAATTCGATTCGCCGGACAACATTCTCGCGCGGCCCGCGACGCCGTTCATCGCAGGCTTCGTCGGTTCGGACCGGGCGCTCAAGCGTCTGCGTCTGCTGCGTGCCCGCGATGCGCTCGGCGCATGCGACTGCCTCGTGCGCGTCGGCGAGGACAGCACGCGCGCCCGCGCGATGATGGAAAAGCACGGTGTCGAACAGATCGTGCTCGTCGATGCCGCCGACAAACCGCACGGCTATCTCACGGTCGACCGCCTGCTGAAAGTCGAAGGCCCGATCACGGCGGCGCACGCGCTGCCCGTGCAGGCCACCGCGAGCCAGAAAGATGACCTGCGCACAGTGGTTTCGACGATGTTCGCGAGCGGCGCATCGTGGATGCCCGCCATCGATGACGACGGCCGCTTCGTCGGCTATGTGAGTCAGGAACGCATCGTCGATATGTTGAAGCTTCCCGCAGGAGAGCACGCATGAAACGCCTCTTGTCAGTCGCGCTGCTTGCATTGAGCACGCAGGCGCACGCGGATAGTTGGTGGGAAAGCATCGTGCAGTACCGCAGCGACATCGTCTATCAGGGCGTGCACATGATGATGATGGTCGTGGTGGCGGGCGTGCTCGCGATCATCGTCGCGATTCCGGCGGGCGTCTATCTGAGCCGTCCTTCGCAAAAGCGCGGCGCGGCCGTCGTGATGCAGTCGCTCAACGCGGGACAGGCCGTGCCGAAGCTCGCGCTGCTCGCCCTCGCGATGAGCGTGATGGGCATCGGCGCGGTGCCCGCGATCTTCGGGCTGTGGGTCGCGACGCTGCTGCCGATCGCCTTGAACACCTACGAAGGCCTGCGCGCGGTGCCGCGCTCGCTGATCGAAGCCGCGACCGGCATGGGCATGACGCCGTGGCAGATTCTCTGGCGCGTCGAGCTTCCCAATGCGCTCTATGTGATCTTCGCGGGCATCCGCACGGCACTGGCGATCACGGTCGGTACGGCGCCGCTCGCATTTCTGATCGGCGGCGGCGGGCTCGGTGAGCTGATCTTCACCGGCATCGATCTTAACGATTTCGGCATGCTGCTCGCGGGCGCCGTTCCGACCGCGCTGCTCGCGATCTTCACGGATGCGTTCGTCGGGCAGATGCAGCGCCTGCTCGTTTCGCGCGGCGTGAATCCGCAAACCTGACTTATTAACCTGAACTCGCAACGGTGAGAGAGACCATGAGAAAGTTATTCGCTGTATCGTTCGGCATCCTTATTTCGATGTTCGCAAGCACAGCCGCAAGTGCCGCGTCGGTGGTGGTCGGCGGAAAGAACTTCACGGAGCAGCAATTGATGGCCGAGATGACCGCGCGTTATCTCGAGGCGAAAGGCTTCACCGTGACGAAGAAGGACGGCATGGGCAGCGCCGTGCTGCGTCAGGCGCAGGAGAACGGCCAGGTCGACGTGTACTGGGAATACACCGGCACGTCGCTGATCACCTACAACAAGGTCAACGACCGTCTCTCGCCTGACGACACCTACAAGAAAGTCAAGGAACTGGATGCGGCGAAGGGCCTCGTGTGGCTGAACCCGTCGAAGGCGAACAACACGTACGCGTTCGCGATGAATCAGGACGAAGCGAAGAAGCTCGGCATCGTCACGATGAGCGATCTCGCGAAAGCGATCAAGGACGGCAAGGAACTCACGTTCGCCTGCAACTCCGAGTTCTATGCGCGTCCGGACGGTCTGCGCCCGCTGCAGAAGCAATACGGTTTCGAGTTCAGCCAGGGTGACGTGAAGCGCATGGACACGGGCCTCACGTATCAGGCGCTGAAGGATCGTCAGGTGAATGTCGCGCTGGTTTTCGCCACCGATGGCCGCGTGCCGGCGTTCAACTTCGTCTTGCTGAAGGACGACAAGGGTTATTTCCCCTCCTACGCATTGACGCCGGTGATCCGCAAGGCGACGCTCGACGCGAACCCGACGCTCGGACCGCTGCTCAACGCGCTGTCGGCGAAGCTCGATGCGTCCACGATGGCGCGCCTGAACGCGAGCGTCGACGTGCAGAAGAAGTCGTTCTCCGATGTGGCGAATCAGTTCCTCAAAGAGTCCGGGCTGATCTGAGCCGCGCGTCTCGCAAAACCAAGGAACGATCTCATGACCACGATCAAGGTGGCGGCCGCGCAAACCGATACGGCTTACGGCGACCTGCACGCGAACCTCGCGCGGCATCTCGACCATATCGGCGATGCGAAGAAGCGCGGCGTGCGTCTGCTCGTCTTTCCCGAGCTTTCGCTGCATGGCCATAGCGGCGGCAAGGACGCGCTGCGTCTCGCGATGACGCGCGACGATCCCGCGATCGCCCAGCTCGCGGAAGCGAGCGCCGGGATGCACGTGGTGTTCGGCTTCATCGAGGAAGCGCCGGGCGGACAGTTCTACAACAGCCAGGCGACGGTCGCGAACGGCAAGCTGGTTCACGTGCACCGCAAGACGATGCTCGCCACCTACGGAAAGCTGCGCGACGGTCTCTACTTCGCCGCGGGCGCGAAGCCAGAAAGCTATGCGATCGATGACGAATGGCGCGTCGCGACGCCCATCTGCAACGACCTGTGGAACCCGGCGGTCGTGCACGGACTCATGTGCGACGGCATCACCCTGCTCGCCGCGCCGATCAGCTCGGCGCGCGAGGCAGTGGGCGAAGGCTTCGACAATCCGTCGGGCTGGGACATCAATCTGCGCTTCTACGCGCTCACGTACGGCGTGCCGATCGTGATGGCGAACCGCGTCGGCACCGAGGGCATGATGACCTTCTGGGGCGGCTCGCGCGTTCTCGATCCGTTCGGCAAGACCATCGCGCAGGCGCAAGACGAAGAGGAATGCCTCGTCGTCGGCGAACTCGATTACGAAGCTGTTCGCCGCGCGCGCTTCCTTCTGCCGACGGTGCGCGACGCGCGCATCTACGCGCAGCGAACCTGAACGAACATACACGACAACCATGCGCGATTTTCTTTTAGACGATGCGGACCGGGCCTTCCGCGCCGAAGTCCGCGACTTCCTGCAACGCGAGCTTGCACCGCGCGCCGCCGATATCGAAGACCGTCAAAGCTGGGATGCGGTCAAACATGTGGTGCGCGCGCTCGGCGCGGCGGGCTATCTGAAGCTGATGTTTCCCGATCTGTATCAGGGCAAGCTCGAACACCCCGGCCTCACGCACGCAACGATCCTCTCCGAAGAGGCGTCCTACATCAACTATGCGTTCGAGACGACCATCGCGACGGCGCTCTCGTGCGCGTATCCGCTGCATCGCCATGCGAGCGAGCGTCTGCGCGATACGTATCTCGCACCGATTCTCGAAGGCACGGCGATCGGCGCGATCTGTGTGACCGAGCCGAACGTGGGCAGCGATTCGGCGGGCATGGAAACGCGCATCGAATTCGATGAAGCGCGCAACGAGTGGGTCATCAACGGCTTCAAGCGGTATATCTCGAACGCGTCGGTGGCGGATGTCTATATCGTGTACGGCCTGACCGATGACGGCATGACCGCGGTCGCCGTGCCGAAGCATGCGCGCGGCATCAGCTTCCCGCGCAACTATACGTTCATGGGGCGGCGCGGCTGCATCGTCGGCGAAGTCAGGTTCGAGAATTGCCGCGTGCCGGCCGATCATCTGCTCGGCGAGCGAGGCGGCGGCTTTCGCATCATGCGCGGCATGTTCAACTTCGAGCGCGCGATTCTCGGCGGCTCGGGTCTCGGCGTCGCGCGCAGCGCATTCGATATCGCCACGGCGCACGCGCAATCGCGCACATCCTTCGGTCAGCCGCTCGGTTGCAAGCAGCTCATCTGGGACAAGATCGCGCAGATGAGCTGGCGTATCGACGCATCGGAACTCATCACCTATCGCGCGACCAAGATGTACGACGCGGGCGCCGACGGCAAGGCGCTGATGAAGGAAGCCGCGATGGCCAAGCTGGTCGCGACCGAAACCGCGAACTACTGCGCCAACGAAACCGTGCAGATTCTCGGCGGCGACGGCATCACGAAGGAATACGGCCGCGCCGAACAGCTGTACCGCGATGCGCGTGCGCTGACCATCGTCGGCGGCACGTCAGAAGTCGCCAAGTATCTGATCGCGGGCCGCGATCTTCCCGACATCCGGATCACTCTCTAGAGAGCACCACCACGCATCATGCTCACGATCACGTCGCTCTTCGAAAACACGGTCGCCAAATATCCGGACCGTCCCGCGCTCACCTGCGGCGCCGTTTCACTCACGTACGCGCAATGGAGCGTGCGCGTGCGCCGTCTCGCGCAGGCGCTGTTCGATCTCGGCGTGCGTCAGATGGACCGCGTCGCCATTCTGCAGAAAACCTCCGACGCGACGCCGACCGCCTACATGGCGTGCCAGTTGCTCGGCGCCATCGCGGTGCCGATGAACTTTCGCCTGTCCGCCAACGAAGCCGCGTTCATCCTGCGCGACGCCGGCGCGCGCGCGTTGATCTATGACGATTCGATGCTTCCGGTCGTCGGCAAGATCGAGCAGGCGCTGCCGGATCTGCGCACCTATGTGTGCGTGGACAACGGCGCCGACATACCCGCGCATCACCATTCGTTCGAGGCGTTGATCGAACGCGTGCAGCAACTCGATGCGCCGCTGCCGCGCCTCGAACCCGGCGATATCTCCGCGCTCGTCTATACGTCCGGCACGACGGGCCGCCCGAAAGGCGCGATCCACACGCACGGCAACGATGTCGCAATCGCGACGAACTGCGTGATGGAGTACAGCCTCACCAGCACCGACGCCGCGCTGCATATCGCGCCGCTCTATCATGTCGGGGGCATGCAGGCGTACTTCGTGCCGCATCTGATGGTCGGCGCGCACAACGTGATTTTGCCGCGCTACGAACCGCTCGCCACCTTGCAGGCGATCGCGCACTACGGCATCACGACGCTCTTCGCCGTGCCGACGCAGATTCAGGACATGCTGTTCCATCCGGACTTCGCCTCGATCGACACGCACAGCCTGCGCATGATCACGACCGGCGGCGCGGCGATTCCGGCGAAGACGATGCAACGCGTGATCGACGAGTTCTGCCCGAACATCTTCAACGGCTACGGCATGACCGAAGCGAGCCTTACGCTGCTGCTGCATCCGCGCGATGCGCTCACGTATCTCGGCTCGTGCGGCAAGCCCACGCTCATCAGCACATGCCGCGTGATCCGCAACGATCCGGCGCGCGTCGTGACGCCCGGCGAGACCGTCGCGGCGGGTGAAGTGGGCCAGTTGATCGTGAAAGGTCCGCAGCTCGCATCGGGTTACTGGAACAACCCGGTCGAAACCGACAAGAAGTTCAAGTCCGGCTGGCTCTATACCGGCGATCTCTTCAGCATCGACGAAGCCGGTTACTTCCACTTTCAGGGCCGCGCTGACGACATGATCGTGTCGGGCGGCGAGAACATCTATCCGCGTGAAATCGAAGAGGTGCTGTATCACTGCCCCGGCGTGCAGGAAGCCGCGGTGATCGGCGTACCCGACGACAAGTGGGGACAGGCGGTGACGGCGTTCATCGTGCGCAGCGTGGCGACGCTGACGGAAGACGATGTGGTCGCGTTCTGCAAGAACGGCGACGATCTCGCGCCCTACAAGCGGCCCAAGAAAGTCTTCTTCGTCGAGAAACTGCCGCTGAATCCGAGCGGCAAGGTGCTGCGTCACGAACTCGCCGGACCCGTTTATCAAAGCATGCTATCAGGAGCCCCGCAATGAGCGAACCCGTACTGTACGAACAGGACGGCCACGTCGTCACGATGACGCTGAACCGTCCCGAGACGCGCAACGCCATCACCGAACTGGCAGTCGTCGATGCAATCATCGCGTGTCTGGAGCGCGCGCAAGGCGACCTGTCGGTGCGCGCGATCGTGCTGACGGGCGCGGGTCCGGCGTTCTCGTCGGGCGGCAACATCAAGCATATGCGCGATGAGGTCGGCACGTTTTCTGGCACGTCCGCGCATATCCGCGAGAACTATCGGCGCGGCATCCAGCGCATTCCGCGCGCGTTCCACGAACTCGACGTGCCGTGCATCGCGGCGGTCAACGGCCCCGCGCACGGCGCCGGTTGCGATCTCGCGCTGATGTGCGATATCCGCATTGCGGGCGAAAGCGCGCTGTTTGCCGAGAGTTTCGCGAAGGTCGGCATCATTCCCGGCGATGGCGGCGCGTGGCTGCTGCCGCGTGCGGTCGGCCTGTCGCGCGCCAATGAAATGATCTTTACCGGCAACGCGATCGATGCGAAGCGCGCCGAGCAATGGGGACTCGTGTCGCGCGTCGTGCCCGATGCGGATCTGATGGACACCGCGCTCACGCTCGCGCGCGAAATCGCGAGCAACGCGCCCGATATCCTGCGCATGTCGAAGCGCCTCGTGCGCGAAGGGCAACGCATGGACCTGCCGAGTCTGCTGGAACTGTCGGCGGCGTTTCAGGGCATCGCGCATCGCACGGCGGATCATCGCGAGGCGATCGCGGCGACCTTCGAGCGGCGCGCGGCAGTCTATACGGGAGACTGACGGATGGGCACATCCGCAATCGCATTCATTCATGAGCTGACGTTCGATGCGCTGCCTGAACGCGTCATCGAACAAGCCAGACTATGTGTGCTCGATCTGCTCGGCGTCGCGCTCGCAGGAAGGCAGACGGAACTGTCGCGCATCGCGGGCGATCACGCGGCCGAGTTCTTCGCGCCCGGCACGCTGCGCTCGCGCATGCTCTTCGATGGGCGCTTTGCCAGCCCGATCGGCGCCGGTCTCGCGGGCGCGATGACCATCGATAGCTGCGACGGTCACGACGGTCACGCGCAAACCAAAGGCCATGTCGGCGTGACCGTGCTGCCCGCGCTGCTCGCGCTTGCCGACATGCGGCCCGGCATGAGCGGCCGCGAGTTTCTCGCGTGCGTGGTGCTCGGCTATGAACTCGGCACGCGTGCGGGCATTGCGTTGCACGCGAGTGCCTGCGATTATCATACGTCGGGCGCGTGGAACGCCCTGGCCGCGGCGGCGCTCGCCGCGCGCGTGTTGCCGCTCGACATGCGGCAGACGCGCGAGGCGCTCGGCATCGCGGAGTATCACGGCCCGCGGAGTCAGATGATGCGCTGCATCGATCACCCGACGATGGTGAAGGACGGTTCCGGCTGGGGCTGCATGGCGGGTCTCTCCGCAGCCTTTCTCGCGCAGCGCGGCTTCACGGGCGCGCCGGCGCTCACCATCGAGCAGGACGAAACCCGCAGTCTATGGAGCGATCTCGGCGAGCGCTGGCGCATCATGGAGCAATATTTCAAACCGCAACCGGTCTGCCGATGGGCGCATCCCGCCATCGATGCCGCACTCGCGCTCAAATCGAGGCACGGCTTCACCAGCGCGCAGATTCGCGCGGTGAACGTGCGTACCTTTCATCACGCGACGCGCCTCGCGCACGCCGCACCGGCATCGACGGAAGAGGCGCAATATAGTCTGCTCTTTCCCGTCGCCGTAGCGCTGAAGCACGGTGCGGTACGTTTCGACGCGCTGCACGGCGACGCGTTGCGCGACAGCGAAGTGCTGCGCCTGAGCCATCTCATTCGCACCGAGGAAGGTGCGGAGTACACGTCGCGTTTTCCGGGCGAGCGCCTGGCCGAAGTGAGCATCGAGCTTTTCGACGGCAAGCGTTTCGACTCCGGCGCGACGCAAGCACTGGGCGATCCCGATACCCCGCTCGATGAAGCGGCGATCCGCGCCAAGTTCCACGCCTTTGCCGATACCGCATGCGGCGCTAACATGGCGCATCGACTGGAGCGCACCATCGACGCACTCGACACCGGCGACGTGACGCCCTTGCTCGATCTCGTGCTCGGTTCGATTCGCGTCTAGCGCATGAACGCGAACGACATCCCGCCGACCACGCGCCCGATCAAAACCGGGCGCGTGAGCGCATCCATCGTCGGCGAAGATGCGGTGACACAACGCATGGGCTTTTTCCTGGTCCCGCATTTTTCGATGATGGCGCTCAGTTCCGTCACCGAGCCGCTGCGCGCGGCGAATCGCGTGAGCGGCAAGGCGCTGTATAGCTGGCATCTGATGAGCGCGGACGGCGAGCCGGTTTCCTCGAGCTCGGGATTCGCGCTGTTGCCGGACTTCGCGATCACGTCGTCGCCTGAACTGAGTCATGTGTTCGTGGTCGCGAGCATTGGCGTGTCGAACTATCGCAATGCGCAGGTCTTCGATTTCCTGCGCCGCTATGCCGCGAACGGATCGACGATCGGCGGCATCAGTCTCGGCACGATGATCCTCGCGCGCGCGGGCCTGCTCGACAAGCGGCGCTGCACGATTCACTGGGAAGCGCTCAAGGAACTCGCCGACGAGTTTCCATCGCTCGACGTTAGCCGCGATCTCTACTGCATAGAAGGCGATCGCATGACGTGCAGCGGCGGCACCGCCGCCATCGACATGATGCTCGATCTGATCGCGCGTCAGCACGGGCATCAACTCGCGGCTGAAGTGGCCGATCAGTTCATCCATACTCGCATGCGTACCGCGCAGGAAAGCCAGAAGATGGCGATTCAATGGCGCTACGGCGTCGAAGACCGGCGCATCGTTCATGCGGTAACGCTGATGGAACAGAACATCGAGCGCCCTATTCCGATGAAGACGATCGCATCGCTCGCGGGCATTTCGCCACGCACGTTCGAGCGCATGTGGATCAAGCATTTCAACGTGCGGCCTTCGCAGTTCTATCTGGAATTGCGGCTGAAGGCGGCGCAAAAGCTGATTCGCGAATCGTCGCTTTCCTTGCTCGATGTCGCGATGCAATGCGGCTTCGCGAGCGCATCGCATCTCGGGCGCTGCTACAAACAATTGTTCTCCAGGACACCCGGACAGGAGCGCGCCGCGAGCGACGCGCGCTGAATGGGTCATCCCGCATCGCCCGCGCTGATCACCGATTGCATGCTCTTCAATAGCTTCGTCAGATAGCGCAGCAAACCGACCGTATCGCCGAACGCCAGGAAGCCGGGCCTGACGCCATCGCTGAAAAGCAGCGTGCCGTCCAGCGACGGATCGACGATCAAGCCTGCATAGGCCGCGTGCGGCATGTATTCGTCGGTGGGAATGCTGAACGTGTTGCCGTTTACCGCGGCATCGCGCACGCGCATGAGAAATTGCACTTCGGGCGCGCGCGACGCCGAAAACCGATGAATATCGAAGTATTCGGCGACCGCGAGGATCGCATTCGTGCACGGAACGATCGACGCGAACGCGATGCGCTTGTCGGCGTCGTCGAATGATGGCCACGACCACGTGTCTTCCGGCGGCGGGGTCTTCATCGGCGTGCCGTCTTCGCTGTGCGTATGCGCTTCCGGATGCGAATGCCGGCGCGCCAATAGCGGCTGTGCTTTGGCGAAATCGGGCGGCGGCGCACCGCGTTCGATCCAGTCGGACAAGAGGCTGGCGTAAGCGATGAGCGCGCTCAATTGCGCTTCGATGAAAGCAACGCCGATTCTGCAAGCGTCCGGGTGTCTGTTATCGGCCATCACGTCTCCTTTTGTATAGCTCCAGCGTCGGCCATGCAATCCTCGCGCCTGTTCGAAGTCGGGGTATGCGCAAGACAGTTAGTTGCGAATCGACTGCGAGAACGTGACGGCCCTCGATGACAATGCTGTGGAAGAAATACTACAGATTGCGTTACCTAAATTTACCAACGCCTGACGACGCGCTATATTTCTATCGCTATAACGCGAAGCAACGATTCCTCTGCTTGTCGCAGCGGGAACGCTTGCCCCCTTCTCGCGAAAGCAGCGACCTCAATATCGTCACGTCCGACTCGACCTTCAAGCGATTGCGCGCGAAGCCGGGATGGCAGCGTTCGCGCTCTGAAAAAGCGTTGCGGCGCTTCCCAAAGCGAGCCGCGTCACGCGGACCACACCAAGGAAAAGAAAAATGAAGAAGCACATCGTAGCGGCAGCGGCACTCGGCATGTTCGCCATGTTCAGTGGTGCGGCGCACGCGCAAAGCAGCGTCACGCTGTACGGCATCATCGACGCCGGTATCACGTATGCGAACAAGGTCGCGACGGCCGGCGGCCACGATAGCGTGGTCAAGTACGCGGACGGTGTCGCGCAAGGCAGCCGCTGGGGTCTGCGCGGCGCGGAAGATCTGGGCGGCGGTCTGAAGGCGATCTTCGTGCTCGAGAACGGCTTCAACAGCGGCGATGGCACGCTCGGCCAGGGCGGCGCCGAATTCGGCCGTCAGGCGTATGTCGGTGTTTCGAAGAATGAATTCGGCTCGCTGACCTTCGGTCGTCAATACTCGTTCTCGACCGACTATCTCGGCGGCAACTACACGATGGGCAGCCAGACGCCCGCCGGCAACTACGCGTATCACATCAACGATCTGGATCAACTGACCTCGAGCCGCATCAACAACGCGGTCAAGTTCAGCAGCGCGAGCTTCTACGGCGTGACGTTCGGCGCGATGTACGGCTTCTCGAACTCGACCAACTTCGCGGGCTCGCCCACGATCGGAACCGGTGCGAACGCGGTGCAGGGTTCGTCGAGCGCGTACAGCTTCGGTTTGAACTACGCGCAAGGGCCGCTCGGCATCGGCGCGGCGTATACCAAGCTGCGCTATCCGAATGCCGCGACGCCCGCGTTCAGCGTGAGCATCGCCAACGTGAACACGCTCGGCCTGCATGATCTGGAAACCTTCGGCGTCGGCGCGCGTTACTCGATCGCCGCCGCGGTGATCTGGGCAAACTGGACGCACACGATGTTCCATCAGATCACGGCTGGATCGTCGACGCTGAACAACTATGAAGTCGGCGGCAAGTATGCGTTCACGCCGGCCTTCAGCGCAGGCGTCGGTTATACGTTCTCGGACCTCAGCGGCAACTTCGACGGCAGATGGAATCAGTTCAACGGCGTGGTCGACTACGCACTGTCGAAGCGCACCGACGTCTATTTGATCGGCGCGTATCAGAAGGCGTCGGGCAACAACCGGGGTGTGCCGGTGCAGGCGGAGATCGGTTCGGCGTCGTCGTTTATCGGCAATGCGGGCGCGAACACGCAGTTCGTGACGCGCGTCGGCCTGCGTCACAAGTTCTGATCGAAGTTTGATTCAATGGAAGCGCGATGCCGATGAGGCATCGCGCTTTTTTTTATTGCTTCGATGCGCGGCACTATTGCGCTGCCAACAATTCATTCGGATGACGAATCGATTTTCGGGTTTTCTGGTCAACGCCAATATTTGCACGACGTTCACGTTTCCCTTGCAACAACTTCGCTTCTAATGCGCCAGTCGATATGTCATCGTGCCTTCATTCGAATCAAGGAGAAGATCGATGCCCCAGACTCAAGCCGCACAAACCAGCAAGGAAGCACTCATCGCGCGATGCCTGCCCTTTCTCGAAGAGATCAAGGACATAACGCCAGACACGAACGTCGAGCACTGGCTCAACACTCGATACGGCGTAAATAGCGCGTTATACAGGGATCTGGCACGGCTGATCAAGCTAGGCGTCGACGAAGGCTGGGCAGCAGATGTCGAAATCTCCGGCCCGCGATATCGGCGCGCGCGTCTCGTCGCACCGTGTCCGGAGACGTTCTTCTTCAGCATCACCGCAGTTCTGATGGACAGCACCGGCAACGAGCAGAACAATCCGGAAGGCAGCTTTCGCGGCGACTATCACACGCACCCGTACGGCGAGTTCAACATGGTCGTGCCGCTCGATGAAAACGCGGCGCTCGCCGGTCCGAACGGATGGTGTCATGGCGGCTGGACCGCGCCCGCGCCGGGAAGCCACCACTACCCGGAAGCGAAGGGCGGCGCGGTGATCGCGCTGTTCTTTCTACCGGCCGGGCGAATCTCATACGATATCGCGCCGCCGCGATGAGGCCATCGGAAAAATAGAAAACGCCGCGCGGCAGACTGCGCGCGGCGTGTCGTGTTACTTGGCGGATTCCGCCGTCTTGGCCGGTTCCGCCGTCTTCGGAGCCGCAGCCGACCGCGCCAGGCGGTTCGCTTCCAGATACCCGGCGCGTTCCGCATCCGCCGGCGATACTTCGCCCGCCTGCCCGCCCGTCAGATCGATTCGAGGCGCGCCCTGCACGAGACAGGTCCAGTAACGATTGCCGCGGCACCAGACCTTGATCGCGCCACGCAATTCCTTCTCGTCGAGGCCGAGTTCCGCCGCATGTTTCACGAGGTCCTCGAAAATACCGACCTTGAGCGGAACCTTGGGAGCGGGATTCTTCGGAAATGCGAGCGGAAACCGCTTCTGCAGCTTGCCGATCGTGTGTACGACAGGATCCACCGGCTTCGATGGCGCCGCCGGCTTCTGCGCCCCCGCCGGCTTCGCCGGCTTCGACGGATTCACCGGCTTCGCTGCCGCCGCCGGCTTCGCCCCGGCCGCCGGCGCGGGACGCCGCCCGCGCGGCGCCTTTTTCTCTGCTGCCTTGCTAGCAGCCTGTTTCTCGAGTTGCTTTTTCAGTCCGGCGAGTTGTTCGAAACCCATCACATCGTGCCCGTAAAAAACGTTTCGGGGATTTTAACAGCCTCCGATGACACCTTCTCGCGCGGCACCTGGCGGCCCCGTCGGATGAGCTTCCGGTTCCGAGAGGCCGCGAGGCGCATTACGCTCACTGACCGCCGCCCGAATAGATGTTGCAGAAAGGCTGCGGGTTGCATCTGACCGCTGCGCCGCCAGCCCACTTCGACGTGCTTCCGCTGGCGCTTTGACCCGTGGCCGCCCCGCCATAAGCGGTGTCGTCGGAAGGTGTCGCGCTCTGCGCGCTCTGCTGGCGCGGCGCGGGGATGGATTGCAAGGTGTCGGTGGCCTCTTCCGCCTGAGCCAGGCTTCCGAGCGAGACGACGGCCACGAGCGTGGCCGAAACGAGAACGATCTTCATGACTTTCTCCTTCAACGAAGGCTCACTGCTGATGCGTGTGCGCTGCGTTCGCGCACACTTCAACCATATACCCAGGCGCGAGCGAAGGGTAATGCCTTCATGTCATCCATCCGGACCGACGTTTCGAATTCGAGCATGAACGTTCGACATATCGCCGATGAGGTCAATGCGCGAGCGGCTGGCCATCCGCGACTTCGGTCGTCGAGCGGGGACTCGCCACCTGCTTGAGCAACAATGCGGCGCACGATGCCGCGCCCGCCATCGCCACCACGGTGAAGATGCCCGGCAGGCTCATCTGCTGCCGCGCAAGCTCTGCGACCAGAAACGAGCCCGCGATTCCACCGAACCGGCCGACGCCCAGCATCCACGCGACGCCGGTGCCGCGTCCCGAGGTCGGATAGAACGCCGCCGCGAGCGCGGGCATCGAAGCCTGCGCGGTATTCACGAGCACGCCCGCCACGAACACCGCGCACACGAGCAGTCCGACATTGCCGATCGCCTGTCCGATCGCGTACACGCTCACCGCGCCGAGCGCGTATGCGCCCGCCACGACGCCGTTCGGATTGAAGCGATCCATCAGCATGCCGCACAGCACCGTGCCCGCGCCGCCGAGCGGAAAGAGCGCGGAAATCAGCGCCGCGCGCTGCGGGCTCAGACCCGCATCCTTCAGCAGCACCGGCATCCAGTTGATGAGGCCGTAGAAGATCACGAGGCCCATGAAATAGCACAGCCACAGCATCAACGAACCGAAGACATGTGCGCGCGACAGCACGATGCGCGCCCCGCCGCTGCCCGCTGCGGGTCCGGCGGCTTCACGCATCACGAACGATTCTGCCGCCGCAACGTGCGGCGCGATGCGCGTCAACACCTTGCGAATGCGCTCGACAGGCTTCTTCTTCGACACCATGTACTGGATCGATTCCGGCAGCGCGAGCACGAGCACCACCGTCAGCAACAACGGCACCGCGCCGCCGAAATGCAGCACGCTGCGCCAGCCGAAGTGCGGAATCATCCAGGCCGCGAGAAAACCGCCGAATGCCGCGCCCAAAGGAAAGCCGCAGAACATCAGATTGACGATGGTCGCGCGGCGGCCGTTCGGGCAGAACTCGCTCATCAACGTGACGGCGTTAGGCATCGCCGCGCCGAGGCCCACACCGGTCACGAAGCGCAGCGCGGTCAACGAAGTGAGATCGCCCGCCTGGCCCGAAGCCAGGCACGCCAAGCCGAATATGAACACCGCCGCGATCAGCACGCCGCGCCTGCCCCAGCGATCCGCGAGCGGCCCGGACAGCAGCGCGCCGCACGCGAGCCCGAACAGCGCCGCGCTCAGCACGGGTGCGAGCGCCGCCCGGCTCAGATGCCATTCGCCGACGAGCGATGGCGCGATGAAACCGATCGCGGCCGTATCGAAACCATCCATCAATACGATCACGAAGCACATCGCGAATACGAGCCATTGATAGCGCGAAAACGGCTGCGTGTTGATGAGCGCCTGTACATCGACAACCTTTGTCTCTTCCATAACATCCTCTCTGATCGACGGGCGCCCAGATTAAGAGCGCGCATACGGGCGAACAACCCGGCAAGTCACGAACGCGCGGCGCGCAGCGCGCACCGACGCCTCGCGACGTTGCGCGCGATGTCACCATTTCGAATGAAAAAGCCCTTGTTTCAGGGACTTTCGACGACGTTCACACGCGCGCACTCAAGAGCGCGCACGCAGTGAATCCTTTGCATGACGATGTTGCATGCCGCGCATCAGCGGCTTCGCACCTGCCGCGATACCTCGATGAGTTGCTGCCTGAGCCATTGCAGCCCAGGGTCGGCATCGTTGCGTTCGTGCCATACGGCGCGCACGGTCGCATCGGGACATGCATAGGGCGTCGCGCGCATCTGCAGCTCGCCGTTGCGTTCCAGTTCGCGACCGAGCGACGACGGCACTATCGCAAGCATGTCGCTATGACGCAGCAGCGCGGGAATCGCGAGCGAATGCGCGACGGCCACGCGCACGCGCGGAACATCGGCGCTATCGGCGAAGCCGCGATTGAGCGCATCGCGATCGAACATCTCCGATTGCCGCGCGAGTCCCCGTTCGACGATGAAGCCGCTCACCGCGCCCTCTTCCTCGCCGCCCTGCGATACCGCGACGAGCGGATACGTCAGCAAGTCGTCTCGCGTGAGCGGCCGCTCCGCGATCGGGTGCTCGCGATGCAGCAGCAGCACGTCGGTCTGCGCCCATACGTCGATCGAGCGAAAGCGGCGCGGCACATCGGCAAAAATGCCGATCGCGATGTCGATGCGGCCGACATCGATCTGGCCCGCGAGATCGAGCCGCGTCGATGGCCGCACCACGATATCCACGAACGGGGCTTCCGCGCTCAGACGCTGGCTGAGCCGCCCGAGCAGGAGCACCGTGATGTAGTCGTTCGCGGCCAGCACGAACGTGCGCCGCGCGATCGCCGGATCGAACCTGTCGACGCCCAGCGCCGCCTTGATCTGCGCGAGCGCGCCGCGCACCTGTGTCGCCATGGCGAGCGCGCGCACAGTGGGCTCCATGCCGCGCCCGGTACGCACGAAGAGATCGTCGCCGAGCACGTCGCGCATGCGTCCGAGCGCATGACTGATCGCCGATTGACTGAGGTGCAGACGCTTGCCCGCCAGCGCCAGATTGCGGTCTTCGAAAATCGCGTCGAAGACTCGCAGCAGATTGAGGTCGATGCGCTCGGCCGACATCGCGTCAGACCTCGCCGCGCGCCGCGTAGCGTCTGCAACTTGCGCCGAACGCCTCGAACAGCGCGCGCGAAAGCGCATCGCTTGCGACCATCGCTTCCGGATGCCATTGCACGCCGAGCGCGAACGGATGCCCTTCAAGGCGGATTGCTTCGATCAGGCCATCCGGCGCGCGCGCCTCGACCGCCAGTCGCGGCGCGAGCCTCGCCACGCCCTGACGATGCAGCGAATTCACGTGCACGCGCCGCGCGCCGCCCGCGAGCGTCATCAACGCGCCGTCATCGGCGAGTTCGATTTCATGACGATAGCGATAGCGCTCGAGCAACGCTTCGCGCTTGTCCTCGAGATGATCTTCCGAATGCCCCGACGCATGGATGTCGGGATGCAACGTACCGCCGAACGCGACGTTCATCTCCTGAAAGCCGCGACAGATGCCCAGGAGCGGCATGCCGCGCGCCGCCGCGCCGCGCATCAGTTCCAGCGCGACATGATCGCGGTCGGGATCGACGAGCATGTCCGCATCGGCCGCGCCGCCGTACAGGCGGGCCTCGACATTCGACGCGCCGCCGGGAAACAGCAGGCCGCTCACGCCGTCGAGATAGTCCGCGACCGCTTCGACATCGCGCGATGCCGGAATCAGCACCGGGCTGACTTGCGCGCACGTCATCAATGCGCGGACATAGCTGTGCTTCGCACTATGCAGATCGTATTCGCCGACGAAGAACCGGTCGCATACGACACCGACCATCGGTTTCATTGCGCCGCTCCTTTCAGATCGAACGCGGGATCTTCCGCTTCGTGCGGAGCCAGCTTCACGCTCTGCGCGAGCAGCTTGCGCGCGAGCATATGCTCCTGCGGACGATTGATGCTGTCCACCGCGATCAACGCATCGCCGCGAAAGTAGAAGATCGAGAACTTCTTCTCGTCGACGGAACCGCGCAACACATGATTCGTGAAGCCCGAGTGAATACCCGCCATCTGCAGCTTGAGATCGTATTGATCGGACCAGAACCACGGCACCACGCGATACGGCTGCGGCCGCCCGACGATCGCGAGCGCCGCGACTTTCGCCATATCGTTTGCGTTCTGCACCGATTCGATGCGGCTCGCGCGCGAATCGGGCGGCGCCCAATGCGGCACGAACGCGGCGCAATCGCCCGCGGCGACGATCGCCGGATCGCTCGTGCGCGCGCATTCGTCGACGACGATGCCGCCCGCCACCGTCAGACCGCACTCCGCCGCGAGTTCGGTATTCGGAATCACACCGATACCCACGACGACGAGATCGCACGGCAGATGTGTATCGTCGTCGAGCACGACGGACACCGCATCATCGAGCGGCTGTAGCGCGACCACCTTGCGCCCGAATTCGAAGGCGACGCCGTTATCGGCATGCACGCGCTGCATGAATGCCGACATCCACGGCGACGCGACGCGTGCCAAGAGGCGCGGCTCCGTTTCCACGACCGTCACGTCGATGCCGTGCTGACGCAGCGACGCCGCCGCTTCGAGACCGATATATCCGCCGCCGATCACCACCGCGCGCCGCGCCGAGCGCGCCGTTTGCGCGAGACGCCGCGCATCGCGCAGATCGCGCAGGTAATGAACGGCATCGAGCGTCGCGCCCGGGCAATCGAGCTTGCGCACGCGCGCCCCGGTAGTGAGCGCGAGATGATCGTAGGCAATGCGCGTGCCGTCGTGCAGTTCGACTTCACGTTGCGCGCGATCGATATGCGTTGCACGCATCGACGGCATCCATTCGATGTTCTCTTCATCGAAGAAGGCTTGCGAGCGCAACGGCAGGCGCGCTTCGCTGAAGCTTCCGGTGAGAAATCCTTTGGATAGCGGCGGACGCTGATACGGCGCGTCGGCCTCGTCGCCGATGAGCACGATGCGTCCTTCGAAGCCGGCTTCGCGCGTGGCCGCCGCGAGCTGAACCCCCGCATACGACGCACCGACGATCACGAGCGTCTGATTCATGGTCTCACCCCTGTCTTTGCGGAATCTGTACGACGAGCCCGTTGATCGCGGCGCTCATCACGAGTTGGCAACTCAGTCGGCTTTCGGGACGCCGCTCCGCTGCGACGCCGTCCAGCAATTCGAGTTCCGATTCGTCGGGCGACGGAAGATCCGCCGTCGACGATGCATCGATATAAACATGACACGTCGCGCAGGACAAGCAGCCGCCGCATTCCGCGTCGATGCCGCGCACGTTGTTGTGAATCGCGGCTTCCATCACGCTCGTGCCGTCGGGCACGTCGATGTCGCGGCGCGTGCCGTCGCGCAAGATGACCGTAACGATAGACATGATATTTCTCCTTGAGTGCGCGCCGTCAGAACGCGTCGAAGTATTCGCGATGTTCCCACTCGGTGACTTCCAGATTGAAGCGGTCGATTTCCGCCTGCTTCAGCTTGCAGAAGTAGTCGATGAACGCGCTGCCAAGGCCTTCGCGCAGGCATTCGTCAGTACGCAGCGCGTCGAGTGCGTCGCTCAATGTGCGCGGCAGCGCTTGCGCGTGCGCTTCGTAGGGCGTATCGGCAGAAGGCGGCAATTCGAGCTTGCGCTGCATGCCGTCGAGACCCGAGATTACTTGCGAGGCGAAGTACAGGTAAGGATTCGCGGTCGGCTCGCCCACACGATTCTCTATGCGGCTCGCCGGATCATTCACGCCGCCGAGCACGCGCAGCATCACGCCGCGGTTGTCGCGCCCCCAGCTCGCACGATCCGGCGCGTTCGAATACGGCCGGTAGCGCCGATAGCCGTTGATCGTCGGCGTCGACAGCGCGGTCGCGCCCTGTGCGTGCGCAAGCAGTCCCGCGAGATAGCGTTGACCGGCTATCGACAAGGGTTCGGACGCATCGCCGGGCATGAACGCATTCGCGCCATCGCCCGCATGCACGAGCGATTGATGCAGATGCCATCCGCTCGACACGACATTCGGAATGCGCGGACGGCACATGAAGGTCGCGTGATAGCCGTTACGCTGGCAGATCTGCTTCACCGCACTGCGGAAAAGCACCATGTCGTCCGCGCTCTTCATGCCCCTGGTCGGCGCGAACGTGAACTCGAACTGGCTCGGGCCGTATTCGACTTCGAGCGAGCGCACGCCCAGACCGAGCGCGTCGACATTGCGCCGAAGAAGCTCCATCACGTCATCGACGGCGTCGTAGCGCAACTCCGTCAGATACTGATAACCATGTGACAGCAACTCGACATCGGGCGGCAAGCCGGGCTGTCCCGAATGCTCGGGCTTCATGTGCGGGTCGGTGACCTTGAAGACATGAAACTCCACTTCGAGGCCCGACACGAAGTCATAACCGTGATTCGATAGCCGGTCGAGCGCGCGCCGGAAAAGCTGTCGCGTGCCGAACGGCACCGGCAAGCCGTTGGCGAAATGCACGTCGCACAGCACCCATCCCGTATGCGGCGCCCACGGCAGCACGCGAAACGTTTCCGGGTCGGCGACCATCAGCGTGTCGCATGCGCCCTGCATCTCGGGCATGTCGAAGCCGCCGCCCGCCGTGAACACCGGAAACACCGTGCGATGCGAGGTGTCCTTGGCAAACAGCGTGGTCGTCAGCGTGACGCCGCTTTTCATCGCCTTGATCGCTTCGTCGACGACGAGCGTCTTGCCGCGCAACAGGCCGTGCTGATCGGGAAACGAGAAGCGTACGACCTTCACATCGCCCTCTTTCAGACGTTCGACGAGTCCGGCATAGGCGGCGTGCTGCGCGTCCGTCCACAAACCATGAGTTTCTACGAAAGACATGTGTGTTCCGCGCGGCAGCATCGGCGCCGCGCGCTCCATTCGGGTTGCGGTTCGGTGGGTTCAGGCTTTCGGCGCGGGCCACGGCGCATTCACGCGGCGCTTCACGTCGGACTCTTTCCAGTATTCGTCCCAGCGGTCCGCAGGCCCGATGCCGTCGATCGAAGCGGGACCGGTCAAATGCGCGGCCTGTTGTTCATCGATCAGCATCAGCGTCGGCTCGCCCGCCTGCGTCTTCTCGATCGCATCGACGAGAAGGCGTCGATACGCGATGATTCCCTTGTCGGTCGTGCCCAGATGCTCGCGCGTGCGGTCCTGAATCGCGCCCTGCGATTCGACGGCCCACTGATCATGCACGTTGATGTCGAAGCCCATCCCCGTGTAGGTTTCGCTCAACTGCTCGCGCGGATCGAAACCGTAGTTGTTGCGCTTGTTCTTGCGCGACGTGTAATCGGGCAGTTCATACAGTTCGAGCCGTTGCTCGCGCATCTGCGCCTTGTCGGTCGGCGCGCCGAAACTCGTGAAAATCGCGTACCAGTAGCAGTTCTCGTCGTCGACGGGCACGTGCCATTGCGTGATCGTCATTTCCGAGCTCATCGGAATGACGAACGCTTGCGGGAACACGACGTTGGTCACGCGCACATGCGTATGCGCTTCGTCGAGCGGGCGCTTTGCAATGAGGCGCAGGCCGTAGTCCGCCGGGCTCACGAGAATCTCGGGCGATTCGAATTCGCGCAGCACCTTGGTGATCGGCATGTTCGAATCAGCCGACGCGCCGCGGAACTGCTTGCCGTAGCTCTCGCTCACGTCCGCGTCCTCGAAGAAGCGATGCAGAAACGATGCGTGCGCGGGATCGATGCCGACTTCGAGCGCCTGCAGCCAGTTGCATTCGAACAGACCTTTGAACGCGAACGTGTACGCATCGGGCGCGGCGAAGCAGTCGAAGTTCGGAAACGCGGGCGGCGCGTCCTTGCCGATGTAACCGAACAGAATTCCGGCCTTCTCGACGATCGGATATGCCGACTGGCGCACCTTGTTGCAGAGCGTGCTGCCGACGGGCTCGCCCGGCGTCGAGAGACAGCGTCCGCTGGCGTCGAAGAGCCAGCCGTGGAACGCGCAACGCAGGCCGCCGTCTTCGAGACGCCCCGCTGCGAGATCCGCCCCGCGATGCGGGCAGTCGCGATCCAGCATGCCGTAGCGGCCTTGTTCGTCCCTGAAGACGACGAAATCCTGCCCCATCAGGCGCACGGCTTTCACGGGACGCTCGGCGGGCAATTCATCGACGAGCGCCACGGGCTGCCAGTACCGGCGCAACAACTGGCCGGCGGGCGTGCCCTTGCCGACGCGGGTGATCGTTTCGTTTTGCTGCGAACTCATCATGGCGATGTCTCCGGTTCGTTGAATTCAAACGGCGGTTGATTGCATGCAATGCGCCGTGTTCTTGGGACGAAGAATAGCCATAAGCACGCATTTGTACAAATGATGTATGCAGCACGCTTGTGCGAATCTCAACCTACCAAAGCGTGAGCCAGTCCTATATCGTTGATATTACTGCATTTATCGAAGAAAATAAGGTTTACCCGCAGTCAGTCAAGAAAACCGTTTCGACTATGTTTTCGCTATGTTGCATACAACGAAAAACATCACTGCGATGAGTTGCTCAAATCCCAAACGCAGTAGACCGTCTTTCGCCTAGAATCACCCACAGTGGCGACCGGAGAGAAAGCAATGGAATCCCAGCAAGAACGCGTATTGGTCTATCTGCGCGACCTGATCCTGAAAGGCGAATTCGCGCCCGGCGAACGCCTGGGCGAAGTCGCGCTCGCCGAGCGGCTGAAGGCGTCGCGCACGCCGGTGCGGCTCGCGCTCACCACGCTGGAGCAGGAAGGTCTGGTCGAGCCATCGCCGGCGGGCGGATATGTGATGCGGCGCATCACGGCCGCCGAAATCGGCGATGCCATCGCGGTGCGCGGTCATCTGGAAGGCATGGCGGCGCGTCTGGTCGCCGAGCACGGCGTGCCGCGCCAGCTATCGAATGCGCTGGCGGAATGCCTGCGCGCGGGCGATCGGCTGCTCGCGAAATCCGAACTCGATCTCGACGACTACGCCGCCTACACCGACATGAACAATCGCTTCCACAAGCTGATCGTCGAAGGGTCGGGCAACGCGGCGCTGATGCGCGCCATCGACATGAACAATCGCCTGCCGTTCGCCGCAGCGAGCGCGATGTTGCCGATGCAATCGGCCATCGAAGAAGGACGGCAATGGCTTTTCATGGCGCATCAGCAGCACCACAGTCTGGTGGATGCGCTGGAACGCGGCGAAGGCACGCGCGCGCAGGCGCTCGCGACAGAGCACGTGCAGATCGCGCAGAAGAATCTGGCGTATGCGCTGGAACGCCCGGAAGTGTGCGTGAAACTCGCGCCCGCGTTGCAACTGGTCGCGGAAGCGGTTTTATAAAGATTTCGAAGCGGGTTTCGAAGCGGCGCGCTCATAGCGCGCGAGGAACATGTCGGCGGCCGCTTCCGCCACTTTCTTCTGCTCATTCTTCGAAAGCGGCGGCTGGCCCATCGTCACCTGCGGCCAGAACGCGAAACCCTTCACGATGCCATGCAATTGCTGCCCGGCGAAGACCGGGTCCGCGACCACGAGACGGCCATCGGCGGCGGCTTTTCTGATCCACGCCGTGACGTCTTCCTCACGCTCGCCGATGCGCGCGACCATGTCCCGCGCGCGCTCCGGTGAATGAATGCCCGCCGCGATCGCCACGCGCGCGAGCGACAGAAAAGCCTCATCGGTCATCAGACGCAGCTTGCGCGTGAGCAGCGCGAGCAGTTGCGCGCGCAACGGTTCATCGGCGCTATAGACGGGTGAATCGCCGGTTTCGCTCGCGTCCCAGAGACGATGCAGGATCGCGGCGAACAACGCTTCCTTGCTCTCGAAATGGTTATAGACCGTGCGCTTGGACACGCCCGCGCGTGCGGCGATGCGGTCCATGCTGGTCGCGTCGTAGCCCGCGGCGATGAACTCCTCCACGGCCGCGCTCACGATCGCGGCGCGCTTGCGGTCGGTCAGGCGCTGGGGAATTTCGTCGATGTCGTTCGAATCCATCCCCATATTTTACACCGGTCGGTTTACTTTTTTCTCAAAATTAAACTACACTGTGCAGTCTACTTTCCGATCCGGGATGACGCCCCATGACTTCGTTTGCCGCTCGCATCAGCCGTGCCCTGGGTATCGCCGCAGCCAAGCGCTCACGCGTGATGTCGAGCGCGTCGCCGCAACATGACGGCGAGCGCTTTCGCAACGTGAAGCCGCGTCCCGTCGAAGGCGTCGGCAAGACCTTGCGCATCGTGTGGAACATGCTTTTCAAGAAGCCGCACAACGCGGTGCCGGCGCAAGTGCCCAGCGTCGACGCGCTCACGCGCGCACAACTCGACGCCGCGCCCGATCGCAGTCTGTACCGGCTCGGCCATTCGACGATGCTCTTCAAGCTGCGCGGTGAATACTTTCTGACGGACCCGGTTTTCGGCGAGCGCGCGTCGCCGTTCAGGCGCGTCGGGCCGAAGCGTTTTCACGCGCCGCCCATTGCGCTCGATGACCTGCCGCCGCTGCGCGCCGTGATCCTGTCACACGATCACTACGATCATCTCGATCGCGACACCGTGCTCACGCTGGCCGCGACGACGCAGATGTTTCTGACGCCGCTCGGCGTCGGCGACCGGTTGATCGAATGGGGCATCGATGCATCGAAGGTGCGTCAGCTCGACTGGTGGCAAAGCGCGCAGCTCGACGGCCTCTCGTTCACCGCGACGCCCGCGCAACATTTTTCCGGCCGCAGTCTGCTCGACGGCAACAGCACGCTGTGGGCGTCGTGGGTCATCATCGATGATGACGTGCGCGTGTTCTTCAGCGGCGACACCGGCTATTTCGACGGCTTCAGAACGATCGGCGAACGCCTCGGACCGTTCGACGTCACGCTGATCGAAACCGGCGCCTACGATGCGCAATGGCCCTATGTCCACATGCAGCCCGAGGAAACGGTGCAGGCGCACATCGACTTGCGCGGCCGCTGGCTCGTGCCGATTCACAACGGCACCTTCGATCTGGCGCTGCATCCGTGGCAGGAGCCGTTCGAGCGGGTAACGGGACTTGCGCTTGCACGCGGCGTCGCGGCTGCGACGCCGCGCATGGGCGAACGGCTGGACCTCGAAGCGCCGCATCGCGGGGAACGGTGGTGGCGTGAAGTGGCCGATGCAAAGCCGGCTGCGTCTTCGTGGCGCTTGTGCGCGTCGCGGGTGGAAGGGGTGGAATAGCGCGGTTCGCGCTATTCCGAACGTGGCGAAGGTGGGGTAGGATCGGGCGTCGGCTCGGTATTGCGCGTCACCGTGATGTAGGAAGCGAGCGCCGGTTGATGTACGGCAAGCAGAAGCAACGATGCCGCGCCGAGCTTGCGCGCGAACTCGTCATCTGCCTTGCCGCCTTCATCGTCGATCGATAATGGCACGACCAATGACGCCGAGCGCAGACTCTCGATCGTCTCACGGCTCACCGTGCAAGTTTCGATCGCATTGTTGTCTTCGTCGTATGCGATTACGACGCAGCGTGGCGTGGTCTTCATCCCAGGAATCTCCCTCTGAGGCAGTTCGAGTATCGCAGCATTGCTCTCTCCTTACACACGCCCCAAGACCTCGATGAAACGGCGTGCCATGCGGATCTCTCAGGAAATCCGCGAGATCAGCAGCAACAAATGCAGTCGGGGCAATCTGCTCCGGACTCGCCGCCGCGATGATCCGACTCCCATCGCTGACTGCCGCAGCTTGTCCGGAGTATTGCCGCGACTCCGCGCGCGCAAACAGCATGCAGCGATCCAACAGGCCCACGGTTATGGTGAAAGACACTTCTGGTCCTCCGTATCAACGGAGAGGATCAGCATAGTTTGCCGTGGCAAGAATGACTGTAATAAATTCACTCGCGCGCTCAGAGGTAAAGGACGCCGTCTTCGAGGACATCCACTCACGCAAATGCATAGCGATATTCTCAACCGCCCTTCCCCTCTCTGAGCCGCGCCCGATGCGCGGCCACCTTCGCGCGATTCCCGCAAATCGCCATGCTGCACCAGCGGCGCGCATGCCCACGCGTGTGATCGGCAAACAGCAACGTGCACGACGGCCCTTCACACGCCTTCACGTAAGTAAAGTCCTCTTCGCAGACGAGCTTCGCGAGCGCTTCGACGATCGGCATCAGCAGCGATTCGGCCGTCGGCCAGCGCCGCTGCATGCCGTACGCGAAACCGCTCGCGGCATTCGCATCGGCGACGATCACACCGTGTTGTTCATCGCGCTGCAACACGCGATTCAGCGCATCGAGTTCGCTCAAATCCTTCGCCGATAGCGGCCTTCCCTTCCTCTTTTGCACGAATGCGCGAAACCATTCGCGCAAGCCACGCGCCTTCGCCGCGACCTCATCCAGTTCTGCCGGCGCGACATGCGAACGCATGTGCGCAAGCACTTCGATGGGCACGAGCTGCGCCTGTTCAAGCCATGACAGCAAACCTTCGCCGTCGCCGATCCAGTCGACGGGTTCATCGACCGGCGTCGCAATCGAATTCAGGAAGTCGAGGCCGGGCGCATCGGCCAGGAAGATCGCCGGGATGGAGCGGTAGTCCATTTTTGAGTTCAGCCGTGTTTCTTCGATGACTTCATCGTAACCGCTAAAAAACCTCTTGACAAGTTACATGTTCGGTTTGTAACCTTCTCAACACACTTTTAACGGTTACACGGAGAGACAGCCATGCCCTCTATCGCTCATCGTCATATCGACGTCGACGGCTTCAACGTGTTCTATCGCGAGGCCGGTCCGGCAGACGCGCCGAAGCTGCTTCTGCTGCACGGATTTCCGAGTTCCAGCCACATGTTCCGCGACCTGATTCCGCTCTTGTCCGAACGGTTTCATATCGTCGCGCCCGACCTGCCCGGTTTCGGCCTTTCCGATTTGCCGAGCCGCGACGCGTTCCCGTACACGTTCGAGAACATCGCGAACGTGATCGATCGCTTCACCGAAGTCATCGGCTTCGATCGTTATGCGGTCTATGTCTTCGATTACGGCGCGCCCACTGGCTTTCGTCTTGCGCTGAAGCACCCCGAACGCATCACGGCGATCGTTTCGCAAAACGGCAACGCCTATGAAGAAGGACTGAGCGACGGCTGGAATCCGATCCGCGCGTACTGGCAAGCGCCGACGCAAGCGAACCGCGACGCATTGCGTGCGTTCCTCACGAAAGACACGACGAAGTGGCAATACACGCACGGCGTGCCCGACGTATCCGCGATTTCACCCGATGGCTATGCGCTCGACGACTACTACCTGAACCGTCCGGGCGCGCATGACGTGCAGCTCGATCTGTTCTACGACTATCGCAACAACGTCGCGCTGTATCCGGCATTCCAGGCTTATTTCCGCGAGCATCAACCGAAGTTGCTCGCCGTGTGGGGCAAGCACGATCCGTTCTTCCTGCCGCCGGGCGCGGAAGCTTTCAAGCGCGATATCCCGAATGCGGACGTGCGCTTCTTCGACACGGGCCACTTCGCGCTCGAAACGCACGCGGCGCAGATCGCGGCGGCCATCACCGAATTCCTCGCTCACTGAAACGCGAATCCATCCAAGGAGAACATCATGCGTGCAATCGTCCTCGAAAAGTTCGGCGGTCTCGACAGCCTCGTCCATGCGGAGATTCCGGAGCCGGAACCGCTGGCCGGCCATGTCGTCATCGAGATCAAGGCGTTCGGCATCAACCACGCCGAGATGCACATGCGGCGCGGCGAATGGGCCGAAGCCGCGAAAGTCAGCGGCATCGAATGCGTGGGCATCGTGAAGTCGTGTCCGGGCGGCGAGTTTCCGGTCGGCGCGAAAGTGGCCGCGCTGATGGGCGGGCTCGGGCGCACCATCAACGGAAGTTATGCGCAGTTCACGCGCGCGCCGGTGTCGAACGTGGCGCTGATCGAATCGGACTTGCCGTGGGCCGAGCTTGCCGCGATTCCCGAAACCTATGCGACGGCATGGACGTGCCTGTTTCGCAACCTCGAACTCGAGCAAGGCCAAACGATCGTGATTCGCGGCGCGACGTCGTCGTTCGGTCAGGCGGCCGTGAATCTCGCGGTGAACGCGGGCGCGAAGGTCATCGCGACGACGCGCAATCGCGCGCGCTTCGCGAAGCTCGAAGCGCTGGGTGTATCGCGCGTCGAACTCGAAGGACCGGACCTCAGCAAGCGCATCGCGGAAGCGAAGGAGATCGATGCTGTGCTCGATCTCGTCGGCAACAGCACGATTCTCGATTCACTCGCGATGCTGCGTCGCGGCGGCCGCGCGTGTCTCGCGGGCTGGCTCGGCGGCCTCGCGCCGATCGCGGATTTCAATCCGCTTTTGCAGATGTCGAGCGGCGTGCATTTGACCTTCTTCGGCAGTTTCGTATTCGGTACGCCAGGCTTTCCGCTGTCGGATGTGCCTTTGCAAGCGATCGCGGCAGACATCGCCGCGGGCCGCTTCGACGCGAAGCCGTCACGCGTATTTTCCTTCGATGACATTCGCGAAGCGCATCGCGTGATGGAAGCGAATGAAGCAAACGGAAAGATGGTCGTCGTTCACTGAAAACGGGAGAAAGGATATGTCCAAGAAAGTAGCTATCGTCACGGGTGCGAGTCAGGGCATCGGCCGTTCGACCGCGATCCGTCTGGCGCGCGATTTCGATTCGCTCGTGCTCGTCGCGCGCAATCGCGAGAATCTCGATGAAACCGCGCGAATGGCGGAACAAGCGGGCGCCGGCACGCTCGCGATCGATATCGATCTGGCGCTGCCCGAAGCCGCGCAGGAGGTCGTCGATCGAGCGCTCGCCGCGTTCGGTCGCGTCGACGCGCTGCTCAATATCGCGGGCGCGGTGCCGCAAATCGATCTGTTCGACATGACCGACGAACAATGGGACGCCGGACTCGCGCTGAAGCTGCATGGCGCGCGGCGGCTGACCGTCGCAGCGTGGCCCTCGTTGAAGGAGACATCGGGATCGGTCGTGTTGATGTCGGGCAATTCAGCGCTGTTTCCCAAGGCGCCGTATGCGGCGGTCGGGACGATCAACGCGGCAATTGTCGCGTTGGCGAAGGCGTTTTCCGATCGCGGCATCGCGGACGGCGTGCAAGTGAATAGCGTGTTGCCCGGTCCCGTGATGACGGGACGACGCCGCTCGTATCTCGAACATTGGGCGCCGCTGCACGACATGAGCGTCGAGGAAGCGACCGCGCGCTTTCCCGCTGAAGCCGGCATCGCGCGTTACGGCAACCCGGAAGAGATCGCCGAGTTGATGGCGTTTCTCGTCTCGCCCGCCGCGAAATGGATGACGGGCAGCACGCTGAGAATGGACGGCGGCGAAGTGAAATCCGTGTGATGACGTCGTTGCGCAGACGCAAGCGCTTCGCACGCTGAACGCTTGCAAACTCTGCGCATTCCTCGTATGGTCGGCGCGTTGCACGATTCTCCTTCACGACCGACCATGCGAATCGCCCCGCTTCCTCCGCTGCAATGTCTCATCGCCTTCGAAGCTGCCGTGCGTCATGCGAGCTTCACGAAGGCCGCCACCGAACTGCATCTCACGCAAAGCGCGATCAGCCGCCAGATCCAGCAACTCGAGGAGTTTCTCGGCCGTTCGCTGTTCGTGCGCGAGCATCGCGCCTTGCGACTCACGCTCGCGGGCGAGCAGTATGCGAGCCAGGTGCAGACGATTCTCGCGCATTGCGCCGAAGCCACGCACGACGTGATGAAGCATCACGGCGACATGGCGCTCACGATCGCGTGCTCGTCGGGAGTGGCCGTGTTGTGGCTCACGCCGCAATTGCCGCGCTTTCGCGCCGCGCATCCGAACGTGAACCTTCGACTCATCGTGCGCGATGGCCTCGCGACGATGACAGCCGCCGAGTTCGATGTCGGCGTCTACTACGTGCGCCAGGAACTCGCCTCGCATTTCAGCGCGCGGCGTCTGTATGACGAAGAAGTCTTTCCCGTTTGCGCGCCCGCATATCTCGCGGGCCGCTCGCTGAGCCTCGCGGATCTCGCGCACGAAACGCTGCTCGTGCTCGAAGACGGCCAGCGGCAGTGGATGTCGTGGTCCGAGCTCTTTCGCCAAAATGGCCTGGACATGCCGAAGTCGCCGCGCACGATCACGATCAATCACTATCCGCAACTCGTGCAGATGGCGATACTCGGCCAGGGCGTCGCGCTCGGCTGGAAACACATGATCGATCCATGCATCGACGAAGGACTGCTCGTGCGCGTGACGCGCGAGTCGGCGAGCCATGGCGGCGGCTACTACGTCATCACGCCGAGCGACCGTGCGCAGAATCAGGCCGCGCGCATCTTCACGCGCTGGCTCTTCGAACAGGCGGCATGATCCGTTCGCATGCGTCCAGCGCATGCATGCATGCGAATCTTTCGTTTCAGAAACAAATCTCCCCGTACTTAGCATGTCGTCATGCAAGGGAGACTTATTTCTGGAGGAGGATCGTCCGATGCAAGGAACACTGTCACCCGCCACGCCGCACGCGCCCGCTCTCGGGACGCAGCGGCGGCGCGCCATCGTCGCAACGGTGCTCGGCAACGGGCTCGAATGGTTCGACTTCACCGTCTATAGCTTCTTCGCGGTCACTATCGCGAAGCTGTTCTTTCCCACCGGCAACGAGCTGACCTCGGTGCTGCTCACGGTTGCGACCTTCGGTGTCGGCTTTTTCATGCGGCCCGTGGGCGGCATCGTGCTCGGCATCTATGCCGACAAGGTCGGACGCAAGGCCGCGCTTTCTCTCACGATCCTGCTGATGGCGTTCGGCACCGCGCTCATCGGCATCGCGCCGACGTTCGAACAAGCGGGCATTTTCGCGCCGCTCGTCATCGTCGTCGCGCGGCTGTTGCAGGGCTTTTCCGCAGGTGGAGAAATGGGCGGCGCCACGGCCTTTCTCACCGAGTACGCGCCGCCCGAAAAGCGCGCGTTCTATTCGAGCTGGATTCAGTCGAGCATCGGCTTTGCCGTGCTGCTCGGCGCCGCGACGGGCGCGTTCGTGACCTCGTCGCTCGACGCCGCCGCGCTCAATAGCTGGGGCTGGCGCGTGCCGTTCCTGCTCGGGATCATCGTCGGTCCGGTCGGTTACTACATCCGCAGCCACATCGACGAAACGCCCGCCTTCGCCGCCGTCAGCGACGAAGCGAAGGCGAAGTCGCCGCTCGCCGAAGTGCTGTCGAACTTCCCGCGCGAAACCTTTGCGAGCTTTTCGATGGTGATTCTCTGGACCGTCTGCACCTACGTGCTGCTCTTCTACATGCCGACGTACTCCGTGCGCACGCTGCATCTGCCGCAATCGACGGGCCTCGTCGCCGGCATGATGGGCGGCCTCATGATCATGTGCTTCTCGCCGGTGATCGGCACGCTCGCCGACCGCTACGGCCGTCGCCCCTTCCTCTCCGGCGCCGCGCTCGCGATCCTCGTGCTCGCCTGGCCGATGTTCGCGTGGATCAACGCCGCGCCCGGCCTCGCCTCGCTGCTCGTGTTTCAGGCGGTGTTCGGCGTGCTGATCGCGGCTTACACCGGCCCGATTCTCGCCGCGTTCGCCGAGCTGTTCCCGACCAAAGTTCTGTCGACCGGCCTGTCCGTCGCGTACAACTTCGCCGTGACGATCTTCGGCGGTTTCGCGCCCTTCCTCATCACCTGGCTCATCGCGAAGACCGGCAGCAACATGGCGCCCGCGATCTACGTGATGATCGCCGCGGCGATCAGCTTCGCGGGCACGCGCTTCATCAAGAACGCCACGAAGCGCGTCTGAACCAGACAACGAGGTCAATGCAATGACAACCATCGTCATCCAGGGCGGCAACGTGCTCGATCTCGAGCGTGGCGAATTGCTCGCGAATTATCATGTCGTGATCGAGAACGAGCGCATCGTCGAAGTGACGGACCGTCCCGTCGATCTGCCGAACGCGCGCGTGATCGATGCGAAGGGCAAGACCGTGATGCCCGGCTTCATCGACTGTCACGTTCACGTGCTCGCATCCAATGCGAATCTCGGTGCGAACGCCGCGCAACCGAACATTCTCGCGGCCATTCGCTCGCTGCCGATACTCGCGGCGATGCTTTCGCGCGGCTTTACGAGCGTGCGTGACGCGGGCGGCGCCGACTGGGCGCTGATGCAGGCGGTCGAAACCGGCCTCGTGCCGGGGCCGCGCATTTTCCCTTCGGGCAAGGCGCTGTCGCAAACGGGCGGTCACGGCGATTTCCGGCCGCGCAACGATCTGCTGGAACCGTGCTCATGTTGCTTTCGCGCCGGTGCGATCGCGCGCGTGGTCGATGGCGTCGATGCCGTGCGTCTCGCCGTGCGCGAGGAAATCCAGAAGGGTGCGACGCAGATCAAGATCATGGCGTCGGGCGGTGTCGCTTCGCCGACTGATCCGATCAACAACACGCAATACTCGGAAGACGAGATTCGCGCGATCGTCGCGGAAGCCGAAGCTGCGAACACCTATGTGATGGCCCATGCGTACACGGGCCGCGCGATCGCGCGCGCGGTGCGTTGCGGTGTGCGCACGATCGAGCACGGCAATCTCGTCGATGAAGCCGCCGCAAGCCTGATGCGCGAACACGGCGCGTTCGTGGTGCCGACGCTCGTCACTTACGATGCCCTCGCGAAACATGGCGCGCAATACGGTCTGCCGCCCGAGTCCGTGGCGAAGGTCGCATCGGTGCAGCGGGCCGGACGCGAATCGCTCGAAATCTACGCGCGCGCCGGCGTGCCGATGGGTTTCGGCTCGGACCTGCTCGGCGAGATGCACGAGTTTCAGTCCGGCGAATTCCGCATTCGCGCGGACGTGCTCGGCAATCTGGAAGCGCTGCGCTCCGCGACGACGATCGCGGCGGACATCATCGGCATGAAGGGCAAGCTCGGCACGATCGCGGCGGGTGCGACCGCGGACGTGCTGATCGTCGATGGCAATCCGCTGAAGGATATCGAGGCGGTGTCGGGCAATGGCGAGCGCATCGAAGTCGTGCTTCAGGCGGGCAAGGTCGTCAAGTCCTGAGCGTATCCGCGCAAGCCCGCAGTTGCGCGACGAGCGACGCGGGCAATTCGATGCCCTCGCGCGCCGACTGCGCGGCCACGTCATGGCGCCGATAACCCGGCAAGCGCACGCCTTCATCGGCGAGCATCAGTTCGATCAGCGTCTCGATGCGTTCGAGATACGCATCGTTGCCCGCGAGCGCGCCCGGATCGATGATCCAGAACAGATGGCCCACGCGCGAGCGCCTGCCTTCGGCCGTCAGGAACGATCCCGCTTCCGCGCCGAACTGCGCGCCCGCAAGCGCCGCCGCGAGCAGTTCCACCATCAACGCCAGCATCGCGCCCTTCGCGCCGCCGAAGGGCAGCATCATGCCGTTCAACGCGGCATGCGCGTCGGTGGTCGGCTCGCCGTCGGCGGTGGTGGCCCAGCCTTCGGGAATCGGCTTGCCGTCGCGCGCGGCGACCATGATCTTGCCGCGCGCCACTTGCGACAAAGACAGATCGATCATCAGCGGCTTGCCGTTCACGCGGGGGAATACGGCGGCAATCGGATTCGTGCCGAAGAGCGGTCGCGAGCCGCCCCATGCGGGCATCGAGCCGGGCGCGTTGCTGAACGCGAGACCGACGAGCCCCGCTTCACCCACGCCTTCGAGGTGATACGCACCGGCGCCAAAGTGATGACTGCGCGTGATGCTCGCCGCCGCCGTGCCGAACGTGCGCGCGCGTTCGATGCCTGTGGCGATCGCGAGTTCGCAGGCGGCGAACGCGAGACCATCGGCGGCATCGACGAGAAACGCCGCGCCCTTGTCGCGCACGATGTGCGGTACCGCGGCCGGATCGACGCGGCCGTTGCGCAATTGCGCGAGGTACATCGGCAGGCGCGCGACGCCGTGTGACGCGAGACCGTGTGTGTCGGCATAGACGAGCGCTTTCGCGGTGGCTTCTGCGGTTGCTTCGGTGGAACCCGCTGCGAGCAATGCGCCGTGCGCAATGTGATGAAGCGCCTCGGGAGTCAGTGTTTCGTGATTCATGTCCGGAATATCTTGATGCACGTGAGACGACAGTGTAGCCGTACTCGTATAGGCAGAAAACGGTAGAGTATCGGCTCACCAGTCGTGCATCGCTTTTCGTGAGGCCATACATGAAACTCGCATTCAAGGCATTGCTGCTCGTATCGCTCGCAAGTCCGCTTTATTGCGCGGCTCAATCGAAAGGATGCGATGCGAAGCGCAGTTCGATCGAACAGGAAATCGCGTATGCGCGCGCGCATGGCAATGCGAATCGCGCGGATGGGCTGGAGACGGCGCTCGCGCGTCTGAATGCCAATTGCACGGATGAATCGCTGAAAAGCGAGGCCCAGCGCAAGGTCGCGGCGGCGCAGAAGAAACTCGACGAACGTCAGCACGATCTTCAGAAAGCGAAGAGCGAAGGCAAGAGCGCGAAGAAGATCGCGGAGCGGCAACGCAAGGTAGATGAAGCCCATGCGGACCTGGAGCGTGCACAAACCGAAGCAAACGAGTAAGGTTATCGCCTTCTGTCCACTCGATTCATTGCACGATGCAGCCCACCGATTCCGACTTCTTCACGCTTCTCGACGAAAGCTATACGCGCTTGCTGGGAAAGTCGCTGGTTCCCGATCAAACCATGAGTTCCGCCGAAGCCGCGCGCTGGCTTTATGAAGACGCGCCCTTCGGCATTCTCGCGCACGACACGCAGGCCGATCCCGTTTTCGTCTATGGCAACCTGCGCGCGCAACGGTTGTTCGGCTATACGTGGAACGAGTTGACGGCGTTGCCCTCGCGGCTCTCCGCCGAAGCGCCCGAACGCAGCGAACGTCAGGCGTTTCTTGAACAGGTGACGCGTGATGGTTATGTCGATGGTTATCGTGGCGTTCGCGTCAGGAAGACGGGCGAGAGATTCTGGATCGAGCGCGCGACTGTGTGGCAGTTGTTCGATCGCGATGGCGTGTATCGTGGGCAGGCGGCGCTGATTCCTTACGTGAGTGATATTGCCTAAGGCTTGGTAACGAGCCTACGAATCACATCGACAAGCAACGTCGTCCCCTTGACGATCTCCGCGCGACCGTTCTCAAAATCGATCCAGCCTTCGTTGAACCCGTCGAGCATCCGCATGCGGGGCATCGGGTTCCTCATGCCCTGACTCACGAAAAGCGCCTGCCATGTTCCGCGCGGAACTGCCTCCATCCGTACCGGCTTGCCAAGCACCTCCTCGAACGCCGCAGCGATATCATTCGGACTCACGCGCACCGGTCCCTCCAGTTCGACGACACGCACGCCCGCCCAGTCTTCCTGCATCAGCTTTGAGGCAAGCAAGCCGATATCATCGGTAGCCACCATCGGAATCGCGCGATCGAGCGGTTGCAAGAACGACTGCACGACGCCCTCGCCACGCGCGCCGTCGACATCCCATGCGCAGTTCTCCATGAACCAGCCAGGACGCAGAAACGTGACAGGAATCGATTGCCGACGAAGCGCATCTTCCAGCAACGTGCGCTGCGTCAGCAAATTGGTCTGTGCGGCCTGAGCACCAATCGTCGACAGGCAAACGATCTTGCGCGGCTTCGCCCGCGCCACCGCCGCGACGATCGCGTCGATGACTTCACGCGCTTCCGGAAAGTCCGGCGCGGGATCGAACTCGGGCGGCGGAAGAATGAACACGGCTTCGGCGCCTTCGAAGGCATGCGCGAGCGAGTCGGCATCGGTCATGTCGGCGAGGGCGACATCGCACCCCCGCGCCGACCACGCCGCGCCCTTTTGCTCATCGCGCACGACGGCGCGCACGGGCTTGCCCGCTTCCAGCAGCGCATTCGCGAGCGCGCCGCCGACTTGTCCAGTGATTCCAGTGATGACGTACATGGTCCGGCTCCTTATGCAATCCGTTTGACTTCGATGGATCGCATGTTAAGGCGCGGACGCTTCGGGAAAAATGGCTTGCCGGTTATGGGATCGATGACGCGGTGTCATCGATGCCCGCTCAATGCCCCGGTCCGTTCTGTTCGATGCAACTCAGCACGATCGTGCTATTCGCGTCCGCTCCGGGTGCGCCCACATGGCACGCTCAGCCTTGAGACCGCTTGAGGCGCATCGACACCGAAAACCGTTCGGCCGGATGCACGGTGACCGACACTTCGAAGGTCGCGCCGGTCGCATCGAGATAGCGGCGCACGATTTCCAGCGCCGCCGTGCCCGCGTCCACGCGCAGGCGCTTCGCCATTTCGGCGGTCACCGTAATGGCCCGCACATCCTGCTGAATCTCGTCGATGCTGCGGCCATAGCGTGTCTCGATCAGCGAGCTGATGAGCGTATCCGGATTCTCCTTCGCGGCTTGCGCGATGTCCTCGTATTCCGGATCGATATACACGTCGGTCCAGCCGACGGGCGGGCTGTCCTTGTCGCCATCGATCCGCAGACTCGACACGCGCAGCCACGGCGCGCCCTGCGCGCAGCGCAAGGTCTTCGCGAGCTTAGCCGTCGCCTCGATCTGCTGCGTCGACTGCACGAGGCGCAAATGCTCCGAGCCGAACTGCACGAGATCGTCGACGGACGCGAGCGAGGGCCGAAAGTCATTGCGTGGCTGCATCGACTCGACGCGCGTGCCGGCGTTCTTGCGCCGCGACACGAGCCCCATTTGCTGCAACTCGTGCAGCGCGGCGCGCACGGTGTGCCGGCTCGTCTGGTAGTGGTCACGCAGCTCCAGTTCGGTCGGCAGATAGGAGCCGACAGGAAAGCGTCCCGATGCGATTCCCTCGGTCAGTTCTCGCGCGATCTCGGCGAAATGCGGTCTGTTCATTGCTGCGATGGTGGTGATTTGCGGTGGTCAGGGTAAATCATAGCTTGCCCGATATGTTCGAACATATTAATCTGCATATGTCCGGACATATTACGTGTCCTCTTTCATCGACATTCCGTATCCCCGAGAGGTCTTCATGACGAGTTCCGTGCCCCCCCTGGCCAGCACCGTGTTCGATTCCGTGCTGTTCCGCGACGCCTTCGGCACCGCGAAAATGCGCGCGTTGTTCGCGGATCACGCGCTGGTGCAGCGTTATCTCGACGTCGAAGTGGCGCTCGCGAAGGCCGAGGCGCGCGCCGGCGTCATTCCCGCCGAAGCCGCCGAGGTGATCGCGCGTGAATCGAAGATCGAGCGCATCGACTTCGATCACATGCGCGAGGAAACCGATATCGTCGGCTATCCGATCCTGCCGCTCGTGCATCAGATGGTGAAGATGTGCGGCGACGCCGGACGCTATGTTCACTGGGGCGCGACGACTCAGGACATCATGGATACAGCCGTCGCGCTGCAGGTGCGCAATGCGCTTGATTCGATCGATGGCGATATCCGCGAACTGCGCGCGATTCTCGCGAACCTCGCGAAGAAGCATCGCGACACGCCGATGGCCGGCCGCACGCACTTGCAGCAGGCGCTGCCCGTCACCTTCGGCTACAAGGTCGCGATCTGGCTCGCGATGTTCGATCGTCATCAGGAACGTATCGCGCAGATGCGTGAACGCGTGGCCGTCGTCGAGTTCGGGGGCGCGGCGGGCACGCTGGCATCGCTCGGCGAGACGGGTTTCGCGGTGCAGAAGGCGCTCGCCGAAGAACTGAAGCTCGGCGTGCCGGCGACCACATGGCACGTCGCGCGCGACGGCTTCGCCGAAGCGGTCAACCTGCTCGCGCTCGTCACGGGTTCGCTCGGCAAGATCGCCATCGACATCATGATCATGGCGTCCACCGAATTCGCGGAAGTGTACGAGCCGTTCGTGAAGGGCCGCGGCGCGAGCAGCACCATGCCGCAAAAACGCAATCCGATTTCGAGCGAACTCATGCTTGCCGCAGCTAAAGCGGTGCGCCAGCACGCGGGCCTGATGGTCGACGCGATGATCCAGGACTTCGAGCGCGCCACCGGCCCGTGGCATGCCGAATGGATCGCGATTCCGGAGAGCTTCATTCTCACGTCGGGCGCGCTGCATCAGGCGAAGTTCGCGCTCGGCGGCCTGATCGTCGATGAAGCGCGCATGAAGCACAACCTCGGCATCAGTCGCGGCCTGATCGTCGCGGAAGCGGTGATGATGGGCATGGCGCCTTACACCGGGCGTCAGCAGGCACATGACATCGTGTACGACGCGTGCCGCACCGTGAACGAACACGGCGGCACGCTCGCCGAAGCACTCGCCGCATTGCCCGAAGTGACGAAACACTTCGACCGCGCCGCGATCGACCGCATGACCGACCCCGCGAACTATCTCGGCCTCGCGCCGCAGATGGTCGATCGGGCCATCGCGCTGTCGAGCGAAATCTGATTACAGAAAATCATGGAGGAGCATGCGATGCATAACGAACACGCATCACACGACGACGCGACCGTCGCACCGCCGAAGAAGCTGCCGTGGTATCGCAAGCTCGGCATGCAGGTGCTTTTGTCGCTCGTGATCGGCATTGCGGTCGGTCTCGTCTTTCCGAAGTTCGGCGCGCAGCTGAAAGTCCTCGGCGATATCTTTCTCGCGCTCATCAAGGCCGGCGTCGCGCCGCTCGTGTTCCTCACGATCGTGCACGGCATCGCGTCGGCGGGAGACGTGAAGAGCGCGGGACGCGTCGGCTGGCGCTCGATCGTCTACTTCGAAGTCGTGTCGACGCTTGCGCTCGCGTTCGGCCTGCTTGCGGGCAATCTGCTGCAAACGGGCAAGGCGATGACATCGGTCACGGTCGGCGCCGTTCCCGCGACGGCCGCCAAAGCCGCGCCGCAAGGCTTCACCGAGTTCGTCATGCACGTGGTGCCGGACAACTTCATCGGCGCGTTCGCGAAGGGCGAATTGCTGCAAGTGGTCGTGCTCGCGGTGATGGTCGGCATCGGCATTCTCGCGATTCCCGAGCGCCGCCGCGTGCGCATCAACGAAGGCCTCGATCTCATCTCCGAAGTGCTGTTCTCGTTCATCAATCTCGTGATGAAGCTCGCGCCGCTCGGCACGTTCGGCGCGGTCGCGTATTCGGTGGGCAGCAACGGCACGGCGGTGCTGATCGCGCTCGCGCAACTCGTCTTCAGTTTCTATGCGGTGGTCGTGCTGTTCATCGTCGTGGTGATGGGCGCGATCGCGAAGCTCGCGGGCTTCAGCCTGTGGCGCTTCCTGCGCTATATCAAGGACGAGATTTTCATCGTGCTCGGCACGGCTTCGTCGGAAAGCGCGCTGCCGCGTCTCCTGATCAAGCTCGAACGGCTCGGCTGCGCGAAGCAGACTGTCGGGCTCGTGCTGCCGACCGGTTACGCGTTCAATCTCGACGGCACTTCGATCTTCATGTCGATGGGCGTGATGTTCATCGCGCATGCCTATGGCGTGCCGATCACGATCGAGCATCAGATCGGCATTCTGTTGCTGATGCTGCTGACGTCGAAAGGCGCGGCCACGGTCTCGGGCGGATCGTTCGTGGTGTTCGCGGCGACCGTCACATCGACGGGCATCCTTCCCGTCGAGGGACTCGCGTTGATCTTCGGCGTGTACCGCTTCATGTCGATGGCCATCGCGACGTGCAACACGATCGGCAACAGCCTCGCGACCGTGGTGATCGCGAAGTGGTCGCGCACCTTCGATGCGGCGATCAGCGAACGTCATCTCTATCCCGAGCGCTTTCCGGAGACCGCGCAAGCCGACGAACGCCTCGCCGACGGCAATCTTCTTCCCGAGGACATGAACGACGCGAATCCGCATCCCGAAGGCATTTCGCTGAGAAGCGCGGGAACGCGTTGATAGCAGCACGATTCAACTTGCAGCGCGGCAATCGCCGCGCTTTTTTTTTCGTTTCGCTTATCATCGGAGAACCGCGCATCGAACGCATCGCGGGTTTGGATCGTCATCCGGAACGGAGGTCGCATGCCACCGCTACGCGCAATCCATCTGCTGCAGACGAAGGAAGGCTCGCGCCTGCACGGGCCCGAACTCGATCACTGGCGCCGCTGGGGACCGTATCTGAGCGAGCGTCAATGGGGCACCGTGCGCGAGGATTACAGCGAATACGGCACCGCATGGGATTACTTTCCGCACGACCATGCGCGCAGCCGCATGTATCGCTGGGGCGAGGACGGCATCGCGGGATTCGGCAACGATCCGCTCGACTGGTGCGTGTCGCTCGCATTGTGGAACGGGCGCGATCCGATCATCAAGGAACGGCTTTTCGGCCTGACCAACGAGCAAGGCAATCACGGCGAGGATGTGAAGGAGCTGTACTTCTATCTCGACGGCACGCCGACGCATTCGTACATGAAGATGCTGTACAAGTATCCGCACGACGCGTATCCGTATCAGCAACTGATCGACGAAAACAGGAAGCGCGGGCCCGAGCTTCCCGAATACGAAATCCTCGACACCGGCGTGTTCGATAACAATCGATACTTCGACGTCTGCATCGAATATGCGAAGCACGCGCCGGATGACATCGTGATGCGCGTGACGGTGGAAAATCGCGCGGACGAGGCTGCGACGCTTCACGTCCTGCCGCAGTTCTGGGCGCGTAATCGATGGTCGTGGTCGAGCAAATGGGGCAAGCCGTCGCTGACACTCGAAGCGGCTGCGGGCGAAGGCGCGCGCATCGTCGCGCACAATCCTTCGCAGGGTACGACGATCGTCACGGCCACGGCCGATGTTCCCATCGAATGGATCTTCTGCGAGAACGAAACGAACGTTCGTCGCATCTTCGGTATCGAGGGTGCTGGACCGTTCAAGGACGGCTTCAACGACTACCTCGTCGAAGGCGACGATAAGGCGATCCGGCGCGATCGCGGCACACGCTGCGCCGCGCATGCGTGTCTGCAACTCGGGCCGCATGAAAGCGCCGTGATGTATCTGCGCTGGCGTCCCGCGTCGGTATCGAATGCGCCGCCGCTCGACATGCAACAGCTTCTCGCGCGCCGTGAAGCGGAAGCCGACGAGTTCTACGCGACGCTGCAACACGATATCGACGATGCCGACGCGCGCCTCGTCCAGCGCCAGGCGCTCGCCGGCATGCTGTGGTCGAAGCAGTACTACCAATTCGACGTCACGCGCTGGCACGACGGCGATCCGGGCCAGCCGACGCCGCCGAAAGGACGCAGACGCGGCCGCAACGCGGACTGGCGGCACATGTGCAACGGCGACATCGTATCGATGCCGGACAAATGGGAGTACCCGTGGTACGCGTCGTGGGATCTGGCGTTTCATGCGGTGGCTTTCGCGACCATCGATCCCGACTTCGCGAAGAAGCAGTTGTCGCTGCTCGTGAAAGAGCGCTACATGCATCCGAACGGGCAATTGCCCGCGTATGAATGGGCGTTCGGCGATGCGAATCCACCCGTTCACGCATGGGCGACATGGCGCGTGTTCGAACTCGATCGCGAGATGACGGGCATCGGCGATCACGCGTTTCTCGAAGTGATGTTCCACAAGCTGCTGCTCAACTTCGCGTGGTGGGTGAACCGCAAGGACGCCGACGACCGCAACATCTTTCAGGGCGGCTTTCTCGGGCTCGATAACATCGGCATCTTCGATCGGTCGCAACCGCTGCCCACGGGCGGGCGCATCGATCAGGCCGATGGCACCGCGTGGATGGCTTCGTACGCGCTCGATCTGATGCAGATCGGCCTCGAACTCGCGATGACGAACGAGTCGTATGTCGAAATCGCGGTGAAGTTCTTCGAGCACTTTCTGTATATCGCGGAAGCGGTCAGTTGCGGCGAAGGCTGCAACACCGGGCTATGGGAAGGCAAGGACGAATTCTTCTATGACGTGCTGCATCTTCCGAACGGCGCGCGCGTGCCAATGCGGATTCGTTCGATCGTCGGACTGATTCCGCTTTTCGCCGTGCATGTGCTCGAAGAGCGCGTGTATGGCGATCTGCCGGGGCTGCGCGAACGGCTCGTGTGGTTTCTGGATCATCGGCCGAATCTCGCAAAACTCGTGTCACGCTGGACGGAGCCCGGCAAGGGCAATACGACTTTGCTTTCGCTGTTGCGCGGACATCGCATGAAAGCGCTTTTGCGCCGCACGCTCGATCAGAGTGAGTTCCTTTCCGACTACGGAATTCGGGCCTTGTCGCGTGTGCATTGTGAAGCGCCCTATGTCTTCGATCACGATGGCGTGAACGTCTGTATCCGATACTTGCCTGCGGAATCGAACACGCGTGTGTTCGGCGGCAATTCGAACTGGCGCGGGCCGATCTGGATGCCGGTCAATTACCTTCTGATCGAATCGCTGTACGAGTTTCATCGCTACTACGGCGATGAGTTTCGCGTCGAGCATCCGACGGGATCGGGAGAAACGCACTCGCTGAGCGAAATCGCCGACGATCTTTCGCGGCGCATCACGACGCTATTCTTGAAAGATGCGGACGGCAAACGTCCTGTGATGGCCGCGTATCCGCAGTTGCAGGCCGATCCGCGTTCGCGCGATCTCATCCTCTTTCATGAGTACTTTCATGGCGACAATGGACGCGGTGTCGGCGCATCGCATCAGACGGGCTGGAGCGGGCTTGTCGCGTTGCTGTTGCAGCCGCGGTTGATGAAGCTGTCGCATGTGGGGCCCGAAGCGCCTGTGATGGCCGTGCGATTGCATGAGGAGCCTGCGGCGATGGCGCGTTAGGGTTTTGGCTGTCGATTCGCCTACGACCGTCGACACGCTCGCCTATACTGATTGTGTCACTTCACTGTCCCCAGAGAACCGGAGGACGTCATCATGTTCAAGCATCTGCTGGTTCCCACAGACGGCTCCCCGCTATCCGAAGCGGCATTGCGCATGGCGGTCGGACTGGCCAAGGAAAACAGCGCGCGCATCACGGGTCTTTATATGGTGCGGCCGTTTCATATGACCGTTTATAGCGCCGAAATGGTGGGCTCGGATCAGGCTGATCTTCAATCCGTCGACAGGGCGCGCGCCGAACAATATCTCGAGAACATGCGAAGCATCGCGACCGCGGCCGGCGTGGAATGCGACACCGAAGCGCCTACCGGCGCGCATCCCTACGAAGCGATCCTCGATACGGCGAAGGCGCGCCACTGCGACCTCATCGTGATGGCGTCGCATGGGCATGGCGGCATTCGCGGGCTATTGCTCGGCAGCGAAACGCAGAAGGTGCTGACGCACAGTCACTTGCCGATTCTGGTGGTGAGGCCGCCGGAGTGAGACTGAGAGCCTACCTCTCCAGATTCCCAAAACACACATACTTCGATTCCAGATACTCCTCGACCCCCGACGACGCCCCCTCACGCCCCATCCCCGATTCCTTGATGCCGCCGAACGGCGCGACCTCATTGAACACGAGGCTATCGTTCACGCCGACGACGCCGCACTCCAGCGCCTCCATCACGCGAAACGCGCGGCTGATATCCGCGGTGTAGAAATACGCCGCGAGCCCGGTGCGCGTATCGTTCGCAAGCGTGATCACATCGTCTTCGTCCCTGAAGCGCAGCACGCTCGCAATCGGCCCGAGCACTTCGTCGCCGCACACGCTCATCGACGGATCGACGCCGGTCAGCACCGTCGGCCTGAAAAAGTTCGAGCCGGGCGCGAGGCGCGAGCCGCCCGCCGCGATCGTCGCGCCCAGCTTCACGGCTTCGTCGATGAGACTTTCGACGCGCGTCACCGCCGTCTCGCCGATCAGCGGACCGATCTGCGCGCCTTCGTCCAGGCCATTGCTCACCTTGAGCAACGCGACCTTCGAAACGAGCTTCGCGACAAAGGTTTCGTACACGTCTTCATGCACGAAGAAACGGTTGGCGCACATCGCGGCCTGACCCGAATGACGGAAACGCGCATCGAGCGCGCCTTTGACGGCAAGGTCGATGTCCGCATCGCCAAACACGATGAAAGGACAGTTCGCGCCCAGCTCCAGCGACATCTTCTTGACCGTGGGCGCGCACAAGGTCATCAGCCGCTTGCCTTCGTCGATGGAACCGGTGAACGACACCTTGCGCACGTCGCGATTCGCGAGCAGCGTGCTTCTGATCGGCTCGCCCTCGCCCGTCAGCACGGACAGCACGCCGCGCGGCAAGCCGGCGTTTTCGCCGAGCACGCAAAGCGCGAGCGCCGAGAAAGGAGTCTGCGGATCGGGATGATGAATGACCGTGCAGCCCGCCGCGAGCGCGGCGCCGACGCGTCGCGCGACCATCGAGGAGGGAAACGTCCATGACGTGATCGCGCCGCACACGCCGATCGGCTGATGCAGCACGCGGATGCGCTGATTGCGCCGCGGCGCAGGAATGTTGTCGCCGTAAATGCGGCGCGCTTCTTCCGCGAACCAGTCGAGATAATTCGCCGCCTGCGTGATTTCCGAGCGCGCCTCGTGCAGCGGCTTGCCCTGCTCGCTGCACAGAATGATGGCGAGATCGTCGCGATGAAGCTCGACGAGGCGCCCCCACTCTCGCAGCACCGACGCCCGCTCACGGCTGCTCCAGCTGCGCCAGTCCTGCAAGGCGGCGTTCGCGCATTCGACAGCTTCGCCCACCTGCTCCGCCGTGACCTGCGGCACGCTGCCGATGATCTCGCCATTCGCCGGATTGGCGACCGGCACGCGCGGCAGCGACGTGTTGTCGACCCACACACCGCCGATATACGCCGATTGCTCGAAAAGACTCGGGCACTGCAGTTCCATGGCTCGCTCCAATGCGTGTGGCGCTTCGTGCATACAGTTGCAGCGAGCTTAACGCATTTTTTCGGCCATTCGATAACGCGGGACTGTGTTGTCGTATCAGTGCAGCGGCATGTCGCGCCGGCGATGTATTCATCGCAAAACGACCGGTCGGTCGATCGGAAGCGCTTACGCGGCGGCATGCCGAAGCGCGCCGCCGCGTCAACCTCACATCAATGGCTCGCGCCTTCCACCGCGCCGATGCCCGTCTCCGAGCGCACCGTCTGCGCTTCGAACCCGGCCTTGTCGATGCGTGCGCGCGCGGAGCGGTCGGTCACCGAGAACAGCCAGATGCCGGCGAAGCCGATCGCCATCGAAAACAGGGCGGGCGATGCGTACGGGAACGGCGCGCTCGCGTAGTGGAACACGTCGACCCACACGGCCTTCGAGAGCACCGTCATCACGACCGCCGACAGCAGTCCGAGGAAGCCGCCGATCGCCGCGCCGCGCGTCGTGCAGCCGCGCCACAGCACGGACATGAAGAGCACCGGGAAATTGGCCGACGCCGCCACCGCGAACGCGAGCGACACCATGAACGCGATGTTCTGCTTCTCGAACACGATCCCGAGCACGACCGCGACGATGCCGAGCACGATCGTCGTGATACGCGACACCTTCAGTTCGCTCTTGCTCGACGCCTTGCCCTTCTTGAACACGGTCGCATACAGATCATGCGACACCGCCGATGCACCCGCGAGCGTCAGGCCCGCGACCACCGCGAGAATGGTTGCAAAGGCAACGGCCGAGATGAAGCCGAGGAACACGTTGCCGCCGACCGCGTTCGCCAGATGCACCGCCGCCATGTTCGTGCCGCCGAGCAGCTTGCCGCCCGCATCCTTGAACATCGGATTGGTGCTCACCAGCACGATCGCACCGAAGCCGATGATGAAGGTGAGAATGTAGAAGTAACCGATCCACGTCGTCGCCCAGAACACCGACTTGCGCGCTTCCTTCGCGTTCGGCACGGTGAAGAAGCGCATCAGGATATGCGGCAGGCCGGCGGTGCCGAACATCAGCGCAATGCCGAAGGAAATCGCCGAGATCGGGTCCTTGATGAAGTTGCCCGGGCCCATGATCGACTCTTTCTTCTCGTGTACCTCGACGGCCTTGGCGAACAGCGCTTCGGGGCTGAAGTGGAACTGCCACAGCACCATGAACGCCATGAACGATGCGCCCGCGAGCAGCAGACAGGCCTTGATGATCTGCACCCAGGTGGTCGCGGTCATGCCGCCGAAGAGCACATACACCATCATCAGCGCGCCGACGATCACCACCGCGATCCAGTATTCGAGGCCGAACAGCAGTTTGATGAGCTGTCCCGCGCCGACCATCTGCGCGATCAGGTAGAACGCCACGACGACGAGCGTGCCCGACGCCGCGAACGCGCGAATGGGCGTCTGCTTGAAGCGGTACGCGGCGACATCGGCGAAGGTGAAGCGGCCGAGATTGCGCAGGCGCTCCGCCATCAGGAACGTGATGATCGGCCAGCCGACGAGAAAGCCGATCGAATAGATCAGGCCGTCATAGCCGTTGCTGTAGACCGCCGCCGAAATGCCGAGAAACGAGGCCGCCGACATGAAGTCGCCCGCGATCGCGAGACCGTTCTGGAAGCCGGTGATGCCGCCGCCCGCCGTGTAGAAGTCGGCCGCCGAGCGCGTCTTCTTCGCGGCCCATTTGGTGATGAACAGTGTCGCGATCACGAACGCGATAAACATGCAGATCGCCGTCCAGTTGGTCGCCTGCTTGACCGCCTGACCGAGATCGCCGCCTGCGGCGAAGGCACTGGCGGATGCGGCGAAGAGCGCGCCTGCCGCGAGGAAACGTGGCGACTTCATGCGGCCTCCCGCTTGATCTTGTCGGTGAGATCGTCGTACGTGCTGTTGGCGTGGCGTACGTAGAGGCCCGTGATGACGACCGTGAAGACGATCACGAACAGGCCGATCGGCATGCCCCAGGTCATCACGCCCGCGCCCATCTTCGCGGAGAGCAGTTCCTTGTTGAACGCGATCAGCAGCACGTAGCCGTAATACACGATCAGCACGAGCGCGGTGAGCGTCCAGCCGAGCTTCGAGCGCTTTCGCACCAGTTCGCCGTACGCGGCGCTGGATTTGATTTTTTCTACGATCTTGAGGTCCATTTCCGTCTCCTGCATGGATGTCTTTTCTCTGCCTGCAAAAGCGCCCGCGTCCGGCGCCGTGCGCGAACGATAAGCGATGCGTAGAATCAAGGGAAATCCCCTAGCGGGGACATCATGCGATGCCTTCGCGCATGCGCTTTCAGGCGAGTTCTGCTTTCGATGCGCTGGAGACTAAGGTAAGAGCATCCGCTTACCCGTTTCTTACGGGAGGCGTTTTCTTTTGACGGGGTTTACGCGGAGCGTTGCGGCGGTGTCGTCAGCGCGAGAGCCGATCGATCGTGCATCCGGGCAAGCTCGCGGCGCTATCGTCCTTGAGAGCGACGCCGGTCAGCTTGCGCAGACGCGCCTCGTTCAACAGCCAGGCGAGCTTGAACGCGGCCGCGTCGTAAGCAAGTCCTTCAGGGCGCACGTTGGAGATGCAATTGCGCTCTGCATCGCTGCGGCCCTGCATGGGATCGTAGGTGACATAGACGCCGAGGCTCGCGGGCGAACTCAGCCCCGGCCGCTCGCCGATCAGCACGGCAACGATGCGCGGCTTCAAAATCGATCCGATGCAATCGCCGAGCGCCACGCGCGCCTGTGTCGCGATGACGACGGGACCGATGCGCCATCCTTCGAGCCGCGCCATCGTCTTCTCGATGAGCGGTATCGCGTGCGTCGACGCAGCGCTGGACGACAGTCCGTCAGCGACGACGAACACGAGGTCTGGGTGCTTCGTGTGGGATTCGAGACGCGCCGCACTTGCGTCGCTCAGGCGCCGCCCGAGATCGGGACGGCGCAAATACACATCGCGCGAGGGCGCCGCACTTTCGACCGTGGCGGTGTCGAATCCCTTCTGTAGCAACGCGCTTCGCAACGCGTCGACATCGAGCGGCCGATGCACCGCATCGCGCGCCTGCGCATGCGCGAGATTGAACGCAAGCAGCGGCGCGGTCGGCAGACTGCTGCCCGCGCGGCCCAGCGCGATGCGGGCATCGGTGAAACGCCGCAGCGCGTCCCATGGATTGGCGCTTACGCTCATCATGCCCTCATCCAGTCGTTCAACGCGGGCCAGTGCGTGCGTTCCTGAAGCATCCCGCGCCCGTTCGTGATCTGGATCGCGCGCAGCCACGCTTCGAATTCCGGCGCGCGTTTCAGTCCGAGCACTTCGCGCACGCAGAGCGCGTCATGAAACGACGTGCTCTGATAGTTCAGCATCACATCGTCGGCGCCGGGCACGCCCATGATGAAATTCACGTTCGCCGCCCCGAGCAGCGTGAGCAGGGTGTCCATGTCGTCCTGATCGGCTTGCGCGTGATTCGTGTAGCAGACGTCGCAACCCATCGGCACGCCGAGCAGCTTCGCGCAGAAATGATCTTCGAGACCCGCGCGAATGATCTGCTTGCCATCGTAGAGATATTCCGGGCCGATGAAGCCGACCACAGTATTCACGAGAAACGGATTGAATTTGCGCGCCACTGCATACGCGCGCGCTTCGCAAGTCTGCTGGTCCACGTCGTAGTGGGCATTCGCCGACAACGCGCTGCCCTGCCCCGTCTCGAAGTACATGAGATTCTCGCCGACGGTGCCGCGCTGCAACGACAGTCCCGCTTCATACGCCTCCTGCAACAACGCGAGCGATATACCGAACGAGGCATTCGCCTTCTGCGTGCCCGCGATCGACTGAAACACCAGATCGACGGGCGCGCCCTGTTCGATCGCCGCGAGCGTGTTGGTCACGTGTGTCAGCACGCACGTCTGCGTCGGCACATCGTAGCGTTCGCGGAACGCGTCCATCATCGCGAGCAGCTTGCCGATGGCCTGCGGCGAGTCCGATGCGGGATTGATGCCGATCATCGCGTCGCCACAGCCGTACATGAGGCCGTCGATCATCGATGCGGCGATGCCCTGCACGTCGTCGGTCGGGTGATTCGGCTGCAGGCGCACCGACATGTGTCCGGGCAAGCCAACCGTGTTCCGGAAGCGCGTGACGACCGGCCGCTTCTTCGCGGCGAGAATGAGATCCTGATTGCGCATCAGCTTCGATACGGCCGCGACCATCTCCGGCGTCAGTCCCGGAGACACCGCCACGAGCGCGGCGGTATCGGTCGAATCGGCCAGCAGCCATTCGCGGAACTCGCCGACCGTGAGATGCGACACGGCGGCGAACGCGTCCTTTGAATGCCCGTCGATGATGAGACGCGTCACTTCGTCGTCTTCATACGGAATCAGCGCGTCTTCGATGAACGCGCGCAGCGGCACCGCCGACAAGGCCAGCTTCGCCGCCGCGCGCTCTTCCTCGGTCGCCGCGGCGATGCCCGCGAGTTCATCGCCGGAACGTGGCGGACTCGCTTTCGCCAGCAGCGTCCTGAGATCGTCGAAGCGATACGTGCGAACGCCTACGGTTTCGCTGAAACTCATACGCCGTTCCCGCCGACCGTTTTCAAACTCTTCCACTGCCCCTGTTCGACCTGAAAGAGCGTATAGGGCGGCTTGATGAGATCGCCATACGGGTCGAACGATATCTTGCCGGTCACGCCGGTCACGTTGACCTTCGCGAGCGCTTCGACGATCTTGCCGCGATCGAGCGAGTTTGCATCGTGAATGGCCTTGATCATCGCGAGCGCGGCGTCGTAGGCGAAAGGCGCATACAGTTCGACATCCTGATTGAAGCGCGCCTTGTAGCGCTTGCCGAACTCCTGCGCGGACGGCAGCTTGTCGAGTGCGGGCCCGGGTTCGAGATCCTGCGTGCCGTTTCCGGAGTTGCCTGCGATCTGCAGGAACGCATTGCTCTTCAACGCGCCCGCGCCGAAGAGTTGCGTCGTCATGCCGAGCGAGCGCATCTGCTTGACGAGCATCGCGCCCTGTTCGTCGAGCCCGCCGAAGAAGATCAGATCGACGTTCTGGCTCTTCATCGTCGTGAGAATCGCGCGGAAGTCGACGGCCTTGTCGTTGGTGTATTCACGCGCGACGACCCTGCCGTTCGCCTCCTTAACGCCCTTCTCGAACGAATCGGCGAGACCCTGGCCGAACGCCGTGCGATCGTCGATGATGCCGATGCGCTTCGGCTTCATCTGCTCGACGACGAAGCGGCCCGCCACCACGCCGCCCACGCCGTCGTGACCCATCGTGCGGAACACGTTCTTGAAGCCCTGCTTCGTGAGTTGCGGGTTGGTCGAGCCAGGCGTGATCATCGCGACATTCGCCTGGTGATACACCGTCGACGCCGGAATGCTGCAACCGGAGTTGTAATGCCCGATCACGCCGACGATGCCGCTATCCACCGCCTTTTGCGCGACCTGAATCGCAACGCGCGGGTCGGCTTGATCGTCGTAGACGTCCAACTCGAACTTGACGGGCTTGCCGCCGATAGTCGGATGCTTCGCGTTCTCTTCATCGATGGCGAGTTGCGCGCCATACTGCAAATCCTTGCCGACGCGCGCGACCGGACCCGTCAACGGCCCGACGAAAGCGATCTTCACGACTTCGGGATCGGCGGCCCACGACATCGGCATGTACGCGGCAAGCACGCCTGCGGCAAGACTCGAAAGCATTAAGCGGCGGTTCATGTTCGTGCTCCACAGAATTGGACGTCGCGCCAGGTTCATACGGTCCGCACGCGGCGCGACACCGCGAGCGGGCCTCATGGAAATGCGCGCCGCGTCAGTGAAAGCGCGACGCGCGATAGCTCGCGAGATCGAGCGGCGGCGCGCGCCGCGCGATCAGATCGGCGACGATGCGTCCGCTCACGCCCGCGAGCGTCAAACCCAGATGCTGATGCCCGAATGCGTAAATCACGCGCTCGCTCGCCTTCGATGCGCCGAGCACCGGCACGCCGTCGGGCAGCGTCGGACGAAAGCCGAGCCATTCGCGATCCGGCGCGCCGAGCGCGGGCAACGCGCGCTTCGACGATACGGTCACGAGATCGAGCAACGCGCGATTGCGCTGTTCGGTGAAGCCCGCAAGCTCGACCGTGCCCGCGACGCGAATGCCGTCGCTCATCGGTGTCATGTAGAAGCCGCGTTCCGCCCAGCCGCACGGCCGCGAGATCAGGCCCGACGCCGACGCATAGCGAACGTGATAGCCGCGCTCGGTGTCGAGCGGAACGTGATCGCCGCATTGATGCGCGAACTCGCGCGAGCGCGCGCCGGTCGCGATGACGACATGATCGAAACGGCGCGCATCGCCGTTCACGCGCAATGAGACGCCTTGTCCATTCGGTTCTATCGCGTCCACCTTCACGCGCTCGAGTTGCGCGCCGCGCGCGGCCAGACGTTCGAACAACGCCTGCAAAAACCCGGCAGGATCAGTGAAATGCCAGCTATCGCGAAACAGCACGCCGCGCGCGAAGATCGGCGCGAGTTGCGGTTCGAGTTCGCGGATCGCACCGCTGTCGAGCACATCGAAACCCACGCCGAGGCTTTCGCGCAGGGCGAGCGAAGCGCGCGATGCATCGAACGAAGCAGCGCTCGAATACAGATACAGACACTCGCGCGGCATCACGAAACGCGTGAGGCCGTCTTCGTCGAGCAAGGGCGCATAGCCTTCCTGCGCGCGAGAGAGCAAGGCCGCCAGCGCCCGCGCGCTCGCTTCGTAATTCGCGCGCCGCGAGCTCAACAGAAAGCGCGCGAGCCACGGCGCGAGTTGCGGAAGATAACCCCAGCGCAATCTGAACGGGCTGTCGTTCGAGAGCAGAAAGCGCGGGATATCGCGGAACACGGACGGATTGTTCACCGGCACGCATCCGTAAGGCGCGAAGGTGCCCGCGTTGCCGAACGACGCGCCCTGCGCGACGCCCGCCGGATCGAACAGCGTGACGTCATGTCCGTCGCGCATGAGCCACGCAGCGCTAGCCATGCCGATGAACCCCGCGCCGATGATCGCCACCTTCGACATTACTCGCGCCCCTTCCAGGCAAGATCGCCTTCATGCGACAGGAATCCCGTCGCCGACTCGCTCTCTTGTTCGTGACGATGAGGATGCTTGGCCGCGAAGAAGTAAGCCGCCGACGCCACCGCGAGACTCGCGAGACTGGCCATCATCTGGGGACGCAGTTCGTGGTCCGCGCCCATCGCCGCGAGCACGCCGACGATCGCAAAGACCACCGCATACGACAGCCACGGAAACAGCCACATCTTCAGCGTGAGACGCTCGGGCGCCTGCTTCTCGATGCGCCGGCGGATGCGGATCTGCGCGAGCGCGATTGCGAGATAGACGAACAGCATCACCGCGCCCGATGCGTTCACGAGGAACAGGAACACACCCTGCGGCGACACGATCGCCGCGATGATCGCCACATAGCCGACCACGCTCGACAACATCACCGCAAGACGCGGCACCTTGTGCGGCGTAAGCCTGAGCAGCGACTTCGGCGCATCGCCGCGTTCGGCGAGACGGAACAGGATGCGCGACGACACATACAGACCCGAGTTCAGCGCGGACAGCACGGCGATGAGCACGATCGCGTTCATGATGTCGGCGGCATAGGGAATCCGCATCGTCTCCAGAGCGGCGACGAACGGCGAGTGACCCGTCACGATGCTGCCCCACGGCACGATGCACGCGATCAGGAACAGCGAGCCGACATAGAACGTGATGACGCGCAGGATCACCGAGCGCGTCATCGCGGCGACGCTCTTGGCGGGATCGTCCGATTCGGCGGCGGCGATGGTTGCGATTTCCGCGCCGCCGACCGCGAAGATCACGGTCGGCACGGCGGCGAACACGGACATCGCGCCGAACGGCAGAAAGCCGCGATCGCCGACCAGGTGCGTGACTGCGCCACCCGTGTGCCCGAAGCCGAGCAGATAGCCCGCGCCGATCGCGATGAACGCGATGATCGCCGCGACCTTGATCGACGCGAATCAGAACTCGAATTCGCCATACGACTTCACGGACAGAAGGTTGATCGCGGTCATGACGGACAGCAGCACGAGGCCGATGACCCACACCGGCGCCGGTATCCAGCGCTGCAAAATGGCCGCGCCCGCGACCGCTTCCACCGCGACGACGATCACCCAGAAATACCAGTAGAGCCAGCCGCTCGTGAAACCGGCCCAGTTGCCGAGGCCGATACGCGCGTATTCGGTGAACGAGCCGACGCCGGGCACCGCGAGCGCCATTTCGCCGAGCATGCGCATGACCATCAGCACGACGATGCCGGCAACGAGATACGACACGCACGCCGCCGGGCCGACCGTGGCGAGCGTCGCACTACTGCCGACGAACAGGCCCGCGCCGATGATGCCGCCGAGCGCGATCATCGTGACGTGGCGCTGGCGCAGCGCCGAGCCGAGCTTCGGCGGGCTGCCGGATGGCGCCGATTGAGCGGATTGAGGCAAGGACATCGGGAATCTCCTGCGGACAAAGATCGAATGAATTGCACACGCGGCCAAGGCAAAAACGCACCGCACACCAGACAAACTCTGATTCTAGAATCACACAAGATTTTTTTGTGTGCAATTAAAAACACGATTGTGTGGTGCCGGGATTTTCCCTAAGTACGACTGGAGCGGCTCTTGCAGACCCGACGCGACGCGCCTGTGGGGCTTATATGGGCATTGCATCGGCACCACTCTGAGTTAGAATCGGCTCACTTCCGCACAAATCGCGGACAAAGCATAGTTTGTATGGAGACAGAGATTCATGGCTTCCGACAAGGATCAGACGCTGACCGCGAACGGCGAAGCCGAAGGCACGACCAGGCGATCGACCTACATCGAGGTATCGAGCTCGATCGAGCGGGAAATCCGCAGCGGCATCTATCCGCCCGGCAGCCGCCTGCCGCCGCAGCGGCAATTGGCGAGCGAACTGGGCATCAATGTCTCGACCGTGTCGCGCGCATACAAGGAGCTGCAGTTGCGCGGCCTCGTGATCGGCAGCAAGCGGCGCGGCTCGCTCGTGACCGGCGGCGCGATGCCGAGCGTCGAGACGCCGCCCGCGAGCGCGGGAAGCGGCGTCATCGATCTGACCGTCAACCGGCCCGCGACCGGGGAATTCCTCGCCTGCCTCGCGCGCACCATGGGCGAGCTGCCGCGCGATCCGCGCTTCGCGCAGTTGCAGGAATATCAGCCGCCGCAGGGGCCGTCATGGGCGCGCGCGGCCGGGGCGCGCTGGATGAGCGCGCCGGGCTTCGCGCCGACCGCCGATCAGGTCGTCGTCACGAGCGGCGCGCAGCATGGGCTGTATGCGGTGCTCAACAGCCTGATCGGCACGGATGGCGTGATCCTCGCGGATCAACTGACGTATTACGGGCTGAAGGCGCTCGCGCCGGTGTTCCAGTTCGAGATCGTGGGCATTCCGAGCGACCGCGACGGCCTCATCGTCGACGAGGTCGAACGCGTGTGCAAGCGCGTGCCGGTCAAGGCCATCTTCACCGTGCCGAATCTGCAGAATCCCACCGTCACGACAATGAGCCTCGAGCGGCGCATGGCGCTCGTCGATGTGGCGCGCCGGCATGGCGTGGCGATCATCGAGGACGACGTGTACGGCCCGCTCGTCGCGCAACGCCTGCCGACGATCGCGAGCCTGTGCCCCGAGCTGACGTTTCATATCTCGGCGACGTCGAAGATACTCGCGCCCGGCTTGCGGCTCGGCTATCTGCTGAGCCCGCAGGACAACGCCGCGCTGTGTGCGGAAGCCGTCCGCACGACGGCGTGGATGCCCGCGCCGCTGTCGATGCTGATCGCGGCCGTCTGGATGGAGGACGGCACCGCGCAGCACATCATGGACGCGCAACTCGCCGAGATTCGCGCGCGGCACGATCTCGCGCGCGAGTTGCTGCCGCAGGAGTTGCTGCAGTCCGATCCGGCCTGCATGTTCGTGTGGCTGAAGCTGCCGCTGCCGTGGCGCGCCGATGACTTCGCCGCCAATGCGAAGGCGCGCGGTGTGGTGGTGATGCCATCGTCGGCATTTGCCGTGGACAGGTCCGAGATCGAGCATGGCGTGCGGATCAATCTCGCGTGCGCGGAGAGCCGGGAACAGCTCGTGAGCGGGCTGCGGATTCTGGCGAGCACGTTGCGGGATCGGCCCCGGGCGTTGTTCGGACATCTGTAAAGCGCGTGACGACGCAGGAAGCATCGACGGTTCTCTTCGGCATTTCACAAATCGGCATGACGAATCCGCGCCTTGCTAAGCGATCCATAGCTTCGCGCCTGCGATAGCGATTCGTCGGGCCGCCCGCCTATTCAGTAATTGCTACGCATGGCGATCCACAGCGTTCAGTCGAAATGGCATTAAACGCTATGGCGTTTTCAGCCGTATTCAGCTATTAGTAGATTCGTCACGCACGCCACGCCATCAGGTGGCGAACCATGAGCATCTCTGGCTATAACTCGACCGCAAAACCGGAGGCAGCTACGACACATCACAAATATCAGGCTCGCGCTCGCTGACGTCGCCAAAGAATCCTGTCCCGCGCGATTTCATCTGAAACGCATACCGCGAGCATGTCGTGGCGAGGCGCCCTGGCGGCGCGCTCGCTCATCATCGATCGGCCATCCCAAGAGGGAGGCGCCTATGGCGTTCGTGTCGGAACAGATGCTGCACTGCTGCCCGTTCGCTCAATCTTCGCGCCGGATGCGCGCACTGCGCCTCGTTGCGCTCGCCGCATTCGCGTCGCTCTCGCTCGTGGCGTGCAAGAAGCCGCCGCCCGAAGCCGCGAAGCCCGCCGTCGATGTCACGGTCGTGACCGTCGCCGCGCAATCGACGCCCGTGGAATTCGATTTCACCGCGCAGACGCAGAGCTCGCGCGAGGTGGAAATCCGCGCGCGCGTGGACGGCTTTCTGGAAAAGCGCATGTATACGGAAGGCGCGGTCGTCTCGGTCGGCCAGGTGATGTTCATCATGGACAAACGCCCCTTCGAAGCCGCGCTGCAGACCGCCAAGGGCTCGCTCGCGCAGCAGCAGGCGCGGCTGCTCGTCACGCAGCAGAATCTCGGCCGCGTGAAGCCGCTCGCCGCGATGAACGCGTTGAGCAAGAAGGATCTCGACGACGCCGTCGGCAACGAAAAGAGCGCCGAAGCCGCCGTGATCGCCGCGAAAGGCGAGGTGCAGACCGCGGAACTCAACCTGAGCTACACGACGATCCGCTCGCCGCTCAAGGGCCTCTCCAGTTTCGCGCGCGTGCAGGAAGGCAGCTACGTGACGCCGACGCAATCGGGCCTGCTCACCTATGTCTATCAGCTCGACCCGATGTGGGTGAACTTCAGCATCTCGGAGAACGAGTTGCTGAACTATCGCGAGCAGATCAGAAAAGGCCTGCTGCACTTCCCGCCCGACAACCAGTTCGACGTGACCGTCATTCAGGCCGACGGCTCGGTGTATCCGCAGACCGGCCGCATCGACTTCACGAATCCGGCGTTCAGCACGGAGACGGGCACGTTCCTCGTGCGCGCGGTATTCGCGAATCCGAAGGGCACGCTGCGCCCCGGCCAGTTCGTGAAGGCGCGCGTGACGGGCGCGGTGCGGCCCAACGCGATCCTCGTGCCGCAACGCGCCGTGCTGCAGGGCGCGAAGAGCCATTTCGTCTGGGTGATCGACGATCAGTCGAAACCGCATCAGCGCGTCGTCGAAGTCGGCGAGTGGCACGGCGACGACTGGTTCATCACGAGCGGCCTGAAAGCGGGCGAGCGCGTCGTCGTCGATGGCGCGATCCGGGTCAGCTCGGACTCGCAACTTCGCGTGGTCGCCGCACCCGCCGCGGGCGATGCGCCAGCCTCGGGCGCGCAGGAGGCGTCGCTCGGGCAGACGAAAAGCGCAACCGGCGGGACCGAAAAGTGATCCGATCCGATTTGAACTGACGACGATCGAAAACACGTCGCGCGGAAGAGGCCAATGAACATTTCACATTTCTGCATTGACCGTCCGATTTTCGCGTCGGTCATATCGATCGTGATCACGCTGGGCGGCGCGCTGTGCATGTTCGCGCTGCCCACCGCCCAATATCCCGACATCACGCCGCCGCAGATCACGATCTCCGCGACCTATCCGGGCGCGAGCGCCGACGTCGTCGCGAACAACGTCGCCGCGCCGATCGAGCAGCAGGTCAATGGCGCGGACAACATGATCTACATGAGCTCGTCGAGTTCGTCGACGGGCAATCTGACGATCAACGCTTACTTCCAGATCGGCACGAATCCGGAGCTCGCGCAGGTCGACGTGCAGAACCGCGTGAATCTGGCGCTGCCGCAACTGCCGCAGTCGGTGACGAATCAGGGCGTGCAGGTGCAGAAGAAGTCGCAGGCGTTCATGATGGTGATCGCCATCTATTCGCCCGACGAGCGCTATGACGCGACCTATATCGCGAACTACGCGAACGTGTATGTCCTCGACGCGCTCAAGCGCATTCCCGGCGCGAACCAGTCGGCCATCTTCGGCACGCCCGATTACGCGATGCGAATCTGGCTCAAGCCCGATCGAATGGCGCAGCTCGGCATCACGGCCTCCGACGTGCAGCGCGCGGTCGCCAACCAGAACCAGCAGTTCGCCGTCGGACGTCTCGGCCAGTCGCCGACGGGCGCGGCCGTCGAGCAGTCCTTCGCGGTGACGACGACCGGACGGCTGACCGAGCCTTCCGAATTCGAAAACATCATCATTCGCGCGCAGTCGGGCGGCGCGGCGATCGTGCGCCTGAAGGACGTGGGCCGGGCCGAGCTCGGGCAGAAAGACTATTCGATCCGCAGCCGCTTCCAGGGCAAATCCGCAACGGTGCTCGCCGTCTATCAGCAGCCGGGCGCGAACGCGCTCGACGTGTCGAAGCAGGTGCGCGCGCAGCTCGCCGAGATGAAGAAGACGTTCCCGCAGGGCATCGACTACGAAATCGCGATGGACACGACGGAGTTCACGCGCGCGTCCATCTCCGACGTGGTGCATACGTTCTTCGAAGCGGTCGTGCTGGTCGTGATCGTCGTGTTCGTGTTCCTGCAAAGCCTGCGCGCCACGCTGATTCCGGTGATCGCGGTGCCGGTGTCGATCGTCGGCACGTTCATGGGCATGGAGGCGCTCGGCTTTTCCATCAACATGCTGACGCTGTTCGGCATGGTGCTCGCGATCGGGATCGTCGTGGACGATGCGATCGTCGTGATCGAGAATGTCGAGCGCAACATGACCGTGTTCAAGCTCGATCCAAAGACCGCCGCGAAGAAGGCGATGGACGAAGTGGCCGGGCCGGTCGTCGCCATCGTGCTGGTGCTGTGCGCGGTGTTCGTGCCGGTGGCGTTCCTCTCCGGCATCACGGGGCAGATGTACAAGCAGTTCGCCATTACCATCGCGATATCGGTGGTGATCTCGGGCCTCGTCGCGCTGACCTTGTCGCCCGCGCTCGCCGCGCTGCTGCTCAAGCCCGGGCATCACGAGAAGAAGGGCTTTTTCCGCTGGTTCGACAACCAGTTCCTGCGCATGACGCACGGCTACACCAGCGTCGTGCGGCTCATCATCAAGCGCTTTCTGATCGCGCTGCTGCTGTTCGTCGGCATGATCGCGCTCGCCGTCGTGATGATGCGCGACATACCGACCGCGTTCCTGCCGCCCGAGGATCAGGGCTATCTGCTCGGCGCGGTGATCATGCCGGACGCCGCATCGCTCGATCGCACCGGCGCGGTGTCCGAGCGCGTCACCGACTACTTCATGAAGCAGCCCGCGGTGAGCAGCATCACGACGATCGACGGCTTCAGCATCCTCGACAGTCAGAACAAGAACAATTCGTCCACCTTCTTCGTCGGCTTCAAGAGTTTCGACGAACGCTACAAGTCGGCCAACATCCGGACGCAGAACGCGCGCGCGGTGCTCGTCGACGCCTACAAGCATCTGTCGCAGATCAAGGAGGGCATCGTCGTGCCGCTGAATCCGCCGTCGATTCCGGGTCTCGGCACGACGGGCGGCACCGAGATGTGGATTCAGAGCAAGGGCGACGCGACCATCGGCCAGTTCGCGGCCATCGTGGACGATTTCGTCGCCAAGGCCAAGGCGCGCCCGGAGCTGACGGGCGTCACCTCGACCTTCAACGCATCGTCGCAACAGATGCTCGCCAACGTCGATCGCGACAAGGCCGAGACGCTCGGGGTGCCTGTCGAGGACGTCTATAGCGCGATGCAGACGATGTTCGGCTCGCTCTACGTATCGCAGTTCAACCGTTCGAGCCGCCTCTGGCAGGTGATTCTGCAGGCGGAGCCGCAGTACCGGCTGAAGCCCGACGATCTCACGCAGATCTTCGTGAAGAGCAAGACCGGCGAGATGGTGCCGCTCAAGGCCATGGTCACGACGCGCTATGTGACGGGCCCCGATCTCATCACGCGCTTCAACAACTTCCCGGCGGTGAAGATCACGGCGAACGCAGCGCCCGGCTACGCGTCCGGACAGGTCATCGCCGCGCTGGAAGATATCGCGAAGGGTCTGCCGACGGAGTACGGCATCGGGTGGAGCGGCGAGGCCTACGAAGCGCAGCAATCGGGCAGTTCGTCGGCGCTCGTCTTCATCTTCGGTCTGATCATGGTGTTCCTGATCCTCGCCGCGCAGTACGAGAAGTGGAGCCTGCCGTTCGGCGTGCTGATGGCGGTGCCGTTCGCGATCTTCGGCGCGCTGCTCGCCATTCTGCTGCGCGGCCTCAACAACGACGTGTACTTCCAGATCGGCCTGACGATGCTGGTCGCGCTCGCCGCCAAGAACGCGATTCTCATCTTCGAGTTCGCCGTGCTGAACCGCGAGGCCGGCAAGTCCGTGTACGAAGCCGCGATGACCGCCGCCGAAGAACGCCTGCGCCCGATCGTGATGACCTCGCTCGCGTTCATTCTCGGCTGCGTGCCGCTCGCCATCGCGACGGGCGCGTCCGCCAACAGCCGCCATTCGATCGGCACCGGCGTGATCGGCGGGATGCTCGGCGCGACGGTCATCGCCGTGTTCTTCATTCCGATGTTCTTCTGGGGACTGGAAACGATGTCCTCGCGCTCTAAGAAAAAGAAAGGCGACGAAGCGAGCGCCGCCACCGATGCCGCCGATCCAAAAGCGCCAGGCCAGAACGCGCCCGGCAGCGGCCCGAATGCCTCGCCGTCCGCTCCGGACAAGGGGGACTGACATGCGGCGCACTTACGCCAGCCTCGCCGCCGCGCTATCGCTCTCCGGCTGCCTGCTCGGTCCGAACTACTCGCGCCAGCCGGTCGAGACACCCGCGACCTACCGCTTCGCCGCAGCCGAAGTCGCCGATACCGCGAACTCCGAATGGTGGAAGCAGTTCCAGGACCCGGTGCTCGACGAGCTGATCGCGACCGCGCTCGCGAACAACAAGGACGTGAAGATCGCGGCGGCGCGCGTCGAACAGTTCATGGGCCAGTTCGTCACGACGCGCTCCGCGCTGTTCCCGCAGATTTCGGCGGGCGCGAACGCGGCGCGGCAGCGCGCTTCGGTGGCGGGAACGCAGCCGCTCAACGGCTTCGGGCCGGTCTACAACAGCTTCGACGCGTCCGTGTCCGCCGCGTGGGAACTCGATCTGTTCGGGCGCAACCGGCGCCTCACCGAGGCCGCGCGCGCGAACCTGCTGTCGAGCGAGGAAGGCCGGCGCGCGACGATCCTCTCGCTGGTGGCATCGGTGGCGACGTCGTATCTGAATCTGCGCAGCTTCGACAAGCAGCTCGAAATCGCCAAGGCGACGACCCAGAGCCGCGCCGAATCGGTGCATGTGTTCACGCTGCGCTTCGAAGGCGGCGAAGTCTCGCAGATGGAACTCGCGCAGAGCCAGTCCGAATACGAAGCCTCGCTCGCGACGATTCCGCAGCTCGAAACGCAGATCGCGCAGCAGGAAGACGCGCTCTCGGTCCTGCTCGGCGCGAATCCCGGGCCGATCATGCGCGGCCGCACACTCGGCGAACTCGCGACGCCGGTGATTCCGTCGGGGCTGCCATCGGACCTGCTGGAGCGGCGCCCCGATCTGCTGCAGGCGGAACAGGATCTGGTCGCGGCCAATGCGCTGATCGGCGCGGCGCGCGCGCTGTACTTTCCGCAGATTTCGCTGACCGGCCTGCTCGGCACCGCGAGCGGACAGTTCTCCTCGCTCTTCACCGGCCCGTCGCGCGTATGGGCGTTCGCGGGCCAGGTCACGCAGCCGATCTTCACGGCGGGCAACATCTCGGGCCAGGTGCAATCGGCCGAGGCGCAACAGCAGGCGGCGCTGCTGACCTATCAGAAGGCAATTCAGGTGGCGTTCCAGGAAGTCGACGACGCGCTCATCTCGTCGCAAAAACTGCATGAGCAACTCGAAGTACAGGGCCGCCAGGTCACCGCGCTTGCCACCTATTCGCGGCTCGCGCGGGCGCGCTACGAAGGCGGCTACACGAGCTATATCGAAGTGCTCGACGCCGAGCGCAGCCTCTTCAACGCCCAGCTTTCGCAGACGCAGACGGAGGCCGCCGCGCTCGGCTCGTTCGTGACGCTCTACAAGGTGATGGGTGGCGGCTGGGTCATGACCGCCGACAAGATGACCACGCAGCAACAATCGGCGACGCCGCCCGCCGACGCGACGAAACCCGGCCAGACCGTGCAATGAACACGCTCGCCTCCGATGATCGCACGACGCGCCCGCTGATCGCGTGCCATGAATGCGATCTGGTGCAGCGCGAGGGCGAGGTGCCGCCGGGCGGCACGCTGCGCTGCTGCCGCTGCCGCGCCGTGCTCTATCGGCGGCGCGCACGCGGCTTCGACCACGCGCTCGCCTATGCGCTCACCGCCTGCGTGCTGTGGCTGATCTCGAATGCGTTTCCGATCGTCGGCCTCGCGGTCAACGGCGATCTCGTCGAAACGACGCTGATCGGCGCGGTGCGCGTGCTGTATCGCGACGGCATGTGGCCGCTCGCCGGCCTCATCTTCATCACGACGATCCTGATGCCGGCGCTGCAGGCGCTCGCCATGGTGTGGCTGCTGCTGCCGCTGCATCTGAACCACAGGCCGTGGCACGCCGACGCCGTGTTTCGCATGCTGCGCATCGCGCGCAACTGGGGCATGACCGAAGTGCTGATGCTCGGCCTGCTCGTCGCGGTCGTGAAGCTCGCGCATATCGCGTCGGTGGTGACGGGGCCCGCGCTGTGGTCGCTCGCCGCGCTGATGCTGCTGCTGGTCGCGGCGACCTCCTCGTTCGACGAGCGCGCGATGTGGCTGCGCCTCGAAGGCGCGCCGCCCGGCATGCCCGCCGACACGCCGCTTCGCGGGCGCACGGCGGCGGCAAGCGGCATTTGCGTCTGTCACGACTGCGGCCTGTGCACGCGCGGCATAGAGCGGCATGAGCATCTGTACTGTCCGCGCTGCGGCGCGCGCCTGCATCTGCGCAAGCCCTCGAGCCTGTCGCGCACGTGGGCGTATCTGATCGCGGCGGCGGTACTCTACATTCCGGCGAACACGCTGCCCGTGATGAACACGAGTTCCCTGTTCGGCGCGCAGAAGGACACGATCATGAGCGGCGTCGCGTATCTGTGGCATTCGGGCTCGTGGCCGCTCGCGATCATCGTGTTCATCGCGAGCATCGCGGTGCCGATGCTCAAGATTCTCGCCATCGGCTATCTCGCCGCGACCGCGAATCTGCGCATGACGCAGCAGAGCACGCAGCGCGCGGTCATCTACCGCATCGTCGAGCTGGTGGGCCGCTGGTCGATGCTCGATATCTACGTCATCGCCGTGCTCGTCGCGCTCGTGCAGTTCAGCGCGATGGCGACGATCGAGGCCGGGCCGGCGGCGATCGCGTTCGGCGCGGTCGTCGTGCTGACGATGTTCGCGGCGATGTCGTTCGATCCGCGCCTCATCTGGGACACGCCGCCACCTCGGGAAGAATCAAGATGAACACGCCCGGCGATATCCCCGATGCGGAAGTCGCGCCGAAGAAGCGCTGGCGCATTCCGTGGATCTGGATCGTGCCAGCGATCGCGGTGGCGGTCGGCATCTGGCTCGCGGTGCAGACGGTGCTCCAGCAGGGACCGACCGTCACCATCACGTTCAAGACCGGTGAAGGCATCGAAGCCGGCAAGACCAAGATCAAGTTCAAGGACGTCGACATCGGCCAGGTGAAGTCGGTCGCGCTGTCGGAGGATTACAAGCATGTGATCGCCAAGGCTGAACTCACGCGCGATGCGACCAACATGCTCGTCGAGGACACGCGCTTCTGGGTCGTGCGGCCGCGCGTGGCGGGCGGCTCGGTGTCGGGCATCGGCACGCTCCTGTCGGGCGCGTATATCGGCATGGATATCGGCCATACGAAGCAGAGCCGGCGCGACTACACGGGCCTCGAAACGCCGCCGGTGTTCGCGAGCGACGTGCCCGGCCGGCAGTTCGTGCTGAAGGCGACGGATCTCGGCTCGGTCGATGTCGGCACGCCGATCTATTTCCGCCGTCTGCAGGTGGGCCAGGTGACGTCCTTCGAACTCGACAAGGACGGCAGCGGCGTCACGCTGCATGTGTTCGTCAACGCGCCCTACGACCGCTACGTGAACGCCGATTCGCGCTTCTGGCAGGCGGGCGGCATCGACCTGACGCTCGGCACCGACGGGCTCAAGGTCAACACGCAATCGCTCGTGTCGATCCTGATCGGCGGGCTCGCGTTCGAGACGCCGGCGGTGTCGCTAAGCTGGTCCGAGGCGCCGCCCGACACGACTTTCAACCTGTATCCGACGCGCGCGGAAGCGTTGCGCGTGCAGGAGCGCATCGTCGACAAATATGTGTTCGCGTTCGAAGGCTCGGTGCGCGGGCTGGCAGTCGGCGCGCCGGTGGAATTCCGCGGCATCCAGATCGGCGAAGTGGCGGCGATCAACACGCGCTTCGACCCGGTCACGAAGCGCATCAGCATACCGGTCGAAATCAATCTCTATCCGGAACGCTTCACGTCGCGCTTCACGACCGAGCCGAAGAGCGGCCGGGTCGTGGCCGACCGGCGCGAGCTCGCGGACGTGCTCGTCTCGCGCGGCTTGCGCGGGCAGTTGCGCACGGGCAGCCTGCTGACGGGGCAGCTTTATGTCTCGCTCGATTTCTTCCCGACCGCGAAGAAAGCGAGCATCGACTGGAACCGCGACCCGCCCGAATTGCCGACCACGCCGAGCGGTCTCGAATCGATGCAGGATTCGATCAACCGCATCATGACGCGCATCGACAAGCTGCCGATCGAGGAACTCACGGCGAGCGCGCGGCAAACGCTCAACAGCACGACCGCGCTGATGCAGGGTCTCAACACGCAGGTCGTGCCGCAAGCCGCGACGACGCTCGCCGCCGCGCGCGCCGCGCTCGACGCCGCGCACTCGACGCTCATGCCGGATTCCGGCCTGCAGCAGGACACGGCCGAAGCGGTCCGCGAACTGACGCGCACCGCCGCCTCGTTCCGCAGTCTCGCGGATTATCTGCAGCAGCATCCGGAAGCGCTGCTGCGCGGCAAGCCGGAGGACAAGAAGTGATGCGGCCCGCCCTACTGACTTTCTTTCTCCTCGCGGCGGTGCTCGCCGGATGCCGTTCGCCGCAGCCGAGTTTCTATCGTCTGAGCGCCGATCCATCGCTCACCGCTGCGACCACGCGCGCGAACGCGCGGCCCGTGATCGTCGGACCGGTGACGGTGCCCGATCTCGTCGACCGGCCGCAGATCGTCACGCGCAACACCAGCAACGAAGTCGCGCTCAACGAGTACGCGCGCTGGGGCGAGCCGCTCAGGAGCAGCATCGCGGACGCCATCGCGGGCGATCTCGCGTTGCTGCTCGGTTCGAATCGCGTCGCGCCCGCATCGCGCGCGATTGCGGAACCGGAAGCGTTGCGCGTGCGCGTCGATATCCAGCAGTTCGAATCCGTTCCAGGCGATGCCGTCGCGATCGATGCGCAATGGTCCGTGCGCCGCTTCGGCGACGACAACGCGCTCACCGGCCGCTCGCTCGTGCGCGAACCCGTCAACGGCGCCGACTGGAACGCGCTCGTGGCCGCGCACAGCCGCGCGCTCGCGAGCGTGAGCCGCGACATCGCCGCGGCGATACAGGGCGCCGCGCCGCAGTAAGGACGGAAGTCACAGCACCAGACGCGCAGCCTCGTCGAATGCGGCGCCGGCGGGCGGCACATCGCGCCGCGCGATGCGTACGATCTCGACCGCGCGTGTTTGCGGCGGCTGCGTCGGCAGGTGCGCGAGTTCGATCGCGATGTCCGCATGCGGCCCATCGCAGCCCGCTTCCATCAGCAGGTTCATCTGATTCAGGCACAGCTCGCGATGCGTGAGCGAGATGAGCGCCGCCGGTTCGGCGAGCAGATCGATGATGGTCTGAAGCTGCGTCTCGATGGAATCGGCGAGCGAGCCCAGCGCGGCAAGCGCGGCTTCGTTTTCCTCGAAGTCGCGCTGAAGCCGCGTGGCGTCGCCCGAAAGATCGGTGGCGGAGATCAGGCTGCTCATGCCCGCGCCGCGCCGGCCGAGCATGTGCATGCGCGCGTTCAGAAGCGCGCGATGTTCCTGCAGCGCGTCGCGCCGCGCTTCCTGATTCGCGACGCGCGACATCGCCTCGAGCGCGAACTGCTCGACGATCCGATGCACGAGTTCGTGTCTGAGCGCTTCGTCCGTCTCGCTGCAAAAGCGCATGCGCTTGTCCTCGAAGCTCACTGCCGTGCGCGCGACATCCGAGCGCAGCGCGCCGTTCTCGACGGCCGAGACGAGCACGCGCCGCTCGACGAGCGTCGCGCCGAGCACCGCGAAGGCGTGATCGGCGGCGATGTTCCCGTCGAACCAGTCGCGCACGTCGCGCGACTCGCCGATGATTCGCACGATGTCGTCGGGTGTGGCGAACTTCGCGCGCAACGAGGGATCGTCGGCCCATGCGCCAGGCGTCGCATCGCGCGGCGCGGGCAGCGCGGCGACGAGTTCATTCGCATGGTCGAGCGTCTTGCAGATGACCGAGGCGATCCGCGACTCGTAACGATTCGCGAGCTTCACCTGCGGCGCGACCGCGACGATGCGATCGAGCGCCTGCCGGACGTCTTCGCGCGAGCTGTGGTCCTCGCGCCCGAAAAGCCAGTTGAACATGCTCATCCCATGATGTGCACGCCGCCGTCCACGTAGAGCGTTTCGCCCGACATGCGGCGCGCGAAAGGCGTCGCGAGAAACGCGCAGGTGAAGCCGACGTCCATGATGTCGACCAGCTCGCCGAGCGGCGCGCGCTCTGCGGCCTCGGTCAGCAGCAGGTCGAAGTCCTTGAGTCCCGAAGCGGCGCGCGTCTTGAGCGGCCCCGGCGAGATCGCGTGCACGCGAATGCCCTGCGGGCCGAGTTCGTAGGCGAGATAGCGCGCGCATGCTTCGAGCGCGGCCTTCACCGGGCCCATCACGTTGTAGTTCGGGACGACCTTGTTCGCGCCGTGATAGCTCATCGTGAACATGGTGCCGCCGTCTTTCATGAGCGGCGCCGCGAGCCGCGCCATGCGGACGAACGAATGGCAGGAGATGTCCATCGCCTTCGCGAAGCCTTCCGCCGAGCAGTTCAGGAGACCGCCTTGCAGATCGTCCTTCGGCGCCCATGCGATCGAATGCACGAGGATATCGAGCGTGCCCCACTCGCTCGCGATGCGTTCGAACACCGCATCGAGCTGATCCTGGTTCGATGCGTCGAGCGGCATGAAGATGGGCGCTTCGAGTGCTTGGGCGAGCGGCTCGACATAGGGCCGCGCCTTCTCGTCCGCGTGCGTGATGGCGAGATCCGCGCCCAGTTCGCGGAACGCCTTCGCGCAGCCATAGGCGATCGAATGCTCGTTGGCGATGCCGGTCACGAGCGCCTTCGCGCCCTTCAGCACGGGTTGCGGGACATTCAGCGTCATGCGGATGCTCCTTCGATCAGCGTCAGGGCATGCCTCGCGATCATAAGTTCCTCGTTGGTCGGAATCACCCACGCGCTCACCTTGCTCGCAGCCGTGCTGATGCGCGGGCCGCCGCTCGCGTTGGCCTGCGCATCGAGCTCGATGCCCCACCATGCCGCCTGCTCGCACACGCGCTGGCGAATCTCCTTCGAATGCTCGCCGATGCCCGCCGTGAACACGACGGCATCGAGCCCCTGCAAGGCCGCGCTCATCGAACCCAGCTCGCGGCCGATGCGGTACACGTATAGATCGATGGCGAAGCGCGCGCGTTCGTCGTGGCTCGCGAGCAGTGCGCGCATGTCGCCCGAGATGCCCGAGACACCGAGCAGGCCCGAGCCGCGATACAGCAGGTCTTCGATCTCGCGCGCGCTCATGCCGAGCTCGTCGAGCAGATAAAGGATCACGCCGGGATCGAGATTGCCGCAGCGCGTGCCCATCATCAGGCCGTCGACGGCGGTGAAGCCCATCGTGCTCGCGACGCTCTTGCCGGCCGCGAGCGCGCACAGGCTCGCGCCGTTGCCCAGATGCGCGACGACCGTGCGCCCGCGCGCCGCGTCCGGCGCGATCTCCGGCAACGCGCTCGCGATGTATTCGTATGAGAGGCCATGAAAACCGTAGCGCCGCACGCCGTTCTTCGTGATCGATTCGGGCAGCGCGAACGCCTGCGCGAGCGGGTTCTGCGTCGCGTGAAACGCCGTATCGAAACAGGCGACCTGCGGCAGCCCCGGATTGCGCTCGGCGATGATGCGAATGGGCTTGAGATTGTGCGGCTGATGCAGCGGCGCGAGCGGCGTGAGCTTGTCGAGTGCGTCGAGCACTTCCGGACTCGTCAGCACGGGCTTCGTGAAATGCGCACCGCCATGCACGACCCGATGTCCCACGCCGATCAGATGATGTCCCGCGCCGTGTCCGCGCAGGAACGCGCCCAGATGCGCAATGGCTTCGGCATGTTCGAGCTTCACGCCATCGCCCCATGCGTGCTCGCCGGTCTTTTCGCCGTTCGCATTGAACGCGACGAAACGCGGCGAACTGAAGAGACCTTCCACCTGCCCGTGCGTGACGAGCGAGAGCGCCTTGCCCTGCACGTCGAACGCGCTGAACTTGATGCTCGATGAACCCGCATTCAGAACCAGAATGACGTCGGCCATGGGATCACCCCGCCACTTGCGTTTCTTCGCGGCGCTTCGCCGCCACCAGCGCGGCGATGGCGCACGACGCGAGCCGCGATTGCAGCGAATCGGCGCGGCTCGTCAGGATGATCGGCACGCGCGCGCCGAGCACGATTCCCGCCGCGTCCGCGCCCGCCAGAAACGACAGGCTTTTCGCGAGCATGTTGCCCGCTTCGAGGTCCGGCACGATCAGCACGTTCGCGCGGCCCGCGACGGGCGAGTCGATCTTCTTCGTCTGCGCCGCTTCGAGATCGATCGCGTTGTCGAGCGCGAGCGGCCCGTCGACGAGCGCGCCCGTGATCTGATGGCGGTCCACCATCTTGCACAGCGCGGCGGCCTCCAGTGTCGAGGGCACTTTCGGGTTCACCGTTTCCATCGCCGAGAGAATCGCGACGCGCACCTCTTCGAAGCGCAGCGCGTGGCCGAGATCGATGGCGTTCTGCAGGATGTCGACCTTGTCGGCGAGCGTCGGCAGGATGTTGATCGCGGCGTCGCTGATGATGAGCACGTTCTCGTGGCCCGGCACGTCCATGATGAAGCAGTGCGACACCCGCCGTTGCGTGCGCAGTCCGCCTTCGCGTCTGACGACGGCGGCCATGACTTCGTCGGTGTGCAGGCTGCCTTTCATGAGCGCTTCGGCCTTCGCCTCGCGCACCAGTTCGACCGCCTTTTCCGCCGCCGCGTGACTGTGCGGCGCGTCGACGATCGGCAAGCCCGCGATGTTCAGCCCGCATTCCTCCGCGACCTCGCGGATGCGCTCGCGCGGCCCGACGAGAATCGGCGCGATCAGGCCCATCTCGTGCGCTTTGACCGCGCTTTCGAGCGATGTCCGGTCGCAAGGGTGCGCCACCGCCACCGCGAGCGGCGGCAGGGACCGGCAAACCTCGATGAGCCGTTCGTACTTTTCGTGCGTATGAACCATATCGCCTCCCGTGTGAACGTGAGATGCGCCGCCCGCGCCTCAGTGCGCGGGCGCGGGACGTCTTGCTGCACGCGCCGCCTTCACGGGCAGCGCCGCGCGAATGCGCGCGAGCATGTCCTGCTGCGCGGTAGTAGGCTCGAAGCCTTGCATGCGGCTATCGGCGAGCAGCTTGTCGATGAGCGTGAGGAGCTTCTTGCGATCGCCGTTGTCGCCGAGCAGTTCGGGCAGCGTCGAGAGCGCCTGCTCCGGCTCGTAACGCACGATGATTTCCTGCTCGCCGCGCACGCGCCGCCATTCGTCGCGCGGCATCTGCGGCAAGTACTCCGCGTAGTCCTCCGCCAGTTCCTGCCGCAGAACCATGCGCGCGAGCGGCAGCGGCTCGTCGTGCCGCACGAGCAGGCACGCGATGCGCGCGACGGCCTGCGCATAGCCGCCTTGCGCCACCGATGCGAGCGCATCCTGCACGAACGGCAGATCGCGCGGATCGGTTTTCTGCGCCGGGTCCTCGTGCGCCTGCGCCTGATGCACCGAAAACATGTTGCCGTACACGGAGAAGAACATCGCTTCGGTCGCGGCATCGCGCATCGCGCGATAGAAATCGAGGCTCGCGCTGATCACGTCGGAGCCGCAATGTTCCGCGCGGCGCAGCACGTCGCGCTCGGTGTCGGGCTGGCGCGCGGCCTTCACCGCCTGCGCCGTCGGGCCGAGCCATGCGAGCCACGGATTCAGGTCGGAGAACATCCAGCGTTGCGCGCGCAGCGGATGGAACGCGCGCAGCATCGTCGCGGTCGCGTCGTTCGCGAGCGCCTGCACGAGGGGTTGCGCGAACAGTTCATAGGCGCGCTGATTGAAATCCGATACCTGTTTGACGGCTTCGAACGGCAATTCGTCGACGCGCTGGAAGCGATTGAAGCTGGTCACTTCTTCGAGACGCCGTTCGTGAAAACTCACGTCGTACTCGATCTTGCCGCCCTCGCCCTTGCGTTCGGCGATCTCCATGCCGTACAGCCCCGGCGGAAACGATTCGATCGCCTCCAGCACCGATGCGATCTGCGTGTACTCCTTCTTCGCGACCTTGCCGCTCACGAAGATGCCCAGATGGCCGATGCTCTTGTGCATCAGTCCGACGATCACCTGTCCGCGCGCCTTGATCTCGTCGGTGCTGCCGTAGATGTCCGCGACCCAGTTGAACGCCTGCTGCGGCGGCGTGATGTTGTCGCCCATCGACGCAAACAGAATGATCGGCGACTTGATCGCGCGCAGATCGAACGATGCGCCCGACGCACCGCTCACTTCACCCGACCATAGCTTGTTGCCGACGAACAGATTGCGCGTGATCCATTCGATCTCTTCGCGGTTCATCAGGTAATAGCCGCCCCACCAGCGCTCGAAATCGAGAAAGCGCGGCGGTTCGGTATCGATGTTGGCGAACAGGGTGTAGTACTTGTCCCAGAAGCTGTTGGCCGGATTGAGGTTCTCGAAGTTCTCGACGAGATACGCGCCGTCGAACTTGCCGTTGCCGAGGTCCGCCGTCAGCGACGCGAGCCAGGTGCCGCCCAGCATGCCGCCCGAATAGCGCATCGGGTTGTCGCCCTCGCCTTCGCTCCACGCGCCGCTCCAGTACGACATCGGCGCGCCGTTGATGACGAGCGGGCCGGTATCGTCGGGCTGGGAGCTTGCCAGCATCATCGCGGCCCAGCCGCCCTGGCAATTGCCGACGATCGCGGGCTTCGGGCTTTCGGGATGCAGCTCGCGCACGTGCCGCACGAACTGCTGCTCCGCCGCGCAGACATCGAGCAGGGTCTGACCGGGCTGCGGGTCGCGGAAGAACGTGACGAAGTACACCGGATGCCCCGCGCGCAACGCGACGCCCACTTGTGAATCGTCCTTGAAGCCGCCGATGCCGGGACCGTGCCCCGCGCGCGGATCGATGATGAGATACGGGCGTTTCAGCGCATCGACGATCACGCCCTCGGGCGGCACGATGCGCAACAGCGCGTAGTTCACCGGGCGCGTGAACGTGCGGCCATCGATCAGCATTTCATGGTCGAAATGCAGCACCGGTTCGAGGCCCCGCTTCGTCTGCTCGACGAAGTTATTGCCGCGCTGACGCAACGTGTCCCAGAACAGCACGGAGCGCTGCACGAGATCGACCGCATACGCGTAGCCGTTGAACTGACCCGTTGCGTTCGCGCCCGGACCACTGAAATGATCCGCGCCGCCGTTGCTGAAAAGACGCATGCCCGCATCGCGTGCGCGCTCGCTGAAATTCTGCTGCGCCACTTCCGCGCGTTTCTGAAACACACGCGTAACCTTGTCCGCGATGTCCCGGCTGCGCGCCAGTTGATCCGCATACGTCATGACGTAACCTCCTCGACGAAAACCTGCAAGGGATGACGCTGGAAGCAGATGCATCGGCCAGTCTGACGAACGCATGGACCGATGATTTGAATACCATCAACAGAATATATTCGCAATGCGCGACAGGGACGTGGCAAAAATTGGCGACTTAACGTCGCGCGGCATCATCGCTATTGCGCGAATCAATCTCCCGATACTTCATCACGACATGTTCGAGGTTATAGAACATGCGTGTCTGGCCGAGCCGCTCGCCGAGCGGCGAGCGCCGCACCGCCGCGAGCACGCCCGGATTGAGACCCGCGAGCCACAGCGTGGTGCCGTTCGCGGCGAGGCGCGCCTCCGCTTCGATCATCATCTTGAGCGCAGTGTATTCGACATCGAACACGCGGCTCAGGTCCAGCACGACGATATTCGCACCCGAATCGCGCACGAGCGGCCGGATCTTTTCGGCGAGACGTTCCGCATTGACGAAGAATATCCGTCCCTCCGGACGCAGCAGCAGCAGGCCAGGAAATGCTTCGTCGTCAGGGTGTTTCGACGAATCGCGGCGGAACACGTTGGTGCCCGGAATCCGCCTGAGCGCATAGACCGGCGGGTCCGACACCTGATGCGCAAGCGCGAACAGCGACACCACGATCGCAACCACGATGCCTTCCAGCGTGCCCAGCAGCACGACGCCCGCGCATGCCGTCACCGCCCAGACGAATTCGGTGCGGCGAACCTTCAGGATTGCATGGAATTCGGCGGGGCTGAAAAGCCCGATGGAATAGAACACGACGACGGCGGCGAGCGTCGCGTGCGGCATCGACGCCATCAATGGCGCGAACAGCAGCATCACCGCGAGCGCGATGAGCGCCGTCACGAGGCCCGCGAGTTGCGAGCGCGCGCCCGCTTGCCGGTTCACGGCGGTCTGGCTCGTTCCGCCGCCCGCGACCATCGCGCCGAGCACTGCGCCGCCCGCGTTCGCCAGGCCGGTCGCGAGCAGTTCGCGGTTCGCGTCGGGCGCGGGCTCGTCGTTGCGCGCGAATGCGCGGGCCGCCGCGATGCTTTCGGTGAAACTCATCAACGCGATGCCGAGCGCGTCCGGCCATAGTTTCAACGCCAGCGGCAGATCCGGTTTTGTCCACGACGGCAATCCGGCGGGCACTGCGCCCACCGTTTCGATACCGTGCGCGCGCAGGCCGAAGAGCGCGACCGCGATAATCGCCGCCGCGACGACGAACAATGGGGCCGGGGCGCGCGGCACGAAGCGTTCGAGCAGCACCAGCGCGGCCAGCGTGAGCAACGCGAGCGCGAGCGTGCTCACCGACAGATGCGGCAGATCCGCGACGAACGCGCCGACATTGTGAAAGAACGATCCTTTCGGATAGTGCATGCCGAACAGTTTCGGCAACTGATCCATGACAATGACGATCGCCACGCCCGCCTTGAAGCCGACCAGCACCGGCTCCGAAATGAAGTTCGCGACAAAGCCCAGGCGCAAGACCGCGGCCGCGACGAGCATCGCGCCGACGAGCATCGTCAGCGTGGCGCTGGCGGCGGCGAGCGCGTGCGGGTCATCGCCGCCGACCGTCACGCTCAGCGCGTTGGCAGCGAGAATCGCGAGCGTGGTCGTCGTGCTGACGGAGAGCGCGCGCGATGATCCGGTGAACGCGTAGACGATCATCGGCACGCAGGCCGTGTAGAGGCCGGCCTGCACCGGGAGGCCCGCGATCGTCGCGTAAGCCAGCGCCTTCGGAATGACGACGGCCGCCGCCGTCAGTCCCGCGATGATATCGGCGCGCGCCCATTGTTTCTCGTAGTGAAACAGCCACTCGGGCAGCATGGACGAGCGACGGGGCATGACGATGCCGCGCTCAGAAGCGTTCGGGCACGTAGCGCAGCGGCCGGTCGCTCTCGCGATAACCCTCCGCTTTCTGGCGTTTGGGCAGCTTCACCTTTTCGCGCGGCACGGCCTTGTACGGGATGTTCGCAAGCAGATGACTGATCAGGTTCAGGCGGGCGCGGCGCTTGTCGTCGGAACGCACGACATACCAGGGCGCGAGATCGGTGTCGGACGCTTCGAACATGTCGTCGCGGGCGCGCGAATAGTCGTACCAGCGGCTGTACGAGCGCAGGTCCATCGGCGAGAGCTTCCAGATCTTGCGCTCGTCGTGGATGCGCTCTTCGAGCCGCCGCGTCTGCTCTTCCTGCCCGACCTCGAGCCAGTACTTGAACAGGAGGATGCCCGAATCGATGATCGCGCGTTCCACGAGCGGCACGCCCTTCAGGAAGGTGGTCGCCTGTTCGTCGGTACAGAAGCCCATCACGCGTTCGACGCCCGCGCGGTTGTACCAGCTCCGGTCGAAGAGCGTGATCTCGCCCGCCGCGGGCAGATGCGGCAGATAGCGCTGGACGTACATCTGGGTTTTCTCGCGCTCGGTGGGCGCGGGTAGCGCGACCACGCGGAAAACCCGCGGGCTCACGCGCTCGGTGAGCGCCTTGATCGTGCCGCCCTTGCCCGCGCCGTCGCGCCCTTCGAACACGATGCAGATCTTCGCGCCCGTATGGACGGCCCATTCCTGCAGCTTCACGAGCTCGACATGCAAGCGCGCGAGCTCCTTGTCGTACTGTTTCCGGCTCAGGCGCTCATTCACGCCCGCGCCCTCGCGCACGCCCCGCGACTCGCTGACAGCCTTCTCTTCTTTCACCCCGGTCTCCTCATGTGGATCGACGCAAACCGCGCGGCCACGCCCGGGCCGCCGTCGCGACGAAGCGAGCGGCAAATGGCGGCAGGCCGGTCACGATGCGCTCAGGTTTCGTTGCGCTCGGGCATGACCTGCACCACGAGCGTGCGATTCTTCCAGAACATGTTGTGGATGCGCGGCTGAAACGTGCGCAGTACGTGCGGCTCGACCGTATCGAAACTCACGACCGCGGCCGGATGCTCTCCGGTGCCGGGCACGCGCTGAATCGAATCGTACGGAGGAAAGCCGTAATTGCAGAGAAACTGCCGGATTTCGTCATCGGTCGTGGATTCTTCTACATTGCCTAGCCAAAGATCACCCATTGCGAGATTCTCCGTTGAGTTCTGTGGTGCTTCTACAGCCTAGTACACGAACGAGCGATCAGGTCGATCCATCGCGCTTTCCCGACCTGCGTTGCGCAAGCGGATTCAACGCGACGACGAAAATCACGATGCCGATGCCGAGCGCCCACATGCCGTAGCGAAACTCGCGCGTCATGTCGTACAGGAGACCGTGAATCGTGAAGTAGAGGCCGCCGAGCCAGATGAATACACCGATCGAGGCAACCACCATGCGCGGCTCATTCAGTCTCATCGACGTCTCCCCGATGCGTTGCGCGAGATAGCTCCAGTTTAGGCAAATCTGGGTCGCCGTGTGAACGTACGTGCATCTCCCGCACTTGGCGTACGGCGATCGGTAGACTACATTCTCTGCGTGTGACCGTGGATCGGGCAATGTACGACCAATCGCCGTTCAACGTTCGGGTGCGCTCCGCTCATGCGAAAGCCGATCCTCTCTTCGAGCCGGTCGTTCATCGTTTCGATGCTCATCCTGCTCGCCGTCGCGCCAGTGGCCGCGCACGCGCAAGCCGCGCCGGACCGCGCCGTGGTCGGGACCAACGTCAAGAACTACGCGAACGCCGTGCTCGCGATCATGTCGTACACGGCGGTGCCCGACGTCACGACGAGTTCGCTCTCCATCAACAGCGGCGCGACCGGTAACCCGGGCTTCGGCCAGACGCAGCTCGGCGGCGGCTTCACCATGAGCAGGTCGTTTCCGCTCTATCTCGAGGGCACCGTCGCGTACAGCCGCTACGATCCGACCTTCATCGCGACCGAAGGCAATCAGCAACGCCCGGTGCCGGCGAAATGGAACACCGCGAGCACGACGATCGGTATCGGCTGGGACATCCCGATCACCAACGAGTTGCGCCTGCGGCCGATCCTCAACGGCATGATCGGCCGTGTCGCGAGCGATCTGCGCGTCGCGCAGAGCGTGGTCAACCGTGTCGCCAACACCAACCTCCAGTTCCTCGAAGACGGCGCGCTCAACGCGTACGGCCTAGGCGGCTCGCTGATGCTGGATCTGGAGCACTATCGCGAGCACTACGAGGTCGATGTCGAACTGCGCGCAACCGATATCTATTTACGCAGCTTCGGCAGTTCGTCGGAAGCCGTGCAGGGTTCGGCGACGGCGCAGCAGTTCAGCCTGTGGGCGCGCTGGCGTGCGCCGACGGGCTTTGCCGCACTCGACCGGCCGGTGCGCTACGTGCTCGAAACCGCGTACTCGCATTACTTCGGCGACAGCGCCGGCGTACTCGGCTTCAACGACCTGACCTCGCTCGGCGTGGGCCTCGAACTCGATAGCAGCAAGTATCCCGTCGTCATCACGCGCACGCGCGCGATGGTGCGTTACGTCTTCGGCCACAACGTGCACGGCGTGTCGTTTGGCTTCGCCGTCAGCTTCTAGCGAGCGACGTCAGAACCTGTTTCGCTGGCTGGGATCGAATTTCGGGTCCGGCTGCTTCTGCGTCTGTGTGAGCACGCCTTGCGGGTCGAAATAGAAGTTGAAGATCATGTGGTCGATGTTGTTCTCCATATACCGGTACGACCACACCTCACGATCCATCCGTTTGAAATACGCCGTTTCGAAGGGTCTGCCGAACGCGACCATCACGTCGTTGCGCGTCCATTTGTTGACCACCGCGCGATAGAACTCTTTTTCCTGAAGCACTTGCCGCACACTGACGGTATTGCCCGACGCGTCGAGATCGACGGCGGTGGTCGTCGAACCCATCGGCTGCGTGGGCCACATCAGACGCTTGCCGCCGTTGGGCAAATCGTAGGTTTCCTTCGGCGGGCCCAGCTTCGCGATGATCGCCTGCTGATCCATGCCGGGCTGCACGCGCTGCTCGGGCTGTGCGCAGCTCGCGAGCGTGAGCACGACGACGCACGCACATGCAAAGCGTTTTTTCATTGGTCTCTCCCGCGTCGCCGTGACCGGCGTTCTCGCTTATTTCGTGGCTTCTACGGATATCGCCAAAGCTTCCGTGTAGACCGCTTTCACCTGATCGCCCTTCTTCAAGTGCTTCAGGCGTTCGGGGTCCTCCACGAGCAGATCTACCGTCTGGCCGCGCGGCCCGCGCAACGTGACGGTCTTGGCATGACGGTCGACGCCGACCACATCCGCGATGATCGTCACTTCGCGGCCTAGCTCTCCGCCCGGCTTCGCGCCGCGCGGCGCGCGCTCGGACGTGTCCTTCTCCGAACGCGATGCCTCCGTCTTTTTGTCGAGCAGGCTCAGCGTCAACGATTGACGATACTGCGCGGTCACGACATCGCCGAGGGCGAGCTGGTCGAAGTTGCGCGCCTCGTTCGTGACTTCGAGTTCGATCACCTTGCCCGCCGCCGTTTTCAGCGTGACGGTGCGCGTCGCCGGATCGATGCCGACGATCGTCGCCGTCACCTTGGCGGTGCCATGGACCGTGGCGCCGTTCGCGTCGCGCACGACGCTCACGTCGGTTTCGGGCCCGGCGGACAATGCGCTCGTGGATATCGCAAGGCATGACAAGACAATGAGGCTCACACGCTTCATGATCGCGCTCCTGGTTTCAGCCGCACCGCAATGAGGTTACTGAATCGAGTAACCGCGTCCCTGCATGCACGCCGCCCATGCGCGGTAGTACGTGTTCATCGTGCCCTGACTCTGGGCTTGCGCATTGGCCTGCTGCGCGCGTTTTTCCTGCCGCGCGCGCGCGCCGCCTGCCATCGTGCCCGCTACCGCGCCGACGGCCGCGCCCTTGCCGGCATCGCCGGCGATCGCGCCGATCGCAGCGCCACCGGCCGCACCGCGCGCCGCGCCACCCACGCGCTGGCCGCCGCCCACCGCCGCGCCGCCTTGCGGTGGCGGCGCCGCCGATGCGGTGGCCGGGTCGATGCCCGTGTTGCTCTTCGCCCAGCTATAGCACGCGCCATCGTCGTTTTGCTGTTGTTGGGCGCTTTGACCTTTGGCTGGGTAAGCGATCGGCTTGCTCTGCGCGATGGCATCGAGCGCCATCACGGCGATCACGATGCCGCAGCCCGCACGCAATCTATATGCATTCATGGCGACTCCTTGCCTGAGTTCAAGAGTTCAAGCGATTCAATGGTCCAGCGATACCGCGCATGCCCTTTGATCAGCGTTCCTGCACGCGGGTCCAGGATGCATCGGGATCGAACTCCGTCAGCGGCGCGGCAGATCCGCCGCGATTCTTCTGATACACGACTCCATTGTTGTTGACAATGAAAGTCATCACGCCGCTCTCGCCGTACTGTGCTGGATAAGCGGCCATCGCGAAGCCTGCGAGCATGCGCCCGTTGATGATATAGCTGAACGGGCCACCTGGCGCATGCTTTCCCTGCTTGGTTAGGATACGAAAATAATATCCGTGATAAGCGTCACCCGGGTTTCGATTCTTGAAATAATTCGTGCTCGCGGCGATCAAGGGTCCGAAGGGGCTCGGCTCTTCGCCCTTCGATTCATCGGCGGGCCAATAGAGTCCGTCGCGCAAGCCCTGCGAACTGCCCAGCTTGCGCGCGTACTGCAGCACGCCGTCTCCCATGCGATCTTTGGTCGCGTACTCGCGCTGCGCATCGAGATACGCGCGCAGCACCTTGATCGCCTCGCGCTCGTTCGCCCCGATGCGCCGGTCCAGCACTTCCTGCTCGCCCTCTTCGGTCGCGAAGCGCCACGCGCCGTGTTCGCGCACGAGCGGAATCGGCATCGGCCACGCTTCGTCGCCGATGCGCAGAATGCGGCGGTCGGGCGACGTTTGCTCCAGCGCGTGATACGCATTGAATTCGGCGAGCGCATTGGCGCGCAGCTCGCGATTCTCCGCTTCATCGGGCGTCACGACGAGGCGCTTGTGCGCGTCGCCGAAGATCGCGATGAGCGCCGCGTCATCGTTCGACTTGAGCGCCTGTTCCAGCGCGCTCACGGCTTCGTCGGGCGTCGCAAACGTCTGCTGCTGTTCGGCGGCGAGAACGCGTATTGGCGCGAGCAGCATCGTGAGGGTTGCCAACGCAATCAACAAGCGCGTCGATATGTTCATGACCCGGCTCCTATCGACGTCCACTGCGACCGCCGCCGAATCCGCCGCGGCCGCCTCCGGAGAAGCCGCCGCCGCCCTGGAAGCTGCGGCCGCCTTGCGCGCCCGACATCGATTGCCGGCTCGCCGCGCCGCGCGCTCCGTCCGCTCGTGCGTTCTGCGCGGAGCCATAGCCGCTGAACGCATCGCCACCGCGTCCCTGAAAGTTGCCGGCGTTCTGCGCGGCCATCGGCGCGCGTCCCGCTGCGCCCTGTGTACCGCCGCCTGCGCGCGAAGGCGCATCGCCGACGCGTTGCCCGGAGGCACGGGCAGTCGTGCCCGACACCTGTCCGGGCTTCTTCTCCGAGCGCCAGGTGCTCGACGGTTGCGATCCTGTTGCGCCGCGATTCGCCGCGCGATTGCTCAACTCGTTCTTCACCTCGGTGCGATTGACGTTACCCTCGCGATTGATGTTGATCGTGTTGTTGCCGCCGTTGTAGTTGGTTTCGTAGTGCCCGCCGTGCCACACGGCAGTAATCGCCGCGCCCCATATCAGACCGGTCGCGAACGCCGCGCCGGGCGCGTACGGATAGTAATAGACGGGATAAGGCGCGGGCGCATAGGCGTAGACCGGCGTCGGACTGCTCACGATGACCGTGGCCGGGTTGTACTGCGGCACATAGATGACTTCGGGATTCGACGGCACGATCCTGATCACTTCCTTCTCGACGACGATCGTCTGCTTGTCATCGGTCGTGAGATTGCCGACTGACTGGGTCTGCCGTCGAAAGCGCTGCACGGCCTGCAAGACGGCGCTTTGGTCCGCGACCACCGCCTCGCCGAGCGCAACGGTCCAGTCGAGATCGTTGCTCATCTTCTTCACGACTTCCGGGTAATTGAGAAGCGCTTTCACCGGGTCCTGCCATGCTTCGTTCACAGGCAGATCCTTGTCGATCTTTCTGCGCTCGAGAAAGCGGTCGGCCTGCACGACCTCGATCGGATAGGTCGACGAGGGCAGAATGATCGCGATGAGATCGTCGGGATAGAGCGCGATCGGTCCGACGAGCCTGTCCAGGTCAGCCGGAGTCATCGCGACAGGCGCGGGCGCGTCCGTGCTCGCCACCGGCGCTTGCGCGCACACGCTGGCACCGCAGGCGAGCGCGGACGCGACGAGAAGCACGCTCATGAGTTTGCGCATCGTCTTGTACCCGCATCGAGCCGTGAAGCGTCGAATGCGTGAAGAAGCCTGAGATCGGAACAGCGTCTATATATTTTCGTAGTGCCGTTTGCAGCTCGATGCGCGCTGAAGTTGTCATTGCAAGATATGCGAACGCTTTCGCGATTACAAGAACGACGGCGTAGGTATTTATTCGCTCGTCCGTCCGTGATTTCAACGTTTAATTACCCGCCCAGGGCGATGATCGCCATCGTCAGGAGCACGCCCAGCGCCATCATCGAAAGGCCTGCTTTCCAGCCGCTCCAGCCCGCATAGCCGCCCAGCGCGAAGCCGCAGAAGAACAGCATCGCGAGCGTCAGCACCCGCGATATCAGCAGCGCGGTCGGCACGTGTCTGACGAGGACAAAAGGCGCGGCGACAGGAAACGTGGAAAGCACGATGATGATGAAGATGCCCAGTGCCGCGAGAAAGTCGCCGCGCATGAAACGCGCGCGTTCGGGCAGGCTCGTGCTCGCGGCGATGCGCTTGCGGATGGCTTCGAGATCGGCGTCGGAGACGAACGGGTCGAGCGCCGTGGATAAGCGCTCGCGCAAGGCGCGCACGCCCGCCGCCGCGTCGCGCTCACGCTGGATGGAAAGCGCGAGCGCGTGCCTGCGCGCGCGGTCCGCGATCGTGCGGACGAGATACATGACGGCATCGGCGAGACCCCACGCGAGATTGCAGCCGAAGGCCGTATAGAGCATCTTGCGGCCCGCGGCGTCGCCGCCCGTCGTCGCCGATACCGTACCGACGAACGTCAGCGCCATGAACAGCCCGAAGCACAGCTCGGACACGCGATCGACCGTGTCGAGCACCGGCTCTCGCGCGCGTTCCTGTGGCGAATCCCCGGCGGCCATCGGCGCGCGCCGCTACGCGACCTTCACTTCATTGACCAAGGGCTGATTCTTCTCGAACGCGGTGATGCTCTGCAATGTGGTCTCGCAGATGGTGGTCAACGCTTCGCGCGTCAGATATGCCTGATGCCCCGTCACGATGACGTTCGGAAACGAAACGAGCCGCTGAAAGATGTCGTCGGTGATGATTTCGCTCGACAGGTCGCGAAAGAACAGATCCGCCTCCTGTTCATAGACATCGATCGCGAGGCCGCCCAACTGGCCGGTCTTCAACGCTTCGATGACGGCTTCCGTGTCGATCAGCGCGCCGCGGCTGGTGTTGACGAGCAACGCGCCGGGCTTCGCCCGCTTGAGAGACTCCGAGTTGATGATGTGATGCGTCTGCGGCGTCAACGGACAGAACAGCGCGACGATGTCCGCGCGCTCGCCGATTTCGCCGGAGGTCGCATAGCGCAGCCCGAGCGCCTCGAACTCCTTCGACGGATAGGGATCGTAGCCGAACACATGACAGCCGAAGCCCTGCATGATCTTCGCGAACACGCAGCCGATCTTGCCGGTGCCGACCACCGCGACCGTCTTGCCGTACAGATCGAAGCCGATCAGGCCGTCGAGCGAGAAGTTCGAATCGCGCGTGCGGTTGTAGGCGCGATGCACCTTGCGATTGATCGCGAGCAGCAGCGCAACCGCATGCTCCGCCACCGAGTTCGGCGAATAGTTGACGACGCGCACCACCTTGATGCCGAGCTTCGCGGCGGCGGCGAGATCGACGTTGTTAAAGCCCGTGCAGCGCAGCGCGACCAGGCGCGTGCCGCCCTTGTGCAGCGCTTCGAGCACCTCGGCATCCGCCTTGTCATTGACAAAGACGCACACCGCGCCATAACCCGCCGCAAGCTCGACTGTATCCATATCGAGCGACATGTCGTGGTACCGGAGCTTGTGGTTCTCGGTCTTGTTCGCCTCGTCGATGTACTGGCGCTCGTAGGGTGTCGAGCTGTAGATCGCCACTTCCATGATGTGCTCCTTCTGACGTTCGATCCGGCATGGTGGGGCAAAGCCTATCCTGCGGCAAGCGATATGGCGATCTGCACGAAAAGCACTTTGACGATGGTCATCGAAGGGAAAATCATCGCGTACATGATGTCGGGCTGATCCGTCGGTGCGATGCGATTGGCGAACGCGAGGATCGCCGGATTGCCGGTCGCGCCGCAAATCACGCCGACCGACGTATCGAACGGCAGGCGGAAAATCCACAGGCAGCAGACGGCGGTCACGGCGACGAGAACCAGCAGCGTGATCACGCCGTAGATCAGCAACAATGGCCCGGCCGAGCCCACGGTCGCGACGAACTTCGGCCCGCATGAAATGCCCACTTGCGCGAGAAAGATCGTCAGGCCGAGATTGCGCAACACGAGATTCGCCGACAGCGGCATCACCCAGACGAACGGCCCGTTGCGCCGCGCCTTGCCGAGACACAGCGCCACCAGCAGCAACGCCGCGAGTCCGAGGCTGAACGCGCCGAGGCCGGGCACGGGAAGCGGAATCGCGCCGACCAGCAAGCCCACCGCCGCGCCGATGCCGAGGCAGATGAAGCTGAGATCCGCCGTGCCCTTGATCGAATCGCCGAAGAAGGTACGCATGGTCGCCTGATGCGCGCGATTGACGAGCAGGCCGACGCGGTCGCCCGCCTCGAGGATGAGATCGGGTGCCGAGACCATGTCGGCGTCGCCACGACGCACGTGCGCGATCGCGCAGCTCACGCCATCGGGAAAGCGAATGTCGCCGAGCGCCATGCCGACGACCGCCGGATTCGACGCGAACACACGCATATAGTCGAGATCCTCGCGATGACTCGCCATGCGCCCCGGCTGCGATTCGCCGCACAGCGCGGTGGCTTCGTCGAGCAGACGCCGGTCGGTGGCGGTGGCGAGCAGCACGTCGTCCGCGCGCAAGGTGAAGTCGGGCGTGGGCAACTGATTGTGATGCGCGCGCCGCACCGCCGCGATCACCACGCCCGACGGAAGGCGGCTCGCGAGCTCCGACAGCTTGAGGCCGAACAGGCTCGCGTTCCTGAGGGCGATCTCCGCCGTTTCGATCAGCTTCGCCGGCGGCTTCTGTATCTTGACCTTGAGCAGGACGTTCAGGAGGTAGATGAACAGAATCGGCCCGGCGACGCCGAACGGATACGAGATGCTGTACGCGACGGCGGCGTCGTTGCTGTTCATCGACGCGATCGCGACCTGCAGGCTCGCCGTGCTGGTGCCGCTGCCGGCGAACATGCCGAGCGAATCGGCGAGCTTGATGCCGAAGTGCATGAAGCCGCACGACACGAGACCCGCGACCACCACGCCAATGCACGCGGCAGCGTTCGCCTTCATCCCCTCGCGGCTGGTGAGCCCGCGAAAGAACTGCGCCCCGTACTGAATGCCGATGCCGTATAGGAACAGCAGCAGCCCCAAAGTGCCCAGCAACGGAGGCGGCGCGGACTTCGGCGCGAATGCACCAATCGCAAGCCCGACGAACAGCACCGCGCCGGAGCCAAGCGCCACGCCCTTTATATTGATCTCGCCGATCAGATAGCCCAGCGCGATCGTCAGAAAGAGCGCAAACAGCGATTGATTCTCGAGGAACGTTCTCACTGCCTCCATGCCGCCTCCTGTAGATGGGCCAACGCAGCAGTACACGGACATTAAAGGCGCTTTACGGCGCACAGTCCAGCACCACCGTGCACATCAATGCTTTTCGAGCACGACGACACTGCGCCCTTCGACGCGGCACTGTGCACGTTCGGTTTGTGCCGTTTCGGCATGCGGCACAATGTCTTGCGGCGATTCGGCGGCCGTATCGACGATTCTGCGCCAGCATCGATCGTCGGACGCGGGAAGCGCGACGTCGCGCGCATCGTCGTGCATATTGAACACGATGTGCAGCATCGGCTCGTCGGGCGTCTGCCCCGCCAGCGTGAACGCGACGAAACGCGCGCCGGGGTCGTGCCATGCGGGCGCGTCGAGGCGTTCGCCGTGCCATGCTACATCCGGATGGGTCTGCCCGTTCGCGGGCCGCCCGGTCAGAAAGCGCCGGCGGCGCAGGCTCGCGTGACGCTTGCGCAGCGCGATCATCTCGCGCACGAAGCGCAGCATCTCGAGCGCGTCGCCGGTGAGTTGCCAGTCCATCCACGAGAGCTCGTTGTCCTGACAGAACGCGTTGTTGTTGCCGTGCTGGCTGCGCAGGATCTCGTCGCCGGCGAGCAGCATCGGCACGCCCTGGCTCAGCAGCAGTATCGCCATGAGATTGCGCGCCTGCCGAAGACGCATGCCGATGATCGCCGGATCGTCCGTCTCGCCTTCCGCGCCGCAATTCCACGACATATTGTCGTTGCTGCCATCGCGGTTGTCCTCGCCGTTCGCCTCGTTGTGCTTGGCGTTGTAGCTGACGAGATCGCTCAACGTGAAGCCGTCGTGACAGGTGACGAAATTGATGCTGTTCGCGGGCAGCCTGCCGTCTTCCTGATACAGATCCGCGCTGCCCGCGATACACGTGCAGACGTCGCCGACCAAGCCCGGATCTCCGCGCACGAAGCGCCGGATCACATCGCGATAGCGTCCGTTCCATTCGGCCCATGCCATGCCCGGAAACGCGCCGACGTGATAGAGGCCGCTCGCGTCCCACGCTTCGGCGATCAGCGGCACGCGCGCGAGCACCGGCGACGCTTCCATCGCCCACGGCAAGTACGGCGTGCGCAGCACCTCGCCGTTTTCGCCGCGCGCGAAGACGCTCGCGAGATCGAAGCGAAAGCCATCGACGTCGAGTTCGCGCACCCAGTATTCGAGGCAGCGCATGATGAACGCCGATACCAGCGGATGATTGCAGTTGACGGTATTGCCGCAACCCGTGTAGTCGCGATAATGCCGCGCATCGTTCACATCGACCTGATAGAAGGCTTCGTTGGCGAACACCTTGAAGTGGATCACGGGCCCGGTCCTGCCCGCTTCCGATGTGTGATTGAACACGACATCGAGGAGCACGCGGATGCCCGCCGCATGCAAGGCATCGACGAAGGCGCGGAATTCCTGCGGTGCACGCGCCGGCTCGACGCAATAGCGCGGATGCGGGCTATAGAAGCTATGCGTGCTGTAGCCCCAGTAGTTGCGCAGCCCGCGCGCGGCGGCGAAGTCGGGAATGTCCTGCTCGTCGAAGGCCATCACCGGGAGCAGTTCGACATGCGTGATGCCGAGCGCCTGCAGATAAGGAATCTTCTCGATGAGCCCCGCGAACGTGCCGGGATGGCGCACGCCGCTCGACGGATGCCGCGTGAAGCCGCCCACGTGCAGTTCGTAGATGATGGCGTCGTCGAGCGTGCGGACTTCGACATCGTCGTCGGGGCGGTCGAGGGGCTCGGTGACGATGGCTCGCAACGACGCGTGACCTGCGGCACCCTCGCCAGCCGCCTGCCTGCGATCATAGAAGCGGTCGCTCACGCCGCGCGCGTTGGGATCGAGCAGTTCCTTGGCTGCCGCGGCCTCGTCGCTCATCTGCGGCACGCCGAGCGGGCCATATGCACGCCATGTAAAGCAGCAACGCAGCGGAAGACCCTCGACCAGCACATGCCAGAAGAAGAACGTGCGGTTCACTTCGCTCGTGAGCTCGACGATCTGAAACGGCTCGGCGCTTTCCTCGGATGCATAGAGCAGCAGTTCGAGACGCGTCGCATGCCGGCAGAACACGCAGAAATTGACGCCGCCCGGCACGACCTTCGCGCCGAGCGGAAAGCGCGAACCGGGCCGCGTGCGATAGCCGTCGCGACCCTTCGCCTCAGGGCTGAGCAAGATCGATCCTCACGGGATGCGTCTTCCAGATGCGCTCGCAATACTCGGCGATCGCGCGGTCCGACGAGAACTTGCCCGAGCGCGCCGTGTTCATGATCGACATGCGCGTCCATTGCCGCGCGTCGCGCCATGCCTGGCTAACGCGGTCCTGGCACGCGACGTAATCCGCGAAATCGGCGAGCACGAGAAACGGATCGTGTTGCAGCAGGTTATCGAGCAGCGGGCGGAACATCGCCGTGTCGCCGCGCGAGAAGCGTCCTTGCGCGATCTGATCGAGCGCATCGCGCAAGTCGTCATGTCCTTGCGCGTATTCCGCCGGCCGATAGCCTGCGTGCTTCAGCTCGTCTACTTGCTGCGCGGTGAGGCCGAACAGAAAGAAGTTTTCCGCGCCCGCTTCCTCGCGTATCTCCACGTTCGCGCCATCCAGCGTGCCGATGGTCAGCGCGCCGTTGATCATGAACTTCATGTTGCCGGTGCCGGACGCTTCCTTGCCCGCTGTCGATATCTGCTCGGAGAGGTCCGCGGCAGGATAGACCCAGTGCCCGTTCTTCACATTGAAGTCCGGATAGAAGACGACTTTCATCCGGCCACGGACCGCCGGATCGTTGTTCACGACTTCCGCGATCCCGTTGATCAGGCGGATGATGAGTTTCGCCATCGCATAGCCCGGCGCGGCCTTTCCGCCGAAAATGAAGCAGCGCGACGCCGTGTCGAGTTCGGGATTGCGGCACAGCCGTCGATAAAGACTGATGATGTAAAGCGCATTCAGATGCTGCCGCTTGTATTCGTGGATGCGTTTCACCTGGATGTCGAACAGCGCGTCCGGATCGACGTCGATGCCTGTCGTGTTCCTGATGCGCGCAGCGAGCGCCGTCTTGTTGTCGCGCCGGATTGCGCGCCATGCGTCGTGAAATGCGGAGTCGTCGGCGTGGGCGGCCAGCGCATCGAGGCGGGCGAGATCGCTGCGCCATCCGTCGCCGATGGTCTTGTCGAGCAGGCGCGCGAGCCCCGGATTGCTCAGCATCAGGAAGCGGCGCGGCGTGACGCCGTTCGTCACGTTGAGGAAATGTTCCGGGAACATCTCCGCGAAATCGTGCAGCACGGTTTGCTTCAGCAAGTCTGAATGCAGCGCGGCTACACCGTTGACCGCATGACTGCCGACCGTCGCGAGATTCGCCATCCGCACTTTTCTGTCGCCGGTTTCGTCGATGAGCGACATGCGTTTGATGCGCGCATCGTCGCCGGGGAATCGGCGGCGCACCTCATCGAGAAAGCGGCGATTGATTTCGTAAATGATCTCCAGCGGGCGCGGCAACAGGCTCTGAAAGAGCGGCAAGCCCCATGTTTCGAGCGCTTCGGGCAACAGCGTGTGATTCGTATAGGCGAGCGTGCGGCGCGTGATGTCCCACGCCGCATTCCACGAAAGCAGACGTTCGTCGATGAGCAGGCGCATCAGCTCCGCCACCGCGACGGACGGATGGGTATCGTTGAGCTGCGCGGCGAAGAGGTCGGCGAATTGGTCGATCGGCGTGCCCTTCGCATCCATCAGGCGTAGCATGTCCTGAAGCGAGCAGGACACGAAGAAATACTGCTGCGCGAGACGCAGACGCTTGCCGGCTTCGGGCTCGTCGTTCGGATAGAGCACTTTCGACAGCGTCTCGGAGACGACCTTTTCCTCGACGGCCTCGTAGTACTCTCCCGCATTGAAATCCTGAAAGTCGAACGACTCGACCGCTTCGCTCTTCCACAGCCGCAGGATGTTGCAGGTATCGACGCGATAACCTTGCATCGGCATATCGCACGCGACGCCTTTCACCTGGCGCGCGGGAATCCAGCGCACGCGCAGAAGGCCTTCGGCATCCGTGTCGCTTTGCGTGTGGCCGCCGAAGGACACATAGCAACTCACATCGGGCCGCACGATCTCCCACGGATTGCCCTTCTGAAGCCACTTGTCCGTGATTTCCGCCTGCCAGCCGTCGCGGATTTCCTGATCGAAGATGCCGAACTCGTAGCGGATGCCGTAGCCGATGGCGGGTATCTGCAGCGTCGCGAGCGAATCCAGATAGCACGCGGCGAGCCGGCCCAGACCGCCGTTGCCGAGGCCCGGCTCTTCTTCCAGCGCGAGCAGGCCGTCGAGATTCTGGCCGAGCGCATGCATTGCTTCGCGCGCTTCGGCTTCCATCTCGAGATTGAGCAGGTTATTGCCGAGTTGCGGACCGATCAGGAATTCCGCCGAAAGATAGCAGGCGACCTTCACGTCCTTCGACTTGTAGCTTTTGGTCGATGCGGCCCAGCGCGCGAGCATGCGATCCCTCACGCTGAAGGCGAGCGCCATGTACCAGTCCTGCTGGGTGGCGATGTCGGGATAACGCGCCTGACGGCAAATGAGATTCCTCACGACGTCATGCTGGAATGCATAGCCGGACACGTCGCTCGCGGCGGCTCTGGCGTTCGCGGCTGCATCGGCTGCAGGAACATCGCTCATGATCGTCCCCCGGTTCGCTTATCGCACTGAGGAAGAATATGTTAGGTGCCGGGGATTACAAGCCGCGCGCGCGGGCGCGTTACAGCGATGGGCCTCGCGCGCCCGACTATTGTTGTCTGCGCAACGATCCGGAACCGTTGCGCAGGATGGCCGCCGCCGCACTCGCCGCCACTTCGCAACCCAGCACGATATGCGCCTCGGCCGTGTTCTCGACGAAGTCGTGACTGATTCCGCCGATGCTCGGCACGAACAGCATGCAGGCGGGCACATGATGCGCGATCACCTGCGCATCGTGCGACGCGCCGCTCGGCATGCGCTCCCATTGCCCCGGCGCGAGCGCTTCGGCCGCGTCGGCGAGTTGCGCCTGCAACGCGGTGTCCATCACGACGGGTTCTTCGGGCGGTTCGCTGTCGATCATGGCGACGCTCACCTTGCCTTGCGCGTTGAAGTCGCGAATCAGCGCGGCGAGCGATGTTTCCATCGCGTGCAGACGTTCGGCGCTGGCGTCGCGAAACTGCAGATGCATGGTCGCCGCGCCCGGCACCACGCTGAACGAGCCGGGATCGAGCTCGATGCGTCCGACCGTCCACACGGTATCGGCGTCGGCGAGTGCACGGAACGCTTCGTCCATGCGCGCGATAAACGCGACGAGCGCCGCGCCCGCGTCGCGTCGAATCGCCATGGGCGTGGTGCCCGCGTGGTTGCGCTGGCCCGTGAAACGCAGTTTCATTTCCCGTATGCCGACGATGGTCGTCACCACGCCGATCGACTTGCCGTGCGCTTCCAGACGGCCGCCCTGCTCGATGTGCGGCTCCAGGTACGCCGTGTATCGCGTCCTGTCGAGGCGCACGCGCGGCGCGTCGATGAGCCCGGCCTGCCTGAGCGCATCGCCGAGCAGCACGCCTTCGCGATTGCGCGCGCCGCGAATGGCTTCATCGACGTTTTCGCCGACGAAACTGCGGCTGCCGAGAAAGCCCGAGAACGTGCCCTCTTCGTCGATCCACGAAGCGACGTCAACGGCGAAATGGCGCGTCTCCTCGCATTCGGCGAGCGCGCGCGCAATCTCCAGACCGTAGATGACGCCGAGCGCGCCGTCGAGCCAGCCGCCGGTCGGCTGGGTATCGGTGTGCGAGCCGATCAGGAGCGCCGGGCCGGCGTTGCGCGAACGGCCGAACACGGTGCCGACGCCATCGACGGTTGCGCTCAGTCCTGCGTCGCTCATGCGGCCCGCGAGCCAGCGGCGCGCGTCCATATCGACCGGCGACAGCGACAGGCGCACGACGCCCGGCCCCGTCGCGCCGAATGAGCGCAGATGTTTGAGGTCGTTCAGCAAGCGTTGAGGGTTGATCTTCGGCACAGCGTGTCCTTGTCGTGCGTAAAAAGTATGTGTTCAGGCCAGCGTCCGCGCTTCGCGCCGCACTTCCTGCGGCGGCACGCCGAAGCCGCGCATGAACGCCTCGCGCATGTGACGCCGGTCTCTGAAACCTGTTTCCTGCGCGATCGTTTCGAGCGAATGGCGGCTCTTTTCGATCATCAGGCGCGCCGCCTCCAGCCGCAAGCCTTCGACGGCCTTCGCCGGCGATTGCCCCGTTTCCAGCGTGAACACGCGGCTGAACTGACGCGGGCTCAGATGCGCCTCGCCCGCGAGTTCCTCGACCGTCAATGGCCGGCTCAGATGCTTGCGCGCATAGTTCAGCGCGTTCTGGATGCGATCCGTCTTCGGCGCGAGATCGAGCATCTCCGAATGCTGCGACTGCCCGCCCGCGCGACGCTGGTGCATCACGAGCTTGTGCGCGACGGAACGCGCCACGTCCGCGCCGAGGTCCTTCTCGACCATCGCGAGCGCGAGATCGAGTCCGGCCGTCATGCCCGCCGAGGTCCACACCGGACCATCGACGATAAAGATGCGGTCCTCTTCCACACGCACATCCGGAAAGCGCTGCTGCATCTCGCGCGCGTACGCCCAATGCGTGGTCGCGCGGCGGTTCGCGAGCAGGCCCGCTTCCGCCAGCACGAAGCCGCCCGTGCAGACGCCCGCGATGCGCCGCGCGCGCTTGCCGGCCCGGCGACGCAGGAACGCCAGCACATCGGCGGGCGCGGGCGTGGTGAGCGGCGAGTTGACGCCCGCGACGATCCACGTGTCCATCGAGGTGCGCGGGGTGATAGGCCGCGTGTCCACTTTCATGCCGAGCGACGAGCGCACTTCGCCGCCCGTCGTCGAATAGTTTTCGATGCCGTAGAACGCTTCACCCGCAACGACGTTCGCATACTCGAACACCGATTGCGACGCCAGCGCCATCACCTGGAAGCCTTCACTCAACAAAAAGCCGACGCGATGCATTTTTCTGTTCCGCTGTCATGTCCTGAATCAGTACCATATACGTCATTTGCGTCACGGTCAAACGGGCTCATCATTCACTCACGCAATCATCGAACGGAGTGAAATCATGACGCAGACTTATCTTGGCACCGCGCTCGTCACGGGCGCATCTTCCGGCATCGGCGCGGTCTATGCGGAGCGTCTCGCGCGACGCGGCTACGACCTCATTCTCGTCGCTCGCAATCGCGACCGGCTCGCAACGCTCGCCGAGCGCATCACGAACGAGACGCGCCGCAACGTCGAAATTCTCGATGCCGATCTGAACGATCGCCACGCGCTCGCCGCCGTCGAAGCGAAACTGAAGCAGGACGCGAGTATCACGCTGCTCGTCAACAACGCGGGCGTCGGCACGCATACGCCCTTGCTCGACAGCGACGTCGACGCGATGACGCGCATGATCGACCTGAACGTGACCGCGCTCACGCGTCTCACGTACGCGGCGGTGCCGGGCTTCGTTGCGCGCGGCAAGGGTGCGGTCATCAATATCGCGTCGATCGTCGGCATCGCGCCGGAGATTCTCAATGGCGTGTATGGCGGCACCAAGGCGTTCGTGCTCGCGTTCAGTCAATCGTTGCATCGCGAACTGTCGGGCAAGAGCGTGCAGATTCAGGCCGTGCTGCCCGGCGCCACCGCGACCGATTTCTGGGAAACGGGCGGCCTGCCGATGGAAAATCTGGACCAGGCGATCATCATGTCCGCGGGCGATCTGGTCGATGCGGCGCTGATCGGCTTCGATCGTGGTGAACTCGTGACGATTCCACCGCTGCACGACGGCGCGAAGTGGGACGCGTACGAAGCCGCGCGGCAAGCGATGGCGCCGGAGCTGTCGACCAACACGCCGGCTGCGCGCTACGCGGCTTGAGGCGTTATTTCGAGCGCGGCGCCAGCATGCACATGACGAGCGGAATCACCGCGATCGCGGCGCCTGCAAAGAACGTCGTCGATGCGCCGCTGCGATCCCAGAGCCACCCGGCGACCGCGCTCGACAGCAGCATGCACATGCCGCTCGCGAGATTGAACACGCCGAATGCGGTGCCGCGCAGCGACGGCGGCGCCGCTTCGGCGACCATCGCCGCGAGTATGCCCTGCGTGAAACCCATGTGAAGTCCCCATACCGCGACGCCTGCGAACAGCGTGATCATCGATGCGCCCGCGCCGAGCAGCACATCGGCCGCGATCAGCAAAACGAGGCCGCAGGCGAGCAGAGCGCGCGGATCCCAGCGGTCCGACAGCACGCCGGCGGGATACGCGCTCAGCGAATACGTAAGGCTCATCACTACCATCACGCCGGGAATCCAGGCCATGTCGAGTCCTGTCTGCTGGGCGCGCAGCACCAGAAACGCCTCGCTGAAACGCGCGAGCGTGAACGTCGCGCCGATGCCGACGACGTACCAGTAGCGCCCGGAAAACTCGCGCATCGACCGCCAGTGGAGCGGCACGCGGAATGCGCCCTGCGCGGGCGTACGTTCCGGTTCGCGAACGCCGAACAGAATGATGATGATGGCGATGAACGCCGGAACCGTCGCGAACCAGAGCACCGCCCGGATGTGATCGGACAGCGCGAGCATCAGCGCGATCGCGAGCAGTGGTCCGGCAAACGCGCCGATCGTGTCCATCGATTGCCGCAGGCCGAAGCAGGCGCCGCGAATGGCTGGCGGCGCGATATCGGCGACGAGCGCATCGCGCGGCGCGCCGCGAATGCCCTTGCCGAAGCGGTCAAGCAGACGCGCCGTCACGACCATCGTGGGGGTATCGGCGAGCGGGAACAGCGGCTTCGTCAATGCGGCGAGGCCGTAGCCGAACAGCAAGAGGCCCTTGCGGCGGCCGAGCCAGTCGCTGAGCGATCCGGAGAATATCTTCACGATCATCGCGGTCGCTTCGGCTGCGCCCTCGAGCGCGCCAAGCGCGGTGACGCTCATCCCCATGGTCGTGACGAGGTAGATCGGCAGCAGCGCATGCACCAGTTCGGAAGACAGGTCCATGAACAGGCTGACGAAGCCTAAGGCCCAGACGGTGCGGGGGATGGGTGTCATGGGTTCACGCCCGGGCGACGAGTTGGACCGACTCCATCGTGCCAAAAAAATGCCCCGCACGAGGCGAGGCAGTTTTTCCTGCAGCGAGCGCGGTTCGAATCACGTCACCGGCGCCGGATTGAACAGCACGAGCGCGTTATGCAGCTTCAACGCCTCCGCCTTCGTCTGCTTCTTCCCGCTCGCAACATCCAGCATCAGCCGGAACAGCTCCCAGCCCACATCGGCGATGGTCGCTTCACCCGTCGCGATGGTGCCCGCGTTCACATCCATCAGATCGTGCCAGCGGCGCGCGAGATCCGAGCGCGTCGCGACCTTGAGCACCGGCACTTCGGCGAGACTATAAGGCGTGCCGCGCCCGGTCGTGAACACATGCAGGTTGATGCCCGACGCGAGTTGCAGCGTGCCGCAGATGAAATCGCTCGCGGGCGTCGACGCGTAGATCAAACCCTTCTGCGTCACCTTCTCGCCCGGCGACAGCACACCGGAAATGGCCGAGCTGCCCGACTTGACGATCGACCCCATCGCCTTCTCGACGATGTTCGACAGCCCGCCCTTCTTGTTGCCTGGAGTGGTGTTCGCGCTGCGGTCCGCGCCGCCGCGCTTCAGGTAATCGTCGTACCACTGCATCTCGCGGATGATCGCCTGCGCCACGTCGCCGTTCGCCGCGCGCGCCGTGAGTTGCGCGACGCCGTCGCGCACTTCCGTGACTTCCGAGAACATCACCGTCCCGCCCGCGCGCACGATGAGATCCGTCGCGAAGCCGACCGCCGGATTCGCCGTCAGGCCGGAAAACGCGTCGCTGCCGCCGCATTGCACGCCGACCACGAGATCCGCCGCCGGACACGTCTCACGACGGCGATTGTTCAGCCGCTTCAGATGTGTGTCGGCCATCCGCATGATCGAATCGATCATCGAGCCGAAGCCGACGTGCGCCTCGTCCTGCAGGACGACCGTGCCGCCGTTGTCATCGTGGGTGTTGTCGCCGATATCGGCCACGTCTTCCGTCTGCGCCGTTGCCGCCGCGATCGGAATGGTGCCCGGCGGCATCAGGCGCTCGGGCTGCAGCTTCTCGCAGCCGAGGCTCACCATCATCACTTCGCCGCCGAAGTTCGGATTCAGCGCGATGTTGCGCACGGTGCGGATCGGCACCATCGCGTCGGGGGCGTCGATCGCCACGCCGCAGCCGTAGGTGTGACCGAGGCTCACGACATCGTCGACATTCGGATACTGCGGCAGCAGTTCCGCCTTGATGCGCGTGACCGCATGCTGCACCACGTCCGCGACGCACTGCACGGTGGTCGTGATCGCGAGGATGTTGCGCGTGCCGACCGAGCCGTCCGCGTTGCGATAGCCCTCGAACGTGAAGCCGTCCAGCGGCGATTCGTCCGGCGCCTTGATCGTCGCGATGGGCAGGTCGTGCAATTCCGGCGACGCCGGCATGCGCGTGACGTGCTCGTTCACCCAGCTTCCCTTCGGCAACGCTTTCGTCGCATAGCCGATCACCACGTTGTAGCGGATCACGGCCTCGCCTTCCGCGAGATCCTTCAGCGCGACCTTGTGGCCTTGCGGCACGCGCTCGCGCAGCACGAGGCCATCGGAGAAGGCGGCGCCTTCGCCCAAACCGCCGTCATTGACGACGATCGCGACGTTGTCGTCCGGGTGGACGCGAATATAGAGAGGGGACTGATTCATTCTGACGAATCCTTGAGCGGACACACCGCGCGGCTTGCGGCTGGAGTTATGTCATCCTACAACATAGAGAGTCACAATTGCTTAGTATTTACCCGTATCCGTTGATTCTATTGGCTTAAAAAGGTTGTCCGATGTCATCTCATGTTGTACGATGACTTATAAGCTCGGCACCCGCCGGTCGCTGACCAACGAGATATTCACCATGACGACACCGCAAGAACTGAAGCAAATCGTTTCCGAAGGCCTGCTCTCCTTCCCCGTGACGGACTTCGACCAACAAGGCAACTTCCGCGCAGATACCTACGCGGAGCGCCTCGAATGGCTGGCTCCGTACGGTGCTTCAGCGCTGTTCGTCGCGGGCGGCACGGGCGAGTTCTTCTCGCTGACGCAACCCGAATATTCGCAGATCGTGAAGACGGCCACCGAAGTGTGCCGCGGCAAGGTGCCGATCCTCGCGGGCGCCGGCGGCCCGACCCGCACGGCCATCGCGTTCGCGCAGGAAGCCGAGAAGCAAGGCGCGCAAGGCGTGCTGCTGATGCCGCACTATCTGACGGAAGCGTCGCAGGATGGCATCCGCGTGCACGCCGAGGAAGTGTGCAAGGCCGTGCCGAACATGGGCGTGATCATCTACAACCGCGCCAATTCTAAGCTCAACGCCGACATGCTGGAGCAACTGGCGGACAGCTGCCCGAACCTGATCGGCTTCAAGGACGGCGTGGGCGAAATCGAGAACATGGTGACGATCCGCCGCCGTCTCGGCGACCGCTTCTCGTACCTCGGCGGCCTGCCGACGGCCGAAGTCTACGCAGCGGCGTACAAGGCGCTGGGCGTGCCGGTGTACTCGTCGGCGGTGTTCAACTTCATCCCGAAGACGGCGATGGACTTCTACCGCGCGATCGCGGCGGACGACCACGCGACCGTCGGCAAGCTGATCGACGAATTCTTCCTGCCGTACCTGAAGATCCGCAATCGCAAGGCGGGTTATGCGGTGTCGATCGTCAAGGCGGGCGCGAAGCTCGTCGGCCACGATGCGGGTCCGGTGCGCGCGCCGCTGACCGATCTGACGGAAGAAGAGCTCGAGCAACTCGACGCGCTGATCAAGAAGCTCGGCGCGCAGTAAGCAGCATCACGGAAGGAGACAGCGAAGCGTGGGAACGCGTGGCGCCGCAACGGCGCCGTGCGTCGCTTCGCCCATGAGGGCCGCTGTTGCGGCCCTCCGTGCATCAGCACGATCGAATCAAAGGGGAAGTCCATGTCGATGAGCCGTACCGCGAATCCCGCAGACGTCATGAAGCGCACCCGCGTGCGCTATCTCATCCTGTTGCTGATCTTCGTGATCACGACGTTCAACTACGCGGACCGCGCGACCCTGTCGGTGACCGGTTCGGCGATGCGCGCCGAATTCGGCTTCGATGCCATCCGCATGGGTTACATCTTCTCGGCCTTCAGCTGGGCGTACGTGCTCTCGCAAGTGCCGGCGGGCTGGCTGCTCGATCGCTTCGGCGCGCGGCGCGTGTATGCGGCGAGCATTTTTCTGTGGTCGCTGTTCACGCTGCTGCAAAGCTCGATCGGCCTGCTCGGCAGCGCGGCCACGGCGGTGACGGCGCTGTTCGTCCTGCGTTTCGCGATGGGCGCGGCGGAAGCGCCCGCGTTTCCGGCCAATGCGAAAGTCGTCGCGAGCTGGTTCCCGACGAAAGAGCGCGGCACGGCTTCGGCGATCTTCAACTCCGCGCAATACTTCGCGGCCGTCGTGTTCACGCCGCTGATGGCGTGGCTCACGCACGCTTTCGGCTGGCATCACGTGTATATCGTGATGGGCGTGGCGGGTCTCTTGCTCGCGCTCACGTGGCTGTCCGTGATGAAGAATCCGGTCGACCATCCGCGCGTGAACAAGCAGGAACTGGAATACATCGAGGAAGGCGGCGGTCTCGTCAGCGGTCATCACCGCGCGGGCGGCGCGGCGCAGGCGAAGTCGAACAGCGTGGGCTGGCCGGTCGTGAAGCAACTGCTGACCAACCGCATGCTGCTCGGCGTGTATCTCGCGCAGTACTGCATCAACGTGCTCACGTACTTCTTCCTGACGTGGTTCCCGATCTACCTCGTGCAGGCGCGTCACATGACGATTCTGCAGGCAGGCTTCGTCGCGTCGCTGCCGGCCATCTGCGGCTTCACGGGCGGCGTGCTCGGCGGCGTGATCTCCGATGGCCTCATCCGCCGCGGCTGCTCGCTCACGCTGGCCCGCAAGGCGCCGATCGTCGGCGGCATGCTGCTGTCGTCGTGCATCATCGGCTGCAATTACGTCGATACGGACTGGGTCGTGGTCGCGCTGATGTCGCTCGCGTTCTTCGGCAAGGGTATCGGCGCATTGGGCTGGGCCGTGGTCGCGGATACGTCGCCGAAGGAAGCCATCGGGCTTTCCGGGTCGATCTTCAACATGTTCGGCAATGTGGCGGGGATCGTGACGCCGATCGTGATCGGCTATCTCGTCGCGCAGTCGGGCTCGTTCAATGGCGCGCTGGCGTTCGTCGGCATCAATGCGCTGATCACGGTGTTCAGTTATCTCGTGATCGTGAAGGACATCAAGCGCGTGGAATTGCGCGCCTGATTGGACTTGCAAGCCCGTTCCGTCGATGGCGGAACGGGCTCACGCATCAACTCGCCTGAATCACGTCGATGCGCAGCGCTTCGCCGCCATCGACGATCGCCAGCAGGCGATCCACATTCGGATGCGCGCCCGGCCGGTTGCGCGCATCGGCGGTATGTTCGGCGAACACGGCAAGCGCGTGCTGCGCGGCCTTCGCGTCGAGCGTGCCGAACGTCTGCTGCACGTAGTTGTAGACCGCCAGCGAACCCTGCTTGCCCGGCTTGTTCTCGATACTCGCGACCACATCGCCCCGGCCGTCGACCAGATCGATGCGCTCGATGCCATCGATGGCAGGCAATTGGGCGAGGTTATCCTTGAATACGTTGCTCGGCTGGATCACGAAAAGCACTCCACGTTATGAGTTGATGATACGGGGCGCAGTATCTTATCCGATCATCGCAATGGCTCGACCAGACTCGCGAGCCCGATCCCTCCACCGACGATCACGCGCGCCGTGATGCCGCCGAAACCGCGCACCGCGTTATAGCCGCCCACGCCGAAAGTCTCCTCCATGCGCGAGCACGGATGACACTCGCCGCTCGCTTCGAGCACCGCGTCGCCGATGCGAAAACGCTGCCCCTTCAGCGCATTGAGATTGATGCCGGATGTGACGATATTGCGCCGCAGATCGCCCGGCGCGACGTCGTCGAGGCCGAGATGGCTCGCGATCGCGCGCAGGCTTTCCGCCTGAATCAATGTGACCTGGCGATTGCCGTCCGTTCGGCTGTAGTGATCGCCATCGAGACCGATGCCTTCGATCGCCAGCGCCGATTCGACCACACGGAGCGGCGCGCGCCGCGCTTCACGCAAGCCGATCCATTCGACGCGGCCCGCCTTCACGGGCGCGTTCATGAGACGGGCGAGAGGGGAATCCGGATTGAGCGCCATGAGCGGGAATCGAAAATAGTCCGTCCGATTCTACCCGTGGCCGGACATGGCCTAGTCCAAAGCGCGATTCTTGGCTCTTTGGGCTGTGTCATCGCGCCGATATCGTAGGCGGCATGCAACGTGGAGAACACGCATGGACACTTCGATCACCTTTCGGCATCTCGACTCGCCCGACGACTGGACGCGCGCCTTCGACGTCATGAAGGAACTGCGCCCGCATCTGACCGACGCCGCCGCGTTCGGCGCGCAAATGCGCCGTCAACGCGAGGAATGCTATCGCCTGCTCGCGGCATGCGACGAAGACGGCGCGATCCTCGGCCTCGCAGGTTATCGCACGCAAACGAATACGCTGTACGGCCGTTTTGTCTATGTCGACGATCTCGTCGTGACGGCGCGGCTGCATCGCAGCGGCATCGGTGCGCAATTGCTCGACAAGGTCCGCGAGATCGCGCGCCATTCGCGCTGCGCGCATTTCGTCCTCGACACCGGCCTGCACATGGCGCTCGCGCAGCGCTTCTACTATCGCAACGGCCTGCTCGCGAAGGGCATGCACTTCGTCCAGCCGTTGACGGGCAACGGCACGGAGGCCGCGCGATGAAAGTGCTCTTCATCAATGCGAGCCCGCACGGCGACGCGAGTCATGGCTACCAGCTCGCGCTGGAGATGATCGAGATGTTGCGCAAGACGGCGCGCGTGGAGATCGTCGAACGCGATCTCGCGGCGGCGCCATTGCCGCCCATCACGCAGGATTACGCGAGCGCGATCACTTCGCGCCAGCCGGATGCGACCCGGTTCGACGTCTCCGAACAACTGATCCGCGAAATCGAAACGACCGACGCGCTGATCATCAACACGCCGATGCACAACTTCACCGTCCCCGCCGCGCTGAAGCTGTGGATCGATTATGTACTGCGCATTCACCGCACGTTCGCCGCGACGCCCGAAGGCAAGCTCGGACTGATGCGTGACCGGCCCGCGTTCGTGATCGTCGGATCGGGCGGGTTTCATAGCGGCGAGCACGCGCGCCAGCGCGATTTCCTCACGCCGTATCTGCGTTACGCGCTCGGCTCGATCGGCTTGCAGAATCTGCATTTCCTCTTGCTGCAAGGACTCGTGCACGGCCATGACGCCGTGGCCGAAGCGCTGCGTAGCGCACGCGACGAGATCGCGCGACACGCGCTCTTCGCATCGGATGACGCCGTCGCGCTTTAACCGTCGTAGGCCCGCCGAAGCATGCCCGCGAGGCGCGCCGCTTCGGCGGCATCGGCGACATTCGCAAAGCCGACGACGATCCCGCGCAACGCATGCTTCGCGCGCGCGTTCAGATACCACGCCGATAGCGCGAGCACCGCGAGACCCGCTTCGCGCGCGCGTGCGGCCATCGCCATGTCGTCGATGGGTCCGTCGCGTCCTGCATGGAAGATCGCGACGAGATGCATGCCGCCGGTCGGCAGTTCGATGCTGACCCTGTCGCCGAAAGCCTTCAGGATCGCATTCATGAGCAGCATGCGCCGCTCGGCGTAGAGCGCGCGCATGCGCTTCAGATGCCGCGCGAAATGCCCCTGTGCGATGAAGTCCGCCACCGCCGCCTGATAGAGATACGGCGATCCCGCATTCATGCTCTTCGTGATCTGCCCGAACCGCGCGACGGCCCGTTCGGGCGCGACCACGTATGAAAGCCGCAAACCCGGAAACAGCACCTTGCTGAAGGTGCCGCAATAGATCACGCGGTCGTCGCGATCGAGGCTCTTCAGCGCGGGCAGCGGACGGCCCACGTAGCGGAACTCGCTGTCGTAATCGTCCTCGACGATCCAGCTTCCCGCGCGGCTCGCCCAGTCGAGCAGCTTCATGCGCCGCGCGAGCGAGAGCGTCACGCCGAGCGGACTCTGATGCGAAGGCGTGACGAATGCGAAGCGCGCATCGTCATGGAGCGCGCGGGCAGTGTCGACGTCGAGTCCTTCATGATCGACGGGCACCGGCACGAGCCGCATGCCGGCATCGACGAGAAAGTTTCGTGCGAGCAGATAGCCCGGCTCTTCGAACCACGCGCGGTCGCCGGGCTTCGCGAAACCGCGCAGGATGAGTTCGAGCGTCGCGCGATAGCCGTTCGTGACGAACACCTGCTCCGGCACGCACTCCACGCCGCGCGACAGGCCGAGATAGGTTGCGATGCGCTCGCGCAACGGGCGATAGCCGGACGGATCGGGATAACTCAGCGTGGCGGGATCGCCGCCGCGCGCGCGATACGCGACGAGCCGGCTCCAGACCTTGCGCGGAAACGCGTCGAGCGCGGGCAAGCCGGGACGCAGCGGCTTCGCGTCGTTGCCGATATCGGTGTCGGCCTGCGTGCGCTTCGCACGCGGTGCATCGGCGCGCTCGCGGCTCGTGCGCGCGGGTGTCACCGCGCCCGGCAGCGACGTCGACACGAACGTGCCCGCCGCGCCGCGCATCTGCAAATAACCCTCATCGACGAGGACGTTATACGCCATCTCGACCGTGCCGCGGGCAGTATTCAGTTGCGTCGCGAGCGCGCGCAGCGCGGGCACCCGGTCGCCGGGCTTCAGGTGACCCGCCGCGATCGCCGCCTTGAAACGCTCGCAAATCTGCAGGTAGATCGGCGAAGCTTCGCGCCGGTCGATCTCTATGTTCAACGCATGGTCAGTGGTCGGCATGTCACGGTTCATGGACTAGTTGAATCGACGATTCTTGTCCCTTTCTGCTAAGCCATGATTGTCACACAATGACTTCACTTTCACTTATCCAGCGAGGTGCATCATGAAGATCGTCGTCATTGGCGGTTCGGGTTTGATCGGCGCGAAGACGGTTGCGATTCTGCGCGCGAAGGGCCACGAGGCAGTCGCCGCGTCGCCGCGCAACGGCGTGGATTCGGTGACGGGCGCGGGATTGGATGAAGCGCTTCGCGGCGCGCAGGTCGTCATCGACGTGTCGAACGCGCCCTCGTGGGCGCCGGATGACGTGATGGCGTTTTTCCGCGCGTCGACCACGAACCTCGTGAAGGCCGAAGCCGCAGCGGGCGTGCAGCATCATGTGGCGCTGTCTGTCGTCGGGACGGATCGCATGCCGGACAACGGTTATTTCCGCGCGAAAGTGGCACAGGAAAAGCTGATCGCGGAATCGGGCGTGCCGTATTCGATCGTCCGCGCGACGCAGTTCCTGGAGTTCCTCGGCGGCATCGCCGACGCGGGCATGCAGGACGGCAAGGTGCATCTGTCGACGGGACAGTTTCAGCCGATCGCGGCCGATGACGTCGCGGGCTTCGTCGCGGACGCCGCGCTCGATACGCCGCTGAACGGCATCGCCGATATCGCGGGGCCGCAGCGCGCGCCCTTGCACCGGATCGTCGGCGAGTATCTGAAGGCGCAGGGCGATACACGCGAGATCGTCGTCGATCCGAAGGCGACGTACTTCGGCGGCACGATCACGGAAGACTCGCTCGTGCCGACCGGCGTCGCGCGTCGTGGAAGCATCAGCCTCGAGCAGTGGCTGGCGCGCGCACACGCGTAACCGGGCGATGACGGGCGCGGCTAGAACACATGCATCATCCCGATGTACGCGCCCGTCTGCGATTCGCCTGCCATCGGGCTCGTGCCCGGTTCGGCATCGCGCGGTGTCGCGAAGACCGAAAACGAGCCGTTCGCGCTGTTGCGCACGTAGGCCACCGTGCCGTACAGGAAGGTGCGCTTGCTGAAGTTGTAGGTCGTGCCGAGCGCGTACAGCATTGCGTGGCTCGCGGGGTCGTGCGCCGCATCGCCCGCGCCTTCGCCGACGTGGATATAGAAGCCCGCTGCCGTGACGGCCCATGCGGACGTCGCCTGATAGGTCGCGCCGAGCCAGTAGTGATCGGCGCTATCGGCCACGCCCGCGGGCGAATCGGGCGCGGCGTAATGCGTGTACGCGGCCTGCACCTTCCACTTGTCGATTCTCACGTTCGCGCCGACGAAGACTTCGCGCGATGCCTGAAAGATGTTGTCCAGCTTGCCGTTCTGGCTGCGCAACTCATCGTAGATGCCGCGCACGTCGAACAGGGTCGAGTGATACGTCAGCATGACGCCTTCGGAGCGTCCGAACTCGCCCTGCGCGCCCTGATTGAACGCGCCCGGCTGATTGCCGAATGCGTATTGCCCCTGCACGTCGAAGCCATGAAACACGGGGCTGTGATACTCGACGTTATTGCTCGTCTGCTGCCAGTTGCGCCCGCGCACGAGCGATGCCGACGATACCGCCTGTTGCACGAAGGGATCGAATTCCCACACGCCGTCGCTGTCGATGAACAGGTTGCGCCCCGCCTGCAACTGGCCCCAGGTCTTCGAATTCAGCCCGGCATAGGCGCGGCGTGACCACAGACGCCCGCCGCCAGTCGTGCCGTTCATGATCTGAATGGCGGTTTCGAGGTCGAAGACCGCGCTCAGGCCGCCGCCCAGATCCTCACTGCCTTTCAGGCCCCACATGCTGGTGCCCCAGTCGCCGCCTTCGGCGCTCCATCGCGAGTCGCTGCCGCCCGTGCCGTTCGCGATGTGATTCAGATACTCGATGCCGCCATCGATACGGCCGTACATCGTGACACTTGTCTGCGCCGCCGCGCCCGAACTGACGAGCATCAAAAGACCTGCCGCTTTCCAGAGACGAACTTTCATGGTCGACGACTCCATGCGGGTTCTGTTCGGTTGAGAGAAAACGATTGGCCGCACATTAGCACCATCCAGGAAAACCGGCACGAATCGGGGCCGAAGCGAAACCGTCGAACTGGCTTAAGGGCGAACACCAGATATCGCTTCTTTCATTCGGATGCCTAATATCCGCATGATGTCATACGACATTATCGATTCGATCGTTTTACAAAGAGGCACAATAATTGAACCAAAACCCTGCTCTTTCTCAGCTAGTCAAGCATGGCGCCGCCTGGCTCGCCGCCGCGTCCATCGCGCTGACGCTCAGCGCGTGCGGCGGCTCGGATGCGTCGCCGTCACTGGCTACGACGTCCGCCGCGACCAGCGACGTCGTGAATAGCGACGACGGCAATGCGGCAGCATCGGGCGCATCGGCCGATCCGGCATCGGGCGCATCCACGCCTTCGGCGGACCCGACGCCGACACCGACGCCGACGGGCTTCCAGGTTGGCACGACGACCTACGATCCCGCGCTGCCGCCAGAACCCACGCTGCCCCTCCCCCCGCAAATCTGCGCGACGCTCCCCGCCACGCTGACCGCACAGCCGAACGGCCTGCTGCCCGACAACGCCGACTCGACCAACACCGCACCCGACAGCGCGCGCATCCAGGCCGCGCTCGACGCGTGCAAAAACCCGTCGAGCAGCGGTCTCGCGACCAACAAGGCCGTGCGGCTCGTCCCCGGCCCGAACGGCGCGAACGCGTTCGTCGCCGGCGCGCTGAACCTGCAAAGCGGCGTCACGCTCTGGATCGACAAGGGCGTCACCCTGTTCGCCTCACGCGATCCGCGTCAATACGACAAGGTCAGGGGCACCACGAGTTGCGGCATCATCACCGCGAGCGACAACGGCTGTCTCGCGCTCATCAACGCGAGCAAGATCGCGAACGGCGCGGTGATGGGCGATGGCGTCATCGACGGACGCGGCGGCAGCCCGCTCGTCAGCAGCAAGCCGAACGATCCGGACCTGATGATGCGTCCGGATGGCAACGGTACGATGAGCTGGTGGGATATCGGCTGGATGGCGAACAAGGTGCAGAACCTCGCGCAGAACAATCCGCGCCTCATCCAGATCAGCAATGGCCGCAACTTCACGCTGTATCGCGTGACGCTGCAGAATGCGCCGAAGTTTCACGTCGTGCCGAGCGGCGTCGATGGCTTCACCGCGTGGGGCGTGAAGATCTATACGCCGACCGCCGTCTACGAGGCCATGACGAACTATCTCGGCATGCACTACAGCCCGGACACGGCGAAGAACACGGACGGCATCGATCCCGCGAGCTCCGGCCCGATCACGAGCAACCCCGGCAATCCCGGCAAGCTGACCGGCGATGCGAGCAACATGCTGATCGCGTACACGCACATCCGCACCGGCGATGACAACATCGCGATCAAGGGCGGCACCGGCACGGTCAACGGCCGCACGTACAACATCACGGTCGCGCACAGCCGCTTCTATGCGGGACACGGCATGTCGATCGGCAGCGAGACGGCGGGCACGGACGCAGGCACGGCCAATCCGGACGTCACGCCCGTCGATGGCGTCCTGCCGAGCGTGAGCAACGTCAATGTCTACGATCTCGTGCTCGATGGCGCCGACAACGGCCTGCGCATCAAGTCGGACTGGAGCCGCAGCGGGCTGGTGTCGAACATCCGTTATTCGAATGTGTGCATTCGCATGCCGGAGACGTCGACGGACGGCAAGCCGCAGGCGCTGATCTTCTCGCCGTACTACAGCCCCACAAGGAACAACGGGCTCTATCCGAATTTCAGGAACATCGCGCTCGATGGCGTGCGTATCGTCAATGCGTCGAGCTATACGTTCCAGGGCTTCAGCTCCGCGAGTCCGGTCCTGCAAGGCTCGGGCTGGTCGGGCGGCACCTCCGGCTGGCCGGCGCCGCCGGTCGTGAATCCGTTGACGATCTCGCTGAACAACGTCATTGCGGATGTCGCGCCTGCGAATTTCACGGTCGCCGATGCGCTCGTCACGATCGGCGCGGGCGGCACGTCGCTGCCGTTCAAGACGGGCGGCACGGTCAGCGTCACGCGCACAGCGCCCGGCACGGAAGCGGTCGCGCCGGTCGATTGCAGCAAGGCGTTCGGGCCGTTTCCCGGGCAGTCATAGCGCTTTCGGTAAAGAAACGTCTACTCGTGCCGATAACTGAAACAGAAGGAGCCGGACGATCGTCCGGCGCTTTATCGATACCGAGACGAGTGCCCCGGCGCCGCACGCCGGGGACCGACGACATCCGACAGAGAGAGAAATGGTCTTCAGCTACAGGGACATGATGGTCACGCCGGCAGCGGTCCGGCAGGGCAATGTGTTTGCCGCAACGGCGCGAATCCAGGATTTGAACGGGATGGAACGTTCCGTGAGACTGCCGGGCGAGTTCGCGAACGTCGAAGAAGCGATCCGCTACGCGATCGCGGCGGGCTTCGAATATATCGACTGCGAGCGGCGCTGCTGATTGCACGCGTGCCGTCACGAGCCAAAAAAACGACGCCGCGACTTTCGTTCGCGGCGTCGTCACATCGTCAGCCCAGTTTGATCGAAGCCGGATCAGCGGTCAGATAACCCACCGCCGCGCCGAAGCGATCCTTGTAGTTCGCGCGGATGAGCGGATCGAGCGTCGACTGCACCTTGCCGTGCAGCGCGCTTTCCCAGTCGCCCGCGTGCTGGAAGTTGCTCATGATGTAGGTCCAGCCGTTGATCTCGTCGACCGCGTGCAGGCCCGTCGATTCCGCGCCCGCGGGCGCCGACAGGATGCGCGTCAGCGACTTCGTATCGACGTTGTACGCCCACAGGAAGTTGTTGACGTGCGCGCCGCTGTCCTCGCCAATGAACAGCGTGCGCAGCTTCTCCGAGAACTTGAGGTTGTCCGGATTCGCGATACGCTCCGGGTTCGCGAGATTGCCGAGCGCGTCGGCCGCGATGTCTTCGCCGACCAGCGCAGCAGGCGCGGCCATGTCGACCGGCACCCATTCGCTGTCGATCGCCGCGCCCGCGAGATCGCGCTGGCCGCCCTTCAGGTTGAACGCGTAGACCGCGCCGGCGGTGATGGCTTTGTCGAGCTTGATGTCGGTCGAATGCGCGTCGCCCTTCACCATCGACTTGACGATCTGCGACATCGCCGAGTAGACGATCTTGTCCTTCGCGTTGACCGTCGTGCCTTCGAGCTTCGTGAAGCACATGCTCGCGCCGCGCAGCGCGGCATAGCGATGCGTCTCCAGGAACGCGGCTGCCTTCTCCATGCCGGGCTTGATGCGAATCCAGTTGAACTTGCCGCCGAAGTGGATGCGCGTGTAGCTCGCGTCCAGCGTCGGGCCGACCTTTTCGTCGGTGACGACGTCCATGATGTCGGTGATCGTCAGCGTGTTGGCGAGGTTCTCGATTTCATCGCTCGTCGCGTGACCGAGATTGAGCCATGTCAGCGTGGCCGAACCCGCGCCCGCCGACGATGTCTGCGCGCACTTCGCGACGTACAGCGTGCCGGCCGAAAGATCCGCCTGCTTGTCCGCGACGAACATGAAGACGCCGCCGTTGGTGGCGTCATCGCCCATCATGACGGTGCGCTTGTCGGGCATGACCTGAATCAGCTCGTGCGAGATGCGGCCGAGGCAATAGTGCTTCTGGATCGTGCCAGTGCCGTCGGGATGCACGGTGACTTCCGGAATATGACCGTAGTGATACGGACGCGCCTTCGTTTCGTCGCCGTAGAGATTGCGGCTGTATGCCTTGAACTGCGCGTCGCTCGATGCCAGCGCCGCGTCCGGCTCGTACTCCTCGCTCGACAGATGCGTGTTCCACGGCGACAGGCTCGCGCCACAGGTGATCCACAGGCCGTGCGCCTTCGACGTATCGACGTTCGCGTAGCTCACGAGTGAGAGCTTGCCGGTCGCTGCGTCCTGATCGAGCGTGAGCACGGCGATCGGCGACGGCAGGCGGCCGTACATGCTGGCCGCGCTCTGGTCGCGCGTGGTGTATTCGAACTGCACGACCGCGAACACGGTGTTGCCCTTCACGCCCTTCACCGTGGGATTGTCGAGCTTGATGAGCGACGTGCCGTCCGGGCAGTCCGAGAAGAACTGACGTTCCTTGCCCGCAGCCGAACGGTCGATGATCGGCTGATTGTCGATATCGAAGTAGCCGCCCGCGACGATCGTGCCGCCCGTCGTGTTCGGCACCGTGTCGCCGGTCATGAAGAACGGCTGATACGCGAGCTTGTACGCGCGGCTGCTGCCGTCGCTGAAGTTCGCGGTCAGCGTCGAGGCGACGGTGGTCCGGGCCATCGCGTCGGGCGCGGCGAGCGTCGGCGCGGCCATGCCGGTGAACGTGGCCGTGGTGAACGCGGCCGTCGCTGCGGGCGTGGGCGTGGCCGCGTTGCTGTCGCTGCCGCCGCAAGCCGTGAGCAGAGACGCTACGGCGGTGCCGCCGAGCGGCAGCATCGGTGCGCCGGCAAGGATCTTCAGTGCCTTGCGGCGGGAGAGGTCGAGTGGCTGCGCCATGTGTGGTTTCGATTCCTTGATTGTGGGTGACATACCGGCGATGGAAGTGGTCGTTTCAGACCATTGCGGCCTGATATTCCGGATGACGCGCTACTCTAGGAAATCAATGTGAAACCATTTTGACAAACTTACGTAATTATTCTGTTTATGTGTTGAAAGCACGGTCAGATCGCGAACCTGTGGCGCGGGTGCTGGCCCGCCGCACCACGCGTCTCACCGATTTCCGCCCAGCGGCGTATCACATTGCTTGCATACGGGCGTCCCAGGCGGATTGGACTTGCGGCATTTCGGGCAGATCAGATCGGGCGGCATCGGCGGAATCGAGCCGGGATGACGGTCCCATCGTTCGTCGTAATCGTCTGCGCGATAACGCTGGTCGTATCCCTTCCCGTTCCGGCGGCGACGGTACCGGCCGCCGTCGTGCTCGATGCCAAACAGCTTGCGCAGCAAGTTCATGATTTCCCCTTTTTTCTTGATGTCTTTAGATGAAGCGCTTGTGCAGCACCCGAAGCCCGGCGATGAAGGTTTTATTATTTGCTTCGTATTCCTTTAAATCATTTCGAATTTGAAAACTTCTCTTGTTCGATCCGGGCTTGCCGATACTCCCGGGACGCAACATACTGATTCCGTTTTCTTGACACTATGACAAGTAAACACCTTGGAGCGGCTCCAGGGTCAAGAAGGAAGTCGAGATGAAAATTGGGGAACTGGCGCGCATCACGAATTGCACGCCCGATACGATTCGCTTTTACGAACGAGAAGGCCTGCTTCCGCCAGCCGGAAGGACGGAAGCCAACTACCGGACCTATGACGAAACGCATGTCGAGCGCCTGCGTCTGATCAGAAATTGTCGCGAGCTCGACATGACGCACGACGAAGTGCGCGCGCTGCTTCAGGCTTCGGAGGCGAACGCGTCGAGTTGCTGCGCCATCAATGCGCTCGTCGAAGCGCATATCTGCCGTGTCGGCATGCGCATCGACGAATTGATCAAGCTACGCGACCAGCTCAACGCATTGCGCAAGAAATGCCGCGGCGAGCGCGCGGTCGATTCGTGCGGAATCATGCACGAACTGACATCGCGCAAGACGCCCGGACGCAGGCAGAAGAAATCGCATCTCTCGTAGCGTCGTTCGCGCTTACATGCGGTCGGCTTCGATCACCGCATCGGCGAATGCCTTGGGCGCCTCCTGCGGCAGATTGTGGCCGATGCCGCCCGCGACGTTGCGATGCCTGTACTTGCCCGTGAACTTCTTCGCATACGCGGAGGGATCGGGATGTGGCGCGCCGTTGGCATCGCCTTCCATCGTGATGGTCGGCACGCCGATCGTCGGTGCGCCGGCGAGACGCTGTTCGAGCGCGTCGTATTGCGCCTCACCCTGCACGAGCCCGAGACGCCAGCGATAGTTGTGAATCACCACCGCGACGTGATCAGGATTCTCGAACGATTTCGCCGAACGGTCATAGGTCGCGTCATCGAAATTCCATTTCGGCGATGCGAGTTGCCAGATGAGCTTGTTGAAATCGTGACGGTTCGACTCATAGCCCGCCTGGCCGCGCTCCGTTGCGAAATAGAACTGATACCACCACGCGAACTCGGCCTTGGGCGGCAAGGGCGCGCGATTCGCCTGCTGGCTGCCGATCAGATAGCCGCTCACCGACACCATCGACCTGACGCGCTCGGGCCACAGCGCCGCGATGATGTTCGCGGTGCGCGCGCCCCAGTCGAACGCGCCGAGTGTCGCCTTCTGGATCTTCAGCGCATCCATGAGCGCGATGATGTCCACCGCGACCACCGCCTGCTGACCGTTGCGCGGCGTATCGGCGGAGAGGAAACGGGTCGAGCCGTAGCCGCGAAGATACGGCACGATCACACGATAACCCTGCGCCGCGAGGATCGGCGCGACGTCGGCAAAGCTGTAAATGTCATAGGGCCAGCCGTGCAGCAGGATCACCGCCGGGCCGTTCGCCGGCCCCGCTTCCGCATAGCCGACATTGAGCGTGCCCGCGTCGATCTGGCGAATCTCGGCAAAGCCCGCGCTCGACGATCGTTGCGTCGTTTGAGCGCGAACCAGGTCGCTCAACCCAAGCTGCATGGCGCCGACACTGGCGATCGCTGTGCCGAGAAAGCGGCGTCGCCACGCGTTGATCTGATCATCCGGCATGTTGTGCTTCTCCTTGTTCGATGTATTCGATGAAATCATCTCACGCAGCCGACGCCCGCAGCGCCGCGAGCGTCGGGCCCATCGGCCGCACGCGCATGCGCGCATCGAGACGACGCCACGGCAGATCGGCGGGATCGGCGGCCATCGGGCCGGGCGCTTTCGCGACCAGTATGCGATGCGCGATCGGCTCGAAGTCGGCGCGAAAATGCACCGAGCTCTTGTTCACCAGAATCTTCATGCGCTCGGGCTCGATGCCCGCGACGCGAAACAGATTGCGGTCGAACACCTGCATCTTGATGCTGCTCACCGCGATACGCACGCCGTCGATGCGCAGGCACGCGGTCGGTCCCAGTTCGCCCGACATGCCGTTGAGCATCGGCCCGTCGAAACGAAAGCGCCCGTCCGACAGATACTCGACTTCGAACTCGCCTTCAAGCGGCGAATCGCCCGGCACGTTCGACCCACCGCCCAGCGCGAGCCGGATGCGCGCGCCGACGCCCGCGCGATGCGCCGCACGCGCCGCCTGCTCGTCCCAGATGACGCCCACGGCCGCATCGCGCGCGCCGTTGCGCAGAAGCGCGCGGACCATGCCCATCGTGTTCGAATCGCCGCCGACGCCCGGATTGTCCTGCGTATCCGCGATGATCACGGGCTTCGTCGCATCGCGGCTCGCGTCGATCGCGTCAAGCGCGGCTTCGTCGGGCGAAAGGAACGGCACGTCCCAGCGCGCTTCGTCGTTCACGAGCTGCGCGTAGAGCGCGTCGACCGCCTTGTCCGCAGCATCCTGATCGAGCGCGTAGCCCCAGAAAACGGGACCGCATTCATCGAAATCCGATGCGGGAAACCCCGGCGCGAACGACAGCGACACGACTTCCCTTTCAAGCGATTCGAGCATGCCGTACATGCCGCGCGCGGGTTCGACGAGCGTGCACATGCCGTTCACCGGAATCAGGAACGGGACGCGGCGCATCGCGCGCGTCAAAGGCTTGCCGTGCGCGATGCGCTGCGCAAGCAGATGCGCCGCGCGCAAACCGGTCTCGGCCATGTCGACGTGCGGATACGTGCGATACGCGACGAGCGCATCCGCGAGCGCAACCATGCGCGCGGTGACGTTCGCATGCAGATCGAGCGAGACAACCAGCGGCAGGTCTTCGCCGATGATATTGCGCACGCGCGCCAGCAGCTCTCCTTCGCCATCGTCGAGATGTTCGGTCACCATCGCGCCGTGCAGATCGAGATAGATCGCATCGAAGCCGCCCTGCTGCACGCGCTCGACGATCGCGCCTGCGATGCGCTCATACGCATCCTTCGTCACATGCGCCGATGCGCTCGCGCCCGCCCAGATCACCGGTATGAGTTCATGTCCTTGCGCCTCGGCCCACTGAATGAAACCGCCGATCGGCACGTTCACGTCGCGCAGCTTCAGTACATCGTCGCCGTGCGCCATCGGCGGGAAGCCTTCGCCCTGAATGAAGCTCTGGTAGCTCGCCTTGGTCGGCGCGAAGGTGTTCGTTTCGTGCTGGAATCCAGCGATCAGGATCTTCATGTTCGTCATCCTTATGAATATCGATTGAGATTCAGGCCGTGCGCGCCCTGGCGGCGGCAGCGGTTTGGCGGTTCGCCAGAATCAGCACGCATGAGAGCGCCGCCATGCACGCCATCACGACCAGGCCGCCGTTGGTGCTGCCGGTCGCGGATTTGACCCAGCCGATCACCGCCGGGCCCCAGAAGCCGCCCGACAGACCGATCGTGTTGATGAGCGCGATGCCGCCCGCCGCGGCCGGGCCGGCAATCGTTTCGGACGGAATCGCCCAGAAGACCGTGTAGGCCATCCACATGCAAGCCGTGGCGAGCGTGAGCAGCGTGAGCGTCGCGACGAGATTGCCCGATGCATACGGCGTCATCACCAGCAGCGCGGCGGCGCCGAGCGCGGGCAGCGCGCAGTGATAGCGGCGCTCGCCGACCTTGTCGGAGCGCCGTCCGGCGGCGTACATCGCGATCGCGGCGGCGACATACGGAATCGCGGCATACCAGCCGAGGCGAATCGTGTCGCTGACACCCTGCTCCTTGATGAGCGTCGGCAGCCAGAAGCTGATCGCGTAGATCGGGAAGATGATGCAGAAGTACGCGATCGCCAGCAGATAGATGCGCGGATTCTTCGCGATTTCCCTGAACGAATCGATACGATGCGACGTCCCGCCATGACCGCCGACTTCCGCTTCGACGAGGCGCTGTTCGTCCTGCGTGAGCCAGCGCGCATCGGCCGGACGGTTTGCGAGCACGCGCCACACGAGCGCACCGAGCGCGATGCACGGCAGGCCTTCGACGAGAAACATCCACTGCCATCCCGCCAGGCCGCCGACACCCGCGAGCGACGAAATCAGCCACGCCGAAAGCGGCCCGCCGACGACACCGCCGAGCGGCCCCGCGACGAACACGAGCGCGATCGCGCGGGCCATGCGCTTCGGCCCGTACCAGCACGACAGGTAATAGATCATGCCGGGCGCGAAGCCCGCTTCGAACACGCCGAGCAGAAAGCGCATCGCATAGAACGCTGGCACGTTGTGCACGAACAGCATGCACGCCGACGTGATGCCCCACAGCACGAGAATGCGGCTGAACGTGAGGCGCGCGCCGATCTTCGGCAGCATCAGGTTGCTCGGCAATTCGAACAGCACATAGCCGATGAAGAAAATCCCGGCGCCGACGCCGTACGCTGCATCGGAAAAGCCGAGATCGCTTTGCATCTGAAGTTTCGCGAAACCCACGTTCACGCGGTCCAGATACGCGAACATGTAGCACACGATGAGCAGCGGCAGGAGCCGCCAGTTGATTCTGTTGTAGAGCGCCGAAACGGCATCGCCGCCTCGCAGGGTCTGTATCGTCGACATCCGCGTCTCCTGGTTTGTCTCCCCCGTCTTCGGGTAAGGCCATGTTGAGCGCGTGCGACTGTGCGAGCAAGAGCAACTAAGTTCACGTATCGTTGCTCTGTGAGCAACACGGAGACAATGACCATGCGGGAAATCAATCAGCAACGGCTGCGCTATTTTCAGGAAGTGCTGTCGCACGGCACGATTCGCGGCGCGGCGGACCATCTGAATACGTCGCCTTCGGTGATCGCGCGGCAGATCAGATTGCTCGAAGACGAACTCGACACGACGCTGTTCGAGCGCGAACCGCGCGGCGTGCGGCCGACCGAGGCGGCGTTTCATCTGCTCGAATTCTGGCGCGGCTACCGCTCGCAGCAGGAAAAGCTCGAAGACCAGTTGCACGCGCTGAAGGGTTTGCAGCAGGGCCAGATTCGGCTCGCGGTGAGCGAAGGTTATGTCGATACCCTCGTCGACGACGTGCTCGCGCCGTTCTGCGCGCGCTATCCGCGCCTCGAAATCGACGTGCAGATGCTCGCCGTCGACGACCTGCTGGAAGAAGTCGCGCAGAGCCGCGCGCATATCGGGCTGGCGTACAACCCGCCGCCGCACGAGCGCATCGAAATTCGCGCGAGCTCGCCGCAGCCGGTCGTGCTGCTTGCGCGGCGCGATCATCCGCTGGCGCGGCGCGGCGGCGTCGCGACGATTCGCGATCTGCTCGACTATCCGCTCGCGCTGATGCCGCCGACCTTCGGCATCGGCCATGTCGTGAAGATGCTGGAGACGACCGACAATCTCGCGATCCGCCCGACGCTCACGACGAACTCGCTCGGCGCGCTGAAGCGCTTCGTCGCTGCGGAAAATTTCATGACGCTGATCGGCGAGTTCGCCGCGTATCGCGAACTGGCGAGCGGCGAGCTGACGACGATTCCGATCGCGCATCCGCTGTTCGAAAGCGCGCAGGCAAAGTTGCTCGTGAAGACCGGGCGGCCACTCGCGGCGGGACCGCAGGAATTGCTCGACTGGATTCTCAAACGCATGCCGATGTTTGCTCATCCGCCCACGGCGAGCGTCAAACGAGCGCGCCTTCGGGCACCTCGGCGAGACGCGCCGCCGGAGAAACCGCGATGATCCACGCCTGCACCACGAACCCCGCCGCCGCCGCGACGAGGCACGGCCCCATGCCGTAGCGCGCGGTGATCGCCGCGCCGAGCAGCGCGCCGAGCGGCCGCGCGCCGTACGTCGCCGTGCTGTTGAGCGCCGAGACGCGGCCCATCATGGTCGCGGGCGTGATGGCCTGGCGCAGCGTCGTCGAGCCGACGGTCCACAGAATCGGTCCCACGCCCAGCAGGAAGAAGCTCGACGCCGCGAGCCAGAATGACGGCGCGGCGAGCGTCGCGACCATTGCGAGCGATGCGGCGAGCCCGCAGAACGGCCCGACCAGCAACATGCGGCCAAAGGCGATGCGCCGCGCGACCACGGGCGCGGCCAGCGCGCCGCATACCATGCCGACGCCGTACGCGCCGAGCGTCACGCCGACCGCCGACGCGCTCAAGCCAAGCCGCTGCACCGCGTACGGCACATAGACCGACTGCAACGTGAAGAAGCCGAGGTTGAAGAACACGGCGGTGGCGAGCATCGGGCGCAGCAGCGCGTCGCGGGCGACGAAGCGCGCGCCCTCGCGCAACTCCGTCAGGAAATGACGCGCGGCGGCGCGCTGGCGTGGCGGTTCGCGCAAACCCGCGAGCAGCATCGCCGCCGATGCCGACAGCCCCGCCGCGCAACCGTACGCCCATCCCGCGCCGATCCATCCGACGAGCAGCCCGCCCAGCGCCGGCCCCGCCGAATACGCGACGCTGCGCGCCAGTTCGATCCGGCCGTTGGCGGCCGGCAGCGCGCCCCGCTCGACCAGCGCCGGAACGAGCGCAGGCGCGGCGACGTTGTAGGCCACCGTGCCGGTCGCGCCGAGAAAGCCGAGGATCGCGAGCAGCGGCAGCGTCAACGCGTGCGACAGCACGAGCAGCAACACGCAGAGCATCGCGAGCGCGCGGGCGCATTCGGCCACCGTCATCAGCGCGCGGCGCGAGCGGCGGTCCGCGATCACGCCGAGCGGCATCGACAGCAACAGGAACGGCAGCGTCTGCGCGCTCTGCAACAGGCCGATATCGACCGCGGACGCGCCGAGCGCGAACACGGCGGCGAGCGGCGCGGCGGCAAGGCCGATCTGCTCCGCCGATTGCGCCAGCAGATTCGACCAGGCAAGGCGCTGAAAAGAAGCAGGAAAGCGCATCGAAGTGGCTCCGTGACGTGATGAGATGGCTCATCGTCACGGATACGGCGCGTGCCGGCACTCCAGTTCTTGCGCCGTGATTCGCGTTATTGCGCGCCGCTTTCGAGCTTCGCCTTTTCCGCCGCGATCTGATCGGCGATCTTCGCCGCGAGATCGTCGAGCGACGAGATCGATTCGGCCGTGTTGATGACGAAGCGCGCCGCCGCGCCGTAAGGCTTGGGTGCGGCCGCCGACTTCTGTCCTTTCAGCTCGCTGCTCGTGTCGATCTGCGTGAGCGGCGCGTCCGGGCTCGCCGCGAGATCGGCAAGCTGCACGGTGACGTGCGTGTTGGGCGCGTCCTTCCCCGACGAACCCATCGACGGCAATCCGGCGCCGAGTCCCGTCGACAGCGTTTCGTCGAACTCGCCGGTGACGAGCCAGCCCGAGCCGGGCGGCGACGATTGCGCCGTCACATGGCACGCGCCGATGCCCTTCGCGTTGAGCGCCTTGACGATGCCGTCCGCCAGCGCCGATGCGTTCTGATCGACCTTCATCGAATTGCGCGCGGCGCGCAGCCGCGAGCCGGGAAAATGCGACGCGCTGCTTTGCTGGCTCACCGGCGTGAAGTCGCGCACCTGAACCAGCCTGCCTGCGTTGGCCTCGTTCACGCCTGGACACGGCGGCGCGGCGTCGGCGAGCGCGAGCGTGCTGATCGCGCAGCCGAGCACCGCCAGTGAAACGCTTAAGGATGATGTTTTCATCGATTGTCTCCGGCTCGCATGCGCGAATGCCGCGATGATACGCGCGTCAGCGCAGCGTCGCGGCTTCCTGCGCGTGCGCCTGCTCCATCAGGCTTTCCAGCCGGACCGGACGGCTCAGCAGGAAGCCCTGCACCTTGTCGCAGCGCGCCTCGCGCAGCAGGTCGAGTTGCTCGCGCGTCTCGACGCCTTCCGCGACGACCGTCACGCCGAGCTTGTGCGCGAGATCGATCACGCCTTCGACGACCGTGCGAACCATCACGTCGGTCGCGATATTGTCGACGAAGGACTTGTCGAGTTTCAGCACGTCCGGCCGGAACCGCGCGAGATAGCTGAGGCTCGAATAGCCCGTGCCGAAATCGTCGATGGCGATGCGCACGCCCATCGCGCGGACGTTGGACAGCACGTCCTGCGCGTGGTCGACATTGTCGATCAGCGCCGACTCCGTGATTTCCAGCGTGATGCGGCCCGAATCGATGCCGCCACGCCTGATCGCGTGCCGCAGCACGGACACGAGGCGCGGGTCGCGAAACTGCTTCGGCGACACGTTGACCGCGACCGAGCATGCCGCTGGCAGCGCGAGCGCGAGTTGCGACGCCGCCAGCACCGCCTCGCGGATGACCCAATGCCCCGCCTCGGCGATGAGCGCGCTTTCCTCCAGCACCGGCACGAATGCGCCGGGCGCGAGCAGCCCGAGCTGCGGATGATTCCAGCGCAGCAAGGCCTCCACGCCGACGAGCTCACCCGAATCGACACGATATTGCGGCTGATAATGCAGCACGAACTGATTCTCGCGGATCGCGCCGTGCAGTTCCGCTTCGAGATGCGCGCGCGCGAGATCGTCCTTCTCGCGATCGCCGAACACGCGGAACGTGTTGCGGCCGGCGCGCTTCGCGGCATACATCGCCATGTCGGCGCTGATGAAAAGCGCTTCGGGCGTGCGTCCGTGCTCCGGATACAGCGCGACGCCGATCGAGCATGTCATCGTCAGGCTCTTGCAGTCGATCTTGATCGGACGATGACACGCGAGCGAGAGCTTGCGGCACGCCCGCGCGATACTCTCCTGATCGAACGTGCCCGGCAGGATCACCGTGAATTCATCCCCGCCCGGACGCGCGGCCACCGCGTCTTCCGGCAGCGTCTCCTGAATGCGCCGCGCGATGGTGCGCAGCACCGCGTCGCCGGCGATATGGCCGGCCGTGTCGTTGATCGACTTGAAGCGGTCGATATCGATGAACAGGTACGCGAACGGCGCACCCGATTCGCAGCGCTTCAACAGCGCTTCCATCATCGCGTTGCGGTTGCTGAGGCCGGTGAGGCTGTCGGTATTCGCGAGCCGATGCAGTTCCTGCAGGCGCTGGCGCTCGTCGGTGGCGTCGACGCACACGCTCACGACGCGCGACACCGCGCCTTCTTCGATTACCGGGTAGATGTCCGCGCGCACCCAGCGCGTGCGGTCGAGCGGCAGACAGAGGCGGAAGTAGCTCTGCGTCGCCGCGCCCGTGTTCACCGCCGTACGCATTTCGTCGCGCAATGCGGGCAGATCGTCGGGATGCACGCGTTGCGACCAGGCGGTCTGATCGGCTTCGAGCGCGGACATCGGCATTTCCCACATGCGCTGGAACGCCGAACTCACGTGCAGAAGCTCGCGGAAATCGTGCGTCGCGGTCCAGAAGACGGCGTCGACGTGATCTTCCATGTCCTTCTGCACGCGCGCGTTGCCGCGCAACTCGTCGATGAGATCCACCTCCGCCGTGATGTCGCGCGACTTGCACAGCACGGCCGTGACCTTGCCGTGCTCGCCGTAGACGGGCGCGAAGGTCGACGTCCACCATTTGAGCTTGCCGTTCATGGTGCGGCACGCGCCGGAAAACGACGTCGACTCACCCGCCTTCGCGCGCTCGAACGCCTGCCGCGCGTCGGGGCCGTCCCATAGCGCGAGCCAGTCGAGACCGACGAGATCGTCCGCGCAGTCAGCTTCGATGAGGCCGCGGCCGACCTCGGAAATGCACATGATGCGGCCTTCGAGCGACAGCAGCTTGAGGCAATCCTCGGCGATGGAAAGCAGCCCGTTCGCGACCTGCCGCGCGACGAAAATCTTGCGGTTCGCCTCCTGCATCCGATGCACGACGATCGTCGCGCCGATCACGAGCGCTGCGAGCAGCACGTTCCACGGCAGCGGCACGAAAAAGGTGCCGCACGCGGCGAGAAGCACGGCGAGCGGAGCGAGACCGAGCCCATCGAAACGGCGCGCGTGTTCGATGTACGGCAAGTTCCTGGCGACGTTCTCGCCGATGATTCCGAGGAAATCGGTCGCTTTGCTCTGCACCGCTGTGGCCCTGTTGCGCTGATTGCTTGTATCGGTGTTTATCGGCCAGGCAGCGGAAGTCTTTAGTGACCGTTCTTGCATGGCGCGACTTTCCAGGTCAACGGACAGACACGGCATCTCAGCGTGCCCTAGCGGAAGCGACGCCTTCCGTCGGCCACCCATGACCGACTGCTGCGCGCGCCCGATTTCGGCGCCAACAGATCTTGGTGCCTCGTAAAAAATCTCAACATGGCTCGCGCCGCTGACAAGAATTTTCTTCCCCTTGACCTACGTCAATACATCGTTACTTAACTATACTAATTAGTGAATGCCACCCATATATTTACTCAGTAGTGCAATTCGCGCCACTTTGAAAAATTCAACAACACAAAATAATTCGATGCCATTTGTCAGCAGAAGTTATCGTGATAATGCCGCTGCTCCGGAAAGCCACTTTGTCTGCGTCCCCTCCTCTAGACTCGGACCATTCGAGCGACATAAGCCTCCTCCCAAAGAGACTCAGGGATGGCCAGATTTCTGCGGAGGGTGCGTAGGATACGTACAAACAGTTACGCCAGGACTGCCGGTGTCAACGGCGTGGAAGAAAGGGGCGCGCGTCAAAGACAACCGGTATATTTCTGAGGGGACCGTGATTGCGCGCTTCAACGACGATGGAACGGTCATGCATGCAGCGATCTTCGTCCGGCAGGTCAGCGGCGGCCTTGTAGTCTGGGATCAGTACGTAACACCAAACAAGCCCATCGGCGAGCGCACTTTGTTGTTCGCAAATCCACTCCCCGCTAATGACGGAAACGAATTTTATGTCGTGGAACGCAAATAAGATTTGCACTGCATTAACATTTGCCCTTTGGTTTTCCATCGCCTGCAAGGGCGCGAACGCAATGCAATTCGACTGCCCGGTCATCGAGGACACGCAACCAGGCTATTTCCAAATATTTGACGGCCCTCCCGCTGACAAAATCTCCTTGATGGCGGAGTCGGGAGATAGCGTCCACGGCTTCTGGAGCAAGCTTTCATACGTGTACGACAAGGGCAGAGAAATCAACATCCAGTGCGCGTACCTCGACGGACAAACCCGTAAGTTCATCATCGAAAAGCGGATCGATTTTTGCAGTTATGAAGTCGATTCAACAAACTATGCACATGTGAGTTGCAGGTGAGGAAGGCAAACTCACGAGCCGAGTAAGGATCGAGACCTCAACCTCGCTTGGGCTTGCGCACGGCCCGCACCTTGCCGGTGCGCCCGCCGCCGCAAAAGAAGCGGTCCTGACCATCCGATTCGAGCCCAGATACGCCCATGCCTTCGGGCATGTCGAGCCGCTCGATGACCTCGCCCGATTGCGGATCGATATGCCTGAGTTCGCTCTCGTCGCCTTCCCAGGTGGCGTGCCACAGTTCACCGTCGATCCACGTCACGCCGGTGACGAAGCGATTCGACTCGAGCGTGCGCAAAATCGCGCCGCTCTCCGGATCGACCTGATGAATCTTGCGTTCGTTGTATTGACCGACCCACAGCGTGCCTTCGGCCCACGCGAGACCCGAATCGGCGCCGCCGCCGGGCGCGGGAATCGTCGACAGCACGTGTCCCGTCTTCGGATCGATCTTCTGGATGCGGTCTTCGGCGATCTGGAACAGATGTTCGCCGTCGAAGGCCGTGCCCGCATGCGCCGCGATGTTGAGCGTGCGCTCCTTTTCTCCGCTCTCGGGATTGATGGCGTTGAGCGTGTCGCCGGCGGCGAACCACACACGCTCACCGTCCCAGGTCACGCCGTGCACGCCTTCGATGTCCGCAAACGGTCCGTATTCGCGGATGATTTCCGCCTTTGCGCGTTTCATGTCGTTATCCTCCGTGCGTCGTTGATCGTGACTTCATGCTAATCACTCGCGAGCTCGACGGGGAGTAACAAGGCCGTCGTGAATCCGGGCATCGGCGGCGTGGTCCAGCGGCGCGCGCGGCCACGCCCGAACGATTGCACCTTGCCGCTCGCGGCGAGCGCATCGAGCGAACGCTGCACGGTGCGCTGGCTCGCGCCGAGCGCAATCGCAAGCGCGGAACTCGACCACGATTCGCCATCGGACAGCAATGCGAGCAGCGGCGCGTATTCGTCTTCGACGGGCAGCGCGAGCACGGCCACCTCGCGCGCGTGGCGCGGCTTCAGCACGAAGCCGCGCGGCGTCGCATCGATGTCCGCAAGCGCGCGCAGCAGCGTGCGCAAGCGGCCCATTTCGACCCGCAGCCGCGCACGATGCGTCTCGTCCGCTTCCCTGATGCGAAACGCGCGCAGGATGAGCGCATCGCGCGGCACATCGCCGGGCCAGGCCTGCGCGAGCATGCGCGCGAGCGTGAACAGCACGGGGCGCGTCGCGAGCGAGATCGACGTGCCGTCCTCGCGCACGCATAGACGGCATGCATCGACGACGAATGTATTTGATGCGAACAGCGCCTCCACTTCGGCAAGCCGAAGCAGGCGCTCGTTCCCTTGAGCGATAAGACGCGCCGCGGGCGTGCTCAGGATGCGCCACGCGCTCTCGACTTCGGCGGCGAGCGCGGGAATCGCCGCCTGCCGCGCGGCTTGCGTCGCGCGTTCGAGCGCGGCGTGCGTGGCGCGGGTCTGAAGACGGCGCATCGCGATGCCCGCCGCGATCAGTTCATGCGCGGTGCGCGATGCTGCCGGCAGCGTGTCGGGAACCAGTTCGGCGAGCATACGCGCGGCATCGTCGATCCTTCCGATGAGCAGCGCGCGACGCACTTCCAGATAGCGCGCATGCGCGGCGTTCACATGATCGCCATGCGCGTCGAGAATCGCGCGTGCGTGATCGAGCGCTTTCGCGGGCCACGTGAGATCGCGCGATGCCAGCGCGATCTCCGCCTCCGCGACGATGCAGCGCGAGCGCGCCAGCGCCTCTTTCGTGCCGAACGCGCGCGCCGCGCTTTTCACTAGCGCGCGCGCACGCACGAAGTCGCCGAGCTGTGCCATCGCGATGCCGCGCAACGCGAGCGCGCTCGCATCCTCGCGCAGCGCGATGCGGTTCAGCGCGCCGAGCGGATCGCCCGCGGCGAGCGCGCGCGCGGCCGCCGTGATCAGCGAATCCATGCGCGTCCCGCCAAGACCGCCTTCATCGTGACAGACGGCTTGCCGCCGCATGCACGCCGAGCACGCACACGATGCCGATCACGCCGCCCGCGAGCACATGCGTGATTCGCTCGAAGGCATCGGCGGTGGACTGATTCGCCAGCATGATCGCGAGCGTGACGAACACGCAGCGCATGAAATAACCGACGACATAGCGCTGGAACGCGACGAGCGTGAGAAACACCGCGAGTGTCGCGAGCGTCACCGCGATGCTCGAATGCGGCACCACATAGCGCCCGAGCAACATGCCGAGCGGCACGCCCGTCATCACCCCAAACGCGCGATGCTTCAGCTTCACGCGCGCCGTATCCACCGTGCCCGTCACGATGCTGGCCGCGCCCCAGATCACCCATTGCGCGCGATCCATATGCCAGTACACGACCATCATCGCCGCGATGCCGACGCCCGCGAGCATCGCGGCGAGATCTTCGCCGAAGGGCGCGCGCGGGCCGAAATCGTCGAGATTGGACCAGCGCGCGGCGGGCTTGCCGCGCGAGCGTATCGTCGCGGAAATCACCGAGGGCACGAGCGCCACGAGCAGATACGGCAGATACGCGGGCGTCTCGCGCAACAACGCATCGACGGTGCGACCGCCGTGCAGTTCGTTCGCGAGGATCAGCACCGGAAGGAAGGTCCAGTTGCCGAGCGCGCGCAGCTTCTTTCCGCGCGATGCGAACAGAATCACGCCCGCCGCGAGCGTCATGCACGCGATGACGAAGAACGCAGGCACCAGCTCGGCGAGCAGCAGCAGATAGGTGCCCGCGATCACCGCGAGCCCGTACGCGATGACGCCGGGCGGCCTGAGCGCGAGCTTGTCCTCGGCGATGACGGCGCCGATCGCGAGCAGCGACGCCTTCATCCATATCGCGTTGCCGGTCGCGAGCGCGAGCACGACGAACGGCAACAGCGCGATGGCTGCGTGCAGGAGCGTCCAGACCTTGATCTCGCTGGCGAGACGGAATTGCTGCGGCGCATCGGCGGGCATACGCGGCCATATCGAGTGTGAATCCGCATGAAGTTTAGAACGGTTTTCAAATCGAAAGCCCTTGAATCAGGGGGCGATCGCGCGCCGTAAGCCTTTCGTAGCTTTTAAGCAATTCCTAAAGGCGTTCGCGGCGCGGTCGTTATACAGGTCAGCCGATGGGTTTCATCGGCCGCGCAGCAGGCGAAGCATCGCCGCCCCCGCGCTCGCGTCCCTGCGATGCAGCCACCTTGAGAGAGCTATGTTTTCCACAATCAAAGGCCGACTGGCCCTGGCCATGACGCTTCTGAGCGCGCTGCTGATCGCGATCGGCATGGTCGGGCTGATCGGCATGAGCCGGTCCAATTCGGTCACGCACAACCTTTTCACGAATGAAATGCCGAGCGCGGTGTCGGTCGGCAATGCGGAAATGTTCATGGCGCGCGAGCGCCTGAGCTTCGACCGTGCGGCGCTGAATGTCGGCACGCCGGGCGCGGAAGATGCCATCGGACGCGGCGCGCTGATGCGCAAGACCTCCGACGACGCATGGACGACCTACACCGGCCTGCCGCAAGGCCCCGGCGAAAAGCAGCTCGCGGACAACTTCAACGCGCAGCGTCTCGCGCTGCAAAAGCTGATCGACGACGGTTATGCCGACGTGCGCGCGAAGGATCAGGCGAAGATCCTCGCCGACGCGAGCGCGATGCAGGCCGCGTTCAACGACTTCGCGAAGACGGGCGCCGCGCTGCGCAAGCTGCAATTCGAACAGGCCAAGGCCTCGTATGACGAAGGTGAGGAAATTTTCGGCATGTTCCGCATCGGCTGCATCGTCGCGATTCTGATCGGCGTGGCGGCGGCCTTTTATACGTGGATCTCGCTGCGCCGCCGCATCTCCCGTCCGCTCGATGCGGCGCTCGCCCAGTTCGATGCGATCGCTTCCGGCGATCTGCGCCGCAGCGTCAAGGCGACGTCGAACGACGAAATGGGTCAGTTGCTGCACGGTCTCGCGACCATGCAGGCGAGCCTCATCGAAACCGTTCGCACGGTGCGCGGCGGCAGCGAATCGATTGCGTCCGCGACCAAGCAGATTGCCGCGGGCAACGTGGATCTTTCCTCGCGCACGGAAGAACAGGCATCGGCGCTTCAGGAAACCGCGTCGAGCATGGACGAGCTCACCGGCACGGTCAAGCAGAACGCCGACAACGCGCGTCAGGCGAGCGTGCTGGCGGCAAATGCATCGGAGATCGCGGGCAAGGGCAGTCATGTCGTGTCGCAAGTCGTGACGACGATGGGCGAGATCAACCATAGTTCGTCGAAGATCGCGGACATCATCACGATCATCGAAGGCATCGCGTTCCAGACCAACATTCTCGCGTTGAACGCGGCGGTGGAAGCGGCGCGCGCGGGTGAAGAAGGACGCGGCTTCGCGGTCGTGGCGGGCGAAGTGCGCTCGCTTGCGCAGCGTTCGTCGGCGGCAGCGAAGGAAATCAAGGAACTGATCGACGATTCGGTCGAGCGCGTGCAATCGGGCACCGCGCTGGTCGATGAGGCGGGCCGCACGATGACCGAGATAAGCACGGCGGTGCAGCGTGTGACCGACATCATGGGTGAGATCGCGGCGGCATCGGAAGAGCAAAGCAGCGGCATCGAGCAGGTGGCGCGTGCGGTCACGCAGATGGATGAAGTGACTCAGCAGAACGCGGCATTGGTGGAGGAAGCGGCGGCGGCGGCGCAGTCGCTGGAGGATCAGGCCGGGGCCTTGCGGACGGCGGTGGAGACGTTTCGTCTTCACGAGTGACGGGGTGGGGTCGCAGCATTCCGTTTGTCAAACGAAGCGTCCCCGCCGCATTTCTCATGTTCGCGTCACGCTGACGCACTGTCTACCTTACATACTGCTCTCATGACGCGTCACTTGGCGCGTCGAAACCTGGAGAACAGCAATGAGGGCAACTCACAGCGCAGTCGTGCTCGCGATTACGGGCATATCGTTCGGCCTGATCTCTCAATCCGCACTGGCACAAAAGTCCCGTCAGCAGGTCCAGCAGGAACTGGTACAGGCCCAGCACGACGGGATCACGCCGAGCACCAAAACCCAGTACCCGCCGACGGACGCGATGGTCGCACGCAACAAGGAAGTTCACGCGGCCACGACTCATCGCGGCGAGAAATCGCCTGCAACCGATCATCACGATCAGGGCGTGAGCCGCCAGGCATCGGCGACCCCGCCGACCACGAAATAGCGAAGATGGCGCGTCGCGATGCGCGCCATTCACGCGCACTGCGCCGAGCTGGGAAAACGCAAGGAGAACGTCGTGGCGACGCCGGGTTCGCTGTGAACCCGGCACACCCCGCCATGGCTTTCCATGATCGATCTCACGATCGCAAGCCCAAGCCCGGTTCCCGCAGCGGAATTGTGTCGCGCAGGGTCGACGCGGTAGAACCGTTCAAAGATCCGCTCGATGTGCGCAGCCTCTATGCCGGGGCCCGCGTCGGACACGGCGACCGTCGTCGAGTCCGGCGACGCATTGCAATCGACGCGAATGACCGTGCCTCGCGGCGCAAACCTGAGCGCATTCGATATCAGATTGCTCAGCGCCCGCTGATACAGCAGCAGGTCCGCATCGACCTGCGCGCGCCCCTGCACGACGATGCCCACGCCGGCCTCTTCCGCCATCGATTCGTAGTAGTTCGCGACGCGCTCCGCTTCGGCGGCAGCATCGAGTCTGACCGTTACGATGCTCGCGTCGACACGCTCGGATCGCGCGAGAAACAGCATATCCTCGATCATTCCCGACAGCCGCCGATACTCATCGATACTCGATTCGATGACGTCCCGGTAATCGGCCGCGCTGCGGGGATGCGAGAGCGCGACCTGCGCGGCGGCCTGGAGATTGGTGAGCGGCGTACGCATGTCGTGCGCGAGATTCGACGAGAACTGGCTCAACCGGGTAAATGATTCATCGAGCCGTTGCAGCATTTCATTGAATGCGCGCTCCAGTTCCTTGAGTTCGCCCGACGCGTCGAGATCATCGAACGGCTGAGCCAGTCCCGTGGAAGACATCTGCTCGGCTCGTGCCACCAGCCGGCGAAGCGGACTCAATCCGACGAGCGCGATGCCGAATGCCAGTGCCGCCGCGAGCAGGACACCCAGCAACTGAATGACGATGATGGTGCGGGCATGAGCGCGCAGCAAGGCGACATCGCTGCTGCGGTCGTATTGAATCGTCACGCGCACATGCGGCCCATTCGCGCCTGCGAGCGACACATCGGCGACGAGGTAACTGAGCGTCGACCCGTCTCGTGCAACCAGTCGCGGCGTCTGTCCCGGTTCCACTGCCCGTATGTACGGATACGACCTGAACCCGCCTGTCGTGACCAGGCCGCGTCCGTCGATGTCGGAAATGGCAAGCTCCATCTGTCGGTGCCCATGCAATTCATCGACCAGAAGCGCGCGATTGGCCGGAATCGCGGGTGTGTCGCGCATCTCGCCGAGGTGCGACTGCAACGCGTTCAACGCACTGATCATCTGTTCCTCTGCCATCGATTCGAGCCGGCTTTGCAAGGCTCCATAGAGCGCCACGCCGCTCATGGTCAGAATCGCGGACGTCGAAAGAACGATGAGGACCGTCAGCCGCGCACGCAATGTCCGGGGCAGGAAACGCCGGATCAACATTTGTTGACGTCTCGGCATTCGAGGACGTAGCCCATGCCGCGCACGGTGTGGATCAGCTTGGGAAAGTAGCCCTCGTCGACCTTCGATCGCAGGCGGCGGATCGCGGAGTCGACGACGTTCGTGTCACTGCTGAAGTTCATGTCCCAGACCTGCGAGGCGATCGTCGCGCGCGGCAGCACTTCGCCTTCGCGACGGATCAGCAGCCACAGGAGCGTGAACTCTTTCGCGGTCAGCAGGATCGTGTCGCCCCGGCGGATCGCCTTGCGTCGATTCAGGTCGAGTTCGAGATCAGCCACGCGAAGCGTGGAGACGTCGCGCGACTGGCCGCGGCGCAGCACCGAGCGGATGCGGGCGCTCAGTTCCACGAAGTCGAACGGCTTGGCGAGGTAGTCGTCGGCGCCGAGTTCCAGGCCCTTCACGCGGTCGCCGACCTCGTCGCGCGCGGTCAGGAACAGAACGGGCGTCGAGTGGCGCTGCCGGATCTTTTCGAGCAGCGTCCACCCGTCCTGACCGGGCAGCATGACGTCGAGGATCAGCAGGTCATAGCTTTCCGATTCGGCCTGATGCTCACCCGAGATGCCATCCTGTACCCAATCGACGACGTATCCCGCCTCGGTCAGCCCTTTCTTCAGATACGAACCGGTTTTCTGTTCGTCTTCGACAATCAGGATTCGCATTTACACATCTCCTTTATTGACACGTGCGTCTTGCAGCCATCGCGTCGTCAAACCGCGACGCGCGCTGCTTCTGAACGACATCGAATGGCACACACGATAAAGCACCGGCAAGACCAGTAGCGTCAGCGCCGTCGACGACAGAATGCCGCCGATGACGACCGTCGCGAGTGGTCGCTGCACTTCCGATCCGGTTCCCGTCGCGAACGCCATCGGCAGGAAACCGAGCGATGCGACCAGGGCGGTCATGAGAACGGGGCGCAGTCTGGTCAGCGCGCCTTCCCGCACCGCTGCGTCGATCGGCGCGCCTTCTTCGCGCAGATTGCGGATGAACGAAATCATGACCAGGCCGTTCAGCACGGCAACGCCCGACAGCGCGATGAATCCGACCGCGGCGGTGATGGAGAGCGGGATGCCGCGCAGCCACAGCGAAACGACCCCGCCGCTCAGCGCGAACGGAATGCCGGTGAAGACCAGCAGCCCGTCTTTTACATTGCCGAACATGACGAACAGCAGCACGAAGACCATGAACAACGCGAGCGGCACGACCAGCTTCAGCCGCTCGCTCGCGCTCTGCAATTGCTCGAACTGTCCGCCCCACGACACCCAATATCCCGCCGGCACCTGCACATCCTGCTGAATCAGCTCGCGTGCCTCGGCGACAAAGGAACCCACGTCCCGGCCGCGCACATTGGCGCTCACCACGACCCGGCGCTTGCCGTCTTCGCGGCTGATCTGATTGGGGCCCGGTCCGACCGTGACCGTCGCCAGTTCGTCGAGCGGGACATACGGCGCCTGAAGCATCGACGCGCGAGGCGCGGAGGATGCGGGCGGCGGCAGCGCGATGGGCAGCCGCTTGATGGCCTCGATGTCCGAGCGAAGCTCATCGGGCAGGCGCACCACGATGTCGAACCGCCGGTCGCCCTGAAACACCGTGCCCGCCTTCTGTCCGCCCACCGCCGCCGCGACCGTGTCCTGCACGTCGGCCACGGTGATGCCATAGCGGGCCAGCTTGTCGCGCACCAGATCGATGGTCAGTACGGGCAGACCCGTCGTCTGCTCGACCTTCACTTCGGCGGCGCCCGGCACCTTGCGCAGCGCGGCGGCGATCTTCTCGCCGGTATCGCTCAACACGGTCATGTCGTCGCCGAAGATCTTCACCGCGACGTCGCTGCGCACGCCGGAGATGAGTTCGTTGAAGCGCAGCTGAATCGGCTGCGAGAACTCGTACGCGTTGCCGGGCAAGGTGGCGAGCACGGCTTCGATTTCCTTGATGAGCTCGGTGCGCGGCTTGCGGGGATCGGGCCATTGATCGGTTAGCCTGAGCATCACATAGGCGTCAGACAAGTTTGGCGGCATGGGGTCTGCGGCGATCTCCGCCGTGCCGGTGCGCGCGAATACGCGGTCGATCTCGGGGATTTTCTCCTTCAGCGTTCGCTCGATGCTCTTTTGCATCTCCAGCGATTGCGACAGGCTCGTGCCCGGAATGCGCAGCGCGGCGACGGCCAGATCGCCTTCGTTCAGGCTCGGAATGAACTCGCTGCCCAGGCGCGTCGCAAGCGCCGTCGTGGCCGCGACGATCACGACCGCGCCAACCATCACGCGCTTTGGCCGGCTCATGAAGCGCGTGAGCGCCGGTTCATAGGCGCGCCGCGCCCAGCCCATCACGCGATTCTCCTTCTCCGCGACATGCTCGCCGATGAACAGCGCGACCGCTGCCGGAATGAAGGTGACGGTCAGCACCATCGCCGCTGCGAGCGCCATGACGACGGTGACGGCCATCGGATGAAACATCTTCCCTTCGACGCCGGTGAGCGCAAAGATGGGCAGAAAGACCACCATGATGATGAGCTGACCGAAGATGAGCGCCCGGCGCGCTTCCTGCGACGCGCCGAACACTTCCGCGAAACGTTCTTCCCGCGTGAGCGGCCTGCCCGCTGCCGCCTGGGCGTGAGCAAGACGCCGCACGCAATTCTCGACGATGACCACGGCGCCATCCACGATGATGCCGAAATCGAGCGCGCCGAGGCTCATCAGGTTCGCGCTCACTTTCGCGTTCACCATGCCGGTGAAGGTCATCAGCATCGACAATGGAATCACGAGCGCGGTGATGATGGCCGCGCGCATGTTCCCGAGGAACATGAACAGAATGACGATCACGAGCACCGCGCCTTCGAGCAGGTTCTTCTTCACCGTGTTGACCGCTTTCTCGACCAGCACGGTCCGGTCGTACACCGGGATCGCGCGCACGCCGGCCGGCAGGGTCCGGTTCACATCGCCCATCTTGCGGGCGACGGCACGCGCAACGGACCGGCTGTTCTCGCCCATCAGCATGAAGACCGTCCCCAGCACCACTTCCCGGCCGTTCGACGTCGCGGCGCCCGTGCGAAGCTCGCGGCCCGCATCGACCTGAGCCAGGTCTTTCACGCGCACCGGCACGCCGCTCACGTTCGTGAGCACGATGTTCGCGATGTCGTTGACGGAGCCGGCCTGACCCGGCACGCGAACGAGATACTGCTCGCCGCGCTTTTCGATGTAGCCCGCGCCCACGTTATCGTTGTTTCGTTCGACGGCCTTGACGATATCTGCGAGCGTCAATCCGTATGACATCAGTTTCGTGGGATTGGGCGCGATTCGAAACTCCCTGACATAACCGCCGATGGAATTGACTTCGGTGACGCCGGGCACATTACGCAACTGAGGCCTGATCACCCAGTCCTGCAACTCGCGCAGATCGGCGGGCGTGTAGAGCGTGCCGTCCGGCTTGCGAGCGGACAAGCCCGCCTCGACGGTCCACAGGTAGATCTCGCCCAGTCCGGTCGACGTGGGGCCCATCGCGGGCGCGATGCCGTCGGGCAGCTTTTCCCTGGCCTCTTGAATGCGCTCGTTGACGAGCTGGCGAGCGAAGTAGATGTCCGTGCCATCCTTGAAGATGACGGTGACTTGCGACAGGCCATAGCGCGAGATGGAACGCGTCTGACTCAGGTTCGGCAGGCCCGCCATCGCCGTCTCGATCGGATAAGTGATCCGTTGTTCGGACTCGAGGGGCGAGTAGCCCGGCGCCGATGTGTTGATCTGCACCTGCACGTTGGTGATATCGGGTACCGCGTCGATCGGCAGCTTCTGGTAGCTGAAGACGCCGAACGCCGCCACGCTGACGACGGCCAGCATCACCAGCCAGCGGTGAAAGATCGCGAAACGAACAAGTCGCTCGAACATTGAATGGTCCTGTGAACTGGGAAGCGTCGATGTCACTCTTCCTCGACGCTGCCCTTGCCGAGTTCGGCCTTCAGCACGAAGCTGTTGGACGCGACGTACTGCTGACCGGCGGACAGGCCGCTCACCACTTCGACCATGCGGTCGTCCTTGCGGCCTGTCCTGACGGGCTGCGCGACGAACCCCTTCGGCGTCGCGACGAACACGGCGGGCGAGCCGTCGATCTCCTGCAGCGCGTCGCTGACGACCGCGACCGGGACAGTCTGCCCCCCGGCGTTTACAAACACGTTCACGAACATGCCGGGACGCCACGCGCCGTCAGGATTCAGCAGAACAACGCGAGCCTGCGCCGAGCGTGTCTGCTCTCCGAGCAAGGCGCCCACATACGAAATCGGGCCTTGCGAACTCGAAGCAAAAGCGGCCGCCTTGACGATCGCGGTCCGGCCCACGCGGACCGCATCGAAGTGCTGCGCGGGCACGGCCATTTCCGCCCATACCGTCGAGAGATCGGAGAGCGTGAACACGTTCGCCTCGGCTGCGATCGCCTCGCCCGGCGTGACGTGTTTCGCCACGATGGTTCCTGAAAATGGCGCGCGCAGCTCATAGCGATTCAGCGCGCCTTCGCCCGGGTTTGCGTTCAACGCAATGAGTTTCTGCCGTGCGTTCTGCACCGCGATCTCCGCCTCACGGAGCTGGACTTGAGCTTGCAGATAATCCTGCTCCGCGGAAATGCGCTCCTCCCAGAGCATCTTTTCCCGCTGGTAAGCCGTGCGCGCGGCGGAGAGTCGGCGCTCCGACGTCAGGAGTTCGCTCCTTCGGTCAGCGAGGTCCGTACTGGCGACGACAGCAAGCAACTGGCCCTTCCGGACCGTTTCGCCGACCGAAACCGCAACCTGTTCGACGATGCCCGCCACGCGCGGGACGACGTGCGCCGTGCGGTCTTCGTTGAAGCGAATCTCTCCCGGCACCTGGACGATCGATTCGATCTGCGCGGGCCCGGACTTCCTGACATCGATGCCGGCGTTGCGCATTTGCTGCGCATCCAGTGGGATGGCGCCGTCGCTGCGCGCGAACTCGAATGTCGCCTGCTTGCCGTTCCATAGGACCTGCAGCGTCGATTCGAACACGTGTGGCTTCGCGATGGATTGCGCGGACGTCAGCCTGTTGCCGGCGGCGATGAAGCGGATGGTTTCGGTGGTTCCTTGCGCGCGTCTCAGTTGCACCGTGGCGGTCACGCCGTTTCGCAGCGGCTTGCCGCCCGCGGACGGATACAGAATGATGCGAGCGTCGTCGGGCTTTTCGGAGAGCACGATTTCGAGCGTGAGATCGCCGGACTTGACCATCGTGCCGCCGTGCGGGCTGCCCGCTGCGACTGATGCGCCATCGCCGACAACATCGGTCTGCTTCGCCCTGAGCGTCGTCACCAGCACGGCAAGCGCGATGCTCACCCCGACGGCAGCCACAGTGATCGCGAGAAGTCTGGAACGCGGCATGGCGAATCCCTCAGGGAGCGGTGGATGGACTGACGCTCGCAGCCGGCAACGGCGTGCCGGTGAGGCGGCCGATATCGGCTACGGCGAGATGCGCATCCTTGAGCGCCTGCACGTACCGCGACTGCTCCTGAAAGAGCGTGCGCTGCGCATCCAGAACGTCGAGGAAACTGAACTTGCCTAGCTGATAACCGCGCGACATCGCGTCGAGCGCCTGACGAGCGGCGGGCAGCACATCGACCTTGAGCCGCGACGCCTCCTGTTTTGCGCGCTCGTAGTTCGCGTAAGCCTGTGTCAATTCGAGTCGCAGGTTGGCCCGCTCGGTATCGAAGTCGGCCTGTGCCTGCTCGGCCTTGTGTGTCGCTTCGAGCAGCGCGCCCTTGTTGGTGTCGAAGAGCGGCAGCGGAATCGACACGCCGATGACAGCCTGATTGTCGCGAAGCCCTCCGGCGACGACGCGCTTCACGCCGGCCGTCACCGTAATGTCCGGAATGCGCCGCGCGCGTTCGACAGAAATCGCGGCATTGGAGCGCAGCACTTCGGCTCGCGCGGCACGCGTCAGCGGCGCATCGTCGAGACGGGGGGCAAGCTCGGAGTAGGCGTCGACCTCGGGTATGCCTTCGATGTCGTCGAGCACGTTTCGATCGCGCACCGACGGCGCGCCCGTGACCGTGACGAGCTTTTCCGCGGCCGTCGAGACGCGCGCCTGCGCATTGACGACTTCGATCTGCACGCCGCTCGCCGCGACCCTGGCCTTGGTGGCTTCGACCGGCGACACCTTGCCCGCTTTCACCCGCTTGTCGGCCAGGTCGGCGGAGCGTGTGGCGATCCGGGCCGATTCTTCCGCGACCTGCAACTGTCGTTGCGCGGCGAGCAGTCCGTAAAACGCTGCGATCACCTGGGCCCGCAGCGTGGCGCTGCTGCTGTCGAGCGTGGCCAGGGCCACCTCCCTGCCGTATGACGCCACGTCGAGCCGCGCGCCGCGCTTGCCGCCCAGTTCGATCGGCTGATTCACGGCGGCGGTCGACGTGCGATCGGTGCCACCGAAACCTTCCTGGAGGAAAGAGAGTGACGGATTCGGCCGTGCGCCGGCTTGCATGAACGCACCCTCGGACGCGCTCACGCCGGCGCGCGCACCGCGCAGCATCGGATTGGCGTCGGCCGCGAGACCGAGCACCTCGGCAAGCGATAAATCGGCCAGCGCTTGCGCGTACAGCGCGGGCACAACCGACATCAGCAGCACCGCAGTAAAAGCGCGTAGGACCATGATGGTGGATAAAGAAACGCTGTGACGAATGCTACGGTCTGTCCGGCGTGTGACGATGACGCGAACATGAATTTTTTCGTATGCCATTCGTTTCGATATACGAATCAATGGCGATCGATGTCGACGCTGGCGCGCCCGATCGATCGCGCGAAACCTTCAGTCCGCGTGCCTCGAAAGCGACGCCTCGTTCGGCGAGTCTTCCGGGTACTTGGTGGCATAGCGCTTCTTGTTGCGCTCCCGCGTCGCTTCGGTGGGCGGATATTCGGAGCGCTTGTTCGGCAGCCATCCATCGCGCCACGCCTGATCGAGTTCGGCTCGCGCCTGCTCTCTCGTCTTGCCTCCGGATGCGCTGAGTTCTGGCGATGACGCGCACCCGGAGAACAGGACAACGAGGGCGGCCGGGAGTATGACGGTTCGTGTCGGAAGCATGTTTGCCTCGATGATCTGGATGACTGAGTATCGAGTTTGCGACACTGCCGGTGCGCCATCATGAGAAAGAGATGACATTTTTGTCATGTGAGCGACGCCAGCGACGGGAATATTCGCCAGGCGGCGACAGTATTGCCATACAACGAACGGCAACCCATCGAGAACGAAATGCCAATCAATCGCCGTTTTCAGCCAACCTTGCCGAAGCCGACGGCCTCGCATCGATCAGCCAGTGACTTTTGTCTTGCGCCGCACATTGCGGCGCGATCTGGCTGGATAACCTTGATCATCGATGACTGCGGTCCGCCCGGGAACGGACCTCATCAAAGTGAGAGCGCTCAAGGCGCCAGATGACGAACCACAGTTTCAAAAATAAAAAGGCAAGCCGGCAAGACACGGTGAAGCCATTACCACTGAGGGAGCCCAACCATGAATCGTTCGGAATCGCCCAACGAGGCGAAGACACGCCTGCCGCTTTTCGATCCACCACCCGAGCGCGCCACGCCATCGCAGATGACCGTGTTCACCGCGGCGCTGCAGGCACGCACGGGGCGTTCATTCGACGACTACGCCGCGCTGCACGACTTCTCGGTCCGGGAATTCCGGACATTCTGGAATTATTTCATGCAGTGGCCGCCGGGCCTGACGTGGTCGGGCGAAGCGGAACCGGTCTGCGTAGGCGATACCTGCGAGCACGCGAGCTTCTTTCCACGTGTGAAGCTGAACTACGCGGAGAACCTGCTCGGTCTGTCGATCACCGGCGCCGATGCGCCCGCGCTCATCGCCTGTCATGCCGATGGCCGTCGCGTGCGCTTCACGCGCGGCGAGCTGCGCGAGCGCGTTGCCCGCCTCGCCGACGCTCTCACGCATCTGGGGATGCGCGAAGGCGACCGCGTTGCGGCCGTGATGCGCAACGACGCCGACGCGATCGTCACCGCGCTTGCCGTGACCGCCATCGGCGCGACGCTATCTACGGCTGCGCCCGAGATGGGCATCGAAACCTTGCTCGATCGCTTCACGCAGCTCGAACCGCGCTTCCTGTTCGCGCATAGCGCAGCGAAGCCTTTCGACACCGGCACGCCGCTCGCGCAGAAGATCTCCCAGCTCGCCGATGCGCTGCCATCGCTCGCGGGCATCGTCAGCCTCGACGGCGATCCATCGGCCGTACACGCGACGCCAACCGTCAATTCGCTCGACGCGCTCGTCGCCGCTGGCGACCCGCAACGCGTGCAATGGAAACGCTTCGGCTTCAATCATCCGCTCTTCGTCATGTTCTCGTCGGGCACGACCGGCAAGCCGAAATGCATCGTGCATGGCACGGGCGGCAGTCTGATCGAGCATCTGAAGGAGCATCGGCTGCACTGCGACCTGCGGCCCGGCGATCGCATGTTCTTCCACACGAGCTGTGCGTGGATGATGTGGAACTGGCAGTTGTCAGCGCTCGCATCGGGCGTCGAAATCGTGACCTACGACGGACCAATCGCATCGGTCGATACGTTATGGCGGCTCGTCGCCGAAGAGCGCGTCAACGTATTCGGCACGAGCCCCGCCTATCTGAAAATGTGCGAGGACGGCGGGCTCGTGCCCTCGCGCGAATTCGATCTGAGCGCGCTTCATTCGATGATGTCGACGGGCGCGATTCTCTTCGACGCGCAGTTCGAATGGGTCCGCGACAAGGTGAAGCCCCTGCGCCTGCAATCGATTTGCGGCGGCACCGACATCCTCGGCTGCTTCGTGCTCGGCAATCCGAACCTTCCCGTGTATGCGGGCGAAGCGCAGTGCAAGAGCCTCGGGTTCGACGTTCAGGCGTGGCGCGACGGCGCGCGTGCGCAAGGCGTCGGGGAACTGGTCTGCGTGAATCCGTTCCCGTCGCGCCCGCTCGGGTTTCTGAACGACCCGGCCGGCGAGCGCTTCCACAAGGCCTATTTCAGCGCCAATGCCGGCGTGTGGACGCATGGCGACCAGATCGAATTTCCGCCGCGCGGCACGGCGCGCCTGCACGGGCGCAGCGATGGCGTGCTCGTCGTGCGCGGCATCAATGTCGGGCCGGGCGAGATCTACCGCGTGCTGAACGACATTCCCGGGATTCGCGACGGCATCGTCGTGCAGCAACGCGTGAGGGAGACCGGCAGCGAGCGTCTCGTGCTGCTGGTCACGCTCAAGCCGGGCGCGCAGCTCAACGGGCCGCTCATCGCGCGGATTCGTCGCGAACTCGTGCGCCGCACGTCCGCTGCACATGTGCCGGACGTGATCGCCGCCGTCGACGATCTGCCGCTCACGCATAGCGGCAAGCTCACGGAAGCCGCCGTGCGCAACGCGGTCAACGGACTCGACGTGACCAACGTGGCAGCGCTGCGCAACCCCGCCTCGCTCGATGCGATCCGCGCGCACCCGGCCCTGCGGCATCAGTCCGATGAGATGCCGCGAAGCTACGCGTCGCGCGAGGAACTGGAACGGCTGCTGCGATCGAAATGGGAGCAGCTTTTCGCCTTCGCGCCGATCGGCCGCGACGACAACTTCTTCGAACTCGGCGGCCATTCGCTGCTCGCCGCGCGCCTGCTCGCTGAATTGCAGCCGCTCATCGGACGGCCGATTCCGCTTGCCACGATGCTGCGCGCGCCGACCATCGCCCAGCTCGCCGACGTGATCGACAACGGCGCGCTGCCGGAGACATCGGAAGTGCTGGTGCCGATGCGCGAAGGCGACGGCACGCCGCTCTTTCTCGTGCACAGCGTGACGGGATCGGTGCTCGAATGCACGCGGCTCATCGGCTCGATGCGCAAGCAGCGTCCGGTGTACGGCCTGCAGGCGCTCGGGCTCGATGGCGAAACGCCGCCGCAACGCCGCGTCGAAGATATGGCGAGGACCTACGTCGAGCAGATTCGCAAGGTTCAGCCAACCGGTCCGTATGCGCTCGCCGGCTTTTCGTTCGGCGGACTCGTGGCGCTCGAAATTGCGCAGCAACTGTTTGGCGCGGGTGAGCAAACGGAGTTCGTGTGCCTGCTCGATACCTACGTGCAGGAACGCTGGCTGCCGTGGTTCGCGTGGCTGGACTTCCGGCGCGACTACGTGAGCCGTCTATGGAAGACGTTCACGAAGATGAAGCCGCAGGAGCGCGCGGGTTTCGTCGCGGCCAAGTTCGTCGCCGCCACGAACAAGCTGGCGATGCGGCTCGGCCGCGTGCCGAGCGCGCAGGCAGCTCCAACCGCCCATCCGATGCCGCCGGTGCTGCGACGGCTGCGTGACACCTGCCGCACCGCGATGAACAACTATCGGCCCAGACCGTATGAGGGCGGACGGATCGTCTATGTGCGCGCGGCCTCGCGCGAGCAGGACCGCGGCGACCCGCTGCCGCTCTGGCGGAACATCGCGCGCCGTGGCCTGACGGTCGCGGAAGTGCCGGGCAACCATGCGGGCGTCATCGAAGAGCCGGGTGTGTATGCCGCCGCCGCCGCGCTCGATGGCGACTATGGCGTCGCGCATGCGCCCGAAGCGCCGAGCCGCGGCCATGGCGGCATGGTCCGGCGCGCGTGAGGCATAGGGCGGGCGGGAACCTTCGGCCGTTCACCCGGCTGACGGTTCCCGCCCAAGTACGATTTCGGACGTGTAAACCAACACCGCTATCATGGATGGTACAAATTGAAATTCGTTTTTAGGGTGGGCTGAAGCAAATGAGAAAACCCATCGTGATCGGCGTGTTACTGGTTGGCGTGGCGGCAGTGGTAGTCGGCATTCCGGGTGTGACGAAACAGGTGCAGACGGCCTACGCGGCGTGGCAGGACGGCCGTATCCAGGACCACCTTTCGACGGGTAATTTCAGACGCTGGTGGCATAAGATCAGATACGGGCGCGATGAAAGCGTCCCCAGCGCGAGTCTCAACAGCTCACCGGTCCCGCCCACGGCCAGTTGCCCGCAGACGTCCTTCACGCCGCCCAAACTGATCGACCCGCGCAGCCCGAAGGATTTCGGCGCCAAGGGCAACGGCACCACGGACGACACCAGAGCGTTCCAGGCCGCCGTCGACGCGGGCGACGTCCTGATCCCCGCCGGCACCTATCTGCTCAATCACACGGTCGTGGTCACGGCCAGCAACCGGCATATCCAGTGCGAACCCGGCGTGACGCTCAGGAAGACGGTCCGCGCGGACAGCAACATGTTCAACTACGAAGGCCCTTCGACGGGGAACAGTCTCGTCGGCTGCAACTTCGTGGGCGCGAATCCGACCCGCGTGCGCGACTGGGAGAACCCCGGCCACTACGACATTCCGGTTCAGACCAACGGTGCGGTGGACAACTTCGTCCTCGCGGGCAACAGCTTCCGCGACTTCTTCGGCCAGTCGATGTTTCAGACCGAAGGGCAAGGCGGCGGAACCGGCGCCGTGCTGGTGTTCAATTCTTTCGCCAACTGTCCGCTCTACGGCATCGCGCTGGTGGGCTCGGTGAACGGGCGTATCGCCTATAACCTGGCCGACAACTGCCGCATGGGCCCCGAGAACAACGACGCCACGCAGGATTCCGGCGGCAATATTCTCGAATGCAACCGCATGGTCAATGGCGGCAACATCACCGGCGGGTCCAACGGCGAAGGCGGCGTCGACTATAGCCGCAACATCGTCCGTCATAACGTCCTCGATGGCGGCTATATGCAGATCAGCCCGCCGGAGCGAGGCAAGGCGGCGCGCTACATCGACAACACCTGTAACGACTGCGAAACCGAATGACGTAATCGCGCGTGCGACTGCACGTCCCTCATTCTTCGCTCATTCAGGACGTCGACAATCTTTCTCAACCGATGCGTGTCCACGCCGCACCGCGTTTCCAGGAGAAGGATCATGAGAAAGATCGGTTATGTCGCCGTCGCTACGCTGTGCGGCATCGGATTGGTGAATTGCGCGCAGGCGCATGTGTTCGTCGGGATGAGCGTCGGCATGCCGGTCGTGCCGGTGGCGCCCGTCGTCATTGCGCCGATGGCGCCTGTGGTTCCGGTCGCGCCCGTCGCGGTCTATGGGCCGCCGCCGATGCCCTATTACGCGCCGCCTGCGCCGGTGTATGCACCGTCCGTCGCGGTCGGTTACTGGGGGCGTCCCGGCTGGGGATATCGACACTATGCGGCCGGTTACTGGCGCTAGAGCGAGTTTTGTACCTTTTCTAAGGAATGGAAAGTTTCCTGGCGAAAGCGCATTACACGTTTCTGGCTTTTCGCCGGATCCCGTGATCGTGTCGGTCTATTTGCGTTGCCCCTGTGCGGGGCGGCAGTCACTTTCTTTGCTGCTGCAAAGACGGTTACGAGCCTGAAACCTTTATAAATAGGGGTTTTCAAGGAAAATTCGGCTTTCCATCCAACATTCCAGCCAACAGTCGCACCTCGCCACTGATGGAAGGGATTTTGGTCAGGGGACGAAAACGATACACGCCCGTCCTGCAAGGCCTTGGGACACAGGAACAAGGATAGCCCTAGGAGCGTTCGGTGATGAACGACATGGCTCGCAACTTGTGCGAGTCACGCACTTTGCTAAAGCCTTGGACTGGGCTTTATGTGCCAACCGGCGACCATTAACAGTGGCCTCGTGAGTCCGCGCATAGATCGTGAACTGACCTGAAGGCTGGCAGACGAAGACATCAAGCGTCGTGGGCGCGCCCGCACGCGATAGACCCTCTTAGCACGAGTATTCGCCTGACCAAGTTCCGTCGTTTTGGCATCGCTTGCATTTTGCTTGAGCGCATCGAGTGGTCCAGTAGATGCATCTGCTCGTCACGCCGCCGGGAGAATATTGGATGCCGGCGTCGATACAGATATTGGCCGACTGTAAGCTTGCGCCCTTCGCTTCAGCGCGCGTAGCAGCCTGCCCGCCCGCGTCATGGTCCGACGAGCCCGCGACAGAGCAACCACAAAGCGCAACCGTCATGGTGCTCAAGAATGCCAACGCGAAACGACGAAGTTTCACCGTACGTCCTCTTAGGTGAGCCGCCATTGCGAGTTTCCCTCTGGTAGAGCTATTTGCGTGGTTTAGAAAGAATGGCCTTCATGTCAGACGGGTTTCCAAACGGCTTCAGTTGGACCGACTCCCCTTTGCGCAATCCCTTAAGGTCCTCTATATCGAGCTTGTATGTCTTACCGTTGTCTAGCGTTATCACACTGTCCGAGGGGCCGATTCGTTTGATCACTCCATCAATGCTAGGTGTGCCTTCATCCAGTTTGCTGTTCGGCGTTGGAGTCGGCGTCGGCGTTGGCCCTGTGTTCCCGATGCACACACATCTTTCATGGCCGACACATGCACAGCCGCTTTCTTTATTGCAGCTGCAGTCCGCCGCAAATGATTCTGAGCCTACCGTACTGCCCGCTATCACCCCACTCAGGCTAAGAGCAGTCTTTAGCAACGTTCGCCTGTCGATGCCGGGAATCGTGGACGCAGCTCCAGTTTTTGCCGCTGCGTCTAAAATATTTTTCTTCTCGCTCACGATGCATCTCCCGAACCAAATGACTGAGATTCCAATGAATTGACAAGACGAGCGTCTGCCAGCGCTTGGTTGAGTGAACAACGTGGAGAGGCGCCGCCGCCCAACAGCTTCTTCTTTGAGTATCGAGATAAACAATCACCTCGACAGTTCCATTGTGCAAAACAGCTTGCGCATGGGCTGTTGGTTTTAGTGGAAAAGTTCATGAGACGGTCCATCCGATCAGGCAAGAATTCGAAAGTTTGAGTTTGCTCGTCAAATTTCCCATATATAAAAAACTCGCCCAATTCATGCGTGGGCTCATTAATTTCATAGCATGAAGAAACCACTCCATGGCTCATCACTGTGAAGTTGAGATTCGACCCCGTCGCCCCGCAAAAATTACCGCTGTGATTGATGTCGCTGCACCCCGAATAACTTACAGACAACCCCAATTCACGACCGCGTGCCTGGGCCTCCGTAAATCTTTCTGCGAATCTTAGGTCGAAAGATGAGTTGTCAATCGGTAGATCTGCGCCTCTTCCCGAGTCGAAAATCGGTTCAAGACGCACATTCGTTATTTTCGTGTTAGCGGCGATGAATTCTAGAAACGGGACCATGCGATCAACGCTATTTGGCATGATGGTCGAACGGATCCCGCATGGAACGCCTTTTTCACCTACTTCGATAAGGTTTGCAAGAATTGTCTTGAAAGCGTCTTTGCCGGATATCGTAGGACGTTGAGCTGCTTGCACTTCCGGTAAGCCGTCAAGTGAAATCGATAGATCGGAAAAGCGGTCCACGATGAAAGCCCTCTGAGCGCGGCCCCAAAGCGCGTTTGTTGTCATGGCAAACGTCACTCCGAGAGCTAACTGATGAGCGACAGTTTCTGCGTACTCGACGACCTGCCGAAAAAGTTGCCATTCGTATGTTGGCTCGCCTTCACCGTGAAATGTTATACCGAAGCTCGGGGCGTTCTGTCTGATCGCGTTGGTAGCTACGAACTCGATAGCCGCCCTCGCTAGCGAAAAAGGCATAGTTCGAGATTTCTCGCCCGCTCGAGCGTAGCAGTATACGCAACGCAAATTGCATCCAGTCGTTAGCGAAAGCGTTACGTGTGTCGGCCTAAATTTTTCCCGGTGGGATAAAGCCGAGTGATCGGAATCGCTTTTCGCAATTCCAACATCGTCAAGGGAGGAGAGTAATGCGGTCCATTCCTCCACGTTGCCCTGCCGTCCTTCCACCGGTCCTTGTTTCAGGGCCTCAATAAGGCTGGCCGCCTCTTCAGTTACCTCAAGGACGAGTCCTTTTAATGGGGCGTAAAGGATTCGTGTCGCCCCTCTGCGTCTCAAATAGACGTTTGGAAACTTTAAGCTCAACGGGGGGCTCGCATCCAGCAGGACTTGGGTGTTCATCCGTTTGTCAGTGCTGCGATCGCGAGTCGCCTCCCTCGGCAACCAGTTGATAGGAACGTAATGATCTAATCTTTCCACATCCATTTTGGTCGAGCGATGGAGGTCGGTCTGAGCCTGTCTCAATTTCATCGCAGCCGCTCCTGCGTAGCGTTATTTTTCGGGCAACGACTTCCCGGATCGGGTCACAATTCGTTTTAGAACTAAATGGCAAAATGGCAAGTTTTTTCTTACTGCGCCCTTGCCACAATTGACTACGCCCTGGCCTCTTGTAAGGTGAAAACGACGGCGGCTCCCGCGATGCCAACTGCTGACGACTTTTGCTACCGCGGTCACTCCGGCCTTCCACGCACCGTCGAGAAGGTGGGAAGAAAGCCGGCACAGCGCTGGCGCCCGATGATTACGCGGTCTGCCTAACGGCTGTTCGAGCAGCGGTTGTTCGAACGGCCTAGCGCAGATATCGAAATGCCGTTGATGGCCGATTCCAGCAGGTGGGCGGTTGATGTCGCGCGCCGCGATCAGCCCGAAAGACAACACCGCAAAGGTGCATCTACAAGTCCGACCCGAATCGCTGTCTCGTTCGGAAGGGCGGCGAGCGCATTGATCTGCTGACGCGCCAAGGTAATCTGATGAGCGGCTTGCTTCCCGATATCGTCGAGGCCGTCGCAGCGGTGTCGGACGACTTCATAGGACTACGACAACGCATTCAAGCTCTCGAACACAGTTCGACATGTTTATCCCAGACGGCCAGCCTGACGATGGGCCGATCATGGCCACAGTCGGCCTGATGCAGCGCATCGCGACGACGCTCGCTTTTCGTCAGCGGTCCTGCGGCAGGAGGTCTGCGGTCCGAAACAGCATGCGTCGATCACTTGAGCATGAGAACCGAGGGACCGAAGCCCACGGCGCCGGTCGAGACATAGGATGATCCTCGATCATGAAGCGAGCGCGGCTGATGGCATGGCTGATTGCTGTGCTGATGCCGCTGCTCGTGTTTGTGGCTGTTCTCTATATGGCGGCGTTCGTCCCGCCTGACTAATCCCCCCTGTCGTATCCCCCTCGTAAGCCCCTTCTGAATCATTCGGCTCGCCCTATCAGCCTTGCTGCATAAGGCCTCAGCCACTTAGAGCGGTTCGCCAACTTTGCGCCGTTTACCCCACTTGGTGGGGTAGATAGTATGGAGTCCTGCCCTGAATGTTTCAGCAGGAACAAACAGTGAGGCAGCAGATGCCTACAGCAGGTGAACAAAATGGGTTGGTCTTTCAGGAAGTCATTCAAGCTGCTCCCCGGCGTCCGTGTCAATCTGAGCAAGAGCGGCACGAGCTATTCATTCGGCGGCAAGGGTGTCACCTATAACAGCAAGGGGCGCGTTAGCACGAGCATTCCCGGCACAGGCCTTCGCTATACCAGCAAGGTCACGCCGAGCGAGGTCAAGTCACAAGTCGGCCTCGGCATCCTCTTCGCGATTCTGATGTTTCCTTTCATGGTCGTCGCCACACTCCTGACGAGTGGCGGCAGAAGCAAGCGCCGCCGCTAAGCCATCACAACGACAAACAGATCACCGGAGCAGGACATGACCGCAGCAGAATTGATTGAGATTTTGGAAGGTGTACCGCCGAGCGCTCAAGTGCGCTTTGCACATCAACCGAGTTGGCCGATGGAATGCAGGATCGGCAACGTGATCGAGGTACTGACCGACGAAGGCTTCATGGTCTATCTCGGCGAAGGCGAACAGGTCGGGTATCTCCCTGGCCATGTCACCGAGTCACTCGGATGGAAGGGATAACAGGAGCTTCAAATGGCTGAACCTATCAAGGCATATCTGATTGACCCGTTCGCGGGAACGATAACTGAAGTCGTGCGGCCCTCAGGCGGTCGCGGCCCTGAGTCACTGAAAGAGCTATACAAGCTGCTCGACTGTGACTGTATCGATGCCGTCAGGCCTGAGCAGTCACAGGACGATGCCATCTACGTGGACGACCTCGGCTTAGACCGACACGAGCAGGCGTTTTTCTTCTGTGACCTGTTCCCGTATCAGCAGCTTGCGGGCAAGGGATTGTGGGTCGGCAGCACGCGCAGCGGCAATGACGCCAGCCCCAAGATGACACTCGACCATGTACGCCAGCACATTTTTTGGGTCTTAATGTAATGAGAGGTCAGTTCGCCATGAGCAGCAGCACTGTGAGGGAACTACTCGGCACCTTGCAGGCGGGATCGCTTGCATGGCGCTTGACCCGGCTCGAAGTCGGCGACTCAATGCTTGAGCCTGAGACGAACGGCGACAAGCGCAATGCCTGCAACAAGGCTATCGCGATCGCAGCGAAGCACGCACCCGGCGCGGCCTTCGAGCTTGTCTTGCACTTCGGCCTTCGTCATGACGGCTCAGGCGATAACTTCCGCTTTTTCAAAATCACGAGGACCGAATGACCTATCAAACAATCGAAACACTCACGCTCGGATTGGTTCGGGATGCGAAAGGCATTGAGGTTTCAGTGAAGCTGCCGACCGGGGCGGTGTACACCGTGCGAGCGCTTTACGGCAGCCGCTTCGTGCTGCATGACACGAGCGACGCGACCAGCTTCGCTTTCTATTCCGCATTCGCTGACGTGCTCGAAACACTGAGGCTCAAAGCAGGGAGATAACTATGACGACGCAACCGAAGCATCCGATGCAGCCGCTCGTGAGGGACCGTGACGGCACCGTGCGATTCAAGCGCAACCGCCTTGTCGAGTACCTGCTTGATAACGGCGGCGTCGACATGAACAAGCTGGCGATGCTGAAGTTTTCAGCCGAGGACCGGCAGCAGTTCGCGCAGTTGATCGGCTATTCGATCGACGGCTATATGGACCTCAGCTATGTCATGAACGATGACGCGGCGTGGAAAGCGGCTGAGGCCGCATGGGTTGACCATCAAGGCAGGCAGCACAATGGCTAAGCATCCGTACCCGCGAGGCTATGTGGTATGCAATGGACAGGCCTGTGAACTGTATGCCCGCAAGACACCCTCATGGCCTTCGATCCGGGGCGTGCGGACTGTGATCGGCATGCTCGACGGCATCGGTCACGAGTTCATCGTGACACGCGGCAGGGGTCGGGGCACGATGGAGCAGGCTTATGCCTACTTCATGCACGGCCATGAGCTTCGTTACTTCAGCACAGGTCTCGACTACCTGCCCGAGGGCGCGGTCGTGACGACCAACACCCTCAAACTTGTTTCGGGAGGTCGCACGGCATGATCCGCACAGGCCCGCATTGCGCGGGCCTTGCCTTCCTCCTATAGGCCTGCTCAGGCCTGTTCTCGCGGCTCTGCTTCCGCACCGTCAATCAAACTCCCGAAGCTCGATAACACCCTCGTCGTGTGACTCGAACACGTCTGTCGCGCCTGCCTCCAATACCGTGTCGTTGATGTTATCGTGGTCGCTAATGACACGTATACCCACGTCGCCTAGGTTCTCGATCTTGACCTTCATCGCTTAAAGCTCCGATAGGGCTGTTACTGCGGTTGGGGATACCGTTGCAGCGGCTCTGACCTGCCAAGCCTCCTATGGCCCGCTATGGCCTGCTGTTCGAGCCTGAGGGCGTGCCCTTCTGAGCAGGCGTGACAGGTGCAGAGTTAATGACAGGCGGCGGGACCACGACAGGCGGCGTGGCCTGCTTGCCCTTGCTGTCTCGCACGCTGCTGGCCGGGGTCGGCGTGTCGATGCTTGAGCGGACCTCAGCGAAGCAAAAGAGCAGGCAGGCAGGCTGCGCAGGGAGCGTCGTATTGTGGCCGGCCATCGTGCCGGGAGGATTGACTGAGCCGCACGAGGTCAGCACGAGGGCGACCGCGCATACGCCGACCGCCCCGACCAGCGCGACCAGCACGAAGCGCCACATGACTTTCTGATCGGTTCGCATCGTTAGGCATCCTGCGACTTGGGTTCAGGTTGCGGCGGCGTGTAGTTGTCTATCAGGTCAACCACGTCAGGGTTGACCGATACGGACATCGACATGGTTGACCGTAAGGGAGCGGCGAAGCTCCTTGGAAAATCGGTCATGACGATTCAGTGGCTCGAAGCGAACGACCCGGACTTTCCTGCAGCGTTCACTTTGGGCAGAAATAACTCCTACTTCCTGACGAATGACCTGCGAGCCTATATCCTGCTCAAGGCAGAAGAGGCCAAGGAACTCAAACGCAAGCGCTTGCAGAAGCCCGCAGGATGAAAAAACCCCGGACATGTCGGGGCTTCGTTCTTCTTCCTGTGTAGTTCACCAGGTTTCGAGAGCTGCGCGCACTGTCTCAATGTGGTCACGCGGTGGCACCGCGCCGAACACTGCTGCCAGTGCGGCGTGCAGAAGAGCGGATCTCGCAGCGCGTTCCTCCACGTCGGGGCGCGCCGCGCAAAATGCTACGCAACGGACGCCGGTTCTTGTTCGCCGAGTGCGATGGCAGCGGCGCGCTTTGCGCGTTTGCCTTTGGCCGCCTTACTTTCGCCCGACCGTTGCTTCGTCAACCGCTTCAACAGTTCTGTGACTGGCTCATCATCGGGATCCTGCGGAACTAGTTCGCCACGGAAGGCTTTTGCGAGAAGTGCCGGCGTCAAACAATCCACGGCAGCTTTGGCTTTCGCGACACGGGCTTGTAGGCGATCGGCAAAAGCGATCAGGATAGAGACGCGGCGGACAATTTCAACCAGCTCCACTTCGGGTGGAACTGCTATTGGGAGACGGTTCAGCGCTTGCTGCGTGAGTTTCGCTCGGCCAGTGGTTCCACTCAGCCACGGGATAACATCGTAGTACATCAGCGCGTAGCAGAGATAGTCGTTCGCTGCAGGGCTTGACGCACGCAGGACGTGGGCGTGATTGTTTACCCAGCACTTTCCGCTGGATCGGTATGCAATTGGCTTCTCACGACCATAAAACGTTTCGTCTTCAGTGACGAGAACGAGTTCATCGTCGAAAATATACTCGTCGATCCGGCTCACTTCTCCGTTGGCGCCGTAGTAGGGATAGAGTCCCTGCGTGTTTTTGCGATCCTCTCGCTTGATCGGAACGCGCAATCGATCAAGGCATTCCGCAAATTCGTGAACGCTCGCAACGGTCCAGCCGGTCGGAATCTCTTGATCCCAGTAGGTAGTATCTGGAGGAGTGAGGAGCTTCTTTTCCGTCTTGGCCCTTTGCGAGTGCCAGAGCTTCAGTTCGTTTGATGCATCATGCCCGCGAGCGGCGCCGTCTGCTCGCCAATCCTCTGTCAAACGTCCCGACGTGGCGGCGGCGACGACGGACTTTTCGAATCGTCTCAGAATCGCCGGCACGCTGTCGAGCCGTTCTCGGCACGCATCGACGCGCGCAAGCGTGGTGTCCAGCTTGTCAGCGATGCGCTTCTGTTCGCCCAATGGCGCCAGTGGCACCTTTAACGCCTTAAGCTTAGAGCCATTCACGTTCGGCTGCGCGATGCCAGCGCTGAATTCGGTAATTTGATTCCAGTAAGCTGGTGAGTCAAAGAAACGCTTTAAATAGCCAGCCATATCCTGATCTACGCATCGCACACGAATCAGATACGAAGCGAATACCGCATTCGGCACATGCTCCCGAAGGAGGAAGCTTTTGCCAACCGTCGCGCCGGTCCTCGCGAACACCAAATCCATTTCGCGCAGCAGATACTTTTCTTTTACCGTATCTGAAATCTCGCAGAAGGGAACGCGTCCCCAATCCACCTTGTCATTCTGAATATCGGTGATTCGCAGCATTCGTGCATCGCCACTATCGGCACTCGACTTGGCGGTGTAGCCGTAGCTAACGTCGCTTACGATTTCATCCAGTGAACACTCTTCCCATCCATTGGGTAATTCGTTCATTGGACCTCCTGCATGCCGAGCTGACGCAGGATATCTTGAAGGTCAGCCACTGCACTCTTGAGTTCATTCATCGCTTCTCCAGCCAACACGATCGGTTCCGGCAAGTCCTGATTAGCTTCCGAACTTTCGTCCCTGAGCCAAGCGATGTCCAAGCTGTCTTCGCGGGCTTTGATCCATTCGCGGGAGAAGGAGCGAAATCGCCCGCTTTCGCCTTCGTCCGTGCGCAAGCTGCTGCCGTCTGCTGCTTCACCGTATGCAGCCTCAAACTTGGCAAAATACCCTCGTTGAAGCGGTGTTCGCTTGCCGAAGCTTGGAGCATTTGCGCGAAGGTCATAAACCCACACCTGCTTCGTAGCGCCCGTCGCAGACTGGCTTACCTTATGGAAGAAGAGCACGTTGGTTTTCACACCTTGCGCGTAGAAGATTCCGGTCGGCAAACGCAGAACGGTGTGCAGGTTGCACTTATTCATTAGATCGCGCCGAACGTCAGCACCGACACCCGGTTCGAACAGCACGTTGTCGGGCAAGACCACTGCCGCGCGTCCGCCATCCTTGAGATGTCGCACGATATGCTGCAAGAACGCGAGCTGCTTGTTGCTCGTTTCAAAGGTGAGATCATCACGCGTCGGGCCACCACCTCCTCTCGCCGTACCGAACGGCGGATTGCTGAGAATGATGTCCGACTTGGGAAGGGCCGCCCCCGCATTTCCGAGCGTATTTCCGATGTGGACGACACCCTCATCATCTCCCTCCATGCCATGCAGCATGCAGTTCATCAACGCAAGCCGCCGCGTGCTCGACACCAGCTCCATGCCAAGAAACGCCTTGTTGCGTTGGAACGTCCGCTGTTTTTCGTTCAGGTCGTATAGGTCGTCCGTCTGTGCCTTGATGTAGGCGTCCGCCGCAATCAAGAAGCCTGCGGTGCCTGCCGCTGGGTCTTGAATCGTCTCACCCGCTTGCGGCTTCATGATGTGAATGATGCTGTCAATGAGCGGGCGCGGAGTGAAGTACTGGCCTGCGCCCGACTTGGTCTCGTTTGCATTCTTCTGCAACAGGCCCTCATACAGATCGCCGAGTCCGTCTCGCTTCGCCGAGAACCAATCGATTGCGTCGAGGCTTTTGACCAATTGCTCAAGGTGGCGGGGTTCCTTCAGGCTCGTCTGCGCATCGGCATATATTGCCGCGATCAACTTGTCGGTGCTTTGGCTGAGCGACAGCAGCATCGCGCGGTAATGATTCAGAAGGGTCAAGCCGCTCTTGCCGGTCAAATCAGGCCAGCGTGCCCCTTCAGGTAGCTTGTGTTTGTCGAGCAGGCCGTTCTGGGTGTTCTCATGTTCCATCTTGATGAACAGCAGCAGGACCAGCTCGGTTACGTAGTTGGTATACGTGATGCCATCGTCGCGAAGCACATCACACAGGTTCCAAAGCTTCTGGACGATCTCGTTGTTGGTCATAGGACCCTATTTCTGAAAGGTGGCGTGGGATTGCGGCTCGGCTCACACGGCGTAGCGATCCCCGTTGGTGTTCGGCTCGAAATTATGCCACTTGCGGCCAAAGAGCCTCGGCGAGCCCTTCCAGCACGTCGTCGAGCTTGCCGCCTAGTCTCTTGTTCAACAGCTTCGCGCCACCGTCGTTGGCAAACGTGCTGTTGACGAACTGCTCATCGATGACTACCTCGTGTACGAGTTGCTTCCCCAGTCGTTGAAGCCAATTGCGCTGCAATTGCGTCCAGTTGGTCATCTTGTAAATACCTTCCATCGCAAGCGAAACGCGCTGGTCGAAGGGGATGAGAGCCTCACCCAACGCAGCCTTCCGGATGTAGCCAACGATGCTGGCGGCTATCTCCTGATTGGTCTGGTTGCGCCACGCGCTTTTGATCTTCGCTTCCGTATAGCCGTTTGCGTCGAGCAGCAGGCGAACGGCGCGCAGATCCGCGCGCGTCAGGTCCTTCGGTCGATTAACGATGACTGACAACGCCACTGACTCGTTCACCTGCTCGCGAATGAAGCCGGTGAAGCTGTCGAGATAATCGCCTGGCCTGCCGAACTCGCCGTAGCTCTGCTCGCGGCGCACCAATTCGTCCGCGTGATCCGAGATGATCGGCATTTGGTCCGTTCCCGCAAGTTGCTTTACCTCAGCGAGCTGGTCAACTAGATGTTTGTGCTGACGCAGGAAATCGGCCGCGCTGGCTGGGCCGAGCTTGTGAAGGTGTTCGTGAAGTTCGCTCGGAGGGACGCCCCATGTTTGTTCAAGCTGGGCGAGCCGTTCCTTCAACGCCGGCTTTCTTTCCGCCTGATGCGCGGCCTTTCGTAACACGCGCATAAGGCTCTGGTTCAGGGCGTCGAGGGCTTCATGAGCGTGCGTTCTTTCGGGCGTGCTGCCCGGTGCATCGAAGCTCGCCGGGTCGGTAAGTTCATCAATGAGCTGCTCGATAGTTACGTTCGGATCCTTGACGAGCGGCTTCATCGTCGTGACGTTCTCAAGCGCCGCGTAGATGTCCACTGGATCGTAGATTTTGAAGACGGTCTTACCAATTTCATCGCATCGGCGCGTGGCACGTCCGATCATCTGCTCATAAAGTATCCGCGACCGCACGCGGCGCAGGAAGACAAGATGAGAAATCGAAGGTACATCAATGCCCGTTGTAAGTAGGTCCACGGTGATTGCAATGCTGGGGAATCGCTCGTTCTTGTACAGGCGAATTAGCTGACTCACCTTGTCTGATTGACCGGTGATCTTGCGGACCGCAGCTTCGTTATAGTCATCGTCATATAGTTCCTTGAAGGCCTCATCCAGCAGACGCTTAACCATGTCCGCGTGCAGGTCGGTGGCGCAGAAGATAAGAGCCTTCTCTTCGCCAAACGGGTCCAGTTCCTTCGCCAACTCTGTGCAGATGACTTTGTTGAACTGCTCGCTGATGACGCGACGGTTGAACGACTCAATATTGAAATTCAGCTCATCGTCGAGCTCAGAGAGTTGTAACTCCCCAGTTGCCATATTGATGGCTGTGACCTTCTCACCTTTGTCAAACTTGATTCCGTTCTTCGATAGCAGCGTCTCGTACCTGATCGGCGGTTCGTGATCAATCAACCAGTCATCGGCGACGGCCTCGCGATAGGAGTAGGTGTAGACGGGTTTGCCGAATATCTCCGTCGTATGCTTAGCCGGCGTTGCGGTGAGTCCGACCTTCACTGCGTCGAAGTAGTCTAGAACCCTGCGGTAGCTCGACAGGTATTGCGACTGATCGCGCACGACCAACTCGCCCTCGGTCATCTCTTGGTCCAGTGTATAGCCGCGATGTGCTTCATCGACAATTATGCAGTCGAACTCGTCGATGCCCGGAGGCGATTCAGACTGCAAAATGCGCCGGACCATAGCTTGCACCGTCGCGACTTGGATGCGCGTTTCAGCCTCAGCGGACATGTCGCCCAACTCCGCGACATTGTAGATACTGGACAGCGGCTGGTTCTGCTCAAGCAGCGCCTCGTCGAATGCGTCGGTCGCTTGCTGGCCCAGCGCGGTGCGGTCTACGAGGAAAAGGATGCGTCGGAAGCGCTCCGCTTTCAGCAGCCGGTACATGAGGCCAATAATGGTTCGCGTTTTGCCCGTGCCGGTTGCCATCGCAACGAGAATGGCGCGCTGCCCTTCCGTCAGGGCCGATTCGACTTCCTGAATCGCCCTGATTTGATAATCGCGCAGTCTAAGATAATCGAAGCCTTCCTGCGCGAGTTTGGCTTCGGCGTCTTCCTTACTACGCTTCAAACGATCGATCAGACCATCCGGTTGATGAAAACCGACCAGCGCATCGGCCAGATTCGATGACGCCCGCAGGTCGCGGAACCACGTGCCACTCTGTTCGCGCAATTGCTCAATATAGGGTCGGCCATTGCACGAATAGGCGAATGGGACTTGGAAAAATCCACCTTGCCCGTCCGGCCATGGTCCGTGTTGGCCGGCTACTTTCCAGGCCGGTGAGTGATCCAGTGTAATTTGAAAGCCGCGAGAGTATCGCTCTGCCTGTCCGATCTTCCCGGCGACGTTTTTGTTGATGGCTTTCGCCTCCACCACCGCGATCGGCATCAGACCCGCAAAAAGTATGTAGTCGGCAGACTGCTGTCCCAGTGTGGGCCATTCGGCGATGGCTTTATTCTTTCCTGCCTCGGGCCGTGCGCCCTTGCTATATGACAATTGTTGTGTGTCCGCGACCCAGCCAGCATCGACTAATTGTTGATCGATGAGAATGCGCGTCAACTCTTCACTCAGCACGAGCTTCTTCGTCGCCTTCTTCGTGCTTGCCTGCGCCTCCTTGGCTTGCTTGGCGTCAAGCTGCGCTTGGAACTGCTTTATCTTGGCATCGAATTCTTGTTGGGCTTTCTTAAGAGCTGCCTCTTGTTCGTATGCAAGCTCCTTGTACGTCTTCGCCTCCGCGTCCATCTGCAAGGCGAGCGTCTCGTACTCGTGCTTCTCCTGCTCGACGAGGTCGGTGAGCTGCTGATTGTCTTCGAGCGTTTGCGAGGCGGCTTTCAGTTGCGCCTTGAGCTGATCGATCTCGTTCTGAAGATCCCTAAGGTGTGCGCTGGGGTCCGAGGGTGGAACAAACGGCCCGGGATTGAATGCCGTGCCTTGCTTGCCGAACGATTCGTGAAACCAGATGGCGAGCGCGCGAGCGACCTTGAGGCCGTCCATGGCCTCCTTGTGCTTCGTCGTGAACTCGTGAGTGGCCTTGTTTCCTTCAACGCGCAGCGTGTGGAAAAGACCACGGATAGTTCGGTCGAGCCCGGCCTCTCGCTCCAGCCGGTAGAGCAGGTCGGCCTGACTCATCTCTTGGAACTCGACGCCCAAGCGCGCGGCGAGGTCCTGCGCCATCGCTTCCCCGAACTGGCGGAGCTTGATCAGTGTCGTGTTGGGATCGGCGGCGAAAACGTTCTCGGCGGCCGTGCCAAGCTGCGCGAGAAGTGGCGAGTGCTCGGCAAGAAAACTGAAGTTCCCGGAATGGCTCACGATTGTCGGTCTGTCGTTTTTGTGTGAGGAGAATACGCCAAAATCGATCAGCCGTGAAAATGAGATGCCCTTTTTCCCGCGCAGTTACATGAAACCTTCGAATTTGACGCTTATGCGTGACCGTGGTGGTCATGATCAAACTGGCGAATGCTTGAGATCACTTTCCTTATACTCGGTGGCTTGAAACACAACATTAACGACGACGCTTCCTTTGCGGTCGTAGTAACCCACATATGCAAGATACCCATCGCTTGTTCGAACTTTCTGACCTTCCTTAAATGCTTGCACCGCCGGTTCGCCATCCGCCGGTCGAGGAACATCGCTCGCCTTCACGAACTGTTCGCCGAACTTGGCAAAGCTCGAAGAAAAGCGAACCCCCCTCACTTTCGAAAGCAGGCGATCAAGCCGCCACACGACTTCCTCGTGGTCGTTGGTCGCGGCGACTGCCGCTTCCAATTCGGCCTCAATTTTATTGAAATGCTCATGCATTTTGCTGTTGCTCAAGGCGGATCCTTAGATTGCGGTTGAATCGTCACTTTCGCAGGTTTGAAATGACTTCGAAAGCCTGCTTGCGCACATTTTACGATGGGTAATGGACCGGGTGACTAGCTAAGCGGTCTTCTTCAGGCCGCATCTCTCGGGAGCTTCGCGACCTTTGCGACGCGCTCGTCTGTGAAGTCGGCCCACCTCGTCATCAGGCCAACACGCTCATCGTAGAAGCGCGTGCGCTCGTAGGTTTTGCGGATGCGGCTGCGGGTGTCGTGCGCGATGACCGCCTCGGCGACCTCTTCACGGACCTTCAAGACCTCGCCCAGATAGGTACGCAGCGACTTGCGCATGCCGTGGGTCGTGACCTGCTCAGCGGTGTAACCGATGCGGCGCAGGAGCTTCAGGAGGGTCGCGCCGTACACCTTGCCGCCGCGCTGAGCCGTAAATACGAGGCCCTCGGGCTTCGGCTCGCCTCGGTTATAGGTCGGCAGGGCCTTGAGCAGGTCAACCGCCTGGACAGCCAGCGGCACGGTCTGCGTCTTGCCTGCTTTCATGCGGCTCTTATGCACGGTCCATTTCTTGGAGGTGAGGTCAAGCTCCTGCCATGTAAGTTGCAGCGCCTCTTCGAGGCGTGCGCCGGTCAGGACGATGAACTCCATCGCGCGGGCTTCCACCGTGTCGTCGGCCCTCACCTTCGTCATGCACGCAGGCAGGTCAGCCCACGGCAGGGCTGCGCGGCCATCATTCTCGGCTTCGTCAGCTTCTGCTTCCTTCGTGAGCTTCGGCAGCAGTTGCAGCAGTTCATCGATCGCGGCCGGGTTCGTCGTGCCGAGTTCATAGCGCACGATCGACCACTTGAACAGGGCGTGCAGGCGCAGCATGTTTTCGGTCGCGGTCGGATTTTTCTCGAGCCAGTCGGGGTCGAGGCACGACATAATGTGCTGACGGCTGACCTCGTGCATATACAGGCCGCTCAGGACCTTGCCCGCCAGTGCGAAGGTGCGGTTCCAGCTTTTCACCTGCTTGTCGGTCTTGAGCGTTTTGGAACGAACTGCCATGAATGCTTCACAGGCTGTCGCATAGGTGACACGCTTCGCACGCGCCGCCGCCGCCGCAATGCGGGTGTCGCGCTTGTGCTCGATGGGGTCGATGCCCTGCTTGACCAACCGGGCAAGCTCGTCGCGGAGTTCGCGCGCCGCCGACAGACTCAGGAGAGGATACGGGCCGAGGCCCATGTCCCGGCGCACCTTGTTCAGTTGATAGCGGTACGTAAAGCTCTTGCCGCCTGTCTTCGTGACCTGCACGAGCAGGCCGCCGCCGTCGCTCATGTTGCCTGACGCGGTGCGGGCCCTAATTGCGGCGTCGGTCAGGTTATTGATGGTGCGCATGATAGAGTCGTCCTGTTCAGGGCTGGAAGGCAGGGCTTTTCAATCCAACACCCCATCCAACACTTCGAGTTAGTTCCGTTTAGGTTTGTTTGATTTAGCTTAGGTTTGTTTTCTATTGTTTATGTTACCAAACCCTTATGGAAAAAGGCTCTCAGGGCGCTAAAACTGAACTAGACGGATATTTTCCGAACTGAACTTGAACGATACTAGCTTTGCTGCTGCAAAGAAAGTAACCAAAGAAAGCAGCTCGAGACGCCCGCGGTCATACGCAATTTGGGCATTCTTCTCCTCGATCGTGGCCTCTGTAGCGAGTGCCCTCGTAGGCCTAACCGGGCTTGGACCGCGCACGGTCTGACTAGCTAGTCGTTTGAGCGCGCTGGTTCAGCACGAAACAGTTCCGGCTCAGCGCTGCGCGCTGCCGTGGGGTATGCAAGGGAAACCAACGAGAAATGAGAAACGCAGAAGCACACGCGGACCCGATTGACCCATCGGCCGCGAAGCGGGCCGGAGCTATTTGGTGCTGAACCAGTCGCGCACGTGGTGCGATGTGACAGACCGTGCGCGGTCCAAGCCCGGTTAGGCCTACGAGGGCACTCGCTACACAGGCCACGAACAACGAGAAGAACACCCAAATTGCGTGTGACCGCGGGCGGCTCAAGCTGCTTTCTTTGGTTACTTTCTTTGCAGCAGCAAAGAAAGTGACTGCCGCCCCGCACAGGGGCAACACCAATAGACCGACGCGAAAACGGGATCCGGCGAAAAGCGAAGCCCTGCGAAGCGTCTATAGCGCCGCCCAAAGTCCCCGACATGCTCGAGGCGCGGATCGCCCCGCTCAGCGACCCGCCAACACCGACGCCGACGCGAAACCCGCAGGCCGCTCCCGGCCGTCCTCGATGCGAATGCCCTCGTTCCACTTCGCCATGCGCTCGGAGCGCGCGAACGATCCGACCTTCAGTTGCCCCGCGTTCCAGCCCGTGGCGAGATGAACGATCGCGACATCCTCGGTCTCGCCTGAGCGCGCCGACACGATCGACGCATAGCCGTGCGCTTTGGCCGCCCGCAGCGCCGCGAGCGTTTCGGTCACCGTGCCGGCCTGATTGAGCTTGATGAGCGCGGCATTGCACGCGCCTTTCGACGCGGCCGCTTCGATGAGCGCGGCGTTGGTGACCAGAAAATCGTCGCCGACGATCTGCACCTTGCTGCCCGCCGCGCGCGTGAACGCGATCATGCCGGCTTCATCGTCTTCCGATAACGGGTCTTCGATCGACACGATCGGATAGCGCTCGATCCACTTCAGCAACTTCTCGATCATCGCGTCGGTGTCGAGTCGCGCGTTGTCCAGACCGAGCGTGTACTGTCCACCCTTGCCGAACTCCGACGCGGCGATGTCCAGCGCGATGCCCACGTCCGTGCCCGGCACCAAGCCCGCCGCTTCGATCGACGCGACCAGCACGTCCAGCGCTTCTTCGTTGCTGGAAAATGCCGGCCACCATCCGCCTTCGTCGGCCACGCCCTGCGCGGCGCCGCGCTTGCGCATGAGCTTGCCCGCGTGGAGATAGACCTCCGCCGTCATCTCCAGCGCCTGCGCGAAACTCGTGGCTGACGTCGCAATCACCATGAAGTCCTGCACGTCGACGCGCCGTTGCGCATGCGCGCCGCCACCGAAAATCTGGATCTGCGGAAGCGGCAGCCGCACTGCCTCGTCGCCGGCCACGTAGCGCCACAGCGGCAGCCCCGACTCATGCGCCGCCGCGTGCAATACCGCGAGCGATGTCGCGATCAGCGCATTGCCGCCGAGCCGCGACTTGTCCGCGGTGCCGTCGAGCGCGATCAGCATCGCATCGATCGCGGCCTGCTCCGATACGTCGAACCCGCTCAGCGTGGGCGCGATCTCGCGTCCGATGCCCGCGATGACCGTCTTCACGTCCTTGCCGTCGAACGCCGCGCCGCCATCGCGCAGTTCCATCGCTTCGCGCGAACCGCGAGATGCGCCGGCGGGCGCGATGCCGCGTCCGCGCGCGCCGGACTCGGTGACGATCTCCACTTCGATGGTCGGCCGTCCGCGAGAATCCCAGATACGCCGCGCATGCACCGCTTCGATTCGACTCATTCGGAGAACTCCTTTTGCCAGAGCGTGGTGATGTCGTGGAGCGTGCTGTCGGGCCGCCCGAGCAGTTCGATGGCCGCGACACGCACGCGCGCCCGGCGGTTTTCGTCGAGATATTCGACCGGCGACTTGCCGTCCACGCGCGCCAGCAGCAGCGCCGGGAGCAGCGCTGCGACGCGTCCGAGCAGCACGTCCGGCTCCGTCCATATGACGTGCGGCACGTAATGCGCGACGAGTGTCTCGAACGACGTCATCAGCGCCGCAAGCGTATCCGGCGCGCGCGCCGCCTTGAGCAGGAAATGGTTGAGGCAGAAGGCGACATCGAAGGCGGGATCGCCGTACCACGCGCATTCCGCGTCCAGCAGCACCGGCCCGCGCGGACCCAGCAGGATGTTCTTCGGACTCACGTCGCCATGAACCAGCGCTTCGCGGGTGCACGCCGTGCGCCCGATCAGCGTGCGCAGCCTGAGCGCCGCCTCGGGATGCTGTCGGGCGGCCTCTTCCAGATAGGGTTCGAGACGGATCGCGTGGAATATGTCGTCGGTGGCGAAACGCGCGGCGATGTCCGGGTCGCCTGCGGTTGCCGCGTGAATGCGGCCCAGCACGTCGCCCAGTTGCGCCGCGATCGCCGGGTCCACGCGGCCATCCATCAATACGCGCTTCCAGTTCGCACAGGTCGGCGGAAGCAAGGTCATGACGAAGCTTTTCGTTTCGCGATCGACGCCGAGCACCTCAGGCACGTGACCCGGCACGATCCGGCCGGCCGTCTGAAGCCAGCCGATTTCCGCATAGACGCGCTCGACCGGCACGAGCCAGTCCTTCGCGACTTTCAGCTTCGGCAAGGCCTGCTTCAGGCAGTAGGTTTCATCGCCTATATCGAGGCGAAAGATGTTCGAGGAGACGCCGCCCGTCAGCGGCGTCAGTGTCGCCGTGGCCGCCGCATTGACATCGGCGAGGCCGAGTCGCTGCACCAGCGTGGCGAGCGCGGAAGAGTCGTTTGCCAGATCGATATAGTGGTCCAACTTGGCGCCCTCGGAACTGGGATTCGAACGCATCGTCGGCCCATGGTAGCCGATTCGATCGGCTGCGGACCGTGAGCGCACGTGAGGCGCATCTTTCTTGCTTGCCGGTCCAGCGTCCGCGACTTCATTCCCGCCTGACGAAGAGCCTTCGCCACGCACGAAGCCGCGCAGGCCAACGATGGGACGGACGCGCAATGGGCCATATCGCGATGACTTCCGGCATCCGCAGAGCAATTTCTGCCATGCTGATTGCACTGCTTACCGCATGCGGCGGCGGAAGCGACTCGGGCGGAAGCGACTCGGGCGGGAGCACCACCACCGGACCGGCGGGCGGCGTTCATCTGCAGGTCGTGTCGTTCGGGGACAGTCTCTCCGATGTCGGGACGTATGCGCCGATCGCCAGCGCAGTCGGCGGCGGGCGCTTCACGACGAATCCCGGCCAGGTCTGGACGCAGAACGTCGCGCAATATTACGGCGACACCCTCACTGCCGCATTCACGATCAACCTGGGGCACGAACTGAAGCCGCAAAGCGGACTGGGGTACGCGCAAGGCGGCTCCACCGTCGCCACGCCGGCCGATCAGTCGCAGTTCCTGACCGACGTGATCGGCGATGTCGAGATGCCGGTCAATCAGCAGATCGCGAGCTATCTCTCCGCGCACGGCAGCTTCAATTCGGGTCAACTGGTGCTCGTGTGGGCCGGCGCGAACGACGTGCTGCGCGCGGGCAGCCCGCCCGCAGCCAATACGACGGTGCAGAACGCGGCCACCACGCTCGCGCAACTCGTCGCGCAGATTGTGCAGAACGGGGCCGCGCATGTCGCGGTGATCAACGTCGCGAATATCGGGCTTTCGCCCGATGGCATCAAATCGACCGATGGCGGCGCGAACTTCACGCAGCTATCGCAACTCTTCAATGCCACGCTGAACGGCGCGTTGCAAACCAACGGCCTGCAAGGCAAGGTCATTCTGATCGATTCCTATACCTGGACGACGCAAACCATCGCCAACTATCGGGCCAATGGATTCACCGTGTCCAATACCGCGCAAGCCTGCGATCCGTCGAAAACACCGCGCGATACATCGCTGCTGTGCTCGCCCGCCACGTACTCGACGCCGGATGCGGATCAGACCTACATGTTCGCCGATGACCTGCATCCGACGACGCGCATGCACGCGCTCTTCGCGCAGTATGTGGAGCAACAGATCGCGGCAAGCGGGCTGGGCCGCTGATAAACAGCCAGTAATTTTTGCTGTGACACGACGCAACAAACGTCTGTTTTTTACTGTGACAGTGGTTTACATTCATCTCATAAGACGATAACCTTGCTCCCGTTGATCAAGATTTCGGCAACGGTTGCCGGTAGCGAAGCAAAAAGCCAGCACTATCGGTATTTTTGACCTCGACTGCGCAAACGTTACCGAGTTTCCGTCGACACTGCCTTCGAACTGAGCTCGTTGTCATTTCGTAAGGCCCGCGCGGGCAGACGTGATCGTTTGCCCGACTCCGCCATCCAGAGCGCTTGCCGTGCCGCGCGCTGGACCTTGTCAGCGAATCCGTGCCGCTCCGGTTGTCATTCCACGCCTCGACTCTGGCGTCGGAACGATCGGACTTGCTTCGGATATGTCGTTTGGATGACTAACTAAACTCATCCGGCGGCGACACGAATCATCACCGTCATCCCAACGCATTCATCGTTGGATCGCGCATCGCCGAAAAGGCCAGACAGCGTGCTCGAACTCACGGGCATCGTGCTAATGACTCTTAGCAATGCTAAACGCAAATGACGACTCAAGAACGAACCTCTCTTCGCACTTTCAATATGTTCTCGGCACGTAAGGCCGCAGCGGTCGCTACCGCACTTCTCACGAGCGTGCTGCTCGCAGCGTGCGGCGGCGGCGACGTCGACAGCACGCTCGACGCGACCGGCAAGAGCGCCACTCTGCCGGAATCGACCGCGAAGGCATCGACCAGCACCTCCATCTTCTACGGCGCGAATGGCCGCAACACCAACGGCGGCGCATACGATTCCACGGCTGTCGCGACCCAGCTCGCGCAACTGCAGGACATCGGCGCGAAGATCTACCGTAACGACGTCTATAGCCTGAGCTCGGCGAAGGTCGTCGCGAAGATGGCGCAGACGATGGCGGCCAGCGGCATCACGGTGTACCCCGTGATCCTGCTCGGCACCGGCTACAGCAACGAGCAGACCGCCTACAACGCGGGCTACACGCTCGGCCAGCAGGTCGCGGGCACCTACAAGTACAAATACTACGAAGTCGCCAACGAACTTGAAGCGCAAGCCCTCACCGGCAATGTGGACGGCACCAACTGGACGCACTACAAGAATCAGCCGTTCGCGGTCGCGCGCGGCGTGATGCGCGGTCTGATCGCAGGCGTGAAGTCGGTGGACAGTTCGGCGAAGATCGTCGTGAACGGCACGTGGCTGCACTACGCCTTTTTCCAGATGCTCATGGACGGCTCGCAGCCTGACGGCACCCACGGTCATCCGACCGTGAACTGGGACATCACCGCATGGCACTGGTATTCGAACCAGGGCGACATGACGCGCGCCTGCGGCGGCACGGGTTGCTACGACATGCTGGGCGTGCTCCGTTCGTTCGGCAAGCCGATCTGGATCAACGAATTCGGCGTGCGTCCGAACTACGGCACCGATCAGCAGATCGCGAACTACATGGCGGGCAACACGATGATGGCGCAGTTCCAGAGCGTCGCGTCGAAGTACAACATTCAGTCGATCCAGGCGTTCGAACTGTATGACGACAGCGAAGGCAACTTCGGCCTGATGAAGTCCGACGGTCAGACGCCGAAGGCCGCGTACTACGCGTACAAGAACTTCGTCGCCAGCCACCCCATGTAAGTTGCATGCGACTCGGCGGCCTCGCTGAGTCAGGTATTCCACGAGCGACCCGATGCGGTCGCTCGTGGCGTTTCAGGCGCTCCATCGACGCACGGGCTAGTTGCAATAACCCTGCGATGCATACGTACCACCGCCGCTGGGCGCCGCGCTGCTGCACAGCGAATTCAGCAGCGACGCGATGTTGCCCGAGCCGTAATTCCCGTAGGTTGCGTTCGGATACTGCGTGTTCTGCCGGAACTGCGACGCGTAGTTGTCCTTGGGCGCGTTCGGGTCCGACGATCCCCAGGACGTTACGCCGACGATCGCAAGGTTCGACGAATTGCCGACGACCGCGCCGCCGGCGAGCGCGGCATCGCGTGCTCTGAAGTTCACGATCCACGGACCGCCGCTCGCGCCACCCGTGAGATTGCTGCCCTGCCAGAGTTGCGATGCGCCGCTGACTGTCGTCGTATAGGTCGGACCATCGGTTCGCTGCATGATCGCGCCGCCATCGAGCAACGCCGGATAGCCAAACGTCGTGACAGCCGCGGTCTGAAGATTGCCGGTCTTGGGCGACGATATGAAGGAATAGTTGTTCCAACCATAGTTCAGATAGCCGGTGATGTCGCCGATGAACTGGTTCGATGCGTTCTTCGCCAGCGCGATCACCGCGATATCGTTGTTGCGCGCCGAGCCCGATCCGGTATCGGTGCCGTTCGCCCACGTCGATGGCCGGACCAGCGCGATCCAGGACCATCTGCCGTAAGGCGCGATCTGCGCGGCCGTGGCGCCGGATGCGCCGTAGTGTCCGGGGATGAACTGCCAGCCCGAGAAGAGCGTGCCGCCGCCGCCGAAGCTCTGGATGCAGTGCGCCGCCGTGACGATCACGCTGCGGCGAATCAGGCTCGCCGTGCAGTATCCGGCCGAGAACGTGAGCTTGCCGATCGCCCGGTATGGATATGTGGTGCTGAGATAGTTCGCCGTCGTGGTGCCGGACGCGCTTTGGTTGCCGTCCTGCACGCGACCGGTTGTATATGGAATGCCGAAATCGCCGAAGGCTCTCGTCTGTGCATTGCTCACAATGCCGCTTTGCGTCTTCATGCCCGACGTATAAGGCCCGGCGTCGGTATTCGGCACGATCGAAGAGGTGTCCGGCGGAAGCAGCACGTTGACGACCGGCTTGAGATTCGACACATCCGCCGCCGCAGTGCGCGCCTCGGAGGGGTTCGTATTCACGACGACTTCATCGTCCGCACGGGCGATTCCCGCGCTCGCCATCGACAGTGCGACGACTGCCGTCGCCCCGATGCAGGCGATTGGTTTGCATCTTTGCATGACGTCCTCCGGTTATAGATAAGATGTGTCGATGTTTATCTGATCTTTTGTTTGGTATTCCTAAGTCTTATGAAGAACACTGCATTTACGATGAATTCTTCTCCTGCGGCGTACGCTTAACTTCGACGAATCAGCGCGACAATCAGTAAAGCGAACAATAAAGAACTCTAGTCCATAAATTCGCTTGTCTCGGTACTGATTCTTTGGTCAGCGGATATGTGCGATTTCCCATGCAGCGATATGTCTGACGGCATCTGCGGCCCAGAGCACATAGCGTGTTTGACGGCTCACAACCATACAGTTAGCCTACATATAACCGATGAAGAGCTTTCGCATCAGGTTACGGCGAACGCCCTTCTTTCTCGATGCTGACGGCAGACGTCGTCCGCGTGATACCCCTCGATCTTCACCGCCGATGGCCGCACCAGCCGCCATCGCCAGTCACAAGTCCGACGAACGAAGCCGCCGCAAGCGGTCACGATCCGGGCCTTCCCACTGCGCGCAAACGTTCTCTGCGCGGTCTCGCACGACGTAAAACGACAGTGGCCCCGCTTCGGGTTATGTAACGCACAGAACGCTCCATGGAGCCTGTCATTCTTGCCCCACGTCGCATCTGACGCTTCAGGTGACGCGTGGCGAAGAAAGACCATAAGGGGCAACCATGAGTAATCCTAAAAAATTGACGTTAAATACCGCGATCAAACTCAGCGTGATCGTGATCGCCGCGGCCGTGTCGAATTTTGCGTCCGCGCAAACGGCGGCGGATCCTTGCACGAACCAGACATCTCCGGGATGCGCGCCAATCGTTCTGAGCGCCGTGATGACCGTTGCGGCGGCGGACTCGCCGGCGGGCACAGCCCCGGCGACGGAATCGACGGCCGATACGACGTCACCCGTCGTGCCCCTGATCCAGGGTGGTCACGGCAACGCCGGATCGACCGGATCGACTGGAGCAAGCGCGGGCGGGGGCACGAGCGGCTCGAGCGGCACGAGCGGTTCGGGCGCCGGTCAGGGCTCGACCGGCTCCGGACCGGGCGCTACGGCCGGCGCGGGCGGCACGGGAGGCACGGGCAACGGATCGTCGGGCGCTCCCGGCAACGGTTCGGGATCGACCGGAGGCGGAAACACGGGTGGTGGCGGTGATTCGGGCGGAGGCGATTCAGGCGGGGGAGATTCCGGCGGAGATACGGGTGGTCATGGGCACCACGGCCATGGTCATGGCGACGGGGATGGACACGGCGACGGCCATGGTCACGGCCACGGCGATGGCGACGGTCACGGCGATGGCCATGGTCACGGCGATGGCGACGGACATGGCGATGGCCATGGTCACGGCCACGGCGATGGTGACGGGCATGGCGATGGTCACGGCCACGGAGATGGCGACGGGCACGGCGACGGCCACGGACAAGGTCACGGCGATGGCGACGGACATGGCGATGGCCATGGTCACGGCCACGGCGATGGCGACGGGCATGGCGACGGCCACGGACAAGGTCACGGCGATGGCCACGGTGACGGCCACGGCGATGGCAACGGGCACGGTGACGGCCACGGACAAGGTCACGGCGATGGCCACGGTGACGGCCACGGCGATGGCAACGGACATGGTGATGGCCATGGCCAGGGTCACGGCGATGGTGACGGCGGTCACGGCCACGGTGCTGCCGGTCATGGCGATGGTGGTCATGGCGATGGCGGTCACGGCGACGGCGGTCACGGCAGCGGAAATGGCAACGGCGGTGATGGCGGTGGTCACGGTAGTGGTCATGGCAATGGCGGTAGCGGCCCCGGTGGCGGTCACGGCAACGGCGGCGGCGGCGGCAACGGCAACGGCGGCGGCGGTAACGGCGGCGGTAACGGCGGCGGTAACGGCGGCGGTAACGGCGGCGGCGGTCATGGTGGCGGCGGCAACGGTGGCGGCAATGGCGGCGGCAACGGCGGCGGCGGCAACGGTGGCGGCAATGGCGGCGGCAACGGCGGCGGCGGCAACGGTGGCGGCAACGGTGGCGGCAATGGCGGCGGCAACGGCGGCGGCGGCAACGGTGGCGGCAATGGCGGCGGCAACGGCGGCGGCAACGGCGGCGGCGGCAACGGCGGTGCTGGTGGTGGCAACGGTGGCGGCGGTCATGGTGGCGGCGGCGGTAACGGCGGCGGCGGAAACGGTGGTGCTGGTGGCGGCAACGGCGGCGGCGGTCATGGTGGCGGCGGCAACGGTGGTGGCAACGGCGGCGGCGGAAACGGCGGTGCTGGTGGCAACGGTGGCGGCGGTCATGGCGGCGGCGGCAATGGCGGTGCTGGTGGTGGCAACGGCGGCGGTCATGGCAACGGTGGCGGTAACGGTGGCGGCAACGGCGGCGGCAATGGCGGCGGCAACGGCGGCGGCGGTCATGGTGGCGGCGGCAACGGCGGCGGCAACGGCGGTGCTGGTGGTGGCAACGGCGGCGGTGGTCATGGCGGCGGCGGGCACGGCGGTGGCGGCGCTGGCGGCGGCAACGGCGGCGGCAACGGCGGTGGCAACGGCGGCGGCAACGGCGGTGGCAACGGCGGTGGCAACGGTGGCGGCAACGGCAATGGCGGCGGCTCGGGCGGCGGTCACGGCGGTGGCGGCCATGGTGGCGGCGGCCACGGCGGCGGTGGCGGCAACGGCGGTGGTGGCGGTGGCAACGGCGGCGGCGGCGGCGGCGGCCGTGGCCGCTGATCGAGCGGCAGCACAACCATCGCATTACTGATCAACCGATCAGCGCAAGTAAAAACCGATGCCCTTGACCGGGCATCGGTTTTTCTTTTTGCATTCTCCACTCAGCCAAAGATCATCCACGCGAACGCCAATCACGGGAACAATCGTGACGCGCGCGTACGCCCGGCTCCAAATCACGCCCACATCAGCAAGGTTCACCTCCCCCGCAAGCAACGCTGCGCCGCTCGCATAACCTAAAGTAATGGCGCCGGGAAAATAATGCGCATTGACGGTGTTTTTGCGCAATCCAATACTCGGACCCAAGCGCAAGCAATCGAGCAGCTCTCAGACCGAAGGAAGCTTTCGCGAAGGCACCACCATCCGCACACGCACGTCGAGCAGACGTTTCAACAGACTTGAGGCCATGAACTCGGTAGAAAGAATTTTCACTCCCGCGCCAGAGACGGACGAACGATTTTCGGACCCCGGCACGTGGGAAAGTGGCGGCAGGCTCTGGCCGAGTGGCGAGCAACGAACCCTGACGTGTTGTCGCGTGGTCGACGAAACCCACGACGTGAGAACGTTCGAATTCCGTGTCGGCGATGGCGCGCCGGTGCGTTTCGAGCCCGGTCAGTTCATGACCGTGTCGGCGAATGTGCACGGGCGATCGGTGGAGCGCTGCTACACGATCTCATCGCCGCCTACGCGCGCTTATCTACTCTCGATCACCGTCAAGCGCGTGCCCGGCGGCGTCATGTCGAACTGGCTGCACGACCACATGAAGCCCGCAAGCCTGCTGCGCGCCTACGGCCCTTCCGGCACGTTCACAGCGACGGCCGCCGGTTCCGCGAAGTCGCTTTATTTGTCGGCGGGTTCGGGCGTGACCCCATTGATGTCGATGACGCGCGCGAGCATCGACCTCGGGCTGGATCGTGACGTCGTCTTCGTTCATAGCGCGCGAACGCCGGCCGATATCGTTTTCAGGAAGGAACTGCGGCGACTCGCCGAGTCGTCTCCGCGCCTTCGCACCTACTTCGTCTGCGAGGGAACCGGCGATGAAGAAGACTGGACAGGACCAACCGGCCGGCTCAGTCTTCAATTGCTCTCCGAGTGGGCGCCCGACTATGCCGAGCGCGAAGTCTTCACATGTGGTCCGGCCGGATACATGAACGCCGTGCGCGCGCTGCTGCGCGAAGGCGGACACGACCCGGCGCGCTATCACCAGGAGAGCTTCGACATCACCGCCGGTGTCGCGCCGGAGCCCGCTCACGAAACCGCGCCCGCTACGCAGGAGATGTTCACCGTGAAGCTCTCGCGCTCGTCGAGAAGCTTCAGCATGGGCCCCGCTGAAACGGTGCTCTCGGCGGCGAGAAAGGCCGGTGTCTCGATACCGTCGTCATGCAGCCAGGGTGTCTGCGGCACCTGCAAGACACGGCTGGTCGAAGGCACGGTCGATATGAAGCACAACGGCGGCATTCGTGACAGAGAAGTCCAGAAAGGATTCCGGCTGCTCTGCTGCAGCCGGCCGACTTCCGATCTGGTCCTCGAACTCTGACGCATCTTCGAACTCTCCAGGAGCGACAGCATGGCCGGCGACCGCCCGTCCGAAGCGAAGAGCACGGTTGAACAAGGCGGAAAGGAAGCGCTATTACGCGACGTCCGCGCATACAGGCTCGGGCGAGTGCAGGCGCAATTGCGCGCGCACGACGTCCCGGCGATCCTGCTGTACGACCCCGTCAACATTCGATATGCAACCGACACATCGAACATGCAGGTCTGGGCGGGACGCAATCCGGCGCGATACATCATGGTGTTCGCCGATGGCCGCATCGTCGCCTGGGAGTTTCATAGCAGCGAGCATGTCTGGGAAGGGTTGAATCTCAATGTCGAGTTGCGGCATGCCCTGAGCTGGACCTTCTTCAACGCGGGACATGAAGCCGAACGGCGCGCGCAAGTCTGGGCCGCCGAGATCATCGACGTATTTCGAAAGCACGCTCCGGGCGACCAGCGTCTGGCGGTCGATCGGCTCGACCCGTTCGGCAGCGCGTGTCTCGAGAAGCAAGGCATCACGTTGCTGGACGGTCAGGCCTTGATGGAAACGGCGCGGCTGATCAAGTCTCCCGGCGAGCTGGTCCTGATCGGCGAGTCGTTGCGAACCGCCGAGACCGGCATCGCGCGAATGCGACGCGAGTTGCGCCCGGGAATAACCGAGAACGAACTCTGGGCCCATCTTCACTTCGAAAATATCCGGCATGGCGGAGAGTGGATCGAAACGCGGCTGCTCGCTTCCGGAGACCGGACGAATCCGTGGATGCATGAATGCTCATCGCGCGTGCTGAAGGACGGTGATCTCCTCGCGTTCGACACCGACATGGTCGGACCGCACGGCTATTGCTCCGATATCTCGCGCACCTGGCGGGTGGGCGACGGCCGGCCTTCGGACGAACAGCGCGAACTTTATGAGTATGCCCACGCGCAGGTTCACTACAACATGGAGCTCCTGCGGCCCGGCATGACGTTCCGCGAGTTCTCCGAGAAGGCGTGGAAGATTCCGGACCCGTTCGTCAGGAACCGCTACTGCTGCCTCGCGCATGGCATCGGCATGGTCGATGAATATCCCTCGATCGCGCATCAGGTCGATTGGGACAGCTCGGGCTATGACGGACGGTTCGAAGCGGGCATGACGGTGTGCGTCGAAAGTTATATCGGCGCTGAGGGCGGCACGCAGGGCGTCAAGCTCGAACAGCAGGTCGTGCTTACCGAGCAAGGTTGCGTCTCGCTCACGGCGTGCGGCTTCGAGACCGACTGGCTGTGAGCCAGTCCTGCCACAGTATGTCTCACGCGATGACACTGTGCCCCGCGTATCCGCGTGCCGACCCGACATGTCGAGTCGGCACGTCTTATGCATTCGACGCACGGCAGCGCCCGGATCACGCATCCGGTCATTCACGCTCGCCTCGTCACGATAACCATGGCATCGGAAAGCGAACTGCAGGACTGGCGCGGCGACGCCCTGAAGATGGAAGCCGCTGTCGCGCATGCCGTCGTCGGTCAGAAGGATACGATCCACCTGATCAACGTCGCTCTGTATGCGCGCGGACACGTCCTGCTCGAAGGCGGCGTGGGCGTAGGCAAGACGACCTTGCTGCGCGCATTCGCGCGGGCGACGGGCGGCGATTTCGAGCGCATCGAAGGCACCATCGACCTGATGCCCGGCGATCTGATCTACCACACCTTCGTCGATGCAGACGGCAAGCCGCGCATCGATCCCGGTCCTCTGCTGCGCCACGGTGAAAACCTCACCACCTTCTTCTTCAACGAAATCAACCGTTCGCGGCCGCAGGTGCAGTCGCTGCTGCTGCGCGCGATGGCCGAGCGCACCGTGTCCGCGTTCGGCCGCGACTATCGCTTTCCGCATCTGACCGTGTTCGCCGACCGCAACAAGGTCGAGAAGGACGAGACTTTCGAACTGGCCTCCGCCGCGCGCGACCGCTTCCTGTTCGAACTCAACATGCCAACGCCTTCGAGCGCCGACGTGCGCCGCGCGCTCGTGTTCGACCCGGTTTTCCACGATGCCGACGCGCTCATGCAGGCCGTCCCCGCCGCCGTGATCGATGCCGCGCGCCTGAACGACATCGGCGCGGCGATCCAGCGCGGCGTGAGCCTCAGCCCGAGCATCGAGAAATACGTGCTCGACATCTGGCAGGCGACGGAGACGCCGCAGCGCTTCGGCATCGAGGTCGATGGCGTCGACATGGAACGGCTGATTCTCGCGGGCGCGAGCCCTCGCGGCATGAGCGCACTGGTGCGCGCGGTGCGCGCGAACGCCTGGCTCGATGGCCGTCTGCACGCGCTGCCCGAGGACGTGCACGCCGTGCTTTTACCCGCGCTCGGTCATCGCGTGTTCTTCACGCCGGTGTATGAAATGCGCCGGCACGAGATCGCCGAAGCACTCATCGCGACGGTGGTGCAGAAGATCGCGGTGCCTTGAATCATGAAAGATCCGGTCGAATTCCACTATCGACTGCCGGGACGCGCGCGCGGCTTCAGGCCCGGTTCGCATCCGGGGACGAGCTTCGGCGCGGGACAGGAATTCGCCATGCACGCGCGCCTGTTCGATCATCCCGATCCCCGCAGGCTGGATCTGCGCGCGAGCCAGCGGTCGGTGCCGCAGCAGTGGCTCGTGCGCCTGCATCTGCAGCGCGTCGCGGTGCCGGTACAGGTGATCGTCGACGTGTCCGCGTCGATGCGCTTCGGCACGGATCGCACGAAGCTCGATCTCGCCGCCGATTTCGTCGAGGCGCTGGGCTATAGCGCATTCCGGGCCGGCGATCAGGTCGGCATGCTCGGGTTCGATCACGAAGCGCGCGAGGACCTTTTCGTGCCGCCCCGGCACGGCCGCGCCGCCGGCGACGAAATGGCGGCGCTGTTGCGCCATTGCGTACCGTCACCCCACACGGCAAATGGCGACGCGGGTCTTGCGCGCACGCTCGACCGTCTTGCGGGCCGTCGCGGGCTGGTCTTTCTGGTATCGGATTTTCATTGGCCGCTTACGCGCCTCGACGCGGCGCTGGACCGCCTCGTCAGCGCCCGCGTCGTGCCTATCGTGATCTGGGACAAGGCCGAAATCGAGCCGCCGGACGCGGGCCGGTTCCTGCCGGTGCGCGACATGGAAACCGGCGGCAAGCGGACGCTCTGGCTGCGGCCGCGCATGGTCGAACAGTGGCGCGAGAATGTCGCGAGGCGCCGCGTCGAACTGAAAGCGGCGCTTGGCAGGCGCGGCGCGCATCCGTTCTTCGTCGAAGGCGCGTTCGATGCCGAAGCGCTGTCCCGCCACTTTCTGGAAAGCGCCGCATGAGACGCGGCCGGGCCGTGCGTATGGCCATCGTCGCGATGATTGTCGCGCTGAATGGCCCTTGCCACGCGCAGGATGCCATCGTCGAGCAACCGCGCGCATTCGGCCACGTTCTCGGCGATGTGCTGACACAACGCGTGCTCCTTCCCATCGATGGCGACCTGCCGATGCCATCGGCGGGACGCGTCGGCGTGTGGCTCGAACGCCGCGCGCCGCGCATCGAGAAGGATGCGCAAGGCCGCTCGTGGATGGTCATCGACTATCAGATCGTCAACGCCGCGCAGACGCTCACGCAAGCCGAACTGCCCGCATTCGAACTCGCGGCGGCCAACGGCGCAACGCTGCATGTGGCCGCGTGGCCGATCAGCGTCGCGCCCCTGACGCCGCGCGCGTCATTCCGCGCGGGCGATCTTCAGCCGCTGAGGCCGGACCGCATCGTCGCGCCGCCGGATCAAGTGGAACCGCGTCGCCGCATGCGGGCGTGGCTCGCGCTCCTCTTCGTCACGCTGGCAGGCTGGGCCGCGTGGGCATCGTGGCGCAGGCGCGAGGACGCGCGACGGCTGCCCTTCGCCCGCGCATGGCAGGCGATTCGCACGCTCGATACACGCGACATCGACGCCAGCGACCGAGCATGGCTCCATCTGCATCGCGCGCTCGACGAAGCCGCCGGTCAGGTCGTTCACGCCACGTCGCTGCACGCGCTGCTCGCGCGCGCGCCGTATCTCGAAGCGCTCCGGTCGCGCGTCGAAGCGTTCTATGCAAGCTCGCAGCAGCGCTTCTTCAATCGCGACGGCGCATCGACGCCGTTCGCCCTGCGCGAGTTCGCGCGAGCGCTGTATCAGGCCGAGAAGAGGCGCTGACGGTCATGCCTGTCGATTTCCTCCGGCCCTGGCTCCTGCTCATGCTGCCGCTCGCGCTTCTACCCTTGCTGCCGAGGCCAGCGGAGGCATTCTCTTATTCGTCGATCGACTGGCTGCCGCGCGATGCCATCGGCGCGGCGATCGAACATGGGCGACGCCTGTGCGCGATGCTGGCGCTGCTCGCCATCGTCTTCGGTCTGGCGGGTCCGGGGCGCTCGCATGTTCAGGTCATGCGCACCGGCACCGCGTCCGAGATCCTGATTCTGATGGACCGCAGCGCGAGCATGGATGGCGTGATGTCGAGGACGCCCGTCGCCGAGCCGCGCGGTCAAACGAAGAACGCCGTGGCGCGCCATGCGCTCGAACGCTTCGTCGCCGGACGGCCGGACGACCGGCTCGCCTTCATGATGTTCGGCATCAGCCCCGTTCTCGCCGTGCCGTTCACGGCGAATCACCGGATCATCGACGCGGCGCTGTCGGGCACGGCGATCGGCCGCGGCACGCCGGACACGCGCCTCGACCGCGGCCTGATCGCCGCAATCCGTCAGTTCGATGGACACAGCTACGCCGGCCGCCGCGCCATCGTACTGGTCTCCGACGGCGGCGCGCATCTCGATGCCGACGCGCGCGCCGCCATCAGCGGCGGCCTGGCGCGCAATGGTGTCGCGCTGTACTTCGTCTATCTGCGAAGCGGCGTCTACAGTCCCGATCTCACGAAGCCCGCTCTCGCCGACGATCAGTCCGAGGAAGCGGAACTGCATCGCTATTTTCAGGGACTTTCGTCGCCTTACCGGCTGTATCAGGCGGAAGACGCAGCAGCGATGGCCACGGCGATGTCGGACATCGACCGGCAGCACAGCGCGGTCGTCACATTCGAGGAGCGCCTGCCACGGCAGGATTGCAGCACGCTGTGCTTCGCGCTCGCGCTGTTCGCGTGCGCGGCGCTGCTGGCGCTGCGGCTCGTTCAGGTACGGAGCTGGTCATGAGGCGCGGCGCCGTTCACCTCGCATTCGGCGCAGCAGCGCTCTGCTTCGCCGCGATGGCCGCTTACGACTGGGCAATGCTGCGGCACGCGCAAGCCGTCGCGGCGGCGCTGAACGCAGTCACGGCCAATGGCCCTGCCGCACAGCAGCGTGACGACGCGCCCGAAGTGCGGCTCGCGCGCGCGGTGTCGCTCGCGAAAGCGGGACGGCCGAACGAAGCGCAACGGCTCTTCGATGCGCTCGTCACGCAGCCCGACGATCACGCGATACAAGCCGCAGCGCTGTTCGATCTCGGCAACATGCATTTGCGCGAAGCGGCCGGTGCGGACGGCGCGGGTCCGATCCGTTCGCTGCCGCTGCTCGAGCAAGCCAAGGAGCGCTATCGCGCGGCGCTGCGGCTGATGCCCGACGACTGGGACGCGCGCTACAACCTCGAACGCGCGCTGTGGCTCGCACCCGAAACGCCCGGCGATCAGGAGGACGCGGAAGTCAAGAAGCGCTCGACGGTGAAACTGCGAGGCGCGCAAAGCGATGATCTGCCATGAGCGCCATCGCTGCGACGCTCGCGTTCCTGAAACGGCGAAACTGGGCCATCGTCGCGGCCGTGCCCCTGCTTGCCGCCGCGGTCTGGATGCCCGATGTGATGTTTCAGCGCAACGTGTACAGCTACATCGTCACGTTCGACATCACGCAAAGCATGGATGTCGAGGATGTCGGCACGGGAAGCACGCCGATCAGCAGGCTCGACTTCGCGCGCGCGGCCATGCGGGAAGGTCTGGAGCGTTTGCCGTGCGGATCGAAGATAGGCTGGAACATCTTCACGGGACAGAGCACGTTGCTGCTCGTTCCGCCGATCGAGGTCTGCGCCAATTTCGATGCGCTGCTCGCTTCGCTGGACAGTATCGGCGGCGACATGCGCTGGACCAACTGGAGCCGCGTGGCCGAAGGCGGCGTTTATGCGGCCGTGCGCACGGCGACGAGCATAGGACATGATGCGAGCATTCTGTTCTTCACGGACGGGCAGGAAGCGCCGCCGGTCCTGCCCGGCGATCAGCGCGTGACCGATATCCCGCGCGGCCAGGTGAAGGGCTGGCTGATCGGCGTCGGCGGCGATCAGCCCGCGCCGATTCCGCGCACCGACCGGGACGGCAAGCGCATCGGCTACTGGCGCGCGGATGACGTGATTCAGGTGCCGCCGCAATCGCGCGCGGGCGCGGGCGTCGAAAGCCACGAGGAACTGTCCGAGTTGCGTGAGCGTTATCTGTCGTCGATCGCGCAGCAGGTTGCGTTCGACTATCGCCGATTGCGCGCGCCGCAAGATCTGGTCGCGGCGATGATGGACGAGCGTTACGCGCACCGCGACCGCGTGCCGACCAGTCTGAACTGGGCACCGGCAGGGCTTGCTCTCGCGCTGCTCGTGTGGCGCTTCCTGCCGGCGCCCGCCCGCATACGCTCAAGGCGTTTGCAGCCCGCCGTCCATCAAACGCGTTTGCGTCCATAGCGTGACGTCGCGCTCGCACGGATACTTCGCCGCTTCGGTCTCGTCGAGATCGACGCCGAGCCCCGGCTTGTCGTTCGCGTAGACGAAACCGTTGCGAAACTGCGGCAGCCCGGGGAACACATCGAGCAATGCCTCGCGCGGTCCTTTGAGCTCCTGGATGACGAAGTTCGGCGGCTCCGTGCCCGACCATTCCTGCACGCCGAAATTACGCGACGCGAGATCGATATGAATGTTCGCCGCATGCGCGAGCGGCGACATATCGCCCGGACCATGCCACGCGGTGCGTACGCCGAACTGCTCCGCGAAAATCTGCAGCTTGCGTCCCGCCGTGATGCCGCCGATCTGACTCAGATGCACGCGGATGAAATCGATCAGACGTTCCGTGATCAGAAAACGCCACTCGTACGGATTGTTGAAGAGCTCGCCCTGCGCCAGCGGTGTCGTGGTCTTCTCGCGCAACTGGCGCATCCACTCGCCCTCTTCGAGCGCGATCGCATCTTCGAGAAAGAACAGGTCGTAGGGTTCGAGTTCCCGCGCAAAACGAATCGCTTCGATGGGCTTGAGGCGCTCGTGCACGTCATGACATAACGCGACATCGAAGCCGATCTTGCTGCGGATGCCATCGAACAGTTTGAGCGTTTCGCGGATGTACTTGCGGCTGTCGAGATAGATACCGTCCGCCGCGCCTTCGGGCGCATGGGACGGCGCGCGGCCGAACGCGCCGCCGCCATAACCGCCGCTCTGACAGCGGATATGCGTGATGCCCTGCTCACGATAGCGCTGGATGTTCTCGCACAGTTCGTTCAGATCGCGGCCATCGGCATGACGATAGATCGGCACGCCTTCGCGCACCTTGCCGCCGAACAACTGATACAGCGGCATGTTCGCCTGCTTGCCCTTGATATCCCACAACGCCATATCGACGCCTGAAATGGCGTTGTTTTCGATCGGACCATTGCGCCAGTATGCGTTCTGATGCATCAGCTGCCACAGCTCTTCGATCGCTTCGGCATCGCGTCCGATGAGCAAAGGCCGCAAGTATTCCTCGATCAGACACTTGACCGCGAGATGACGGTAAGCGAACGTCGCGCAGCCGAGCCCATACAAACCGGGCTGATTCGTCTCGACCCTGACGACGATGAGATTGATGCCTTCCGGCGCGGTCAGAATGACTTTGACGTCGGTGATGAGCGTTGCCATTGCGTTAATCCACGAGAGCGGAAGACACGGCATCGGACTTCGTGCCCGCGCCTCCCCTGGGTGTCGAGCGCTGGCCCGACTGCGCGGGCACCAGCATCATGAGGACGACCGCCGCGAGCAACGCCGCAGCCATGAACACGTAGGATGCCGAAGGACTTCCCGTCGCTCCATTCAGATAACCGACCAGCCACGCGCCGAGGAACGCGCCGAGCGCGCCACATGCGTTGATCAGACCGATCGCGCCGCCCAGCACGTTGCTCGGAATCAGTTCGGGCACGAGCGCGAAGAACGGTCCGTACGGCGCATACATCGTCGCGCCCGCGATCACGAGCAAGCCGAACGACAGCCAGAAATTCGAGCTTCCGACGAGATAGGACCCGACGAACGCGATCATGCCGACCAACAGCAGGGGCCACACGAAGAGCTTGCGATTGCGCGTCTTGTCCGACAGATACGACGCGATCAGCATCAGCACGATGGCCGCGAGATACGGCACGGCGGAGAGCCAGCCGACCGATACGATATCGATCGTCTTCGATGCCGACTTCAGAATCGAAGGCAGCCACATGATGAACCCGTACACGCCGATGCTCCACAACGCATGAATCGCGCAGCATTTGAGCACGATCGACGAACGGAACGCCGCCTTGTAGTCGCGCACCGGCGCGATATGCGCCTGCTCGGACTTGAGGATCGCGTCGAAATCGGCTTTCTCCTTGTCGCTCATCCACGGCGCGTCGGCCGGACGATCCTTCACCGTGAACCACCACACGATGGCCCACAAAACCGCAGGCACGCCTTCGATCACGAACATCTCGCGCCAGCCGAAGTTGCGCACGAGGTAGCCGGACACGATCGACATCCACAGCACCGTCACCGGATTGCCGAGAATCAGGAACGTGTTCGCGCGCGAGCGTTCGGTGCGCGTGAACCATCGGCTGATGTACATGAGCATCGACGGCATCACCGCCGCCTCGACGATGCCGAGCACGAAACGCAGCGTCATCAGCATCGGAATGTTGCTGACCATGCCGGTTGCGGCGGCGCACACGCCCCACAGGATCAGGCTCGCGAAGATCAGTTTCTTGACGCTGTTCTTCTGCGCGTAGATCGCGCCGGGCACCTGAAACAGGCAGTAGCCGAGGAAGAACAGCGAGCCGATCAGCGATGAAGTCGCGGGCGTGATGCCCAGGTCCTTGTCGATGCCCGCCGCCGCCGCGAAGCCGTAGTTCGCGCGATCCAGATAAGCGAGGCTGTACGTGATGAAGATGATCGGCATGAGATGCCACCATCTTTGCGGCGCTACCGTCTTTAAGTTATCCATAATATCTCCGATGTCAAAGGACGGCGAGCCAGCCGCCATCGACGTAAATGATCTGTCCGTTCACATAGCTCGATGCGGGCGACGCGAGATACACCGCCGTGCCGACGAGTTCTTCGGGCTTGCCCCAGCGTTGCGACGGGTTGCTGCTCTTCACCCATGCGTCGAAGCTCGCGTTATCGACGAGCGCCTGATTCATGTCGGTGAGGATGTAGCCGGGGCCGATCGCGTTCGCCTGAATGTCGAAGGGCGCCCATTCGGCGCTCATCGCGCGCGTGAGCATCTTGATGCCGCCCTTCGCGGCCGTGTAAGGCGCGACGGTGGCGCGCGCGCCTTCGCTCGTCAGCGAGCCGATGTTGATGATCTTGCCGCCGCGCTTGCGCTCGATCATGCGCCGCGCCGCCTCCCTGGCGACGATGAACGCGCTCGTCAGATTGGTATCGATCACGCGTTGCCAGTCGGCGAGCGCGAGTTCGATCATCGGCTTGCGGAACTGGATGCCCGCGTTGTTCACGACGATGTCCACCTCGATGCCCTCCGCGTCCCATGCCGCGAAGGCGGCGGCGACGGACGATTCATCGGTGACGTCGAAGGCCCGGCCGCGCGCATGGAAGCCTTGCGCCTGCAGGCGGCTCACCGCGGCGTCGACGGTATCGGCCTTCGTGCCGTTGACGATGACGCGCGCACCCGCCGCCGCGAGCCCTTCCACGAGTGCGTAGCCGATGCCGCGCGCCGAGCCCGTGACGAGCGCCGTGCGGCCATTGAGATCGAACAACTTGTTCATGCGTGTTTCCCTGATCAGATACATTCAAAAACGCGGACGCGAGCGCGCCCGCGCGACCTCTTTTCGAGGCTGCGGTCCTTCAATTGCGTATCGGAGACGCGCTGCTACAGAGGCTTGTCGTTCGCGGTGCGATTGAGCATCGCGCGATCGTCGAAGTCCTTTTCCGCGCGTTCGATCAGCGTGAGCACGGCCTGCTCGGCAGCGGATGCATCGCCTTGCTCGATGGCGATGCACAACGCTTCGTGCATCGGCAGCGAGCGCGCCGGGCCGCCCTCGATCTCCGAGCTCAACTCGAAGCTCGTGCGCAGGATCGCGGAGAGCGCGTTTTGCATCTGCTGAACGAACTGGTTGTGGCACGCGGTGAGGATCGCGCCGTGAAACGCGAGATCCGCGGGCACGTACTCGCCTTGCCCCGCGACGGCGCGCTCCATCGCCCTGAACGCGCGACGCACCGCAACGCGGTCTTCCGGTGTCGCGCGCTTTGCCGCGAGCTTGGCGGCGTTCGGCTCGATGATCGTGCGCAATTCCATCAGGTCGCGGATGAGATCGGCGTCGACCGTGCCGGCGCGCGCGCGCCATGTGATGACGTCGGGATCGAACAACTGCCAGCTTGAGCGCGGCAGCACGATCGTGCCGTGACGTCGTCTCACCTGGAGCATGCCCTTCGCGGACAGCGACTTCATCGTCTCGCGAATCGTGATGCGGCTTACCTGCATCAGTTCTGCGAGTTCGTCTTCGGCGGGCAGAATCTCGCCCGGCGCGAATTTACCCGCGCAGATCTGCTCGCCCATCTGGTTCAGCACTTGCCGGTGCAAGGTTGGCATCGGATTTTCTTCTAGATCATACGTATGATGTTGAAGGTATCAGAGCACGGCGCATCGGAACAATCAGGGTTGACCCTGCTGTCTGCGCAGATACATGCGGCGATAGAGCATCGTCTAGACCGTCAGTCCGCCGTAGCAGGCGTATCCGATCCAGTTCGAATCACGTCCGGCGTGTTCGACGTCGATCGAATTGACCACCCACAGTCGCAACGCGTTCTCGCTCACGAGGCCGATGCCCCAGACGGCCGTCATCAGCCGAATCGATCGCACGAGTTGCGGGCGGTTCTGCCACATCGCGTCGAATTCGCGTTCGCGGCCCTGGCGCTCGCGCGAGAGCGTCGAGCGCGCAAGGTAAAACACGAGCGGGCGACGTAACAGGAGCGAAAGCAGAAACAACACGCCGATGGTGCCGCTGACCAGTGGCGCACGCGATTGCAGAAGCCAGTTCGCGGGTTTCAGCGCAAGCACGCAAGTGGAGATCAGAATGCCGGCCAGTACGATCGCGCTCAGGGCATCGAAATGGGAAAAACGGGCAAGGTCGACGCAAAGCCAGATACAGAGCGGCACGGCTGAAGCCAGGAGCGCGCCTTCTGTGCCGAGACCCGGCAGTGCGAGTCGATAAGCGACCCAAGGCAGGATCACATTGACGAGGAACGCAAGCGCGTAGCGCACTGAAACGGCTCCGTGGCGGTTGTCACCGTGAATCGTCGCAGCGTCGGACCGGTTTCGCGCAGACCTGACGCCTGTCGAATAATATGGTGAAGGTCCGTGATAAAGCCACTGACATCATGATCAAAGCCGAAGACCGACTGGCGCGCTTTTATGCGCTCTCCGACGGAATCTTTGCCGTCATCATCACCGTCATGGTGCTGGCATTCAAACCGCCGACGGGTCACGATTTGCGCGCGTTGCTGAGCCTATGGCCGGATCTCGTCAGCTATGCGGTGAGTTATGCATTTGTCGCCGTGGTCTGGTTGAACCATCACGCTGTGCTCCGGCACGCTCAGCATCTGACCGGCACGCTGGCACTGGCCAATTTCGCCAACCTGTTCGCGATATCTTTCATTCCATTTACCACGGCCTGGCTCGCTGAAAGCGAAATGGCCACCTTTCCGCTCACGCTCTATGCGCTCGTGTTTCTTCTGGTGCAGGGCACCTATATGGTCCTGATGTGGGAAAGCTATTCCCATCATCGAGAGAACAGAGCTGACGTTTATCCCCGAAGGTGGCAGTGGTTCAGGGCGTGGATCATGCTGACGGTATTCTTCATATCCGCCTTGGTCGTGATCATGCCGCCGCTCTTTCGGCTCGGATTGCTCGCTTCCTTTCTTATTCTGTATTGCCGTCCTGATCCGTTCCTGCGCAATCGTCCAGCACGCTAAACCTTCTGCTTGTCCCCGCGATAGACAATCTCGACATTCTCCGGCGATGGCGTCAGCAGCAGCAATCCCACGAACACGATAACCGGCGTAAGGAACAGGCTCAGAAGAAAGCTGCCGAGATAACCGATATGCGTGCGCCGGCCACGATAAGCGACGAGCAGGCAAAGCACGACATAAACGAAGGTTGGAATGACGATCATGATGGCGCCTCCCGAAATCGAATCAAGGTTTCTTCACGCCGGGGCTGGCGGCCTGAGAAAGATTCCTGTCATTGCCTGAACCCGTGCTGCCGCCACTGTTTTCAGCACCCGAACTTCCATCGCCCGCGTTGGGGAAAAGCTTCGGAAGCTCATGCCATTGCGGAAGCTGATGCGACTGCGGGTCCACTGGCTTGGGAGCAGGCAGATCCGGCTGTTTGGCAATATCGCTCCCGAGAATCAACGGGAGCTGATCCTTCCCGCCGCCCACGACGACGATCTTCGAGTTACTGGAATTGGACAACTGCACGGTCGCTTCGATGCCTCGCCATGTCAGCAATTGAGGCGTCAGCGAATTGGCGACGATGGAATAGAAAGTCTGAATGCCGATAGCTTCGATCCTCTTGCGCTCCGCTTCATCTTTCGCCTGCGCGATCAGGAACTGATAGGCCTGCGCATTCTGCTCTTCCGTGAGCTTTCGGTTGATCGAGTCGTTCACGGTTGTCGGCAGATCGAGATCGCGCACGACAACGCGCTCGAAGAAAATGAGCCCTGCCGCAGCCGGCGACCCGTGCATCTTTTCGAGTATGCGGCCTTCCAGTTCTTCGACGTTGATGCGATACAGATCATGCGGATCGCTCTTGCCGATGATATCGCGCACGGCGCCGAGCGAAATCGGCCGCACCACGCGGTCGACATATTCATAGCCGACTTCCTGATGCAGCTTTCCCGCGTTATCCGGCACCGGGCGATACAGAACCGAAATCTCGACCTGGACGCTGAGTCCGTCCCGGGCGAGCGCGTGGACGCTTTCGTCGAGCGTCTTGGTCCTGACTTCGTAGGTGTAGATCCGATCAAACGGCCACTTGACATTGAGCCCTTCGTGATAGACGAAGTTCGTCTCGGTACCGTGTCTGAGCAAGCGATACAGCACGCCGACGTGCCCCGCCGGAATGATGATGAACACAAAGGGAATCAGCGCAAGCACGATGACGCCGACGATCAGCGACACCGCAATGAACTTTTCGCTGCGGCTCATCCGATACCGGACGTGCCTGACTACGCGATGCTTTTGAGGTTCGGAAGCATCGTCATCGACTGGATCCGCTGTGCTCATCTGGCATCAACTCGTGCGGAGAACGAAGAATTCGGATAAATTGGCGGCGCAAGAAGTGTTTGCATAGTAACATCGAGCGCAAGATCGGACGACACCCCCGGATAGAAATGCTCGCTCCCGCATCTGCTTCCATCCCCTCCATAGACGCCTCGGCAACGCCCGCGCAATTGCGGCGTTTCTTCTACGCGGCCTATTGCGACACGCCCACGCCATTGCGATGGCTGAGCGCGATTCGCCCGTATGTCTGCCCTTACGACAAGCTGCTGCAATTCGTCCGCGACGGCGCCGATATGCTCGACGTCGGCTGCGGCGCGGGCTCCCTGCTCGCGGTGCTCGCCGCGACAAAGAAGATCCGGCGCGGCGTGGGTTGCGACGTCATGGCGCCGCCGCTGGAATCGGCGCGCGCCGCCGCGCAGCGGCTCGGCGCGCAGGACATGCTGACGTTCGAACATATCCGGTCCGTCGCCCACGCGCCCGAAGGGCCGTTCGATATCGTCGCGATGATCGATGTCCTCCATCACGTTCCGCCGCCGGACAGGCGCGATGTATTTGCAGCCGCCGTCCATCGTGTCAGGCCAGGCGGCATCTTTCTGTACAAGGACATGACCGCGCGCCCGGGCGGGCGACGCCTCGCTCATAACATCGACGATTACGTATTTACGCGCGAGTGGGTGGAGCAGGTCCCCGAAGGCGCTGTGGAAGCCTGGGCCCGCGATCACCAGCTCGCTCTCGTGCATGATGAGTTCATTCCCCGCCTGATCTATGGGCACGAGCTTCGGGTCTTCCAGCGACTCGAGCATTGAGACGAGCGTACGAACTCCTTCAGACGCGCGTATGGATTGCTTCGAGCGCATCTGAAGGAAAAATGCTCAGTGATGCTTGTGGTGTTACCGGCAGTGAATCAGGCAGGCTTCATTCCGCCGGCGGACGTGCCGCCTCGGCTCTCGCCCTGCGGGTTTCCTTGGCCTTGTCGACCAGATCGCTGACGTGATTCCACAGGTATTTGTCGGTCACCGATTTCGAGTAGGAATCGGCCGCTGCGAGCAGCAGACCCACCGGCCCGAACAACATCTTGATGCCGATGCCAGCGGCGACATGCGCGGCCCCGTTGACGACGTTTCCGTCCATCAACAGACTCGCGCCGGGAACGAATGCTTCACCCACGAGCTTGACGCCATTGGTGGCCGGACTCGTGCTGCGGACCACAGCGGGCGTGTCGCTTGTAATTTTTTCCGTATGAGGAGTTTCGGCGACTGCAATGTTGTCTTTCATGTCATTACCCTCAGGGAAACTTAATTGACAACTTCAATCACACTAGAACAATATACGCAGAAATTCTGGTGACTACCAGTAAAAAGGTGGTGTCGCATGGTCGTCATGATCCCTGGTGGAAATGATCGCATAAAGGCATCGCAAATGTGTGACACGGCAACCGGAGCCGTGTCGTGATGCGCCGGCACATGCTTCTTTCGGCGTATGTGCTTACTCCGGGCAGCCACTTCGGCGCAATGTGGCGCCATCCCTATAGCGAAACCGATTTCTGCGATCGCGAGCTCTACGAAAACCTCGCTCGCAGCCTCGATCGCTACGGCTATGACTATGCTTTCGTGCCGGAGTCGCTCGCCGTTCCAATGGGCGATGACGGCGTCTGGCAAACGATGACGAGCCGTGGCGCGAGCGGCGCGCTCCGTCACGATCCCGCGCTGCTCGTTTCACCGATGATCGGCGTAACACGGCGGCTCAGGTTCACGGTCACGCTGTCGACCACCTTCATGGAACCGTATCATCTCGCCAGAACGCTTAGTACACTGAATCATTTCAGTCATGGTCGCATGGCATGGAATATCGTGACCTCGGCGGGAGCGAGCAATGCCATCAACTTCGCGCATCTGACATCGCTCGATCACAGCGATCTGTATGAGCGCGCCGAAGAAGTGCTGACGGTCTGTAACGACCTCTGGTCTTCGTGGGATGAAGGCGCGCTCGTCGCCGACAAGAAATCGGGCGTCTATGCCCGCGCCGACAAGATCCGTCAGATCGATCACAAAGGCCGTCACTTCGACATACGCGGCCCGTTGACCTTGCCTTATCGGGAAAATCCGACGCTGATGGCCGCCGGCGTGTCGCCCCGAGGCCGGGACTTCGCGGCGCGCTGGGCGGAAGTCATCTTCGCCATCCAGAACGAGCCCGCCGCCATGCGCGAGTTGCGTGACGACGTCCGGGCGCGCGCCGCGCGCATGGGCCGCTCGCCGCAGGACATCCGCCTGATGGCCGCCGTGCAGCCCGTGATCGGTGAAACGCGCGATATCGCCGAGGCTCGCGCCGCGCATCTCGACACGCTCGTCGCGCCGGACGCGGCGAGAAGCTATCTGGCCGCGATGCTGGGCCTCGATCTGTCAGACGTGTCCGGCGATGCGCCGCTGCAGCCGATTCTCGAAAGCCAGCACAGGCGGCCCGCGGTCGACGCTGGCGGCACGCTGGCGTGGCTCGCGAAGCTGCTCGACACGAAGCCGGACGTCAGCGTCGACGAGGCCGCCATCGCTCTGTCGGGCAGCACGGGCACGCCGCGTCTCGTCGGCACGGCGGTTGACATCGCCGATCAACTGCAAGCCTTGTTCGAAGACTGCTGCGACGGCTTCGTCATCACGCCGACGCATTTCCCCGGCACCTTCGAGGAATTTGGCCGCGCCGTCATTCCCGAGTTGCGCGCGCGCGGACTCGTAGCCAGTCATCATCAGGATCACTGACGGAATGGACGCATTGACCGATCAGATCGGAGGCGGCCACGACGCTGCGCGCTGGTCCGCCGACGAGTTGGCCATGCTGACCGTGTGCGACCTGCTGGAGCGGCAGGCCGCGCGCACGCCGGCCGCCCCGGCACTGGTGCAAGGCGCCCGGCAGATGACCTATGCCGAACTGAACGTGCGTGCGAACCGGCTCGCCGATCAGCTCATGTCGCGCGGACTCGGGCCAGGCGACATCGTCGCGATCGCGCTGCCGCGGTCGTTCGACATGGTGATCGCCATTCTCGGCGTGCTCGGAAGCGGCGCGGCCTATCTGCCGCTCGACCCTGCGTATCCCGCCGAGCGGCTCGCCTTCATGTCCCGCGACGCGCGCCCGTCGTGCGTGCTGACCAGCACCGCGCTCGCCGCCGAACTGGCCGATGCCGTGCAGGACATACCGATACTGCATCTGGTCGACCTGCCCGGCAACGAACAGTGCGCCGAAGGGGAAACCGCTGTTCGCGGCGGCGGCGCGCGTGCGCGGCCGCTCGATGCGGCCTACGTCATCTACACATCGGGTTCCACGGGCAGGCCCAAGGGTGTGGTCGGCCTGCACGTCGGTCTGGTGAACCGCCTGTGCTGGATTGCCGCGACGTATCCGTTCGCGCCCGGCGAGACGGTTCTCGCCAAGAGTTCGATGAGCTTTATCGACGGCGCCACGGAACTCCTCGCGCCGCTGATCGCCGGCGCGACCGTCGCGCTTGCCGATGCGCAGGTCGCCCGCGACCCGGCGCTGCTGGCCGCCGAGATCGCGCGTCTGGGCATCGGGCGCATCACGGTCGTGCCGAGCCTGCTCGCCGCCCTGCTCGATCAGCCCGATCACGCCGCGCTGAACCAGTGCCCGCTCTGGATATGCAGCGGCGAGCCGCTGCCGCCCGCGTTGACCGCGCGCTTCGCGGCGCGCGTGCCGGATGCGTGTCTGGTGAATTTCTACGGCTCGTCGGAAGCGAGCGGCGACAGCCTGCACGCCGTTGCCACGATGCAGAACGGCGCGCCGATCGGCCACGCGCTCTGGAACACCTCGGCTTACGTGCTCGACGAAAGCCTGCGGCCCTGCCCCGACGGCGAGCCCGGCGAACTCTACCTCGCCGGCGCGGGACTGGCGCGAGGCTATCTCGGACAACCCGGCCTGACGGCGGAGCGTTTTCTCGCCGATCCACACGGTCCGCCCGGCTCGCGGATGTATCGCACGGGTGATCGCGCGCGGCGGCGCGGCGACGGCGAGATCGACTATCTCGGCCGCGCGGACCGGCAAGTCAAGATTCGCGGCTTCCGGGTCGAGCCCGGCGAGATCGAGGCGGCGCTGCTCGCGCACAAGCAGGTTGCGGCGGCGGCCGTCGCCTTGCAGGAGAATGAGCGGCTCGTTGCTTATGTCGTGCCCGCGTCCGGATATGAAGAAGCCACCGTGCGCGACGCGCTGGCGCGACGGATGCCGGATTACATGGTGCCGTCGTCCTTCGTTGCGCTGCCGGCGCTGCCGCTGCTTCCCAATGGCAAGCTCGATCGCGCCGCCTTGCCCAAAACGCAGCGCGATACTGCTGGACGCACCGCAGGCCGGACGCCCGTCGAGATCGAACTTGCGCGCCTGTTCGCCGACGTATTGCGGCTGGACGCCGTAGGCATCCACGATGATTTCTTCGCATCCGGCGGCCATTCGCTGCTTGCCGCTCAGTTGGCGAACCGGATCCGCGCCGTACTGAAAGTCGATGCAAGCGTCAGCGATGTATTCAGCGCGCCGACCGTCGAGCGGCTCGCGGCATTGCTCGCAGGCGGCGGCGCACGTCGCCCGCGCTTGTCGTCGGCGGGTTCGGGCGCGCACGCTTGCGTGTCGGCGGGTCAGCAGGGACTGTGGTTTCTCGCGCGGCTGGGACGCGGCGACGCCGCCTACAATCTGCCTTACGCCTTCGATCTGACGGGACCGTGCGACTTGCGCGCGCTGCGCCTCGCGCTGCTCGACATCGTCACCCGTCACGAGAGCCTGCGCACGCTCTTTCGCGATGCGGAGCATGGCGTGGTCCCGCATCTCGTGCCCGCCGATGAGTTCGATGACCTGCTCGCCGTCACCGACTCGACGCCTGCCGAACTCGATCGCCATATCGCCGCCGAAGCCGGCATGCCATTCGACCTGGCAAGCCAGATACCCTTCAGGGCGCGCGTGCTGCGCTGGGCGCACGATCGCGCCGTGCTGGTGTTCAAGTTCCATCACATCGCGTTCGATGGCGCATCGCTTGCGCCCTTTCTGCGCGATCTGTCGACGGCCTATGCGGCGCGGCACGAAGGCGCGCAACCGGACTGGACGCCGCTGCCGGTGCAGTACGCCGATTTCGCGCAGTGGCAGCGCACGCTGCTCGGCCCGTCCGATGAAACCGGCAGTCTTGCGCACCGGCAACTCGCCTACTGGCGCGATGCGCTGGCCGACCTGCCGGATGAATTGCCGTTGCCGCGCGTACGCGCACGACCCACCGATGGATCAGGCCGCGCCGAGCGCATCGCGTTTCGCATCGAGCCGGACTTGCATCGCCACGCGGCGCACTTCGCGCAGGCTCACCACGCCACGCTCTTCATGGTCTTGCAGAGCGCGCTGGTTGCCGTGTTGCGGCGCTTCGGCGCTGGCACTGACGTGTTCATCGGCACGCCGGGCGAGGGGCGCTTCGACGAGCAACTCAAGGACGTCATCGGCTACTTCGTGAACAGCCTGGTGCTGCGCGTCGATGCCAGCGGTCATCCCACCTTCCGCGAGCTGCTCGCGCGCGTGCGCGCAGCCGATCTCGCCGCCTATGCCCATCAGGAAGTGCCGTTTTCGAGCATCGTGGAGACGCTTAATCCCGAGCGCAGCGTCGCGCGCCATCCGCTGTTTCAGGTTGCGCTGACGCTCGAATACGGCGCTGACGCGCCACTCGCGCTGCCAGGCGTGAGCGCGCTTGCCCGCGTCATCGGCAATGCGGCGGCGAAGTTCGATCTCGCGTTCGAACTCGTTGCGCGCGGCAGCGGCGACGACGCGTACGGCGTCATCGAAGGCAGCCTCGAATTTGCCGCCGAACTGTTCGATCCGGAGACGGCGCGCCGCATGACGTCCGCGTTTCAGCGTCTGCTCGATCAGGCCATCGCCGATCCCGACGCGAGCATCGGCCGACATGCCGTGCTCGCCGCCGATGAACGCGCGGCGACGCTCGCGTTCGGCGCGCCGTCGCCGCAGCGTCGACGCGACGCGCAGTCGATCCCGCAACGGTTCGCGCAGATCGTCGAGCGGCAGCCCGACGCCATCGCCCTGCGTAGCGGCGGCAGCGGCGGGCGCGCGCTGACGTATCGCGAACTCGACCGGATGTCGAACCGGCTGGCGCATCGGCTGCGCGCGCATGGCGTCGCGCGCGAGGCGCGCGTTGCGGTCGACATGGCGCGTTCGCTGGAACTGATCGTCGCGACGCTCGCCATCGTGAAGGCGGGCGGGTGCTATCTGCCGCTCTATCGCGGCCAGCCGCCGGAGCGCCGCCAGCGCATGCTCGACGACACGCACACGGCGCTGGTCCTGCACGACGCCGGTTCGAGCGCCATCGACTGGCCCGTGGCCGCGCTGCATATCGATTCCGCGATGCTCGCCGAAGGCGACGACCGGCCCGTCGATATCAACATCGCGCCGCAGTCGCTCGTCAACATCATGTACACGTCCGGTTCGTCCGGGCAGCCCAAGGGCATCGAACTGACGCACGGCGGTCTCGTCGACATGGCGATGGATCTGCTGGACTTCCCGCCGCAGTGCGTGCTGTTCCAGTCCTCCTATGCGTTCGACGCCAGCAGCTACGAAATCTGGAGCGCCCTGTTGCGCGGCGACGAACTGGTCGTGGCCACGTGCGAGCAGTTGACGCCCGCCGACCTGCGCCGCGAAATCGCCACGCACGGCGCAGGCAATCTCCTCCTGACGACGAGCCTCTTCAATCTGCTGGTCACGGAAGATCTGGAATGCCTCAGCGGACTGCGCACGATCCTGACCGGCGGCGACACGGCGTCGGTCGCGAGCTTTCAGCGCGTGCTGCGGCGTTTCCCGGAAATAACGCTCCTGAACTGCTATGGCCCGACCGAGACCAGCGTGTTCGTCACGAGTTTTCGGGCAAGGCCGGACCGGCGGCTGCGGCATCCGGTCCCGATCGGCGCGCCGCGCGCATCGGCGCGGATTCATGTGCTCGATGACTTCCTGAACGTCTGCCCGATCGGCGTCGCGGGCGATCTGTACATCGCAGGCGATGTCCTCGCGCGCGGTTATGTCGGCCTGACGGGCATCACGGCGGAACGCTTCGTCGCAGATCCTTACGGCCCGCCCGGCGCGCGCATGTACCGCACGGGCGATCTCGCGCGCTGGAACGAAGCGGGGGAACTTGAGTTCGCGGGCCGTGCCGATCAGCAGGTGAAAGTGCGGGGACTGCGCGTCGAGCCGGGTGAAATCGAAACCGCGCTGTCCGAGCAGCCTTCGATCCGGGCCTGCGCAGTGCTGGCGCAGCAGGACGGCGCGGCCAGCCGCCTGATCGCTTATGTCGTCGCGGACGGGCATTACGACGAAAACCACGTGCGCGCGGCGCTCCGCCAGCGCCTGCCCGACTACATGATGCCGGTCGGCTTCGTCAGGCTCGACAGGCTGCCGATCACGCGCAACGGCAAGCTCGACCGCAAGGCGTTGCCCGCGTTCCAGGCGCGGCCGTCCGCGACGCGCCAGCCCGCGAGCCCACGCGAAGCGACGCTGACGAAGCTGTTCGCCGAAGTGCTCGGCCTCGCATCGGTCGGAGCGGACGATGGCTTCTTCGCGCTGGGCGGCGACAGCATTCTGTCGATCCAGCTCGTCAGCCGCGCGCGCAAGGCGGGGCTGGTGCTGACGCCAGCCGACGTCTTTCGCGAAAAGACCCCGGCAGCGCTCGCCGTCGTCGCGCGCGATCCAGACGCCGAGCCACAGCCCGCCGACGCTTCGTGGCCGGGCGTGCCTGCGGCGGTCGCCGCGGCGCTGCGAGTCGAAATTCCCACCGCGACGGAGATTCTGCCGCTCGCGCCATTGCAGGAAGGCCTGTTGTTCCACGCGATGTTCGATGCCTCCGGCCCCGACCCGTACATCGTGCAACTGGTGCTCGACTTCGACGGCAAGCTGGACCGGGACAGGCTGCGCGCCGCTATCGACCGGCTGGTCGAGCGGCACGAAGCGTTGCGGGTCAGTTTCCATACCGTCGACGGGCGCGTCGTGCAGGCGTTGCACAGTGCCGTCTCCACACCGTGGCGCGACGTCGATCGACATGAAGCGCTCGCGGACTGGCTTGCGCAAGACCGCGAACGGCGCTTCGATCTGACTGCCGCGCCCTTGCAGCGCGCCGCCTTGCTGCGGCTGGGCGACGGCCGCCATCGGCTGGTGCTGAGCCTGCACCACCTTTTGATCGATGGCTGGTCGATGCCCGTCATGGTGTCGGAATTGATGCAGGCATACGCGGGCGAGCCGCTCGGCGTCGCGCCGCCGTTGCGCGATCAGTTCGTGTGGCTGGCGAAGCAGGATCGCGACAGCGCGCGCAAGGCATGGCACGCGGCGTTGGCCGGACTGGACGGCCCCACGCGTCTCGTCGCGAGCGCCGATCCCGGCCTGCATGCCGCGCGGCAGCAGTCCGTCACCGGCACGCTGGATGCGGACACGACGCTGTGCCTGCAAGACTGCGCGCGTCATCTCGGCCTGACGCTGGCGACTTTCGCGCAAGGCGCGTGGGCGATCCTGCTCGGCCACCGGACCGCGCGGGACGATGTCGTTTTCGGCGTTACGGCGGCCGGACGGCCGGCCGAGCTGCAGGATGTCGAGCGGCGCGTCGGCCTGTTCATCAACACGCTGCCGTTGCGTGCGACACTGCGCGCCGACGAAACCATCGCGCAGTTGCTCGAACGCATCCAGCGCGACCAGTCGGCGCTGCTGCCGCATCAGCATGTCGGATTGACGGAGGTTCAGGCGCTCGTCGGGCACGGCGAACTGTTCGACACGCTGATGGTGTTCGAGAACTATCCTGCCGCGCACACGCATGCCGAGATCGACGGCGCCGCGCTGACGGGCATGACCATCAACGACACGACGCACTATCCAGTAAGTGTGATGGTCACGCCGGGACGCGAACTGGAGGTGCGGATCGATCATCGCGCGGAGCTGGTTTCCGGCGACGACGCGCGGCGGCTGCTCGCCACGCTCATGCAGATTCTGCGGACGATGGCCACGCAGCCTGACAGTCTGGTTGGACGCATCGATCTGCTGTCGCGCGCCGAACACGATGAACTCCGCCACTGGAATGCGACCGCGCATCCCGTCGCCGAAGCCGATGTCGCGACGCTCTTCAGCGCGCAGGCTGCGCGCACGGCGGACGCCATCGCCGTGATGCAGGCCGGCGAGCAGCTGACTTACCGCGAACTCGAAGCGCGCTCGAACGCGCTGGCGCATTGGCTCGTGGAGCATGGCATCGGCCCGGAGCGTATCGTCGCCCTGACCATGCAGCGCACGCCCGACATGGTGGTCGCGATGCTCGGCGTGCTAAAGAGCGGCGGCGCGTATCTGCCGGTCGATCCGCACTATCCGCAGGCGCGCATCGACGCGATGCTCGCCGATGCGCGGCCCGCGCGCACGCTCGCGACCTTGCCATCGCTCGCGAACTGGCCGACCGGCGCGCCGTCGCGCGTTGTCGCGCCCGGCCATCCGGCGTATGTCGTCTATACGTCGGGCTCCAGCGGCAGGCCGAAGGGCGTCGTGGTGACGCGTGCCGGCATCGCGAGTCTGGTCGGCGCGCAGGCCGCGCGCTTCGGCATCACGGCGGCATCGCGCGTGCTGCAGTTCGCGTCGCTTTCGTTCGATGCCGCCGTGTCCGAAGTGCTCGTCACGCTGCTGCGAGGCGCGCGGCTCGTGCTGGCCGATCCGGCGTTGATGTCTGCGGAACGGCTCGCCGGGCTGATCCGCGAGCAGGAAATCACCTGCGTGACGTTGCCGCCCGCGCTGCTCGCGGCGATGGACCCCGCCACGATTCCCGCCGCGTGCACGATCGTCACGGCGGGCGAAGCCATCACGCCCGACACGGCCGGACGATGGTCGAACGGGCGACGGCTCATCAACGCATACGGACCGACCGAAGTCACCGTCTGCGCGACCATGAGCGACGACCTCGCCGGCCCGGTCGCGCCGCCGATCGGACGGCCCGTCTGGAACAGCCAGATTCATGTGCTCGATGCCTGCCTGCGACCGTGCGGCGCGGGCGTGACCGGTGAAATCCACGTCGCCGGCGCGGGGCTGGCGCGTGGCTATCTTGGGCGGCCCGATCTGACGGCCGAGCGCTTCGTCGCCAATCCGTTCGGCGCTGCCGGCACGCGGCTGTACCGCACCGGCGATCTCGCGCGCTGGCGTGCCAATGGACAACTCGAATTTCTTGGCCGCGTCGATCAGCAAGTCAAGTTGCGCGGCTTTCGCATCGAGCCGGGCGAGATCGAAGCGGCGCTGATGGAACACGATGCCGTGCGCGCCTGCGCCGTGGCCGTGCGCGAGCGGCAGCTCATCGCTTATGTCGTGCCGGCATCGGCTGTCGATGAAACCTCGCTACGCGCAGCCGTGGCGAGCCGTCTGCCCGAGTACATGACGCCGTCGGCCTTCGTCGTGCTCGACGCGCTGCCGCTCACGCCCAACGGCAAGCTCGATCGCCGCGCGTTGCCTGCGCCGTCGCGCGCGGCGTCGTCGCTGCGGCGCGTCCGGGCGACGGAGCGGGAAGCGCTGATCGCACGCCTTTTCGGCGACGTGCTCGGACGCGACGACGTGCAGCCCGACGACAGCTTTTTCGCGCTGGGCGGCGACAGCATTTCGTCGATCCGCTTCGTGAGCCGCGCGCGTGCCGCCGGACTCGATCTGAGCCCGGCGCATGTGTTCCGGCACAAGACTCCGGCCGCGCTGGCGCGGGTCGCCGGTGCGGTTCCGGAGGTCCTGAAGGCCACGGAGGACTCAGCCGGCCGCGTGCCCGCCACGCCCATCATGCGTTGGCTGATGGCGCGCGGCGGTCCGATCGACGCATTCAGTCAGTCGATGCGCGTGGCCTTGCCGAACGATGCGCGACAAGCACCGCTCGCAGAAGCGTTGCAGGCAGTGATCGCGCGGCATGCGCTGCTGCGGGCGCGCTTCATCGACGGAGAACTCGATACGGCCGCGCCCGCCGCCGATGCGCAAACCCCGTTGTATCGAATCGACGCGCGCGCCTGGACCGATGCCGATATCGATCGACACATCGCCCGCGAGCAACAGGCGTCCGAACGATGGCTCGCGCCGCAGCAGGGCCGCGTGTTGCGCGCCGTGTGGTTCGACCGTGGCGCGTCGGCAGGCGTGCTTCTGCTGACGATCCATCATTTCGTCGTGGATGGCGTGTCGTGGCGCATCCTGCTCGACGATCTGGCGCAGGCCTACGCACTCGCCGCGCAAGGCGAGCCGCCCGCGCTGCCGCCAGTGCCGACGTCCTTTCGCGGCTGGGCGCGCCATCTCCACGACGACGCACATAGCGCGCGGCGCGTCGCCGAACTCGATCGCTGGCGATGGATCCTGGCCGCGCCCGATACACCCCTCGGCGCCCGCCCGCTCGACCGCACGGACACACTCGCGACCGCGCGCCGCGTGAGCTCGGTGCTCGACGCCGCGACGACATCGCGCTTGCTCGGCAGCGTGCCCGCGCTGTTCCGTGGCGGCGTCAACGACGTGCTGCTCGCCGGCTACGCGCTCGCCGTGTCCGGCTGGCGCGGCGATACGCGCCCAGTCCTGCTCGATCTCGAAGGGCACGGCCGCGAGCCGGGCGAAAGCGGGCTCGATCTGTCGCAGACGGTGGGATGGTTCACGAGCCTGCATCCCGTGCGGATCGATCTCGACGGCGTCGAGCCCGGCGCGGCGCTGGTGAAGCGAGTCAAGGAAGCGTTGCGCGCGCTGCCCGACCACGGCATCGGCTACGGCATGCTGCGCTATCTCAATGCGCGCACAGCGGCGGAACTGGCAGGCGCGCACGCGCAACTGTCGTTCAATTATCTGGGCCGCTTCGGCCGCTCGGGCGACGCGTGGACTTCGATCGGCGGCCTGTCGCTCGAAGGCGGCGACGACGCCGATGCGCCCTTGTCCCATGCGATCGCGCTGGATGCGCAAGTCGTCGACAGCGACGAGGGCGCGCGCCTGCACGCGCACTGGACCTTCGCGAGCGGCCTGTTCGACGAGACCTCCATCCGCGAACTGGCACGGCGCTGGTTCGACGCGTTGCGCGCCATCGCCCGAATCGAAACCGGGGGACTGACGCCGTCCGATGTCGGCGTCGCCCTCACGCAAGCCGAGATCGATGCGATCGAGGCCGCCGCGCCCGGCGCGCAGGACATCCTGCCGCTTCTGCCCTTGCAGGAAGGACTGCTGTTCCATTCCCTCTACGATGCGTCCGGCCCCGATCCCTATATCGCGCAGATTTCGCTTGCGCTCGAAGGACGCGTCGACGCCGCGCGTCTGCGGGCCGCGGCGGATGCACTGCTGGCGCGTCACGAAGCGTTGCGCGTCAGCATTCGCACGGTGGGCGGCCGGCCCGTCCAGGTGATCGCCGATGCGGTGAGCGCGCCGTGGCGCGAGACGGATGTGTCCGGCGCGGATGACGTCGCCGGGGCGCTGTCGGCCGTGCTCGCGTCCGAGCGCGAGCGCCGCTTCGATCTGACGCGCGCGCCGCTGCTGCGTTTCGCGCTCGTCCGGACCGGGCCACGGCGGCATCGGCTCGTCATGAGCAATCATCATCTGCTGCTGGACGGCTGGTCGATGCCGATTCTGGTGTCCGAACTGATGTCGCTGTATGCCGGCGAGCCGCTCAAAGGCGGTCTTCCGTTGCGCGACCAGCACGCATGGCTGACGCGTCAGGACAAGGCAGCGGCGCGCGCGGCATGGCGCGAAGCGCTGCGCGGGCTGGACGGGCCGACACGGCTGAGCCGCCCCGAAACGGGTTCGCATGCACCGGATGTGCGTACCGCCCGCATCGAATTGCCCGAGTCTCTGACCGGCCGGCTCGCCGCGCTGGCGCAGCGCCTCGATGCTACGTCCAGCACGATCCTGCAAGGTTGCTGGGCCGTGCTGCTCGCGCGGCTCACGGGACGCGCGGACATCGTGTTCGGCGTCACGGTGTCGGGCCGTCCCGCCGAGCTGCCCGAGGTCGAGCGCCGCGTCGGCCTGTTCATCAATACGCTGCCGCTGCGCGTCACGCTCGATCCGGGCGAGCGCTGGACGGCGCTGTTCCGGCGCATGCAGGCGGCCCATGCGGACCGCTTGCCGCATCAGCATCTCGGCCTGACGGACATTCTGGAGGCGTCCGGACACGGCGAGCTGTTCGATTCGCTGCTGATCGTCGAGAACTATCCGATGGATGCCATCCGCGCCCCCGATTCCGCCGATGAACTCGCGATCGCGGGCATCGACGGATACGACGGCACGCATTATCCGGTGACGCTCGTCGCGATTCCGGGCAGGCGCATGACGCTGCGCCTCGACTGCCGGAGCAGCCAGTTCGATGCCGACGCGACGCACACGCTGCTGGAAAGATTCGTGCGCGTGCTGGAGCACGTCACGACGGCGCCGGATGCCGCGATCATCGCCCGCGATCTGCTCGCGCCCGCCGAAGCCGAACGTCTGGACGCGTGGAACCGGACGGCGCGCGCGATTCCCGAAGCGGATGTCGCGACGCAGTTTGCGCGGCAGGTGCGCCGCGCGCCGAATGCCATCGCGGTCATGCAGGGCGACGAGCACTGGACTTACGCCGATATCGAACGGCGCTCCGATCGTTTCGCGCAGGCATTGATCGCACGCGGCATCGGGCCGGACGATCTGGTCGCGCTGACCTTGCCGCGCACGCCCGACATCGTGGTGGCCGTACTCGGCGTGCTGAAGAGCGGCGCGGCTTTCCTGCCGATCGATCCGACCTATCCGCAGGCGCGCATCGCGGCCATGCTCGCCGACGCGAAGCCCGCGCTGGTAGTCGAAAGCCTGGGCGGCCATGAGGTCGATGGACACGCTGGCGCGCCCGCTTCCCGCGCGGAACATCTGGCCTATGTGATCTACACATCCGGTTCCACCGGCACGCCGAAGGGCGTCGCGGTGCCGCGCGGCGGGTTGGCAAACCTGCTCGCGGCGATGCAGGACCGCATGAGCCTGAAGGCCGGCGACCGCCTGCTCGCGGTGACGACGCTGGGCTTCGACATCGCCTGTCTCGAATTGCTCGGTCCGCTGCTCGCGGGCGCGACGATCGTGCTGGCCTCATCCGACGACGTCAAGGATCCGCGCCGGCTCGCGCGCCTCGCCGGTTCATCGCGCGCCAACGTGATGCAGGCGACCCCGACGCTCTGGGATGCGCTGCTGCGCGAAATGGAGGACATGCAGCATGCGGACTTCACGCTCGCGCTCACAGGTGGCGAAGCGCTCTCCGCGCCCCTCGCCGAACGGCTTCACGCGCACGCCCAACGCGTGATCGATGTCTATGGACCGACCGAAACCACGATCTGGTCGACATCGGCGGAACTCGCGGCGCAAAGCCCGGGACCGGTCATCGGACGGCCACTGTGGAATACGCGCGTGTACGTGCTCGATCGCTGGCTGGGCCGCTGCCCGCCGGGAACGGCCGGCGATCTGTACATCGCGGGCCGGGGACTCGCGCGCGGCTATCTCGGCAGGGCCGATCTGACCGGCGAGCGCTTCGTCGCCGACCCATACGGCGCGCCGGGCGAGCGCATGTATCGAACCGGCGATCTGGCGCGCTGGTCCGCCGACGGCGAGCTGGAATTTCTCGGCCGTTCCGATCATCAGGTGAAGATACGGGGCTTTCGCGTCGAGATCGGCGAGACCGAGGCCGCGCTGCGCGCGCAGCCATCGGTGCGTGACTGCGCCGTTGCGCTGATCGACGGGCAACTGGCCGCCTATCTCGTCGCCGGCGCGGATTACGACGAAGCCCGCGTGCGCGCCGCGCTCGTCGGCAGTCTGCCCGACTACATGGTTCCCGCGATCTTCACGACGCTCGACCGGCTGCCCGTCACGCTGAACGGCAAGCTCGACCGTGCCGCGCTGCCGGCTCCGGCGCGCGCGCCGAAACGCTTCCTCCCGCCGCGCAACGCGCGCGAAGCGGAACTGGCGCAGCTCTTCGCGGATACGCTGGAGCGCGACGCCGTATCGATCGACGACAACTTCTTCGCGCTCGGCGGCCATTCGCTGCGCGCGGCGCGCCTCGTCAACCGCATCCGCGACCGGATGGGCGTGGACATCGGCATCCGCATGCTGTTCGAAGCGCCGACCGTCGCGCAACTCGGCGAGCAGATGCGGCATCGTTACGCGCCGGATGCGCTCGCGTCCCTCTTGCCGCTGCAGCATGCGAGCGCCGCCGCGCCGCTCTTCTGCGTGCATCCCGGCTACGGCCTGAGCTGGTGCTATGCGACGCTCATTCCGCATATCGGCGTCGATGTTCCGCTATACGGCCTGCAATCGCCGATGCTGATCGGCGAGGCAGCGCCGCCTTCGGTCGCCGGGCTCGCGGACCGGTATATCGCGCATATCCGCACGCTTCAGCCGCGCGGTCCGTATCGGCTGATGGGATGGTCGTTCGGCGGGCTGGTCGCGCATCAGATCGCGACGAGCCTCGAAGCGCAGGGCGAAACCGTCGCGCATGTCGTGCTGCTCGACAGCCATCTGCCGCGCGGCCTGCGGCACGAAACGCTCGCGCCGGCCACGCATCTGGGCAATGTCCTCGCGATGATCGGCTATCCGTTCAGCGAGGCGTCGCACGGCGCGCTGCAATGGGACCGCGTGATGGAGCATATGCGCGCGATCGAAAGCCCGCTCGCGCACATTCCCCAAAGCGCGTTGCCGGCGCTGGTCGAGGTGACGGCCTGTCATGCGACACTTGCCGCGTCGTTCCGACCCGCGCCGCTCAGCGCGCCGATGACTTTCATGCGCGCCACCGCTACCCTCACTAACGAATCCTCGTTGGGCGCATGGCGGGCGAGCGCCCGTGGCGCGCTCAACGTGATCGATGTGCCCTTTGAACACGACCACATGCTGCGGGCCGACGCGCTCGCGGTCATCGGACCGGTCATTCGTGATCTATTTGCCAATCGGGTGAGACACAGTGAATGAGCTATCGCGACCTCTGATGGCGCGGCCGTTGACCGGGCGGGCATTTATCGACAGCCTGCGGGACGGACGCGATGTTTTCTTCAACGGCGAGCGCATCGACGACGTCGCGGCGCATCCCGCGTTTCGCAACAGCGCGCGCTCGATGGCCCGGCTCTACGACGCGCTGCACGATCCCGCGCATCAGAGCGCGCTCACCTGCGCGACGGATACGGGAAACGGCGGCTACACGCATCGCTACTTTCGCCACGCGCGCAACGCGGACGATCTGGTCGCGCAGCAGGAAGCGATTGCGTCGTGGGCGCGGCTCACTTATGGCTGGATGGGACGCACGCCGGATTACAAGGCGTCGATCATGAATACGCTCGACGTCAACGCCGGTTACTACGGCGCGCATGCCGACAACGCGCGGCAATGGCACAAGCTCGCGCAGGAAACGGTGCCCTTCATGAATCACGCGCTCGCCAATCCGCCGATCGATCGCGCGCGGCCCGAGCAGGCGCAGGATGTCTACATTCATATCGACGAGGAAACCGACGGCGGCCTCGTCATCTCGGGCGCGAAAGTGGTCGCGACCTCCGCCGCGTTCACGCACTACACGTTTCTCAGCCATCACGCGGGCATCGCGCGAAGCGACAAGAGCCGCGCCGTGATGTTCTTCACGCCGATGAACGCGCCGGGGCTCAAGCTCATCTGCCGCAACTCGTACGAGTATCAGGCAGCGCAGGCGTCGAGCCCCTTCGATGCGCCGCTCAGTTCCCGCTTCGACGAGAACGACGCGATCCTGATTCTCGACCGCGTATTCGTGCCGTGGGAAAACGTGCTGAGTCACGGCACGGACGCCATGCCGCCGGATTTCCCGACCGCTTCCGGCTTCATGCACGGCACGAGCTTTCACGGCTGCACGCGTTTCGCGGTGAAGCTGGACTTTCTCACCGGGCTGCTTTCGAAAGCGCTGCACGTCACGAGCGGCGACGAGTTTCGCGGCAATCAGGTGATGCTCGGCGAAGTCATCGCGCTGCGGCACATGTTCTGGTCGCTCGCCAACACGATGGCGCGTCAGCCGGACCACTGGGTGCATGGCGCGGTGCTGCCGAATCTGCACGCGGCGCTCGCGTATCGCGCGCTTGCGCCGGATGCCTACGGGCGCATCAAGGAAATCGTGCACAAGATCGTGGCTTCGGCGCTGATCTATCTGCCGTCCTCCACGCGCGATTTCGATAACCCGGAGATCGACCGCTATCTGTCCCGCTACGTGCGCGGCTCGAACGGGATCGGCCACCGCGAGCGCATCAAGCTGATGAAGCTCATGTGGGACGCAGTCGGTTCGGAGTTCGCGGGCCGTCACGAACTCTACGAACGCAACTACATGGGCAGCCACGAAGAAATCAAGGTGCATCTGCAAGCGATGGCGTCGGCGGATGGTTCGCTGGCACAGATGACCGATCTGGTCGATCAGTGCCTCGCCGACTATGACGAACACGGATGGGTGAATCCCGTCTGGCAAACGCCATGATCCGGAGAGCGAGATGAATCCTTTCGATGACGAAACCGGCGAGTTTCTCGTGCTGCGCAATGAAGAAGGGCAGCATTCCCTGTGGCCTTCGTTCGCCGCCGTGCCCGCCGGATGGGATAGCGTGTTCGGCGTGGCGACGCGTCAGGCGTGCATCGCCTACATCAACGAAAACTGGACCGACATACGGCCGGCAAGCCTGCGGCGCGAAGCGCCGTAGCACGGGGATAACAAGCACTTATGAAATTCATCAAGCTGCTGTTCGGCGAGGCCAGACGCGACCGCACGCCCTTGCTCCTGGCCTCGACCTTGCCAGGCGTGATGATGTCCGGCGTGATCGCGCTGGTCACGACCGTCGCGAACCAGGATCAGTCGAAAGGCCCGAACCTCTATCTGATGGCGTTCTTCTTCATCGCGAGCGTCGCGTTGCTTCTCGCGATGAACTATGCGCTCAACGCCACCACCACCGTGATCTCCAACTTCATCCTGCAAAAACGCCTGAGCCTCGCGCGGGCAGTGCGTTCGCTGGACCTGGAGGCCTATGAGAACATCGGCGCGATGCGCGTGGACTTTGCCATCGGCCGGGACCTGCAGACCATCGAGGAAGCCGCGCCGACCGTCATCGTGCTGATTTACTTCGTCACGCAGCTATTGTCTTCGGCGCTGTATATCGGCTACCTGTCGCTGATTGCGTTCGGTGTCACGCTGCTGTTTCTGGGCGTCGCGACGTTCTTTTATCGCAGCAGCTACAAGTATGCGGAAGCGCTGTCGAAAGAAGCGACGGAACTCGAAAGCGCGTTTCGTTCGAGCTTCGATCACTTGCTGCGCGGCTTTCGCGAGATCAAGATGAATGCGCGCCGCGACACCGACCTCTTCGACAACTACATCGTGCAGCGGGCGCTCGCCGTGCAGGATTTGCGCGTGAGCTCGGGGCGCGGCTTCAATCGCGGCCAGACGCTGAGCGACGCGTTTTTCTATGGCCTGCTCGGTTGCATGGTGTTTCTGATGCCGTACTACATCAGCAATACGTCGACGCCGGCGAAGATCATTCTCGTCATCGTGTTCTCGGGCGGCGCCATCGCCAGTCTGATTCAGGCGCTGCCCGCGGTGTCGCGCGCCGATCTCGCCGTGGACCGCCTGGACGCGCTCGAACGCGAACTGGAGCAGGCCAAACGCGCGGCCGAATCGGGGCCCGACGCATCAGCGCCCGTACTGGCGCACGGCATCACGCTAAGCGGCGTGAGCTACAGCTACAAGAATGCGGACGGACAGCAGGGCTTTCATGTCGGTCCGTGCGATCTTTTCATCAAGGCAGGCGAAGTGACGTTCATCGCAGGCGGCAACGGCAGCGGCAAATCCACCTTGCTCAATCTGGTCACACAGTTGTACGCGCAGGATAGCGGTGAAGTGCGCTGGGATGAAAAGATCGTCACCGATGCCAATGCGACGGCGTATCGGCAATTGTTCTCGGTGATCTTCTCCGACTTTCATCTGTTCGATCGTCTCTATGGCCTCGATGCCGCGCAGGATGATCTGGCCGAACTGATCAGGGAAATGGATCTGTCCGACAAGGTTCATTACAAGCTCGGGCGTTTCAGCACCACGGATCTGTCGAGCGGGCAGCGCAAGCGGCTCGCGATGGTCAGCGCGCTCGCGGAAGGGCGCCCCGTGCTGATCTTCGATGAATGGGCGGCCGATCAGGACCCGCAGTTCCGTCGCTATTACTACGAGAAACTGCTGCCGCGGCTGAAGGCGGCAGGAAAGACGATCATCGCCGTCAGTCACGACGATCGCTGGTTCGGCGCCGCCGACAAGGTCGTCTGGATGGAAGAAGGAAAAGTCGCGCGCGTGATGACGGCGGCCGTCGATACCTGAGCGCATCTTTCCTCACACGACCCCTAATTCATTGCTAACTCCCTTTGCCTATATTTCATTGCGACTGGAAACGCGAACGAAGGGAGCAACAGCATGGACAACCCATTCGACGATGAACGAGCCACGTTCCTTGTCCTGATCAACGCATCGCGGCAACGCTCGCTCTGGCCCGCTCATCTCGACGTGCCGTCCGGCTGGGAAGTGGAGCATGCGCATAGTTCACTCAGGCAATGCCTCGACTTCATCGATGCCCGTTCGATCGATCCGCGTTCTCATTGAACCTTGATCTGGGGATAGAAAATGGCAAAGCGCATCGTGAAGGTTATCGATCTCGTTCCGGGCCGGAATGTGGAACTTCCATCGATCGAAAACGAAACACTCGGACACGACAGGTTCTGGCGCGATTTCGTCTGCGCCCAGCAGCCTGTCGTCATCAGACATGCTGTCCCGAACTGGCCTGCATTGAAGAAGTGGGGCACGCCCGGTTATCTCGAAGCACTGACGAATCGTGAGGTAGGTGTATCCGATACCTTCAACGCGAGTCCGGCCGGACTCTGGCACCAGAACCTGCCGAAGTACCGCCTCGATGAAGCCATCGCGCGACTGCGCAACGCCACCCCGGAAGACACGTTGGCCATTCGCGCGTTGCCCATTCCTCCGGAATGGAAAGCCGATCTCGGCAGCTATGATTTTCTCGGCGCAAACCGCGATTTGCCGCCACGCGTCTATGCGCGCGACCGTCTTTTCATTTATCGCAATGCTTCGACCGAGTGGCATTACCACACGACGGACGAGACGTTGACGACACAGATTCTCGGATCGAAACGCATCTCGATGTTCAGGCTCTCGAATGAAGACTGGCACGCGTATGCCGGGCCGATCAGGTCCAACCTTCACCACATGGAGGAGCGGGCGCGTTTCTTTCCCGCGGACGCGTCGCTGATGAAATTCGAAGCGACGCTCGAGCCCGGCGATGTCCTCTATATCCCGCCGTTCTGGTGGCATGGCGTCGACCCTGCGGATACCGGGTTCGGCATCACGCTGGCGCATTGTTTTCGCACGCCGCTCAACCGGCTCGGATCGTTGAGCGACCCGGCCGTGAGGGACGTCATCCGGGCACAGGGAAGTCTCGCGCTGGCGCTGCGCATGAGAGCGTTCGTCGCGCTGGGCTCGCTGTCGCGAATCGTGAATCCCTGATCGATTCCGCCCTTCATCGCTCTGTCACCGCCGATGCGCGAGCATCTCTAATTCGACCATAATTCATCGGGCTCATCCTGTACGCATTGGATTGGCCTGTTGTGTCGAATGCGAGAGATCCCGCGAAGCGAATATCGACGGCAATCAGGTTTGACAGTCTGATCACTACGCAAGGATCCGTGGCCGGCTGGAAGAAACGCGAACAAACGTGCATTTCTTCCATGCGTGTTGGGTAACGATGTCCTTGATCATCGGTTTCCAGAGCACCCGCGTGCTCGCATATACGGATTGATGCCATGCTCAGCTTTCCTCTTGCTCCCGCTCAATCGGGCATCTTCTTTCGGCAACAACTCGACTTGCGCGATCCGCGCTTCAATCTCGCGCAGTTGACCGAAATCATCGGGCCGCTCGATATCGAAATGCTGCAAGCGGCGGTGCGGCAGACGGTCGGCGAAGCGGACGCGATGCAGGTACGCATCGTCATCGAGGATGGCATGCCGCATCAGGTCGTGCCGGATGCGCTCGTAGACTTCACGCTGCCCGTGGTCGATGTCAGCGATGCGCCCGACCCCGTAGAAGCCATCGATCGCCATGTGCAGGGCGCGCTTGCCGAAGCCATCGATCTCGGCCGTCATCCCCTCTTCGACGGCACGCTTTTTCAGGCCGGGCCGACGCGGTTCTTTCTGTTTCAGCGGATTCATCACATCGCGTTCGACGGCTTTTCGTTTTTCCTTTTCACGCAGCGTCTCGCGGCGGTCTATTCCGCGCTCGTCGAGCGACGCGAGCCCGCGCCAGCCGGCTGGGGACGGCTCGCCGATCTGCTCGACGACGATGACGCCTACCGCGCGTCCAGCGCGTTCGAGCGTGATCAGCAGTTCTGGCGCGACTATCTGGCGGACTGTCCCGAGCCGGTGATTCTCGGCGAATGCATGGCGCACGAACCGATTCACGCGGACGGCTCCGCACAGGCGATCGCGCAAATGCGCCTGTCAGCCGAAACGACGCGGCTTCTGCGGCAAGTCTCCGAGCGCAACGGCGCGACGTGGCCGCAATTCATCACGGCGGTCATGGCCGCCTATGTCGCGCGTCTGAGCGGGCAACCCGAAGTGGTGCTCGGCTTTCCGGTGACGGCGCGGGTCGGACGACTGGCGAGAAGCGTGCCGGGCATGTTGTCCAACGCGCTGCCGTTGCGGGCGGCGCTCGGCGAGGACACGAGCATCGTCGATCTGCTCGACGCGGTGTCGAAACAAAGTCGCCGGGTCCTGCGACATCAACGCTATCGCGTCAAAGACATCCGGCGCGATGTGGGACGCATCGAATCCGACCGGCCGCTCTTCGGCCCCACCGTGAACATCATGCCCGACTACAGCGTTGCGCTGGACTTCGCGGGCTGCCGGATCGGCTCGAATCGCTCGTTCTATGGAACGCCGGATGATCTCGCGCTGATCGTGCACGACGAAGGCGATGCATTCGGTATTGAACTGATGTTCGACGGCAATCCGTCGCTCTATACGCCGGAAGACGTGGATGCCCATGCGCGGCGCTTCACGCGTCTGCTCGAACAGGCGCTGGAGCGGCCCGACGCGCCGCTGCATGCGTTCGAACTCCTGTTGCCCGAGCGAAAGGCGCTGCTCGAACAATGGAACGATACCGCCGCGCCTTATCCCGAGCACCTGTGCATCCATCAGCTTCTCGAACAGCAGGTTCGACTCACGCCCGATGCCGTCGCGCTCGTCTGCAACGACGAAACGCTCACGTTCGCGCAACTCAACGCGCGCGCCAACCGGCTCGCGCATCGTCTGATCGCGCTCGGCGTGCGTCCGGAAGATCGCGTGGCGCTGTGCATGGAGCGCGGCATCGGCGCGATCGGCGCGCTGTTCGCGATCCTCAAGGCCGGCGGCGCGTATGTACCGCTCGATCCGGCCTATCCGGGCGAGCGCCTGAGTTACATCCTCGAAGACGCCTCGCCCCTGCTGCTGGTCGCCGACGCCGCCGGCCGTCATGCGCTCGGCGACACGGGCGCGCTTACTGTGCTCGATCCCGCCGCATCATTCGATGACACGCTGCCGCAGGGCGATCCGCTCGTGCCCGGACTCGCCTCGCATCATCTTGCCTATGCGATCTATACATCCGGTTCGACCGGCAAACCGAAGGGCGTGCTGGTCGAGCATCGTCATGTGCTGAACCTGCATCACGCCTTGCAATCGACGGTATTCGCTCATTGTGCGCCGCACTCCGGCGTCACGCTGAACGCGAGCATCGCGTTCGACGCGTCGGTGCAGAACCTCACCGCCTTGCTGTCCGGACATCGGCTGATGATCGTCTCCGCCGACGTACGCACCGATGCGATGGCGCTGGTCGATTTCCTCGATACCGCTGGCATCGACGTATTCGACTGCACGCCGACTCAGCTCGAATCGCTGTTTTCCGCTGGTCTGCTCGAACGGCGGCAGTCGGCTCTGACGATTCTCGTGGGCGGCGAGCCGCTCACGCCGCAGACCTGGAACCGACTGGCGCGCGCCGGACAATTTCGCGCCTTCAACGTCTATGGTCCGACCGAATGCACAGTCGATGCGACCGTCGCCGAGATCACGGCCGAACAGACCCAGCCTGTGATCGGCAAGCCGCTTGCCAACACGCGCGCCTATGTGCTCGATGCGCAACGTCGCGTGGTGCCGCCGGGCGCGGTCGGCGAGCTTCATATCGGTGGCGCGGGCGTGGCGCGCGGCTATCTGAATCGACCTGAACTCACCGCCGAGCGCTTCCTCGATGACCCGTTCGTTCCCGGTGGCCGCATGTACCGCACGGGCGATCTCGCGCGTTATCGGCTCGATGGCAATATCGAGTTTCTCGGCCGTAACGATCATCAGATCAAGATTCGCGGCTTTCGCATCGAGCCTGGTGAGATCGAGACGCAGATCGAAAGCCACGCGGCGGTGCGTGAAGCGGTGGTCATTGCGCGGGCGCGCCATCAAGGTTCGCAGGATCAGCAGCTCGTCGCCTATGTCACGCTGCATGCCGATATCGATGCCAGCGCCCTGCGCGAGCATCTTGCCTCGCGTCTGCCCGACTACATGGTGCCGTCGGCCTTCGTCACGCTCGATGCGCTGCCGCTGACGCCGAGCGGCAAGCTCGATCGCCGCGCGTTGCCCGATCCGCAAGCCGATGCGTTCGCGCTGCGCCCTTTCGAAGCGCCGCAAGGTCGAACCGAAACCGCGCTCGCCGAGTTGTGGGCCGAGTTGCTCGGGCTCGAACGCGTCGGACGTCACGACAATTTCTTCGCGCTCGGCGGCCACTCGCTGCTCGCCGTGACGCTCATCGAACGGCTGCGGCGCATCGGCATACAGGCAAGCGTGCGCGATCTGTTCGCCACGCCCGTGCTCAGTGCGCTGGCGCCTTCACTCGATCGCGGTACGTCCACGGTCGATATCGTCGTGCCGCCCAATGCGATCACCTTCGGCTGCACCGCGCTCACGCCAGCGATGCTGCCGCTCATCGAACTCACGCAGACGGACATCGATCGAATTGTCGCGCAGGTTCCCGGCGGCCTCGCCAATGTTCAGGATATCTATGCACTCGCGCCGTTGCAGGAAGGCATCCTGTTCCATCACATGCTGACCACGGAAGGCGATCCGTATCTGCAAACCGCGCACCTCGCCTTCGATAGCCGCGCACGGCTCGATGCCTGGCCCGATGCCTTGCAGCGCGTCATCGACCGGCACGACATTCTGCGCACCGCCTTCATTCACGATGGCCTCAGCACCGCCGCTCAGGTCGTCTGGCGCAAGGCGCCCGTGACGATCACGGAGATCGACGGGCAGTTGGCGCAACACTTCGATGCCCGCACGCAACGCCTCGATCTCACGCAGGCTCCGCTGCTGCGAATCGCGATCGCCCCGGAAGCGCAAAGCAGCCGCTGGCTCGTGCAACTGAACTGGCATCATCTGATCGGCGATCACGCGACGCTGGATGTGATGCATGCGGAAATCGATGCGATCGTCAACGGAAAAGGCGATACGCTCGGCGCGGCTCAACCGTTCCGCAATCTGGTCGCGCAGGCGCGGCTCGATGCGAATCAGCAAGCGCATGAAGCGTTCTTCCGCGACATGCTCGCCGATGTCAGCGAACCGACGCTGCCCTTCGGCCTCACCGACGTGCATCATGACGGCTCGGCCATCGCCGAAGCGCGCGTGACGCTGCCCGCGTCGCTCGATTCACGTCTGCGCACGCAGGCCCGAAGCCTCGGCGTAAGTCTCGCGAGCCTCTGTCATCTCGCCTGGGCGCGCGTGCTGAACGCGGGCAGCGCGGTCGACTCCGATGGACGCATCGTGTTCGGCACCGTGTTGCTCGGGCGCATGCAGGCGGGCGTCGATCAGGCGTTGGGGCTGTTGATCAATACGCTGCCGGTTCGCCTCGACATAACCGGTGCCGCAGTCGCCGACAGCGTGCGTGACACGCATGAACGCCTCGCAGCCTTGTTGCAGCATCAGCATGCGCCGCTCGCACTCGCTCAGCGATGCAGCGGTGTCGCCGCGCCCGCGCCGCTCTTCAGCGCCTTGCTCAACTATCGCCACAATCAAGGCCCGGCGGATGAGCGCGAAGGATTCGACGGCATCGAATTGCTCAGTGCCGAAGAGCGGACCAACTATCCGCTGACGCTTTCGGTGGATGACAACGGCGACAGTCTCGAACTCACTGCGCAGACCGTTGCGCCGCTGTCGCCTGAGCAGTTGTGCGGCTATATGCAGCAGGCGTTGTCGAGTCTCGTGCAGGCGCTCGAACAGGCGCCTCGGACGCCGGTGAACCAGCTCGACGTGTTGCCGCCCGATATTCGTACGCTGCTGGTCGAAACATGGAACGGCATCGGCGCGGGCTATCCTGCGGATCTGTGCATCCATCAGCTCTTCGAGCAGCATGCCCGAAGCAAGCCCGATGCAATCGCGCTGGTCTTCGAAGATGAGTCGCTCACTTATGGGCAGCTCAATGCGCGCGCGAATCGGCTTGCGCATCATCTGATCGCGCTGGGGGTTGCTCCGGAAGATCGCGTGGCGCTGTGCGTGGAGCGTGGCATCGGCATGGTCGTCGCGTTGATGGCGATACTCAAGGCCGGCGGCGCTTATGTGCCGCTCGATCCGGCTTATTCCGGCGAGCGTCTGAACCACATCCTCACCGACTCCACGCCCCGGCTGCTGCTCGCCGATGCCGCCGGCCGTGAAGCGCTGGGAGACACCGGCTCGCTGACCGTGCTCGACCCCGATGCATCGCTCGATGACTCATATCCGCAGGACGATCCGCAAGTGCCCGTCGCTCCGCCTCATCTTGCGTATGTGATCTACACGTCCGGGTCGACAGGCAAACCTAAAGGCGTGATGGTCGAGCATGCGCAGATCGTGCGCCTGTTCGACGCGACGCAGGACTGGTTCGGTTTTCATGAACGCGATGTGTGGTGCCTGTTTCACTCGTTCGCGTTCGATTTCTCGGTCTGGGAGCTTTGGGGCGCGCTGCGCCATGGCGGCAAGCTGGTGATCGTGCCGCAGCATGTGGCCCGGTTCGCACCCGATTTCCTTCGTCTGCTTCAGCGCGAAGGCGTCACCGTTCTGAATCAGACGCCCAGCGCGTTTCGCGCACTCATTCAGGCGCAGGAAGCGAACGACGGCCCTATTGCACTGCGCTATGTGATCTTCGGCGGCGAGGCGCTGAATCCGTCGATGCTCGAACCCTGGTACGCGCGGCATTCGGACCAGCAACCGCGCCTGATCAACATGTACGGAATTACGGAGACGACCGTTCACGTGACCTATCGGCCGTTGACGCGCGAGGACTGCGCGGACGGCAATAGCCCGATCGGTGTGCGTATTCCTGATCTGACGGTCTATCTGCTCGATGCGCAAGGGCAACTTGCGCCTGTCGGTGCTGTGGGTGAACTGTATGTCGGTGGTGCGGGGGTGGCGCGGGGATATCTCAATCGGCCAGAGTTGACTGCCGAGCGGTTCATCGACGATCCGTTCGTTCCTGGTTCGCGGCTTTATCGTACGGGTGATCTCGGGCGTTATCGTCCTGATGGCAGTCTGGAGTTTTTCGGCCGCAACGATCATCAGGTCAAGATTCGCGGCTTCCGTATTGAACTGGGTGAGATCGAGGCGCAGATCGCCAGTCATCCGGCTGTGCGCGAAGCGGTGGTCATCGCGCGGGCGAGACAGCAGGATGATCAACAGCTTGTCGCTTACGTCACGTTGGCTTCGGAGATCGATGCGAACGCGTTGCGCGAGCACTTGAGTTCGCGTCTTCCGGACTACATGGTGCCCTCTGCTTTCGTCGTGCTCGATGCGCTGCCTCTCACACCGAACGGCAAGCTCGATCGTCGCGCGTTGCCCGATCCGCTGTGGCAAAGCCTCGACGAATACGTCGCCCCGCGCACTTCGCTCGAAGACACGCTCGCGCAGTGCTTCGCCAGCGTGCTCGGTCTCGAACGGGTGAGCGTGTTCGATAACTTCTTCGCGCTCGGTGGGCACTCCTTGCTCGCTACGCAACTCGTGTCGCGTTTGCGTGAGGCGCTTGCTATCGAATTGCCTCTGCGCGCGCTGTTCGATGCGCCGAGCGTTGCATCGCTTGCTGAAACGCTGGAGGAATCGTCTCGCCAGGTCATCGCGTTACCGCCTCTGCAGGCACTTCCGCGCCCCGCGCATCTGCCGCTGTCCTTCGCGCAAGAACGTTTGTGGTTCCTCGAGCAACTCAACCCCGGACAATCGACCTATCACATCCCGATTGCCCTGCGTCTGCGCGGCACCCTCGATGTTCCCGCGTTTCATGCCGCTTTGAACGCGCTCGTTGCGCGTCACGAAAGCCTTCGCACGTCTTTCGCGCAGCACGATGGCCAAGCCGTTCAGCGCATCGCTGCGGAACTGGAACTCGCACTGCCGTTGGACACCCTCGCGCCCGGTACACAAGCCGACGAAGTCCGACGCCTCGCACAAGACGAAGCCCGCCGTCCCTTCGACCTTCAACACGGTCCGTTGTTGCGCGCCCGATTGCTGCGCCTCGCAGAAGAAGAACACGTCTTGCTGTTCACCATGCATCACATCGTCTCCGATGGATGGTCCAGCGGTGTATTGGTGCGTGAACTCGGCGCCTGCTATACGGCCGCATTGCGTAACGAACCGATCGCCCTGCCGCCGCTGGCCGTGCAATACGCCGACTACACCCTGTGGCAGCGCGACTGGCTCGCCGGCGCCGAACTCGAGCGTCAGACTCAGTACTGGCGCAATCAGCTCGCCGAGCTCGCACCGCTGGATCTGCCGACCGATTGTCCTCGTCCCGCGCAGATCAGCGGACGCGGTGCAACGCTGCCCTTCGCTGTAAATCCCGCGTTGTACGAGCGCCTGAACGCGCTCTCGCATCGTGAAGGCGTCACGCCCTTCATGCTGTTGCTCGCCGTGTTCCAGACGCTGCTTGCACGGTTGTCAGGGCAAACGGAGGTGGCCGTGGGCTCGCCCATCGCCAACCGCACGCATGCGCAGATCGAGCCGCTCATCGGTCTGTTCGTCAATACGCTGGTGCTGCGTGCCGATCTCTCTGGTACGCCTTCTTTACGCGATCTGCTTGCGCAAGTCCGTAATACGACGCTGGCCGCTTACGCGCATCAGGATCTGCCATTTGAAAAACTCGTCGAAGCACTCGCGCCGGTTCGCGACACCAGCCGCACGCCGCTGTTCCAGGTGATGTTCGTGTTACAGAACGCACCGATGGAAGCGCTCGCGCTGCCCGGTCTCACTCTGGAATTGCTGCCCGCAGCCGAAGCTGGAGCCAAGTTCGATCTCACACTCAGTCTGACGCATTCGGAGGACGGACTGGCCGGTACGTTCAGCTACGCCACCGACCTGTTCGATGAGCGCACCATCGCACGGCTGGGCGAACGCTTTACGCGCTTGCTTCAACAAGCGCTCGATCAACCTGATGCACCGCTGCACGCACATGAACTCGTGCTGCCCGAGGAGCACGCACTGCTCGAACGCTGGAACGACACGGCGGCGACGTATCCGGAGCATCTGTGCATTCATCAGTTGTTTGAACAACAGGTGCAGCGCACGCCCGATGCCATTGCGCTCGTCTTCGAAGACACGTCCCTCACGTACGCGCAACTCAATGCACGCGCCAATCAACTTGCGCATCATCTGATCGCGCTGGGCGTGTGTCCGGAAGATCGCGTGGCGTTGTGCATGGAGCGTGGTATCGGCATGGTCGTCGCGCTGATGGCGATTCTCAAGGCTGGCGCCGCTTATGTGCCGCTCGATCCGGCCTATCCGGGCGAACGTCTGAGCCACATCCTCACCGATGCCACGCCCCGCTTGCTGCTCGCCGATACCGCTGGTCGTGAAGCGCTGGGTGACACAGGTTCGCTGACCGTGCTCGATCCCGATGCATCGCTCGATGACGCGCTCTCGCAGGACGATCCGCAAACAGCCGTCGCTCCGCATCATCTTGCTTACGTGATCTACACGTCCGGCTCCACCGGAAAGCCCAAAGGCGTTGCGATCGAACATCGAACGTTGGTCGCCTCCACTTGCGCCCGGCACCAGTTCTATGAGCGCGCTTCGAACGAGCGCTTCCTGTTGCTTTCGTCGCTAGCATTCGACAGTTCTGTCGCCGGCCTCTTCGGGACGCTCACTAACGGGGGCTGTCTCGCCCTCGTCGATATCGACACTGCACGGGACCCCAACGCAATCATCAAGCTCGTGCGGGATCGTGACATCACACGCGTCCTGTGTGTTCCTTCTCTCGGTCAGGCCATTCTCGACAGTATGTCGTCGAGCGGCGAGCATCAGCTTCGGGAAATCATCGTCGCGGGTGAGGCGTGCCCTCCGAATCTCGCACGGCAAAGCTCGACGTTGCCGCGGCCCGTATCGCTTTATAACGAGTACGGTCCTACGGAGGCGACTGTCTGGGCAACGGCGTATCGATGCCTTCCTGAAGAAACGAATCTGGTGCCGATTGGTCGCCCCATAGCAAACACACGCATCTATCTGCTCGACGCACAACGTCAGTTGATGCCACCGGGTGCGGTGGGTGAGCTTTATGTCGGTGGTGCTGGGGTATCGCGTGGGTATCTGAATCGGCCTGAGCTGACTGCCGAGCGGTTCCTCGATGATCCGTTCGTTGCCGGCGCACGCATGTATCGCACGGGCGATCTCGCGCGTTATCGTGCCGATGGCAATATCGAGTTTCTTGGCCGCAACGATCATCAGGTCAAGATTCGCGGCTTCCGTATCGAGCTGGGTGAGATCGAGGCGCAAATCGCCAGTCATCCGGCTGTGCGCGAAGCGGTGGTCATCGCGCGGGCGCGTCATGAGAAGACGCAGGATCAACAGCTTGTTGCCTATGTCACGCTGGCTTCGGAGATCGATGCAAGCGCGTTGCGCGAGCACTTGAGTTCGCGTTTGCCCGACTACATGGTGCCGTCAGCCTTCGTCGTGCTCGATGCGTTGCCTCTCACACCGAATGGCAAACTCGATCGTCGCGCGCTGCCTGATCCGCAGTGGCAAAGCCTTGACGAATACGTCGCCCCGCGTACCGCGCTCGAAGCGACGCTCGCGCAGTGCTTCGCCAGCGTGCTCGGTCTTGAACGTGTAAGCGTGTTCGATAACTTCTTCGCGCTTGGTGGCCACTCCTTGCTTGCCACGCAACTCGTGTCGCGTTTGCGTGAGGCGCTTGCTATCGAATTGCCTCTGCGCGCGCTGTTCGATGCGCCGAGCGTTGCATCGCTTGCTGAAGCGCTTTCGCTCAATCAGCCGTCCAGCGATTCGAGCATTTTGCCGCCTCTGCAGGCACTTCCGCGCCCCGCGCATCTGCCGCTGTCCTTCGCGCAAGAACGTCTGTGGTTCCTCGAGCAACTGAACCCCGGACAGTCGACCTATCACATCCCGATTGCCCTGCGTCTGAGCGGCACCCTCGATGTTCCCGCGTTTCATGCCGCTTTGAACGCGCTCGTTGCGCGTCACGAAAGCCTGCGTACGTCTTTCGCCCAGCACGATGGTCAAGCCGTTCAACGCATCGCTGCGGAATTGGAACTCGCGCTGCCATTGGACACCCTCGCGCCCGGTACACAAGCCGACGAAGTCCGACGCGTCGCGCAAGACGAAGCCCGTCGACCCTTCGATCTTCAACACGGTCCGTTGTTGCGCGCCCGATTGCTGCGCCTCGCAGAAGAAGAACACGTTCTGCTGTTCACCATGCATCACATCGTCTCCGATGGATGGTCCAGCGGTGTATTGGTGCGTGAACTCGGCGCCTGCTATACGGCCGCATTGCGTAACGAACCGATCGCCCTGCCGCCGCTGGCCGTGCAATACGCCGACTACACCCTGTGGCAGCGCGACTGGCTCGCCGGCGCCGAACTCGAACGTCAGACTCAGTACTGGCGCAATCAGCTTGCCGAACTCGCACCGCTGGATCTGCCCACCGATCGCCCTCGTCCCGCGCAGATCAGCGGACGCGGTGCAACGCTGCCCTTCGCTGTAAATCCCGCGTTGTACGAGCGCCTGAACGCGCTTGCGCATCGTGAAGGCGTTACGCCCTTCATGCTGCTGCTCGCCGTGTTCCAGACGCTGCTTGCACGGTTGTCAGGGCAAACGGAGGTGGCCGTGGGCTCGCCCATCGCCAACCGCACGCATGCGCAGATCGAGCCGCTCATCGGTCTGTTCGTCAATACGCTGGTGCTGCGTGCCGATCTCTCTGGTACGCCTTCTTTACGCGATCTGCTTGCGCAAGTCCGTAATACGACGCTGGCCGCTTACGCGCATCAGGATCTGCCATTTGAAAAACTCGTCGAAGCACTCGCGCCAGTTCGCGACACCAGCCGCACGCCGCTGTTCCAGGTGATGTTCGTGTTGCAGAACGCGCCGATGGACGCGCTCGCGCTGCCCGGTCTCACACTGGAATTGCTGCCCGCAGCCGAAGCTGGAGCCAAGTTCGATCTCACGCTCAGCCTGACGCATTCGCAAGACGGACTGGCTGGTACGTTCAGCTACGCCACCGACCTGTTCGATGAGCGCACCATCGCACGGCTGGGCGAACGCTTTACGAGCTTGCTTCAACAAGCGCTCGATCAACCTGATGCGCCGCTGCACGCACATGAACTCGTGCTGCCCGAGGAGCACGCACTGCTCGAACGTTGGAACGACACGGCGGCAGCGTATCCGGAGCATCTGTGCATTCATCAGTTGTTTGAACAACAGGTGCAACGCACGCCTAATGCTATCGCGCTGGTCTTCGAAGACGCGTCGCTCACGTATGCGCAACTCAATGCACGCGCCAATCAACTTGCGCATCATCTGATTGCGCTGGGCGTGCGTCCGGAAGATCGCGTGGCGTTGTGCATGGAGCGTGGTATCGGCATGGTCGTCGCGTTGATGGCGATACTCAAGGCTGGCGGCGCTTATGTGCCGCTCGATCCGGCGTATCCGGGCGAACGTCTGAGTCATATCCTCACCGATGCCACGCCCCGCCTGCTGCTCGCCGATACCGCTGGTCGTGAAGCGCTGGGTGACACAGGTTCGCTGACCGTGCTCGATCCCGATGCATCGCTCGATGACGCGCTCTCGCAGGACGATCCGCAAACAGCCGTCGCTCCGCATCATCTTGCTTACGTCATATACACCTCGGGTTCAACCGGCATACCCAAGGGCGTGATGGTCGCGCATAATCATGTAGCGAACCTCCATCACGCGTTGCAATCGACGGTGTTCGCACATTGCGCGGCGAACTCCGGTGTCAGCCTGAATGCCAGCATCGCATTCGATTCCTCGCTTAAGAGCCTTTCGTCCTTGCTGGCGGGACATCGTTTGATCGTGATTCCCGCCGACGTGCGGGCCGATGCCGCAGCGTTGATCGAGTTTCTGAACGCCGCCGACGTCGATGTGCTCGATTGCACGCCCACTCAGCTCGATGCACTGCTCGCGACCGGTCTGCTCGAACGGCGACAGTCTGACCTGACGCTGCTCGTCGGCGGCGAAGCACTCACGCAACAAATGTGGAATTGCCTGGCGCATGCCGATCAAATCCGCGCGTTCAACGTCTACGGTCCAACGGAATGCACGGTGGATGCCACTGTCACCGAGATCACGACCGAGCAAACGCAACCTGTCATCGGCAAGCCGATTGACAATGCACGCGTCTATCTGCTCGATGCACAACGTCAGTTGATGCCGCCGGGTGCGGTGGGTGAGCTTTATATCGGTGGGGCTGGGGTATCGCGTGGGTATCTGAATCGGCCTGAGCTGACTGCCGAGCGGTTCCTCGATGATCCGTTCGTTGCCGGCGCACGCATGTATCGCACGGGCGATCTCGCGCGTTATCGTGCCGATGGCAATATCGAGTTTCTTGGCCGCAACGATCATCAGGTCAAGATTCGCGGCTTCCGGATCGAGCTGGGTGAGATCGAGGCGCAGATCGCCAGTCATCCGGCTGTGCGCGAAGCGGTTGTCATCGCGCGGGCGCGTCACGAGAAGACGCAGGATCAACAGCTTGTTGCCTATGTCACGCTGGCTTCGGAGATCGATGCGAACGCGTTGCGCGAGCACTTGAGTTCGCGTTTGCCCGACTACATGGTGCCGTCAGCCTTCGTCGTGCTCGATGCGTTGCCTCTTACACCGAACGGCAAACTCGATCGTCGCGCGCTGCCTGATCCGCAGTGGCAAAGCCTCGACGAATACGTCGCCCCGCGTACCGCTCTCGAAGCGACGCTCGCACAATGCTTCGCCAGCGTGCTCGATCTCGAACGGGTGAGCGTGTTCGATAACTTCTTCGCGCTTGGCGGCCACTCCTTGCTTGCTACGCAACTCGTGTCGCGTTTGCGTGAGGCGCTTGCTATCGAATTGCCTCTGCGCGCGCTGTTCGATGCGCCCAGTGTTGCATCGCTTGCTGAAACGCTGGAGGAATCGTCTCGTCAGGTCATTGCATTGCCGAGTTTGCAGGCACTTCCGCGTCCCGCGCATCTGCCGCTGTCCTTCGCGCAAGAACGTTTGTGGTTCCTCGAGCAACTGAACCCCGGACAGTCGACCTATCACATCCCGATTGCCCTGCGTCTGCGCGGCACGCTCGATGTTCCCGCGTTTCATGCCGCTTTGAACGCGCTCGTTGCGCGTCACGAAAGCCTGCGTACGTCTTTCGCCCAGCACGATGGCCAAGCCGTTCAGCGCATCGCTGCGGAACTGGAACTGGCTCTGCCGTTGGACGCACTCGCTCCCGGCACACAAGCCGACGAAGTCCGACGCCTCGCGCAAGACGAAGCCCGTCGACCCTTCGATCTTCAACACGGTCCGTTGTTGCGCGCCCGATTGCTGCGCCTCGCAGAGGAAGAACACGTTCTGCTGTTCACCATGCATCACATCGTCTCCGATGGATGGTCCAGCGGTGTATTGGTGCGTGAACTCGGCGCCTGCTATACGGCCGCATTGCGCAACGAACCTATCGCCCTGCCGCCGCTGGCCGTGCAATACGCCGACTACACCCTGTGGCAGCGCGACTGGCTCGCCGGCGCCGAACTCGAACGTCAGACTCAGTACTGGCGCAATCAGCTTGCCGAACTCGCACCGCTGGATCTGCCCACCGATCGCCCTCGTCCCGCGCAGATCAGCGGACGCGGTGCAACGCTGCCCTTCACTGTAAATCCCGCGTTGTACGAGCGCCTAAACGCGCTTGCGAATCGTGAAGGCGTTACGCCCTTCATGCTGCTGCTCGCCGTGTTCCAGACGCTGCTTGCACGTTTGTCAGGGCAAACGGAGGTGGCCGTGGGCTCGCCCATCGCCAACCGCACGCATGCGCAGATCGAGCCGCTCATCGGTCTGTTCGTCAATACGCTGGTGCTGCGTGCCGATCTCTCTGGTGCGCCTTCTTTACGCGATCTGCTTGCGCAAGTCCGTAATACGACGCTGGCTGCTTACGCGCATCAGGATCTGCCATTTGAAAAACTCGTCGAAGCACTCGCGCCAGTTCGCGACACCAGCCGCACGCCGCTGTTCCAGGTGATGTTCGTGTTGCAGAACGCACCGATGGAAGCGCTCGCGCTGCCCGGTCTCACACTGGAATTGCTGCCCGCAGCCGAAGCAGGAGCCAAGTTCGATCTCACGCTCAGTCTGACGCATTCGCAAGACGGACTGGCCGGTACCTTCAGCTACGCCACCGACCTGTTCGATGAGCGCACCATCGCACGGCTGGGCGAACGCTTTACGAGCTTGCTTCAACAAGCGCTCGATCAACCTGATGCACCGCTGCACGCACATGAACTCGTGCTGCCTGAAGAACACGCACTGCTCGAACGCTGGAACGACACGGCGGCGGCATATCCCGAGCATCTGTGCATTCATCAGTTGTTTGAACAGCAGGTGCAACGCACGCCCGATGCCATTGCGCTGGTCTTCGAAGACGCATCGCTCACGTATGCGCAACTCAATGCACGCGCGAATCGACTTGCGCATCATCTGATTGCGCTGGGCGTGCGTCCGGAAGAGCGCGTCGCGTTGTGCATGGAGCGTGGTATCGGAATGGTCGTCGCGTTGATGGCGATACTCAAGGCTGGCGGCGCTTACGTGCCGCTCGATCCCACCTCCGTCGCGGATCGCCTCGGGTACATGCTCGACGACGCCCAGGTCTCCCTGCTGATCACTCAGCCGCAGCTTCTCGAGCGCCTCCCGGACGTTGCGCGGAACTTGCCCGTCGTGTGCCCCGACATCGAAACGAATGCGATCGAAGCCCGCCCCGACACTCAGCCCGCCATCGAAGCGCACCCGCAGTACCCGGCCTATGTGATCTACACATCCGGCTCCACCGGCCAGCCGAAGGGCGTCGTCCTGAGTCACAGGAACCTTGCCAACTATCTGAACGGCGTGCTGGCCAGAATGGACGTGCCCATGCCAGGCAGCATGGCGCTCGCTTCAACCATCGCCACCGACCTCGGCCATACGATCCTGTTCGGCGCGTTGGTGGCAGGTCATGCACTGCACATTCTGTCGACCGAGCGTACCTCCGATGGCTATCTGTTCGGGCAGTATATGCGCGAAAACAATATCGGCATCCTGAAGATTGTGCCGGGGCATCTGCGTGCGCTCATCGACGTGATGTCCGATACATCGGCGTTGCCCACGCAGTTGCTGGTGCTGGGCGGCGAGGCGACCCGGTCCGAGTGGATCATGTCGGTGCAGGCACTCAACCCGGATCTGCGCATCCTGAACCACTACGGACCGACCGAAACGACCGTGGGCGTGCTGACCCATGCGTTGAGCGATACCACCACCTATGGCACGTCGATTCCCATCGGACAGCCGCTTGCCAACACGCGCGCATACGTGCTCGATGAATATCTTCGCGCCCTGCCCATTGGTGTCACCGGCGAGCTTTACATCGGCGGTGCAGGTCTCGCGACCGGTTATCTGCGACGCGCGGCGCTCACCGCGCAACGGTTCGTCGCGAGTCCATTCGTTGCCGGCGCACGCATGTATCGCACGGGCGACCTCGCGCGTTATCGCGCCGATGGCAATATCGAGTTCCTCGGCCGCAACGATCATCAGGTCAAGATTCGCGGCTTCCGTATCGAACTCGGCGAGATCGAGGCGCAACTCACCGATCATCCGGCGGTGCGTGAAGCGGTGGTCATCGCGCGTGCCCGACAACAGGATGACCAGCAACTGATCGCCTATGTCACGCCGCTTGCCGATATCGACGGCAACGCCTTGCGCGAGCACTTGAGCGCGCGCCTGCCCGACTACATGGTGCCCTCTGCCTTCGTCGTGCTCGATGCGCTGCCCCTCACGCCCAACGGCAAGCTCGATCGTCGCGCACTGCCCGATCCGCAAGCCGATGCCTTCGCCCTGCGCCCCTTCGAAGCACCGCAAGGTCAAACCGAAACCGCACTGGCCGATCTGTGGGCCGAACTGCTCGGCCTCGAACGCGTCGGCAGGCAGGACAACTTCTTCTCGCTCGGCGGCCACTCGCTGCTTGCAGTAACGCTCATCGAACGCATGCGCCGCGTCGGCCTGCACGCCAGCGTGCGCGATCTGTTCGCCACGCCCGTGCTTAGCGCGCTGGCCGCTTCACTCGATCGCGGTACGTCCACGACCGATATCGTCGTGCCGCCCAACGCCATCACGCCCGAACGCACCGCGATCACGCCTGCGATGCTGCCGCTCATCGCGCTCACGCAATCGGACATCGATCGCATCGTCGAACACGTGCCCGGCGGGCTCGCCAATGTGCAGGACATTTATGCACTCGCGCCATTGCAGGAAGGCATTCTGTTCCATCACATGCTGACCACGGAGGGCGATCCGTATCTGCAAACCGCGCGTCTCGCCTTCGATAGCCGCGCACGGCTCGATGCCTGGCTCGATGCCTTGCAGCAGGTCGTCAAACGGCACGACATCCTGCGCACCGCCTTCATCTACGATGCGCTCAGCACGCCCGCGCAAGTGGTTTTGCGTGAAGCACCGGTTAGCCTCGATGAGATCGAACTCGATCCGACGCACGGTCCAATCGCTGAACAACTCGCGGGCCTGTTCGATGCCCGCTCCCAACGCCTGTCATTGACTCAGGCTCCGCTGCTTCGCCTCACCATCGCTCAAGAACCCGGCTCGGGCCGCTGGCTCGCGCTGCTCGTCTGGCACCACCTGATCGGCGATCACGTCACGCTGGAGGTCATCCAGAAGGAAATCAGCGCGCTGCTCGATGGCCGCGGACATTCGCTCGGCGCGGCTCAGCCGTTCCGCGATCTGGTCGCTCAGGCGCGGCTCGGCGCAAGCCAGCAAGCACATGAAGCCTTCTTCCGTGACATGCTCGCCGATGTAAGCGAACCCACGTTGCCTTTCGGTCTCACCAACGTCCATCACGACGGCTCGGCTGTGGCCGAAGCGCGTGTCACGTTGCCCGCATCGCTCAATACGCGTCTGCGCACGCAGGCCCGAAGCCTCGGCGTGAGTCTCGCGAGCCTCTGCCACCTTGCCTGGGCACGCGTGCTCAGTGCGAGCAGTGCAATCGATTCCGACGGACGCATCGTGTTCGGCACCGTGTTGCTCGGGCGCATGCAGGCGGGCGTCGATCAGGCGTTGGGGCTGTTGATCAATACCTTGCCGATTCGTCTCGACGTGAACGGGACTTCCGTCGCCGACAGCGTACGCGATACGCACGAACGTCTCGCGGCTTTGCTGCAGCATCAGCACGCGCCGCTCGCACTCGCTCAGCGATGCAGCGGTGTCACCGCGCCCGCGCCGCTCTTTAGCGCCTTGCTCAACTATCGCCACAATCAGGCATCGGCCGATGATGCTCAGGCCTTCGACGGTATCGAATTGCTCGGTGCCGAAGAACGCACCAACTATCCGTTGATGCTGGCGGTCGAAGACAACGGCGAGAGCCTCGGGCTCACTGCGCAGACTATCGCGCTGCTGTCGCCTACGCAGTTGTGCGGGTATATGGAACAGGCGTTGTCCAGTCTCGTGCAGGCGCTCGAACAGGCGCCTCGAACGCCCGTCAATCAGCTCGATGTGTTGCCGCCTGAAGCCCGCACGCTGCTCGTTGAAACATGGAACGACACCGCTGCCACGTATCCCGAGCATCTGTGCATTCATCAGTTGTTTGAACAACAGGTGCAGCGCTCGCCCGATGCGATCGCGCTTGTCTTCGAAGATACATCGCTCACCTATGCGCAACTCAATGCGCGTGCCAATCAGCTTGCGCATCATCTGATCGCGCTGGGCGTGCGTCCGGAAGATCGTGTGGCGTTGTGTGTCGAACGTGGCATCGGCATGGTCGTCGCGTTGCTCGCGATACTCAAGGCGGGTAGCGCTTATGTGCCGCTCGATCCGGCCTATCCGGGCGAGCGCCTGAGCCATATCCTCACCGACTCCACGCCCCGCCTGCTGCTCGCCGATGCCGCCGGTCGTGAAGCACTGGGCGACACCGGTTCGCTGACCGTGCTCGATCCCGACGCATCGCTCGATGACACCCTCCCGCAAGACGATCCGCAAACGACCGTCGCCCCGCAACACCTCGCCTATGTGCTCTTTACTTCGGGTTCCACCGGCAAGCCCAAGGGTGTGATGGTCGAGCATCGCGAGATGCTGAACTTCCTCTGCTCGATGCGCGATGTCACCGCCATGTGTGCAGACGACACGCTTCTGGCCGTCACGACCATCGCCTTCGATATCGCGGGGCTAGAGCTGTATCTGCCCCTGAGCACGGGCGCCCGCGTCGTACTCGCACGCAGAAGCGATGCGGCCGATCCGCTCGCCCTGCAAGCGCTGCTCACGAAGCATGACACGACCTTCATGCAGGCAACGCCTGCCACCTGGCGCATGCTGCTCGATGCGCAGTGGAGCGGCAACGCGCAGTTGACCGCATTGTGCGGCGGCGAAGCGTTGTCCGCTGGTCTGGCCGCCCGTCTTGGCGACAAGGTGAAGTCGTTGTGGAATCTCTACGGTCCGACGGAAACCACGGTCTGGTCTTCGTGCTATCACGCAGGCGTCGAAGCGAGCGTGTCATCGACGGTGCCGGTCGGTCGACCGATCGCCAACACGCGTATGTATCTGCTCGATGCGCAATATCGGCTGGTGCCGCCGGGCGCGGTGGGTGAGTTGTATATCGGTGGTGCGGGGGTGGCGCGTGGGTATCTGAATCGCCCGGATCTGACCGCCGAGCGGTTCATCGATGATCCGTTCGTTGCCGGCGCACGCATGTATCGCACGGGCGATCTCGCGCGTTATCGTGCCGATGGCAACATCGAGTTTCTTGGCCGCAACGATCATCAGGTCAAGATTCGCGGCTTCCGTATCGAGCTGGGAGAGATCGAGGCGCAGATCGCCAGTCATGCGGCTGTGCGCGAAGCGGTGGTCATCGCGCGGGCGAGACAGCAGGATGATCAGCAGCTTGTCGCTTATGTCACCGCAGCGACTGAGATCGATGCCAGCGCGTTGCGCGAACATCTCGCCCAGCGTTTGCCCGACTACATGGTGCCGTCAGCCTTCGTCGTGCTCGATGCGCTGCCTCTCACACCGAACGGCAAGCTCGATCGTCGCGCGTTGCCTGATCCGCAGTGGCAAAGCCTCGACGAATACGTCGCCCCGCGTACCGCTCTCGAAGACACGCTCGCGCAGTGCTTCGCCAGCGTGCTCGGTCTCGAGCGGGTGAGCGTGTTCGATAACTTCTTCGCGCTCGGTGGGCATTCGTTGCTCGCCACGCAACTCGTGTCGCGTTTGCGTGAGGCGCTTGCTATCGAATTGCCTCTGCGTGCGCTGTTCGACGCGCCCAGTGTTGCCTCACTCGCTGAAGCTCTTGGGGAATCGTCTCAGCAGGTCATTGCGTTACCGCCTCTGCAGGCACTTCCGCGTCCCGCGCATCTGCCGCTGTCCTTCGCGCAAGAACGTTTGTGGTTCCTCGAGCAACTGAACCCCGGACAATCGACCTATCACATCCCGATTGCCCTGCGTCTGAGCGGCGCACTCGATGTTCCCGCGTTTCATGCGGCTTTGAACGCGCTCGTTGCGCGTCACGAAAGCCTTCGTACGTCTTTCGCGCAGCACGATGGTCAAGCCGTTCAGCGCATCGCTGCGGAACTGGAACTCGCACTGCCGTTGGACACACTCGCTCCCGGTACACAAGCCGCCGAAGTCCGACGCCTCGCACAAGACGAAGGCCGCCGTCCCTTCGATCTTCAACACGGTCCGTTGTTGCGCGCCCGATTGCTGCGCCTCGCAGAAGAAGAACACGTTCTGCTGTTCACCATGCATCACATCGTCTCCGATGGATGGTCCAGCGGTGTATTGGTGCGTGAACTCGGCGCCTGCTATACGGCCGCATTGCGTAACGAACCGATCGCCCTGCCGCCGCTGGCCGTGCAATACGCCGACTACACCCTGTGGCAGCGCGACTGGCTCGCCGGCGCCGAACTCGAGCGTCAGACTCAGTACTGGCGCAATCAGCTCGCCGAGCTCGCACCGCTGGATCTGCCCACCGACCGTCCTCGTCCCGCGCAAATCAGCGGACGTGGTGCAACGCTGCCCTTCGCTGTAAATCCCGCGTTGTACGAGCGCCTGAACACGCTTGCGAATCGTGAAGGCGTCACGCCCTTCATGCTGTTGCTCGCCGTGTTCCAGACGCTGCTTGCACGTTTGTCAGGGCAAACGGAGGTGGCCGTGGGCTCGCCCATCGCCAACCGCACGCATGCGCAGATCGAGCCGCTCATCGGTCTGTTCGTCAATACGCTGGTGCTGCGTGCCGATCTCTCTGGTGCGCCTTCTTTACGCGATCTGCTTGCGCAAGTCCGTAATACGACGCTGGCCGCTTACGCGCATCAGGACCTGCCATTTGAAAAGCTCGTCGAAGCACTCGCGCCAGTTCGCGACACCAGCCGCACGCCGCTGTTCCAGGTGATGTTCGTGTTGCAGAACGCACCGATGGAAGCGCTCGCGCTGCCCGGTCTCACACTGGAATTGCTGCCCGCAGCCGAAGCAGGAGCCAAGTTCGATCTCACGCTCAGTCTGACGCATTCGCAAGACGGACTGGCCGGTACCTTCAGCTACGCCACCGACCTGTTCGATGAGCGCACCATCACACGGCTGGGCGAACGCTTTACACGCTTGCTTCAACAAGCGCTCGATCAACCTGATGCACCGCTGCACGCACATGAACTCGTGCTGCCCGAGGAGCACGCACTGCTCGAACGCTGGAACGACACGGCGGCAGCTTATCCTGAGCATCTGTGCATTCATCAGTTGTTTGAACAACAGGTGCAACGCACGCCTGATGCCATTGCGCTTGTCTTCGAAGATACGTCGCTCACCTATGCTCAAGTCAATGCACGCGCGAATCAGCTTGCGCATCATCTGATTGCGCTGGGCGTATGTCCGGAAGATCGCGTGGCGTTGTGCATGGAGCGTGGCATCGACATGGTCGTCGCGTTGATGGCGATACTCAAGGCTGGCGGCGCTTATGTGCCGCTCGATCCGGCCTATCCGGGCGAACGTCTGAGCCACATCCTCACCGATGCCACGCCCCGCCTGCTGCTCGCCGATACCGCTGGTCGTGAAGCGCTGGGAGACACAGGTTCGCTGACCGTGCTCGATCCCGACGCATCGCTCGATGACGCGCTCTCGCAAGACGATCCGCAAACAGCCGTCACTCCGCATCATCTTGCTTATGTGATCTACACGTCCGGCTCCACCGGCAAGCCCAAAGGCGTTGCGATTGAACACCGAAACGCCGTCAACTTCCTGACCTGGAGCCACGAGGCCTTCGCGCCGGAAGAGCTCTCGCAAACACTGTTCGCAACCTCGCTCAATTTCGATCTCTCGATCTACGAATGTTTCGCTCCTCTGACGCGAGGCGGAACGATTCATCTGGTCGACAACGTTCTCGCACTCGTCAGAAGTCCGCATGACGTCAGCCTCATCAATACGGTGCCATCGGCCATCACGGCATTGTTGGATGCGAGCGCATCGCTGACATCGATCCGCACGATCAACCTCGCCGGCGAGCCGTTGAAGCTTGCACTCATGAAGCGGATCTTTGCCGAAACCGGAATCGAGCGGCTGTGCAATCTGTATGGCCCATCTGAAACGACGACGTACTCGACCTGGATCGAGATGAAGAACGGCGAGCGTTTGACGGAAACCATCGGTAAGCCCATCGCCAACACGCGCATTTATCTGCTCGATGCGCAACGCGAGCCGGTGCCACTCGGTACGGTCGGCGAGCTTTATATCGGTGGCGCGGGTGTGGCGCGTGGCTATCTGAACCGACCGGAACTCACCGCCGAGCGCTTCCTCGACGATCCATTCGTCCCAGGCGCACGCATGTATCGCACGGGCGACCTCGCGCGTTATCGCGCCGACGGCAATATCGAGTTCCTCGGCCGTAACGATCATCAGGTCAAGATTCGCGGCTTCCGGATCGAACTCGGCGAGATCGAGGCGCAACTCACCGACCATCCGGCGGTGCGTGAAGCGGTGGTCATCGCGCGTGCCCGACAGCAGGATGACCAGCAACTGGTCGCCTATGTCACGCCGCTTGCCGATATCGACGGCAACGCCTTGCGCGAGCACTTGAGCGCGCGCCTGCCCGACTACATGGTGCCCTCCGCCTTCGTCGTGCTCGATGCGCTGCCCCTCACGCCCAACGGCAAGCTCGATCGTCGCGCACTGCCCGATCCGCAAGCCGATGCCTTCGCCCTGCGCCCCTTCGAAGCACCGCAAGGTCAAACCGAAACCGCACTGGTCGATCTGTGGGCCGAACTGCTCGGCCTCGAGCGCGTCGGCAGGCAGGACAACTTCTTCTCGCTCGGCGGCCACTCGCTGCTTGCAGTAACGCTCATCGAGCGCATGCGCCGCGTCGGCCTGCACGCCAGCGTGCGCGATCTGTTCGCCACGCCCGTGCTTAGCGCGCTGGCCGCTTCACTCGATCGCGGTACGTCCACGACCGATATCGTCGTGCCGCCCAACGCCATCACGCCCGAATGCACCGCGATCACGCCAGCGATGCTGCCGCTCATCGCGCTCACGCAATCGGACATCGATCGCATCGTCGAACACGTGCCCGGCGGGCTCGCCAATGTGCAGGACATTTATGCACTCGCCCCACTGCAGGAAGGCATTCTGTTCCATCACATGCTGACCACGGAGGGCGATCCGTATCTGCAAACCGCGCGTCTTGCCTTCGATAGCCGCGCACGGCTCGATGCGTGGCTCGATGCCTTGCAGCAGGTCGTCAAACGGCACGACATCCTGCGCACCGCCTTTATCTACGATGCGCTGAGCACGCCCGCGCAAGTGGTTTTGCGTGAAGCACCGGTTAGCCTCGATGAGATCGAACTCGATCCGACGCACGGTCCAATCGCTGAACAACTCGCAGGCCTGTTCGATGCCCGCTCCCAACGCCTGTCATTGACTCGGGCTCCGCTGCTTCGCCTCACCATCGCTCAAGAACCCGCATCGGGCCGCTGGCTCGCGCTGCTCGTCTGGCATCACCTGATCGGCGATCACGTCACGCTGGAGGTCATCCAGAAGGAAATCAGCGCGCTGCTCGATGGCCGCGGACATTCGCTCGGCGCGGCTCAGCCGTTCCGCGATCTGGTCGCCCAGGCGCGGCTCGGCGCGAGTCAACAAGCACACGAAGCCTTCTTCCGCGACATGCTCGCCGATGTAAGCGAACCCACGTTGCCTTTCGGTCTCACCAACGTCCATCATGACGGCTCGGCTGTGGCCGAAGCGCGTGTCACGTTGCCCGCATCGCTCAATACGCGTCTGCGCACGCAGGCCCGAAGCCTCGGCGTGAGTCTCGCGAGCCTCTGCCACCTCGCCTGGGCACGCGTGCTCAGTGCGAGCAGTGCAATCGATTCCGACGGACGCATCGTGTTCGGCACCGTGTTGCTCGGGCGCATGCAGGCGGGCGTCGATCAGGCTTTGGGGCTGTTGATCAATACGCTGCCGATTCGTCTCGACGTGAACGGGACTTCCGTCGCCGACAGCGTACGCGATACGCACGAACGTCTCGCGGCTTTGCTGCAGCATCAGCACGCGCCGCTCGCACTCGCTCAGCGATGCAGCGGTGTCACCGCGCCCGCGCCGCTCTTTAGCGCCTTGCTCAACTATCGCCACAATCAGGCATCGGCCGATGATGCTCAGGCCTTCGACGGTATCGAATTGCTCGGTGCCGAAGAACGCACCAACTATCCGTTGATGCTGGCGGTCGAAGACAACGGCGAGAGCCTCGGGCTCACTGCGCAGACTATCGCGCTGCTGTCGCCTACGCAGTTGTGCGGGTATATGGAACAGGCGTTGTCCAGTCTCGTGCAGGCGCTCGAACAGGCGCCTCGAACGCCCGTCAATCAGCTCGATGTGTTGCCGCCTGAAGCCCGCACGCTGCTCGTTGAAACATGGAACGACACCGCTGCCACGTATCCCGAGCATCTGTGCATTCATCAGTTGTTTGAACAACAGGTGCAGCGCTCGCCCGATGCGATCGCGCTTGTCTTCGAAGATACATCGCTCACCTATGCGCAACTCAATGCGCGTGCCAATCAGCTTGCGCATCATCTGATCGCGCTGGGCGTGCGTCCGGAAGATCGTGTGGCGTTGTGTGTCGAACGTGGCATCGGCATGGTCGTCGCGTTGCTCGCGATACTCAAGGCGGGTAGCGCTTATGTGCCGCTCGATCCGGCCTATCCGGGCGAGCGCCTGAGCCATATCCTCACCGACTCCACGCCCCGCCTGCTGCTCGCCGATGCCGCCGGTCGTGAAGCACTGGGCGACACCGGTTCGCTGACCGTGCTCGATCCCGACGCATCGCTCGATGACACCCTCCCGCAAGACGATCCGCAAACGGCCGTCGCCCCGCAACACCTCGCCTACGTGCTCTTTACTTCGGGGTCCACCGGCAAGCCCAAGGGCGTGATGGTCGAGCATCGCGAGATGCTGAATTTCCTCTGTTCGATGCGCGATGTCACCGCCATGCGTGCAGACGACACGCTTCTGGCCGTCACGACCATCGCCTTCGATATCGCCGGGCTGGAGCTGTATCTGCCCCTGAGCACGGGCGCCCGCGTCGTACTCGCACGCAGAAGCGATGCGGCCGATCCGCTCGCCCTGCAAGCGCTGCTCACGAAGCATGACGTGAGCTTCATGCAGGCGACGCCTGCCACCTGGCGCATGCTGCTCGATGCGCAGTGGACCGGCAACGCGCAGTTGACCGCATTGTGCGGCGGCGAAGCATTGTCCGCTGGTCTGGCCGCCCGTCTTGGCGACAAGGTGAAGTCGTTGTGGAATCTCTACGGTCCGACGGAAACCACGGTCTGGTCTTCGTGCTATCAAGCAGGCGTCGAAGCGAGCGTGTCATCGACGGTGCCGGTCGGTCGACCGATCGCCAACACGCGTATGTATCTGCTCGATGCGCAATATCGGCTGGTGCCGCCGGGCGCGGTGGGTGAGTTGTATATCGGTGGTGCGGGCGTGGCGCGTGGGTATCTGAATCGCCCGGATCTGACCGCCGAGCGGTTCATCGATGATCCGTTCGTTGCCGGCGCACGCATGTATCGCACGGGCGATCTCGCGCGTTATCGTGCCGATGGCAACATCGAGTTTCTTGGCCGCAACGATCATCAGGTCAAGATTCGCGGCTTCCGTATCGAGCTGGGAGAGATCGAGGCGCAGATCGCCAGTCATGCGGCTGTGCGCGAAGCGGTGGTCATCGCGCGGGCGAGACAGCAGGATGATCAGCAGCTTGTCGCTTATGTCACCGCAGCGACTGAGATCGATGCCAGCGCGTTGCGCGAACATCTCGCCCAGCGTTTGCCCGACTACATGGTGCCGTCAGCCTTCGTCGTGCTCGATGCGTTGCCTCTCACACCGAACGGCAAGCTCGATCGTCGCGCGTTGCCCGATCCGCAGTGGCAAAGTCTCGACGAATACGTCGCCCCGCGTACCGCTCTCGAAGACACGCTCGCGCAGTGCTTCGCCAGCGTGCTCGGTCTCGAACGGGTGAGCGTGTTCGATAACTTCTTCGCGCTTGGCGGCCACTCCTTGCTCGCCGTACAACTGACAGCGCATATCGACGCTAAACTCGGCCAGAACATTTCCATCCGCGAACTGTTCAAGGCGCCCTCAGTGGCCGAACTTGCCGACCGCCTGAACACGACGCCGTCGAACACGGAATTCGACACCATTCTGCCGATCCGCGCTCCGGGCGAAGGCGCTCCGCTGTTCTGTATCCACCCGGTCGGCGGGCTGGCCTGGAGTTATGCGGGTTTTGCTAAGAGCCTCGAAGGAAATCAGCCGATCTACGCCATACAAACTCCAGCGCTCCAGCAACCCGATTACAGCCCGGCCACTATCGAAGAGATGGCGAGCGACTACATCGCGCGCATCCGCAGCATTCAGCCTCACGGGCCATATCGCCTGCTTGGCTGGTCTTTCGGGGGATTGGTGGCGTATGAAATGGCGACACAACTTCAGAGCCTTGGCGAAACAATCGATCAGCTCGTTCTGCTGGATTCGCGTCTCTCTGATGGCCGCCAAACGCACGGGGTCGACGAATGCACGCTCATGGCAGCCGCGTTCCCGGGCATGTCCGACGAACTGACCATCGCGCTTCGCGATATGCGGACGACTGCGGAACGAGTCGATGCGCTGCGCGCGAACCGTCTGATTCCGGCCTACATCACAGACCGACACGTCATGACCCTTATCGATGCAACGCAGCAAAACATGCATTTGCAAGCCATGTTCGCGCCGAAGCGATATGGCGGCGATATCGTCTACTTCACGGCCGCTCGATCCGAGAAACCCGGACAGCCACGTCATGCCGCAGAATGGCGCGAGTGGACCGATGGATCGATTGTGAATGTCGATATGGATTGCGCGCACGCGGATATGTGCCAGCCATCGTCCCTCGTGACGATCGGACAACAGCTTGCGTCGTTGAACGTCTTCGAAGAATCGAAAGTAGCAAATGATTGAAATGCGGCGCGTATTGCCATCGGTCGATAGACCGATGGCAAGCGCAGCTTCGGGAGAAAGGAGAACAGAATGACGGAAAACAAAACGGCGGCGCACAACGCGCCGCCGCCCGCTACCCGATGCGAATCGCTAACTTCCTCGCCGCGTCTTTCGATCGCTATGCTTGCGCACGTTACTGGCGAGTTCGGAAATGATTTCAGTGGCCGCGCCGATGATCTGATTGAAATCGAAACCTGCGCGCGTCATCTCGCGATAGAAGGATCGCGCGAGCATCTTCGAAAGCTGGCCCGGATTCTGGACCGACTGAGCGACGATGTCACCGATCGTCTGATCCGAAGCGCGCTTCAGTGTCATTCGCGCAAAGGGCGAAGCGACGAGCTTCTGCAATCGGTCAGCCTCGACCGCTTTCGCAATGAACGCAGCAAAAATGCGCAGCAGCTTCAGGTCATGCTCGCTGAATTGCCGCTTGTCTCGCGGACCCGAAACCTGCACGACGCCAATCGCTTTCCCGCCCAACTCGAGCACCGAAAACATCTTGTCGCGCGCGTCCGAGTATTCGACGATCGCCGTCGTCGCGCTCAAATGCACCTCGCCGAACGACGCATAATGACCGGAGCACACTGCGGCGATCCGCTCATCGTGCGTCATCGAAACGACACATCGCTTGGCGCCCAGCGCGTCGGCGACCATCGTCGCGAGTTCCTCTGGTGAACTGAGGGAATCCGGTGTGCCCGCGACCTCAGGCTCCGGATATTGTTCTTCGAATACAGGTTCTGAATTTTTCATGTGGATATCCAGCGGAAAATTTGAACATGCGTCGTCACGGCGACGACATCGGGTCCAGTCAGAAAGGGCTGTAACCTGCTGCGCGCCCGACAAAAAGTCCTGCCTCGTAAGCGGCATCGAGCGCGCGTCTGAGTTCGCGCACGCTCACGGTTCGAAAGCCAGCAGACGGAATGCCCGCCGGCTCGAAGGAATCGATTCCAAGCACTTCGTCCGAAATGGTGCGCAGTACTTCTTCGCGCGCTTCGTTTCTTGTACTTTCCATGATCGTGCACATTTTCGTCGCCTCCATCGTAAATGTGACCGTAGGTTATGCGTCGAAAATTAGCATCCGGTTAGCCTGACCGGATACGGTTGCGTCGAGATCCCTAATTTGCCTGTAACTCTCGACCGCCAAGCTGTCTCCGTTCGATTCCCGACAGGTGACATGATGAAACGACCCTCTTTCGTGCAACGACGCAGCGTCAGAATCCGTAACGGCCGTTTCGAAATTTCCATCGAGGATTCAGGGAGTGCCGGAACACCGTGCGTGCTGCTTCACGGTCGCGGCGAGTGCAGCGGCGTCTGGCGCACCTTGACGGAAGCCGCATCCGCCGATCGCCGTTTCATATCCATCGATCTTCGCGGCCATGGCGATTCGAGCTGGGATCCGGAGCGGGCCTACGATGCCAGAACCCTCGCGGGCGACGTGCTTGAAGTTCTGCTGGCATTGAACATACGAAAGCCGGTATTGATCGGTCACTCGCTCGGCGGCAGCGTTGCGTTGCATTTGACCGGGATGCTCGAACAGTTTACCTCCGGACTCGTCCTCGTCGACTTTGGACCGGATTCGGATGCCGCCGGTTCGCAAAGAGTCGTTGCCGAAATTCGCGAAACGCCCGCGCAATTCAATTCGATCACCGAATATGCGCAGTGGCTGCAGGAACGCCGTCCGCTCGCGAACGGTCGTGCATTGCATCATCTGGCGTCGCACGCGTTGCGCCGCACCCAAACGGGCGCTTTCGAGCCGAAGCTCGACCGCGCCGTCGCCGATGACTCGCTGTTGAATGAAGGTTCACGCGAAGCGCATCTGTGGGACATGCTCAAATCCGTGCGATGCCCGAGCCTTGTCGTGAGAGGCATCGGCTCCGCCATTCTCAAGCCTCAGGTGGCATGGCGCATGGCGCATCAGGCGTTGCCCCAGGGACGCCTCGCCACCATTTCAGGCGCCGGTCACTCCGTGATGACCGACAATCCAGACGAATTCAACCAGACGATTCAAACCTTCCTTGCTTCCCTGTCGCCCGTCGCGCATGGAGGCCTGCCATGTTCGCGTTGATTCCCGCCGAGATTCGACGTCAGTCCTTGCCGCGTATCGCGATTGGCATCGTCGCCGGATTCGCCGGTGCCATTTGCAGCGCGGAAATCGCACGGCTGATCAGCGGCGTCGCCGGAGGGCACATCCCGACGCGCGGACTGGCGATCGCCTTCTTCGGCGTCTGCGCAGCACAACTGCTCTTCAGGACGAGTTCGCAGATACTCATCATGGACTTCGGGCAGCAGGTGATATGCAGCTTGCGCATCGAGTTATGCCGGAAGATCCTGCAAACGCCCTACAAGAAGCTGGAAGCGCTCGGCAAGCCGCGCCTGCTCGCCATTCTCACGACGGACGTAGGCACCTTCGCACAGGCAGCGCAGATGCTTCCGGTGACGTTCGGGCATCTGGTCCTGATCGCGGTGTGCCTCGGATATATGGCGTGGCTCTCGTGGCAGGCATTCGCGTGCTTCTTTCTTTTTCTGATCACCGCGGCCGTCATTTATCACTGCGTGGAGCGCTGGCCGCTGCGCGAGATGCAGGCGGTTCGCGATCAGCTCGACGTCATCTTCCGGCATTTCCGCTCGCTGCTGGAAGGCACGCGTGAATTGCAGCTCAACACCTCGCGAGCCGCGTATTTCACGGATCACGTCGTGCATCCTACGGCGCATAACTTCCGGCGCTCCTTCACGCGAGCGATGCTCATCTACTCGCTCGTCGCCAATGCGGGCGGCATGTTGTTTTACGTGGCCATCGGCCTGATCCTGCTCGTCATGCCGCACTGGTTCCCGCAATCGCCTGGCGTGCTCGTGACGCTCACGCTTTTGCTGCTCTTTCTGATTCAGCCTGTCAGCGAAGTGATGACCACCCTGCCGATACTGCGTCAGGCGTCCATCGCATTGACGCGAATCCGCGTGCTCGATGCGGAACTGACACAAGCGACGAACGACGACGCCCACGTGACAAAAGACGATCCCTTTGCCGACACGGTCGAAGGCGCTCCGCTCCTTAGATTCGCCGGTGTGTCGCACCGCTATCCGGGACTGACCGAAGACCGTCCGTTCACGCTCGGGCCAATCGACCTGTCGGTCAAACAGGGCGAAGTGATCTATCTGATCGGCGGAAACGGCAGCGGCAAGACCACGCTCGCGATGCTTCTGCTCGGGCTTTACGAACCCGAGCAAGGACATGTCGAGCTGAACGGCATCGAGGTCGATAAACATAACCTGACGCAATATCGTCAGCGATTCTCCGCCGTGTTCGCTGACTTTCATCTGTTCGACGAGATCCTCTGTCACGATCAGGCGCAGATCGCGAAACAGGCGACGCATTATCTGCGCACACTCGAGCTCGATCACAAGGTAAGCCTCAGAGGCAACCGGTTCAGCACGACGAGTCTGTCGTCCGGACAACGCAAGCGCATGGCGCTCATTGCGTCGTATCTGGAAGATCGTCCGATCTATCTTTTCGATGAATGGGCGGCCGATCAGGACCCCGTGTTCCGGCGTGTGTTCTACACGGAGCTGATTCCCGATCTCAAGCGCCGGGGCAAGACGGTCATCGTGATCTCCCATGACGATGCCTATTTCGAGTGTGCCGACCGGCTGGTACAGGTCGCGCAGGGACGTCTTGTCGACGTATCCGCCGAAGCGCTGAAAGCAGGCCTGTACGCAAGACGCAATGGCTCGACGGTGGCCGAGTGATGCGGCAGTGTCATCGAAGTCCGTGCCTCATGAGAAGAACGGCAATGCGGCGCGTCTGGTTAATACTTTTTTGTCGAGTGAAACCATGCTCAGCTTTCCTCTTACTCCCGCACAGTTGGGCATCTTCTTTCGACAACAGGTCGACTTGCAGGATCCCCGATACAACCTGGCGCATCTGACCGAAATCGTCGGACCGCTCGATATCGACGTATTGGATTCGGCTTTGCGGCAGACCATCGCGGAGGCGGATGCAGTACAGGTCAGGCTGCGCGGCACGGACGGCTTGCCGCATCAGGTACTGGAGCGCGTCGACTTCAGGCTGCCAGTGCTCGACGTCAGCGGCGCTGCCGATCCGCTTCAGGCAGTCGAGGACCACGTACAGGCCAAACGTTCCACCGCGATCGATCTGAACGCGTGGCCGTTGTTCAACATCGCACTGCTGCGGACTGCGCCGGGCCGCTACTTTCTGTTTCTGTGCTTTCATCACCTCGTGTTCGACGGCTACTCGTTTCTTCTTTTCATCGAGCGGCTTGCGCAGATCTATTCGGCCTTGAAGAGCGGCTCACAGCCCGCTGCGGCCAGTTGGAGCTCTCTGACCGATCTGCTCGCCGATGACGAGGCTTACCGCGGATCGAGCGCTTTTCAGAAGGACCAGCATTTCTGGGGCGAATATCTGGCGGATTGCGCCGAGCCCCCGATCCTCGCCGGGGACGTGCAGAACGCATCGCCTGACGTTTCGACAGTCAAGGCCAGGATCAGGATTGCGCGGGAAACGGCCGCATCCTTGCGCCAGACGGCTCAGCAAAACGGCACCTCTTGGTCACAGTTCATCACCGCTGCGATGGCGGCCTATCTTGCGCGCGTCAGTGGCCAACCCGATGAAGTGGTGCTGGGGATGCCCGTCACTGCCCGCGTCGGACGTACGGCCAAGAACGTGCCGGCCATGATGTCCAATGTCCTGCCGCTGCGCGTGCCCGTCGATCCGACGTCGAGCATGATCGACCTCGTGAAGCGCGTTTCGGCTCAAAGCCTGCGCGTATTGCGTCATCAACGCTATCGGATCAAGGATATCCGGCGCGATCTGGAGCGCCTCGATATCGGTCAGCGATTGTTCGGGCCGATCGTGAATATCATGCCCGGCTTCAACAATGCAATCGCCTTCACGGATTGTGAGGTTGCTTCGACTCGCACCTTTTCGGTCACCCCCGATGACCTGACGCTGCACGTACACGATGAAGGAGAGGATGCAGGACTGAGGCTCGTGTTCGATGCAAGCGCCGCGCTCTATACCACCGAAGCAGTGCAAACGCATTTGCGGCGGTTCACGCAGTTTCTGGAGCATGCCATCGCGCAGCCCGGCGCTCCCTTGCATACGCTCCCGCTGCTGTTGCCCGGCGAGCGCGCGCAACTCGATGCATGGACTGACACAAACGCTTCGTTATCCGAATCGAAGTGCGTCCATCATCTGGTCGAGCGGCAAGTCGCGCGTACTCCCGATGCGATCGCGCTCGTCTCCGAAAATCAGTCTCTTACCTATGCGGAACTCGATGTGCGGGCCAATCGGCTTGCGCATCAGTTGATCGCGCGGGGCGTCGGACCCGAAGCACGCGTGGCGCTGTGCGTGAAGCGCAGCCCTGAGTTCGTGATCGCGCTGCTGGCGATTCTCAAGGCAGGCGCGGCCTATGTGCCGCTCGATCCGGCCTATCCGGGCGAGCGGCTGGCCTACATGCTCCGCGACGCGGCGCCCGTACTGCTTATCGCCGATGCCGCCGGACGCGAGGCGCTCGGTCATACCGGCGATGTGCCGACACTCGGCCCCGACGCCTTCGACGACACCCTGCCCGGTCACGCTCCGCAGGTTCCCGGCCTCGGTTCCCGCGATCTCGCGTACGTGATCTACACATCCGGGTCGACGGGCACGCCGAAGGGCGTCATGGTCGAGCATCGCAACATCGTCAATCTCGCTGAAGCGCAGATCGAGCTTTACGGTGTCCGTCCGGAGAGTCGCATCGTGCAGTTCGTTTCGCCCGGCTTCGATGTCAGCGTTGCCGATGTATTCATGACCCTGGCTGCGGGCGCTGCGCTCTATCTGCCGGTTCGTGACGACTGCCTCGCGGCCACTTCGTTGATCGAGTACATGCGACGGCACGCCATCACGCATGCGCAATTGCCACCCGCGCTGCTGCAGGGACAGAATTCGCTGGCCCTGCTGCCGAGGCTTCAGGTTCTCGTGCTGGGTGGCGAATCGCCGGGTGTCCCGCTGATGCGAGCGGTGCAATCCGAAATCAAAATCTTTAACGCCTATGGCCCGACGGAGACCACGGTGTGCGCAACAGCGTGGCGCAGGCCAGAGGGATTCGACGGCAAAACCGTGCCCATCGGCCGGCCGCTTCCCAACACGCGGATCTACCTGCTCGATGCACACGGCCAGTTGATGCCGCCCGGCGCGGTCGGCGAGATGTTCATCGGCGGTGGCGGTGTCGCGCGTGGTTATCTGAATCGACCGGATCTCAGCGCCGAACGCTTCCTCCATGATCCCTTCAGCGACGCGCCCGGCGCGCGCATGTATCGCACCGGCGACCTCGCCCGCTGGCTCCCCGACGGCAACATCGAGTTTCTGGGCCGCAACGACCATCAGGTCAAGATACGGGGCTATCGCATTGAACTCGGCGAGATCGAGGCGCGGCTGGCGGCGCATGAAGGCATCCGCGAGGCGGTCGTTCTGGCGCGCGAGACGGGTGGCGCAAGCAAGCATCTGGTGGCCTATTACACGCCTGCTGCCGGGCACGAAGCGCCGCAGAACCAGCAGTTGCGCGCGCATCTGATGCAGACGTTGCCGGAGTACATGGTGCCCGCAGCTTACGTGATGCTGGAGGCGCTGCCGCTCACGCCCAACGGCAAACTGGACCGGCGTGCGTTGCCCGCGCCGGACGACGAAGCGTTCACGCGCCGTGATTACGAAGCGCCGGTGGGCGACTCGGAAACGCTCATCGCCGCGATCTGGGCCGAAGTGCTGGGGCGCGAGCGCGTGGGCCGGCACGACAACTTTTTCGAACTGGGCGGCCATTCGCTGCTGGCGGTGACGCTGATCGAAAGAATGCGTCAGGCGGGCGTGCAGGCCGATGTGCGCGTGCTGTTCAGTCAGCCGAGCGTCGCCGCGCTCGCGGCGGCGGCACATGACGTGCGCCACGCGGTCGCGGTGCCGCCGAACGGCATTCCCGCCGGCTGCGAAGCGATCTCGCCGGAAATGCTCACCCTCGTGAAGCTCAACGAGCGGCAGATCGAGGCGGTCGTGGCGCGCGTCGAAGGCGGCGCTAGTAATGTTCAGGATATCTATCCTCTTGCGCCGCTGCACGAGGGGATGCTGTTCCACCATATCGCGGAAGCCGACAGCGATCCATATCTGCAAAGCATGATGCTGGCCCTGCCCGAGCGCGTGGAACTCGCGCGCTTCGTGGAAGCGCTGCAAACGGTGATCGCGCGGCACGACATCCTGCGCACCGCGATGCTGTGGGAAGATCTGCCCGAACCGGTTCAGGTGGTGTGGCGCGAAGCGCGGGTGATCGTCGAAGAAGTCACGCTGTCGCCGCAGGATGGCGAGATCGAAGCGCAATTGGCGCAGCGCTTCGATTCGCGGCATCATCGGCTGGACGTGCGGCAGGCGCCCATGATGCGCCTTTATGTGACTCGCGATGAGGCCAACGGCCGCTGGCTGCTGCAACTCCTGGGCCATCACATGGTGATGGACTACACGGCGCTCGAACTGATGCTGCAGGAGATCGAGTCGATCCTGCGTGGCGAGACGGAGCGCCTCCCCACTCCGCTTCCGTACCGCAACTTCGTCGCGCAGGCGCGACTGGGCATCAGCCGCGACGAACACGAGGCTTACTTCCGCGAAGTGCTCGGCGACGTGGACGAACCGACGCTGCCGTATGGCCTGAGCGACGTTCAATCCGGCGGCTCGGGCATCGCGGAGTTCAGGACGATGCTCGCGGCGGGACTGAACCGGCAGTTGCGCGAGGAAGCGCGCAAGCTGGGCGTGAGTGTCGCGAGCCTGTTTCATCTTGCGTGGGCGCATGTGCTGGGGCGGGTATCGGGCCGTGAGGACGTGGTGTTCGGCACGGTGCTGCTCGGCCGCATGCAGGGTGGCGAAGGCGCGGACCGCGTGCTCGGCATGTTCATCAACACGCTGCCGATTCGAATCGACCTGCACGATGTCAGCGTCGGCGATGCCGTGCGGCACACGCACGCGGCATTGTCCACGCTGCTGCACCATGAACACGCTTCGCTGGCGCTGGCGCAGCGTTGCAGCGGCGTGGCCGCGCCGTCGCCGCTCTTCAGCGCGCTGCTCAATTACCGGCATGGCCGCGCGTCCGCCGCAGCGAACGACTTGAGCGGCGTGACAGTGCTGCGCGGCGATGAGCGCACCAACTATCCGCTGTTGTTGTCGGTGAACGACTTCAGTGACGATTTCGAACTGGTCGTGCAGGCCGATACGCGTGTCGATGCATCACGCGTGGCCGGCTACATGAACTGCACGCTCGACGCGTTGGCCGTGGCGCTCGCGCAAAGCCCGTCGCTGCCCGTACGCGGTCTCGAGATGCTGCCGCTCGCCGAGCGCGAACGCTTGCTGGTGAAGCGCAACGAAACCACGATGGACGTGCCCGAAACCACGCTGACGGCGATGTTCGAAGCGCAGGTCTCGAAGTCGCCCGACGCCGTCGCCGTGGTGTACGAAGCACAGAGCCTGACTTACGGCGAGCTGAACGCCCGCGCCAATCAACTGGCGCATCACCTGATCGCCGAGGGCGTCCAGCCCGACGACCGCGTCGCGATCTGCGCGGAACGCGGCCTCGAGATGATGATCGGCGTGCTGGGGATTCTGAAGGCCGGCGCGGGCTATGTACCGCTTGACCCGGCGTACCCTGTCGAGCGGCTCGCCTACATGCTGGACGATTGCGCGCCGGTGGCGGTGCTCGCGCAGGCAAGCGTGCGCGACGTGCTGGGCGAACCTTCCGCGCCGGTCATCGAACTGAACGCCCGGGCCTTCGACGCACAACCGGCGCACAACCCGGTGGTGGCGAATCTGAACTCGCACCGCCTTGCCTATGTGATCTACACGTCCGGCTCGACGGGCCAGCCCAAGGGTGTGATGATCGAGCATCGCAACGTGGTGCGGCTGTTCGCCGCCACGGCCCACTGGTTCGAATTCGGCGCGAAGGATGTCTGGACGCTGTTCCACTCCTTCGCGTTCGATTTTTCGGTGTGGGAAATCTGGGGCGCGCTGCTGTATGGCGGCCGGCTGGTGGTGGTGCCGAAGCTGGTGAGCCGCTCGCCGCAGGACTTCTATCGCCTGCTGTGCGACGAAGGGGTGACGATCCTGAACCAGACGCCGAGCGCGTTCCGGCAACTGATCGCGGCTCAGGGTGAAAGCCATCTGACTCATCGTTTGCGCCAGATCGTCTTCGGTGGCGAAGCTCTGGAGCCAGCGATCCTGCAGCCGTGGTATGCACGCGAGCAGAACGCGGCTACGCAACTGGTGAACATGTATGGGATCACGGAAACCACGGTCCACGTGACCTATCGCGCGCTGAGCGCCGAGGATGCGCAGCGCACGGGCCGCAGTCCGATAGGCGGGCGGATTCCCGATCTGCGCGTCTATGTGCTGGACGCTCAGGGCCAACCGGTGCCCGAGGGCGTGACCGGCGAGATTCATGTCGGTGGTGCGGGCGTCGCGCGCGGCTACCTGAACCGTGCGGAACTGACCGCGCAGCGATTCGTGCACGATCCATTCAGCAGCGACGCGCAAGCGCGCATGTACAAGTCCGGCGATCTCGGTCGCTGGCTGGCCGATGGCACGCTCGAGTATCTGGGCCGTAACGATGACCAGGTGAAAATCCGGGGCTTCCGGATCGAGCTGGGCGAGATCGAAGCGAAGCTGCTTGGATGCAAAGGGGTGCGCGATGCTGTCGTAGTCGTTCGACAGGATAATTCGGATGACAAACAATTGGTCGGATATGTGGTGGCTCATGACGGAACGGCGCCATCGGCGGCAGATCTGCGTGAACAGCTCTCGATGGTACTGGCCGACTACATGGTGCCGAGCGCCTTCGTGAAACTGGATGCGTTGCCGCTGACGCAGAATGGCAAACTGGACCGGCGTGCGTTGCCGGCGCCGGATCAGTCATCCGTGGTGACGAAGAACTACGAAGCGCCGCAAGGAGAGGCGGAAATCACGATCGCACGGATCTGGCAGGAGCTTCTGGGTGTCGAACGAGTTGGCCGTCACGATGACTTCTTCGCGCTCGGGGGCCATTCGCTGAAAGTGATCACGTCGCTGGCGCGTCTTGCCAGTGTGTTCGATAAAAAGATCGCTCAGCTCGATTTCTATCGCCAGCCGACGGTCGCGGGCGTCGCCGCCCTGCTTGCTCGCGATACCCACGCGGCGGACGAGACCAGCGCACTGGTCCCGCTGATCGCGCGCGGTACCGCACCCACACGGCTGACGGTCGTGTGTGCACCGTATGCGGGTGCATCGGCCACCGTGTTCCGGCCTTTCGCCGACGCGCTCTGCTCGCGCGATCCGACGCTCGCCGTGCGCGCGATCGCGCTGCCGGGCAATGAGCTTGGCAGTGATCCGCAAGATTACGTATCGGTGGAGAAGATGGCGCAAGCCTGCGCCGACGAACTCGTCGCCACGGACACAGGCGAGATCGCAGTGTACGGCCATTGCGTCGGCAGTTTTCTGGCGTTCGAACTGGTTCGCCAGCTCGAACGGCGCGGGCGGAAAGTCGCGCTGCTCACGGTTGCGGCGGCGTTTCCGCTTCCCTGGATTCTGCGCAGGCTGCCGATGCCCGCGCCCTGGAGCTTCACCAGCGACAGCAAACTGCAGGCGCTGATAAAACGCTGGGGCGGCACGGCCGAAGAGATGGAGCCGGATGTCATCGCCTTCATGATGGGCAACTTCCGCAGAAACGCGCAACTGACGTTCGAATACGAGCGGCGCCGGGCAGACGAGAAGATCGCCGCGCCGATACTCTGCATCGTCAGCCGCGACGATCCCCTGACGCGCGGACATGCGCTGCGCTTTCGCGCGTGGTCCGCGTTGTCGGATCGGGCGGCGCTGGCCGTCATTCCGGAGGGGCAGCACTATTTCATCGGCACTCGTCCCGGGCAGGTGGTCGATATCGTCTGCAGACATCTGGATGACGGCGCGCCGACGCGCGCGAACGAACCGCACGGGACGTTGACGACCGGGTAACGTGCAAAATCCGGGGCGCGCGTTTCGAATTTCGCGCGCCTCGATCGAGTCTTACCCAATACTTGATCAAATCGGTTGGACTTGATATACTCTAAGGCGAAGTTCAAGAAGTCGACTGCTGCTCATCAATCGTCCGTCCGTTGCCGGAATTCGTTGTCCACTCCCTCCTTGATTCTTCTCCCGCTCAACAGGCACATCATATTTTTCAAGGTTTCACATGGATAACGGCACCGTCAAGTGGTTCAACGACACCAAGGGCTTCGGCTTCATTACGCCCGATAACGGCGGCGATGATCTGTTCGCCCACTTCTCCGAAATTCGCGCCGATGGTTTCAAGACCCTCGTCGAAGGTCAGAAGGTAAGCTTCGAAACGAAGCGCGGCCCCAAGGGCATGCAAGCGTCGAACATCAAGCCGCTGTAAGCGTAGTATTCCGGGATCCGGCGTCCGGATCCCGTCCCTTCAGGTCCTTTCCCCGCACCCCCGCTTCATCGCAGCGAGTCCCGACAACGGTCGGTATCTACGCACGCACTCCTCCATTTCCGCGTTCGAACGTAAGTGTCGACGCTCAAAAATATAAAATTCAAATGACATCCATTCAGAGCTACCGCGGCTATGCGGTACAAGCATCCGCACACCGTCTACCCGATCGAACCTTTTCGGCCAATGTGTCCGTCGACCGTTCGAACGAGCATTTTCCTGAATCGCAGTACACCTTTTATTCCCTCGGTTATTTCTCGAAGGAAGGCGAGGCGATCTCCTACGCGCGCCGCTGGGCGAAGGACTGGATCGACACACGCGGATAGACGAAGCGAAAGATTCATTTTGCACACGCGCTGAAGCGCGTACCATGAATCACTCCGCCCGGATGTCCGTTCTGGCGTGTCTTCCTTGCAGGAACCACCGCCATTTCCTATTTGCTCAACGAGCCTGACACAGCGCGCAAGCCCACGGTGGAAGCACTCTTGCTGACCGCCGTGCGAGTTCGCACATTTGCACAAACGCGCCATCTGACCAACGCGAGCGGTTTCTTCTTCGCGCGTGAGGAGCGTCTCTTTCTCGTCACGAGCCGTCATGTGCTGGTGGACGCGCCAAGCCAGCATTTTCCAGATCACGTCGAGATCGAACTGCACGTGGATCGCGGCAATCTGGGCGCTTCGGCGTGGGTGTCGCTGCCGCTCTATGCCACAGGCATGAGCCTGTGGCGGCAGGCATCGGATGCGGGCGGCGAGATCGACGTCGCCGTGCTCGAAGTTCCACGGGATCAGTTGCCGCGCACGGCGGTATTTGCCGCGTTTCGTCCTGAACATCTGCCTACATCGAGCGACTCGATGCCGATCGGCGCTTCCGTGCTGATCGTCGGTTTTCCGCTGGGATTTCACGACTCGCTGCATCATCTGCCGGTGGTGAGGCAGGGCGTCATCGCGTCCGCTTTCGGGCTGCGCTTTCAGGGCAAAGGCTGCTTCATCACAGATGCCCGCACACACCGGGGCACGAGCGGCGCGCCCGTCGTGATAAGCCACCTGTCGACCGATGCCAACGGCGCGTCGTGCGCGCTTCCCTGGCGCCTCCTGGGCATCCATTCATCGACCATCGACATGACCCAGCGCGATCTGCACGTCGACGAAACGCTCGGCCTCAACAGCGCCTGGTACGCCGATGTGCTGATGCGCCTCACCGAAAACTGATTCGGCAAGCTAACGATCGAGAAACGAACGCAGCTTGTCCGCGCGGCTGGGATGCATCAGCTTGCGGATAGCCTGGCTTTCGATCTGCCGTACGCGTTCGCGCGATACGCCCAGTTGCGTGCCCAGCTCGCCAAGCGTAAATTCGCTGGGCATATCGATTCCGAAGCGCATTCGCAGCACCTTCGCCTCGCGTGGCAACAGCACGCTCAACGCATCGTTTATGGCGATACGCATGTCCGCGTGCTCGGCGGCCTGGAGCGGCGAAGCCTCGTTCGAATCCTCGATCATGTCGCCGAGCGTCGTTTCGGCTTCGTCGTTGGCCGGCGCGTCCAGCGAGATCAGATGCATCGCCATCTTCTGAATGCTGCTGATGCGCGCCTCGGGCAACTCCATGCGCTCGGCCAAAGCCGCCGACGGCGCAGGCTTGCCGGTCTGCTGCAGAATCTCGCTCGAAATGCGGTTGAGCTTGTTGATCGTCTCGACCATATGCACCGGCACGCGGATGGTGCGCGCCTGATCCGCGACCGCGCGCGTCACCGCCTGACGGACCCACCACGTCGCATACGTAGAGAACTTCCAGCCGCGCCTGTACTCGAATTTGTCGACGGCCTTCATCAAGCCGATATTGCCTTCCTGAACCAGATCCAGAAAGTGCACGCCGCGGTTCACGTATTTCTTGGCGATCGAAATCACCAGGCGCAGATTCGCCTCGATCATGTCGTTCTTCGCACGCCGCATGCGCGATTCAGCTGCGAGCAATTGCCGGCTGACTTGCTTCAACTGTTGAATCGGCATCGCTGCGAGCCGTTCGAGATCGATCAGACTGTGCTGCTCGGCCTGGATATCGGGCAGGCTGCGTTCCAGCGATGCGCCATATTCGTGCGATTTCGCGGCGGCTTTCGTGGTCCAGTCGAGATTGGTCTCGTGGCCCGGAAACGATGCAATGAAATGCTCGCGCGGCATCCCGCAACGGTCGATAGCGATGCTGCCGATCCGCCGCTCGATCTGACGCACATTCGCGAGGCGCTGCTGCATGTCGCTGCAAAGGCGATCGACGGTGCGTGCCGTGAAGCGCACGCGCGCAAGTTCGCTGCGAATGGCGTCGTGAGCCTTCGGGTCTTTGCGCGATCGATCGACGCACTCGCCCACGCGGGCAAACAGGACGAGTGCGCCGTCCCTGAGTTGCGTCAGCCGCAAGCGGTTCGCTTCGTCCTCTGAATCGGCGTCGCTTTCGTCATCGTCGCGCGTGGATTGCGCGACCTCCAGCGCTGCCGGCATGCTGTCGTCATCGATACCATCGATCAGTTCATCGATGCCGAGTTCGCCGGCCGCAACCTGGCGCGCGCTTGCGAGGATCATCGAGATGATCGGCGGGCAGGCCGCGATGGCCTGAATCATCTCATTGAGACTTTCTTCGATACGCCTGGCAATCTGAAGCTCGGCCGTACGCGTCAGCAATTGCTTCGCGCCCATCTCGCGCATGTACATACGCACCGGATCGGTCGTGCGGCCAAGTTCGGCATCGACGGTGGACAGCGCGCTTTCGGCATCCTCGTCCGACTGGTCGTCGAGCGTGACGATCGGGACCGTGTCATCGAGCAGCAGCGTCTCGGGGTTGGGCACGTGTTCGTAGACCGCTACGCCCATCTCGCGGAAGGTGCGCGAGATGTCGTCGAGCACGGCGGGTTGCGCGAGATCGCCCGGCAGATGATCGTTGATCTGTGCGTGCGTGACAAAGCCCTGATCCTTGCCCAGATGGATCAAGGCGCGCACTGCGTGTTGCTGTTCCGTCCGCAACATATCGACGGGTGCGGCCGCGATGACCAGCTTGCCCTTCTTCGCCGTTGCGGCGCGGGCCTTCGGCGCCTGTGAGCGCGAATCTTCAGTTGCTTCTTTTACGTGGGAACCGGCCATTCTCTCTCCGCAGCAAGCTGCATTGCCAATGTGAGACTCAGGGTCTGTTCACCTATAAAACGGCCATGCGAACGCCCGAAATCGGCTGCAGTGCAAGGAGCGCGTCGCGCCGTTTGGCCGCCCCAAACAAGCGACGCGCGACGCCGCAATGCGGCCGATTTCGGGCGTTCCCCTGACTTGAATTTAGAGCTAGGGGTTGCCCCGTAAAAGGGCCGCTCGCGGCGTCATGCTCCTCGCGAATACGCCCGGTATTAGCTTCGTCGCATTCCTTGCGATCGGCCCTTTTACGGGGCAACGCATGGCCGTTTTATAGGTGAACAGACCCTGGCCAGCACGCGTTTCAATCGACGGAAAAAGAAGCCGATTCAACCGAAACGAACATGGAGCCATTCCTGCGCCCAGTTCCTCGCGAACGCGACAGCTTCGTCACGCCGGTCGAAGCCGGCAAGATCGCCGCTGATGAAAACATCCGTTTCGCTGCCATCCACACCGTTGGTGCTGATGCGCGCATGCGCCATATACTCGCCGTCGGCCCGGCGCGGTGTTGGATCGATGCGAAAGCTGGTGGTGCTGGGTTGCATATCGTTGTCTCTCTCATGATCGCGGATTGCGAAGATGACGCGTATCGCTAATCGAGGAACGACCTCGCCTGCGGACACGTATCGATCATCTGCTCGGCATAGGCAGTCGATGCGCGACGGGCGTCGCCGGCACTCTGAAACGGCTCCTCGCTGACTTTGAAGACGCGGCTTCGCGGTACGCCCATCGGCACTGGCGGTTCCTGGATACGCACGGCGGCGTCGTATCCCTCGTCCGGATTGGCACCATGTCCGGACCCCGCGGGCCGATGCGCAAAAACGAGCGGATAAATTTCCAGGCCACGATAAAGACGGATTTCGGCTGTCATCAGATGATCCCGCGCCGCATTCACGCGGCAATAAGGCAATTAAGTAAGGGTGCGTGGAGCAGTATCGGCAAAGCTGACTCACGACCGCGTTGCACGGTCTCCGATCTGAGACTGATCCCGTTCAGGGCAGGCGCTCAAGCGCCAGCGAGTGCGCGAAGTGTACGCCGCTCGCTTGATAGGCCCATCGTACGCGGTTTGCAGGTTTTGTATAGCGAAATTTTGCCTTGCAGCCCGGCCCGGCTGGGTAGACGATGTCTATTCCTCCCTGATTCGCCGCGTGCGGAATGCGCGCGGACGCTTCGAATAGCGTGGGTACACGTATTGCGCGCCATTCATGCGCAAGACTTCCGCGAGAATTCGCGCATCCTTCGCGTGTTCACGACAAGGACGACAAGTGCCGCTGTCATCGCACCCCTCAACACCATGCCAACGATCCCGAGGTATGCATGAAAGTCCGCTTCATCACCTACGTGAACTGCCCCTGCGGTCATCGCGGCTCGATTGTCGAGAGCATCTACGATGATGGACAGTCTCACTGGTATCAGGCCACGCTACACGACCTGTCGCACGCCGGTCACTACGACGGAGCCGATCGGCTCTTCGCTGAGAACACGCCCGCGTGCGCCGCGTGCGGCCTTTCGCTGACGCCGGAACATGTCGATTCGAACGAGTACATGACGCGGCAGATCGGCAGGCACGCGGCGAACAGCGCTTAAACGCTCAACGTGCCACGACCACGAAGGGCGCAACGTTGCTGTACACGGAACCGCTCGTGAACGACCGCATCCCGAGGTCGATGCTTCGGTACTTTCCGTTAGCCATCTGCTTCAACTGACTGACGGACCATGTGCCTTCCTGTTCGAGAAAGATCGATTGGGTCGTCGGCTCGTACTGGATAAAGTCGATCGGTTTCGAGGCGCTCAGCAAGGTCGCCTTGGCTCGTGTCGTCACGTCATAGAGAATGACCGGACTCGGGCTTGCAGCATGGTCATCGGCAAAGAGGATTTGCTGATTGCTGATGGCCGTGAGCGATGTCGGCTGCTTTTCCGGCAGATCGGTCAGCACACGCGTGATGCCGCTCTCCAGATCCATTTCCGTCAACCTGCCGTCGGTGAGCGGCGACGCAAAGCTGACGAAGTAGGCCTTCTTCGCATCAGGCGTCACGGCGAATTGATCACGCATCACGCTCGGCACCGAGCCCGCCGGATAACCGCCCGTGATCAACGCGCTGGCGATATCGATGCGAAGCACTTCCAGATTCGTCCCCGATGCGTTCGTCAGCGCGAACAGGGTTCCGGCGTCGTTTCTGGCCGTTGCCATCCGGATGACGGCATAGCCTTCGGGCACCGCGATTTTCCTGAGCAGCGCCCCCGAGTCCGTGTCGATGATGCCGACGAAGCCCTTGCTCGACAGATAGACCTGCCTTCCATCCGGCGCGGGCAGGAGGCTATAACCGGTAGAAGCCGCCAACAAAGGACCGATGGGCGTGACGTGCAGCACCGTATTGCTCGCGGTGTCGATGGTGGCGAGATCGATCGAGGTCGGACTTCTCTCCAGCAGCACATGCAGACGCTTTCCGTCGGTGCTGGCGAACATCTGATCGACCCGTTTGTAGTCGCCCGTCAGCGTAAGATCGATCGATGCCTTCACGGCGCGCGAAGCGAAATCATACGCGGTCACCTGCGCCGGAGCCTGAGCGCGCGTCAACGCATAGACGGTCTCGTCGGTCCTCGGAGGCCCGTAGTACTTCTGCGCCATTTCGATGTCGGTAGCACTTAATTTACCGTCGCCGTTCCAGTTCGGATTGCAGTAATTCATGATCGATGCGAGATCCCACTCGCCGATCATCGTGTCGCCCGAATTGCCTTGCACGGGCTCCTTGCAGGTCGAAGGTGTGTCGGGCCTGTTCTGTTCATGCGCGAAGCCCAGCGCGTGACCGAATTCGTGCGCGGCAATCCGGCGAATGCAGTACTCCTCGCGCCCCTGACAACTCGGACTCCAGTTCTTGAACGTGAAATCGAGCGTCATGCCACCCACGGCGTTATTCAGCATTGCGCCGAGGCCGAAGGTATGCGGTCCGGTCTCGGCAGTGTCCTCGACCTTGACCCGTATGCCATAGTAGTTCGGAACGTTCGTGCATTGCTGCCAGCCGGTGAACCGTGCGCCCGAATGCTGCTCCCAGGTTTCCTGGACCGCGAGACGGCTCCAGTTGCGCTGCGCCGAGTAGCGCGCGAAATCGGCGTTGTTCATGTCCCAGCAAACGCCGATGGGTACGCGGTCCCAGATGACTGTCGATAACGCGTAACCCTTGGTCGTGGCCGCTCCCTGTGAGGCGGATTGTCCGGCGGTGCTCTTCGCGTTCGAGCCCAGTGCATCCGAGCCTGAGTCGCCGCCGCATCCACTAATCAATACTCCTGACGATATAGCCAGTGCCAGCGCGCATATCCTTCTCATTTTCGTCTCCGTGTATCGAGACCATGCGAACCATGCGCGCATGGCGGAAGGAAGGGTATTCTCAGCGTGTAATCAAACTGGAAGCTTTATTACGGAGTATTGCTGAAGCTTGTGCCCTTCAGCATGAATACGTCAATCAATAATTCTCCGAATTGTCGGATCAGAGAGACGGGGCGCGTTGTGATCGCATAACGCGCTCTAAGCGCTGCGCGGAATGAAGCCGGGGCTGCCGGTTTTCACGACTTCGTTGAACCTGACCCGGGTCTGGATCGCGTTGATCGCGTCGAACGCATCATCGGGTAATGCGCAGATATCGAAGTTTTCCTGGGCGCGCTGCGCGCTCTTGGGCGTCGTGAGCAAAGCCGCGCCACGCTGCACGGCCCAGGCAAGCAACACCTGAGCAGGCGTGCGTTGCAATCGCGCGGCGATTGCCGTGATGACCGGATCGTCCAGCGGCCCGGGCTTGATGCCGTGCCCGAGCGGCGCGAATGCGAGCAACACGATGTCATGCGACTTGCAGAAATCCAGCAGATCGGCTTCCGGAAGATAGGGATGCGCCTCCACCTGCACGACCGCCGGTTTGATTCTGGCGGATTCGTACAGCGGCCGCAGCTCCTCCAGTCCGATGTCGGACAGTCCGATGGCGCGGCATCGGCCACGGTCGACGAGGTCTTCCATCGCCGTCCACGTGTCGAGCAGCGTCACGCCATCGTCATAAACAATGTTGCCGTGGTCATCGCGCGGATCCTGCTCGTCGCCTGGCCGAAACGCAAACGGCGTATGCATGAGATAGAGGTCCACATAGTCGAGCCGAAGCCTTTCGCAACTCGCCTCGAAAGCCGGTCCGACGCGCTCTGGCCGATGATTCGAATTCCACAACTTGGTGGTCACGAAGATTTCATCGCGCGCGATTCTTTCGGACGATAGTCCCGCCTGCAACGCCTCGCCTGCCTCGCGTTCGTTTCGATATCGCTCGGCGCAATCGAAATGCCGGTAGCCGACCTTCAGCGCATCGCGGGTCGCGCTTTTCGTCGTGGCGGCATCGGCAATGAGCGTGCCGAAACCGATGGCGGGCATCGCGCCGCTGCCTCGGGCGAGCGGCAACCTGACAAGCCGGAAATCTGAAAGCGTGGTCATAACGATACCCTCCGTAATCCGGAGAGTATGCGCCTCCATACCGGATGACGCGGGACGACCGTTTCTGCTAGATTGGGCGCGATCCGCTCACTGCGCAAACGCATTCCGGTCGCGCGATACGCTACCGCAAAACGCCATGCTGTAGGCGCGATCGTCGTATTCGACCTGACGCATGCGGCGTTCGAGATCCGCCATATCCGATGACGACGCGAGATAAGCGCGGTTCGAAGGAACGTCCGCGCTGGAAACCAGTTTGCCGATGAGATGCGAAAGAAGTGCGAACATGATGTGCTCCTTGTCCTGAAGATGGCGACGTTCGCGGAATGCCTCGCCGCCTGACGCAGCGCACGTAAAATCCGTTTCGTTGAATCGCTTCACATGCACCGCCGATGTGAAGCAGATTAATGCCCGAGAATTAGCTTCCAATGAGTGCGCCGAATGGGGAGCAGGCCGCAATGATGAGTACATGGCTGCACAATCTGCCGATCGGACTCATGGCGCTCGTCGTCTTCGGCGCGACGTTTCTCGCGGGCGCGGTGATTCATGTCATCACCAGCGCCCTCGCCGCCGGCAGGCACGGCAAGTCGTACAAGGCGATATCACCGGGCCTGCTTTCTCCGATCGGCGTCATCTTCGGTTTGTTCATCGCATTCACTGCCGCGCAGGTCTGGAACGACACGACGCGCGCCGATGCCGCCATCGATTCGGAAGCCGGCGCACTCAGATCGGTTGTCGTCATGTCGGCCGTTCTTCCACCGGAAGCGCAGACCGAATTGCGCAAGCTGATTCGAGACTACATTCGGGAAGTCGCCAGTTCCGAATGGCCATTGATGGCGCAAGGCATCGTGACGCTGAACATCAGCCCTCCTGCGCTGAACAAGGCAATCCAGTTCACGCTGTCCCTCAAGGTCGATACGCCCGGACAGCAGACCGCGCAGCGCGACGTGGCGGCATCGCTGGAGCAGGCGCTCGCCGCGCGACGCGAGCGCATTCTGATCAGTCGCTCCGAAGTGAGCGGTGTCAAATGGGCATGTCTGTCGTTTCTGGCCGTCTGCCTGCTGTTCGCGATCGCGCTGGTTCATGGCGAAAGCCGGCTGACATCAGCCGTGGCGATCGGCTTGTTCTCGGCGGCGCTCGCAACGACCGTCCTGCTGATCCTCGCGCACGACCGGCCTTTCACGGGCGAAATCGCCCTGACGCCCGAACCGCTTCTGCAAGTAATGCCCGACGATCGTTGATCGTCGCGGAGGACTTTGCTTTGTAAGGAGCGGTTAACTATCCTTGCAATTCCCGTCGTATATTTCGCTACGGCGGCTCGGGACGACATTCGCCGTAACGCAGGGACCGCACACCGCAGATTCCGAAACAATAACAAGGAGAACGGCCGTGTCCAGAATCAAACGCAATGATCCAGCCCCCTTCCGCGCCGGTCGCCGGCAATTTCTCGGCGTCACCGGCGCGGGCATGCTTGCGACGCTATTGCCCGGTTGCAGCGGCAGCGACGACAACGGCTCGCCCTATCCCCAGACCATCGCGATGGGTCAGCAGATGATCCAGCAGGCCGTCAGCAATACCGCGCAGCCTCCCGTGGCGGGCATTTCCATCGCCATGCTCAAAGGCACCAGCGTGGTCTGGCAGGAGGCGTTCGGCGTATCGTCCGTGCCGGGCCAGACCAAGGCGACGGCTCAGACGCGCTTCAATATCGGCTCGGTCAGCAAGCTCTTCGCGGCGCTCGCGGCTGCCATTCTTCAGGACCGCGGACTGATCGAACTCGATACGCCGATCGTCCATTACCTGCCGACCTTCACGATGCTTTCGCCCCAGTACGCGCAGATCACCACGCGGCATCTGCTGTCGCACGCGTCGGGGCTGCCGGGCACCAATTCGCGCAACCTGTTCACGTTCGCGCCGGTTCCCGGCTACGCCGCCGATACGCAAGCCGAACTGGCGAATACGCATCTGAAGCATCTGCCGGGCGAACTGGCGGTGTATTGCAACGACGGCTTCACGATGATCGAACAGATCGTCCTCGCGCTGACCGGGCAGAGCTTCGCGAGTTTCGTCGAAACGAACATCCTCGCACCGTTGAAGATGACGAACTCCAGCTATCTGACGAGCGTGCCCACCAGCGGCTCGTTCTCGTATCCGTTTGCAGATGGCACGCAGTATCAGGAATTCGTCAACGCTTACGCGACCGGCGGGCTGAGTTCCACGCCCGGCGACATGATGAATCTCGCACAGATGATTCTCGGCGGCGGCGTGTTTCAGGGGCAACGTGTGATATCCGCTGCGGCCATCGCCGAGATGGGCAAGGATCAATCTACCGGACTCCTGATCAACCCTTCACCCGAGTGGCGCTGGGGGCTCGGCTGGGATTCCGTCCAGCAGCCGGCGCTCGCCGCGGCCGGCGTTCTCGGTTGGGAGAAGGACGGCGGGACCGCGTTCTATTCGAGCGAGTTCTTCGTCGTGCCGCAGGCGCAATTCGCGCTGATGGTGACGGGCAATTCAGGCTACGACGCTCGCAAGCTCGCCGAAACGCTCGTGTTGTCCGCGCTGAAGGAAGACGGCACGATCGCCGCGTTGCCGGCGCAGGTCGGCGGCACGGCGCCGCCGGCCGCTTCGGGTCCGGCAATCGCCAATGCCGGCGGAATCTACGGCAACTCCGATTCGCCGCTGCAAGTGGTTGCCAATCCGGACGGCAGTGTGCAACTCAATCAGTGGAACGGACCCAAGCGCGTCTGGACGCAGCTCGGCGCGTACCAGTACCGCAACGACGGCTGGTGGTGGAGCAACAGCGATCCCGCGTCGTATCGCTTCACCGTCGTCTCCGGAACCGACAGCGCCGGCAACGCGTTCAGCTATCGCTATCTGATGAAGCGCGTCGTGCCGGGCGCGGGCTACGCCTTTCTCACGCTGGCGATCGGTCAGCAACTCGCGCCGCTTGCCCCGCTCGACAGCGCGTGGCAGCAGCGCCTCGGCACACAATGGACCTTGACCAATGATTCGCCGACGGCCGTGCCGATCGTCATCCTCGGCAACGAACCGGCTTATCTCACCACCTTGTCCGAGCTTCCGGGCTACGTCCTGTACGGCAATACCGACCTCCGCTATCAACTCTTCGTGCCGCTCTCGGACGATCGCGGCGGCATGTCGGTGAAGGTGCCCGGCAACTTCGGCCGCGACCTGTATGAGATCCGCTTCGCTTCGGCGAGCAGCGCTACTTCGCTAACGCTGGGTAGTTCGATCTACGCGCTCGCCTGATTGCGTTGGGGCGCGCAACGACGCGCCCCGATTCCGCATATCTGAAACCAATTGCTTGACATCTAAATTATCTAAGCCTAAATTACCATTTCGAGGAGACACCAGTCGGAGAGCAAGCATGCGCATCGTCTGCATCGGCGGAGGCCCGGCGGGCCTGTATTTCGGGCTTTTGATGAAACACCGCCACCCCACGTACGACATCACCGTAGTGGAACGCAACCGCCCGTACGACACCTTCGGCTGGGGCGTCGTCTTCTCCGATCAGACCCTCGGCAACCTGCGCGCAGCGGACCCGCAAAGCGCCGACACCATCCTCGATGCCTTCAATCACTGGGATGACATCGACGTGCATATCAACGGCCGCACGATCCGCTCGTCGGGTCACGGCTTCTGCGGCATCGGCCGCAAGCGCCTGCTGAACATCCTGCAAGCGCGTTGCGAAGAACTCGGCGTGAAGCTCGTATTCGAAACGCACGTCCTGAACGACGAAGACTACGACGCCGACCTCATCATCGCGAGCGATGGCGCGAACAGCGCGGTCCGGCAGAAATACGCGTCGACATATCAGCCCGATATCGATCTGCGCGAATGCCGCTTCGTGTGGCTCGGCACCAACAAGTGCTTCGAAGCCTTCACGTTCGCATTCGAAAAGACCGAATGGGGGTGGTTCCAGGCGCATGCCTATCGTTTCGACGAGAACACCTCGACGTTCATCGTCGAAGCGCCCGAGCGTGTATGGCGCGCCGCGGGCCTCGCCGACATGAGCAAGGAAGAAGGCATCGCGTTCTGTGAAAAGCTCTTCGCGAAGTATCTCGACGGCCACGCGCTGATGTCGAACGCCACGCACTTGCGCGGCTCGGCGCAATGGATCCGCTTTCCGCGCGTCGTGAATCGCGAATGGGTGCATTGGCGTGACGGCGCGAACGGCAAGCGCACGCCGATTGTGCTGATGGGCGATGCCGCGCATACGGCGCACTTCTCCATCGGCTCGGGCACGAAGCTCGCGCTCGAAGATTCGATCGAACTCGCGAACAGCATCGACACGGCCTTCGCGAAACAGGACGGCGATCTCGATGGCGCGCTCGCGCATTACACGCAAGTACGCAGCGTCGATGTGCTGCGCATCCAGAACGCCGCGCGCAATTCGACCGAATGGTTCGAAAACGTGGACCGTTATGCGTCGTTCGAACCCGAGCAGTTCGCTTATTCGCTGCTCACGCGCTCGCAACGGATCTCGCATGAAAACCTGCGCGAACGCGATGCACGCTATCTCGCCTCGTTCGAAGACTGGCTGGCCGCGCGCGCGGGCATCGAACGCGACGCGCAGCAACGTTCCGTTCCGCCGATGTTCACGCCATTCACACTGCGCGGCGTCACGTTGAAGAACCGCGTGGTCGTCTCGCCGATGGCGCAGTACTCCGCCATCGACGGCATCGCGGGCGACTATCACCTGATGCATCTCGGCGCACGCGCGATGGGCGGCGCGGCGCTCGTGATGACGGAGATGACCTGCGTGTCGCCCGAAGCGCGCATCACGCCGGGATGTCCGGGCATGTATGCGCCGGAGCATCTCGCGGCGTGGAAGCGCATCGTCGACTTCGTGCACGCGCAGTCGGACGCGAAGATCGGCATGCAGCTCGGTCACGCGGGCGCGAAGGCGTCGACGCGTGTGAGCTGGGAAGGCATCGATCAGCCGCTTGCCAGTGACAACTGGCCGCTCGTTTCCGCTTCACCGCAACAGTATGTGCAGGGCGTGAGCCAATGGTCGCGCGAGGCATCGCATGAAGCGTTGCGCGAGATCGAAGCGCAATTCGTGCGCGCCACGGAAATGGCCGCGCTTGCAGGCTTCGACTGGCTCGAACTGCATTGCGCGCACGGCTATTTTCTGTCGAGCTTTCTGTCGCCGCTCACGAATCATCGCACCGACGAATACGGCGGCTCGCTCGAAAACCGTCTGCGTTATCCGCTCGAAGTATTCAAGGCGATGCGCGCCGCATGGCCGCAAGACAAGCCGATGTCGGTCCGCATCTCCGCGCACGACTGGGTCGATGGCGGCACGACACCGGACGATGCCGTCGAGATCGCGCGCGGGTTCAAGGCCGCGGGCGCGGACATGATCGACGTCTCGTCGGGGCAAGTCAGCAAGCAGGAGAAGCCCGTGTATGGCCGCATGTTCCAGACGCCTTTCGCCGATCGCATCCGCAACGAAGCGGGCATCGCGACGATCGCGGTCGGTGCGATATCGGAAGCGGATCATGTGAACAGCATCATCGCGGCGGGACGCGCGGATCTGTGCGCGGTGGCGCGTCCGCATCTCGCGAATCCATCGTGGACCCTGAACGAAGCCGCGAAGATCGGCTACTTCGATATCGCGTGGCCGAAGCAATACGCCGCCGCGAAGTCGCAACTCGAACGCAATCTGGAACGCGAACGCGCGATGGCCGCCGACAATGCGCGCCTCACGCCGCAAGAACGTGCGCAACGCGCCGAAGGAACGGTCTGATCATGACAGGGCTTGCCGATCAACACGCGGTCGTCACCGGCGGAGGCAGCGGCATCGGCGCCGCGTGTGCAGAAGCGCTCGCGCGCGCCGGTGCGCGCATCACGCTGATGGGGCGCGATATCGCGCGTCTCGAAGCGCAGCGCGACGCGATGCGCGCGCATGGCGATGTCGCGTGCATCAGCGTCGATGTAACGAATGAAGCTGCGGTCGATGAGGCATTCGCGCGTGCCGGTCCGGTCGATATCCTCGTCAACAACGCCGGCCACGCGCAGGCCGCGCCGTTCACGCACACCGATGCCGCGCTCTGGCAACGCATGCTCGATGTGAACCTCACGGGCGTGTTCCTCTGCACGCGCGCCGCGCTGCCTTCGATGCTGAAACGCGGCCATGGCCGCATCGTGAATGTCGCGAGCACGGCGGGGCAAATCGGCTATGCGTATGTCGCGGCCTATTGCGCCGCAAAGCACGGCGTGATCGGCCTCACGCGCGCGCTCGCCGCCGAAGTCGCGACGAAGGGCGTGACGGTCAACGCGGTCTGTCCTGGCTACACCGAAACCGAACTGTTGCGCGCATCGCTCGACCAGATCATGTCGAAGACAGCGCGCAGCGAACAGGACGCACGCGATGCGCTCGTGCGCCACAACCCGCAACGCCGCTTCGTGCAACCGGAAGAAGTCGCCAGCGCCGTGCTATGGCTATGCGCGCCCGGTTCCGAAGCGATGAACGGGCAATCCATTTCCGTATCCGGTGGAGAAGTAACGTGACCCAAGCCGCACGCAACAGAAAGACGACGTCCGCGACGGAGCCCAGGGCGCCGCGCAAGGGCATCGAGAAGCCGGCGGAAAACGTCGTCGATCTGGAGATGAGCACGGGCGCCGACAGCCACATGGGCCTGCGTCTGTGGCTGCGCATGCTGACCACGACGAACCTCGTGCAGACCGAATTGCGCAAGCGCCTGCGCGCCGAGTTCGATACGACCTTGCCGCGTTTCGATCTGATGGCGCAACTCGAACGGCATCCGGAAGGCCTGAAGATGACCGAGCTGTCGCGCCGCATGATGGTCACGGGCGGCAATGTGACGGGCATCACGGATCAGCTCGAAAAAGAAGGACTGGTGTCGCGCTATACCGATCCAAACGATCGCCGCTCGATCAGCGTGCGTCTCACGCCGCAGGGCCGCGCCGCGTTCGACAAAATGGCGACCGCGCATGAGCAATGGGTCGTCGAAATGCTCGGCGGTCTCGAACTCAACGAGAAATCGCAGACGCATCAGCGGCTCGGCAAGCTCAAGCAGCATCTCATGAATACATTGAAAGACTGAAGGAGATGGCGATGACCCGATCCTCCGCCGAAGCGCTGCTCGCGGGCAATCGAACCACGCTCGCGGATTATCGCGCGACGCATTTTCTCTGGTCCGTGACGAACGGCGTCGCGACCATCACGCTGAATCGTCCGGAGCGCAAGAACCCGCTGACGTTCGAATCGTATGCGGAGTTGCGCGATCTGTTTCGCCAGCTTGCCTACGCGAGCGACGTCAAAGCCGTCGTGATCCACGGCGCGGGCGACAACTTCTGTTCCGGCGGCGACGTGCATGAAATCATCGCGCCGCTGATCGATTTGCCGATGCCCGAACTGCTGCTCTTCACGCGCATGACGGGCGATCTCGTCAAGGCGATGCGCCATTGCCCGCAGCCTGTCATCGCCGCTGTCGATGGCGTGTGCGCGGGCGCGGGCGCGATTCTCGCGATGGCCTCCGACATGCGTCTCGGAACCGCGCGCAGCAAGCTCGCGTTCCTGTTTGCGCGTGTCGGCCTCGCGGGCTGCGACATGGGCGCGTGCTCGATACTGCCGCGCATCATCGGTCAGGGACGCGCGGCGGAACTGCTCTTCACGGGCCGCTCGGCAACCGGCGACGAAGGCTATGGCTGGGGCTTCTACAACCGGCTCTGCACGCCCGAAACCCTGCTCGACGAAGCCGCGAAGCTCGCCTCCGAACTCGTGGCGGGCCCGACCTTCGCGCATGGCATCACGAAGAAGATGCTGCATCAGGAATGGAGCATGAGCATCGACGAAGCGATCGAATCCGAAGCGCAGGCGCAAGCCATCTGCATGAGCACGCGCGACTTCGAGCGCGCCTATCGCGCCTTCGCGGCAAAAGCGCGGCCCGTGTTCGAAGGAGACTGAGTTGAACGCCGATCCACACAGCGCGCTCGCGTGGCCTTTCTTCGATGCGCGGCATCGCGAACTCGCACGCGAGGTCGATGCATGGGCCACCGAGCATCTGCAGCACATCGATCACGCCGATACCGACGCGACCTGCAAGCGCCTCGTGCGCAAGCTCGGCGAAGCCGGGTGGCTGCGGCATTGCATCGGCGGCACGCAATACGGCGCGACGAACGACACGATCGATACGCGCGCCGTATGTCTTCTGCGCGAGACGCTCGCCAGGCACGACGGCCTCGCGGACTTCGCCTTCGCGATGCAGGGACTCGGCTCCGGCGCGATATCGCTCGCGGGCACGCACGAGCAGAAGGCGCGCTATCTGCCGCGCGTCGCGAACGGCACGGCACTCGCGGCGTTTGCGTTGTCCGAGCCCGAAGCAGGCTCGGATGTCGCGGCGATGTCGCTCGATGCGCGCGCCGATGGCGACGACTACGTGCTGAACGGCGGCAAGACCTGGATCTCGAACGGCGGCATCGCGGATTTCTATGTCGTGTTCGCGCGCACGGGAGAAGCGCCGGGTGCGCGCGGCATCAGCGCGTTCATCGTCGATGCGGATACGCCGGGCCTGCAGATCGCCGAACGCATCGATGTGATCGCGCCGCATCCGCTCGCGCGCCTGCATTTCGCCAACGCCCGAGTGCCGCGCAGCCAGATGCTCGGTGCGGCAGCCGAAGGCTTCAAGATCGCGATGCGAACGCTCGATATCTTCCGCACGTCGGTTGCCGCCGCGTCGCTGGGCTTCGCGCGCCGCGCCATGCAGGAAGGGCTCGACCGCGCCGCATCGCGCAAGATGTTCGCCCAGACGCTCGGCGATTTCCAGCTCACGCAAGCGAAGCTCGCGCAGATGGCATTGACCATCGACACCAGCGCGCTGCTCGTCTATCGCGCCGCGTGGCTGCGCGATCAGGGCGAGAACGTGACGCGCGAAGCGGCGATGGCGAAGTGGCACGCGAGCGAAGGCGCGCAACAGGTGATCGATGCGGCCGTGCAGTTGTGGGGCGGGCTCGGCGTGAAAAGCGGCACGGCGGTGGAATCGCTGTATCGCGAGATTCGCGCGCTGCGCATCTACGAAGGCGCGACGGAAGTGCAGCAACTGATCGTCGGACGAGACTTGCTGAAAGCGCACGGAGAACGTCAACGATGAGCCGAACCTTCGACATGCCGGTGCGCATCCGCTTCTCGCATTGCGATCCGGCGGGCATCGTCTATTTTCCGCAATACCTCGTGATGACGAACGCACTCGTCGAGGACTGGTTCAACGACGCGCTCGGTATCGACTATGCGCAGATGATCTCCGCGCGCCGTGTCGGACTGCCCATCGTCAGGCTCGGTTGCGATTTCTCGCGGCCGAGCCGCATGGGCGAAACGGTGACGCTCACGCTGTCCGTCGATTCCGTGGGACAGCGCTCGATTCGCATCGACATCGTCTGTCATTGCGATGGCGAAGTGCGCTTTCGCGCGAAGCAGGTTCTGGTGACCACATCGCTCGACGATGGACGCTCGATCGACATTCCCGGCGACATCGCCCGCGCCATCGAGCAGTTCGCGCCGGGCACGAGCCGCGCATTGCAAGAGGAGACACGCTCATGAAAAAGACCCTTCTGCCTTCGGGCTGGATCAAGCCGCGCGGCTATGCAAACGGCGTCGCGGCGCGCGGCACGCAGGTGTTCATCGCCGGACAGATCGGCTGGGACGAACAGGCGCGCTTCGTCAGCAGGGAGTTCGGCGCGCAGGCCGTGCAGGCGTTGCGCAACGTCGTGGCGATTCTGCGCGAAGCGGGCGGCAAGCCCGAACATCTCGTTCGTATGACGTGGTACGTGACCGACAAGCGCGCCTATCTCGCGGCGGCGAAGGAAATCGGCGCGGCGTTTCGCGAGCTGATTGGCGACTACGACATCGCCATGAGCGCGGTGCAGGTGGTCGCGCTCATCGAAGACGAGGCACTGGTGGAAATCGAAGCCACGGCTGTCATCCCCGACTAAGCGGAGAGCATGATGGAACGGTCAGCACACGTCGATACATTCGCGCGCGATCATCTGCCGCCAGAGGAGCAATGGCCGGTCTTCATGCTCGACGACGCGAATGTCGCCTACCCCGCGCGCATCAATTGCGCGACCGAATTGCTGGATCGCGCGATCGAAAGTGGACACGGCGATCGTCCCGCGATCTGGTCCGATGTCGATGGCAAGCCGCATGCAACGAGTTATCGCGCGTTGCGCACGCTCGTGAATCGCAGCGCGCACGTGCTCGTCGATGAGATGGGCTTGCGTCCGGGCAATCGCGTGCTGCTGCGCGGGCCGAATACCTTGCAGATGGCCGTCGCGTTTTTCGCGGCGCTGAAGGCGGGTCTCGTCGTGGTTCCGACGATGCCGCTGCTGCGCGCGAAAGAGCTGAAGCAGATCATCGACAAGGCGCACATTTCAGCGGCGCTATGCGACGTGCGTCTCACCGACGAACTGCAACGCTGCGCAACCAGAGGCGACGAGTTCCACTGCGAAACGCTCGCGCAAATCCGCACGTTTCACGACGATGCAGCCGATTCGCTCGAAGCGCTCGCGGCAACCAGGCCCGATCAATTCGACGCCTGCGATACCGCCGCCGATGACGTATGCCTCATCGCATTCACGAGCGGCACCACAGGCGCACCGAAGGGCTGCATGCACTTTCATCGCGACGTGCTCGCGATGTGCGATCTCTTCCCGCGCCATATCCTCAAACCGACCGCGAACGATGTGTTCTGCGGCACGCCGCCGCTCGCGTTCACGTTCGGCCTCGGCGGCCTGTTGTGTTTTCCGCTGCGCGTCGGCGCATCGACGGTGCTGCTTGAAAAGCTCACGCCCGAAACGCTGCTGCAAACCGTCGAACGCTTTCGCGCGACGATCATGTTCACCGCGCCGACGTTCTATCGGCAGATGGCGCCGCTCGTCGGGCGCTTCGACCTGTCGAGCCTGACGAAGACCGTATCGGCGGGCGAAGCCTTGCCCGATTCCACGCGTGCCTTATGGCGCGAAGCGAGCGGCATCGAGATGATCGACGGCATCGGCGGCACGGAGATGATCCATATCTTCATTTCGTCGGCGGGAGCGGACGTGCGCGAACACGCGATCGGCCGCGCGGTGCCGGGCTATATCGTGCAGGCCGTCGACGATGCGATGCAGCCCGTGCCGCCCGGCACGATCGGCAAGCTCGCGGTGCGCGGTCCGACCGGCTGTCGCTATCTCGCCGACGAGCGCCAGTCGAAATTCGTGCGCGACGGCTGGAACCTGCCCGGCGATTCCGTCGTGATCGATGAAGACGGCTATGTGTTCTATCAGGCGCGCGCCGACGACATGATCGTATCGGCGGGCTACAACATCTCGGGGCCGGAAGTGGAAAGCGTGCTGATGCAGCACGAAGCCGTTGCGGAATGCGGCGTGATCGGCGTACCCGACGAAACGCGCGGACAGATCGTGAAGGCGTTCGTCGTGCTCAATCCCGGCTTCACCGGCGACGACGCGCTCATCGCGCACTTGCAGGACTTCGTGAAGCGCAATGTCGCGCCGTATAAATATCCGCGCGTCGTGGTGTTTCTCGATGCTCTGCCGCGCACGGAGACCGGCAAGCTCAAGCGCTTCGCCTTGCGTTCGATGTAGCAAGCTCGCAAAACGTTTGCTTGGTAGAGTATGGCTCACGCCCGCCGCGAGGCGGCTTGCCCACTCTTCCGAGCAAACAAGAAAAATGGCTTCGACGCACCGACTCCTCGCCGTCTCCCTCTTTGCTGCATTCGCATTGACCTCACAGGCCGCATCGGCCGCGAGCAAGACGCTCGTGTTCTGCTCCGAAGGCAGTCCCGCCGGCTTCGATTCCGCGCAATACACCACCAGCACGGACTTCGACGCGGGCGCTCACGTCGTCTATGACCAGTTGGTCGAATTCAAGCGCGGCACGCTCGATCTCGTGCCGGGTCTCGCGGAGAAATGGGACGAGTCGCCGGACGCGAAGACCTTCACATTCCATCTTCGACGCGGCGTGAAGTTCCAGTCGACGACGTGGTTCAAGCCCACGCGCGACTTCAACGCGGACGACGTCGTGTTCACGTTCAAACGCATGATCGATCCGAACGAGCCGTTTCAGAAGGCGCATCCGGTCAGCTTTCCGTATCTGACCGATCTCGGCTACGACAAGAACATCGCATCCGTCGACAAGCTCGACGATTACACCGTACGCTTCACGCTGAAGACTGCCGATGTCGTGTTCGTGCGCAACATCGCGATGGAGTTCGCGTCGATTGTCTCGGCGGAATATGCGGCGCAGCTGCTCAAGCAGGGCAAGCCGGAAGACTTCAATCAGAAGCCTGTGGGCACGGGCGCGTTCGTATTCCGCGACTACCAGAAGGATGCGACGATCCGCTACGACGCGAACCCGACTTACTGGAACCGCAAGGACGTGCATATCGACAAGCTCATCTTCTCGATCACGCCCGATGCCGCCGTGCGTCAGCAAAAACTCTCGGGCGGCGAATGCCAGGTGACCTCATTTCCGCGCCCCGCCGACATCGCGGCGTCGAAGCAGGACCCGAAGCTCACGGTGCTGTCGGGCGTGGGCTTCAACGTCGCATACGTGGGCTACAACACGACGCACAAGCCGCTCGATAACGTGAACGTGCGCCGCGCGCTCGACATGGCGATCGACAAGCAGGCGATCATCAGGACGGTCTACGAAGGCGCGGCTACCGTCGCGACCAACCCGATGCCGCCTTCGCAATGGTCGTATAACAAGGCATTGAAGGACGCGCCGCACGATCCCGCGAAGGCGAAGGCGCTGCTGAAGGACGCGGGCTTTCCGGACGGCTTCACGATCACGCTATGGGCCATGCCCGTGCAGCGCGGCTATAACCCGAACGCGCGTCTGATGGCGCAACTGATTCAGTCGGACTGGGCGAAGATCGGCGTGAAGGCGAACATCGTCACGTACGAATGGGCCGAGTACAACAAGCGCGCGAAGACCAACGGCGAGCACGACGCGATTCTCTACGGCTGGCTCGGCGACAACGGCGATCCGGACAACTGGCTCGGCACGACGCTCGGCTGCGATGCGGTGCACGGCAGCAACATGGCGAAGTGGTGCAACCGGCAGTTCGACGATCTGCTCGCGAAGGCGCGCCTCGTCACCGATCAGAACGCGCGCACGAAGCTCTACGAAGAGGCGCAAGTGGTGTTCAAGGATCAGGTGCCGTACACGCCGCTCGCGCACGCCAATATCTTTCAGCCGATCTCGAAGCGCGTGCACGGCTATCTGATCAGCCCGCTCGGCGGGCATCGTTTCGACGGCATCACGTTCGACTGATCAGCCTCCGCGATACCACGCATCGATGCTGTCGCGCTGTTCGCGCTTGCCCGCCTGCATCCTGTACGTATCGGCGCCGCCGACCGCGCTGGTCGCCACGTCAGGCATGGCGTGTGTGACAGGCTTCGCGCTCATCGCATGAACGGCGCGCGTGTCGTGCGATACCGGCGCGACCGCGCCACGGCAATGCATGCCCGCCGTGGCGCAATCGTCGGCGAACGCGTGAACGGCTGAGAACGCCGCGCTCGCGGCCAAAAGAACAGCAATGGTCTTCGCTTGCATGGCGATCCCCGTGAACATGTCGATAAAAAGAGGCGGGTGCCGAAGCAAGGCGCCCGCGCCGACAAGTGCACGGCCTGTGCCAGGAATGGTTCCGATTCGCTGAGAGCCTTGCAGGCAGAGGGTTTCGGCGTGACGCACGGTCACTCCGAAAGCGCCCGCATGTCGGGATAGCGCCAACGCTTTCGCCACGCCATGTGCGACGCAATCCGACAGCACGACTGTGCGGGTGTCGTTTTCTGCCGATTTCCGGACGCGTGAGCGAAGGCACGCGCGCCGCTCGATCCGCACACTCTATCGAACCATCATGCCGAGGGCCGCGCGCCTCATCGGCAAATCAGGAGTGAGACAATTGAGCTTCTCGCACGAGCGCAACGCCCGCATCGAATCGTCGCCCCATCTCACGGCGGGCGATATCACCGTCGTCGATCATGCCCTGCTGAAACGCGCCGTCGGCGCGATGGCGCTCGGCAACGCCATGGAATGGTTCGACTTCGGCGTGTATAGCTACATTGCCGTCGTGCTCGGAAAGGTGTTCTTTCCGTCGAGCAGTCCATCCGCGCAATTGATCGCGACCTTCGGCACGTTCGCCGCCGCGTTCCTCGTGCGGCCGATCGGCGGCATGGTCTTCGGTCCGCTCGGCGACAGGATCGGCCGCCAGCGCGTGCTCGCGATGACGATGATCATGATGTCCGTCGGCACCTTCTGTATCGGCCTGATTCCCAGTTATGGCTCGGTCGGCATTCTCGCGCCCGTGCTGCTGCTCGTCGCGCGGCTCGTGCAGGGCTTCTCCACGGGCGGCGAGTACGGCGGCGCGGCCACGTTCATCGCCGAGTTTTCGACCGATGCGCGGCGCGGCTTCTACGGCAGCTTTCTCGAAGTCGGCACGCTCGTCGGCTACATACTCGGCGCGGGCACGGTCGCATTGCTGACCGCGACGCTCTCGCACGACGCGCTGCTTTCATGGGGATGGCGCGTGCCGTTCATGATCGCGGGGCCGCTCGGACTCGTTGGGCTGTATATTCGCGTGAAGCTCGAAGAAACCCCGGCCTTCAGGAAGGAAGCCGAGACGCGCGAGGCGCATGAACGTTCTCGTCCGAAGCAATCGTTCAAAGCACTGCTCTCGCAGCAATTCAAGCCGATGATGCAATGCGTCGGGCTCGTGCTGATATTCAACGTCACCGACTACATGGCGCTGTCGTACCTGCCGAGCTTCCTCTCGGCGACGCTGCATTTCGATGAAACGCACGGCCTCTTTCTCGTGCTGCTCGTGATGGTGCTGATGATCCCGATGACGCTCTTCGCGGGCCATCTCTCCGACCTGATCGGCCGCAAGCCGGTGATGATGGCCGGCTGCATCGGCCTTTTCGCGCTGTCCATTCCGGCGCTGCTGCTGGTGCGAACGGGCGCGCTGCTGCCGGTGTTCCTCGGCTTGCTGATTCTCGGCGCACTGCTTTCGACGTTCACCGGCGTCATGCCTTCGGCGCTGCCCGCGCTCTTCCCGACGCGCATACGTTACAGCGCGCTCGCCATCGGCTTCAACGTTTCGGTGTCGCTGTTCGGCGGCACGACGCCGCTCGTGACCGCCTGGCTCGTCGATGCGACCGGCAATCTGATGATGCCCGCATACTATCTGATGGCGGCATCGGCGATAGGCGTGGTGTCCGTGCTCGCGTTGCGCGAAACCGCGCGCCAGCCGTTGCTGGGCTCAGGACCGTGCGTCGCCACGAAGGCGGAGGCGCTCGCCCTCGCGCGCAAGAAGCTCAAGGTCGTTCGTTCGGGAAGACGCGAGCGCGACGTCGTCCCGCAAAAAAAGCGCGCATGAATCGGGCGGCATTCATGCCGTCAGCGCATTTCTCAACGCTTCGAGAAACCTGACGTAAGCGGTCGCGCCGGGGTCCGCGTGCCCGATGCTGCGTTCCTGCACCCACGCGGCGCGGCCTTTCTTCGATTGCATCGCGGCCGTCGCGCTGACCTGCTCGCGCGCTTTCGCGATCATCGCGTCGAGCCTGTCGGTTGCGCTGCCTTGCGACGCGGCCAGTATGTCGAGACTCGGCACGAGTGCGTCGAGCACGGTCTTGTCGCCGACCTGACTCTTGCCGCGTTCGATGATGCGCGTCGCCACCGCCTGCCCGATCGCGAGCGCTTCCTCATGCCCGATCGCGTCCTTGCCGTTGACCGTTTTCGCCGCCGCGAGCAGGCCGCCGCCGACGAGCGCCGCGAACGTGGACGGATTCGCCGTCGAGAACGCCTTGGCCGCGGCCAGCATGACTTCGTTCAGCGTGGCCTCTTCGGGCAGCGCGCTCAACGCCTTCACGACTGCGGCCGAGCCTGCCTGCACCGTGATGCCGAGATCGCCGTCGCCGAGGGCCGCATCGAGGTCGCGCAGTTCATCGGCGTGTGCGGGAAGCGCGCTCAGCGCGCGCGTGAGGATGTCCCGCAGTTCCTTGCTCGTCACACTCATCGCACGCTCCTTTCAGGATGGGGTGCCGTCGCGGAAGAACGGCGAATGCGCGGGCGCGTCGAGCAGCGCATCGAGTTCGTCGTCGAGCAGCATCACGGTGATCGATGCGCCGGCCATCTCCAGGCTCGTCACATATTCACCGACATACGAGCGCGCGACCTTAAGCCCTTCATCGGCGATGAGTTTCGCCGAGCGCCGATACAACAGATAGAGTTCCTCGAGCGGCGTCGCGCCGAGGCCGTTCACGAGCAGCGCGACGCGCGAACCTTTGGGCGCCGCGAGATCGCCGACGATCTGTCCCGTGAGACGTTCGGCGATGGCATCGGCGGATTCCAGCTTGCCGCGATGCGTGCCCGGTTCACCGTGAATGCCGATGCCGATTTCCATCTCGCCGTCGGGCAGCGTGAAGGTGGGCTTGCCTGCGGCGGGGAGGATGGTCGGTGACAGGCCGACGCCCATCGTGCGGCAGTTGGAGTTCGCCTTGGCGCAGATGCGTGCGACTTCATCGAGTGAATCGCCGCGTTCGGCGGCGGCGCCCGCGCATTTGAATGCGAACACCATGCCGGCGACGCCGCGACGGTCGGCGGCGCGTTCCTTGGGCGCGGAGGCTACGTCGTCCGTGAGCACCACGGTTTTGATGTCGATGCCTTCGGCTTCAGCGAGGTCGGCGGCGAGGTCGAAGTTGAGTACGTCGCCGCCGTAGTTGCCGTAGACGTAGAGCACGCCTGCGCCGCCGTTCACGGCTTTCGTCGCTTCGAAGATCTGCTCCGATGAGGGAGAAGAGAAGACGTTGCCTACCGCTACGCCACTGCACAGGCCCTCGCCTACGTAGCCGAGGAAGCCCGGCATGTGGCCCGAACCGCCGCCGGTGACGATGCCTACTCGGTCCGCGTTTGGTGCGTCGGCGCGGACTAATGCGCGGTGGTCTGCTGTTGCTGACTTGATCCAGTGCGGATGCGCAAGCAGCAAGGATTCGATGATCTCGTCGACGAATGCTTCCGGGTGGTTGATGATCTTTTTCATGTCTGATTGTCTCCGTGAGTTTGGTTGAATTTGGCTTCTATGGATGGCCTGTGTTCGTGTCGGTCTATTAGCATTGCCCCTCCCCGGGGCGGGGGTCACTTTCTTTGCTGCTGCAAAGAAAGTAACCAAAGAAAGCAGCTTTCCCCATCCGAAGTACTTCACGCCGGCCCCGGCACAGGCGATCGGTCTTGGCACAGCAGTAGCGAGTGCCCTCAGAGGCCATCTGGGGCTTGGACCGCGCACGGTCTGACACATCGCGCCGCAAACGTGGCTGGTTCAGCACCAAATAGCTCCGGCCCGCTGCGCGGCCGACGGGTGCATCGGGTCTGCGAGTACTTCTACGTTTCCCTTTTTTTTCGTCGGTTTCCCTTGCACACCGAACGGCAGCGCGTAGCGCTGTGCCGGAACTCTTTCGTGCTGAACCAGCGCCTTAAAAGTCCTCGCTCGGCAGACCGTGCGCGGTCCAAGCCCGGTCAGGCCTACGAGGGCACTCGCTACAGAGGCCACGATCGACGAGAAGAACACCCAAATTGCGTATGACCGCGGGCGTCTCGAGCTGCTTTCTTTGGTTACTTTCTTTGCAGCAGCAAAGAAAGTGACTGCCGCCCCGCACAGGGGCAACGCCAATAAACCGACACCAATACGGGATCCGGCGAAAGAAACCTCAAACCTTCTTGCGCTGACTGAGCGCATCAAGCAAAACGGCAGCAAAAATAACCCCACCTTGAATGAACTGCGTCCAGAACGGATTCACGCCGAGCAACGAAAGCCCGACATTGATCACCCCGATGAGCACGACCCCGATGAAGGTGCCAACAATCGACCCTCGCCCGCCAGCAAGCGAAGTCCCCCCGATCACAATAGCCGCGATAACCTGCAACTCGAGCCCATTAGCCGCCGAAGGCAAAGCCGAATTCAACCGCCCGGCAAGCACAATGCCAGCGATCGCCGCTGTCACCCCCGCCAGCATGTAGGTAAAAAACACGACGCGCCGAACCGGAATCCCCGCCAACCGCGCCGCCTCCTGGTTCCCGCCAACGGCGAACACCTGATGCCCAAACGTCGTCTTGCGCAGCAACACGTGCCCGACGACGAAAACCACGAGCATCACGATCATCGGCATAGGCAAACCCGCAACAGTCTTCGCACCGAAAAATGTGAACGCGTTGGGAAAATCGAACTTGGTACGGCCATCGGAAATGGCGAGCGTGAGGCCTCGCGCCATGGCCATCGCCGCCAGCGTGACGATGAAAGGCACGAGCCTCAACCACGACACCACGAACCCGTTGAGCGCGCCCGCAACCGCGCCGACTGCGAGCGCCACGCATAACCCCGTCACGCCCAAACCAACCGCGCCGGGACTCGACCCCGCCATCACAGTCGCGGCGACCATGCCGCTCAGCGCCACGAGCGATCCAACCGACAAGTCGATCCCCGATGTGATGATGACGAACGTGCCGCCCACCGCCGCGATTCCCACCACGGACACCTGCACCATGATGTTGGTGAGCGTGCTCGTCGTAAGAAACTCGGGCGAGGCGATCGACAATGCAATACAGATGATGACGAGCGCCGCGAACAACGGCCCGATGCCGCTCCTCAACTGACGGATCACACGGCGCGACAGCGCCTCCGTATCCGAACGATTGGCTGCCGTGGAGGTCATGCGCCTGCTCCTGTCGTTGCCCACTGAATGACCGTTTCCGAATTCGCCTTGTCGCGCGCAATCTCGGTCACGATGCTGCCGCGATACATCACCAGCACGCGATCCGACATGCCGAGCAACTCCGGCAACTCCGAACTCACCATGACGACCGCCGCGCCCGCGCGCGCCATCGTCACCATGTGCGCGTAGATCTCGGACTTCGCGCCCACGTCGATGCCGCGCGTCGGTTCATCGAGCATGATGACCACAGGACTCGTCGCCGTCGCGCGGCCCAGAATCACCTTCTGCTGATTGCCGCCCGAAAGCGTGCCTGTCATCTGCAACACCGACGAAGCACGCACGCCGAAGCGCGCGCTCGCTTCCTGCGCAAGTTTGCGCTTCTTCGCGCGGCTCACGAAACCGCCGCTCGCGAGCGCCTTCAGGCTAGACAGCGCGATGTTCTCCTCGATGTTCGCCTCCAGCACGAGCCCTTCGAGCTTGCGGTCCTCGGACGTATAGACGAGCCCGTGACGCACGCCTTGCGTCGGCGAATGATTGCTGACCTTCCTGCCGCGCACGAGGATCTCGCCGCCCGTCACGGGCAGCGCGCCAAAGATAGTCTTCAGCAACTCCGTGCGACCCGCGCCCGCGATGCCCGCAATCCCGACGATCTCGCCCGCGCGCACCGAAAAGCTCGCGTTGCGCAACAGCGGCGCACTCGCAAGACTGCGCACTTCGAGCACGACGTGACCATACTCGCGCGGTTCCCACGGATAGAACGATTCGAGGTTGCGCGCGACCATCGCCTGCACGAGATCGGCTTCGGTCCATTCGGCCATCGGACGCGCGCCGACGGTCGCGCCATCGCGCATCACGACGGCGGAATCGGCAAGCTCGAACACCTCTTCCAGATGATGCGAGATGAAGATGATGCCCATGCCTTCCGCGCGCAGCCGCCGCACCACCGCATACAGATTGGCGATATCGTGGCTTTGCAGCGCGGCGGTCGGCTCGTCCATCACGAGGATGCGCGCATCGCGCGCGATCCCCTTCGCCACTTCGACGAGTTGCCGCTGGTTCAACGGCAGATCGCCGAGCCGCATCCACGGCGGCACGTTGTCCAGGCCGACGCGTGCCAGCGCTTCGCGCGCCATCGTGTTGGCCTCGCGCATGCGCACGAAGCCCTGGCGCGCAGGCATGCGGCCGAGGAACAGGTTCTCCGCGACCGTCATGTCGTTGATGAGCGACAGCTCCTGATAGATGACGGCGACGCCCGCATCGATCGCTGCATGGGTGCCGCGCGCGAGCGGCATGCCGTCGATCTCGATGGTGCCTTCGTCGGGTTCATACGCGCCCGACAGCACCTTCACGAGTGACGACTTGCCCGCGCCGTTCTCGCCGACGATCGCCATCACATGACCCGCGCGCAGGTCGAGACTCACGCCGCGCAGCGCCTTCACGCCGGGAAAGCTCTTGACGATGCCCTGCATGCGCAATAGCGGCGCTTCGGCGTGCGTGGCCGTACGCGCGTGCGCTTCGGTTTCCACTTTCATGTCGTGCATTCCGTGTGCGGGCCGCGCGTTTCGGGAAACGCGCGGCCGCCGGTTGCCCTTACTGCTTCACTTCCTCGGACCACAGGCCGTATTTCTTCACTTCATCCGAATCGATGTTCGACTTGTCGATGAGCATCGTCGGCCACGCGTAGTTCGCGGGCACGTCCTTCTTCGCGTTGTAGTCCGCGATGAACTGCAACGACTTCGCCGCCATCTGGATCGGGTTCTGCGAGATCGTCGCGTCCTGCTTGCCCGCGCGGATCGCGGACAGCGCCTGCGCGGTGCCGTCGGCGCCGATCACGAGAATATGCTCCTTGTCGCCGAGCGGCTTGTAGCGGCCCGCATTGTCGATGGCCTTTTCCGCGCCCACGGTGTTGTCGTCGTTCGCGCCGAACACGGCATCGATCTGCGGGTATTTCTGCAGGATGCTGGTCATTGCGTTGAGCGACTTCTCCTGATCGAACGCGCCTTCCTGACGGGCGACGACCTTGATGTTCGGATACTTCGCGATCTCTTCGCTAAAGCCCTTTTCGCGGTCCGTCGCGGCCGTCGTGCCGACCAGACCGATCAGATCGACGACGTTGCCTTTCTCCTCGCCATAGCGCTTCTTCAGTTGCTCGGCGATCCACTTCGCCCCTGTCTGCCCGAGCGCGACATTGTCCGACGCGACGAACGACGTCACCTTGCCGCCATCCGAGCCGCGATCGAGCGTGAAAACCGGGATGTTCATCGAGTTGGCCTTTTCGACGGCGGGAATGATCGCCTTCGAATCGATCGGATTGAGCACGAGCGCGGTCACGCCCTGGCTCAACAGATTGATCGCATCGTTGACCTGTTGCTGCGCGTCGCCGTTCGCGTTGGTCTGCACGAGCTCGAAGCCCTGATCCTTCGAACCGCGCTCGACGCCCGCTTTCAGGCCGACGAAAAAGGCGTTGTTCAACGTGGCGATCGAGAAGCCGATCTTGGGCTTGCCGCCCGCCGCGGTGGCGGGCGCGCTCGCCGGCGCGCTGGCGGGTGCGCTCGCGCTCGCCGCCGAACTCGTACTGCTCGTCGACGACGAGTTGTCGCTCTTCGAACATCCGCTCAACGCGGCTGCCGCGCACAGCAATACGGCGCTCGTTGACTTGCCGAACGTTCCCCAACTGTCGAATCTTGTCGTGCTCCAGGCCATGACTGTCTCCGTTGTACGCATGTTCAAAGCGAATTTCGTTGCGGTGAGTCTTATCGATCCTCTTCGTTGCGCCTGCCGTAAGTCTTGAACTTCTCCAGCACTTCATCCATCTGTTGATCGGAAAGCAAGGGCGGTGCGCCGATCTGCAGTGCAAGCAGATACTGCTTCGCGAGCACTTCCACTTCATGCGCGAGCCACACGGCGCGCGCGAGATTCGCGCCGAGCGCGATCACGCCATGATGCGCGAGCAGACACGCGCGACGATCGGCGAGCGCGGCGAGCGCGTGATCGGATAATTGCTGGCTGCCGAACACGGCATAAGGCGCGCAGCGTATCGACTTGCCGCCCGCCGCCGCGACCATGTAGTGCAGCGCGGGAATATCGCGGCCATGAATGGCGAGCGCGGTCGCTGCGATCGAATGCGTGTGCACGACCGCGTCGACATCGGCGCGTGCGCGCAGGATGTCGCGATGAATGCGCCATTCCGACGATGGCCGTTCGATGCGCAAAAGCTCCGCGTCGTCGCTGATGTCGAGCGGCAGCCACACGATATGCTTCTCATCGAGTTCACGCGCGCTCGTGCCGCTCGGCGTAATGAGCAAGCCGTCCCGATACCGCGCGCTCACGTTGCCCGAGGTGCCCTGATTGATGCCGAGCCGCTCCATTTCGAGCGACGTCTCGACGATCGCGCGGCGCAGCGCGCTTTCATCGGCCGCGATCATGCGGCGCTCCCCTCTGCGGCGAACAGACTTCTCAGCGAGCGCTCGAACGGCGCGCGCACGATGCCGCGCTCCGTGATGAAGCCGCTGACGAGCGCATGCGGCGTCACATCGAAGGCGGGATTGCGCGCCTTCATCGCGTCCGGCGCGATGCGCCGTCCGGCGAGATGCGTTACTTCTTCCGCGTCGCGCTCTTCGATTTCGATGCGCTCGCCGCCCGGCGTCTGCAAATCCAGCGTCGATGAAGGACATGCGACATAGAACGGTATGCCGTAATGATGCGCGGCGATGGCGACCCCGAGCGTCCCGATCTTGTTGGCGAAGTCGCCATTCGCGGCGACGCGATCCGTCCCGACGATGACGACATCCACGAGCCCTTGCGACATGATCGATGCAGCCGCGCTATCGATGATGAGCGTGACATCGACCCCCGCCTGCTGCAATTCGAACGCCGTCAGCCGCGCGCCTTGCAAAAGCGGCCGCGTTTCGTCGGCATAGACCCGGAACGCGATGCCCGCGCGATGCGCCGCATAGATCGGCGCGGTGGCGGTGCCGAGGCCCGTCGTCGCGAGCGCGCCCGCATTGCAATGCGTGAGCACGCCGCAGCCTTCGGTGATGAGCGGCATGCCGTGCTCGCCGATGCCTTCGCACAACGCGCGATCCTCTTCGTGTATTCGCGTGGCTTCGTCGACGAGCGCTGCGTAGAGCGTCGCGGCATCGCTGGCGTCGATATCGCGTGAATGACGCAGCATGCGTCGCACGCCCCAGCTCAGGTTGACCGCCGTGGGCCGCGCCGTTTCGATGTAGTCGGCATGCCGTGCGAGTTCCGCACGAAACTGCGCGATGGGCAGTGCCGTCGATCCGCGCATCGCGATGCATAGCCCATACGCCGCCGCGACGCCGATCGCGGGCGCGCCACGCACGCGCAGCTCGCGAATGGCGCGCCACACCGCCTGCACATCGGCGATGTTCTCCACCACGATCTCATGCGGCAAGCGCGTCTGATCGAGCAGCAGCAGGTCGCCGTCGCGCCATTCGATCGTCGGGGGAAGCGTGCGTGAAGCCATGAGGTCTCCTGTCACATCGTCGCGGTGTCGCGTTGAATGTCGCGGGCGAGCAGCGCCACCTGTTCGATATCGCCGAGCGATGCGCGCCCGACGAGCAAGGCTTCCGCGCATCGTAGACAACGCACTTCGATGCGTGCGCGCGCGTCGGCATCCGCGATGCGCGTGATCTCCGCGACCTTGGCCATGCCGACGATGCGGCGAATCATCTTGCAGCCCGCGAAACCGAAGGTATCGGCCAGCAGACGCCGCATGAAATGCGCGCGATACGCCGTGAGCGCGCCGCTTTCCGCCTCGCCGCCGATGAAGCGGCGCTTGCTGCGGTTCTCGTGATCGCGCCACAGTTCGAGAAACCGCGCGCTGAAGCCGGTCCAGATGCGCGTCATCTGTTCGAGCAGCCATTCCTGATACGCAACGGGATCGCGGCCGTCGATGCGCCCGTGCCAGTCGCGAGAAAAATACGCGAGCAACAGATTCGCGATCACCGCGCCGACATCGAAGCCCATCGGTCCATAGAACGCAAACTCCGGATCGATCACGAACGTCTCGTCTTCGTTGACCATGATCGAACCGGTATGCAGGTCGCCGTGCAACAAGGTCTCGGCGTGATTCATGAAGGCCCACTTCATGTCTGCCGCCGCGAGGCGCAATGGTTCGTGCGTTCTGAGCCGCTCGATCGCGGCCTTCGGCAAAGCGGGGCTATACACGTTCGACGGATGATCCTCGAACGGAAACGTAAAAACGAGGTCTTCGGTGATCTTGCACAGCTCGGCATTGACCGCCGCGCTCGCGGCCTGCTTCTTGATGTCGGGCGCGAGAAACAGATCGGAGCCGTAGAACAGCGTGTGCGCGAGATAAGTCGAAAGATGATCCGCGAGGCGCGGATAGGTCATGCCGTCGATCAGACCTTGCCGCAGGATGCGATGCGACGCGAGGTGCTGCATCACCATCAGAAAGCGCTTGCTGTCGGCGTGATAGACCTTGGGCACATGTTGCGGGCACAGCGCGCCGAAGCGCCGCAGCGCGGCGACTTCGTGTTCCATGCGCTGACACGAAAGCGGCCACGCCTTGCCGACGAGCCGCAGAAACGGCGGCGCCTGCTTGACCACGACACTGCGTTCGCGCGCCTTCGCATTGGTCACGAAGTACACGTAGTTCAGATTGCCGTCGCCGACTTCGGCGACTTCGAGATCATCCGGGTTGCCCAGCAGCGCGCGCACGTCGGGCACGCCGCCTAGATAGGCGGCGAGTTCCTGCGCGGTGAAAGCTTCAAACTCCATCGGTGTCTCCTCCGATGAGCGACGGAACGCACGTCCTGTCAGCGACGCTTGCGCACCAGATCGAACTTGAAGATGCTCGTGTTGTAGTAGTCGTTGCTATAGCAAAGCGGCTCGCCGCTCTGATCGAAATCCACTTCGTCCAGCAGCAGAAACAGACCGAAACCGTCGCCCAGTTCCGGCAGATCGCGCGGCGTGAGAATGGTCGGCTGTATCGACGTATGCGTATGCGACAAGCGACGCCCGGTGCGCGCGAACATGCCGAAGAGCGATTCGCCCAGTTCGCCCTCGGCGGCATCGAACACGCGCTGCGGAATCGTGTCGATGCAATACGCGGCGATGGCGTCGTTCGCGCGCCGCACGCGCTCGATCCTCACGCAAGGCGCGCCAGGCTCGATGGCGAGCTTTTCCGCGAGGCTCTCCGAAGCCGCGACGTGCTCCATCTGCATGCGGCTCGTCGAAGGCACCGCACCCACACTGCGAATCATGTCCGTCACCGACATCAGATCATCGAGCCCGCCGTGCAGCGTCAGCGAAATTTGTCTGATGAAGGTGCCCTTGCCCTGCTGACGCGACAGCAAGCCATGCGAGATCATCTGCGCGACGGCTTCGCGCAAGCTGGACCGGCCAACGCCTAGCAGCTCGCAAAGCTCTATTTCAGTGGGAATCTGGTCGCCGGGCTTGAGCTTGCGCTCGCGGATCATGGTGAGGAGCGACTCCTGGATCTTGTCGCTCATCGATCGCTCGACGCTCAGGCGCATGAGGGTCTCTCGGATGACAGTCCCTGAAATATACATCAGACGTCTGATGTTTCTCTAAGGACTTTCCCGAAGCGTTTAATGCTTTAGAGGCCACGTTTTCGTTACGCGGTTGCAGCAAGAAAACGCCCGTCACGCGCGGCGTGACAGGCTTTGCAGTGCACGATTTTTCGCTGTCATGCGAGCATGGCCACGTCGAGAAAGGGTGCAATATTTTTCATCGCGCGCTCGACGTAGATCTCCTTCTCGCCGACCGGCGCGACGTAATGCATTGCGCTGCGCGCCGCCTCGACGCCTTCGAGCCGCGCGATCACCCATGCCGCCAGATACTGCGACGCGAGACATCCGCCCGCCGTGGCCACGTTGCCGTTCGCGACGAACGGTTGATCGAGCGTCTGCACGCCCGCTTCCTCGACCCACGGCTTCGTCGTCAGGTCCGTGCAGGCGGGAACGTCCCGAAGCAAACCGAGCTTTGCGAGGATGAGCGTGCCCGAGCATTGCGCGGCCAGCAACTGGCGTGCGGGATCGAGCCTGATGCGCGCCATCAGTGCCGCATCGGCGACGACTTCGCGCGTCAGCATGCCGCTGCCGACGATCACGGCATCGGCGTTCGCGGCGTCTTCGAGCGTCGCTTGCGCCTTCAGGACGACGCCATTCATCGACCGCACTTCCTGCGATGCACACGCGATCGACACCTTCCAGTCCGGCTTTTTCACGCGATTGAGAATGCCGAGCGCGATCAGCGAATCCAGTTCGTTGAAGCCCTCGAAGGTGAGAATGGCGATGTGCATGATGATCTCCTTTCAGCGCATGAATCACGTAGGCGCATGCTAAGGCTCAAAACAAATACAATCAAATGATTGTCATGGATACATCCGATACCTCCGCTCATGCCCAAACCGCCGCGCTACAAGCAGATCGTCGACCGCTTCGTCGAGGATATCCGTTCCGGCCGGCTCAAGCCGGGCACTCGTCTGCCGACACATCGGGAACTGGCCGCGCGCGAGGGACTCGGCATCGTGACGGCGACGCGCGTCTATACGGAACTGAACGCGATGGGACTCGTCAGCGGCGAAACGGGACGCGGCACCTTCGTGAAGGAAACGACGCTGGCGCGTGAGCTCGGCATAGATCAGGTCGCCATTGCCGCGGACATGGTCGATCTCAACTTCAACTATCCCGCGCTGGCCGGCCAGGCGGAGCTGCTGCGCGCTGCGTTGCGGCAGTTGTCATCGGCGGGCGATCTCGAAGCGCTGCTGCGCTATCAGCCGCACGGCGGACGCGCGCGCGACCGGGCGACGGTCGCGCGCCATCTGTTGCGCCGTGGGCTCGATGTGAGCGCGGATCGCGTCATGCTCGTCGATGGCGCGCAACACGGCCTCGCGACGACCGTGATGGCGCTTCTGAAACCCGGCGATGTGGTCGCCGTGGACACGCTGACCTATCCCGGCTTCAAGCTGCTGGCGCAGGCGCATCGGCTCGAACTCGCGCCTTTGCCGGCAGCGGGCGCGGGCCTCGATCCCGATGCGCTCGATGCGCTATGCAAGCGCCGGCGCGTGCGCGCGATCTACACGATGCCGACGCTGCACAATCCGCTCGGCTGGGTCATGACGGCGACGCGACGCAGGCAACTGGCGTCGCTCGCGCGCAAGCATGGCCTCTTCATCATCGAGGATGCCGCGTATGCCTTTCTCGCCGACGATGCGCCGCCGCCCTTCGCCGCGATCGCGCCTGAAGTGACGGTGTACGTGTCGGGCTTTTCGAAGAATGTCGCGACGGGATTGCGCGTCGGCTATGTCGCCGCGCCGCTGGAATGGGTGCCGAAGATCGAACGCGCCATCAGGGTGACGACGTGGAACACGCCTGGCGTGATGACGGCGATCGCGTGCGGCTGGCTCGACGATGGCACGGTCGAGCGGCTCGAAGCGGAGAAGCGCGCGGATGCGTCGATGCGGCAGGTCATCGCGAGTCGCGCGTTGGGACGCCTGAAACGCGTGGCGCACCCGGCGTCGTACTTCGTGTGGCTGCCGATGCCCGAGGAAGTCCGCGCGGACCGCATCGCGGCTGCGCTGATGGACGAGCGGATTTCTGTATCGACGGCCGAACCGTTTTGCACCGCAACGCCTGTGCCGCATGCGTTGCGGCTGGCGTTGGGATCGGTGGACGTAGGGACGTTGAGGGAAGCGTTGGGAACGGTGGCGGAGGTGGTGGGGCGGTATGCGTATTGAGTGGTGCAATCTTGAAGGCCGCGACGCGCTAAATCCGCAGTACCCGCACACCAAGGAACGTAAGCGCCCAATGCAGACCGATAGCCAGCACGAGATACATCAACCACGTCGAGATTCGACGCTTGCGCCCGCTGAGAATAAAACCGATAGCCGCAAAGAAGAGGAAGGGAAACAGTACATAGGCGCCGAGATCGAGGAGCATTTGTGTGTCGACAGGACATGCATCAAGCCCACCTCCACATTCACCAGCGCGCGGCACACAGAGCGTCGGGTACACCCTGCACAGGCGCTCGTCGATAGATGCCCAAGTAAATACGCTGAGTAGTCCAAGGATCCCGCAGACGATCGTCCATAAGGCTCGACGGATCATTTGATTTCCCAGAAAAGTATCTGCTTCGAGTTACGCAAATCGGACCAGCCAAAGTTTGTGCCGGGAAAGAGCGACTGACGGCCAAAGTACCGGCTGATTGTCGCAATTGCATCCGGGCCGCTGCTGATTGTGAGTCGCGAGCCGTTCCATAGATCGATGTGTCCTCCGCTCGCATCGGCGGTCGATTCACCTTCGCGTGCCCAGTATCGCGAGAATTGGATGATTCCAGTTTTACCTTTGACCCTCGACTCCCAGTCCGAACCCGTTATATCCTGGGCTTTCGGAAGCCCGGCAAACGGCTGAAGCTTGAGCCATTCGCCCAGTTCATCCGCGCGCGTGGCAGTCGCCTTGCCTTCCAGAAGGATTCTCCCAATCGACGGCTGTCCCGACGCCGGTTTCACCAGCCTCGACGAAAACGATTTCATCTCGATGCCAACACGGTGCAACGTGACGCTCAAGCGAATCGCGCACTGGTCCCGGTAATTGGGGTTGTCGTACGGGTTTCCAGACGGATAGTTATTCCATAATTCATGAAACGTCACGACTCTTAGTTGCACAACCTTGACTGAATCCGGGGTGGAATTGGTGCGCACTGCGGTCGGCTTATTCGGCATCTGTCAATTCCCGTCGGCTTTCGCAAGGGCATCGTCGCCCCAATACACGATGTAGTTGCCGGCGTTCGCACCGGTCATGATGCGCGGTAGCACACCGCCATACTCGATGCGGCCGGAGAATTTCCGACCATCAGCGATTTCGATGAAATACGGATATCCTTCCGATGCGCCAGCAGCACGCACTTGCTCGTCGAAATCCCGAACTGAAAAAGCGCGGGCAGGCGCCGCGCTTTCGGCACCGATCACTCCGAGACTTTCGGCCAGATCGTCATACCACGCCTCTCCCGCGAGCCTGGCGAAGATACGCGGATACTCCGGGCAGCCACATACGACGACGTCGTATTCCAGAGCTATCTCGCTTGCCCCTATGGTCATGCGGCGCGGTCCGCCTTCCTTGGCGATATAGCCTGTTGTCTGGCAGACTGGGCAGTATGCCGCCCCGTTGATGAGTGCTGCTTGACGCCCACCCAACAGAAAAAACGCCCCTTTGTAATCGCATATCTCTCCGTTGTTACTCAGCTTGTCTCCAACAACTGCGAATCGCCGCATCATGTTCGGCCTCCGCAATCTGATTCGTTATGCTTGCTTTTTGACATGTATCTCACATCCCGAAAATGTGCAATCCGATTGAGTCGTTTTGCCAGCATACGAATGCATCAGAGAAGCGCAACAAGAAGCCAGAAACGAAGCGTCAAATCAACAAACTTTGACGCAATTGGTGCAGGCAGTGGCGGGTATTCGTATCGAGCGGTGCAACCATGAAAAAAGGCCGCGAATATCGCGACCTTGTCTGTCTTGACCTGACGACATCAACCGAAAATCGCCAGACCGTTTTTCTGCACGAGTTGCAGCATACGAGCCGCGATCCCGCTGGGTTTCTTGTCGCCCTGTTCCCACTGTCGGACGGTGGACGCCGTCGTGTTCAGGTACAAGGCGAACACGCTTTGACTGACGTTCACGCCTTTCCGGATGCGAACGATTTCCTTCGCACCGAATTCGGGTGCCTTTTCAATGCAGAGATCGTCGTACTCACGCATGGTTTTTTTGTCGATGACCTTTGCACGATGCAGACCGGAAGCAGCGCTGTGAGTTGCTTCCGACGCATCGCTTCTGAACCGCGTCTTGGACATTGCAAATACCCTGGTAGTCGATTTCTGCATCTACGGATGAATCGTGAATACTCCAATACTATACCACTTGGTGGTATAGAACAAAAGCTTCGAATTTCCCCGTGCAAACGATTGCCCCCGCATTTGTGTTCCAATTGAACCCATCATCGATCGCACCAACCCACCCTCGCGATCCATCAATCGGAAATGGCCCATGCGGACTCAATACGAGGCGTCGACGCCGGACCAGCGAAACAAGGCGGAGCACAAGCGTCAGGCGCACTTCCAGCGGTGGTTCGCCACCTTCGCCAGCCTCGCCCATTCACGGCTTCCGCTCCCCGACTATCTGCAGAAAGTCACTGACACCCTTCGTGAAGTCGCCGGCGTCGCGTCCGCCGTGGTCGAATGGATCGAGGGCGAGGAACTCGTCTATCGCGCGGCGAGCGGCGCGGCGGCGGTGCACACCGGCGTGCGGCTGCCCACGTCCGGCAGCCTGTCCGGCCTGTGCATCACGCGCCAGCAGCCGCTCATCTGCCGCAATTCGGCGACCGACCATCGCGTGGATCGCGCTGCGTGCGCGGCCGTCGGCGCGGTGTCGATGGTCGTCGCGCCCGTGATCTACGAAGGCCGCTCGGTCGCGGTGCTGAAGCTCATTTCCGGCGAAGTCGATCACTTCGGGCAAGCGGATATCAGCATTCTCGATGCGTTCTGCGCGTGCATCGCCGAAACCATCGCGCGCGAGCAGATCGGGCAGGAAAATCGTGCGCTTCTGAAGGAGAACGCGAGCGTCGCCGCGACTCTGTCGGTCGAGTCGTCGCTGCGGATCGAATTCGAAAAGAAGCTCGCCGACGCCATGCGCCGCCGTCAGACCGTGCTCGACAACGCGCACGTCGCGTTCGTATCGATGGACGAGGCCGGCATGGTCGTCGAATGGAACGAGGCCGCGACGCTGCTGTTCGGCTGGAAGCAGCAGGACGTGGCGAGGCGCGAGCTGGCGTCGTTCATCGTGCCCGAGCGCCTGCGCGACGCGCATCGCGCCGGGCTCACGCGCTATCTCGCGACCGGCGAGGCGCGCATGATCAACCAGCGCGTCGAGTTGCCCGCGCTGCGCCGCGACGGCAGCGAGTTCGCGGCCGAGCTGACGATCAGCGAAGTCTGGTACGAGGGCCAGCGCCAGTTCGCGTGTTTCGTGCACGACATCACCGACCGGCGCGCCGCGACCGAGGCGAACGAGCGCCTGCGCCTGCTCATCGACTCGGTGAGCGATTACGCGATCTGCATGCTCGACCAGAACGGCTACGTGCGCTCGTGGAACGAAGGCGCGCATGCCATCTACGGCTTCGCGGCGCATGAAGCGATCGGCCGGCACGTCGCGCTCTTCTACACCTCCGACGAACACGGCCGCGACCGCCCCGGCGACGATCTCGCGCGCGCGGCTCAAAGCGGCCGCGTCGAGCACGAGGACTGGCAGGTGCGCAAGGACGGCTCCGAGTTCTGGGCGCACGTGATCCTGAGCGCGCTGCCGAATCCGACCGGCGGCGCGCAAAGCTTCGTCAGGATCACGCGCGACATGACCGCGCGGCGGCGCCTCGAAGAACTGGAAGCGTCGAGCCGCCGCATGAACGAGTTTCTCGCGCTGCTCGGCCACGAGTTGCGCAATCCGCTCGCGCCGATCCGCAACGCGGTGAGCATCCTGAAGCTGAAATCCTCCGACGACGCCGACGTGATCCACAGCCGCCAGATCGTCGATCGCCAGCTCGCGCATCTGACCAAGCTCGTCGACGATCTGCTCGACGCCGGGCGCGTGAGCTCGGGCAAGATACGTCTCGCCACCGGCATCGTCGATATCGCGGATGTCGTGCATCTGAGCGTCGAAGCGAGCCAGCCCTTGTGCGACGAGCGCGGGCAGCGCATCGACGTGCAGGACGGCGGCCAGCCGCTCTTCGTCAACGGCGATTCGACGCGGCTCGTGCAGGCGCTCAACAATCTGCTCAACAACGCCTCGAAGTTCAGCCCGCCCGATTCGACCATCACGCTCGAAGTGGGCCCGCGCGGCGGCTCGGTGCTCGTGCGCGTGACCGATCAGGGCCGCGGCATCTCTCCCGAAGCGCTCGGCATGGTGTTCGATCTGTTCGTGCAGGAGCATCCGCCGGGCGCGCATCTCGACGAAGGCGGTCTCGGCATCGGCCTCACGCTGGTGCGCGCGATCACGGAGCTGCACGGCGGACATGTCGAGGCGAAGAGCGGCGGCGCGGGACAGGGCAGCGTGTTCTCGCTGTGGCTGCCGCTCGCCGAAGCGCCCGCGCGCGGCGCAGCGGCGGATGCGCCGCCGTCCGCCGCCGTGACGCGTGCGCTCGACGTGCTGGTGGTCGACGACAACCGCGATTCCGCCGACAGCATGACGCTGCTCGTCGACATGCTCGGTCACCACGCGCGCGCCGTCTACGATGGCCCCGGCGCGCTCGATTCATTCGAGGCGTCGCGGCCGCAGGTCGTGCTGCTGGATCTGTCGATGCCCGGCATGACCGGCTTCGACGTGATCCGCCGCATGCGCGACGACCGGAAGCGCGTGATCGTCGCGGCGATGACCGGCCTCGGTTCCGACGAAGACATGGCCCGCACGCGCGCCGCCGGCTTCGACGCGCATCTCGTCAAACCGGTCGATCTTCCGGAACTGGAGCGCGTGCTGGCGCTGGCGGGGCGCGTCTGACGGGTTCGGGCGCGCCGGGCACCGCACGCACGCTGGCGGGCGTTCTGCTCAGCCGATAAGGCACCTTCAACACCGGCCAGAACGCGCCGTTCGCATCGCGCGCGGCGGAGAGAACGTCCGCGAGGAAGTCGCGGTCTTCGAGCAGTTCGTCCACGCGCAGCACCGCCACGGCGCCCGCGATGCTCGCTGCCGCCGCCGCTTTAGGCAACGTGATGCAGCGTGCGCGCTCGGCGTCGGACACTTCGCCTTCGATCCACACATGGCCGTCCAGACAGGCGTGCGCCTCGCCGCGCGGCGCGTCCTGGCCCGCCGCGAACAGCGCGCACCACGCGGCGACGTCCTGCATCGAAATCTCGATGAACGTGCCTTGGTCCGCAGGCGATGCCAGGCGCGCGACGATCGCGAACAGCGCCGCCTGGCCGCCGAGAATGTCCGCGCCCGATGCGCCGATCTTGACCGGCGCGCCGTCGCTTTTCGTGAGGTCCATGAGGCCGCCCATCGCCTGAATGACGGTATCGAACGCCGGCCGCGACGGATACGCCGACGCGATGCCGAAACCCGATATCGAACAATAGACGAGACGCGGATTGATCGCGCCGAGCGTCTCGCGCGTGAAGCCGAGCTTCGCGAGCGCGCCGGGGCGCAGGTTTTCGACGAGCACGTCGGCGTCTTTCAGCAGCGCGCGCAGATGGGCGCGATCGGCTTCGTGCTTGAGATCGAGCGCGATCGTCTGCTTGTCGGTGTTGTTGAGCGCGAAGAAATAGCTCGTGCCGCCCTGCCCCGGCTGCCACGAACGCGCGACTTCACCGTCAGGCGGCTCGATCTTCACGACTTGCGCCCCGAGCGCGGCGAGATGCTTGCCGACGAGCGGCGCGGTCGTGTACTGGCCTATTTCGATCACCTTCACGCCCGCGAGCGGCGCGGCTTGATCGTCGCTTTTGCGCGCGTGGGTCTTCGCGACGCCACGCGCTTCGCTCAACGCGAACGTTTCGAATATCGAAACCTGCCGATACGTGTGCGCGTCGATGCCGTTCGCTTCGATCGCGCGCGCTGCCTGCGCGTGACGCAAACGGAAATTCGGCTCGCCGTGCAACTCCGCGATGCCGACGATCGGTCCCGCCGCCACGCCGATGCGCTCGCACAGGCGCGTGCAATCGTCGGTGGCGAGCGTCGTCGTCCAGGTTTCGATGAGCGCGTCGAGTTCATCGACATGACGCACGCGAGCGGCGAGCGTCGCGAAACGCGCGTCGTCCATTTGCGGCACGCGCGCTTCCTGTCTGAGCTTGCGCCACTGTTCCTCGGTGCTCGTGCAGATGAGGATCCAGCCGTCGCGCGTGCGGTACGCGTTCCACGGCGCGCACGCCGGATGGCGGTTGCCCACGCGGGCGGCCGTGCGGCGCGCGAAGGCGGCGGGCAGGAAGGTCGTGAGCGCGCTGGCCGCGCAGCCCATCAGCGTCACGTCGATGTTCTGGACGATGCCGCGCTGGCGCTTGACGCGCACCGCCGACGCGATGGCCGACGCCGCATAGAGCGCCGCCGATATCTCCGCGAACGCAATGCCGATCCGCACCGGCGCGCCGTTGGCGAAGCCGGTCGTGTCCATGAGGCCGCTCATCGCCTGGATTTGCGCGTCGGTCCAGGGCGTGCCCGAGCGCGAGTCCTGCGCGCCGGTCGCGGTGATATCGCACACGATATGCGCGCCCGATGCCTTCCACTGCGCGCTGTCCATATCCGACGATACGACGATGACCTCGTAATTCGCGCCGTCTGTCGCGGCGGAATCGACTTTGGCGCCCGCCCGTTCGAGCAGCGTCGCGCACAGCTTCACCGCGTCGCGCGCGCCGCAGGCCAATACTCGCAAACCTTCCAGCATTTTCGTCTCCTTCCTTCGTATCTGCACGGCTGGCGCGCCCGCGCCCGCGTTGCTACCATCGTCCGATGCGAACCCTTCCGTCACTCAACGCGCTGCGCGCCTTCGAAGTCTGCGGGCGTCTGCTCAGCATCCAGCTCGCCGCCGATGAGCTGAACGTCACGCCCGCCGCCGTCAGCCGCCAGATCAAGCTGCTGGAAGACCAGCTCGGCGTGCTCCTTTTTGAACGCGGGCATCGCGCGATCACATTGACGCCGATGGGCTCGCGCTATCTCGCCGACGTGATCCGCAGCTTCGACACCTTGCGCACCGCGACCGTCAATCTCACCGAGGCCCGCAAGCGCCGCACGCTGAAGATTCGCGCGTACACCACGTTTTCGATGAACTGGCTGCTGCCGCGTCTCTCGACGTTTCATCGCGACCATCCGGATATCGAAGTGAGTTTGACCACGTCGCTGCAACCGGTCGACTTCAACACCGAAGACGTCGATGCCGCGATTCGTCTTTCGCACGCGCCTTCCTCCGATCTCGGCTTCGACCGGCTCGTGCCGAACGAGCTCGTGCCGGTGTGCAGCCCCGGTTTTTTGCGCGCGCATCCTGAACTCGGCGATGCATCGCCTGAAGCATTGCGCAACGTGCCGCTGCTGCATTCGCTCGCGCGTCGCGAGGACTGGGCGAAGTGGCTCGACGCGGCCGGGGTGCAGGGCGTGAATCCACTGGGCGGGCTGAGCTACGAGAGCTCGATCCTTGCGTATTTCGCGGCGACGCAAGGGCATGGCATCGCGATGGCGCAGCGCGTACTCGTTGCGGATCAGTTGAGCGCGGGCACGCTCGTCATGCCGTTTTCCTTCGTGCTCGATCTCGGGGCGTTCACTTATTACTTGATCTATCCGCCTGAGCATCTTTCGAGTGCGGAATTCGCAGCGTTTCGGACGTGGTTGCTCTCTACCGGCGAAGCTTCGGGGTGATGTGGTTGCTATGGGCATTTTGCTTGTGCTTTCGTGGAATCCTGATTTCGTGTCGGTCTATTAGCACTGCCCCTCCCCGGGGCGGGGGTCACTTTCTTTGCTGCTGCAAAGAAAGTAACCAAAGAAAGCAGCTCGATACGCCCGCGGTCACACGCAATTTGGGTGTCCTTCTCCTCGCTCGTGGCCTCTGTAGCGAGTGCCCTCATAGGCCACCTCGGGCTTGGACCGCGCACGGTCTGCCACATCGCGCCGCGTGCGTGGCTGGTTCAGCACAAAATGGCTCCGGCCCGCTGCGCGGCCGATGGGTACATCGGGTCTGCGTGTGCTTCCATATCAAGGTATCCATACCAATGGTTTCCCTGGCAAAACCCAACGGCAGCGCGTAGCGCTGTGCCGAAGCTCTTTCGTGCTGAACCAGCACGCTATACGTTCTAGCTCGTCAGACCGTGCGCGGTCCACGCCCGGTTAGGCCTACGAGGGCACTCACTACTGAGCCCACGATCAACGAGAAGAACACCCAAATTGCGTGTGACCGCGGGCGTCTCAAGCTGCTTTCTTTGGTTACTTTCTTTGCAGCAGCAAAGAAAGTGACTGCCGCCCCGCACAGGGGCAACGCCAATAGACCAACACGCTCACAGGCCATCCATAGAAGCCCCAAAAAAACCTAACGCCCTCGATACCGAGGAACACGTTTCTCCGCAAACGCCTTGCGGCCCTCCACCCGATCCTCCGATTCCCGCATCGCCCCCCAGGCCAGCTCGGTAAATTCAAGCGCCTGCGCAAGTGGCACATTCGCGCTCGTCTCGATGACTTTCTTGATCATCTGCACCGCAAGCGGCCCGTTCGCCGCGATCGCTCGCGCGAGTTTCATCGCCTCGTCCATCAACGCTTCGGGCTCCGCGACATCGGATATCAAACCAACGCGATGTGCATACTCCGCATCGATCCTGCCGCCAGTGAGCAGCATCTTCATCGCGATGGCGGAGGGCACCGCGCGCTGCAGCGCCTGAATGCCGCACACAGCGGGAATGCTCGCGACGACCGCTTCCGGCAACCCAAACACCGCGCCCTTCGACGCGATGCGCAGATCGCATTGCAGCGCAAGCTCCAGGCCGCCGCCCAGGCAATAACCATTGATCGCAGCGATCATCGGCTTGAAGATGCGCAACGAACTCAGCTCCATCAAACGCACGTAAATGCCTTCAGCACCCGCACGATCGAGCGACTTCACGAACGACGACCCGAACGATGTCGAGGGCGGCAACGTGCGCTTCAAATCCGCGCCGACGCAAAACGACTTCGCGCCCGCGCCGGTGATGACGATCACGCGAACATCGTCGTCATCGCGTGCTTCGGAAAGACGCGAACGCAGTTCAACGAGCGTGTCGATATCGAGCGCGTTGAGCGCTTCGGGCCGATCGAGTGTCACGACGGCGACGTAATCGGTCACGCTGTAGCGAATGGTCATGATCTTCTCCGCGACTCAGACGCTCGGCGACGCAAGCGAGCGCCCGCCGCACACATAGAGCGTCTGCCCGGTGATGTACGACGCCTCGCGCCGCGCGAAAAAGCACACCGCCTGCGCGATATCCTCCGGCGTGCCGATACGCTGCACCGGCACCGACTTCTTCAGCTTCTCCTGAAGCTCGGGATCGAAGGCCTGAAAGAGCGGCGTATCGACGATGCCCGGCGCGACCGCGTTCACCGTCACGCCGTCCTTCGCCCATTCGAGCGCGAGACTGCGCGTGAGACTCACCACGCCGCCCTTCGCCGCCGAATAGTTCGCCTGCCCCACGCCGCCAAGCCACGCCCGCGACGAGATGTTCACGATGCGCCCGTGCTTCGCCGCGCTCATATGCGCAAGCACCGCGCGGCAGCACAGAAACTGCGACTTGAGATTCACGTCGATGACGGCGTCCCAGTCGTCATCGCTCATGCGCGTGATGCGCTTGTCGCGCACGATGCCCGCGTTGTTCACGAGCACGTCGATACGTCCGTAGCGCTCGATCACTGCCTCGACCGCGCGATTCACCGATTCGCTTTGGGTCACATCGACGGCGAGCGCGATCACGTCCGCGCCGGATGCGGCGAGCCGTGTCGCGGCTTCGTCGAGCGCCCCGCGATCGAGATCGAAGAGTGCGATGCGGCGGCCGTCGCGTGCAAGCATCTGCGCGATGCCGAATCCAATGCCCTTCGCGCCGCCCGTGACGATCGCGACTTCCGTTGATGAAGCATTCATTGCTGTCTCCTTGAACGAATGCCCCGATGCTAGGCCGCCTCGTCACGTCCGCTCAAACGACATTTTTTGCGGCATCGATTGAGTTTTTGTGCGCGCGGTTTCGATTGATCAGAAGTCAATCGAGAACGCAGAAAAAGTCGTTTGAGCGCGCGAAAAGCCGAACCTACGATGCGTCCATCACGAACACACACGGAGACGACATCATGGACACCACGCTTCCCAACCTCGCGGAACCCGCCGCGACGCCACTCAGCCGCACGCAGAAAAAAGCCATCGTCGCGGCGACGCTCGGCACCATCGTCGAGTTCACGGACTGGATCATCTATGCGACGTTCGCGTCGCTGTTCTCGCGGCAGTTCTTCCCGGCGAACAACGCCAGCATCGCGCTGCTCGCGACTTTCGCCGTGTTCGCGGTCGGCTTCGTGATGCGGCCCATCGGCGGCGCGCTGCTCGGCGCCTATGCCGACCGCCACGGCCGCAAGAACGGCCTCGCGCTGTCCGTCGCGCTGATGGCGGGCAGCTCGCTCGTCATCGCGGCGTGTCCGGCGTATGCGTCCATCGGCGTCGCGGCGCCGCTCGTGCTCGTCGCCGCGCGGCTCGTGCAGGGCTTCGCGGCGGGCGGCGAGTTCGGCTCGGCATCGACGTTCCTGATGGAGTCGGCGTCGCCCGCGCGGCGCGGCTTCGCGGGATCGTGGCAGCACTTCGCGGTGAACGCGGGCGTGCTGGTGGCGGCATCGATCGGCGCGCTGCTCACGTCGATGATCGATGCGCCCGCGATGGCCGCGTGGGGCTGGCGCGTCGCGTTCACGATCGCCGGATTGATGGGCTTCGTCGCGCTGTGGTTTCGCCTGGCCGTCGCCGAAACCGATGCATTCAAACGCAGCGCGTCGGCGCGTCAGCACACGCGGCATCCGTTCATCACGATCGTGCGTGAGCATCGCCGCGCGGCGCTCCGTGTGATCGGCATCGCGATGGCGGGCAATCTCTGCATCTATCTGTGGCTCGTGATGTTCCCGACGCTCGCTCACATGCGCGGCCTGCCGTTGCGCGATGCGTTCAGCGCCAGCGTGGTGTCCATCGTCGTGTCGCTCGTGGCAATTCCGCTGCTCGGCATGCTGTCGGACCGCATCGGACGCAAGCCGGTGCTGATCGCGTTCGCCGCAGGCTCCGCGCTTTTCGCTTATCCCGCGCTGCACTTTCTCAACAACGATTACTGGAGCGCGACGGTCATCGTCACCATCGGCATGCTGCTTTCGTCCGGGTTCGCCGCGACCTGCGCAACGGTCATGGCCGAGCAGTTCCCCGCGCATGTGCGGGCGACGGGCGTCGCGCTGCCCTACGCGATTTCGGCTGCGCTCTTCGGCGGCACGCTGCCGACCATCGTCACCGCGATGAACAGCGCCGGTCTCTCGCAATACCTCTGGATCTACGTGGCCGCCGTGTGCGCCGCGAGCTGCATCGTCTATGCGCGCATGCCGGAAACGCGCGGCAAGACGCTCGACTGAGACTTTCTTCTTTTACATGCAATGGAGACAACCATGCGCAAAGTAGTGATCGGCGGCGTCGGCATGACGCCCTTCGGCAAGTTTCTCGAACGCAATCTGAAGTCGCTCGCGGAGGAAGCAGTGTCGCTCGCGCTGAAGGACGCGCACGTGACCGTGAACGACGTCGACCGCGTCTTTTTCGGCAACGCGGCGGCGGGCGTCGTCACCGGACAGGAAATGATTCGCGCGCAGTCGTCGCTGCGTAACACCGGCCTCGACGGCAAACCCATGTTCAACGTCGAGAACGCCTGCGCGTCCGGCAGTTCGGCGTTGAATCTCGCGCGGCTCGCGGTGGCGTCGGGTCAGGCGGAGACGGCGCTGGTCGTCGGCGTGGAAAAGCTGTCGCACGAGGACAAGGCCGTGTCGTTCGGCGCATTCGCGAAGGCCGTCGATCTCGAAGAGCCGCTGCCCGAAGGCGTGACGACCGGAACCGGCTCGCTTTTCATGGACCTGTATGCCGCGAAGGCGCGCAAGTGGATGGAAAAGACCGGCGCCGAGGCGAGCGATTTCGCGCGCGTCGTCGTGAAGAGCCGGCATGCGGGATCGCTCAATCCGCACGCGCAGTTCCGCAAGGAAACGAGTGTCGAGGAAGTGCTGACGAGCCGCATGGTCAGCGATCCGCTGACGCTTTTCATGTGCTCGTCGATCGGCGATGGCGGCGCGGCCGTGTTCATCTGCTCCGAGGACTTCGCGGCGAAGCACGACATTCGCCCGGTGTATATCCGCGCGAGCTCGATCGTGTCGGCGAAAGCGGATGGCTCGGGCGAACTCGTCGCGGTGCGCGCGGCGCGTGAAGCGTACGAGGAAGCGGGCATCGGACCGGAGGACGTGCATGTCGTCGAATTGCACGATGCCTCCGCGCCTGCCGAGCTGATTCACTACGAAAACCTCGGCCTGTGCGCGCCCGGCGATGCGCCCAGGCTGATCCGTTCGGGCGATACGGACATCGGCGGAAGGATTTCCGTGAATCCGAGCGGCGGCTTGCTGTCGCGCGGGCATCCGGTCGGCGCGACGGGCGTCGCGCAGATCGTCGAGCTGACGCAGCAGTTGCGCGGCAAGGCCGGCGCGCGGCAGCGGCCCGGCGCGAAAGTCGCGCTCGCGGAAAACAACGGCGGTCAGCTCGCGGGCGATTCGGCCGTCGCGCTGGTCACGATTCTTTCGACGTAAGCTCGGCGCATTCCACCGTCACATTCCCCCGCTCCTCGAAGCGCGCGAGCACCGGCGCTTCGGCCATCGCATCGGTGACGAGCGTCCAGTTGCGCTCCAGCGGCGTCCAGTGCTGCTGGTTCGCGCGCTCCAGCTTGTTCGACGTGACCAGCACGAACACGCCCGCCGCCTGCCCCACGATGCATTCCTTCAGAAACGCCTGCTCCGCCGTGGCCTCGCACAGCCCGCGCCCCGCGACGACGCCGTCCGCGCCGAGAAACGCCTTGTCGAAGGTGACGCGCGTGAGCGCCACCTGCGCGATCGGCCCGAGCGTGCTCATGCTCGACGGCCGCACGTCGCCGCCGATCAGCGTCACGCGCACGTCCGCCGCCGCGAGCACGCTCACCGCGAGCAGATTGTTCGTCACGACGTGAACTTCCGAACGACCGGCGAGGCAGCGCGCGAGCGCGGCGGTCGTCGTGCCGCCGTCGAGGAAGATCGTGTCGCCGTCCTGCACGTGCCGCGCGGCGGCGCGCGCGATCGCTTCCTTCTGCTCGCGAAAACTCTCGCGCCGCGTATCGAGCGATTCTTCCGGCTCGTGCATGCCCACCGACGCCGCGCCGCCATACGTGCGCACGATGCGCCGCTCGTCGGCGAGCGCGCGCAGGTCGCGCCGCACCGTGGCTTCCGACATGCCGAAGTGGTCGCATAGCGCAGCGACATCGTTCATGCCGGACAGCACGGCCTTGAGCATGGCTTCGCGGCGTTTCTCGACTTTCATCCTTATTCCTTTCTGGCGAGGACGCTCAGTGTAGCGAACCGGCCGGGTCCGTCGAATGCTCGCGCTGTCTTTGACCCAAACGCTCACAATTGATCGTTTCAATCATTCGAACAGGCAAAATGATCGACATCGATCAGAGTAAACACGTATACCGAGCGATTTGCGCAAAGTACGACGGAAGACTACACTCCGGTTTGATCGATTCAATCAATTTATGATCGGATCGGACAGAAACCACTCTGGAGACTCGCATGGCTCAGATCCACATCAAGCGCGCCGTCGAGCGCGTCCCCGGCGGGATGATGATCGTCCCGCTGCTGATCGGCTCGCTGATCGCGACGTTCATGCCCGGCATGCCGAAGTTTTTCGGCTCGTTCACCAACGCACTCTTCACCGGCGCGCTGCCGATTCTGGCGGTGTTCTACGTGTGCATGGGCGCGAGCATCGACGTGAAGGCGACGCCGTATCTCATCAGAAAAGGCGGCGCGCTGTTCGTGACGAAGGTCGGCACGGCGATCATCGCGGGCGTCGTGCTCGGCCACTTTCTCGGCGAGCAGCCGATCTCCTCGGGACTGTTCGCCGGCATTTCGACGCTCGCCGTCGTGGCCGCGATGAACGACACCAACGGCGGCCTGTACATGGCGCTGATGGGCCAGTACGGACGCTCGGAAGACGTGGGCGCGTACACGATCATGTCGCTCGAATCGGGCCCGTTCCTGACGATGGTCACGCTCGGCGTCGCGGGCCTCTCCGCGTTTCCGTGGCCTACGCTCGTCGGCAGCATTCTGCCGCTCGCGGTCGGCATGCTGCTCGGCAATCTGGATCGCGAGATGCGAGACTTTCTCGGCCGCGCAGTGCCGGTGATGATTCCGTTCTTCGCGCTGGCGCTCGGCGCGAGCCTCGATCTGCACAAGGTCTGGCAAGCGGGCCTGCTCGGCATCGGGCTGGGTTTCGCGGTCGTGATCGTGACGGGCATTCCGCTCTACTTCGCGGATCGTCTGACGGGCGGCACGGGCGTCGCGGGCGCGGCGGCGGCGAACACCGCGGGCAACGCAGCGGCGGTCCCGGCGCTGATCGCGGCGGCCAATCCGGTCTACACCGAAGCGGCGAAATCGGCGACATTGCTGGTCGCGGCGTGCGTGGTCGTGACGGCGATCGTCTCGCCGATCCTGACAGCGTCGATCGCAAAACGGGTGAACGCGCGTGAAGCGGCACGCGCATCGTCCAGAACACGCGAGGCCACGCAATGAAGAGTCTGCTGATCGTCGCCGACGATCTGTCGGGCGCGGCCGATTGCGCGATCGCGTTCGCGGCGGCGGGCCTCAGGACCGTCGTATCGCTCGATTCGAATGCATCGGATGCCAACGCGACGGTGATCGCCGCCGACACCGACACGCGCCGCCTCTCGCCCGCCGACGCCGCCAAGCGCACGGCGAGCGCGTGGCAGGCCTTGCGTGCGCCGGGCCGGCGTCTCTACAAGAAGATCGATTCGACCTTGCGCGGCAACTGGAGCGCCGAAGTCGCGGCGCTGACGAAGCTCGCGGGACCGGCGATCGTCACGCCGGCGTTTCCCGCGACGGGCCGCACCGTGCGCGACGGCCGCGTGATCGTGCGCGGCGTGCCGCTCGAAGACACCGAAACGTGGCAACTCGAACACGCCGGGCAGAACGCGGATTTGCGCGCGATGCTCGACATGGTCGGCCTGCGCGTCGCGCATGTTTCGCTCGATGCGCTGCGCGCCGCGCCGCAGGATATCGCCGCGATGGTCGCGTCGGCGGCGGCGAGCGCGCATGGCGTCGACGCGATCATCGTCGATGCAGAAACCAACGACGACCTCGCGTTGCTCGCGCGCGTCACGGCATCCATCGACGAACAGTTTTTCTGGGTCGGCTCGGGCGGACTCGCGCGCGAACTGGCCGCCCTGCCCGATCTCTTCGACGCGAGCGCCGCCGCACGCGCAACGCGTTCGATCGAGCCGGCGCAAGGCCCGATTCTCGCGCTCGTCGGCAGCCTCTCCGCCATCTCCGAGCGTCAATGCGCGCTGCTGCGCGCCGAAACGGGCATCGGCGAAATGATCGTGCCGCCCGCCGTGTTGCGCGACGGCGCGCGTCATCCGCACTGGCAGGCGTGGCATGAACGCATCGGCGCGTGCGTGCGCGGCAAGCAAGACGCGATCGTGCGTATCGGCCGTGACGAGGCCTTCGATCCGGCAGAAGGCGCGCGGCTGTCGAACGCGCTCGCGGCGCTCGTCGCGCCGCACTTCGACCGGCTCGGCGGGCTCATCGCGACCGGCGGCGAAACCGCGCGCGCGATGCTCGCGGCGGCGAACGTCGGCAGCCTCGAACTCGTGCGCGAAATCGAAGCGGGCGTCGCGCTCGGCCGGCCATCGAACGGCATGGGCCCTTCGATCGTCACCAAGGCAGGCGCGTTCGGCAGCGAACACGCGCTGCTCGGCGCTTACCTGCATCTGCGCGGCGCGGAATTTCCCCGCGCGCGTCAGGACATGAACATCACAGGCGAAACATCATGAGCAACACTCTCCCCGTAATCGGCATCACGATGGGCGACGCGAGCGGCGTAGGCCCAGAAGTCGTCGTCAAGAGCCTCGCGCACGATGCGGTCTACCAGCAATGCCGCCCGCTCGTGATCGGCGATGCGCGCCGTCTCGAGCGCGCGAACGAACTCGTCGGCGGCAAGGCGCGCGTGCGCCCCGTCAAGGATGCGAGCGAGGCGCGTTATGAACCGGGCGTGATCGACTGCATCGACCTCGGCCTGATTCCCGACGATCTGCCCTTCGGCGAGCTTTCCGCTATCGCGGGCGACGCGGCGTACCGCTACATCGCCCGCGCGGTCGAACTCGCGCAGGCCGGTCAGATCGATGCGATCTGCACCGCGCCGCTCAACAAGGAAGCGCTGCACGCGGGCGGCCACAAGTTTCCCGGCCACACCGAAATGCTCGCGCATCTGACGGGCGTGGACGAAGTGTCGATGATGCTCGTCGCGCCGCAACTGCGCGTGATTCACGTAACGACGCACATCGGCATCATCGATGCGATCCGCAAGATCGAGCCGGGTCTGGTGCAACGCACGATCGAACGCGGCAACGCGACGCTCGTGAAGGCGGGCATCGCGAAGCCGCGCATCGGCGTGTGCGGGATCAATCCGCACGCGGGCGAAAACGGGCTGTTCGGTTACGGCGAGGAAGAGGAAAAGATCATCCCCGCCGTGAAGGTGTTGCAGGAACGCGGCCTCGACGTGACCGGCCCGCTGCCCGCCGATACACTGTTCTATCGCGCGGGACGCGGCGACTTCGATCTCGTCGTCGCGATGTATCACGATCAGGGGCATGGTCCCGTGAAGGTGCTCGGCCTCGAAGCGGGCGTGAACGTGACGGTCGGGCTGGACGTGATCCGCACGTCGGTCGATCACGGCACGGCGTTCGATATCGCGGGCAAGGGCATCGCCGACGAAGGCAGCATGCTCGAAGCGCTGCGGCAGGGCGCGGAACTGGCGACGCGGCGGCATTGAGCGCGCGGCGCGATAATGGGCGCTCCACACGAAGCGCGCGCGCCGACCGATCATGACTTCTCCGCTCGATACGCTGCATGACCTATGGCGCATCGCCGGCTTGCCCGACGATGCGCTTTCCTTCATCGACCTTTCTGGTCGCGATCCCGTTTTTCCCACGACCTTCGCCGTCGGCACGGCGGCGCAGGCGACCGTCGGCGCGGCGGCGCTCGCCGCGTGCGAGCTTGGCGCGGCGCGTGGCGTCGAGCGGCAGCGCGTGGCGGTCGACATGACCCATGCCGCTGTCGAATGCACCGGAGCGTTCACGGTCGACGGCAAGGAGCCGGAAACGTGGGGACGCTTTTCCGGCCTCTATCGCTGCGCCGATGGCTACGTGCGGATTCACGCGAACTTCGAACATCATCAGGACGGCGCGCTGCGTCTGCTCGGGCTCGACCCGCGCACGGCGACGCGCGAGGATGCCGAGCGTGCGTTGCTCGCGTGGCGCGGCGCAGAGTTCGAGAACGCGGCGGCGGAGCGCGGTCTCGTCGTCACGATGTTGCGCACCTTCGAACAATGGGACGCGACGCCGCAGGCGCGGGCCGTCGCCGCGCAGCCGTTGATGACCCTCACGCGCATCGGCGATGCGCCGCCGCTCGCGTTGCCTGCGCTGTCTCCTCAGGCGCGCCCGCTCGACGGGCTGCGCGTGCTCGATTTCACGCGCATTCTCGCCGGGCCGGTCGGCGGGCGGGCGCTCGCCGCGTTCGGCGCGGATGTCATGCTCGTGAACGGGCCGCATCTGCCGAATATTCCCGCGATTGCGGATACCAGCCGGGGCAAGCGCTCGGCGCTGCTCGATCTGCGCACGGAGAGCGATCGCGACGCGCTCTGGCAGTTGATCGACGAGGCGCATGTGTTCGCGCAGGGGTATCGGCCGGGCGGGATTGCTTCGCTGGGTTTCGGGCCGCAGGCACTGGCGGCGCGCAGGCCGGGCATCGTCTATGTGTCGCTGAGCGCGTATGGCACCGAAGGACCGTGGGCCGAGCGGCGCGGTTTCGATTCGCTTGTGCAGACCGCGATGGGCTTCAATGCAGCCGAAGGCGAAGCGGCAGGCGACGGCAAGCCCCGCCCGCTGCCGATGCAGATGCTCGATATGGCGAGCGGTTTCCTGATGGCCTTCGGCGCGGCGGCGGCGCTCTGGAAGCAGCAGCGCGAAGGCGGAAGCTGGCACGTGCAGGTTTCGCTCGCGCAGACGGGGCATTGGTTGCGCGGACTGGGACGCATCGACGGCGGGTTGAAGACCGCGAAGCCCGATCTCGCGCCGTATGTCGAGCGTTATGAATCGGGCTTCGGAGAGTTGATGGCGGTGCGGCCGAGCGCGCAGTTCGCGCGAACGCCGGCGGGTTATGCGCGGGATGCGGCGCCGCCGGGAACCTCGGCGGCGCGGTGGTGATGGACGCCCGCTACTCCGCGCGCGACATCGCTTCGCCCAGTTCCTGATTTCCGCGCGATTTCAGCGTATCGGCGGCATTGAGGCGATCTCGCGCCTCCTTGTTCTGGCTCAGCTTCGATTTACCCACCAGCGAAGTCACCGCGATCTCAATGCCGACGATATTGCGCAACATGCCGTCGATGAACTCGCGCTCGGAGTCGCCCATCTTCCACGGACGCGGCTCGTTCGCCTCGTGCCGCCGCGTCAGGCGCGCGACCAGTCCGCGCACGAACTGCTCGTCGTCGCGCACGGTGAGCACGCCGTGGGCGTGCACCACTTCGTAGTTCCACGTCGGCACCTGCCGATGCGCTTCGTGCTTGCTCGGATACCAGTTCGGCGAGATATAACCCTCGGCTCCGCGAAAGATCACCATGACGGGCGTGCCGGTCGGGCAGCGCTGCCACACGTCGTTCGCGCGCGCGACGTGCGCCGTGAGCAGGCCGTGCGTGCCCTGCGCCGGATCGAATTCGAACGGAATGTGATTGGCGTCCAGACCGGCGGCGTCGTGGGTCACGAGCACGCCCAGCGCGTGTGCGCTGATGATCCGTTGTAATTCTTCAGGGCGAGTCTCGGCGAAGTGCGGCGGGATATACATCGTGGATGTCTCGACAGGAGGCAACTGAGGCCCGTCAATATTGCGCGAAACAGGCACAATGAGAAGGTCCAGTTTCGATCGATTTTTATGGTCCAGTCACACGTCCCCGGTACGGGCCGCCGCATCTACGACCTGCTGCGCGCACAGATCGCCGACGGCACGCTGCCCACCGGCGCGCCGATGCCGTCGACGCGCGCGCTGGCGGCGGACCTCGGCGTGTCGCGCACGACGGTCACGGCGGCCTACGAGCAGCTCGCGGCGGAGGGTTTCCTGATCACGGCGGCGGGCCGCGTCGCGCGCGTCGCCACGCCGCCGATGACACCCGCCACGCCCAGTCCCGCGCGCGCGGCGCGCCGCGCGCCCGTGCTGTCCGGCTACGGCCGGCGCGTCGCGAATCTGCCAATGCCTGCCCTGCCTCAACCGAAGCGCAACGGCATCGACTTTCTGTACGGCGCGGTGTCGGCGCGCGACTTTCCGTCGTTGATCTGGAAGCGCGCGTATCAGGCCGAACTGCTGCATCAGCCGGACCACCTGTATTACGCCGCGCCGGAAGGCGACGCCTCGCTGCGGCGCGCGTTGCTCGCTTATCTGGGCCGGGCGCGCGGCCTTGTCTGCGACAGCGAGCAGATCGTCGTGGTGAACGGCACGCAGCAGGCGCTCGATCTGTGCGCGCGCGTCTTGCTCGATCCCGGCGATGCCTTCGCTTTCGAGGACCCCGGCTATCTGATCGCGCGCAACTGCTTCGAGGCGGCGGGCGGGAAGCCGCTCGGCGTGCCCGTTGACGAACACGGTCTCGACACGCGCCGCCTTCCCGTCGATGGCCGCGCGCGGCTCGCGTATGTGACGCCGTCGCATCAGTTTCCGCTGGGCGGCGTGCTGCCCATCGGGCGGCGGCTCGAACTGCTCGAATGGGCAGAGCGGCACGACGCGTGGATCATCGAGGACGACTACGACGGCGAGTTCCGCTACGGCCAGCGCCCGATCGACGCGTTGCAGTCTATCGATTCGAATGGCCGCGTGATCTATATCGGCACGTTTTCCAAGGCGCTCTCGCCGCACCTTCGGCTGGGCTACATGATTCTGCCGCACGATCTCGTGCCGGCGTTCCGTCAGGCCAAGCGACTGAGCGACCGTCATTCGGCGATTCTCGATCAGCGCGTGCTCGCCTCGCTGATCGAGAGCGGCGCTTACGAACGCCATGTGCGGCGCGTGCGGCGGGAATACGAACGGCGTCGCGCGGCCTTGCTCGATGCCATCGCGGAGCTTCTGCCGGCGAGCGCGGAAGTGACCGGAACGGCGGCCGGATTGCATGTCACGCTATGGCTGCCGATGCTCGATTCGAACGATGAAACCGCGCTCGTCGCCGCCGCGAATGCGCAGGGCGTGGGCATCTATCCGGTGTCGCCGCTGTATATCGCGCAGCCAGGCGTCGCGCGTCCGGCCGGGCTGATTCTGGGCTATGCCAGCGTGCCGGTCGAACGGATTCGTACCGGCATACAGACGCTTGCTGGCGTGATCGCGCGTCTGAGCGCTTGAGCGCTTTGTATTCCCATCGCACGCGTCTATTCTGAATGTCGTTGTTCAACGAAAACAAGACGATGGAAACAAGAACATGCGCGCGAGAATCCTGGCTGTCCCGTTGTTGATCGCCTCCAGCCTTCTCGCCGCGAGCTGCGGCGGCGGATCGTCGGATGATCCCATCGATCAGGTGATGAAAAAGCCGCGCTACACCAGCGCGAATTCCCAATGGTCGATGGTCGTGATGGACGCGACCACGGGCGAAACGCTCGTCGCACTGCGACCGGACGCGCTCTCGTTCACCGGCTCCGTGCGCAAGCTCTATTCGGTCGGAAGCGCGCTCAACACCATCGGTGCGGACCATCGCTTCGAGACGCCGGTGTATCGCAACGGCACGCTCGATGCATCGGGCAAGCTCACGGGCGATCTGATCCTGAAGGCGTCCGGCGATCTGACCTTCGGCGGACGCCAGAAGCCCGACGGCACCATCGACTTCACCGACTTCGATCACAACGAGGCACGCGCCTTCGACGGCGCGATCCTGACGCCGGAAGATCCGCTCACCGCCGTGAACCAGCTGGCGCAGCAGGTCAGGGCGGCGGGCATCACGTCGGTGAGCGGTGATGTCGTCGTCGACGACAGGCTCTTCGATGCGTTTCGCGTGCCCAACGGCAACGTGCTCATCTCGCCGATTCTCATCAACGAGAACGTGATCGACGTGACGCTCGCGCCCACGGGCACCGGCCAGCCCGGACAGCTCGACTGGCGTCCGCGCACCAGCGCGATGACCATGCAGGGCACGACGCTCACGACGACGGCGAACAGCGAGGCGGACATCGTCACCTCGGGCGATGCGCTCGACGAAGGCCCGCTCAGTTGTCTTGCCGCGCCGGGCTGTCACGGCACGATCTCGGGCGCGGCGAGTCTCTCCACGCCCGCGACGATTCCGCTCGGCTATACGTCGCCACTCGTGGGCAACGCGTTGTACGTCAGCAATCTGCGTGTCGAAGATCCGCCTTCGTTCGCGCGCACCGCCTTCATCGATGCACTGGCGCGCGCGGGCGTGACCGTGTCGGCGGCCGCCGTTCAGCCCAATGACAGAAGCAGGCTGCCATCGGCGCAAATCTATTCGGGCGCGACGCAGGTCGCGAACTTCACGTCCCTGCCCTACTCGGAAATCGCCAAGCTGATACTCAAGGTGAGCCTCAACACCGGCGCGAATCTGAGCCTGATGTACCACGGTCTGACGCAAGGCGCGCATACCGTCGACGCCGCGCTCGTCGCGGAGCGGCAGTATCTGACGAGCACGCTCGGCATCGACGGCGCGGGCTTCGACTTTCCGACCAACGGCAGCGGCTCGCCCGACAGCCGCGCGAGCGCGCGCACGACTGCGAACCTGCTGACTGTGATGAGCCGCCTGCCGATCTATCCGGTGTATCGCGACGCGCTGTCGATTCTCGGCGTCGATGGCTCGCTCGCGGCGATCGGCAGGGACGTGGTCGGCAAGGAGCATATACGCGTGAAGAGCGGCGCGACCGTGACCAACGGTCAGATGGTTGCGATGAACATGGCGGGCTACATGGACGCGAAGAGCGGCCGCCGGCTCGCGTATGCGCTGTTCGTCAACAACGCGGGGCCGGTGCAGGCGCTCACCGACACGCTCGAAGTCTTCGACGATGAAGCGACGATACTTGGCATCGTCTACGCGCGTTATTGAACCGGCGTCACTGCGGCGGCACCGGAATCATCCACGGGAACACATAAGCCTGCAGCATCGCGATCACGCCGATCACCGCCGCGCCCGCGATCGAATGGAAGAACACGGTCCGGAAGATCGGCCCGAGCGCGAAGGCGCGCTCCTTGGGGTCGTCGTAGCACGCGGCGCACGCCACCATGATCGATTGCGCATCGATCATCTTGCCCATCACGCCGCCCGTCGAGTTGGTCGCGACGATCAGGATGGGATTGAGGTTGAGCTGTTGCGCGGTGATGCGCTGCAGGCTGCCAAAGAGCGCGTTCGACGCCGTATCCGAACCCGTCAGAAACACGCCGAGCCAACCCAGAAACGCCGCGAAGAACGGATAAAACACGCCCGCGCCCGTGAAGGCGAGTCCGAGCACCGCGTCGGTGCCCGAGTAGCGCGTGAGGAAGCCGAGGCCCAGCACCTGCGCGATCACCAGCACGGGAATCTTCATGCGGCGCATGGTCTGTATGAAAGCGTCCTTCCATTGCACGGCGGACAGACGCAGCACGAAACCCGACAGCATCGCGGCGACGAACACACCCGTGCCCGCCGCCGATAACCAGTTGATCGTGAAGCGAGCCGCTTCCGCTTTCGCGTTGACAGGCGCGACCGGCGGCATCCGGTGTACGAGGTTGTGCAGCGCGGGCATGTCCCAGACGGGCAAGGACAGCGTGCCTTTGAACGGCGAGCCGAAGAGCGTCGTCGAGAAGGTGACGCCGGCGAACACGTTGTTGAGGAATTTCTTGAATTCGGGCACGCCCCACAGTGCGCAACACGCGATCAGAATCACCCACGGCATCCACGCATACACGGTTTCGCCGACAGAATATTTGTACTTCCACTCCGACTTGTCGGTTGCGACCGTGGCCGTGCTCTTGCCCTGCCGGGCGAGCGCCTCACGCTCGGACCTGAGCAGAAAGCGCGTCTTCGGATGCCAGACGAAACGCAGGAACAGCGCCGTGCAGATCACCGAGAACACGCCCGACACCACGTCGGTCATCAGGTGGAGCGCGTGACTTCCGGACGCATAGAACTGCATCAGCGCGAACGATGCGCCTGCGCACAGCATCGCCGGCCAGACTTCGAAGACTTCCTTCCACGAGCCGCCCTCCATTTTCACGAAGGTCGCGACGAGCCAGAACGGCACGAGCAGCGATACGAACGGCAACTGGTGGCCGGCCATCGCGGAGAGCGTGAGCTGGTCGAGTTCACTCACGGCGGCGAGCGTGACGATCGGCGTGCCGATCGCGCCCCACGCAACGGGCGCCGTATTCGCGAGCAGGTTGAGCACGGCGGACTGGAACGGCCTGAAGCCGAGCCCGACCATCACCGCGCCGGCGATCGCCACGGGCGTGCCGAATCCCGACGTGCCTTCGATGATCGCGCCGAATGAAAACGCGATCAGCACGCATTGCAGCCGGCGATCGAACGAGATGTGGACGATCGATTCCTTGACGATCTCGAACTTGCCGGTGACGACGCTCATCGTGTAAAGGAACATCGCGGCCAGCACGATCCAGATGATGCCGAGAAAGCCCGACAGCGAGCCGAGCGCGAACGCCGACACCGCCGAGGCGACCGGCATCCGGAACACGAGACAGGACACGATGAACGCGGCGATCACGCCAAACAACGCCGCATAAGGCGCCGAAATGCCGAGATGCACGTTGCCCTGCGAATCGCGATGGCGATGCAGCGCGATGAAATAGAGCAGCGTCAGAATGGGGATTGCCGCGACGATCGTCGAAAGGAATGCGTTGCCCAACGGGTTGTAGGTCTGCTGGTACATGTCGTTTCCTTTTTGATCCTAGGATTCGAACTTTGCCCGCAGTCCGGACGAGACTTCACGCCGCCGGGACGTGCGAGCACCCGGGCAACAACAACGCGTTCCTTACAGATTTACTACCGATCCTTTGAGGTATAGCGGGGGGAAGGGTCGAATGCAAGTTTTGCGGCGGCCTGATGAAAGGTCAGGCGATCGTCACCGGCACGCGGCGCGCGAGCGCGCACATCAGCTCGTAGCCGATGGTGCCGGACGGCTCGGCAACTTCATCGACCCTGACGTGCTCGCCCCACAGCTCCACGGCCGAACCGATGCCCGCCGCAGGACACGGCGTGAGATCGATGGTGAGCATGTCCATCGACACACGCCCGACGATACGCGTGCGCACGCCATCCACCATCACCGGCGTGCCGGTCGGCGCATGGCGCGGATAGCCGTCCGCGTAGCCGCATGCGACCACGCCGATCCTCATCGCGCGATCCGCCGTGAAGGTGCGGCCATAGCCGATGGTCTCGCCCGCGTCGAGCGTCTGCACGCCGATGATGCGGCTTTCGAGCGTCATCGCGGCGCGCAGCGGGATGCCTTCGAGATGCCGCGCGCAGCCCGTCGGCGACGCGCCGTAGAGGATCGTGCCGGGCCGCACCCAGTCGCGATGCGCGCGCGGGTGCCACAGCACCGCCGCCGAATTCGACAGCGAGCGCGTGCCGGGCAGATTGCGCGTGGCGGCGTCGAATTCGTCGATCTGCCAGTCGATCGCGCCATCGTCCGCGTTGGCGAAGTGACTCATCAGGCCGATCGAGCCGATCGCCTCGATGTCCGACGCGCGCCTGTACGCGCCTTCGAACGCGCCAGGCCGATAACCGAGACGGTTCATGCCCGAGTTCATCTTCAGTTGAATGTCGATGCGCTCGCGCGGCCGCGCCGCCTTCAGCAACGCGAGCTGGTCGTCGCAATGAACCGTGACGGTGAGGCGATGACGGTCCGCCGTCTCCACGTCCGCCGGCTCGAAAATGCCCTCGAGCAAGAGGATAGGCTTCGTCCAGCCGAGTTCGCGCACGCGCACGGCTTCGTCGAGATCGAGCAGCGCGATGCCGTCCGCGTCGGCGAGCGCCGGATAGATGCGCTCGATGCCGTGACCGTACGCATTCGCCTTGATCACGGACCAGACGCGCGAGGACGGCGCCGTGCGTTTGACGAGCTGAAGATTCTGACGAATGGCGTCGAGATGAATGCGCGCGGAAATCGGACGTGGCATGACGTGCTGGATTCAGGGTTGAAGGCAGTGGAATGATGAATCGTATCGACCAGAAGGCAGTTGTTGTTATTTTATTTATGCCGATTTTTAGTCGAAACGCCTGTTAGTTCCAAAGCCTTCACGTCGCGCAGGCTCAGTTCAAATAGCCCAGATGCTCCGCGAGGATGACGCTGCCGACGCCGATCAGGATCAGCCCGCCGACGATCTCCGCCCGCTTGCCGATGGTCGCGCCGACCAGCCGCCCGACCATCACGCCGATCGTCACCATCAGCATGGTCGCGAAGCCGATCGTGGCGGCGGTCGAGAAGATATCGACATCGATGAACGCGAGGCCCGCGCCGACCGCCATCGCATCGATGCTGGTCGCGAAGCCGGTGAGCGCGAGCACCCAGAACGAATGCGAGTTGGGCTTTTCCTCTTCGTGGTCCACGCTGCCGAAGCCTTCGCGGATCATGCGCGCGCCGAGCAGACCCAGCAGGCCGAACGCGATCCAGTGATCCCAGGCCGTCACGTACTGCGCGGCCGCCCTGCCGAGCGCCCAGCCGACGAGCGGCGTCAGCGCTTCGATCACGCCGAAGATCACGCCGGTCTTCAGCGCTTCCGTGACGCGGGGTTTGTGCAGCGTCGCGCCCTTGCCGACAGCGGCGGCGAAGGCATCGGTGGACATGGCGAAGGCCAGAAAAATGGTGGAAGCGAGATTCATCGGGTAGCGCTCTGGTCGGGCAAGACGGAACGACAGAACGCGCGCCCGACCGGTCGCGCATTCCGTCGATGGTCTTGCCAACCTGTGATGGCTGCCCATGCCACGGTCCGAACGACCGAGCGTGTTGACATGGGCGCTTTTCCGGGCGGAAAAGCCGGCTACTCCCCAGCGAAGAAGTGAGAGATTAACACGGCCTGGCGACCGTTCCTGCGTTTGCGCGACTGCTTGGGGTACAGTGAGTGCGCTATGCCGCCGTTCTTACCTCATGCAGACCGCACCGTGTAGGAGGCACCATGCAGCCCGCCCACCTGACTCAATCGGCCGCGCGCGAAGCGGTCGAGCGTCTCTACCGCGCGTTTTCCACCAAGGACGTCGCGCTCCTGCGGCAAGCCGTCACGCCCGACTGGCAATACCTTCCCGAGCCGCCCGGACAGTCGCACGGACCCGATCAGATGATCCCGATCTTCGAAGACCTCGCAACCGCTCTGCCCGACATGCGTATCGAGATTCTCGACATGCTGACGCAGGACGATCGCGTCGGCGTCCGCGCGGAAGTGAGCGGCACGCAATCGGGCCCGTTGATGGGTATTGCCGCGACGAAGAAGCCGCTTCGCTTCGCGATCCACTCGTTCCATGAGATACGCGACGGCCGGGTGTCGAAAACCTGGCATCTCGAAGACTGGCTGAGCGTGTTCCGGCAGCTCGACGCCGTCCCGCCGAAGATGAATCCGCCGGTCTAGTCGCGGCGCAATCCGGGCCGCGCGCGCATCGGGGCATTCACGCGCAGGACATGCTCCACGCACAGTCCGACGAGCGTCGCGTCGAGCCGCTCCAGTTCGCGCGCCGCCTCACGCAAGGCGGGCACATCGGTTCCGAAGGAATCGAAGAACAGCAATTCGCGCTGACGCGCGGCCACGCGCGCCGCCTGCACGGCCGCGCTCAATTCCCGCATGCGCGCAAATCCCGCCGCACGCGCCTTTTTCTCCAGCAAGCCGACGAGCGCTTCGAACGCACGCGGCTCATCGCGCGTGGCGCGCGCCCGGGCGTCGTCGAATAGCGAAAGAAAGCGCAGCACGCTACCCTGCAGCCGCCTATGCGCGTCCACGAGATCACGCAACGACTCGGCGCGCTCGTGATCGTGCGCCGCCTTCAGGGTGGTGATGGTCGCGCCGTAGCCGCTCTCAGTGATGTCGATGGATGGTGTAAGCATGGTGCCGGGAAAATCGGTTCGCTATATATTCATGAATATAACGCATCCCGTTTCCCGCGGGCTAGGCGGCTCGTCGTTTCGCGCGCGCTGACTAACGATTTCCGAAAAGTAAATTGTTGCAGCGCGTCAACTGTGCTAACCTAGGGTTATTACCTAGTTAGTTACCCCTAGTACGGAGCACACCATGGGAATCATCGCCGCCACCCCGATCGCACTCGTTTCCTTTATCGCCACCAAGCTGCGCAACGCCGCTCGCGACGCCTTCAAGACGCGCGCCAAGGTCAGCGCGCTGATGGCCGAAGCGTATCGTCGCACGTAACCTCGAAGCCTCATTGCAGCGTATAGGCGATCACGTAATCGCCTGCTTTCGTGCCGAGCGAGCCATGGCCGCCCGCCGTCACGAGCAAGTACTGCTTGCCGCTGGCATCGGCGTAGCTCATCGGCGTCGACTGACCGCCTGCCGGCAGCCGCGCTTCCCATAGCTTCCTGCCGTCGCGCACGTCGTACGCGCGTACGTACTGATCGAGCGTGCCCGTCAGAAATGCCACGCCGCCCGCCGTCACGATGGTGCCGCCCAGACTCGGCACGCCGAGCGGCATCGGAATGGGCAGCGGCGCGCTATCGACGATCGTACCGTTCTTGTGCATCCACGCGATCTTGTTCGTGCGCAGATCGACGCCCGCCATATCGCCCCACGGCGGCGCCTGGCACGGAATGCCCAGCGGCGACAGGAATGCGCTGATCTCGTAGGCATACGGCGTGCCGCGCGCCTGCTTGATCCCGCTCGTCTCGCTCGTGCTGGTAGCGCCCTCCTGTAGCTTTTCGCGCGGAATCAGCTTCGACGTGAACGCCATCCAATCCGGATTCGCGATCAGAATCTGCCGCACCGGATCGACGGAAATCCCGCCCCAGTCGAACACGCCGAAGTTGCCCGGGAACACCAGCGTGCCCTGCTCGGACGGCGGCGTGAACGGTCCGTCGTAGCGCAGGCTCCTGAACTTGATGCGGCACCAGAGCTGGTCAAACGGCGTCGTGCCCCACATGTCCGCTTCCGTCACGCGGGGCGGATTGAAATTGAGCGCGGAGACCGCCTGAGTCGGCGCGGTGTGGTCGCCCTTCGCCGCGCCTTGCGGCACCGGCACCTCGTTGATCGGCACGATCGGCTGCCCCGTCTCGCGATTCAGCACGTAGATGCTGCCCTGTTTCGTCGATGCGATCACCGCCGGCTGCATGCCCTGCGCCGTCTGCAAATCGACGAGCGTCGGCTGCCCGCCGACATCCATGTCCCACAGATCGTGATGCGTGAACTGACGGTTCCAGCGCAGCTTGCCCGTCGCGGCGTCGAGCGCGACAAGGCCCGCCGCGAACTTTTCCGCCTGCGGCGTGCGCTCGCCGCCCCATTGATCGGGCGTCTGATTGCCCATCGGCAGATAGATCATGCCGCGCTTTTCATCGACGCTGAACATCGACCACATGTTCGGCGAATTGCGCACGTAGGTGCCGCCCGGCGCGATGGGCTCGGTGGCGTCCGGATTGCCCGGGTCCCAGTTCCAGACGAGATGGCCGTCGTTCACGTCGAACGCGCGAATCACGCCCGAAGGCTCATTGTTGGATTCGTTGTCGGTGACATGGCCGCCGACGATCACCAGATTGCGAAACACCGCCGGCGGCGACGTCGAGTAATAGCCGCCCGGCGTGAACGGGCCGATGTTCGCGCGCAGATCGATCGCGCCGTTCTTGCCAAAGCTCGCGCACGGCTTGCCGGTTTCCGCATCGAGCGCGATCAGGCGGGCGTCGGCGGTCGGAAGGAACAGACGGCGCGGACATTCGGCGAGCGCCGTGGTTTGCGCAGGCGTCTGCACGGGCGCGGCGGGTTCGGAAGCGGCTTGCGGTTCGGAAGCCGCAACCGCTTCGCTCGCCTGAGCAGGCGCGGACGCGGCCACCGCCTCCGAAGCCACGGCGGCAGGCATCGCATGCACGGCGGCATCGTAATAAGCGACGCCCCGGCACGTCATGTGTTCCCAATGCTTGAACCCGATCGGGCTCTGAATCTGCGGATCGAACCGCCACTTCTCCTTACCGCTCGTCGCATCGAGCGCGATCACCTTGCTATGCGGCGTGCACAGGAAAATCGTGTCGCCGACCTTGATTGGCGTGTTCTCGTCGGTGGTTTCGGTGGGATCGCCGGGGCCGGGCACGTCGCCGGTGCGGAAGGTCCACGCCACTTTCAACTGATGCGCGTTCTCCGCCGTGATCTGTGCGAGCGGCGCGTAGCGCTGCGCCAGCGGCGACCCGCCATAGTCGGTCCAGTCGCCCGGCTGGCGTCCGGTCGCGGCGTTGGCATCGGCCTGATTCGCGTCGGCGGCCACGTTCACGTCGATACGGCCGGGCCGGTCATGCGGATCGTGGAAATACGTGCCGGCGCCGAGCAGCAGCGCAAGAACGATTGCAGCCGCGAGCGGAGTGCGCGCGGCGCGCGCAGTGGAAGGCGGTCCGAACAGCGCGCCGCGATGCACGAATGGAATCAGCAGCCAGAGCGCGAGCAGCACCCAGATCCACAAGCGCGGCATCAATTGCCAGAAATCGAAGCGCACTTCGAAGACGGCCCAGATCGTCGATCCGAACAGCACGAGCGCGAACAGCAGAAGCGCGGAGCGTCGCCGGATCAGCAGCAGAAGCCCGGTCAGGACGATGGCCGCGCCCGCGATCGCGTAGTACCACGATCCTTTCACCGTCACGAGATACGCGCCGCCCGCCGCCAGCAGCGCGCCGAGCACGATGAACACGATGGCCGTAAAGAACGTGAGCGGATGAAGTCTTCCGTTGCCAGCCATGCTGAAACCCTCCGAGACGATGAATGGCGGAACACGGCCGCGGGCGGTCGTGGTTCGGGCGCTGTCGCGTCGTGGGAGAGAGCAATCGTTGTGCCGTTCGGCGGGAGTAAAGCGTGCGAGGAGTGCTTACAAATGACTTTCCCGCGATTCAGCGATCAAAGCGCCCGCGGCCAGAGCCCGCCTGGCAGGCTCACGGGAATCACGCCGGCGACGAACGCCGCCTTCAGATCGGCGCGTTCGGAAAAGCGCGGCGCGTCGAACCAGGTCAGGAATTCATCGCGCCAGTTGCCCCACGCGTTCTCGTCGAAATCGAAATCCTCGTCGATCCGGCCGTTGTCGCGCAGATAGGCGCCGACCACTTTCGTGCCGTTCCAGTACGCGACGGCCACATCCGTCAGATCGGCGGTCATGCCACGCGGAAGATCGCGCAGCAGCATCGCGACGTGCGCTTTGAACGATTCGAATTCGGTCGGTTTCATCGCGTGCTCCGCGTCAAAAAGTGCGTGAAAAACCTGCATGCGGCGTGCTCGTTCAGCCGAACACGCCCTTGTTCAAATCCTTCTCGAACGCGGCCGTCCATTCGGAGCCGTGTCCAATGCGATAGTCGCGTTCCTTCAGCGTGGAACGTCGCGTAATGGTGACGGTGCCCTGCAGCGGATAGACATCGTCCACGACATCGGACGCGCCGCCTTCTGCGACGAGAAAATCGCTTTCGTCGAGCCGGTGGCGCGCGAGAATCGCGAGAAAATCCGCTCTCTCGTCCGGTGCGATCACTGTCATCACGGCCTCCATGATCGAACGCTGCTCTCTTCAAAGTAGCACACGCGCGGCGGAAAGTCGGCGCATATCTTGCGACGAGCGCGGCAGGGCGCACGCGCGCGCGATGAACGCGCGTGCCGATTTTTTCGATGAGGAGCCGATACCGATGAATCGCGGATCAATCTTTCTTGTCGCGGCGGCGTTCGCCGTCTGCACTCATGCACATGCCGACGATGCCGTCTGCGGCACGCTCGAAAGCGCGACCAACGACCAGGACGGCATGATCGCGCTGCGCGAAGGGGAAAGCGTGAATTTCTGGCGCGGCGGCGCCGTGAGTCACGGCGCGCTGCATGTCTACAAGGATGGCGAAGTGTATCGCGTGTACTGGCAGCCGGAAGGAAGCGGCGACCTGTATGTGCTTGCGAACGAAGGCACGACCAGCGTGCGGCTCATTCTGACGCCGCCGCGCGGCACGAAAGTGGACACGGGACCGGGCAGCCTGCCGCCGCAAAAAGTGCTGTCGTGTCCCGCGCTCTAGATGAACGTGCTTACTTCGCTGCAAGCACCTTGCCGATCGCATCGGCGACGACTTGCACGTTGCTGTCGTTCAGGCCCGCGACGCACATGCGGCCCGAGCGCAGGATGTACACGCCGAATTCCTCCTTCAGACGGTCCGCCTGCTCAGCGACCAGACCCGTGTACGTGAACATGCCGCGCTGCCTGATGTAGCGCGTGAGCATTTCGCCGCGCACGTGATCCTTCAGTCCGTCGTGAATCGCCTGGCGCATGCGTGCGATGCGCTGGCACATCGACGCGAGTTCTTCCTGCCACGACTGCCTGAGCGCCGGCGTGTTCAGCACGTGCGTGACGATCTTCGCGCCGTGCGTCGGCGGATTGCTGTAGTTCGCGCGCACCGCGCTCGTCAGTTGGCCGAGCACGCGGTCGGCTTCGGCGGCATCGTCGCAGATCACGTGCAGGCCGCCGCAACGCTCGCCGTACAGCGAAAAATTCTTCGAGAACGAATTCGCGACGAACGCCGGCACGCCACGGCGCGCGAGTTCGCGCACGGCGAACGCGTCGTCGTCGAGGCCGGCGCCGAAGCCCTGATACGCCATGTCGACGAACGGCAGCAGATCGCGTTTCTGCAGCACGTCGATGAGCTTCACCCACTGCGCTTCGTCGAGATCGACGCCCGTCGGGTTATGGCAGCACGCATGCAGCAGCACGACGCTCTTCGCGGGCAGCTTGTCGATGGCGTCGAGCATCGCGTCGAAGCGAAGGCCGCCGGTGGCTTCGTCGTAATACGGGTACGTGTTCACTTCGAAGCCCGCGCGCTCGAAGATGAAGCGGTGGTTTTCCCACGTCGGATCGCTCACCCACACTTTCGATTGCGGGAAATAGCGCTTGATGAAATCGGCGCCAACCTTCAGCGCGCCCGAACCGCCGAGCGTCTGCACGCTGGCGATGCGTCCGTCCGCGCGCGGCGGGCTGTCGTGGCCGAACACGAGCGCCTGCACGGCATCGCGATAATGCGCGAAACCGGCCATCGGCAGATAGGGCTTCGCACCGGGCTCCTTCGCGATCGACAGTTCCGCTTCGCGCACCGCATGCATCACGGGCAGACGGCCTTCGTCGTCGAAGTAGATGCCGATGCTCAGGTTGACCTTGTTGGTGCGCGGGTCCTTCTGGAAGTTTTCGTTCAGCGAGAGAATCGGGTCGCCGGGATAGGCATCGATATGTTCGAACATGGTGTGAGGGTGTCAGGACGGGGATCAGCGAGATGGAAGGCGATCGGCGCGCGTGGCGTCAGCGCCCCTTTTTTTGAGATAGTAGCCGATTCCGAGCACGGCCAGCCAGACCGGAATCAGATACACCGAGAGGCGCAGGTCGGGCGTCTCGAACATCACCCACACGATGCCCGCCAGAAACGCCAGCACGACGTAGTTCGTGAACGGAAAGCCGAAGCTCGGAAACGACGTCGTTGCGCCGCTCGCGCGTTTGCGCCGCCGGAACATGACGTGGATGATGCTGATCATCGCCCAGTTGATGACGAGCGCCGATACCGCGAGGCCCATCAGCAGGCCGAACGCGCGCCCCGGAATCAGATAGTTGATGACCACGCACGCCGCCGTGACGAACGCCGACACCGCGAGCGCCGTCAGCGGAATGCCGCGTCGGCTCACGTTGAGCAGCGCCCGCGGCGCGTTGCCCTGTTGCGCGAGGCCGTACAGCATGCGGCTGTTCGCATACACGCCGCTGTTGTACACCGACAGCGCAGCCGTCAGCACGATCACGTTGAGCACGTTCGCCACGAGCGTGCTGTTCATCTCGCGGAAAATCAGCACGAACGGACTGCCGCCGGTCGCGACCTTGTCCCACGGATACAGCGCGAGCAGCACGCCGAGCGCGCCGACATAGAAAATCAGGATGCGATAGATGACCTGATTGGTCGCGCGCGGAATGCTCTTCGACGGATCTTCCGCTTCCGCCGCCGTGATGCCCACGAGTTCGAGGCCGCCGAACGAGAACATGATCACGGCCATCGACATCACCAGCCCGTTCACGCCGTGCGGAAAGAAGCCGCCGAGCTGCCACAGGTTCGCGACGCTCGCCTCCGGCCCCGCCTTGCCCGACGCGAGCAGATAGCCGCCGAACAGGATCATCCCGACGATCGCCGCCACTTTCACGATCGCGAACCAGAACTCCGTTTCGCCGTAGGACTTCACGCTCGTCAGGTTGATCGCATTGACGATCACGAAGCACGCGAGCGCCGATATCCACGTCGGCAGGCCCGGCCACCAGTACTGCATGTAGATGCCGATGGCCGACAGCTCCGCCATGCTGACGAGGATGTAGATCGCCCAGTAATTCCAGCCGGAAATGAAACCGGCGGCGTGGCCCCAGTACTTGTCGGCGAAATGGCTGAACGAGCCCGCGACCGGCTCGTCGACGATCATCTCGCCGAGCTGCCGCATGATGAAGAACGTCATCAGGCCGGCGATCGCGTAGCCGAGCAGCACCGACGGCCCGGCGAGCTTGATGGTCTGCGCGACGCCGAGGAACAGCCCCGTGCCGATCGCGCCGCCGAGCGCGATCAGCTGGATATGGCGGCTCTTGAGTCCCCGCCTGAGTGTTTCGTGGTGTGGTGCTTCGTGGGTGTCGCCGGAAATCATGTCGATGCCTGTGTGCCGCAAAAGTTACCGCTTTGATATGACCGCATGTACGCCTATGTCGTTTCGCCCACATTTCTGCTGCCGTTTCGGGCGGAAACTGTTGTTTTTTGGTGCGGACGGACCCATAGGGCAATGAAAAAAGAGCCGATTATTCGAGGACGGAGCTGCGATTTTACCGCCCGGCGACCCGCGAAGCCTTGTTGGGCGGACCATTCGCCGCCGTATCTCCGAACTTTAGATCCGCACAGCAAACGATTTGAGGCCGAAATCAGGTGTTGTTCGGAGGATTGCCCGGGGCGTGGTGGCGGGAGAATCCCATCATCCACTCACGACGGGGTCGCCATGTATCAGACGATGGAAGGAAACGCCAGGCCGCATCGAACGGCGCAGTGTTTCGCTGAAGGATCGCAGTACAGCATGCCGGCTACGCAGGCCGAGTTGCTGCGCACGCTGCAGTCGGTGTCGGACGACATCATGCGACTCGCCGGCAAGCTGCACGCCGGACGCGACGCCACGGACGAAGACGCCGTGACGATCACCGAGCAGCAGGAGCTTGCGCAACATCTGATCGGCCAGTTGCTGACGATGCCCGCGTCGCAGCCGTAAAGGAAATATAGGGACCTAGCGCGGAAGCGGCCGCAGGCCGCCCGCGTACATCGGGGAAGGACACATGAACTACTTGACCATCATCGCGGCTGTATGGGGAATTTGCGCGATCTGCGCGGTGCTGTTCATCCGCGGCGCGGCGCAGCGCAATCAGGAACCGCTGCGCGTGCAAAGCGAGCGCGAGCCGAAAGCGAACCGCTCGGGCGACTACGGCCGCCCGGTCTGACCCGATGAAACCGGCGAGGCGCGCACGCCTCGCCAGCGCGTCGGGGTATTACTTGCCCGCGCCGATCGCGGCGACCGCGGCGCGCAAGCCCAGCAGATAGCTGTCCACGCCGAAGCCGGAAATCTGTCCCTTCGCGATTTCCGCGAACACCGATTTATGGCGGAACTCCTCCCGCGCGTGCACGTGCGACATGTGCACTTCGATGACCGGCGCCGTCAGAATGGCGAGAGCATCGCGGATCGCGTAGCTGTAATGCGTCCACGCGCCAGCGTTGATGACGATCGCATCGACCTTTTCCTCGAACGCACGATGAATGCGCGAGCACATCTCGCCTTCGATGTTCGTCTGATAGCACTCCACGTCCACGCCCAGCTCCTTGCCCAGCGCGGCCATTTGCTCGTCGATCTGCGCGAGCGTCGCCGTGCCGTACTGCTTCGGGTCGCGCTTGCCGAACATGTTGAGGTTGACGCCGTGCAGCGTCAGGATCTTTGCCATGTGATTTCCTTGAACGGAATGGGGAATTGAAAAGACTCAGGCGGTCTCGACGATCTTGCCGCTCGTCGCCGCGAGAACGATAGCTTCGGTGATCCGCAGATTCTGCAGCCCGTCGCGTGCGCTGACAATAGGCTCGGCTTCGCCGCGCGCCACGCGCCCGAAATGTTCCATCTGATGCGCGAGCGGATCGTCGCGCTGCATCGGCACGATGCTTTCCTCAAACGGCTTCCACCACGAGCGGTCGGACGCGGCGCCGTAGGACTTCAGACGCATCGTCGGCACCGAAAGCGAGCCGAACGTGCCCGCGATCACGTAGCAGTCTTCGTCGGGATAGGTTGAATACGCCTTGTTTTCCTGCGAGGTCTGTTCCCAGCTGCGCGGGCACGCGGCGGTGTCCGACAGCATGAAGGTGCCGAGCGCGCCGCTCGCGAAGCGCAGATTGATCGCGACCGTGTCCTCGACGGGAAAGCCACGCGTCGCCTGCGAAGCGAACGCCTGCACCGCGACGATATCGCCGCACAGCATGCGCAGGTTGTGCACCTCGTGAATCATGTTGAGCAGGATCGGCCCGCCGCCCGGCTCGCGCCGCCACGGCGCGCTGGCGTAATACTCGTCGGGCTTGAAGAACACCGCGCTGCCCATCACCGCGACGAGCTTGCCGAGCCGCCCTTCGTCGATCACCTGCTTCGCACGCGCCATGATCGGGCTATGCGCGCGATGATGTCCGATCAGCACCTTCGCGCCCGAACGCTCCACTTCATCGACGAGCGCCTGGGCTTCGTCGACGGTCGGCGCGATCGGCTTTTCCAGCAGCGTCGGCACGCCCGCCGCGAGACAGACGCGCGCATGTTCGACGTGCAACTGGTTCGGCGTGGCGAGCACGATGCCATCGGGGCGGTCCTTGGCGAACAAATCATCGAGCGTGCGGTAGAGCGGCACGCCCGCCTTCGCCGCGATATCGACGGCGGCGGGCGCCGGATCGACGATTGCACAGAGCGTGCAGGTCGCGCTCGACTGCGCGACGCCCATGTGCGCCTGACCGATATAGCCCGCGCCGGCCACCGCGATGCGTGTCTTAACCGGGGAGTTGCCTGTGTCCGTATTCACTTGAATGTACCGAGGTTGATAAAACGAGCGCGCGCGAGGGCACGCGGACGGCGCGGTCCACGCGCCGCCGTCAGAAAATCAATCGAGGGAGAGAGCCTTACGAAACGCGCGCGTTCGCCACCGATTCCGCGCGCAGCCGGTCGTATTCCGTTTTCTCGACCGGCCGTGCATCCCGTTCGCCGAGCTGGCTGAGCGGAATGCGATACGTCTCCCGCGCGCTCCATGCCGCGATGGCCGCGATGATCGTCACCGCGAGCGTGATCGAGCCGATCAGAACCGGGATGTTGGTCGATCCCGGCGGCGCGACGGTCGCGAAGAGCGCGGGCAGGAGCGCCGTGATCGTCGTGCCGACGTTCTGCGAGATCGCCATCGCGGAGACGCGCGTGCGCGTCGGGAAGAGCTCGGGATAGAAGCTCGGGAAAATCGCGTTATAGCCCTGATAGACGATGCCCCACATCAGCAGCGACGCGACGATCGCCAGGCCGACGCTGTGAATGCTGATCGCGTAGAGATACAGATACGACATCAGGCCCGAGGCGATCGCGCCGAAGATGATCGGAGGTTTGCGCCCGATCTTGTCGGAGAGATTGCCGACGATCGGAATCACGATCACGGCGAGAATATTGCCGACGACCGGAATCCACAGATACACGCTCTTGTGAAAGCCGACGCCGTAGGCCGCCTGCACCGCGTAGGCCGCGCCGAAGATCGTCGCCACCACGGGAATCACGTTCATCAGCGCCATGCAGACGACGCGAATCATGTCGCCGAGGTTGTACTTGAAGGCCTCGACGATCGGCGAGCGCGGCACCGCGCCCTTTTCGCCTTCCTTCTCGAAGGCGGGCGTTTCGTGCACTTCACGCCGGATGATATAGCCCGCGATCAGCACGACTGCCGAGAGCAGGAACGGAATGCGCCAGCCCCACGAATTGAACGAGTCCTCGGGCATGTAGTACGCGAGCGGCAGGAACACCGCGGCCGCGAGAATCTGCCCGGCCTGCACGCCCTGCAGCGTGAAGCTCGCGAAGAAACCGCGCCGGCCGAATGGCGCGTGCTCCAGAATCATCGAACTCGCGCCGGAGATTTCGCCCGCGACCGCGAAGCCCTGGACGAGGCGCAGGATCACGAGCAAGGTCGGCGCGAGCATGCCGACGCTGTGGTAGGTCGGCAGCAGACCGACCGCCATCGTCGAGCCGCCCATCAGGAACATGCACAGCACGAGCACGGTCTTGCGGCCGTGCGTGTCGCCCCAGTGACCGAGCACGAACGCGCCGATCGGCCGCGCGACGTAGCCTACGCCGTATGTCGCCAGCGAGGCGACGATCGCCACTTTGGGGTTGCCGGATGGAAAGAAGAGTTGTGGAAAGATCAGCGCCGCGGCCTGCGCGTAGATGAAGAAATCGTAGTATTCGAGCGCGGAGCCTATCCAGCCGCTCGCGGTGGCCTTCTTCGTCTGCTTGTGGTGCTCGGCGTGCGACTCGCGTGATGCACCGGATGAGGCAGGCTTCGTGTCCATGACGTCTCCTTTTATGGGCTCGCCCGACGGTTTCTGCGGCCATCGTCGCGACGATGCTTCTATACCGATATCACAGTTGCCTTCTTTTCTCGACGGACGATGCCCGTTGCTCGCGCAACGGACATCCAGCCATCATCGCCCCTGTATCGAAAGCTTTCGATGAGGCAAAACCCGGGCGCCCCCAATCGATGAAAGGATTGAGCGATAAATTACTATGCCGGCGGAAAAACATAATCCAGCGCAAAGGAAAGTCAGAATGCGCTCCGGGCGAATAATCTATATCGACTCACCCGCGTCTTGCCTAAAGCTTGTGCAGACGGAGCCGTAAACACGAGTACCGGCGGTGACGGCATCGCCGCCGCCCTCATTTCGCCCTCTCGCTGGCCCGGTCTTCCGTATGTCAGGCAACCCGTCCTTGATCGATTCGATTCTGGCCACGCCACCGGCGACAGAGGACGGACGCATCACGGCCGCCATTCGCGCGTCGCTGCTGTCGACGCTCGTCGAGGACGTCCGCCCGCTCCTCTTGTCCGGCATCTCGAGCGCGTTCGTCGCGATGATCGCGCTCGGCCGCCTGCAGGCCGTCTGGACGATTCTCTGGGTCGCCGCCGATGCGCTGTTGCTCGCCGCGCGCCTGTTCATCGTGTGCCGCTATCGCGCGCTGAGCCGCCCGAGCGCGCCGCATCCCGGTCCGTGGGCCGCGCGTTACGCGCCGTTCGCGCTCGCGACGTGTCTCGTGACCGGCCTCGGCACGATGGCCTGCGTCATCTCCGGCGACGCCGTGCTGACCTCGCTCGCGATCATGGTGACGGCGGGCCTGCTCGGCGGCATCGCGTCACGCAACGCGGGCACGCCGCATCTGGCGATCGCGCAGGTGTGTCTCGGCGCGCTGCCGATCGGCGTCGGCGGGCTGTTCGGTCCGGCCGGTTACTGGATTCTCGTGCCGCCGCTCTTTCTCTACGCCGGCGCGATGGTCTCGGTCGTGCAGCGCCACTATCGCGGGCTCGTCGCGCTGATGACCGCCGAGCAGGGCCACGCCGAAATCGCCGCGCGCTTCGACGCGGCGCTCGCGCACATGCCACACGGCCTTTGCACGGTGGATGCGGCGGGCAAGGTGGTGATCGCGAACCGCAAGGCGGCCGAGTTGTTCGGCGCGACCGTCGAAATGCTGCGGCTGAACGTGTCCTTGCCGGAATTCATCGGCTATGTGGGTCTCGCGAAATTCGGCGAAGCGCTGCGCGCGCAGTTCTCCGAGCGCTGTGCGCAGTGGCTCAAGGACGGCAACCTGCCGCTCGATCTGCCGTTGCGCGATGGCCGGCATCTCGAACTGAGCCGCAACCCGGTGCCGGACGGCAGTTCGGTCATCATCATCGAGGACGTGACGGAGCGCCGCAAAGCCGAGGCGAAGATCCTGCACTGGGCGCATCACGATTCACTGACCGGCCTGCCGAACCGGCGCTATCTCGGCGATCACGCCGAGCGTCTGATGGCGGGCGGCGCGGGCCGCGACAAAGTGATGGTGATGTACGTCGATCTCGACGGCTTCAAGCGCGTGAACGACACCTACGGCCACAACGCGGGCGATGAATTGCTGAAGCTCGTCGCCGACCGCCTGCGTAACGTGATGCGTCACGGCGAACTCGCCGCGCGCCTCGGCGGCGATGAATTCGCGATCGTCGCGACCTATATCGCGGATGCGTCGATCGCGGCCTTCGCGCGCAAGATCATCCGCGAGCTGTCGGCGGCGTACGCGCTCGCGTCCGGGCAGACGCTGCGGGTGGGCGTGAGCATCGGCATCGCGCTCGCGCGGCCTTATGAGCCGTTCGAGAGCGCGCTGAAACGCGCCGATGCCGCGCTGTACGAGGCGAAATCCGAGGAACGCGGCGGCTATCGGTTCTCCGATCGCGACGGCGAAGCGGTGGCCAATGACGAGCAGGTCGTCGCCGCGTTGGGGGATAGAGGGCGGGCGTGGTAATCGGGACGACACATCACACGTTCGTATAACCGCGCCGAGTCGTTCGTAGAATGGCCAACGCACACGCGCATCCTTATCCTGATGTCATCGTCAGGCAAACGGAGCGCACCATGAGCGATACATCGACACGCAGGCTGTTATCGGGTTGCGCCGCCGTGCTGGCGTTCGGAACGTGGTATTCGGTGAACGCGCCGCACGACTGGAGCGCGCTCGATCGCGCCGGTTACGACACGGAATTGCCGCTGGAGCGCATCGCGCTCACCGAGGACATGGCGTCCATCACGACGCCGCAACCTTAAGCCGACTTCAGGGCCGCTGCGCGCGCGACGGCGTCGATGCGCCCTGCGGCATCTTCACGCCGAGGGCTTCGGCTTTCAGCACGAGATCGGCGAGCGAGCGCGCCGCCATTTTCTTCATCGCCTGGCCGCGATGAATCTTCACCGTGATTTCGCTCAGGCTCATTTCCGCCGCGATCTGCTTGTTCATCAGACCCGATACGACGAACGCCATCACTTCGCGCTCGCGCGGCGTCAGCGAATCGTACGAGCGCCGCAAGTCGGCCACCGAGCGGCTCGCCGCGCGCCGTTCCTGATCGGCCTCCAGCGCCTGCGCGACGGCATCGAGCATGTCCTGATCGCGGAACGGTTTGGCGAGAAAATCCTTCGCGCCGGCTTTCATCGCCTTCACCGTCATCGCGATATCGCCGTGCGCCGTCATGAAGACGATCGGCAAGCCGAGCTGGCTCGCGGCCATCTGCTCCTGCACCGCGAGCCCGCTTTGCCCCTTCAGACGCACGTCGAGAATCAGGCAGCTCGGTACCTCGGGCATGTCGTACGCGAGGAATTCATGCGCGGACGCGAACGTCATCACGCTCAGGCCGACCGAGCGCAGCAGCATGCGCAGCGCGTCGCGCATCGATTCGTCGTCGTCGACCACGTAGACCATCGCGCCGCTCGTCTTCGTGTCCGCGTCCCTGTCAATGCTCATCGTCTCCCCCTGCGTGTTCGGGCAGCACGAAGCGCAAGCGCGCGCCGCCTTCATCGGGCGATTCCGCCCAGATCCTGCCGCCGTGCGCCTCGATGATCGAACGGCAAATCGACAAACCCATGCCCATGCCTTCGGCCTTCGTCGTGAAGAACGCGTCGAAGAGGCGGCGGGCGTTGTCCTCGCTGATGCCCGTGCCGGAATCCTGCACCGTGATCTGCACACAGCCTTCATCGCTCAGACTCCCGCCCGTCGCGACGCGCAGCACGCGCGCCCCGTTCACGCCGGACATCGCCTGCGCGGCGTTCATGATCAGGTTGATGAGCACCTGCTGCAACTGCACGCGATCGCACTGCACGGTCGGCGCGGGCGTCGCGAGTTCGGTGCGAACCTCCACGCGATGACGCGCAAGCTCGCGCCGCACGAGTTCGATCGTCTCGCCGACGATCTCGTTCACATCGAGCGTGGCGGGCTGGCTGTCGCGCTTTCTCGCCATCGCGCGAATGCGTGCGATGACCTCGCTCGCGCGCCTGGCGTCGCGAATCATCTGCGTGATCGATTGCTGCGCCTCCGCGATTTCCGGCTGCGCGCGGTTGAGCCAGCGCAAGCCGGCGTCGCCGCTCGTGACGATCGCGGCCATCGGCTGCGTGACTTCATGCGCGATCGACGCGGCCAGCTCGCCCAGCATCGTGACCCGCGTGACGTGCGCGAGCTCGGCGGTCGAGCGCGCGAGCGCTTCCTGCGCGAGCTTGGTGTCGGTCACGTCCATGAGCGCGCCGACGTATTCATCGCCATCGGCTTCCGTCGATGCGCGATGCGCGACGAAATGCACGTGCTTCACCGTGCCGTCCGGCAACAGCAGACGATGCTCCACGTCGATGTCGCACGCGCCGTCGAGCGCCGCGTGATGCGCGCCGCGCACGATCTCGACGTCGTCGGGATGCGTGCGCGCGAGAATCGCGTCGATGGACAGTTCGATATCGCGCGGGTAATCGAAGATGCGATACGCCTCGTCTGACCACCACATCGTGCCGGCGGGCAGGCGCGTCGCGATGCTGCCCGTGCGCGACAGGCGTTGCGCGTCGAGCAGGAACGCCTCGCTGCGCTTCAACGCGTCGCGCTGACGCTGCAACTCCGCTTCCATGCGCTTGCGCTGCGTGATGTCGTTGCTCGTCGCGAGCACCGCGCGCGGCTGGCCTTTCGCATCGCGCAGCAAGGCCGCGCGGCTCGCGATCACGATCTCGCTGCCATCGTGGCGCACGCGCGTGATCTCGCCGTCCCAGCGGCCCGAGCGCAGCAGTTCCGCGCGGATCTGCGCGTGCGGCACGGGCGAGTGCGCCTGCGTCATGCGATGGATCGGCTGGCCGAGTGCCTCTTGCGCCGGACAGCCGTAGAGCGCTTCGGCGCCGCGATTCCAGAACGTGATGCGGTCGTTCATGTCGTGCGCGACGATCGCGTCGTGCGCGAGATTGAGCAGTTCGAGCTGCTCCTGCATCTTGGTCGTGGTGGCCTGATTGCGCAGCGAAAGGACGGCGGTCGTGCCGATCGCGACGAGACTCACCGCGCAGCGCGCGAGCGCGCCGCCCGACACGTTCTGGTCGTGCGAAAGAATGAAGCCGACGAGCGTCAGCACGACGCAGCCCCACGCGATGGTGACGGTCGCGGCGCGATTGCCCGTCGACGCGACGAGCAGCACGACGACCACATACAGCACCGCGATGGCGATATCGAGTGGCGTGAGGGCGTCGATCAGGAACACGCCCAGCGCGATGGCGGCCGCGAGCATCGACACGATGCGGGTATCGTGACGCGCCGCACGCGGCGCGCTCTGGAATGTCTCCATCACGGCCGGTCTGACGCCGGCGAATGGAAACGAACGACGAACGAGACGAGCGACTGGGTCATTGAGCGTTCGAAAAAGACGTTCGTTGAAAAGGTCGCGATTGGCGCGCGACGCATCGAAACCATGACGAAATGAATTCTAGCCCTTCAAAAAGCCTTGCCTGATGCGCTCCAGACAATCCGCGACCGCCGCGCCGTCGACAGGCTTGCCGAGAAAGCACACCGCGCCGCCGTCGAGCGCCTGACGGCGCGCGGCGTCGGAAGCGAATGCGGTGATGAACATGACCGGCACGCCCGGCTTCAGCTCGCGCAGGCGCTGTTGCAGTTGCAGGCCGGACATGCCGGGCATGTTGAGATCGGTGATGATGCACGCGAGACCGTCGAGCGAGTCATCGTCGAGAAACGACTCCGCCGACGGATACAGACTGACCTCCCAGCCAAGCGAGCGCAACAGGCTTGAAGAGGCGACGCGGACGGATTCGTCATCGTCGATCACGGAAACTCTCGATGGGGATTGCAAGGGCGTAGTCCTGGGCCGTGCGTGAATGTCGGCGGGCATGGGACAGGTCCACCGCCTGAATGAAGGTCATCTTACGCACGCGGCGTCGCCCGGAAAATCATATGTACGTATAGGTTTGAAGCGTTTGCTTCGAATCCGGCATTCCTGTGATGAAACCGGGTGGAGGGCGTGTCGAGCGCGTTGCGCGGCAAAACCGTATAGTCCCGATCTGCCTCCCTGGAAACCCTTATGTCGACTCCAACATCGACCGCGCTCGACGGCAAGCACGTCGAGCTCACGCGCGGCCTGATCGCGCTCTTCGCGTTCTGCTGCGGCGCGATCGTCGCCAATCTGTATTACGCGCAGCCGATCACCGAACTCATCGCGCCCGACCTGCACATGGCGGGCGGCACGGCGAGCCTGATCGTGTCGCTCACGCAGATCGGCTATGCACTCGGGCTGTTCTTCATCGTGCCGCTCGGCGACCTGCTGGAAAACCGAAAGCTCATGATCGCGACCGCGCTGGTATCGATCGCGAGCCTCACCGCCGCCACGTTCACGCACACGCCCGGCTGGTTTCTCGTGATCTCGCTCGCGATCGGCTTTTCGTCGGTGGCGGTGCAGATCCTGATTCCGCTCGCGGCGCACCTCGCGCCCGACGAATCGCGCGGCAAGGTGGTCGGCACCATCATGAGCGGGCTGCTGCTCGGCATTCTGCTGTCGCGGCCGATATCGAGTCTCGTCGCGGGTCACTTCGGCTGGCGCGCGATGTTCGGCGCCGCCGCCGTGCTGATGATCGGCATCACGACCGTGCTCGCGCTCACGATCCCGCGCCGTCAGCCGGATCACCGGGCGACGTACTTTCAATTGATCGGCTCGCTCGGCCATCTCGTGCGGACGATGCCGGTCCTGCGGCATCGCTCGCTCTATCAGGGGCTGATGTTCGCGTCGTTCAGTCTGTTCTGGACCGCGATTCCCGTCGAGCTGACGCGGCATTACGGGCTCACGCAGACGGCCATCGGCATCTTCGCGCTGATCGGCGCGACCGGCGCGACGTCCGCGCCCATCGCCGGGCGGCTTGCGGACGCGGGCCACACGGTGCGCGCGACGTTCATCGCGCTGATTCTCGCGGCCGTCGCGTATCTGCCGGTGGTGATTCATCCGGCATGGGGCGTCGGCGCGCTCGTCGTGACCGGCATCGTGCTCGATTTCGCCGTGCAGATGAACATGGTGCTCGGCCAGCGCGAAATCTACGCGCTGCACGCGACGAGCCGCAACCGGCTGAACGCGGTGTACATGACGAGCATTTTCGTCGGCGGCGCGATCGGTTCGGCGTTCGCGAGCCCGCTTTACGAGCGCGGCGGCTGGACGCTCGTCGCGAGCGTCGCGACGGTGTTTCCGCTCATCGCGCTGGCGCATTTCATCGTGATCGGCCGGCATCACGCGGCCCGCACCTATACGCAAGGATGATCCGGCTGTATGCACGGCTGATGGCGTGGAGCGCTTAGCGAACGTATCTTGATTCCATCGATGACATGATCGGAATCGGAGGTAAAGCGGACATGGACAAGCTCTTCAGCATGCGCGTGTTCTCGCGCGTCGCCGAAACCGGCAGCTTCAGCGGCGTCGCCAAGGACATGGATTGCAGCGTGGGCATCGTGTCGCGCGCGGTCGTGTCGCTCGAAGACGAGCTGCGCACGCGGCTTTTGCAGCGCACGACGCGCCGCGTATCGCTCACCGACAGCGGCGAGCGTTACTACCGCAAGTGCAAGACGATTCTCGCCGAAATCGACGCCGCCGACGCCGAAGCCAGCGACGCCACCACGATCCCGCGCGGCCGCCTGCGGGTGCATGCGGTGCCCGATCTGGGCCTCACGCAACTGATGTCGACGATCGTGGAATACCGGCGCGCGCATCCGCAGGTGACGGTCGATCTGAAACTGCTGCCGGGCATGCCGGACCTCGTGCAGGAGCAGTTCGACGTGTCGGTGCTGTCGGCGGCCTCGCTGCCCGATTCGGGCCACACCTACCGCATTGTTGGGCGCTTTCAGCGCGTGCTCGTCGCGGCGCCGGCGTATCTCAAGCGTCACGCGGTGGAATCCGTCGGCGACCTGCCGATGCACGCGCTCACGCGCATCAACGCACCGTTCGCGCATCCGTGCGACTGGCACGCGGAACTCGCATCCGGCTGGACCGGCAACGCCGAAGCCGCCGATCAGATCGTGGTGAACGACGCCGAAGCGATTCGCGTCGCGCTGGTGGCGGGCGCGGGCGTCTCGGCGATGCCGCATTATTTCGTCGCCGACGACATCAGCGCGGGTCGTCTCGTGCGCCTCTTTCCCGACTATCCGCTGCGGGGCGCGAGCGTGTACGCGGTCTATCCGTCGCGCCAGCACGTCGACGCGAAGATCAGGACTTTCGTCGAGTTTCTGGCGACGTCGCTACAGGGAAAGTTCGACGTGAGCGCCGGCCGCGCGGCGCGCGCTGTGACGAGCGCGCCGCAACTGGTCACGGCTTAGGAATGCGAATGCGGCTGATCATCAGCGAGCCGGAAATCGCATAGATCAGCACGAGCGGATGCAGCGTGAAGCCGCCGAAACGCACCGTGCCGAGCCACATGCTCTCGCCGATCGCGCCGGACCACGCGCCGATGGTCAGCAACAGCACGATGACGAACGACGTGGGAATCGGCGTGCCCTCGAAGTGCGTGACCTTGCCGCTCGCGCCCGACATTTCCTCGGTCGTCACGTTATAGCGCGCGAGACGCGACACGCCGCACGCGACGAAATACGCCAGAATCACGCGGTCATACAGCCCGCGCATGCCGAATCCATAGCCGATGATCGCCGGCGCGACGCCGAACGAGATCACGTCGGCGAGCGAATCCAGTTCCTTGCCCAGAAGCGACGCCTTCTGACGCCATCGCGCAATGCGGCCGTCGAGCACGTCGAAAACGAGCGCCGCGAACACCAGCGCGCAGGCGAGGTAGATATGCAGGACGTCGGAATCGTCGAGGTAGGACATCGACGAGAACAGCGCGCCCGTGCCGCACACCGCATTACCCAGCGTGAACCAGTCGGCCAGGTGGAAATCGCGGATCATCGAGAATCGTTTGGCTTTCATTCGTTTCTGTTTTCGTGACGTTCGGGCGGCACCGGCGGTCGGCGTCGCGAGGCGTTCAAGTCTATCATCGCACCCTCTTTCCCAAGCACCTGGCATGCCCGGCAAACCTGCACGCGAACGTACAGGTTTGTGTTAAGCTACGCGGCATCCGCATCGTCATCGGGATATCCGCCATGCCCGCGCTTCTCACCATCCGCGACGCCGCCGAGCGCCTGCAAGTCACGCCGCGCACGCTCAAGTACTACGAGGAGCGCGGACTTGTCACGCCCACGCGCAGCGAAGGCCGCTACCGGCTCTACAGCGAGCAGGATCTGGAGCTGTTTGCGCGGATTCTGCGCCTGCGCTCGCTGGGATTCTCGCTGCAGGGCATCGTCGAGATGCTGAAGCGGCCGATGGAAACGCAAGGCGAAGGCCGCACCGGTTACTCGGCGTCCTCCTTGCGCGAAATCGAAGCAGCGCTGTCGCAGCAGATCGAAGCGGTGGATGCGCGCATCGCCGCCGTGCGCCGCGAACTGAAGGAAGCACAGGCGGTGCGCAGCGAACTCGCCGGCGACCTCGACTATCTGCGGCGGAGAATTGCGGGCGAAAGCAAGGAAACGCTGTTGCAGGAACGCATGGCCGCGCGCAAGCCGCGCAAGGATATCGACGAATGACCACGGCTTCGTTTCGATATCCGAAGCAAATCGCCGGGCGTTTTCGTGGCGACCTGTTTCCTTGGGCCATCGCGCTCGCCACGGGTCTCGATTACTTCGACAATTCCGTCTTTTCGTTCTTCACGAGCTATATCGCGGGCGGCATCAATGCAACATCCGATGAGCTCGTGTGGGCATCGAGCGCGTATGCGGTGGCGTCCGTGCTCGGCATCCTGCTGCAGCAATGGTGGATCGAGCGGCTCGGCAACCGGCGCTATATCGCGGGATGTCTGCTGCTTTTCGCGGCGGGCGCGGTGGCGGCGACGCTGTCCGAATCGGCTATCGAACTGGCGCTCGCGCGCGGCTTTCAGGGCTACTTCATCGGTCCGATGATGAGCGCCGCGCGCATCCTGATCCAGACGCGCTTCAGTGCGCAAGAGCGCCCCGCCGCGACGCGCCGCTTTCTCAACATGATTCTGCTCGGCACCGCGCTCGCGCCCTTGTGCGGCGGGTATCTGGTCGCCTCGCTGGGCTGGCGCGCGCTCTTTTCGTGCACCGCGTTCGCGGGCGTCGCGCTCGGCGTGCTGGCGTTCTTCGCCGTGCCGTCTTCGGGACGCGTGCAGCCCGACGCGCGCGGCGACGCGCATTTCTGGCCGTACATTCTCTTCGCGTTCGCGCAGGGCGCGCTGCAGATCGTCATGCAGCAGGTGCGTTTCGAGCTTTTCAGCACGTCGCCCGAGTTGATCGTGCTGACAGTCGCCGGGCTGCTGTCGCTCGGATGGTTCGTGTGGCATCAATGGCATCATCCGAAGCCGTTGTTGCGGCTGCATGCGCTGCGCGAAAAGACGTTTCAGGTGGGCATCGTGCTGTACATCGCGTTCTATTACATCAACAACGCGATGAGCTTTCTCGTCTCGCGCCTGCTCGAAGGCGGCCTCGGTTATCTGGTGGAAAACGCGGGGCGGCTCGTCGGCTTCACGTCGATGGTTTCACTCGCGATGGCGGTCGTCTATTTTCGCTATTCGTCGCGCATCAAACACAAGAAGTGGATGATCATGACCGGCTTTCTGATGGCCGCGTTCATCGGCACATGGATGATCAATCTGCCGCCCGATGTCAGCATGCCGTGGCTCATCGCGCCGATGATCCTGCGTGGCATGCTGCTGCTCTTCATCGCGTTGCCGGTCGCGAACCTGACGTTTCGCGTCTTCGCAATCGATGAATACAGTCACGGTTATCGCTTCAAGAACATCGTCAAGCAACTGACCTATTCGTTCTCGACGGCGACGATCATCATTCTCGAACAGCATCGCGTCGCGCTGCATCAGACACGGCTCGTCGAAGCGGTCAATCCGTTCAACCCGACTTTTCAGAGTGTGTATCAAAGCCTGATCGGCACGTTCGAACACATGGGGCGCAGCGCGTCCGAGGCCAGGAGCCTGGCGCTCGTCGAGATCAGCCGCGTCGTTACGCAGCAGGCGAATTTTCTCAGTTCGCTCGATGGCTTCTACTACATCATCGGCATTGCGCTCTGCGCGAGCGTGGTGGCGGCGTGGCAGACGCGCATCGATTGAACCGCCGCGCCGCAAAAGTGGAATTCGATCCCTCCATGTGCAATCATGCGACTCGTGTTCGGCAGAGCGCGTGAGAAAAGGATGCGGATCCGAATGGGCTTCAGACATGCAATAGCACTGGCGAGCCTGATGCTGGCTTGCGCTTCCTCGCTTGCCGCGACCCTCGCGATCAATGTCGGCGGCGAACGCTCGCTCACGACCGATCAGTTGCTCGCGCGCCCCGACGCCGCCACGATCCGCGTGCCGAACGACGTCACGTTCCACCGCACGATGACGTATCGCGCGGTGCCGCTGCGCGCGCTGCTCGGCATCACGACATTGCCCGAAGGCAAGGAATTGCAGATAACCGGCACCGATGGCTTCGTCACGCACCTGTCGGCGAAGTTGCTCTTTAGCGCCGCGAAGCAGCGCGCCGAACCGTGGCTCGCGATCGAACCGCCCGACGCGCCGTGGCCGCAAGCGCCGGGCATCGGCGATATCGGTCCGTTCTATGTCGTGTGGATCGATCCGGGCGCGTCGGGCGTCAGCAGCGAGCAATGGCCCTTCAAGGTCGATGCGATCCGCATCGCGCCGACGCTCGCCGCGCGGTTTCCGCAAATCGCCGTCGACAAGAGCGTGCCCGCCGATTCGCCGATTCGCCGCGGACAGACCGTGCTCGCGACGCAATGCATGGTCTGCCACAAGATGAACGGCGCGGGCGATGCCTCGATGGGCCCCGACCTCAACCTCCCGCACAACCCGACCGAATACTTCCAGCCGTGGGTGCTGAAGTCGTTCATCCGCAATCCAAAGTCGATCCGCGCCTGGCCCGACATGAAAATGCCCGGCTTCGACAAAAACGCCATCAGCGACAGCGATCTCGACGCCGTCATCGCGTATCTCGGTTACATGGCGAAACACCGGAAGTAAGCGGGCACTGCGGGAAATCCCCACGTTTCATCGCGTCAACATTGCATACAATGTTGATGTTAGCCATCGAAACGGACGCATCGTGCCGCAGATCGAGCCAGTTTTGCATACAATCCCGCCCGAAGCAGCGCGTTCCGCGGACGACGTCTACGTCGCCATCAAGGACGCGCTCGCCGGCGGTCAGTACGGCGCCGGCCAGTATCTGCGCGAGGAAGTGCTGGCGAGAAGCCTCGGTGTGAGCCGCACGCCCGTGCGCGAAGCCTTGCGTCGGCTGGATGCCGAAGGCTGGGTCGAAACGCGCCCGAACTACGGCGTGCGCGTGAAGGCGTGGACCTTGCAGGACGCGCGCGAGATCTTCGAGGCGCGCCTTCTGATCGAGCCGTATCTCGCCGGGCGCGCGGCGCTTTCGATCGGCGCATCGGATATTGCGCGTCTCAAAGAACTGGCCGACGCGATGCTCGCCATCACCCAGCATCCGACGACCGCCGAATCCTGCGAAGCGTGGTTCACCGCGAACGGCGAATTCCACGCGATCATCACGGCCGCCGCGAACAACGCGCGTCTCGACCGCTCGCTCAGGTCGATGAAGGAAACGCCGCTCATCAAATGGACGTTCGACACCTACGATGACCGCGACCGCGAGCGCAGCGCGCGACAGCACTTCGAAATCGTACTCGCGCTCGAACAGCGCAACGCCGCGTGGGCGGAAGCCGTCACGCGCTGCCATATCCTCGCCGCCGAAAAGGCGGTGCTCGACCGCCACGACAGGGAACATTCCGCGTTCCAGCCTTGAGCGGTTCGAGTCATAACAGCATCGGCACCGGAGACACGACATGGCGGCCACAGACAGCATGACGATCAGCACTGTAAACGCGGGTCCCCGCCTCGACCGATTACCGATCTCGGGCTTTCACAAGCGCGTGTTATGGCTGATCGGCGCGGGCATGTTTCTCGATTCCTTCGATGTCTATCTCGCGGGCGGCGTGCTCGGCGCGCTCTCGAAGACCGGCTGGTCGACGATGCAGCTCAACGCCGCGTTCCTCTCGTCGACCTTCATCGGCATGTTGATCGGCGCGTTCACGGCGGGCGTGCTCGGCGATGCGAAAGGCCGCAAGTTCACCTATCAGTTCAACCTCGCGGTGTTCGGCCTCGCGTCGCTGGCGGGCGCGTTCGCGCCGGACATGACGTGGCTCATCGTGTGCCGCTTCTTCATGGGGCTCGGCCTGGGCGCGGAGATCGTCGTCGGCTATGGCTCGGTGGGCGAGTTCATGCCGCCCGCGGTGCGCGGCAGATGGTCGGCGTATCTTTCGCTGATCACGAACTCGGCGCTCTTTTTCTCGACCTTCCTCGGCTATCTCATCATTCCGACGATCGGCTGGCGCGCGATGTTCGCGATCGTCGGCGTCGGCGCGATGGTCGTCTGGGTGATCCGCAAGAAGATGCCCGAGTCGCCGCGCTGGCTCGAATCGAAAGGCCGTTATGAGGAAGCCGAAGCGATCCTGCGCGCCGCCGAAGAAGAGTCGTCGCGCCACGCGCCGCTGCCGCCCATCGACGATACGCCGCGCACCGTGACGAAGAAGACCACGTTGCTCGAACTCTTCTCGCCTTCGCAGATTCGCCGCACGTTCGTGTCGATCGTCGTGCAGATCGCGATCAACATGGTGATCTACGGCTTCATCGTGTGGGTGCCGACGTTCCTGATGAAACAGGGCGTGGGCATGGCGTCGTCGCTCGGCTATTCGTCGCTGATGGCGCTCGGCGGGCCGGCGGGCGCGCTGTTGGGCGTACTCGTCGCTGACCGGATCGGCCGCAAGAACGGGCTGATCGCGGTCGCGGTGCTGGCGGCGGTGATCGGCTGGCTGTATGGAAATTCCACTGGCGTCGCAATGGCGACGCTGCTCGGCTTCCTGCTCTTCACGCTGACGTATCTGATGGTCGCGCTCGGCATCGCGACGTACATTCCCGAGCTTTTCGCCACCGAGAACCGCATGCGCGCGAACGGCATCGCGGGCTGCGCGGGGCGCATCACCGGCATTTTCGCGCCGCAACTCGTCGTCGTGATGTACGCGGCGGGCGGCGTGAAGGACGTGCTGTCGATGATCATCGGCGCGCTCATCGTGATGGCCGTCGTGCTGGCGATGTTCGGCATCGAGACGAATCGCCGTTCGCTGGAAGACATCGCGCCAACGCCTGCCACCGACGACGCGCTCGCGGCCGCGGCGCTGTCGCGCGAATCACATCGTTGAAACTTTCCAAGGAAATCGTCATGAGCGTTACGCATGCAGACAAGCGTCAGGCACTGAAAGCGCGATTCGCGCGCAAGGAGATCGTCACCGCGCCGGGCATCTTCGACATGATCTCCGCGAAGATGGCCGACTCGATGGGCTTCGAATGCCTCTATATGACGGGCTTCGGCACGGTCGCGTCCTACCTCGGTCTGCCGGACGCGGGGCTTGCGACCTATACCGACATGGTCGATCGCGTGGCGGCGTTTTGCGGCGGCACCAACACGCCGATGATCTGCGATGGCGACACGGGTTACGGCGGATTGCTGAACGTCGCGCATACGGTGCGCGGTTACGAGCAGGCGGGCGCGGCGGGCATTCAGCTCGAAGATCAGGAGTTCCCGAAGAAATGCGGTCATACGCCGGGGCGGCGCGTGATCGCGCTCGAAGACATGGTGCGCAAGATCAAGGTCGCGGTGGAAAGCCGAAGCGACGGCAATTTCCAGATCGTCGCGCGAACCGACGCACGCACGTCGCTCGGGCTCGATGAAGCGTTGCGTCGTGGCGAAGCCTATGCGAAGGCCGGCGCGGATGTGCTGTTCATCGAATCGCCGGAGAGTGTCGAGGAACTGGAGAAGATCGGGCGCGCGTTCGACATGCCGCTGCTCGTGAATGTCGTCGAAGGCGGACGCACGCCGCAGCTTGCGCCCGAGGAATTGCAGAAGCTCGGATTTTCGCTGGCGATTTATCCGGCGTCGGGTTTTCTGTCTGTCGCGAAGGCGCTCAAGGATGTCTATGGCGAGATTCTCGCGCGCAAAGGCACGATGAGCGCTTCAGCCGCGATGTATCCGTTCCCCGAGATGTGCGAGTTGATGGGATTCCCGGAAGTGTGGGCATTCGACCGGGCGCACGCGGACTGACGATATCCGCCCTCACGCGAGCGCCGCGACGCAGTCGATCTCGATGTCGAAGCCGCCCGGCCACGCCGGCACGTTGATGAAGATGCGTGCCGGCGGATTCGGTCCGAAGAAGCGTCCGTAGACGGCGTTCACGACAGGAAACGCATCCACGGACGTGCAATAGACATTGCACTTCAACACCTGATCGAGCGACGAACCCGCCGTCTCGACGCACAGCTTCAACTGCTGAAGCACCAGTTCCGTCTGCCGTTCGATGGTTGCATTCGCAACGACTTCGCCGGTTTCCGGATCGAACGGCGGAAAGCCCGACACGTAGACCGTATCGCCGTGACGCGCGACGGCGGACGTCGGTGCCTTGAATCGTTCGAGCCAGGTCGAAAGCGGTTCGACGCGGATAAGTTCGCGGGCCATGTGCATGTTCTCCTTTGCGTAAGGAACTATCCGCGCGCGTCGAATATTCCATTGAGGTCATTGCCCGCCGCCGCGTCCTTGAACCCGTCGAAGCGCCCTTCGCCGAGTCCCTGCGCCGCGCGGATGAACCCGCCCCACGCCGCCCGCGCGAGTCCCCCGCCGACGCTCACGCGCCGCACGCCGAGCGCGGCGACATCGCTCAAAGTGAATTCGGATACGCCGCCGATCAGCAGATTCACCGGCTTCGGCCCGACCGCCTTGACCACCGCCTCGATCTGCTCGCGTGTCTTGATGCCCGGCGCGTAGAGGCAATCCGCGCCCGCATCGGAATAGGCCTTGAGACGCGCGATCGCATCGTCGATATCGGGCTTGCCTGCGAAGAAATTCTCCGCGCGGCCGACGAGCAGCGTGTCGCCGCCGCTTTCATCGATCGCGCGCCGCGCCGCCTTCATGCGCGCCACGGCGACATCGACCGGAAAGAGCGGCGCCGCTGCATCGCCGGTCGAGTCTTCGATCGACAAGCCCGCGACGCCCGTTTCCACCGCCAGCTTCACGCTCTGCGCGACTTCCTCCGGCGTCGCGCCGAAGCCGCTTTCGAAGTCCGCGTTCACGGGCAGGTCGGTCGCCTCGACGATCTCGCGCAAGTGCGCGAGCACGGCGTCGCGCGTCACGTGGTTATCCGCGTAGCCTCGCGACCAGGCGAAACCGGAACTCGTCGTCGCGAGCGCCTTGAAGCCGAGTGTCGCGAGATAACGCGCGGAACCGACATCCCAGGGATTCGGCAACATGAAACAACCGGATTCGTGCAGCGCGCGAAAAGCCGCGCGTTTCTCGGCGACGGTGCGGGGCATACGGGTCTCCTGTCGATCTGCGAGTCGGAATGTAGACGATACGCGATCGCGCAAAAACGCGCTGATCACTAAGTCTCTCTTAAGCAAACGCCCACTACGCTTGACCCCTTTCCCATCCCATGAGAAACGACATGGAGCAAGCAAAGCATGCACTCACCAAGGTTCCGGAGCTGACGCTCGCGTTCTGGGTCATCAAGATCGCGGCGACGACGCTCGGCGAAACCGGCGGCGACGCGCTTTCGATGTCGATGAATCTCGGCTATCTGATGAGCACGTTCATCTTCGCGGCGGTTTTCGTCGTCGCGGTGATCGCGCAGATCAGGGCGGATCGGTTTCAGCCCGCGCTCTACTGGATCACCATCATCGCGACGACGACCGTCGGCACCACGCTCGCCGACTTCGCCGACCGCTCGCTCGGCATCGGTTACGCGGGCGGTAGCGCGATCCTGTTCGCGCTGCTGCTTGCGTCGCTCGTGGTGTGGCATCGCGTGATGGGCTCGGTATCGGTATCGACGATCGCATCGCCGAAAGCCGAAGCGTTCTACTGGGTGACGATCATGTTCTCGCAGACGCTCGGCACCGCGCTCGGCGACTGGACCGCCGACAGCGCGGGCTTCGGCTACACGGGCGCGGCGATGATCTTCGGCGGCCTGTTGCTGCTGATCGTGCTTGCGTACTACTTCACGGAGGTGTCGCGCACCGTGCTGTTCTGGAGCGCGTTCATTCTGACGCGGCCACTCGGCGCCGTGGTCGGCGACTTTCTCGACAAGCCGGTCGCGAACGGTGGACTCGCGATGAGCCGCTATGGCGCGTCGATCGCACTCGCGATGTTCATCGTCGTGTGCGGGTTGTTGTTCAGGCAACGGGCAGCGCGCGTGGCGCATTGAGGCTTCGCGCAAAAAAAAGCGGCGGTCCCGTAGGACCGCCGCGCTTTGGCCTACTTCTGCTGCTACTTCTTCAGATCGAAACGATCGAGGTTCATCACCTTGGCCCAGGCCGCGACGAAGTCCTTCACGAACTTCTCCTGCGCATCGCTGCTCGCATAGACTTCGGCGAACGCGCGCAGCACCGAATGCGACCCGAAGATCAGGTCGACACGGCTGCCGGTCCACTTGCGCTGACCCGTCTTGCTGTCGCGCCCTTCGAACACATCGCGGGCCGACGACATCGGCTGCCATTCCGTGTTCATGTCGAGCAGGTTGACGAAGAAGTCGTTCGTCAGCGTTTCGGGCTTGTCGGTGAAGACGCCATGCGTACCCTTGCCGGACCCGTTCAGCACGCGCAATCCTCCGATGAGCGCGGTCATCTCCGGTGCGGTCAGCGTCAGCAGTTGCGCCCGGTCGATCAGCAACGCTTCGGAAGGCACGCGCACGTTGGACTTGATGAAGTTGCGAAAGCCGTCGGCGACCGGTTCGAGCGCCCCGACCGATTGCACGTCGGTCTGGTCCTGCGTGGCGTCCATGCGGCCCGGCGTGAACGGCACCGTGACCTTGTGACCGGCCTTCTCGGCGGCCTTTTCGATCGCCGCGCCGCCCGCCAGCACGATTAAATCGGCTATCGAGATCTTCTTGCCGCCGGATTGCCCGCCGTTGAATTCGCCCTGAATGCCTTCGAGCGTCTTCAACACCTTCGCAAGCTGCTCCGGCTCGTTCGCTTCCCAGTCCTTCTGCGGGGCGAGGCGAATGCGCGCGCCGTTGGCGCCGCCGCGCTTGTCGGACCCACGGAACGTCGATGCCGATGCCCACGCCGCCGACACCAGTTCGGAGATCGACAGCCCCGACGCCAGCACTTTCTGCTTGAGCGCCGCGACCTCTTCATCGCCGACCAGCGGATGATCGACTTCCGGAATCGGGTCTTGCCACAGCAGTTCTTCCGACGGCACTTCAGGCCCGAGATAGCGCGCCTTCGGACCCATGTCGCGGTGCGTCAGCTTGAACCACGCGCGGGCGAAGGCATCGGCGAACTGGTCGGGGTTCTCCCAGAAGCGCTTCGAAATCGTCGCGTATTCCGGATCGAAGCGCAGCGACAGGTCCGTCGTCAGCATGGTCGGCTTGATCTTCTTCGATGGATCGTGCGCGTGCGGCACGGTCTCCGCCGAATCCTTCGCGACCCATTGATTCGCGCCCGCCGGACTCTTCGTCAGCTCCCATTCGTGTCCGAACAGGCTTTCCCAGAAGCCGCTGCCCCACTTCGTCGGCGTGGTGGTCCAGGTGACTTCGAGACCGCTCGTGATCGTGTCCGCGCCCTTGCCGCTGCCGTAGCTGCTCTTCCAGCCGAGGCCCATGTTCTCCAGATCGGCGGATTCCGGCTCGGGGCCGACGTTGTCCGCCGGACCCGCGCCGTGCGTCTTGCCGAAGGTGTGTCCACCGGCGATCAGCGCGACGGTTTCCTCGTCGTTCATCGCCATGCGCGCGAAGGTCTCGCGGATGTCGTGCGCTGCCGCGAGCGGATCGGGATTGCCGTCCGGGCCTTCCGGGTTGACGTAGATCAGACCCATCTGCACCGCGCCGAGCGGGTTCTCCAGATTGCGGCCGGCGTCGGTGCGGCTGACTTCCTCGCCGTGTTTCTGGACATCGGCGGTGATCACGCCCTGATCGTCGTCGTTGCCCGCCGCGCCCTTGCCGTAGCGGACATCGCCGCCGAGCCAGGTTTTCTCATTGCCCCAGTAGACGTCCTGATCCGGCTCCCACGTGTCCTCGCGGCCGCCTGCGAAGCCGAAGGTCTTGAAGCCCATCGTTTCGAGCGCGACATTGCCCGCCAGAATAATGAGGTCGGCCCAGGAAAGTTTCTGGCCGTATTTCTGCTTCACCGGCCAGAGCAGACGCCGCGCCTTGTCGAGGCTGACGTTGTCCGGCCAGCTATTGAGCGGCGCGAAACGCTGCTGGCCGCGCCCGCCGCCTCCCCGTCCATCGCCGATGCGGTAGGTGCCCGCGCTGTGCCACGCCATGCGGATGAACAGCGGACCGTAGTGGCCGAAGTCGGCGGGCCACCAGTCCTTCGAATCGGTCATCACCGCTGCGAGGTCCTGCTTGACCGCGGCGAGATCGAGGCTCTTGAATGCTTCGGCGTAGTCGAAACCCGTATCCAGCGGATTCGACTTGCCGGAATGCTGATTCAGCAGATCCACCCGTAGTTGCCGCGGCCACCAGTCGCGGTTCGTCGTTCCTGTGCCGGCGGCATGCGTAAACGGGCACTTCGATTCGTTCGACATGCGTTATCTCCTTGCGAGGACGTACCCACTAGTTTTTCTACTACTCACTTCCAAGGCGTCAGGCTTGCGTGCGTTCCGTGCTGCACGAACCTGGTCCAGAAAGGGTTGTCGCGGCGCGCGGCGGACGAGCGCGACTCGTCCCGGCAGCCTTCCTCATCTTGAAAAATACGTGAGAGCGACGCTCAATAGAATGCGATTTTTGCAATGCCGCCGATAGGTGACGGCTATAAGCCGACGGCGCTTTCGAGATGCGCGTGCTTGCTGCACTGCGGGATGACGAGCGACGCGTCATGGCGCGATGGGCCGGCGTGCCTGACTTCGATTCGTCATGAAAGCTCCTTCCAGAGGGTGTAGGGATCGGGCTCGACGGACCAGCGCAACTCGTCGCGCGTGTTTCGCGCGAATGGGCAGGGTCTTTCAGTCTAGCAGCGTCTCGGTCGGTTGGCAGACGGAATGCGCGGGACGAGGACCGCGTCTAGTCGTCCGTTCGGGAAATGGTCGGAAATCGTTGCGTGTTGGAGGATTTGACAACACATCAGGGTGTTGTCAAAATGTCCAACACAAAGGCCAGTCTCATTGCGAAGGTACGCGAGGCGTATTCGCACAATGCGTTCGTCGAAGTAACCATATGGCACGTTCCGCGGCCGGTACCGGGATGTACGCATGCGTACAAGTACAGGCTTGCGTACGTCGTATCGAACGAGTGCGTCCTGCGCTACGACAACGAGCAAGGGAAAGGCGATCACCGCCATTTCGTCGACGGTGAAACGGCTTATGAATTTACTTCCGTCGGGCAGCTTTATTCAGATTTCCTAACCGATGTGAAGCTCTGGAACAGATGGAGGTTGAGATGATGAAGACCGTCACGATTGGCATCGCTTCACTGGAAGAGGTCGGCGAAAGGGTCTTGGCGGCCGTCAAGAGCGGCAAGTTCCAGGGTCACTTCTTCTCCTACGCCACCCCCGAACTGCTCTTCCGCACCTTCACGACCCCACGCTGGCAGATCATCCGGGCGATGACCGGCGCCGGCCCCATGTCCATCCGTGAGCTCTCGAGGCGAATCGAACGCGACGTGAAGGGTGTGCATCGCGATGTCACGGCGCTCCTCGAAGCCGGCCTGCTGGAGCATGACGAGCACGGCGCCATCGTCTTTCCGTTTGACACTGTGCATGTCGATTTCACGCTGAAGGCAGCCGATCTCGCACCGCCCGCCGCCACGGCACGCAAGGCGCTCGCTCCCGCCATCGATGAAGTTCACGAGCAGGCGCCGCGCACCCCGCGTCGACGCGCGGCGCCGCGCAAGCGCGACCCCCGCCCGGCAGGCAGCCGCTGACGACCGCCCGACTCAGCTCCAGTCGTCCATGTCGTGCCGGATACTGTGACGATTCGCGATGAGTTCGTCCACGCTCGGCTCGTTGTTCATCGCGCGCTGAATCGCGAGCTTCGTCGCCTCGTAGTTCGTGCGATACATGTCCTTCTTGTCGAGGTTCGCGTCCGTCGCGCAGCGCGGATCGATCCACACGAGGCTGATGATGCACAGATCGTTCGCCTGATCCTTCGGCAGGATACCTTCGATCAGGCAATCGACCACGGCATCGGCGGTCGCGGACTGCACGACGCCGCCGAACAGGTCGATATTGCCCATGTCCTTCAGCGTCACCTTCGGAACGATCATCGTCGCGGGGCGCACCATCTGATTGCACGCGCGAATCGCGAACATGGCGGTGTGGCCTTTCGACTGCGCCATCATGTTGGCGAACGCGTGGCCCACCGGCCCGTCGACGCGGCCAATCAGAATTTCCGGCATTGCATCGGTCGCTTGTCCCGGGGCGGCCAGCACGGTTGCTTCGCCGGCACGGAACGTCAGATCCAGACTCATGAGCACTCTCCTTTTGGGGCGGAACGATGTTTCGATAAACCGAAGGGACGTCCACACGCAAGGACGATGCCATCGCCGTTGCCCGGGGTTCCATCCCACGCTCACGACAGACTGCTCCCGCCGCGTGACACACTGTGCGGGACGGCGTTTTCCCTGTCCTCCCTGTTTCGGGTGGGGGTGCGGTTCGCCACGCGCCCTTAACGTGGCAAGCGTGCGGCATGCGCTACGAGCGAGCGCGGCCGAACCTGACTTGCACCCTGCGGCGCGCCGCTGCGCGCCCATCATCGAGCCGACCCGGACCATGAATTCACTCGACGGTTACAGGCCACGCGCGGCGTGGATGACGACCCTGATGCTGACGGCGCTTGCCCTCATCAACTTCCTCGACAAGATCGTGCTCGGCATGGTTGCCGTGCCGCTCATGCGCGAACTGAACCTGTCGCCGGCGCAATTCGGCGTCGTCGCGGGAAGTTTCTTCTGGCTGTTCGCCGTATCGACTGTACTGGTCGGGTTCCTCTCGAACCGGATCCAGACGCGCTGGCTGCTGCTCGCGATGGGCATGATCTGGGCCGTGCTCCAGATTCCACAGGCGCTCTTCAGCAGCATGGCGGCGTTTCTCGTGAGCCGCGTCGTGCTCGGCGCGGCGGAAGGCCCGTTCTATCCGGTGTCGGTCCACGCACTCTACAAATGGTTTCCCGACGAAAAGCGCAACATGCCGGTCGCGTTTCTGAATCAGGGCGCCGTCGTCGGCCTGCTGCTCGCAGGGTTGCTGATTCCGGTCATCACGCATCACTGGGGCTGGCGGACCAACTTCATCGTGCTCGGCATCATCGGCGCGGTGTGGAGCGTGCTGTGGCTGGGCGTCGGACGCGAGGGCAATCTCGTGCAGCGCGCTCGCGGGCCCGCGAGCGCGCCGCTTCAGAAAGTGCCCTATCGCAGGCTGCTGAGCAACCCGACAATCCTCTGCGTGTTTTTTCTCGGCTTCGCCGGCTACTGGATGCTCGGCGCGAACATGACCTGGCTGCCGACCTATCTGGAGCAGGCGCTCGGCTACTCGGGCATCACGTCGGGACGATGGTTCGCGCTCGTGATCGCCACGGCGGCGCCGTTCAGTCTCGGGCTCAGCTGGCTGTCGCAGCGCATGCTCGCGCGGGGCGCAACGTCACGCAGTGCGCGCGTGCGTTTGCTGTGTGCGGCGTTTGTGGGCGGCGCGTGTCTGTACTTTGCGTTGATGTTGCCGGGTCTTTCGCCTGGCCAGAAGGTCGCGGTGTTCGCGCTGGCGGGCGCGTTGCCTACCGTGTGTTTTGCGCTCGCGCCTGCGCTGTTGTCGGAAGTCGTGCCGGATGCGCAGCGTGGCGCGCTCATCGGTATTCATACGGCGCTTGCGAGCACGGGCGCCGCGATCGCGCCGATGCTGATTGGCCGGATCGTGCAGGCGCACGGCAATACGAGCGCGCACGCGTACGAACTCGGTTTCGCTACGAGCGCGGGCATGTTGATTGCCGCTGCGCTTGCGGCCTTGCGTTGGTTGCATCCGGAGCGGTCCAGGGGCGGTTCGCGGGAACGGATCGCTACTACGGCCGCCTGAGGGCGCGGCTATGGCGGGTTTCGCCGGATCCGGCGAAAAACCTACCGCGAAACCTTCGCACGATAAGCAAACCGGTCCCCACGAAACACCAGCTCGGCGCAACAAAGCGCATTGCCCTGGATATCGAATGGCGTACAGCGTACGCGCAATAGCGGCGTCCCCGGCTCAACCTTCAGCCGCCGGGCGTAATCCTTGGTGGCGGCGATCGCCGCGCTCTCCGTTTCGACGTGTTTGAGCCGATAGCCAAGCCGCTCCTCGAAGATGCTCATCACGTCGTTCGTCTCGAGATCCTCGGCGACGAGCGCGTCGATGAGCGCCGCGTCCCCCATCACCATGAACAGCGCCACCGGCACGGCATCCCACAGCCGCAGCGTCGTAGCGCACACGAGCGAGTCGCCTTCCTCGAGGCCAAGCGAGCGCACCGCAAACGGCGGCGCCGCAACCGACCGCACCGACAGCAACTCGCCGTGCGCCGTCTGGCCACGCTTGCGCGCCGCCTCGTAGAAGCCCGTCAGTTGCCCGAGGTCCGAGCGCTCGGCAGGACGCGTCACGAAACTCCCCTTCCCGTTGATCTTCTCGATCAACCCGCTCGCATGCAGACCCGCGAGCGCCTGCCGGATCGTGATGCGGCTCACGCCGTGTAGCGCGACGAGCTCGGCTTCCGACGGAAGCTTCACGCCCGGCGCGAGATCGTTTGAGACGATCCGCTGCCGCAACGCGTCTTCGATCTGCTTGAAACGAGGCTGTGTCATGGCGCCTTCTTTTCCTGTTCGATGGACGGCAACGATAGCGACGATTGTAGCTGTCATGACAGGCTAGGGGTTTTGCCCGGTATACCTGTTATGACAGGTGGTGCGACGATGCCAACGAGCGTCGCCGCTCGCGAACCTCCTTTGGCGACGCCCGATCCACAGGAGAACACCATGCTGCAAGCCGTTCCAGCCGCTGACGAGCGCGATGAAAACTGGCCCTTCACCGTCGAGCGCGCGACTCCGGCGATCGGCGCGTATATCGGCGGCATCGATTTGCGCGAGCCGCTCGGCGAACCGGCCTGTCTCGCGCTGCGCCGCGCGCTCATCCGCTACAAGGTGTTGTTCTTCCGCGACCAGGAAATCACGGCGGCGCAACACGTCGCGCTTGCGCAGCGCTTCGGCAAGCTGGAAGTGCATCCGGTTTTCGCCCATCACCCGGATCATCCGGAACTCGTCCTGTTCGACAAATCGGGCGAAAAGCGCGGCCACGAAAACATCTTTCACAGCGACGTTTCGTGGCGCGAAGTGCCGTCGATGGGCTCGATCCTGCGTTGCGTCGAATGCCCGCGCGTCGGCGGCGACACCATCTGGGTCAACATGGCGCTCGCGTATCAAAAGCTGCCCGAGGACGTGAAGACGCGCATCGTGAATCTGCAGGCGGTGCACGACATGCTGCCGCTGTTCGGCAAGGTTCTGTCGCCCGAGCAGCGCGTGGGCGTGCGCACGCGCAATCCGCCAGTCACGCATCCGGTCGTGCGCGCACATCCGGAATCGGGCGAGAAGATTCTCTTCGTGAACGAAGCGTTCACCACGCACTTCGCCAATTTCGCCGATACCACTGCGTTCCGCTTCGGCTTCGATCTCAAGCTGGCCGAGATGGACCTGCTCCAGTACCTGTTCCGGCAGGCCGCGGCGCCGGAATATCAGGTGCGCCTGAAGTGGGAACCCAACACGATCGCCTTCTGGGACAACCGCGCGGCCCAGCACTACGCGGTGCAGGACTATTACCCCGCCGTGCGCCGCATGATGCGCGCGACGATCATCGGCGACCGTCCGGTCTGAGCGCGTCGCCGCGCAATGGAGATGCCATGAAAGACTTGAACAGGTTCTATATCGGCGGACGATGGGTCGAGCCGGCCGTCGGCGCGCGCTTTGCCGATATCGTCAATCCCGCGACGGAGGAAGTCGTCGGGCGCGTGGCGATGGGCACGAACGCCGATGTCGAGTCCGCGGTCGCGGCCGCGCGCGCCGCGTTTCCCGCCTGGTCGCGCACGAGCGTCGAGACGCGCGCGGCGTTGCTCCGACGCGTGATGGCGCTGTACAAGGAGCGCATCGGCGCGCTCGCCGACGCGATCACCACCGAAATGGGCGCGCCGTCATGGCTCGCGCGCGAAAAGCAGGCGCCCGCCGGGCTCGGCCAGTTTCACGGCACCCTGACCGCGCTGCAAGGCTTCCCGTTCGTCACCGAACGCGGCGCGACGCAGATCGTGCGCGAGGCCATCGGCGTTGCGGCGCTGATCACGCCGTGGAACTGGCCGCTCAACCAGATCGCCGCGAAGGTCGCGCCCGCGCTCGCGGCGGGCTGCACCATCGTGCTGAAGCCATCGGAGATCACGCCGCTCGACGCCGAACTCTTCGCGCAGATCATGCACGATGCCGACGTGCCTGCGGGCGTGTTCAACATGCTCTACGGCGATGGCGCCGAAATCGGAGGCGCGCTCGCCCGGCATCGCGGCATCGACATGGTGTCGATCACCGGTTCGACGCGCGCGGGCGTCGACGTCGCGCTGAAGGCCGCGCCGACCGTCAAGCGCGTGACGCAGGAGCTGGGCGGCAAATCGCCGAACGTGATCCTCGACGACGCCGATCTGAAAAGCGCTGTACCGGGCGGCGTGATCGCCTGCATGATCAACTCCGGCCAGACCTGCATCGCGCCCACGCGCATGCTGGTGCCCAAGCATCTGTACGCGCAGGCCGTGGCAATCGCAGCGGCGACGGCGAACGCACTGAAGGTCGGCGATCCGATGCTGCCCGACACCAAAGTCGGCCCGATCTCGAATCGCCGTCAGTACGAGCGCGTGCAGCAGATGATCCAGCAGGGTATCGACGAAGGCGCGACGGTCGTGGCAGGCGGCCCCGGCCGGCCGTCGACGCTCACGCGCGGCTTCTACGCGCGCCCGACCGTGTTCGCGAACGTGCATAACGACATGAGCATCGCGCGCGAGGAAATCTTCGGGCCGGTCGTCGTGATGATTCCGTACGCAACCGAGGACGAAGCCATCGACATCGCCAACGATACGGATTTCGGGCTCGCGGCCTATGTTTCGTCGGCAGACCCGGCGCGCGCGCGGCGCATGGCCGCACGTCTGCGCGCGGGCGCGGTAATGCTCAACGGAGCGACGCTCGACCTGAACGCGCCGTTCGGCGGCTACAAAGCTTCCGGCAACGGCCGCGAGTTCGGCGAGCACGGCCTGTCCGAGTTCCTCGAAACGAAGTCGATCGCGGGCTGCGTGTAAGTGAATCGCCCCGCGTCGGCGTATTGACCGGCGCGGGGCGAGAACAAAATAGCGAAAGCGGCTCGATCAGAACGTCGAGAGCGTCAGCGCATTGCGCACCGACTTCACGCCTTGCACGCCTTGCGTGACGCGCGTCGCCTGTTCGATCTGCGCCTCTTCGGGCACCCAGCCTTCCAGGAGCACGTCGCCATTGGTCGCGCGCACCGTGACGCCGCCCGCGCGCATGCCTTTCGCCTTTCCGAGCGCGGTGAGAATGCGCCGGCGCAACGCGCGATCCGCCGCTTTGGACGATGCCTTGCCCGCGCTCGCAGTGGACGTCGCCGCCGATGCGACAGGCGTCGACGCCGCCTCCTGCGCGTGAACGCAAAAAGAAGCGCTGAGTGCGGCGAGCGCGATCATCAGCTTGCCGGTTCGAAGGAATTTCATAGTGTCGTTGGTTGCCATGATCGTTGTACCGATATTCGATGCGATGAACCCTGCCACGCGCGCTTCGCCGCGCCCGCAAGCCCGGACGAAGCGCGCCCGATGTGAATCAGAAGCGATGCGACACACCGACGCCGACGAGCGTCTGCTTCTCGCCCGGCCCGATCGCCGTGAGGCCGGGCCAGGTCGTCGTCGCGAGTCCGTTATTCTTCATGTAGCCCGCGCGCGCATAGAAGGACGTGCGCTTCGAGATGCTGTGATCCGCGCCGACCTGCACGCCCCACGTGTTGTCGTGCACGCCACGCACGAGCCGCTGGAAGCCTGCGATTTCGATGGCGTCGGCGGGCGTCGCCTGGATCGTCGCCCCGAGTTCCGCGACGCTGAACGGATGCGCCGCGTTCAGGCGCGCGGCGACCGAACCGGCGGCCGGGTCTTCCGGCTTGTGATACGTATAGTTGAATTGCAGATTCACGATGCCGATGCGGTAAGCGAGCGCGCCGGTGTAATGCTCGACCGAGACGGTATTGACCGCGGCGGGCAAGCCCGGAATGCTTTTCGAGCCCGGATGCTGGAACTGATACGACAGGCCCACGTACAGACCGTAACCCGAATACGTTCCGGCGATGTCCAGCATGTTGCCGGTCGATTGCGGATACGGCTGCGTGACGGAAGCGGCGAGCGCATACATGCCCCACAACTGAAAGCCGCTGAGATTGGGCGACTTGTAGACGATCGCGTTGCTCGAACGTCCGCCGCCGGTCTGCGTGGCCATCGTGTTGCGGTCGAACGTGGTCGACGACGCCGCGAGCGGCGAGAGCACTTCGTTCGCGCGGAACGGATCGGTCGGATAGAGCGACCAGAACGTCGGCTGATATTGCCTGCCGAGCGACAGCGAACCGTATTTCTCGTGCGTCAGGCCGACCCACGCCTGGCGATAGAACATCGCCGAGGAGTCCGCGAAGAACGTGCCGTTGTTGATGTTGTAGCCGTTTTCGAGCGTGAAGACCGCCTTGAGGCCGCCACCGAGATCTTCGCTGCCTTTCAGACCGACCATCGAGCCGCTGTTGCCGCCGCTTCGCATCGACCAGGACTGCGTGCCGCCGTTGTTGAACCACTGTACAAATGCATCGGCGACGCCGTAAAGGGTCACGCTGGATTGCGCCGCCGCGCTGCCGGCCGCAACCGCGAGCGCCGCGCCAGCAACGCTCTTCGTGATGAAACGCATGAGTGTCTCCTCGTTGTGGGTGTCTGGTCTGCCCGGCGCGCGCGATCGCGTCGCGCAACGCACACCGATGCTGCGCCGACCTATTCCAAAGCAGTGTTGCAGCCGGGCACGAACGCACCACTACCCGAAGCGAGTAGGCACGGGAATACCCGCATCACTCCAGCCATTGATTCGCTTTCCCGACTATCACTCGCGCGACTCACAAGCAAGTGCTTGGTTCCGATATACGGGGTTATGCGCCCTACACATGTTCCCTAGCGGGCAGCGCGCGTCCCGAAGGCTAGAATCAACCGTAGAGGCCCATAATTAATGACGCAGGTGCTTGATGACTGAAACAATCATTATTCGCAATCCGAATCATGATCTTGATGACGCGGCGACGCCGCCCGTCGCCTGTGCGTCGCCGCGCGTGTCGACGCTGGTCGTGGGCCGCGAGCGGCTCGTCGCGCAACTCGTCGAGGCGCGCCGCAAGCGCTGCATCGTCGTGCAGGGCCCGGCGGGCTATGGCAAAACCACGGCGCTCATTGCGTGGCGCGAGGCGCTCTATCCGCTCGCGTTTCAGGTCGCGTGGCTCACGCTCTCGGACGAAATCGACGACCTCGCCCGCTTTCTCGACGCGCTGGCCGCGAGCCTCGCGCAAGTCGATCCGGCGATTTCGCGCGACGCCGCGTTACTCGGCGGCCGCGGCATGGACGACGAAGCGATCGAGCGCACGATCATCGCGCTGGTGCGCCGCATCGCGAGCCGTCAGGGCGATCTCGTGCTGGTGCTCGACGATCTGCATCGCCTGACGCAGCGGCGCTGTCATCGGTCGCTGCAGTGGCTGCTCGACTACGCGCCGCCGAATCTGCATGTCGTGCTCGCGTCGCGCGGGGCGATTCCGCTGTCGGTCGGGCGCATTCGCGACGCGGGCTTGCTGCTCGAACTGGACCTGCGCGACCTGCGCTTTTCGATGGCGGAATCGCGAGCGTTTCTCAAGTCGCAATGTCCGGAAATCGGCTCGCGCGAGGCGCGCCAGATGCACGAACTCACCGACGGCTGGGTCGCCGGGCTGCAACTGATGGTGGTCGGCGCGAGGCGCAGGAAAGCCGCACCAGTGCCGTCCGCGCCCGATGATCCGCCCGCGGACACGCAGCTTCTCGATGTCCACACCTTCGCGGAATATTTCGAGCGCGAAGTGCTGTCGCGGCTCGCGTCGAGCGAAGTCGAACTGCTCGTCCGCATGGCCGTGTGCGAACGGCTTTGTGCGCCGTTGTGCGTCGCGCTGCTCGGCGGCGCCGATGATTCCGGCGACGTGCTGAAACTGCTCGCGCGCCTCGAGAGCGACAATCTCTTTCTCGCGCCCGCCGGTCACGATGCGCATCACGCGTGGTATCGGCTGAATCCGCTGTTTCGCGAAACTCTGCTCGAACGCTTCCGCACGCGCAGCGAGGCGCAGCGGCGGCAGGTGCATCAGGCGGCGTGGCGATGGTTTCAGGCGCACGATCACGCCGATGAAGCCGTGCGCCACGCCATGCTCGCCGGCGAACCCGCGGCGGCGGCGGATCTCGTCGCCCATATCGCGCGCAGCCTGCAGTTGCGCGGCGACTTGCGCAAGGTCGTCGCGCTGATGCGCCTGTTGCCGCAAGCGGAGATTCAGGCGCGCGTCGGCCTGCGGCTCTGGATGATCCACCTGCATCTCTACGCGCGCGAGTTCGAAGCATGCGAAAGCGCGATCGAGCGGCTGGCGAGCGATCTCGCGCCCGACGACACCCAGTCGCGCTATCGCCTGACGCTGCTGCACGCGGCGCTCGCGGTTCAACGCGACGATCTCGACGCCGCCTGCGAACTGCTGCCGCATCTGCGCGCGCTGCCGCACGACGCGCAGGGCATCATCGTCGGCGCGCGCAACAATCTGCTCTCGTGGATCCATGCGCGGCGCAGCGATTTCGACGAAGCGTGTCGCGTCCAGACGGAGCGCGCGGCCGCGTTGCCCGATGGCACGCCGATCATGGGCACGTCGGCGGGCGTGTTGAGCGGGCGCGCGCTCGCCGGTTTGAGCCATCTGCTGCAAGGCGATCTGCTGCAGACCGAGCGCGTGTGCCGCGACGTGCTGTACGAAGCCGAACAGCGTGGCAGCGCGGCGGCCGAAGCGTCCGCGCTCGCAACGGCCTTGCTGGGCGAAGTGCTCTACGAATCGGGCGAAGCGGATCAGGCGCGCAAGCTGCTCGAAGAGCGCCTCGACGTGATCGAGCGCGTTTCGTTTCCCGATTCGGTGATGAGCGTGCTGACGGTACTGTCGGCGTCGCATTGGCTCGCGGGTCATCGGCTCGATGCCATCGCGTGCCTCGACCGGCTCGAAGACTACTCGACGCGGCACGATCTGCGCCGCGTGCTCGCGCATTGTCTGGCGCTGCGCGTCCGGCGTGATCTGCAACGCGGCCAGTTCGACGCCGCTCAGGCGCACCTCGCGCGGCTCGACGCGCTGGCGGCGCGCGCCGCGTCGCACACGTCGACATCGGCATGGGTGGAATTTCGGGTGATCGCGCAGCAGGCGCACGTCGACTGGCGTCTCATCCACGAGGACTACGACGCCGCGGCGCATGCGCTTTCGCCGCTGATCGAATCATGCCGTGAGCGCGGCTGGCAACGGCGGCTCGCGTTCCTCGAAGCGCAGAAAGCCGTCGCGGCGCAGGGGCTCGGCGACGCGGGTTCGGCGCGCAGGCTGATGCTGTCGGCGATGCGTCTCGGGCATCGTCTCGGCCTCGTGCGGACGCTGCTCGACGCCGATCCTGCCGTGCCCGATCTGATCGTCCGCGTGAGCAAGGACGCGCCGCAGGACGCCGTGTTGCAGTTCTACGCGGATCGCCTGCGCGATGTGCACGCCCGCGCCACCGCGGCACAAGCGGCCTCGACGAAACCGAAGGCACGTTCCGGCGATGCGAAAGTGCACGACCTTCTGAGCGCGCGCGAGACGAAAGTGCTGAGCCTGCTCGCGCAGGCGCTGCCGAACAAGAAGATCGCCCGGACGATGGGCATTTCGCCCGAGACGGTCAAATGGCACCTGAAAAACATCTACAGCAAGCTCGGCGTGTCGAGCCGCGACGAAGCCGTCGCGCGTTCGCGGGATCTCGCGCTGAGCGAGGGCGCGTGATCGAGCGGCAGATTCGCGAGCACGTCGGCGTGAAAATCCGCATCGCCGAGGCGCAGCGAAGCCGCCGTCAGATACTTGAAGTAGTCGCCGACAGCCAGTTCCGCCGTGACGCCCATGCCGCCGTGCAACTGCACGGCCTGCTCGCCGATGAAGCGCGCCGCGCGGCTCACGATCAGCTTCGCCGACGAGATCATGCGGCGCCGCTCGGTCGCGTCCGTTTCGCCGATGGCGGATGCGGCCAGATGCGCCATCGACAGCGCGAGTTCCTTCTGCACGAGCATGTCCGCCAGCCGGTGACGCAGCGCCTGAAAGCGTCCGAGCGCCTGTCCGAACTGCTTGCGCGTGCACAGATACTCGGAAGTCATCTCGATCAGGCGTTCCATCGCCCCCGCGCTGGCTGCGCACGACGCCGCGATGCCCAACTCCAGCGCCGCTTCGAGCATCGCCGCGCCGTCGCCGAGCATCGCCCGTTGCGGCACGCGCACCGCCTGCAGCGTGACTTCGGCGGCGCGCTCGCCATCGAGCGTCGGATAGGCGCGCACGGTCACACCCGCCGCCGCTGTCGGCACGATGAACAGCGACACGGCCTGAATGGACGCATTCCACGCCGAGACGATCAGCGAGTGCGCGGCCCCGCCGTGCCACACGTGCACCTTGTGGCCGTCGAGGACGAAGCCGTCATCCTGCACGCGCGCCGTGGTCTCCGGCTGCGCGTAGTCGTAGCGGCTCTCTGGTTCCTGATACGCGAGCGTGACGATCTCGCGGCCCTCGGCAATCGCCGGCAACCACGCTTGCCGCTGCGCGTCCGAGCCGAAACGTTGAATCAGACCAGCCGCCATCACTGCGCAGGGAATCAGCGGCTCGGGAAGCAGCGCGCGTCCGGCTTCGAACTGCACGGCGAAGGTATCAGTGGCGGTGCCGTCGAAGCCGCCGTAGTCGGACGCGATCGTCAGCCCGAGTACACCGAAGTCCGCATAGGTGCGCCACGCATCGCGGCTGAAGCCGTCGGGATTGCGCACCGCGTGGCGGCGCGCGTCGATCGGATAGCGTTCCTCGGTGAAGCGTCTCAGGCTGTCCGCGAGTTGACGCTGCTCTTCGCTATATGAAAAGTCCATCTTGCCGCCCGCCCGTTCTAGAGATCGAGAACCGCTTTCGCGATGATTTCCTTCTGCACTTCGTTCGTGCCACCGTAGATGGTCGGCTTGCGCATGTCGAGATAGAAGCTGCCGATGTTCGCGCCGTAGCCAGGCGCGGGCGTCCAGCCGTCGAAGCCGTCCGCGAGCCAGGCGGGCGAGAACGGCAGCGCGTTCGGCCCGGCGATGTCGACCTGCAACGCCGACAGCGCTTGCTGCAACTCCGAGCCGCGAATCTTGAGAATCGACGACTCCACGCCCGCGCCGCGCTGACTCGCCTCCGACGCCACGCGCATCAGCAGCATCTCCAGCGCCATGACTTCGGCCTCGATGCGCGCGATCCTTTCTCGGATACGCACGTCGTCCGAGAGCGGCCTGCCGTTGCGGCGCTCGCGCTGCGCCAGCGCCTTCACGTAACGCAATTCCCGCCGGCAATGTCCGATGCCCGCAATGCCCGTGCGCTCGTGGCCGAGCAGATACTTCGCGTACGTCCAGCCGTGGTTCTCCTCGCCGACGAGATGCGCGGCGGGCACTTGAACGTCGTCGAGCCAGACCTCGTTGACATCGGCGGCGCCTTCGAGCGTGTCGATCGGGCGCACCGTGATGCCGGGCGATTTCATCTCGATGAGCAACAGCGAAATGCCGTTCTGCTGCTTCGCCCCGGTATCGGTGCGCGCGAGGCAGAACATCCAGTCCGCGTGCTGCGCATACGTGGTCCAGGTCTTCTGCCCGGTCACGATGTAATGGTCTCCCGCGCGCACCGCGCGCGTCTTGAGCGAGGCGAGATCCGAGCCCGCGCCCGGCTCGGAATAGCCCTGGCACCACCAGTCCTGCGCCGACAGGATGCGCGGCAGATGGCGCGCCTGCTGCGCGGCGCTGCCGAATTTCATCAGCACCGGCCCGATCATGTTGAGGCCGAACGGCAACTGGCGCGGCGCCCCGGCGAGGCCGCATTCGATATCGAACAGCAGCCGTTGCAGCGCCGTCCAGCCGGTACCGCCGAAAGCCTCGGGCCAGCCGGGCGCGCCCCAGCCCTGCGCATGCAGGATGCGCTGCCAGCGCACCGTATCGTCGCGCTCGAGAGGGCGATGATTCAGCACCTTGTCGCGCAGATCGCCGGGAAGGCGATCACGCAGAAATGCGCGGATGGAATCGCGAAACGCGAGTTCCTCTTTCGAATAACTCAGGTCCATTGAACATCCTCGTTGACGCGCATCCAGACAGACTCACGATACGCGGTACGGCGCGCCGGACCGCCACCCACCTCGGGTGGTCACCCGCCGGTGCGCCTCCCCTATCCTTCATCGAAGGGCAAGCGAGCCGTCGTACGGCGGAATCGACAAATCAACAGCCGGGAACGGCGCGCGGCCTCGTGGCCGCATCCGGCAAAAGCATCCATGCTCGGGAGACAGATGTAATGAGCACGCTCGAAGCAAGCGGCAAGGTGGCACCGTCTTATCGTCCTGTGCGGTTTCCAGAGCGGCAGACGCTCGTCGAGCATCGCGCGGACAGCACGTTGATTCTCCGCAGCGCCCGCGCGCTGCCGCGCATCGAACAGCGCTCGTTCGCGGATTTCATTCCGGGCTGGGCGGCGCAGCGCGGCGACAGCGCCGCGTTCTGCGAGCGCGACAAGCACGGTGCTTGGCGCTCGCTGAGCTGGCGCGAACTGTGGCAGCAAGTGCGGGCGGTGGCGGCCGCGCTGCTGGACATGGGACTGAACGCGCAGCGCCCGCTCATGCTGCTGTCGGGCAATTCCATCGAGCAGGCCGTGTTGCTGCTTGCGGCCGAATACGCGGGCATTCCGGCTGCGCCGGTATCGCCCACCTATGCGCTGATGAGCAAGGATTTCGCGCGCCTCAAGGCCATCTGCGAGCTGGTCCCGCCCGGCGCGGTGTTCGTGCAGTCGGTCGCGCCGTATGCGCGGGCGCTCGGCGCGCTGAATCTGAAGGGCGTGCCCGTTATCGCCGTCGATGGCGCAACGCAAGGTCAGTTCGCATGGGACGCGCTCACGGACGGCCCGTTCGACGAGACGCGCCAGCGCGCTGTCGAGCGCGCCCATGCCGCCATGGATCACGATGACACTGCCCGCGTGCTCTTCACCTCCGGCTCCACGGGGCTGCCGAAAGCCGTGCGCCTCACGTACGGCAATCTGGGCGCGGTCGCCGCGTATTACTCGGACAGCTTCGCATGGCTGCTCGACGCGCAGCCCGTATTTCTCGACTGGCTGCCGTGGCATCACGGTCTCGGCGGCGTGCTGCATCTCGGCCGCGCGATCCAGTTCGGCGCGACGCATTACATCGACGATGGCCGCCCCCTGCCCGGCATGATCGAGCGCACCGTGCGCAATCTGCGCGAAGTGTCGCCGACCATCTTCACGAGCGTGCCGTCCGCATGGACCGTGCTCGCCACCGAACTCGAACGCGATCCGCAACTGGCCGAAAGCCTCTTCGCGAAGGCGAGCTTTTTCGGCTACGGCGGCGCGAGCATGCCGGCCGAAGTGTGGAAGCGCATCCAGAACGTGGCGGAGAAGACCATTGGCGCGCGGATCACGTTCTGCACCGGTCTCGCATCGACGGAAACGTCCGGCATGGGCACGTATTGCAGCTGGCCGACGGATACGCCCGGCAACATCGGCACGCCCGCGCTCGGCTCGGAAGTGAAGCTCGTGCCGCTTGAAGGCGGCGACGGCCGCTATGAAATACGCATGCGCGGCCCGAACGTGTTCGGCGGTTACATCGGGCAACCGGAACTCACCGCGGCCGCGTTCGATGACGAAGGCTACTTCCGCTTCGGCGACGCCGTGCGTCTGGCCGATCCCGCCGATCCGGCCCAGGGCATGATCTTCGCGGGCCGCACCGTCGAAGACTTCAAGCTCGCGAACGGCTCATGGGTTCGCACCGGCGCGCTGCGGCTCGCGCTCATCGACTGCTGCGCGCCCCTTCTGACGGACGCGGTGATCTGCGGGCACGATCGCGACTTTCTCACCGCGCTCGCCTGGCCGAACGTCGCGGCGTGCCAGCGCATCGCGCCCGAGCTCGCGTCGCTCGACGCCGGCGCGCTCGCCGCGCATCCGCTCGTCGTCGCCGAACTGAGCCGGCGCCTTTCGCAACAGAAGGCGCGTGGCGCGACGCTCGTCATCGAGCGGCTGATGTTGCTGGCCGAGCCGCCCTCGCTCGACGCCAACGAAATCGCCGACAAAGGCTACGTGAATCAGGCGGTCACGCGCGCGCGCCGGGCGCATCTGATCGACGCGCTGTATCTGGCCGATCCCGCTTCGAACGTCGCGTGCACAGGCGCCATTCCGCGTCACGCGAAGAAATAGAACTCACCTTCCAGGATTCTCGACATGCACATCGAACGCACCGTCTTTCGGGACGATCACGAAATGCTTCGCACTACTGCTCGCCGTTTCTTCGAGCGCGAGTGTGTTCCGCATCAGGCGGCCTGGGACAAGGCCGGACGCGTGGATCGCGAAACCTGGCTGAAGGCGGGAAAGCAGGGCCTCTTGTGCGTCTCGATTCCGGCCGAATACGGCGGCGGCGGCGGCGATTTCGGCCATGTGGTCGTCGTCAATGAGGAAATGACGCGCGCGGGCGTGAGCGGGCCAGGCTTCGCGGTGCATTCGGATATCGTCGCGCCGTATATCGCGCGCATCGGCAGCGAGGAGCAGAAGCAACGCTGGCTGCCCGGCATCTGCACGGGTGAACAGATTCTCGCCATCGCGATGACCGAACCCGGCACCGGCAGCGATCTGAAAGCGGTGCGAACCAGCGCGCGCCGCGACGGCGACCACTACGTCATCAACGGCAGCAAGACCTTCATCACGAATGGGCTGAATGCGGATCTCGTCGTGGTCGTCTGCACGACGGACCCGGGCGCGGGCGCGAAGGGCGTGAGCCTGATCGTCGTCGAGACGACGCGCGAAGGCTTCCGGCGCGGCCGCAAGCTCGACAAGATCGGCATGCACGCGCAGGACACCGCCGAACTCTTCTTCGACGATGTGCGCGTGCCGGTCGAGAACCGACTCGGCGAGGAAGGCAAGGGCTTCGCGTATCTGATGGCCGAATTGCCGCAGGAGCGCCTGAACATTGCGGTCGGCGCGGCCGCGCGGCTCGAAACGTGCCTCGAACACACGCTGAACTATGTGAAGGATCGCCGCGCGTTCAATCAGACCGTGTGGGACTTCCAGAACACCAAATTCAAGCTCGCCGACATCAAGGCGCAGGCCATCGCCGTGCGGCTGATGGTCGATCACTACCTCGACGTGCACATGCGCCGCCGTCTGACGCTCGAGGAATCCGCGATCGCGAAGCTCTTCGCCACCGAAGCGCTCGGCAAGGCGCTCGACGAGATGGTGCAACTGCATGGCGGCTACGGCTACATGCTCGAGTATCCGGTCGCCCGCGCATTCGTCGATGCCCGCGTGTCGCGCATCTACGGCGGCGCGAGCGAGGTCATGCGCGATCTCATCTCGCGCAAGCTGTGAATCCATCGAAGTCTCAATCACTGAAGGAGAAGCACATGAGTCGCAAGGTGTATGTCGCAGGTGTCGGCATGATCCCGTTCAAGAAGCCGGGCGCGAGCGAGCCGTACGACGTGATGGGCGAAATCGCGATCCGCGATGCGCTCGCCGACGCTGGCCTCGACTTCAAGGCCATCCAGCAAGCCTATGCCGGCTATGTCTATGGCGACTCGACGTGCGGACAGAAAGCGATCTATCGCGTCGGCATGACGGGCGTGCCGGTCATCAACGTCAACAACAACTGTGCGACGGGTTCGTCCGCGCTCTTTCTCGCGCGCCAGGCCGTCGAATCCGGCGCGGTCGATTGCGCGCTCGCCGTAGGCTTCGAATTCATGCAGCCGGGCGCGCTGTCGTCGAAATGGAATGACCGCGCGCCCGCGCTCGAACGCGCGCTCGATCTGACCAACAAGCTCGTCGGCCACACGGAGATTCCCACCGCGATCCGCCAGTTCGCGGGCGCGGGCCTCGCGCATATGCGCAAGTACGGCACCAAGCTGGAGACGTTCGCGCGCATTCGCGCGAAGGCGAGCGAGCACGCGGCGCGCAATCCGCTCGCGGTGTTTCGCAATGTCGTGTCGACCGAAGACGTGATGAATGCGCCGGTGCTGTGGGAAGGCGTGCTGACGCGCCTGATGGCGTGCCCGCCGACCTGCGGCGGCGCTGCGGCCATTCTCGTGTCCGAGGCCTTCGCGCGCAAACACGGCTTGCGCAGCGATGTGATGATCGCGGGCCAGTCGCTCGCCACCGATCTGCCGAGCACGTATGACGCGGGCGACATGATCCGCGTCGTGGGCTTCGACATCACGCGCAATGCGGCACAGCAGGCTTACGAGCAGGCGGGCGTCGGCCCCGAGGACATCGACGTGATCGAACTTCACGACTGCTTCGCGCAGAACGAGTTGCTGACCTACGAAGGACTCGGCCTGTGCAAGGAAGGCGAAGGCGAGCGCCTCGTCATGGATGGCGACAACACCTACGGCGGCAAGTGGGTGACCAATCCGTCGGGCGGACTGCTGTCGAAGGGCCATCCGCTCGGCGCGACGGGACTCGCGCAATGCTTCGAGCTGACGCATCAGTTGCGCGGCACGGCGGGCGATCGGCAAGTTCAGGGCGCGAAACTCGCCTTGCAACACAACCTTGGGCTCGGCGGCGCGGGCGTCGTCACCATCTACAAGCGCAACGCGTGATGACGATCGAGAAGAAGCATATCGGCATGCGGTTGCCGGTATTCACTGCAACTGCGGATGCGTGGCGCCTGCGCTTCTTCGCGAAGGCGATCGGCGAGACGAACCCGGTCTATTTCGACGAAGCCGCCGCGCACGACGCGGGGCATCCCACGCTGCCGCTGCCGCCCACGTTTCTGTTCTCGCTCGAATTCGAGCAGTCGTCGACGGCGTGGCGCGATGAACTCGGCATCGTCTCGTCGCGCATTCTGCACGGCGAGCAGTCGTTCGAGTATCACCGCATGGCGTATGCGGGCGATCTCCTGCGTTACGAAAGCCGCATCGCGGATATCTACGACAAGAAGAACGGCGCGCTGTGGTTCATCGTGCGCGAAACACGCGTGACGAACCAGCGCGGCGAGCACGTAGCCGATCTGCGCAGCGTCATCGTTCAGCGATAAGCGAGGAACAGGCGAATGAGCATCATCAGTTTCGATTCGATCCGCGTCGGCGACATCTTGCCGTCGCTCACGCTTCCCGCAGTGAACCGCACGACGCTCGCGCTTTTCGCGGGTGCGTCGGGCGATCACAACGCCATTCATATCGACACCGACTATGCGCGTCGCGCTGGCGTGCCGGAAGTGTTTGCACATGGCATGTTGTCGATGGCGTGGCTCGGGCGGCTGCTCACGTCGTGGGTCGAGCAGCGGCAGTTGCGCTCGCTCGGCGTTCGCTTTGTCGGCATTACGCAGCTCGGACATGTCGTGACGTGCACGGGCAAGGTCACCGAGAAATTCGAAGCCGAAGGCGAACGCCGCGTGCGGCTCGAAATCCAGACCGTCAATCAATATGGCGAACCGCGCGTGCTCGGCGACGCGGTGGTCGCGCTCTGAATCATTCATCGGGAAGACATCATGGGAAAGCTCGAAGGCAAGGTGGCATTGGTAACCGGTTCGGGACGCGGCATCGGTCAGGCGATCGCGCTCAAGCTCGCGAGTGAAGGCGCGCGCCTCGTCATCAACGATCTCGATACCGAGCCCGCGCAGGAGACCGTGGAACTGCTGCGCACGCAAGGCACGGAAGCGGTGGCGTGTGTGGGCAATGTGTCGGCGCCGGATTTCGCGGACCGGCTGATCGGAACAGCGATGAATTCGTTCAAGGGTATCGACATCATCGTCAATAACGCGGGTTATACGTGGGACGACGTCGTGCAGAAAATGACCGATGAGCAGTGGTACGCGATCATCGACTGTCATCTCACCGCGCCGTTCCGCATTCTGCGCGCGGCCTATCCGCATATCAAAGCGCTGCACGCCGCTGATAAGGAAGCGGGCCGGGAGAATTATCGGAAAATCGTCAATATTTCGTCGACGTCGGCGCTGAACGGCAATGCCGGGCAGATGAACTATTCATCGGCGAAGGCGGGCGTGATCGGCATGACGCGCGCGCTGGCGCGCGAGTGGGGGCGTTTCAACGTCAACGTGAATTGCGTCGCATTTGGCCTGATCCATACGCGCATGACCGTGAGCACCGAGGCGGCGGCGTCCGTGAAGATCGATGGCAGGGACATTCGCGTCGGCCTGAACGCCGACATGCTGAAATCGCACGCGCAGCGCAATCCGCTCGGACGTGGCGGCACACCGGAAGAAGCGGCGGGCGGCGTCTATCTCTTCTGCTCGCCGGAATCGAACTACATTACCGGGCAGACTGTCGCGGTGGCGGGAAACCTGCAATAGGACTGCTCGATTCAGGGATTGGGTTGCTCCACTTTGGCGCGTTCGGAGGTTGGCCGAACGTGCTTTTTTTGTTTTTCACGCGAGAAACATGCTGGCAATTTACCGACTTATGAATTTCTCGTATTACAAAATCAACAAGTTGCTCTGGCGCTGGAGGAAACAAAATGGCGCCCGTATCGTGCGCGAAGTTTCGCTATCACTGGATCGTTCACCCCCCACGCGCGAGGAGCCAAAGCCACCATCAGGGACACATTCGAGACGGCCACGGCCGAAGCCGCGAGCAGGGGATGGTTTGCTGAAGCTGATCGAGTTGCGCTCTCGCTTCAAAGCTTGGCTGGAGAATCCTGACCCACCAAGGTCGGTTAAACCGCCCAGACCCGTCAGACAGGAAGAAACAGTGTCACCGTTCGACATTCAGGAGATTCCGGCTGCTATGCGCAAGATGCTCCTGCCAGTCTCGGCCACCCTGATGGAGCGGTGGTTTGCCGGGAAACTCAACTATTCCCCAACCGATGCCGAGGAAGCGGCGGAAATCAATCAAAACGGCATGCCTTACCCGCCTGAGATGTACGACGCCACCACCGTCAAGCTCGACTGGGTGCTCCGTTTTGCTCATGCGAGGAGAAATACGACTATCTGATCACTGAAGCCATTCGTTCGCCGACGGCCAAGGAGGTTCTCAAAAGGAAAATCCTGCCGTACAAAAATAGCATGACCCTGTTGGATTGCGCGGATATGTGCGATGACGATACCGCCAAACTGCACCGCCACTTCCAGTTCCAACTTGCATCGGTTGATGGCACGTTCGCGCAGAAGATCGAACTCTTCCTGCGCAATATGCGCCGAAGTGGTGTGCCCAATGATCTTACCGGCGCGCTTGGCTCATTCAATTTCTACGCTGCCCTCGGGCACGCCCGCTTTCACTGGAATGTCGGGTCGAGAAGTACGAGAGCCGAGGTAAAGGGTATCTGGGTGTATGTGAAAGACAACTACACGTTCACCGACCGGCAGGGCGATCGGTCACAGTATCTGGGCCACTGGAGCACCGATGGCGTGATTGTCATCCCGCTCGACGCGGTCGCGGCAACCTCTCCCTATATTCCTTACATCGAATCTTCCGTTACCCTTTGCGATCCGGTCATCAAGGGCAATGTGTACTATCCCGTACACAACAGCGACTTTCGGCGTTGGTCAGCCAAACACCACCGCGGCGGCGACTTCGTCGTATATTCCGATCGCCGTTATGTTCCGGTTGTTCCGCCCATCACGATTGACCTATGAAGCTCTCATTCAAGCATATCGCGATATTTTTTGCAGTTGTTGGCGCGCTATCCTTCGGCCTTACTGACCGTACCCCGCACGGTACGGAGTGCAAGACAATGGAGTCTCCCGACCGCGCATACGCAGCCGAACGATGTTTGCTTGCGTGGGCTCCTGGGGGAAATTCCGAGTACGTTGGACGCGTCTTCGATGCGAAAAGCGGCAAGAAGCTCGCACAGCGCACGTTCAGCACACCTGTTCCCGACTTTCTTTGGTCCGACGGTGTATGTTCTTCCGACGGACCGGGGTTGCCCCAGCAGTGCATTGGTCCGGGCATCCTGTTTTCCAGTGGGGACCCGATTAAGGGCAATGCCCGAATCCCATTACCACCTCCTTGGTACGACAGGTTGCCAGCGGTGCGTCCATCGCTGTAATCGAAATCACCTCGGCCATTTAACTCGAAGCGCCCCAAAATCGGGCGCAAAACAACGTTCCGAGGGGACTTCGTACGGTCGTCTCGCATCGCTTGTTTTGGGGCGTCCATATGTGACGACGCTCTCCTTGCGCCGTGCCCCGCACGAAATCCGATTGATGGACAGCCAATTTCGGGTGTTCTTTGCATGCCCGGTCTGGTTCCGTATGTGAGCAAACCCTAATACATCGAGACGGAACACGAAGTAGAATCCATGGTCAATTGTCGTTCTCCTGAAAATCACGAGCGGGGTTCACATCTATGCCAGCACCGCCGAAAATCAGTGTCTTGCTGCCTGTGTACAAAGTCGAGCCGTACATCGAAGAATGCCTCGATTCGCTTCTGTCTCAAACCTCCACTGATTTCGAGATTATCGCCGTCGACGACAGCAGTCCTGATCGATCCGGCGAAATGACCTCGCGCATCCTCGCGCAGCAAGACCGAATTCCGTGGCAGTTTATTAAGAACCGCGAGAACAAGGGCCTCGCCGAAACCCGCAAGATCGCCGCACAGGCGGCGCGCGGCGAATACGTTCTGTGCGTCGATAGCGACGATCACGTTCACCGCGACCTCATTCGCCGGGTCATTGCCGAGGCGGACGCGCACCATGCGGACGTCGTAATTTTCGCTGCCGAGAACATCAGTCCGGAAGGTAAGATCAATTACCGCGTCGAAACGGGCGATGCGATCATCACCGGCTTGGAGGCGGTCGAGAGAATTCTCGATCTATCGCTGCAGGCCTATTGCTTCAACAAGCTGGTGCGCCGATCCATCTTCCTGGCGATCGAGCATCCGACCGGGTTGATATACGAAGATATCTGCGTCTCGGTGCAGACGCTGGGCAAATCGGAGATCGTGCGGCTCATGCCCGATACCTTGTATTCGTATATGTATAGGGAATCGGGCATTTCGACACGCTTCAATCCTAAGATCGTAGATCTTTTTGCCATCATGGATCGCGTGGAAAAGAGCACGGAATCGATGCCGATACGAAATTACCGCCGTCTTTTGTTCAGACTGAAATACATCTACGGTTATAGGACGATCGCGTTTCAGACAGCGATCAAGGCACCGACTTACCGACTGGCGAAACCGATTCTGTGCAGCGTAGCCGAGAGGCTTCGCATCGCGCATCTGGTCGGCATGTACTCGGATCATCGCCCGAAACTGTCCATTGTGATGGCCATGCTCAAGATCCATCCGTGGATTTTCTACTGCTTCGTCCGTCATTTCGGGCGTGGATAACATGCAAAGGCTTTGAAGGGGTCAGGCTTCCGACGCGAACCCGAGGCCACTCGCACGCAGCCGCGCAATCTCCGATTCATCCAGGCCCCAGTCCCTCAAAGCGCCAGCGCCTCCTTCGCCTCGTCGCGGCGCAGGCCGTGAAATGGCCGAAGGCGTTTGCGAAAACTTCGGCGCGGGCGCGGGTTGCACGACGCCATCGAACTCGACAAAGCTTGCGCGCGCGCGATGCTGCGGATGCGCCGGCGCTTCCGAAAAACCCAGCACCGGCGCGACACAGGCGTCGCTGCCTTCGAACACGCGGCACCATTCGTCGCGCGTGCGCTCGGCGAACGCCGCCGCGAATCGTTCCCTCAGCAGCGGCCAGCCTGCCCGATCATGCTGCGCGGGCAAATCCGCGTCGGCCAAGCCGAGCTTCTCCAGCAATTGCGCATAGAAGCGCGCTTCCACCGCGCCAACGGCCATGTAATGCCCGTCACGCGTGCGATAACTGTCGTACCAGGGCGTGCCGCCATCGAGCAGATTGCTCTCGCGCGCCTCGCGCCAGTTACCCGACGCAATCAATCCCCACATGGTCGTGCCGAGCTGCGCAGCGCCTTCGATCATCGCGGCATCGACCACTTGTCCCGCGCCGCCGCGCTGCACGTTGAAGAGCGCCGCCACGACGCCGAGCGCGAGCAGCATGCCGCCGCCGCCGTAATCGCCGACGAGATTCAGCGGCGGCACCGGCGGCTCGCCCGCGCGCCCGATGCCCGACAGCACGCCCGACAGCGCGATGTAGTTCAGGTCGTGCCCCGCGCGCTCGGCGAGCGGACCTGTTTGCCCCCAGCCCGTCATGCGGCCATACACGAGCTTCGGATTGCGCGCGAGCGCCGTATCCGGTCCGATGCCGAGCCGTTCCATCGTGCCCGGCCGGAAGCCTTCGATGACGACATCCGCCTTCGACATCAGTTCGAGCGCGGCATCGGCGGCTTCGCGCTGCTTCAGGTCGAGCGTGACCGAACGCCGGCCGCGCCCGGTCAGATTCTTGTGCTTGCCGCTGATCTTCGGCCCGAGATCGCCGGCCGCGACGGGACGATCGACGCGCAGCACATCCGCGCCCATGTCCGCGAGCAACATGCACCCGAACGGCGCGGGACCGATCGCCTCGAACTCCAGAACCCGAACTCCGCTCAATACGCCCATGTCTGCCTGTCTCCGGTGTGAAAGTGATGCGATCCAGTCAGTAAGCCAGATGCGCGCATGAGCCGCGCCACCCGCGTCGGGTAGATCGATTCGAGCCGATCCGTTATCCTGCGCTGACAACCAACAGCGCGGCGCAATCGAACGCAATCGAACCCGATGCTCACTCTTTCCCCACGCGACACCGCGATGCTCGGCGGCGAGTTCGGCGATGGCCTCGCGCTCGCGATGCGTATCGTCGCCGCGACGGCGCGCGTCATGGACGCCGATACACTCATCGACATCAGCTGCGCGCACATCGACGGCTGTCTGTATCACGGCGCGGCGAGCCTCGATTTCGTCGAGCGCTTCGTCGCGAGCGGCGCGAAGGTCGCCGTGCCGACCACGCTCAATGTCGGCTCGCTCGATCTCATTCACCCGGAGCTGTTTCGCGGCGATGCCGGCATCGCGAGCGCGGGCAAGCGCCTCATGCAGGCGCATATCGAACTCGGCTGCGAAGCGAGCTTCACGTGCGCGCCGTATCAGTTGAAGCATCGCCCGAAACTGGGCGATCAGATCGCATGGGCCGAATCCAACGCGATCGTCTTCGCCAACTCGGTGCTCGGCGCGCGCACCAGCCGCTATGGCGATTTTCTCGATCTCGCCGCCGCGATCACCGCTCGGGTGCCGAACGCGGGCCTGCACGTCACGGCGAATCGCGCGGCGCGCATCGTGATCGCAGCACCCGATCTGCGCGCGTCGCTGCATCGCGATGCGGACTTCGCCGCGCTCGGCTTCCTGCTCGGCAGCGTTGCCGGCGCGACGGTGGCCGCCATCACCGGCCTGCCCGATGACACCACTGAAGACGAACTGAAGGCGCTCGGCGCGGCGGCGGCCTCGAGCGGATCGGTGGCGCTGTTTCATGCGGTCGGCATCACGCCCGAAGCCGCGACGCTCGACGCTGCATTGCAAGGGCGCGCGCCCGAACGCACGATTCCGGTGAGCGCATCGGACCTTCATGCCGTGCGCGCGCGCTGGAGTCACGCGCAACCGGGCGACGCGCTCGCCGCCGTCAGTCTCGGCACGCCGCATTTTTCCGTCGATGAGTTCCGCACGCTCGCCGCGCTTTTCGCGCGTCATGAAGGCGCGCCGCGCTGCGATGTCTATGTGAACACGAGCCGCTTCGTGCTGTGGCAACTCGAAGAGGAAGGCATCGCGCAACGGCTTGCGGCGCGCGGCGTGCAGATCGTCGTCGATACCTGCACATACATCACGCCGGTGATGAAGCAGGTGAGCGGCCTCGTGATGACCAACTCGGGCAAATGGGCGCACTACGCGCCGGCGAATATCGGCGTGACGGTCGCGTTCGGCAGCATGAGCGAATGCGTGCGATCGGCGTTCGAAGGAAAGGTGTGCATCGATGAATACGTTTGAGGCCGTCACGCTCGTTCCGGGCCACGCGCGCGCTGCGGGCATCGCGTTGCCGCCGCTCAGCTTCTGGGGTGGCTACGACGCGCAACGCGGCGTGATCGTCGATGCCACGCATGCCGGTCACGGGCAGCGTCTCGCGTCGCGCATTCTGGTGATGCCGCGTGCGCGCGGATCGAGTTCGAGCAGCAGCGTGCTCGCCGAAGCGTTGCGCAACGGCACGGGACCGGCGGGCATCGTGCTGACGGAGCGCGATCTGATTCTGTCGATTGGCGCGATCGTCGCGAATGAACTGTATGCGTCGAACGTGCCGGTCGTGATGGTCGATGAAGCCGCGTTCGCGCAACTCGCTGCGACCGATGCTCACATCGAAATCGACGCACGCGACGCAACGCAGCCCGCGACGCTGCGCGTCATCGCGCCATGATCGTCTCGACCACCGAGATGATCTGCTGCCCCGCCGTCTTCACGTGCTGCTCGAGCAGCTTCGCGCCGAGCTTCGGATCGCGCTTCCTGCATGCATCGATCAGGCTCATGTGCTCTTCATGCGACTGCTCGCGGATCGGCACCTGCACGACCTGAAAGCGGAAATAGCGGTCGCTGCGATCGTGCAGGCCGCGCAGCATCTGCAACGTGATATCGCGCCGCGCCGGCAGATACAGCGTTTCGTGCAGCCGCCAGTTCAGTTGCCCCCAGACGCCCGAATCCGCGTGATCCATCTCGTTGACGAGCTTTTCGGCCTTCGCGATTTCGGCATCGGTGATATGCGGAATCGCCTGCGAGAATAGCCACGGCTCCAGCCGCAAGCGAATCTCGAACGTCTCCTGCACTTCTTCTATCGACAGCTCGGCGACATACGCGCCGCGATGCGGCACCTTGGTCAGCAAGCCCTCGCCGGTGAGACGCGTGATCGCTTCGCGGATCGGCACGCGGCTCACGCCGAGTTCGTCGGCGAGCGCTTCCTGACGCAGCACTTCGCCGGGCGCGAGATCGCCCGAGAGAATGCGTTGCCGGATCGCGGTCGTGACGAGCTCGACCGTGGTCGTGCGCACGATCCTGTGCGCGGAATCGCTCGCGTTCGGCGTTTCTGTTCGACGGGATTTAGCGGCGACCGGAGGCATGTGCTTCATTCGATGCTTATCTATGATGTTGCGGCATCGTAGCACGCACCCACGCGCCATTCTTCATCACGCCGGCGATGCGCTCGCCCTGCCCGGTCAGCACGCGGATATCCTTGAGCGGATCGCCATCCACGACGAGCAAATCCGCATACGCGCCCGCCGCGACGACGCCAAGCTTGCCCTTCATGTTGACGATCTCCGCGCCAATGGCGGTCGCCTGACGAATGGCCTCGAACGCGCCGACGATCTCCGCGCGGATCGACAGCTCATCGCTCTGATACTGATGCATGTCGCCGAGCAGATCGGTGCCGAGGCCCATCTTCACGCCGCGCGCATGCAGCATCGCAAGCGCTTCGAGCCCGCGCTTGCGCACCGACTCGTTCTTGTCGAGCGTGTCTTTCGCGAGGCCCATCTGCGCGCCGACTTTCGACATCGCGTCATACGTGACGAGCGTCGGCACTGCATAGGCGTCGTGCTCGGCCATCACGTCTGCGGTTTCTTCGTCGATCAGATTGCCGTGCTCGATCGTACGCACGCCGAGTCTGACCACGCGCGCAATCGCCTTCGCGGTGTAGGCATGCGCCATCACGTAGGTCTGATGCGATTGCGCTTCCTCGACGGCGGCCTTCACTTCATCGACGGAGAATTGCAGGTTGCCGATGGGATCGGTCGGCGAAGCCACGCCGCCCGACGCCATGATCTTGATGTGATGCGCGCCCGCGCGCATTTCCTCGCGCACGGCACGGCGCATTTCATCAACGCCATCGACCACGCGCCCGATCGCCCCCATGTTGCGATTGCAGCCGCACGGGTCCGGGTCCGAGTTGTCGTAACGCTCGCGGAAATCGCCGTGGCCGCCCGTCTGCGAAAGCGCCTTGCCCGCGACGAACAAACGCGGCCCCGCGATCACGCCTTCTTCGATCGCACGCGACAGCGCGTAATCCGCGCCGCCCGCATCGCGCACGGTCGTGAAGCCGCGATTCAGCATACCCGCGAGAATCGGCACCGCGCGCAGCACGGCGAACGTGTTCGGCAAGCGGCTGTTGTTGCCGAGATGCGCGACCGACGCGATCACATGCACATGACAATCGATCATGCCGGGCATCACCGTCTTATCGCCGACATCGATGACCTGCGCGTCGCTCGCCTGCACCGGTTCGCGCGTGACATCGCGAATCGTGTCGCCGTCGATCACGATCGAATAGCGGCCGTCGTCGCGTTCGTGATCGGCGTCGAGCACGCGGGCGTTTTTCAGTATCAGCATGGCTTGATCTCTCGCGTTATTTCAGCAGGAATCCGTGTGCGAGCGGATCGCGGTCATCGACGAAAATCGTGTTGTGGCCTGTCACGCGCGCCCAGCCTTCGATGGCCGGTACGATCGCCTCGTAATCGCCGACGCGCGCCGCTTCCATCGGCACGCCTTCGAACAAGGTGCCGATGATGCTCTCGTGCACGAAGCGCTCGCCGATCTTCAACTGCCCTTTCGCGACGCGCTGCGCCATGCGCGCCGAGGTGCCCGTGCCGCATGGCGAGCGATCGATGGCCTTGTCGCCGTAGAACACCGCGTTGCGCGCGCTCGCGCCTTCCACGGTCGGCTCGCCGGTCCACATGACGTGACTCAGGCCGCATATCGCGTCATTCTCCGGATGCACGAACGTGTACTTCTCGTTCGCCTTCTGGCGCAGCAGGGGACTCAGGCGCTGGATGTCGGAAGGCTTCAGCGCATGCAAGCCTTCATAGTTGCGCTGCGGCTCGACGATCGCATAGAAGTTGCCGCCATACGCGACATCGAATTGAATTTCGCCGAGTCCTTCGACTTCGACGGACAAATCCCGCGAATGCAGGAACGAAGGCACGTTGACGAGCTGCACCGAATCCACATGCTCGCCATTCATCCGATATCGCGCGACGACGAGACCCGCTGGCGTATCGAGCCGCAGCACGCCGGGCTCGCGCGGCCGCACGAGCCCGTGTTCGATTGCCGTCGTCACCGTGCCGATGGTGCCGTGTCCGCACATCGGCAGGCAGCCGCTCACTTCGATGAAGAGAATCGCGAGATCGCAGTCGGGGCGCGTCGGTGGATAGAGGATGCTGCCGGACATCACTTCGTGCCCGCGCGGCTCGAACATCAGTGCGGTGCGGATCCAGTCGAACTCGCGCAGAAAATGCGCGCGGCGCTCGATCATGTTCGCGCCTTCGAGCGGCGGCGCGCCACCCGCGACCACGCGCACCGGATTGCCGCAGGTGTGTCCGTCGATGCAGAAGAACGTGGATTTCATTGCGCAAGCGCCCGCACGTTGGCAATCGCCTTCTCGACGATCTCGATGGTCCGCTGCCGCTCTTCGCCTTCGAGCATCAGGCGCGGCGCCTTCACGTATTCCGGATAACCCGCCGTGATGTTTTCCGCGAGCTTGATGTATTGCACGAGCTTCACATGCGTGTCGAGATGGAACAGGTCGATCAACGCGCGATACAGCGCGCGCGCCTTGTCGTATTCGCCATTGACCGCGTAGTTCAGCAGATCGACGGATTCCTTCGGCATCGCGTTCGCCATGCCCGAGACCCAGCCTGTCACGCCGAGTGCGACGGATTCCACGATCAGATCATCGACGCCGCAGAACACAACGAAGCGCTCGCCGAAGCGTGTGTAGAGGTCGGTGACGCGCGTCGTGTCGTAGGTCTCTTCCTTGATCGCGACGACGTTCGCTTCATCGGCGAGTTGCGCGAGCAGATCAGGACGCATGTCGACGCCATAGCCGCGCGGATTGTTGTAGATCATCAGGCCGAGCTTCGTCGAACGCGCGATCGACCGATAGTATTCGACGGTCTCGCGATCGTCCGAGCGATACGTCAGGCCCGGAAACACCATCAGGCCCTGTACGCCGATTGTTTCGGCGTCCTTTGCGAATTGCATCGCGTTGGCCGTGTTCAGTTCCGCGAGACCGGAGATGACGGGTACGCGTCCCTTCACCGTTTCGACAGCGATCTTCAGCACCGTGCGCTTCTCTTCCGGCGTGAGCTGCGCATTCTCGCCGACCATGCCCATCATCACGACACCGCCGACGCCGTTATCGATCAGACGGTTCAGGCCGCTCACGATGACGTCGCGATCGAGCGAGCCGTCCTGTTTAAGCTTCGTCGTGACGGCGGGGAATACGCCTTTCCAGTTCACTTGCATGGTTGCTCCTCCAATTTAGAAACGCGCAATCGAATAAGGCGCGAGCGGCACGCGCGGCGTGCGGCCCGCGAGTACATCGGCGACGAGCGCGGCGGTGGTTGCGGATTGCGTCAAGCCGAGATGACCGTGTCCGAATGCATAAACGACCGATGACATGCGCGGCGATGCGCCGATCACCGGCAACGAATCGGGCGTCGCGGGGCGATGGCCCATCCATTTCGCCGCGTCCCTATCGTCGATGCCCGGAATGAAGCGCTTGCCGAGCGCGAGCAATGCATCGCTGCGACGATAATTCGGCGGCGCATCGATGCCCGCGAACTCCGCCGCGCCACCGATGCGCAAGCCCACATCGAGCGGCGTCGCAACGAACTTGCGCTCAGCGAAGATCACTTCGCGCGTCAGTTCGATGCCGTGTTTCGGCAGCGTCGCGTTATAGCCGCGCTCGCTTTCGAGCAACACGCTATCGCCGATGGACTTCGCCAGTGCCGCCGACCACGCGCCGGCCGCGATCACGATGCGTCGTCCTTTCACGCGGTTGCCGTCCGCAAGCAAGACCGTATCCGATGATTCGATCGCACGCGCGACGCCCGTCACGAAGCGCGCACCGAGCGCACGCACGCGCTCGCGCAACAGCGTGACGATGCGGCGCGGATCGCCGATATGCGACCAGTCGTCGAGAAATACGCCATGCCGGAACCCGGGCGCGAGCGACGGCTCGCATTCGCGCACCTGCTGCGCGTTCAGCGCGTGCCAGCGCGCGCCGAGTTCGCGCTTGAACATCCATTCGGCCTGATCGGCGGCGAAGGCTGCATCGGTTTCATAGACGGTCAGCGCGCCGCGCCGGTAGTGCATCGCGCTTGCGCCGATATCGTCGAACATCGGCAGGATGTCGTCGTAGACGCGGTTGTTCAGCAACGCGAGCGCATGCGATATCGCCTGAAAACGGGCCGGCTCGCTCGCGCGCCGAAACGCCATGAACCACGGCAGCGCCTTCGGCAGATGCTTCCAGTCGAGCGCGAGCGGGCCGAGCGGGTCCATCAGCCATTTCGCGGCCTTCGTGAACATGCCATGCACGGCGATCGGCGTGCTCTCCGTGACCGCGATGCCGCCCGCGTTGCCGTGCGATGCGCGATCGCCTTCGAAATCCCGATCGATCACGGTCACGCGCGCGCCATCGCGCAGCGCCGCCCACGCGCAAGCCAGCCCGACGATGCCCGCGCCGATCACGACGACATCCGCGATTTCTTCGCCCGTCATGCTCATGAACTCGCGCGCGACTTGATGAGCTTGTCGTCGACGGCTTCGCACCACGTATCCGCGAGCGTGAAGCCGGTCTGGAAGCGATCGGTCGGATCGACGCCGACTTGCGATATCGCGGTGATCCACGCCTGGCCGGATACGACGGGCACGATTGCGGGCACATCGCCCAGGCGCGTGACCGATTCGATGCGGCTCTCGAAGATCGACCCGATGATCGACTCGTGCAGGAAGGTCTCGCCCACGTCGATCAGTCCCTTGGCGTGCATCACCGCGAGCCGCGCGGACGTGCCCGTGCCGCACGGCGAACGGTCGCAGCGACCCGGCGACACGATCACCGTGTTGCGCGATTTCAGCACGCCGTTCTCGCGCGAGAGCGGCCCGACGAACTCGGTCATCGTGATGCCCTTGATGAGCGGATTCAACGGATGCGGCGACGGCAACTGCTCCGCCGCGGCGGCCTTGATGACCTGCCCGAGTTCGCACAGTTCGCGCGCTTCATCGGGCGTGATCTGAAAGCCGAGTTTTTCTGCATCGACGATCACATACGTCATGCCGCCATATCCGACATCGACAGTCAGGCTGCCGATGCCTTCCACTTCGATCGTCCTGTCGAGATGATTCGCGAAGGCGGGCTGATTGGTGAACTCGACCTTCGTGACCTTGCCATTCGCGCACGCGCAGCGCAGATGAATCAGCCCGGCCGGCGCTTCGAGCACGAGCTCGGTGACGGGCTCGACCATCGGCAGGATGCCGGTTTCGAGCAGCACGGTCGCCACGCACATCGTGTTCGAGCCGGACATCGCCGGATATTCGGTCGATTCGGCGATCACATAGCCCATTTGCGCGCGCGGGTCGGTTGCGGGCAGCAGAAAGTTCACCGTCTGATTGGCCGAGCCGCGCGGCTCGAAGATGCAGATGCGGCGCAGGTCGTCGCGCACTTCTTCGAGATGCATCATCTTGTCGAACATCGTCGCGCCGGGTACGTCGAAGACGCCGCCCGTCACCACGTTGCCGACTTCGCCTTCGGCGTGGCAGTTCACTACTGTGAGCGTTCGGTTCCAGCGCATGATTATTGCAGCGGCGCGTGCGCCGTCTCCTTGATGGTGAAGACCGTGAAAGTCGAGAGCAGCGCGGCGAGCATCACGAAGTACGCCGGCGAAAGCGGCGAGCCCGTCGCCTTGATGAGCGCGATGGAGATCATCGGCGCGAAACCGCCGAACACCGCGTTGGCGATGCCGTAGCCGATCGACATCCACGTCGTGCGGATTTTCGTCGGAAAGAGTTCGGAGAGCACGGCGGGCCCGACGCCCGAGAAGATGCCGATGATCACACCGCCCAGCACCTGCACCGCGCCGACGATCGCCGCCGATTTGTATTCGAGCATCAGATGGAAGATCGGATACGGCAGCACGAGGAACGCGATGCAGCCGATCGTATAGATCGGCTTGCGGCCGAAGCGGTCCGAGGCCGCGCCCCAGAACGGAATCGATGCCGTCATCACAATCAGGCCCGCCGTGTTGAGCCACAGCGCCGTCGATGCGTTCATGCCGACGTACTTCGTCGTGAACGACGGCAGGTAGTTGAGCAGCACATAGAGCGACACCGTCCACACGATCACGAGCCCGCAGGCCTGCAGGCCGAGCAGCGCGGGTGCGCGGCCTTTGACCTTGGGCGCTTCGTCAGTGGCGCTCTGGTAGACCGGCGTTTCCTCGCTGCGCTTGCGGATGATCCAGCCGATCGGCCCGATCACGATCGCACCGACGATGAACGGCACGCGCCAGCCCCAGTCGAGCATGGCCTGCTGGCTGAGCAGCGTGGTCATGAGCGCGGCCGCGCCCGAGCCGAGCAGCATGCCGCCGAGCGTGCTGCATTGCTGGAAGCTGCCGTAGAAGCCACGCTTGTTCGGCGGCGCCCATTCGACGAGAAACGCGACCGCGTTGCCCAGCTCGCCGCCGACGGAAATGCCCTGCAGCATGCGCGCGGCGACCAGCAGAATCGGCGCCCAGATGCCGATCGACGCATACGTCGGCAACAGCGCCATGAAGAGCGTGGCGGCGGCCATCAGCGGCATGACGAAGGTAAGCGTCCACTTGCGGCCTTTCTTGTCGCCGAGCCAGCCGAAGATGATCGCACCGAGCGGGCGCGCGGCGAAGCCGAGGCCGAACGCGCCGAAGGTGCCGAGCATGGCGGCGAAGTCGTCGCCAGTGGGGAACATGACTTTGGCGATGACGGTCGCGAGGAATGCGTAGGTACCGAAATCGAACCATTCGAGGATATTGCCGACGACCGCGGCAGTGACGGCGCGGCTGGATTTGGACGAGGCTTTGGGTGCGTCGCTTGCGGCGTACGGACTGTCAACGGCGTTGGCGCGGTCGGTCATGGTGACTCCCTCGGTCGCGTGGGGTGCGGTTCCGGGGGATTGTGCGCCCATATCAAAATTGAATCAAGGATTTTGGATCCAAAATTGAAGAACGGACGGCCACGCAAGACGCGTATGCGTCAGCGCGGGAATCGTCTCATAAACTCATCGCGCTCCATAAAACCGCTGCGCCATGACGATATCCGTCGTGCTCAACTGCCCGTTGCCATTCCAGTCCGGATTGCAGTAATTCATGATCGATGCCAGATCCCACGCTCCGATCAATGTATCGCCATAACTGCCTTGCGCGGGCTCCTTGCATGTCGATGGCGTATCCGGCCGGTTCTGTTCATGCGCGAAACCCATCGCGTGACCAAACTCATGCGCGGCGATATTGCGAATGCAATACTCTTCACGGCCCACGCAACTCGTGCTCCAGTTGTGGAACGTGAAGTTGAGCACCATGCCGCCGACCACGTTGCTCAGCGTCGTTCCGAGCCCTTGCGTGTGCGGTCCGTTCGTGGCGTTATCCTCGATCGAAATCCGTATGCCATAGTAGTTCGGATCATTGGTGCATTGCTGCCAGCCCGTGAACGTCACGCCGGAGTGTGCCTGCCAGCTCGCCTCGACCGCGAGACGGCTCCAGGTGCGCTGATTGGTATACAGCGCGAAGTCGGCATTGCTCATGTCCCAGCAAACGCCGATAGGCTCCTGCTTCCAGATGACGGTGGACAACGCATATCCTTTTGCAGTGGCCTGACCCTGCGCGCTTGCTTGCTTCGCCGCGCTCCCGGCGTCGCTGCTATCGCTCCCACCGCACCCGCTAACCAGCATTCCTAACAATAATGCAAATGCCCATGCTCCGATTCGGCTCATCGTCTTCTCCTGAGTCACTCAGCAGAATTATATTTTGCGATGAGCCGTCAAACTCGAATGGTCATTCCATAAGATCCAGGAAAATCAACGATTTTGCGCGCGGGCGCTTTCGAACGTCGCCGTCACGATCACGCCGCGCTCGGGATGCTCTCGCTGGCCGAGCCGAATCTCGCCCCGATGCGCCTGCACGATTTCCTTCGCAATCGCGAGCCCCAGTCCCGTCCCTTCCGCATCCGCCGCCGCGCGATAGAACGGCTCGAACACGCGACTGCGCGCTTCCGCTGGAATGCCTGGACCGTCATCGGTGACGGTCAGCGTGACGCGTTGCGCATCGCGCGTGATGGCGACGGTCACGTGTCCACCCGCCTGCGTATAGCGGATCGCATTCTCGGCGACGTTGTGAACCAGCGCCGACAACAATCCCTCATGCCCGATGATCCACGCCGATTCGACCAGCTCCGCGCCGAGATCGATCTCGCGTTTCTGCGCGAACATCGCAAGGTCTTCGATCACGTTCTGCGCGATCGCGGCAAGATCGACCTCATGCTTCGCCAGCTGCGTATAGTCCGCCGCCTCGGCCTGCGCGAGCAGCAACAGTTTGTTGGTGAGCCCGACCATCGAGCGGTTGCTTCGCTGCATCGCCGCCAGCGCTTCGTGCAACGATGGTGCCATCTCGCGATGCTGCCGCGCGAACTGCAACTGCGTCTCCAGCAAGGTCAGCGGCGTGCGCAACTGATGCGCCGCGTCCGCGATGAAGCGCCGCTGCGCCGCCACCTGAAGCCCGAGCCGCGCGATGCACTGATTGATCGCCTCGACGATCGGCCGCAATTCCGTATGCAAACGCTCGACGCGCAAGGGCTCGAGCTGCATCGGATCGCGATCCATCACTTCCTTCTTCACCTTCAGCAGCGGCCGCAATTCGAACGTCAGCCCGATGCACGCGAGCGCGACTGCGAGCAACACCATCTCGATCTGCCGCACGAGTTGCGGACGCCAGAGTTCGCGCACCATCGCGTCGCGCGACGCCTGCGTCTTGCCGACCGAGACGAGCACGCGCCGGATCGCGCCGTTGTCGTACATCTGGCGCACGAAGCCGACGGCGCGGATCGGCTTGCCGTGCAGATCGGCGTCGTAGTACATCGGCGTATCGTGGATCGCGGCGGTCGGCCCGAACGGAAAATCGGGCACGCCTGCGAGCAGACGGCCATCGTCGACGCTCACGTTGTAGAAAACCTGATCGCCCTGAGGCGACGCGAACACTTCGAGCGCGGCTGGCGGAACATCGACGAGCAAGCGCCCATCCGACCACTCGACTTCGCCCGCGATCATCCGCGCCGATGCGAGCAACGTGTTCTCCTGCACGAGATCGGCGGTGTGGCGCGCGTTGTCGTACGCGGCCTTGCCGGTCACGAACACGTAGAACGCGAGCGGCACGAGCAGCCACCACAGCAGGCGAACGCGCAGGCTATTGGTCATCGTCCTTCTTGCGCAACAGATAACCGAGTCCGCGCAGCGTGACGATCGCGGCCGAACTGCCGTCGAGCTTCTTGCGCAGCCGCGACACGTAGATTTCGAGCGCGTCTTCGCTCGGGCTGTCCTCGTGCGTGAAGATCGCGTCCAGCAGCGATGCCTTCGACACCGTCTTGCCCAGACGCAAAATCAGCGCTTCGAGCACGCTGCGCTCGCGCGGCGTCACGTTGAGCGGCGCGCCCTTCATCGTGAACTGGCGCGTGTCGATATCGAAGACGAGATCGCCGCACGACACCTCGTTCGCCGTCGATGACGTGCGCCGCCGGATCATCACCTTCACGCGCGCGACCAGCTCGCGGACCTCGAACGGCTTCACCAGGTAATCGTCCGCGCCCGCGCCGAGCAACTCTACTTTCTCGTCGATGGAGCCGCTTGCGGTCAGGATCATCACCGGCGTCGCGTCGCCGCGCTGGCGCATTCGTCGCAGCACGTTCTTGCCCGACAGGCGCGGCAGGTTGAGATCGAGCAGCACGACATCGTATTGATTGGTGCGCAGCAGTTGATCGGCGGACTCGCCATCCTGCACGGTTTCGAGTGCGAAGGATTCCTGTTCCAGCATCTTGGCGAGCCAGAGCGACAGCGTCGGATTGTCTTCGATCAGCAGCAGTTTCATGGTGGCGCGATTGTATTGGCTTCGACGAAGCATGACGCATCGGGTTAACACCCATGTTTCGCTATCGACACAGAAAGCTGGCAGAAGGATTCACCTTTCTATAATCGCCGCACACATTCGAACAAGCGGGCCTTTCCTTACGTCCCGCCCCACATCAAGGAGACTCCTGATGCGTACTTTGCGCCAGATCGCTGCGGTATCCGGTATCGCTTTCGCGCTCGCCGCGGCATCCGTGTCCGCTCATGCCGAGAAAATTTCCATCATGGTCGGCGGCGCGACCAAGATCATCTATCTGCCCGCGAAGCTGACGGAGCAGCTCGGCTACTTCAAGGACGAAGGGCTCGATGTCGAAATTCTCTCGCAGCCCGCGGGCGTCGATGCGGAAAACGAGCTGCTCGCCGGCGCGGTGCAAGGCGTCGTCGGTTTCTACGATCACACCATCGACCTGCAGAGCAAGGGCAAGGAAGTGCAGGCGCTGGTGATCTTCGGTCAGGTGCCGGGCGAAGTGGAACTGGTCTCGACCAAGGCCGCCGACAAACTCAAGAGCATGGCCGACGTCAAAGGCAAGACGCTCGGCGTGACGGGCCTCGGATCATCGACCAGCTTTCTCACGCAATACCTCGCGCAGCGCGCGGGCGTGAGCTCGAAGGAATACACGCTGCTGCCGGTGGGCGCGGACGCGAGCTTCATCGCGGCGATCAAGCAGGAACGCATCGACGCAGGCATGACCACCGAGCCGACCGTGTCGCAACTGCTCAAGACCGGCGAGGCGAAGGTGCTCGTCGACATGCGCACGCTCGAAGGCACGCGCGCCGCGCTCGGCGGCACGTATCCGGCATCGAGCTTCTACGTGCAGCGCGCGTGGGCGGAATCGCACAAGGCGGACGCCGCGAAGCTGTCGCGCGCGTTCGCGAAGACGCTCAACTTCATCTCCACGCACAGCGCCGAAGAGATCGCCGAGAAGATGCCGAAAGACTATTACGCGAAGAACAAGGAGCTTTACGTGGGCGCGCTGAAGGCCTCGCTGCCGATGTTCACCAAGGACGGCAAGATGCCCGCCGACGGCCCCGAAACCGTGCTGAAGGTGCTCTCCGCGTTCAATCCTTCGGTGAAGGGCAAGCATATCGACCTCGCGCGCACGTACTCGAACGAGTATCTGTCGGGCACGGCGACGGCATCGAAGTGAGGCGCGCACAATGAACCAGACGACACAACCGGCCATCGAACTGCGTAACGTTTCGTGCCGCTTCGTCTCGCCGGACGGCAAGGCCACGGTCGCGCTGCGCGACTTCAGCATGTCGGTGGCGAAGGGCGAATTCGTCGCGATCGTCGGCCCGACGGGCTGCGGCAAGTCCACCACGCTCAGCATGATCACGGGCCTGCTCAAGCCGACGACCGGCGAGGTGCGCGTGATGGGCCAGCCGGTCGACGGCATTGATCCGCGCATCGGCTTCGTGTTTCAGGCGGATGCCGTGTTTCCGTGGCGCTCGGTGCTCGACAACATCGCGGCCGGCCCGCTCTATCGCGGCCGCTCGAAATCCGCCGCCTATGACGAAGCCAACGAGTGGCTGCGCCGCGTCGGTCTCGACAAGTTCGGCAAGCATTATCCGCATCAGTTGTCGGGCGGTATGCGCAAGCGCGTCGCGCTCGCGCAGACGTTCATCAACAAGCCGGAAATCCTGCTGATGGACGAGCCGTTCTCCGCGCTCGACATGCAGACGCGCACGCTGATGCAGGACGAGTTGCTGCAACTGTGGTCGGCGAACGCGGGCTCGGTCGTGTTCGTCACGCACGATCTCGAAGAAGCGATCGCGCTCGCGGACCGCGTGTTCGTGCTGACCGCGCGCCCGGCGACGCTCAAGCGCGTCTACGAGATCGATCTGCCGCGCCCGCGCATCACGTCGGAGATTCGCTATCACCCGCATTTCATCGAGATTTCGCGGGATATCTGGCACGACCTGCGCGAAGAAGTGCAGATCGGTTGAACCTGTTCGAGAGGAACCTCACCCATGTCCACGCCTCAACAAGCGATGCCCGCGGGCATCGATCCCGGCGCGCTCGCGCAAGTCGAACGCGAAGCGCAAAAGCGCATCAAGCAGCGCCACGCGCTCGTGATCGGACTGCGCATCGCGGTGCTCGTCTTCGTGCTCGGCGGCTGGGAGCTGTCGGCTCGCCTTCACTGGATCGATCCGTTCTTCTTCTCGATGCCGTCCGCGATCTTCGACCAGATCGTCGAATGGTTCGTCGAAGGCACCTCGCAAGGGCCGCTGCTCACGCAAGTGTGGGTCACGCTCGAAGAAACGGTGCTCGGCTTTCTGATCGGCTCGGTGGCGGGCGTGTTCTGCGGCATCGTGCTCGGCCGCAACAAGTTGCTGTCGGACGTGTTCAGCATCTACATCAAGATCGCCAACTCGATTCCGCGCGTGGTGCTCGGCTCGGTGTTCGTGATCGCGCTCGGTCTTGGCATGGCGTCGAAAGTGGCCCTGGCGGTCGTGATGGTGTTTTTCGTCGTATTCGCGAATGCGTTTCAGGGCGTGCGTGAAGCGGACCGGTTCATGATCGCGAATGCGCAGATTCTCGGCGCGTCGCGCCGTCAGGTGACGACGTCGGTGGTGATTCCTTCCGCGCTCTCGTGGATTCTCGCGAGCCTGCACGTGAGCTTCGGCTTCGCGCTGGTCGGCGCGGTGGTCGGCGAGTTTCTCGGCTCGAAACAGGGAATCGGCTTGCTGATCTCGACGGCGCAAGGCGCGTTCAATGCAAGCGGCGTGTTCGCGGCGATGATCGTGCTGGCGGTGGTCGCGCTCGCGGCGGATTATCTGCTCACAGCGGTCGAGCAACGGTTGCTGAAGTGGCGGCCCACGGCGAATTGATGCGCCCCATGAAAAAACCCCACGCGAGCGCGTGGGGTTTTTTCGTTTCTGGGCAGTGTCCTGCATTCAGCGCAGGCCGACTTCCCTGGCCCGCGCGACGTTGCATGCGGCGTGTTCCGTGAAGACCACGCGGTTCTGATTGTTGTAATAGACCGAATACCGGTCGACGCCATGCTTCTTGAAGGCGTATTCGGTGCACTGCGAATGCCACGGCCCCCAGTTTCCATCGGGCGGTCCGAGATGATCCTCGACATCCGCCCGCGTCATGCCGATCTTCACGCGGCTCATGTACTCCGTCGGATCGGGGTCCGGGATGAAGGCCGAACATCCGTTCAGGCCGATCAGAGCGCCGAGCAGGGCCATCACCAGACACGTTTTCGATTTGAGCATCGCTTCAGCCTTCGCAAAAGGACTGAAACTATCGGCATCGCAGGCGCGGGGCAATCGACCTAGTCTGAAAGTGCGCGCGAGCGCCGCCGCGCCAGTTCGGCGACGCCGATGCACGCCGCCAGCCACGCGCCGCCCGACGCGAATCCGCCGATCACATCGCCGGGGAAATGCACGCCGATCACGATGCGGCTCGCCCCGATCGCCAGCACGATGAAGCACGCCAGCGCGACGATGAGCGGGTCCCAGCGCGTCGGCGCGAGCCTGAGCAGCACATAGGCGCACATGCCGTAGCAGACGATCGACCCGAACGTGTGCCCGCTCGGAAACGCGAAGCTTTCGGGCAGCGGCACGGTCGAGCCGGTTGGGCGGTCGCGGCGCATCATCGCCTTGAGGGCCTGATTGAGCAGGCCGCCCGCGCTCGTGACCGCCGCGAAATACACGGCGAGGCCGAGGCGGCGCGTCAGGACGAGCGCCGCGCACATGAGCGCGCACAGCAGCGTGAGGAACCACGGATCGCCGAGATGCGTGAGCACGGCCAGCCATCGCGCGGCGAGTGCGGGCGCGCCGTCGCGCACGGCGTCGAGCACGCGCTTATCCGCCGATGAAAACGCCGTGCCCTGCGCAATGCGCGAGGCAATCGCGATGAACACGCCCGCGCCGGTCACGACCGGCACGCACGCCGCGAGCGCCACCGCGGCGGCTGAAAGCGGGGTCCGGCGTGCGCGCGCGGCCCAGGCCCAGGCGCCAGCGGCAATCGATGGAACGACGAAAAGCACGATCGCGATGATCGCGACCGCGTGGCCTTGCGCGAGCGCCGTGTATTCCATGATGTCCTGTTTCTCCCGAATGTCTCCCGAAAGGCGGCCGCTCGCGCGGGCTCAGGACGCAATCGCGCGTTCCTCTGCTTCGAGCGGCCGTTCCCAGCCGAATGCCTGCACGCGCGCGACGGGCTTGTCCACGACGAGCACGCCGCAGATTCCGCCGGGCATCGGTAGTGTAAGTGCGTGCCATTGCGGCGGCGCGGCGCGCCCTCGCGCGTCGCCGCGTTGCGCGCGGGTTCTGCCGATGCGCGCCGCCTCGTCCCACATGTCCTGTCTGGCGGCCGCGTCGGAGGCGCCGGTGGTTTCGACGACCACGCCGAGCCCTATTTTCGCCGATGCCACCGCGATCACGATCCAGATGCCCGAATACGCGACATCGACATGAAGCGTGCCGTGGACAAGCGGGTGCGTGACGACGATGCGTTCGTCGGGTTCATCGTCCACGCTCACTTCGTGCGGCTCGCATTTCAGCATGTGCGAGAGCACGAGGCGCAACGTCGCGCGCGCCACGCCGAAGCGCCGCCCGAGCGCGGAATTCGGATGCAGCCGCGCGCGTTTGCGCTCCGCCGGGCTGAGCCAGTTTCCGATATTCGATGCCGATGCGAAGCGGAATTCCGACGGCACGAGCCAGAGACAGACGTCGCCGGGCGCGGGCGGTTCGTGGATCTGCACGCGGGATTTGGCGAGATCGTAGTAGCGCCACGGGGCGTCGGCGATACGCGGCAAGGGTGGGCGGTGAGTGGCGGACATTCGCAGGGCGGAGGGGGCGGCGCGGGCGCGCGTCGGAATGCTCCGCATTCAGGGATGAACTCATATTCTCGGCATTCGTACCTTATGGGACGCTTAGCTGGCTGTTTTTTTGAAACGTCCGCGAGGCGGACACTCGTCCCGGCGTACGGGTCATCCCCAAGTTGAGCTTTCCTCAACCCCGCCCTCAAAAATCCTCGATTCCATCCCACGCGAAGCCCGTCGCAGAATGCCCTGCATCCACCGCAACGGTGGCTCAACAGCGGACACAAAGGAAGGAGTCAATGGAAAAGAATCTCTTCATCGGCGAAGGCTTCGAAGGGCCGGGCGTGAATCTCGCCCATATCAACGTGCTGGTCGGCCCCCGTAACGGCCCCGCGGGCCAGGCATTCGCCACCGCGCTCGCGACGCCGTCCACCGGTCACGCGCCGTTCGTCGTGATCGCGCAGCCCGGCGTGCCGACCAAGCCGCTCACGCTCTACGTCAACAAGGCGCAGATCGACAGCGATTTCCACGGCAACGCAACCTGGGGCGCATCACAGGCGGGCATCGCAAAGGCAGTCGCCGAATCGCTCGAAAACGGCACGCTGCCGCCCGAAGCGGAAAACGACTGGGTCGTCGTATCCGCGAACTGGGTCAATCCGAAAACCGACGATCTCGACGCCGTCTTCGAGAACAACTATCGCGCATGCAAGAACGCGATCATCGCCGCGATGGAAGGCCTGCCGCGCAAGGAAGCCGTCTTCAAGGCCGCACGCGACGTCTCGAACCCGTTCTACACGCCGAAGAAGTAAGGAGTCTCTGCAAATGGAATACGTGCGTCTCGGCCACTCCGGCCTGAAGGTGTCGCGCCTGTGCCTCGGCACGATGAACATGGGCACGCCGCAGTGGAAACCCTGGATCTTCGATGAAGCGCAAAGCGAACCGATCGTGCGCCACGCGCTCGACAAGGGCGTGAACTTCATCGATCTGGCCGATTTCTATTCGACGGGCGTCGGCGAGGAAGTCGTCGGCCGCATTCTGAAGCGGCTCGTCAAGCGCGAGGAAGTGGTCGTGACGACCAAGGTCGGCTACGACATGGCGAACCATCCGAACGCGGGCGGCCATTCGCGCAAGCACATCATGGACGGCATCGACGGATCGCTCACGCGTCTCGGCATGGATTACGTCGATATCTACATGCTGCATTACTTCGACGTGAACACGCCCGTCGAAGAGACGATGGGCGCGCTCGACGACATCGTGCGCGCGGGCAAGGCGCGCTACATCGGCGTATCGACGATGTACACCTGGCAGTTCGCGAAGATCATGCAGGCGTGCGAGAAGAACGGCTGGCATAAGCCGGTCAACATGCAGTTGCAGCTCAACGCCGCGTATCGCGAGGAAGAGCGCGAGATGATTCCGTACTGCATCGATCAGGGCGTCGGGGTGTCGGTGTTCAGTCCGCTCGCGCGCGGCCTGCTCACGTCCGATGCGAAGTCCACGCGCAATCAGACCGATTTCTTCACCGCGCAGATGTACGGCGATCACGCGTCGCAGGAAGTCGCGGCATCGGTCGCGCGGGTGGCGGCGCGGCGCGGCGTGTCGGCGGCGCAGATCGCGCAGGCGTGGGTGCTCAGCCGCCCCGGCATTTCGAGCATGCTGGTCGGCGCGGATTCCGCGGCGCAATTCGACAGCGCGCTCGCCGCGCTCGAAACGAAACTCGACGAAGCCGAAATGCACGAGCTCGATCGCAACTACACGCCTTGCGATCTCATCAACGACTACACGGCAGGACGACGCATCGCGCGCGAGGCGCGTGCCGCGCAAGGCCACTTCGAACACGCACTGGAGCGCGCGGCATGATGAACCTGTTGCAATCGAATCATTACATCGACGGTAAATGGCGTGAAAGCGCGAGCACGTATCCGGTGCGCAATCCCGCGACGGGCGACGTGATCGCGAACGTCGCGCGCGGCGGCGGCACGGAAACCCGGCAAGCCATCGATGCCGCGAAGCGCGCGTTCCCCGCATGGCGCGCGCTGACCGCGAAGGAGCGCAGCACGCGCGTGAAGCGCTGGGGCGAGCTGATGCTCGCGAACCGCAACACGCTCGCGGAACTGCTGACGCGCGAACAGGGCAAACCGCTTGCGGAAGCGCTCGGTGAAGTCGCGTACGCGGCGAGCTTCTTCGAATGGTTCGCGGAAGAAGCGAAGCGCAGCTATGGCGACATCATCCCGAGTCCGAAGCCGAATGCGAAGATCGTCGTGACGCGCGAGCCGGTGGGCGTCGTCGCGGCCATCACGCCGTGGAATTTCCCGCTCGCGATGATCACGCGCAAGGCCGGTCCCGCGCTCGCCGCGGGCTGCACAATGGTGCTGAAGCCATCCGAGGAAACGCCGCTGTCCGCGCTCGCGCTCGCGGTGCTGGCCGAGGAAGCGGGCATTCCGGCGGGCGTGTTCAACATCGTCTCGGGCGATGCCACCGCCATCGGCCAGGTGCTGACCGAATCGCCCGATGTCCGCAAGCTGTCGTTCACAGGCTCGACGCGCGTCGGCAAGCTGCTCGCGAAGCAATCGGCCGATACATTGAAGAAGCTCTCGCTGGAACTCGGCGGCAACGCGCCCTTCATCGTGTTCGACGACGCCGATATCGATGCCGCCGTGCAGGGCGCGATGGCATCGAAGTTCCGCAACACCGGGCAGACGTGCGTGTGCGTGAATCGCTTCTACGTGCAGGACGGCGTCTACGACGCATTCACGCAGGCATTGACGCGCGCTGTGCACAAGCTCCGCGTGGGCAACGGGCTCGAAGGCGAGTTCGATCAGGGGCCGCTCATCAACGAGGCCGCGCTCACAAAGGTGCAAACCCATCTCGCCGATGCCGTCAGCAAAGGCGCGAAGGTGCTGACCGGCGGCAAACCGCACGCGCTCGGCGGCACGTTCTACGAACCGACCGTGCTCGCGGACGCGAAGCCTTCCATGCTGATCGCCGATGAAGAGACCTTCGGTCCGGTGGCAGCGTGCTTCCGCTTCAAGAGCGAAGAAGAAGTCATCGCCGACGCGAACGACACGCCTTACGGCCTTTCCGCGTACTTCTACACGCGCGATCTGGGCCGCGCGTGGCGTGTCGCCGAGGCGCTGGAGAGCGGCATGGTCGGCATCAACGAAGGCATCATCTCGACGGAAGTCGCGCCCTTCGGCGGCGTGAAGCAGTCGGGACTGGGCCGCGAAGGATCGAAGTACGGGCTCGATGAATACATGGAACTCAAGTACATGATGATGGCCGGCCTCGGCCGGTGATTCATCGCCACAGGGTCTGTTCACAAATAAAACGGCCATGCGTCGCCCCGTAAGGGGCCGCTCGCCCGTGGAGGAGATACTCTTGGACATGCAAAGCCTGAGCGCGCAGCCGCTCGCACCCGCCGCCGCCGCGCCCTTCGATACCGCGCAAAAACGCATCGCGCTCGACGATGTGCCGCTCAACCGCTTTCACGTGAAGATCGCCGGTCTGACGTTCGGCGCGCATTTCACCGAAGGCTATGCGCTCGGCACGATCGGCTACGCGCTGTCGTCATTGAACAGGCAGATTCCGCTCGACGCATTCTGGATGGGCCTGCTCGGTTCGTCCGCGCTGATCGGCATTTTCATCGGCAGTCTCGTGTTCGGCTGGCTCTCCGACAAACTCGGCCGGCAGAAAATCTTCCTTCTGAGCTTCATCATCATCACGGCGGCCGCGTTCGCGCAGTTCTACGCGACCACACCGGCGATGCTCGTCGGGCTGCGCGTTCTGATCGGCTTCGGCATGGGCGGCGATTTCGCGGTCGGTCATGCGATTCTCGCGGAATTCTCGCCGCGAAAACATCGCGGCACGCTGCTCGGTTCGTTCAGCGTCATCTGGACGATCGGCTATGTGATCGCGAACGTGCTCGGCATGCATTACGCGGATGCATCACCCGATGCGTGGCGATGGCTGCTCGCCTCGGCTGGCGTGCCGGCGTTTCTCGTGCTGATCATGCGATTCGGCACACCGGAGTCGCCGCGCTGGCTGCTCGGCCAGGGCCGCAAGGACGAAGCGATGCGTATCGTGCGCAAGCACTTCGGTCCGCACGTGACGCTCGATGCCGGCGCCGGCGAGCACTTCGCGCCCGCGGGCGGTTTTGCGCGACTCTTCAAGCCGGATCTGATTCGCCGCACGGTCTTCAATTGCGCGTTCTTCGTGTGTCTCGTGATTCCCTACTTCGCGATCTACACGTTTCTGCCGAGCATACTCACGGCGATCCGTCTGCCCGAAGGCTCGGGTGCCGATCTGCTGCTCAACGGCTTTCTCGTGCTCGGCGCGCTGGTCGGGATCTGGCTGACGATCAGGCTGTCGCGACGTTCGTTTCTGATCGGGTCGTTCGCGGTGTGTTGCCTGTCGCTGTTCGCGTTGAGCGCGCTGCCGACATCCGCGAGCGTCGCGATGATCGTTGCGTTCGGGGTCTTCACGCTGACGATGTCTGCGTTCTCGAATCTCGTCGGTGTGTTTCCGCCGGAGTGCTTTCCGACCGAAGCGCGTGCGTGCGGCGTGGGGCTGTCGATTGCGTGCAGCCGGCTAGGGTCGGCGGTGGGGACGTTTCTGCTGCCGATCGGCATCGCGCAAGCCGGCGTGCAGATGACGATGCTCGCGCTCGCGGGTGTGTTGCTGATCGGGATGCTGGTCTCGATCGCGTGGGCGCCGGAGACGAAGCATCTGACGTTGAATCAGGCGAGCGGGGGGTGAGGTAGCCGAAGTTCATTGCGCGGCAACGGGAACGTTGCCGCGCTTTTTTCGCCCTGATAAGAACCGATTCGGACAAAGCGGATCGACGCTATCGGGAATAGTTGATAGGTTCGAGAGAGCTTCGGATATCCTGAACAAGGCTCAAAAGCGAGATATTGACTCGCGTCAGTCTACATACGGGATTTCCTGTAAACAGGAAACATTGTTATCCTAAATACATCGAATTTGTGCGCCATGAGCTATAACAGTTCCAACTATAAAAATTCACCGTCAGCGCCGTTGAACACGTGGGTATGCGCGCCCGGGTCTGCGCACGGCCCTTCCGATCAGGCACCGTCGGATAGCCTCATTGGCTCTCCGGACTATTGCGGCGGATGCGTCTCCTATGTCAAGCAGGTATGTCCATCGCTGCCCGTAACCCATGCATGGAAAAAGGGAGCGGCAGTAAAGGACAACCTGCATATCGTCGAAGGAACCGTCATCGCCACATTCGATAGTCACGGACACTTCCGCGGACATGCAGCAATTTACGTGCAACAGGGTCCAGTCGGCGTGACGGTATATGACCAATACGCGCATCCGCCCAAACCTGTCGGACCGCGCGTTTTGCGCTGGGGTCAGGGAGCAGATGTCAACAACGGAGAGAAATTTTATGTCGTTGAATAAGATAGCCGTCTGTCTGGCCGCCTCGGTTCTTCCTATAACCGCGAGCGAATCCGCAAAGGCCGAAGGGATAGCGTGCCCCGCAGTGTCCGGCACGCATCTGCGCTACGTGCAAGTCTTCGACGGCAAGCCCGAAGAAAAGGTCTCGCTCATTGCCGAACATGGCGATAACCGCGAGGGCTACTGGAAACTCGGTTACGTCTACGACCAAGGCCGCTCGGTGACCGTTCAATGCGTCTACGCCAACAAGGAGACGCGTGACATCGCCATTCCTGAGAGAGTCGATACGTGTCGCTATCAGATCGACGATTCCGGTGCGACGAAGATGGATTGCAAGTAAGAGCCAGCGAGACGAACCGAAGGCCCGTCACTCCCGCGCAGCCTTCGCGCCCTCGGCGCGCAGCCACTCCGCAAACGCCTGCACGCTATCCTCACTCGCGAACGAAGGCGCGATATCCAGCCAATACCCATACGGCCCGGTCGATTCCACCGCCGACAGCAGAACCAGCGACCCATCATGCAGTTCATCGGTGATCATGTTGCGGTCGACCACCGCCAGCCCCGAACCCGCCCGCGCCGCATGAATCGCCTGATCCAGCGTCGAGAATTCGATGCCGTTCTCGCCGAACGCGCGCGGCAATCCTGCCGCATCGAGCCAGTTGGGCCACAGCGTCAGCCGCGCATCGTTATGCAGCACATGCAGCGCGGGCAGCCGCTCGAGCAGCGTTTCGACGGACTGCCCCGCGAACTTCATCGCGCCGACGAGCACATGCCGCTCGATGAACAGCAAATCCGACCGATGATCCGCCCTCGCCTCGTACCCGAAGCGAATGCAGCACTGCCTGTCATCGGCGGTATCGGTGCGTACGGACAGATCGATGTCGGGCACCGCGTCGATCAGCGAGCCGAGTCGCGGGGACAGCCAGCGCGTCGCAAAAGTCGGTGGCGCGCTCACGGTCAGACGCTTGCGCTCGACACGCTGCGCGGACGAAAGCGAGCGCGTCACACGTTCGATCGAATCGAATGCTTCGGACAGGCACGCGAGCAGCTCAGCGCCCTGTTTCGTGAGCCGTATGCCCTTGTGATCGCGATCGAACAGCTTGGTGCCGAGCGCATCCTCCAGCAGGCGAATCTGACGGCTCACCGCGCCCGGCGTCACGCACAACGCCGCGGCGGACTTGTTGAAGCTCATATGCCGCGCGCTCTCCTCGAAGAAGCGCAACGCGGTCAAGGATGGCAGTCGCCGCACGATCGTCTCCCTTATCTGCGCGCGCCTCGCCTGGCGCCGCGTCCGCCCGCCTGCATCTCGATCTCCGCGCGCAGCCACTCGCGAAAAAGCGCCACCTGCGGCGCATCGTCATGACCGGTGCGCGTGACGAGCCAGTATGACTGATGCCCGTCCACCTCGACATCGACGATCGGCACGAGCGTGCCCTGCCGCAACTCGTGCGCGATCATATGTCGATCGGCGATGGTGACGCCGATGCCGTCGACCGCCGCGCGGATCGCATGATCGAGCAGATCGAACTCGTAGCCGCCGTGCGTATCGACATCGTCGATATTCGCTGCCTTCAGCCAGTGCTGCCACGTCAGATAGCGCTGATCGCTCGCCGCGAGCACATGCAGCAACGTGAAGCTGTTCAGGTCGATATCGGCGCTATCTTCCTCGCCGATCAGCGAAGGCGAACACACCGCGATATGCCGCTCGTTCATCAGCAACTGGTTGTCGAGACCTTCCCACTCGCCGTTGCCGAAGCGAATCGCGCAATCGAGCGCGCCCGATTCGACGAGATCGTCCTTGCGTTGCGTGGTCAGCGAGATTTCGAGGTCCGGCGCGGCGGCGCGCAACGATTGCAGCCGCGGCATCAACCATCGGCTGGCGAAGGTAGGCGGCGCGTTCACGCGCAAGCGCGTCAGATGAGTTCTTTCCTGAATGCTGCGCACCGTGAGCTCGATGCGGTCGAAGGACATCTTGAGCGCCTGCAGCAGGAGGCGCCCCGTCGCCGACAATTCCAGATGATGATGCCGGCGCAGCAGCAACGGCTCGCCGAGCTGCGTCTCGAGCTGGCGCACCTGGCGGCTCACCGCGCTTTGCGTCACGTGCAGCATTTCGGCGGCGCGCGTGAAGCTGCCGGTATGTCCGGCGACCTCGAAAGCCCTCAGCGCATTCAGGGCAGGCATCTTTCGCTTCAAATCGGTCTCCTTTCCTTGCGTTCAACGCGTGATTCAACACGCATCCACGCCGGAACGTGCCGCTCTAAGGCAGCATTTTACGAATCGAGGCAAATTATGCCGCTTTATGACGTGAAGGCGACACGACGCCCTCACGCCTCACGCGGATCAGCCGATCGCCGCGGGTTCGGCCGGCGCCGGAACGCGTTCGACGACCGTGCGCGCGTCGTCGAGAATCATGTCCGCGCCTTTCTCCGCGACCATCATCACCGGCGCGTTGAGATTGCCTGACGTGATGTTCGGGAAAATCGACGCATCCACGATGCGCAAGCCCTCGATGCCATGCACGCGCAACCGCTCGTCGACGACCGACGTGCGCTCGTCCGGCCCCATCGCGCAGGAACCGCACAAGTGGTAGATCGAGCCCGACTGCTCGCGGAAGTACTCCAGCAGGTCGGCGTCGCTCCGCACGTCCGGTCCCGGCGAGATTTCCTCCGCCGTGATCGCGCGCAGCGCAGCCGAACTCATGATCTTGCGCACGAGCTTGCTGCCCTGCACCGCTTCGTGGACATCCTTCGGCGTCGTCAGCGCGTTGATGCGGATCTTCGCGGCATCTTCCACGCGGTTCGACGCGATTTCGATCGAGCCGCGGCTCGTCGGGCGGCACGGGTTGAAGCACAGCAGGAAGCCCGAGTACGGCTCGGGTTCGAGCTGCGCCTTGCTGCTCTTCGGAATGCGATACGAGAGCGGATTGAAGTACAACTGCAGGTTCGGTTGCGTCTCTTCGTCATCGCCCTTGAAGAAGCCGCCCGACTGGTTCACGCTCATCGAGAGCGGCCCCTTGCGCGAGGTCATATAGCGCATCCCGGCCTTGATCTTGCCGACGAGCGATCGCAGTTCGTCATTCAGCGTCGGGACCGTCGCGCGATAGTAGAAGCTGACGCACAGGTGATCCTGCAGATTCTGGCCGACGGCCGGCAGCTCGCGCACGACCGGAATGCCGTGCCGCGCGAGCAGCGCGCCATCGCCGAGACCGGAGAGCTGCATGAGCTTGGGCGTATCCACCGCGCCCGCCGACAGAATCACTTCGCGCTTCGCACGGAATTGCAGCGACTCGCCCGCGCGCGTCGCCGTCACGCCGGTCGCGCGCGCGCCGTCGAAGAGCACGCGGCTCACGCTGACATTGCGCTCCACGCGCAGGTTCTTGCGTCCCAGCACCGGATGCAGATACTCGAAGCTGCTCGACGAACGCTCACCCTTGCGCGCGTTGATGTCGTAGATGGTCGCGCCTTCGTAGTCCGCACCGTTGATGTCGCCGGTGACGGGATAGCCTGCCTGCCGCGCGCCTTCGAGGAACGTCCCGCAGATGGCGTGGGCGCCGTCCTTCATCGACGAAATGCTGATCTTGCCGCTCGCGCCGTGGTACTGCGTGTCGCCGGCCCAGTGCGATTCGAGGCGGCGGAAATACGGCAGCACGTCGCGATAACCCCAGCCCGCATTGCCCGCGCGCGCCCAGTCGTCGAAATCGTGCGGCTGGCCGCGCACGTAGATCATCGCGTTGATCGAGCCGGAGCCGCCCTGCACCTTGCCGCGCGGGCAATACAGCGAGCGGTCCTTCAGTTGCGCTTCCGGCTCGCTGTAGTACATCCAGTTGTATTCCGGGTTGTAGTAGGTCTTCGTGAAACCGACCGGAATCCTGAACCAGCACGAATCGTCCTTGCCGCCCGCTTCGAGCAGCAGCACCGAATGCTCGCCGGACTCGGTGAGGCGATCGGCGAGAATGCAGCCCGCCGATCCCGCACCCACGATGATGTAATCGAATTCCATGCTTTACCTGCTTGCCTTGTTCTGCGTTCAGCCCTTCGCGGGCGCGAGATCCTTCACGTCGGCGGGCTTCGCCGCCATCTGCAGATGCAGACGCTCACCCGTGTACGGCGTATGCGCGCGCACGACATCCATGTTCAGTTCGACGCCCAGACCCGGCTCCGTCGACGGAATGATGTAGCCGTCTTCCCAGCGGATCTTCGTCTTGAGCACCTCGGCGTGAAAGCCGTCCCATGTGCCGATGCTTTCCTGAATCAGGAAGTTCGGCGTGCACGCGGCGATCTGGATGCTCGCAGCCGCGCCGACCGGGCCGTTGTAGAGATGCGGCGCGATCTGCGCGTAATACACCTCGGCGAGACTCGCAATCTTCTTCGCTTCGAGCAGACCGCCCACGCGCCCGACGTTGAACTGCAGAATCGACGCCGCGCGTGCTTCGAGCAGCCTGAAGAACTCGTACTTTGTCGTGAGGCGCTCGCCCGCCGCGATCGGAATACTGGTCTTCGCGGCGACTTGCGCCATCGCGCTTTCCTGTCCCGGCGGCACCGGCTCCTCGAACCACAGCGGATCGAACTTTTCGAGGCGCTGCGCGAGACGGATCGCCGATGACGGCACCATCTGGCCGTGCGTGCCGAACAGCAGATCGGCCTTGCTGCCGACGGCCTCGCGCACCTTGCGGCAGAACGTTTCGCAACGGTCCATCACTTCGAGCGAAATCTGATGGCCGGAATACGCGGTGTACGGACCTGCCGGATCGAACTTCACGGCCGTGAAACCGAGCGCGACGTTGTGCGCGGCGCATTCGGCGGCGAGATCGGGATCGTCGTAGTCGTATTCGCCGCGCGCGTTCTTCGGATAGAGATAGGTGTACGAACGCAGACGCTCGTGCACGCGGCCGCCGAGCAGCTCGTACACCGGCTTGCCCGCCGCCTTACCGATGATGTCCCAGCACGCCATTTCCAGGCCGCTGACGACGCCCATCATGGTGAGATCGGGGCGTTGCGTGAAGCCGCTCGAATACGCCTCGCGATAGAAGCGCTCGACGTGATGCGGATCGTGGCCGAGCAGATAGCGCTCGAACACGTCTTCGATGATCGGCGCCATCGCTTTCGGATGGAACGTCGCGGAATAGATCTCGCCGACGCCCTCGATGCCGCACGCGGTGCGCAGCTTGACGAAAATCCAGTACATCCCGCCGATGTGCGGCGGCGGCACCGCGACGATATGCGTTTCCAGCGCGGCGATCTTCATTGTTGCGCTCCCAGTTTGTTCAGTCGATGTTTGAAGAAAAGCGCGGCCACGCCGCCCAGCGCGGACATGAACGCGATATAGCCGAAATAGAGCTGATAGCCATGCGCGCCGGGATAGTTCTGCGTGAGATAGCCGTTGATGAGCGGCAGCACCGCATCGGGCGAGTAGCCGATCACCGAGACGAGGCCGATCGCGAGACCCATGATTTCGGCGGGCACCTTGCACTGATCGAGCAACGACCAGTAGAGGCCGCGAATCGCGTACGTCATCACGCCGATGAACAGCACGACCACCGCGATGAGCGCGTGACTGCCGATCGAAGGCGCGGCCATCAGCACGAGCAGCGCAGCGGCGGCAGCGAACAGCGCGAACACGAGCACGGAGGTCTTCGAGAAACGGTCGCCGAGAAAGCCCCCGCCGATGCCGCCGATCGGGCGCATCCACAGTTTGGCGGTGGTGATGAAACCCGCCGCGACCACCGACAAGCCAATTTCCTTCTCATGCAGATACGCGGAGAAGCTGTAGGTCGCCCAGAACACCTGATAGCCGCAGAACACGATGGCCGAGAGCAGCCACAGTTGCGGGTTCTTCAGCAGCACCGCGAGATCGCGCAGCACGTTGCGCTTTTCGCGCGCGGCCCGCGCCGGCTGCGCGCCTTGCGGATCGCGCACGAGACCGAGCACCACGCCGAGCCCGATGCACAGGAACGCGTACATGTATACGACGAGCCGGAAGCCCGCCCCCGTCGATTCGGCGTGCGTCTGCGTGGCCCATGCGAACAGGCTGATCGCGATGGTCGCGAGCAGCGCTTCGATCAGGCCGCGGCCGCCATCGAGAAAGCCGAAGAAGCGGCCTTGCTCGTCGGCGGCGGCGATCATCTGCACGCGCTTGATGATCGCGGCCCAGAACGTCAGGCCGGTCGTCAGCCCCCAGCATCCGAAGATCACGATCAGCGAGCCGAACGATGGCGCAGTCGAATACCAGAGCCCAAGCGCGCCCGTCGCGATCAGCGAAAAGCTGATGAGCACGCGCGGCGCGACGCGGTCCGCGAGCCAGCCGCTCGGCAAATAGCAGACGAGAAAGATCGTGCCGAGCGCGGAATACAAATAGCCGAGTTGCGCTTCGCTGATGTGGAAGACTTCGAGCATCGTCGGCTGATAGACCTGCCGCAGATACAGAATCGGATAGATGGCGCCAGCGGCGATCACGAGCAGCGCGAGTTGCAGATAGCGGTCGGCGCGCGTGCCTTCGCGCGGCGCGACGACGCTTTCACTGGATTGAGCGGAATTCGTTGACACAGGAGTGCTCCTCAAAGGGCAGCGGCGCGCGACATGCGGATGCCGCGCGGCTGGCCTTCAATATGTTTTTGTTGAGTTAGGAATTGATGCGGCCGGCAGCGGCCGCGAGAATCAGTACTTCATGACGACGAGACGCGTCTGCGTGAATTCGAGCATGCCGTGCTTGCCGTCGTCGCCGCCGATGCCGGAGCGCTTCCAGCCGGCATGGAAACCCTGATACGGGTCGGCGGGCGTGCGGTTGATGTAGAGCTCGCCCGCTTCGATCGCGTTGGCGACCTTCATTGCCGTGCGATAGTTTTCGGTGTAAAGCACCGACGACAGACCGAACTGGTGATCGTTGGCCATCGCGAGCGCTTCGTCGATGGTCGCGTACTTCAGCACCGCGAGCACGGGGCCGAAGGTCTCTTCCTGCACGATCTCCATGTCCTGGCGGCAATTCGAAAGCAGCGTCGGCGGATAGAAGAACCCCTTGCGTTGCGGCACTTCGCCGCCGGTTTCGAGCGTCGCGCCCGCTTCGATCGCGCGGCGGACCATCGCGTGAATGCCGTCGCGCGACGCGTTGTTCACGAGCGGGCCCATGTTGCTCGGGTCCTCGTAGCGATCGCCGATTTGCCTGGCCTTCATCTGCTCGCGCAGCAGGCCGACGAATTCATCATGGATACTCTCGTGCACGTAGACACGCTCGATCGCCGTGCAAAGCTGGCCGCTGTGCGTGAGCTTCGAGGCGACGAGTTCGCGTGCGGCCTTGTGCAGATCGGCGTCCGGCTCGATGATCGCGGGCGTCTTGCCGCCCAGTTCGAGCGAAGGCTTCGCGATATTCGCCTTGCAGTATTCGAGCACCTTGCGGCCCGCGTTGACGCTGCCCGTCAACGTGATCATGCCGACCTTCGGATGCGTGCAGACGGCTTCCGCCGTCGCGTGATCCATCGCGAGAATATTGACGACGCCCGCGGGCAGCGCCGCGCGCTCGACGGCGCGCGCCAGTTCGAAAGCCGACAGCGGCGTGTTGTTGCTCGGACGCACTACCACCGTATTGCCCGCGATCAGCGCCGGCGCGACCTTGCGCATCAGCGTGTAGATGGGGAAATTGAACGGGATCAGGCACGCGACCACACCGATCGGCTCGCGATGCAGCACGAGGTTTTCGTTCGGCGTATCGCTCGGAATGACTTCGCCTTCGATACGGCGCGCCCACTCCGCGTGATAGCGCGTGATCTGTGCGGCATAGACGGCTTCGCTGGTCGCGTCTTGCAGGCTCTTGCCGGATTCCATCGCGAGCGCCGCGCCGATCTCGGCGGAGGCTTCGACGATCGCATCCGCGAGACGCTGCATATGCGCGCCGCGCTCGGCGGCGGGCATCACGCGCCACAGACGCTGCGCGTCGGCGGCCTGTTCGACGGCCATGAGCGCCTGCTCGCGCGAGGCATCGTGCACGTGGCCCAGCAACTCTTCCGTCGCGGGATTCAGGATGGCGGTGACGTTATCGCTTACGGGCTCGATGAAACGTCCGTTCACAAAATTCCGTTCTAACTTCATGTCTGGCGGGTTCCTTTCGCTAGGCGTCGGGTCGCACGGCAGCCGCGATTCCGGGCAACCGCTGCGACAAGTCAACGCATTTGCGGCTCATTCTTCCGCGCCTCGCGCCGCAACGACAAGCGAAGAATTTTCTGGAAGAACATGCGAAAAAATCACGCTCGCTGTTCGACTAAATCCATTTTCAGTGCCGCTTTCCTCACGCACAATCCGTCGCTCGCGGTCCTGCCTGCACTGATGGTTCGGACTTCTTCGAATAAGTAAAAGATTTGAGACTTTCATGAGAATCAAAGCAATCTCCCTGGCCGCACTCGCGTGCATCGCGACTTCAGCGCATGCTCAAAGCAGCGTCACGCTGTTCGGCATCCTCGACGAAGGCATCGACTACACGAGCAACGTCGGCGGGAATCATGTCTATGAACTCACGAGCGGCTATGCGGCGGGCAGCCGCTGGGGCCTGCGCGGCGTCGAGGATCTGGGCGGCGGCACGAAGGCCGTGTTCCAGCTCGAAAGCGGTGTGAACCTCAGCAACGGCGCGGCCGGCCAGGGCGGGCGCATGTTCGGTCGTCAAGCGTATGTGGGCGTGAACAATGACCGTTTCGGCTCGGTGACGCTCGGCCGCCAGTACGACTCCGTGGTCGACTATCTCGCGGCGCCGACGGCCAACGGCAACTGGGCAGGCTATCTCTTCGCGCATCCGTTCGACAACGACAACACCGACAACTCGTTCCGCGTGAACAACACGGTCAAATACGCGAGTCCGTCGCTCGGCGGCTTGCGCTTCGGCGGCACGTACAGCTTCAGCAACGACGCGAATTTCGCGGCCAACCGGCAATACAGCGTCGGGGCGTCGTATGCAAATGGCGGCCTGCTGCTGGGCGCGGCTTACCTGCACGCGGACGGCACCGGCTCCAATGCCAATGGCGCGATCGCGACGAACGACGCGAGTTTCATCGCGTCGCGCATGCAGATTTTCGGCGCGGGCGTGAACTACACGTTCGGCAACGCGACGGCGGGCTTTGCGTACACGAATTCGAGCTATCGCGATCCGGTGACGAACGGGTATATCGGCGTGCCGCTCGCCTCGGACGGCAACACGCTGAAGAATCTCCGATACCAGAACTTCGAAGTGAACGGGAAGTACCAGTTCACGCCGGCTTTCTTCGTCGGCGCGCAGTACGTGTATTCGATCGAAACATACGACTCGACGGCAGGCACCGTGAAGCCGCGCATCCACTCGGCCGGTCTGATGGCGGACTATTTCCTGTCCAAGCGCACCGATGTTTATGTGCAGGGCGCGTATCAGAAGATCGCCGGCAAATCGACGGATTCGGTGATGGATCAGGCGTTCATTCCGGGCACGCAGGGTTTGTCGTCGAACTCGGAGCAGTTCGTCGCGCGCGTGGCGTTGCGGCACGCGTTCTGACGCAGCGCGTCGACATGCAGGCGGCACCGGACCATATGCGAGCCGCATGTCCGGGGGCCGCGCGTCATGATATCGTCGACGAGTCATTCCGGTGCCGTCATCATGAGTCAAGTGCGCTACCCCCTCGGACCCGATGACCGGGTGCATCTGCTGTGCTGGCTCACGTGCGGATTGCTCGGCGCGTACTACATCGAAGGCGACTGGCCCGATGCGTCGTTCCAGGTGCGCGCGGCGCATCGCTGGCTCGACCGGCATCATCGCGCGGCCGAGTGGATCGAGACCGCGCGGCTGTCGGCTGCGGCGCAGGCGCTCGCCGCGCGATTCTCGACGACGCTCGATGCCGACGCCTCGCGCGGCGACATCGAGCGCATTCTCGAAGGCGAGGATCTCGACTACGAAAGCGCGCTCGTCAAGCGCGTCTATCACGAATGCTGGGTCGAGCTGACGAGCCGGCGCAAGCCTTCGCATTAGCCCGCGCTTTCAATCTACCTTCAGTCTTTATCGCCTTCACGTTCAATTTTCGTGCCGCATCGCGCGCGTGCCCCGACGAGTCTCGCGTTCGGGCACGCGCATTTTTTTGCGCCGCATGAATGTGCGGAACCCCACATTGGCGTATCGGGCGCGGCGCTAACATCTGCGCGCCTGCTCGCACGTCGATGTTCGCGTCGCCCGGCCGTGACCTGAAGCGCCGGGACAAGCGCGGCTACACCGTCAGCGGCCCCGAAAACGACCGGAACAATCGACATCGAGCCGAGGTAGCCATGCAGGATCGCATTCGTCCGTTTCTTCCCCAAATTCGTCATCGTCGCGCGAGGCTGCGGCCGCTCGCGATGTTTATATCGCTCATTGCGAGCTCTGCATACGCCGCGCCGCCCTTGCCAGCGGGCGGCCAGTTCGTCGCGGGCAGCGGCGCGATCAGCGGCGGCGGTCAGTCGCTCACGATCAATCAGACGTCGACGCGCGGCGTGATCGACTGGACCAGCTTTTCCATCGGCGGCGGACGGCAGGTCACGTTCAACAACGGCGCCGGCGCGACGCTCAATCGCGTGACGGGCGGCGAAGCGTCCGTGATCCTCGGCCAGCTCAGCGCGACGGGCAGCGTGTATCTCGTCAATCCGCAGGGCGTGCTCGTGGGGCCCGGCGGTGTCGTCGCGACGGGCGGGCGCTTCGTCGCGTCGGCGTTGAACATCGACGGCGACGCGTTCATGCAGGGCGGCCCGCTCACGCTCTCGGGCGGCGGCGACGGCATGGTCATCAATCTCGGCAAGATCGGCTCGAGCGGCGGCGACGTGTTCCTCGTGTCGCGCACGGCGGCGGTGAACGGCGGCAGCATCAGCGCGCCGCAGGGCACCGTGGAAATCGCGACGGGCAATCAGGTGCTGCTGCAGGATGCGTCGGGCGGACAGCAAGTGTTCGTGCAGGCGGGCAGCGGCGGCACGGCGATGAACGGCGGCGCGATCCAGGCGGCGCAGGCGAACCTGCAAGCCGCCGATGGCAACGTCTACGCGCTCGCGGGCAACAGCAGCGCGATCCGCGCGACCGGCACCGCGACGCGCGACGGCCACGTGTGGCTCGTCGCCGACCAGGGCGCGGTGCACGCGAACGGCGCGATCGCCGCCACCAACGCGAACGGCAGCGGCGGCACGGTCGAGACGCGCGCAACCACGCTCGATGTCGCAGGCGCGAACGTGCAGGCGCGCACGTGGAAGCTCGGCGCGCCAACCTTCACGGTCGATCAGGCGAACGCGGATTCGTTCGCGCGCAGTCTCGCCAACGGCACCTCGGTCGATATGGAAACCAGCAGCGGCGACCTGAGCGTGGCGGGCAACGTCCAGTGGAACGGCAATGCGTCGCTGACACTCGGCGCGGCGCATAACGTGACGATCGGCACGGGCGCGACCATCGGCAACACGGGCAACGGCAATCTCACGTTGCGCGCGGATGCGGGCGGCGTCGACAACGGCGGCAGCGTGACCAACGGCGGCACGATCGACTGGTCCAAAAGCGGCGGAATCGTGAGCGCGCTCTATGACATGAACGGCAGCTACGCGCCGGGCACGGTGCTCACCAACAGCGGATGGACCGCCGCGCCGTATAGCGGGCTCGTCACGCAGGCGACCGCTTACCGGCTCGTGAACACGCTCGCCGATCTGTCGAACGTGTCGAAGGACCTCGCGGGCAACTATGCGCTCGGCAAGGACATCGACGCGAGCGCGACGGCCTATCCCAACTACTTCACGCCGATCGGACAGACGACGGCCGCGCCGTTCACCGGACAGTTCGACGGCTTCGGCCACAGCATCGACAAACTCGCGACGCAGTCGGATCTCGTGAACGACTACTTCGGCATGTTCGGCGTGATCGGCACGAGCGGCATCGTGCGCAATCTGAATCTCACCAACGCCAGCACGGGCGGCTACTCGTCCGGTGGGCTCGGCTTGCTGGCGGGTCAAAACAATGGCCTCGTCACCTACGTCAACACGACGGGCGCGGTCGGGCAAAACGGCTTCGGCGGATTCGGCGCGGGCGGACTCGTCGGCGTGAACAACGGGACGGTCGAGCGCTCGTCGAGCACGGCGGATGTCGGCTATCAGATCCCGGCGGGCGGGCTGGTCGGCGTCAATAACGGGACCATCGCGCAGTCGTACGCGACCGGCACGACGTACGCCGGCAACCACGGCGAGACCGGCGGGCTCGTCGCGTTCAACACGGGACTCATCACGCAGTCATACGCGACCGGCAGCGTGGGCGGGTTTGGCGGCGGCGGGCTCGTGTTCGTCAACGGCAGCACGGGCGTCATCAACGAGTCGTTCGCGGTCGGGCAGGTCGGCGGCGGCGGGCCGCCGGGAGACCCGGAAGGCGGCATCGCCGCCTACAACCAGGGCGCGATCCACAACAACGTCTACTGGAACAAGGACACGACGATTCGCACGACTGCCGCCGGGTCGAACTCGGGCACGGTGCCGCCGGATTCGAACGGGCTGTCGACGGCGCAGATGAGCAATGTGTCGAATTACCTCGACTGGAATATTCCGGCGGGCGGCGTGTGGGCAATGCCTGCTGGCGCGACGCATCCGGTTTTGCAGTGGCAGCAGGCGCAGCCCTGACGCGCGTGCGGCTGGGCGGCGCGGTGCGCCGTCCAGTCCGCTAACTCCCGATCACCAGAAACACCTCCCCAACCGGCGCCTTCGACCCGTTCGGCACCACCGCCTTGAGCGGAAACCCATACGTCCCGCGAAAGCTGACGAAGCGCCCGATCTGCACGCGAATCCCCGCTCCGACGCTCGCCAGCGACGCATTGTTGACTTCACCGAATTCGGCGATGCGATTCCACACGTGCCCCGCATCGAAAAACAGGAACGGCTGCATGGCCGCGCTGCCCGCCGATATCGCCGGCGCACGCAATTCCGTCTGCACGTTCCAGCCGCGATCGCCTTGCGCGGCGTACGGCTCGTAGCCGCGCACGGTGGCATCGCCGCCCAGACCCAGCTCTTCGCTCGGCAACAGCGTGCTGCCCGTCCATTGAAACAGCCCGCGCGCCGACACCGAAAAGCCCGACTTGCCGAGCGGCATGTCGCGCTGCGCCGACAACTGCATGTACTGATAGCGCGGTGTCGCGCCGAGACGCGCCGCATCGTAGGCTTCGTCGTTACTGCTGCTGTCGAAGTAACCGGGACTCGCGAATAGCGATGCATTGAGATGCGTATCGCCGGATGCATCGCTTCGCAGGAGATCGTAGGCGATCACGAACTGATGGATATGCGTGTTCGCGTTGAACACCTGAAAGCCGCCGAATTCGAGGTCGTTGTTGGAGCGCTTGAAGTCGTAGCCGATCTGCACCTGCTGCTGCCACGCGCCGGCGCGATCGAGCGGCGGCAAGCGCCAGTCGTATCGAAAGCTGAGCTGCGCGCTGAGGCCGGTTTGACCGTAACTATCGGGCAGGCGCGGCGTGCTCTGCGCGTACACGCCGAACAGCTCGATGCGGTCGAGCCACGGCAACGGCGCGATCACATTGAACGCATGCGCGATGTAACGCGGCCGATCGGGCCGCCCTTCGATATCCGGATTGCCGCTCAGCAGATCGTTACTCGCGGTCATCTGATAGCCGATGCGCGCATCGATGCCGAACAGATTGCCGTAGTCGAATCCAGCGAGAATGCGATCGCGGCCGAGGTCGCGCACGCCGTCGTTGTTGTAGCCGCCGTAGAGGCGAAACGGCAAGCGGTCTTCGGTTTGCAGCACGACATCGGTGGTATCGTGCTCGGCGCCGGGCGCGTAGATCACATCGACACGCCGATACGGATTCGCGTTGAGCAACGCAAGCCCGGACGCGACATCGGCTTCGCGAATCGGTTCGCCGCTCGCAAGCGGCATCTCGCGCGTGAGCAACGCATCGGAGAAATAGCGGTTGCCTTTCGGTATGACTCGTCCCGCGCGAAACTCCGCAATCGCGATCGTCACGACGCCGTTGCTCACGTCCTGTTCGGGCACGTACACATCGACGAGCGGCTGGCCCGCCGCGCGATAGCGCTGCACGACCGCGCGGCGTATCGCGGCGAGTCGCGCGAAGGTCAGCGGCTCGTGCAGATCGGCGGAAAAGCCGTCGAGAAACTCGGGCGTGAGCAATGGAACGCCCGTCGCCGTGATCGCGCCTGCTTGCGCGGAAGCACGCGCGTTGGTATCGGTATCGGCACCGGCACCGGCATGCGCGCGCACGAATGCGATGCCCCGCAGATCGCGGATCGCGACGTCCTGCGACTTGTCATCGGGCTCGGGCGGCGAAGGCAACGCGCGCGGCTTCGCAGCGGCGGGAGGCGCGATCGGCGCCACGTCGCGATACGACTGCGCGGCGGCATCGCGCGCATGAACGAGGCAGACGATCGCAACCGGCAGGACCGTCGCGGCGATGCGTGCGGATTTCAATCGATCTCCGGCGTGGCTCTCACGTGAGTCGGCTTCGCATGGTATCAGCGGGTCCGCGTTCGATCCACGGCGCGGAACGATTCATGCATGAACGCGCTCGTGGATCGCCGCAACTCGCGCTGCTCAGCGTAGAAATGACACGCCCACGCATGACGCGGCAAGTAGAAATCACCGCTTGCGCGTCATGGCTGGCTTCCAGACACTCGACGCATCTATGATTCGAAGATGAGCGGCTCATCACCAGCCGAAACCGCATTACCAGGACGATGATGGACAAAACCTCTGCCGCAGACATCACCGGCTCCGATACGCTCGATGCATCGGTCCACGCGCAATGTGCGCGCGAGCCGATTCACATTCCCGGCGGCATTCAGCCTCACGGCGTGCTCTTCAGTGTCGACGCGCACTGCCGCATCCTGCAGGTCAGCGGCAACGTCGCACAGTTCGCGAACATCGCGCCCGACGCGTGTCTCGGCCGCGCGTTGTCGACGGTGCTCGGCCAGCATGCCGCCGAGCGCGCGAGCGCGGGGCTCACGCAACTCGCGCGCGATGGCGCGACGTTCCACGTCGGCAACGTGGTGATCGACGGCTGGACGCCGCGCGGACCCGTCGCGATCATCGTGCATCGGCATGACGGGCTGCTGTTCGTCGAAGTCGAGCCCGCGCAGGACACCGCCGATGTCTTCTCGACGATCTACCCGCTCGTGCGCTCCTTCGTGAGCGAAGTCCAGTCGATGCGCACCATCGAGCAGATCTGCCAGTTCGCGGCGACGGAGATCGCGCGCATGACCGGCTTCGGCCGCACGCTCGTCTATCAGTTCGACGAGGAAGGCCACGGCAACGTGCTCGCCGAAGCGGCCGAGCCGGGCTATCCGTCGTATCTGAACCAGCACTTTCCGGCATCGGACATTCCCGCGCAGGCGCGCGAGCTGTATCGCAGGAACCGCATCCGGCTCATCTCGAACGCGAACTACGAAGCCGCGCCGCTCGTGCCCGCGCTGCATCCGGAGACGGGCCGCCCCACCGATCTCACCTACGCGTCCTTGCGCAGCGTGTCGCCGGTGCATCTGCAATACATGCGCAACATGGGCACGCTCGCCTCGATGTCGATGTCCATCCTCGTCGACGACAAACTCTGGGGCCTGATCTCGTGCCATCACGCGACGCCGCGCCTGCCGTCTTTCGAAGTGCGCACGGCGTGCGAGCATGTCGCGCAGATCGTGGCGCTGCAGATCGAAGCGCGCGAAACGCAGTCCGAAGCGCATTACCGGCTCGAACTGCGCCGCATGCTCTCGAAGCTGCTTTCGTCGATGGCGAATACCGACAGCTTCGTCGATGCGCTCGTCGACGACGCATCCGATCTGCTCGGCTTCACGCGCTCGTCGGGCGCGGCGGTGATCTTCGAGGGGCGCACGTCGCTCGTCGGCGTGACGCCCGGCGAGCACAGCGTGACCGCGCTCGTCGACTGGCTCGACGATCAGAGCGAGGACGTCGTGCTGTCGGACCGCGCCTCGCAGGAGTGCCCCGCGCTTGCGGATTCGCCGGACGTGGCCGGCTTTCTGGCCGTATCGATCTCGAAGATCTACCGGAACTATGTCATCTGGTTCCGGCGCGAAGTCGTGCAGACGATCGAGTGGGCGGGCGATCCGCGCGCGAAGCTGACGGGCCTCGCCGCATCGCTTTCGCCGCGCGAGAGCTTCGATACCTGGACGGATGTGGTGCGCCATCGCTCGCTGCCGTGGCGCCCCGCCGAGCGCGAGATCGCGCTCGAATTCCGCGCGGCCGTGCTCGGCATCGTGCTGCGGCGCGCGGAGGAAATCGCGCAGCTCGCGACCGAACTCGGGCGCGCGAATCACGAGCTCGAAGGGTTTTCGTACACGGTATCGCACGATCTGCGCGCGCCGCTGCGTCATATCGTGAGCTTCGCGGAGCTGCTCAAACAGATCGACGGCGAGAAGCTCTCGGAGCGCGGGCGCGGCTATCTGGAGCGCATCGTGACGTCGGCGCGTTTCGGCGGCCGACTCGTCGACGATCTGCTTTCGTTCGCGCAACTCGGCCGCGCGGCGCTGCGTCCGCATCAGGTCGATGTCCACGCGCTCGTGCGTACGGTGATCCAGAACGATATCGATGAACGCGCGTCCTCACGCGTGCACTGGACGGTGGACGCCCTGCCGCCCGTCGAAGCGGATCACGTCTTTCTGCATGTCGCGTTCGCGAACATCATGTCCAATGCGGTGAAGTTCAGCGCGCAGCGCGAGCAGCCGGCCATCGAGATCGGCGCGCGCGAAGGCACGGGCGAGCTGATCGGTCATATCGTCTATTTCGTGCGCGACAACGGCGTGGGCTTCGACATGCGTTATGTCGACAAACTCTTCGGCGTGTTCCAGCGGCTGCATGTGAACGAGGCATTCGACGGCACCGGCATCGGGCTGGCGAACGTCCGGCGCATCATCGAGCGGCACGGCGGCCGCGCGTGGGCCGAAGGCGAGCCCGATCGCGGCGCGACCTTCCATCTCGCGCTGCCGAAGCAGTTTCGCCCTGAAAGCGGGGTGCGGCGCGATACCGCCGCGAGCGCGCTGGCGCGGCTCGCAGCGGGCACGGGCGGCGCGGGGCATGATGTCGGCCAGCTCATCAAGCGATCCGAACAGGACAAGAAGTAGCTCGCCATGCAAAACGGCCGCGATCTCGTCGATCGCGGCCGCTCTTTCCTGCGATGCTGCGTTTAGAAGCGGTGACGCAGACCCACCGTCGCCGCGACCTGATTCTGCGTCGACGACGGAGACAGCGTGTTGATCATCGCGACGTTGGCGCCCGCGTTGCCCAGTTCGCCCGACGCGTGCTGATACACGCCTTCCACGTACACATCGGTGCGCTTCGAGAGCGAGTAATCGGCCTGCAGCGAAACCGTATGCCACTTCGGATCGCCGGTGCCGTTGCCGCCCGTCACCTTGCCGTCCGTGTACGTGTACGCGGCGTCGAGGCTCAGCGCCGGCGTCAGCGCATAACGGCCGTTCAGCTCGAAGTTGTTCAGATGCAGGTTCGTGTTGCCCGGCAGCGCGATCGTCGAGCCGCCTTGCGACGCCGCGAGCAGTTGGTCGTAGTGCGTGTTGGTCCACACGAAGCCGACCGTTGCCGGGCCGAACGTGTAGTTCACGCCCGCGCCGAAGGTGCGCTGCAGTTCGGCGGTCAGGTTCGCGTTATTGCCCTGACCCGCCGAAACCGCGCCGTTCGCGTTCGCGCTGTTGCGCGAGTTATTCGTCTGCAAATAGGCCGCCCCGAAGTTGAGCGGGCCAGTGCTGTACGACGCGCCCGCGCTCCACGCGCGATTGTTCGCGAACTGGCCGGCGTCGTTCGAGAAGCCGTACAGGCCGCCGAACTTGAAGCCCGCGTAGTTCGCGCTTTGATATTTGACCGAGTTCTTGATCGAGAACGAATGATCGAGGTTGTCGTTGTCGAACGGATGCGCGCTCAGATTATTGCCGTAGCCCGCACCTGCTTCCGAGAACGGCGACAGATAATCGACCATCGAATCATATTGACGGCCGAGCGTGATCGTACCGTATTGATCGTGTTGCAAGCCGACGTAAGCCTGGCGATTGAACATCGTATTGCTTTCGGTGTAACGGCCATTATTGAGGTTGAAGCCGCTCTCCAGCTTGAAGAGCGCGTGCAACCCGCCGCCCAGATCCTCACTGCCTTTCAGGCCGAAGTAAGTATCGGAAACCGAGCCGCTGCCTTGCTGCCAGTTGTTATGGCCACCGGAATTGTTCGTGTAGACGAGGCCTGCATCCAGCGTGCCGTACAGCGTGACGCTGCTTTGCGCGTGGGCTGCCGCTGCGAACGTGCCGAGAATGCCCGCGATGAGAAGGGTTTTTTTCATGATTCTCTAGATCCTGTTTAACGCGAAAAGCTTCCTGAGGTTCGACGGGCCGTTTGGACGTCCGCTCGCCCTGAGAAACTGGACACACTTTAGGCGACGGGTCCCCGAATGTGGCTGCGTATCGTGCGCAATAGTCATTTGCTGATCGTGAGAACGGGCGCGTAAATGCCTTCATATTCTTTTAAGGTCAACCGCTTAGCGGCAACAGCGCGCGCGCCACGTCGGATCAGGTGTTGTGGATCGACGACGTTATTACTGCGTATTCCGGAGAAGTCCATTGCGCGGCGCGTGGTTTATATCGGCCGATGTGATTGCTAAGCTTCCTCGCGTCAACAGAACTCCGAGAAGTCATTCTGAGGACACGGAGCAGTTTCGCGAGAGGAGACTGCTCCGTTTTCATTCTCCTTGCTTGAACGGATACGAAATCCTTCGGTCCGGAAAATGCGCGTTGGCCGCGCGTTTTTCAAACACCACCGATATTCAGTTTTCCAAAGTATATCGACGACCATCCGAAGACAATCGGAACAACTCGCATTCAGACGACGCCTCGTCATTCGAAGCGATATGTTTCTCTCGATATCTCGCCGCGATTGAAAACTTTGCGTGTCATTCCGATGTCATAACCCGGAAAGTGCGGGCGCCTCGCGATCGCGCGTCCGAGCTTCGACGAGTTCAGGCTAAAAAATGTAACAGCCTCCGAGCGATTACGACGGGCATTTCAGCGATCTTGTGAACCCTCGTTTCAATTCGAAACAAATTGAATAAGCTTGAATCGCCTGTCCGGAACATTGATTGCTTTAATAGAGGTCTCTGCAAATCAAGCCGGAAACAGCCCTATGAAAAGTAGTATCGACGCCACCACCGTCCCAGCATTTCGACAGCGACGCCCAGCCCAACTCGCGGAGCGCGAGCTCCTGCATCTGGAAATGATCCTGGCAAATTTCGTCGAACGCAGCGTGACCTCCGAGCGCCTGCCTGCAAGATATTGGGACATGCGGATCGCGCAACTCGATGCCGATTACGATCTCGTGCCATCGCAATGTCAGCGCGTAGCGTTGCTTCAACGCAAGCTCGCGTTGCTGGACAACGCGCTCGATACCGCGTCGTCCGCTGCGGACGCGCAAGAAGGACAGCAGAGCCGGCGCGCCGCCGCCTGACTGCCGGACGGCTCATCCGTCCCGCATCCTGAAATCAAGGTGCCGTTCGCACCCAGTCGTCGACGAACGCGCGTGCCGCCGTGTGTGCGCTCATCAGCGCGTCCTCGGCAGAGACGAAGTTCGCATAGCGCGCGCGGTCGATGCATAGCGGCGAGAACGCAGTCACCGGCCGCCCCGACCGGCTGATGGTCACAATGGCCAGATAATGCACCGCCCCGGGCGGCGGCACGAGCCTGCAGCTCGTTTCGATTGCGACTTCGAGCACGTAACCCCTGTGGTTATACGACCGTATCATCTGGGCACCCCGCCAGGTTCGGACGACGCAAGATCACACACCATATCGATGCACGGCGTCTGATCGTGCACTAGCATGAGGCGTACCCGTGAAACGCGTCCTATCGCGCGCGGCGCATCATCGCGCGTACGATGTTCGCGGCCAGATCGGCGCGTAGTTCGGCCCATTTGCCGAGCAGCGAGGCATCGTCGGTCAGAAAGTACGGCGCGTCGGCCCATTGCAGAACCTGCCCGTCTTTCACCGCGATCTCGAAGATACGCATGTCGTGATCCTCGCTCACACCCAGGCGCACGAGTTCGATGAACGAGCGGACGTCCTTCAGCGCGACATGCTGGACGCCGATGCTGTGAAGCACCGCCATCACCGTCTTGCCCATGCGCCAGGCGGCCTCGCGGCTGTCGGCCAAAATGTACGCGATGCCGTCTTCAGGCGTCTCGAACTTCAACCGGTACAGGCGCGATTTACACTGCTCACTGAGTTGCGTGTTCATGGGTTCAAGTCTGCCGCTCGTCACGCGAGTCCGCCGACACGGCGCTCGCTTGGAGCCGCGAGCAGCAGAACTCGTTCCCGGTCAGTGATTGAGTTCTTCGAGACGCAAGCCGTTGGTCTTCGGCCCGAACAGGCCGATCGCGAGCGCGACGAGCAGCATGCAAACGGTGATGCCGATGAAAACCCCCGGCACGCCGAAGTCCTTCAACAGGAACGCGATGATGAAGCCCGACATCATCGCGCCCACGCGGCTTGCCGAATACACGATGCCGCTCGCACGGCAGCGCACGGCCGTCGGAAAGAGCTCGGTCTGATACGCGTGATAGCAGACCGAGATGGTTTGCCCCGCGAGCGAGATCAGCACGCCGAATACGATGAGCGCCGCGGGCGATTTCATCTGCCCGAATGCGAGGCCGCTCGCAATGACGACGAGCGCGCCGCCGACGATCAGATACTTGCGCTGGATGCGATCGGCATAGAGCATCGCGAGCAGCGGCCCCACTGGCAGCGCGAACGCGATGACGAACGAATACAGCAGACTTTTCGTCACGGTGATGCCTTGCCCGATCAGCAAGGTCGGCACCCAGTTCGCGAAGCCGTAATAGCCGATCGCCTGACAGAAATTGAAGACGATGAGCATGATCAGACGCGAGCGATACGGCGCATGGAACAACTCGCCAAGCGACGCCCGCCGATGCGCCGGCTGCTCGACGACAGGCGCGGGCGGCGGCAGCGCCGCACCCGACTCGCGCTCGACCACGCGCTCGATGTTGCCGACCACGCGCTCACCTTCCTCGATCCTGCCGTGCATGGCGAGCCATCGCGGGCTCTCGGGCACCGTGCGCCGGATGAACCACACGACCACTGCGCCGACCGATCCGGCGAGCACGACCACGCGCCATCCATCGAGACCGAACACCGTCTCCGGCACGAGCCAGTAGGACAGGATCGCGGCGACGGGCGCGGCGGCGAACATCACCATCTGGTTGAACGCCATCGCGCGGCCGCGCATGTGTTGCGGCACCAGCTCGGTCACGTAGCTGTCGATGGTGATGATCTCGATGCCCACGCCGATGCCCGTCACGAAACGCCAGAAGATCACGCCTTCGGGCGTCGTCTGAAAGGCCATGATCGCCGAGCCGACCGAGTACCACAGCAGCGAGAACGTGAACACGCTGCGCCGCCCGTAACGGTCGGGCAGCCAGCCGAAGAAGAACGTGCCGATGAAAAGCCCCGCGAAGGTCGCCGCTATGAAGCCCGCGATGCCCGTGAAGCCGAAGAACGCATGCGTGGTCGTCTGCAACAGGCCGCTTTTCGCCATGCCCGGCGCGATATAGCCAGTGAAGATCAGATCGTAGATTTCGAAAAAGCCGCCGAGCGAGATCAGAAACACGAGCATCCACAGATGCCGCGTGATCGGCAGGCGATCCATGCGCGCGGAGATTTGCGCGGCGGGTGTCGAGGCGACGCGTACGTCGGGCGAAACGAGCGGCTCGGCGACCGCGCTGAAGGTTGGCTGCATTGCTGTGTCTCCTGAGTGGGCGATGGCGCTGGCTTTTTGTATGCGCTCGTCGCGATGCTTCATGCCGTGACGTTCTTCTTGAGCCGTCCCAGCACTTCGTCGGTATGCTCGCCGACGCGCGCGAGCGGTTGCCGCACGCCGGGGCGCCGGCCGCCCATCGTGAGCGGCAGCAATACGACGTCGGTGGTGCCACCGTCGTCGGTCTGCATCGGCACGAGGCCGCCGCTCGCCTTCAGATGCGGATCGTCGAGCAGTTGCTCGGGGCGCATGATCGGCGCGTAGGGAATACCGGCCGCTTCGAGCTTCGGCGCGAGTTCGTCCGCGCGATGATGCGCGAGGATCTCGCCGAGCCGTTCCAGCAGATGCGGACGCACCGCGACGCGCATCGCGTTGGTCGCGAAGCCGGGTTCCTGCGCGAGGTCGGACCGTTCGAGCACATCGCACAGCGTGACGAACTGCTTGTCGCTCACCGCGCCGATGAACAACTGCTCGCCCCCGGCCAGCGTGAACACGTCGTACACGCTCCACGCCGACACGCGCGAGGGCATCGGCGGCGGCGCTTCACGCGTCATCGCGTATTGCTGCATGTGCTGCGAGGAAAGAAATACGCAGTTCTCGAACAGCGCGCTCTGCACTTCCTGGCCGCGTCCGGTGAGATCGCGTTCGCGCAGCGCGGCGAGCACGCCGATCGCGCCGAACATGCCGCCCATGATGTCGTTCACCGAGGTCCCGGCGCGCAGTGGCCGCCCCGCCGGACCGGTCATGTACGCGAGGCCGCCCATCATCTGCACGACTTCGTCGAGCGCGAGACGCTTTTCGTACGGGCCGGGAAGGAAGCCTTTGTGCGACACGTAGATGAGTTTCGGATGCGCCTTCGATAGCGTGTCGTAATCCAGCCCGAATTTCGCCATCAGGCCGGGGCGGAAATTTTCGAGCAGCACGTCGCATTCGCCGATCAGTTCGATCGCGGCTTCGCGGCCCTCGTCCGTGTTGATGTCGAGGACGACGCTCTTCTTGTTGCGATTGAACGAGCGAAAGAAGCCAATGCCGAGGCCCGGCAGATTGCGCGTCTTGTCGCCGCCGGGCGGTTCGATCTTGATGACTTCCGCGCCGAGATCCGCGAGGATCATGCCGCAGGTCGGGCCCATCACCATATGCGTGAACTCGATCACGCGAATGCCTTCGAGCGGCAGGGTTGAATGGTTCATATCGTCCTCAGGCTGCGATTGCAGCGTTCGATCCGTAAGTGACCGGCAAGCCCGCGAGCGCGAGCGCGCCGCGCAGCGTTTCGCCGTCGAGCCAATGCGCGAGCTTCGCGCGCAGGGTCAGCAAGGCTGGAATGTCGATGCCGGTTTCGATGCCCATGTCGGCGAGCATGAACGCGAGATCCTCGCTCGATGCATTGCCGCTCGCGCCCGGCGCATGCGGACAGCCGCCGATACCCGCGAGCGTCGCATCGAAGCGCGCGACGCCGGTTTCGAGGGCGGCGCAGACGTTGGCGAGCGCGAGGCCGCGCGTGTCGTGAAAGTGGCCGCACCACAAGCGCTCGCCCGCGATGGCGCGCGCCTTCTCGAACAGATCGCGCACGGCGCGCGGACCGGCGTAACCGACCGTATCGGCGATGCTCACACGGTCCGCGCCGGCATCGAGCAGCGCCTGCATGTAGCGCAGCACATCGGCGTGATCGACATGGCCCTGGATCGTGCAGCCGAACGCGGTGCCGATGCCGCCTTCGATCAGCGTCTTCGCGCCCGACGCATCGCGCGCGGCGCGCATGCGCGCCACTTCGTCGACGACTTCTTCCGGCGTCTTGCGCAGATTCGCGAGACTGTGCGCGCGGCTCGCGGAAAGCGGCACGAGCATCAGATCGGCGTGTGTTTCGATGGCGCGCTCCGCGCCCTTGAGATTCGGCACGAGCACGGATACGAAAAGGCCCGGCAGCGTCTTCGCGTAGGTGACGAGTTCGGCGGTGTCGGCAAGTTGCGGCAGAAGGCGCGCGGGCACGAACGAGCCGACTTCGATTTCGCGCTGGCCGGCGGCGTAGGCGTCGCCGATCCATTCGATCTTGCGAGCGGTCGGGACGACCGTTCGAATGCTTTGCAGGCCGTCGCGCAAGCCGACTTCGCGGATCACGGCGCGCTGGGGGAACGCGGGCATGGCTTTGTCTCCGAGTCTTTTGTGTGTATGGGTTCGACTTTAGAGATTCCGCAAATGCCATTAAAGCGGTATTTTGGAAGGCTCATGCTTCCCGTTCGGAACGTCAGAGGAAACCGCCCTGCCATGCGCGACATCGACCTGAAAACGCTGCGTCTATTCGTGACAGTTTGCGAGCACCAGAACATCGCGCGCGCGGCGCAGGAATCGCATATCGAGCCTTCGGCGATCAGCAAGCGCATCGCGCAGCTGGAGACGTCGCTCGGCGTGCCGCTTCTGTCGCGCTCGCGGCGCGGCGTCGAACCGACGCCCGCAGGCATGGCGCTGCTGGAGCACGCGCGCAGCGTGCTTTTCACGATGGAGCGCATCGCCAACGATGTCGCCGCGTTCGGCGGCGGTCTGATGGGGCGCGTGAGCATATGCGCGTCGGCATCGGCGATTGCGGAAGCGCTGCTCGACGATATCGCCGCGTTCATGCGCGAGCCCGCGAATCAGAACATCAAGGTCGATGTGGAAGAGCGCCTGTCGCACGATCTCGTACGGCAACTGCGCGAAGGCGTGGCGTCGGTGGGCGTGTGCTGGGACAGCGTCGATCTGCGCGGCTTGCAGCATCGCGCGTATCGGCACGATCAGCTCGCGCTCGCGGTGCCCGCCGATCATCCGTTCGCGCGGCGGCGCACGGTGAGCTTCGAGGAATCGCTGGCGTTCGAGCACGTCGGACTGCCGCCGGCGACGGCCGTGCACACGATGTTGCAGCGCGCGGCGGCGCAGGCCGGCAAGACGATGTCGTATCGCGTGATCGTGTCGAGCTTCGACGCGGCGTTTCGCGTCGTCGCGGCGGGACTGGGCATCAGCGTCGTGCCGATGGAAGTGGCTGGAACCTACCGGCAGGCGCTAGGTGTCGAAGCCGTGCCGCTATCGGATGCCTTCGCGAAACGCCGCTTCGTCGTGTGCTTCAGGGATTTCGATTCGTTGCAGCCTGCGGCGCAGCGCCTCGTGGAACATCTGGAAACGCGCGCGGCGCGCTAGTTCGGCGCGTCGCAGAACACCGTTTCGGTGTCCGTTTTCTCGATGGTCAGGTTGACCGATCGCGCGCCGCCCGGCCGCGTGCAATGAAGTTTGCCCGCGGGCACGGTCAGCAATTGTCCCGCGCTCAATTCGACGGCGCCGTCCTCGAACTCGATGATCAACGTACCCTCCACTGACACGAAAGTCTCGTCGGAATTCGGATGGAAGTGCCATTGGAAGGGCGCGTCCATCACGCTGATGTGGACGTCGTGATCGTTCACGTTCGCGATGACGCGGTTCATGTAGCCGTCGCGCGCGGCGTCGGCGATTGCGGCGTAGTCGATGGTTTTTGTCATGCGATCAGGCTAACGCTGCACGCGCGACGGCACAAACGAATCCTTTTCGCGTCGATGTGAGCGCGATTAGCATCGTCACACGCCGTCCTGAGCATTCGCGTGCCCCATGATCGACGCGATATTGCCGATGGCCGGCTGCGCGTACCGTACCGGCGGCGCGTCGAGCGGCAGCGGCGCGGGGCCAGAATCCGTCGCGCGGGCATAGACCGGCAGCGGCGGCGCGCTCTGCGCGCTGGAGGCGACCGGAAACTCCGGACCGCCGATGATGCCCACGCCGATGAACGGATGCGCCTGCGCCACCGTCGCCAGACCGAAAGTCAGTTTGGCTGCCACTATCGCGTATCTGATCGCTTTCATTTCTCGTCTCCTGGGTTGCTGTTGTCTTTCGATGGAGGGCATTCTGCGCGTCGAAAATGAGCGAAGAATGAGAACGGGGCGCGCGTAACGTCGGATCAATCGGCGCGGACTACACTTCCAGACGTCATCGCACATTCAAAGGCCGCGAGATGCAAAGCCGTTTCACCGCGATCCTCACTGCGCTCGGCGCCGCCGCGCTGTTCGGCGCGACCACGCCGATCGCGAAAGCGCTGCTCGGCCCGATGCCGCCGTTCATGGTCGCGGGCCTGTTCTATCTCGGCAGCGGTATCGGCCTCGGCGCGGTGCTGCTCGGCCGCCGGTTCTGGCGCGAGAAGGACAAAGGCGTGGGCGCACGGGAACTGGCCTGGCTGCTCGGCGCGATCGCGTTCGGCGGCGTCGCCGGACCGGCGCTGCTGATGCTCGGCCTGACGACCACGCCCGCCGCGACGAGCGCGCTCCTGCTCAACCTGGAAGGCGTGCTGACGGCGGCGATCGCGTGGATCGTATTTCGCGAGAACGTCGATCTGCCGGTGTTTCTCGGCATGGCCGCGATCGTCGCGGGCGGGGTCGTGCTGGCGTGGGAACCTGGCCCGAGCGGCATATCGGCGGGTGCGCTGCTGATCGCGCTGGCGTGTCTCTGCTGGGCCATCGACAACAATCTGACGCGCAGAATCTCGAGCGCCGACGCCACGCTGATCGCGTGCGCAAAAGGACTCGTCGCCGGGGCGGTGAATCTCGGTATCGCGCTCGCGATGGGCGCGGGTCTGCCCGCGCCGCATATCGTCCTCGGCGCGATGACGACGGGCTTCGGCGGCTATGGCGTGAGTCTCGTGCTATTCGTGATCGCGCTGCGCCATCTCGGCACCGCGCGCACGGGCGCGTATTTCTCGGTCGCGCCCGTGTTCGGCGTCGCGCTCGCGCTCGCGATGTGGCCGCACGCGCCGGGCGCGGCGTTCTGGATCGCCGCCGCGCTGATGGCGCTCGGCGTGTGGCTGCACGTGCGCGAACGGCACGAACACGAACACACGCACGAACGGCTGGAGCATGTGCATCGGCATGTGCATGACGAGCATCATCGGCACGCGCACGACTTTCCGTATGCCGGCGACGAACCGCATACGCATCCGCACGTGCATCTGCCGATCACGCATACGCACGCGCACTTTCCGGACATCCATCACCGGCATTCGCACGAGCGCGGCTAGAACACCTTGCCCGGATTGAGCAATCCGTGCGGATCGAGCGCCGCCTTGATCGCGCGCATCGACGCGATATCGGCTTCGCGGCGCGCGAGATGCAGATACGCGCGCTTCTTCAGGCCGATGCCGTGCTCCGCCGAAATCGAGCCTTCGAACGCGCGCGTGACGTCGTAGACGACGGCGTCGACATCGTCATGGTCCTGCTTTCCTCTGCCCGGAATATCCACGACGATGTGAATATTGCCGTCGCCCAGATGGCCGTAGGTCATCACAATCGCGTCGGGCCAGCGCGCGCGCAGACGCGCCTCGCATTGCGCGGCCGCATCGCCGACCTGCGCGATGGAAAAGCTCACGTCATACGCCGCGTGGTTCGGGATGAAGCGATCGTATTCGCCAGGCGCATCGCGGATCGCCCAGAAATCACGCGCGTGCGCCTCGTTCGATGCGATCGCCGCATCGGTCACGATGCCTGCTTCGAGCATGCCGCCGAGAAACTCCTCGAAGGCTTCGCCGTGCCGCGCGGGATCGGTGCCGACGCTTTCCAGCAGCACGTAGAACGGATGCGCATCGGCGAGCGGCGCGCGCAGATTCTTCAGATTCGCGATGACGGTGTCGTGATAGCCCGCCCACATCACTTCGAACGCGGACACGCCCGGCGCGAGTCCCGCCTGCGCGCGCGTGAGCAGCGTGGTGACGGCGGCGAAATCCGGCAGGCCGCACCATGCGGTGGAGCTCGCGGTTGGCTTCGGGCGCAAGCGCAACACGACGCGCGTGATCACTGCGAGCGTGCCTTCGCTGCCGATCAACAGATGCCGCAAGTCGTAGCCGCTGTTGTTCTTGATCATCTTGTTAAGTCCGCCGACGATCTCGCCGCTCGCCAGCACCGCTTCGACGCCGAGCACCTGATCGCGCATCATGCCGTACTTGATGACGCGGTTGCCGCCCGCGTTCGTTGCGAGATTGCCGCCGATCGAGCAACTGCCGCGCGCGCCGAGATCGAGCGGAAAGTAGAAGCCCGCCGCGCTCGCCGCCTCCTGAACCACTTGCAGCGGCGTGCCGGCTTCGACGGTCATGGTCGCGGAGACTTCATCGATTTCGACGATGCGGTTCATGCGCTCGAGACTCAGCGCCACTTCGCCGCCGAGCGCGTTCGCACCGCCGACGAGGCCCGTGAGACCGCCTTGCGTGACAACCGGTTGCCTGTGCTTCGAGCAGATCGCGAGCGCTTTCGCGACATCATCGGTGGTGCGCGCGCGGATGATCGCGAGCGGCGTCGCGCCGGGCAGGCCGCTCCAGTCCACGACGCGCCTGTCGCCGAATTCATCGGGCAGCGCCACGACCTGCGCTCCGAGCGCTTCACGCAATGCCATTACCGCTTCGTTGACTGCCATGCATCGTCTCCGTTCGTTGTTTCGCGTTGTGGTCAGATGCGATAGTGTGAACCAGATTTGGGAGACGACGATGGAACGTGCAGATTTTGACGGCGCGCTCGCCCAGTTGACCGGCGCGGCGGAACTGGTCGCGGCCGCGTCGGGCGAGGCGCTACGCGCGCAGGCGTTCGAGACGGTGGCGTTTTTCCGGCTGCGTCAGGGGCGTGTCGGTGACGCTGGCGCGCGGGTCACGTCCAACGATGAGCTGTTCAAGGACACCGCGATCGCCGCGCTGACGATGGCCGGCAGAAAGGAAATGCTCGCTGCGGCCGCGTTGCTCGAACAGGCGCGGGGATTGTTGCGGGACTGAGCGTCCGCTAGAACAACTCGGTCTCCAGCGGCAGCAGATTGACCCACTTCACGGCGGTGCGGCGTTCCACGCCGTCGTCGTGAATCGACCGTATCATCACGCGCTGGCCGCGCGCCTCCCCGAGTACTTCGACGATCCGGTTGCGATATCGCGCAAGCGAGCCGCGTGACGGCTTGCGCTTCCTGCTCTTGCGGGGGGAAACTGCGGGCATGGACGTGACAGCGATTTATGACGGCCACATCATAACGATGAGCACGCCTTCCACCAAATATTCAACCTCCACACTGCGAACCGCCACACCATGCGTCGAATCACTGTCCGGACTTCGCCCGTTCATGGCCGGGGCGTCTTTGCTCTCGCCGATCTGCCAACCGGCGCGTTGCTGCTCGAATACAAAGGTCTGCGGCTCTCGTGGAAAGAGGCGCAGCGCATCCACGCGAAATCGGGCTCGGAGGACGGCCACACGTTTCTCTTCGGACTGGATGACGGCAGCGTGATCGACGGCGCGCGCGGCGGCAATTCCGCGCGCTGGCTGAATCACAGTTGCGCGCCGAATTGCGAAGCGGAACAGGACGGCGAGCGCGTGTTCATCCGCGCGATCCGGCCGATCGGAAAGGGGCAGGAGTTGTTCATCGATTATCGGCTGACCGTGGAGGGCCGGCGCACCGCGGCGCTCAAGCGGCTTTATGCCTGCCGATGCCTCGCGTCGGGTTGTCGTGGGACGATGCTTTCGGCTAGTCGATAGCGGCTGTGTGCTGCTGCTTCTCTTCCAGTGAAAGGCGCTTTGCGCGCCTCAATTCAGCCAGCATTTCCAGTGCGCGTCCCTCATCGCTGGTCAGATCGGCGAGAAACGCTTCATTGTTCTCCTTGATCCATTGCAATGGCATATCCCACCATGCCAATTCCAGAAGACGCTCGCGTACTTTCTCGGGAAATCGAAACTTGACGAGACGCGCGGGAGAACCGACATATATTCCATACGGTTCGCTTCGAAAATTGGGCGGTACGACGGTACGTGCGCCGATTACGCATCCGTTCTCCACCGTGCTGCCGCCAAGAAACATCGCCTCGTCGCCGATCCACACATCGTTGTGAATGACCGTGTCGGCATACTGCGGCGGCGCAACGTTTCGTAACCCGTCGCCATATACGCTGAACATCGCGGTCGAGATGGTCCTCATCTCGTGCTGACCGTTCAGCAGAAAGCGCAACCGGAGTCCGCCCGCAACGTACTTTCCGATATTCAGCTTCTGAACGCCGGCGTCATACTTGGCGATCGAGCCGACGCCCAGGCCAGAGCATCTGCCGATGGAAAACGTTCCCACCTTCGCCTCTTCGTCGAGCCAGTCCTTGAAGAAGTTATTGGGAATCAGAGAGAACGCGCCGTCTCGATATGCCAGCACGATGAAATGCTTTGCCCACGGATGATCCGCCGAGACTCCAATAAAGTCGTCTGAAGTTGTTACGTTCATTCTCTAAGGTCTTCCAAGGGTCGCGCAGATTGCATGGTAGTTTGGGCGACCGTCCATCAAACCCGTGAAAACAGCCGATTCTTGCCCCTTTCTCGATAGTTCATCGCGCGTCGGCATCGCGTAGGCCTTGCAGGTCGGCACCGTCACCGAGTTGTTCCTGTCGACGAATGGCTCGGGGTCGCGAAGCACCTGCAACGCAGTGCCTTCAAACTTCGCGCTTTACGTCTGTGCAGACCTTCTGATCAAGGAAACAGGCGCGGTGTCGTGGGAGCGCCGGCGATCGAAACCCGGAATCCACGCTGCGTGAGGTTTTCGAATGCCTTCGACAAGTTGACCTTGCTGAAAAACGGCAAGTTGTGCTTGAGCGTCGCACTGTCCTCGCCCAGGATCAGGAAAACAATCTCAAAGTCAGCGCTTCTGAAGTTATCCAAGGGCAAGACATCACCCGCGGCTGGATCTACACCGCGCAGCACCGTTCGTGCCTTCTTGCGGAACGCTCTGTCGCCAAGCATGATTTCAGCGGCGACACCGCCCTGAGCAAAGAGATGACTCAGTCCAGCCGATCCGCCCTTGCGATGCTTTACGTGCACCAGTTGTTTGGCAGGAGTCAGAAGGTCGCAGAGTTCTATAGACGATGTAGCCCGGTCGGTCTTGACGAGCTTCTTGTCTAGCAGAAAATATCCATGGGCCGCAGCCGCTCGGATGTTGTAGTCGCCCTCGGACTCGATTCTCGCTTTACCTCCTTCGTCCCACATTTCAACTGCTGGAAATGTGAGGGTGGAAACCTGAATCAAGTTCAATGTCTCGGCAATACGCCCAACAAATGTTGCGTCGACCTCGTACCACTTGCCATCGAATATGATCTTCGTTTTGTCGCCGTCAACGATCTCGAAGTAGATGCAGCGATACACCGAGTGTTCGGTAGTGTGGCCATCAACGTCGTGGACAAAGAGCCGATCGCGCTTCAAGGTCTCGACAGTCAGATGCGCCAAATTAGGGATGGTGTCGATGTAGTCGGCAGAATCAATGACCGGACGTACGCCATCCTTATTACGCGTAAAGCTGAAGCCTAGAATCGTGTCCCATGCGCCGATCTCCGGCAGCGTGATCATGATGTCAGGACTATGCGCGGAAACAGCTTGAACCAACTGCGCGTTCAACGCATTGATCGAAACATCATCCTTGACCCTTCGTACGTTGTCCACCCACGCGAAGGACGTCTTGTAGTCGTCGTTGGCGTAGTGGCCTCTGATGCGGCGAGCCAACTCGGGAAAATCCGCGGCTTCCATTTCGGTACCGAAGGAGAACATCGCGTCTCCACCGGCGATCTGCGTAAGGCCAACTCCACGCTTGGGGACGCCCGTCACAGCACGAAGTACGTCCCGCAGATTGTCGATCCCAAATACGCCTACCTCCGAGTCGCGCGCAGCCTGAGACTTCTTCTGAACAGGCTGGTCTTCGAGGGTATGTAAGTCAACGCTACGCAATGATTTCTCGTCGAGCGTGTTGAGCGCTGTGCGAAGGCCAAAGTCCTGAATGAACAACGACTGGTCGATCAGATGCCGACCGTAGCCAAAGGTAAAGGCGAAGATGTCGCCATCCACGCGAAGCAATAACACCGCGGAACTTGATCGATTTAAAAGATATGGAATGACAACACCCGCAAGCTCGTCGAGCAGAGATCCCCAGACAGGCCTCTTTTCCTCGCTTCGCTTCACATAAAGGACCCCGTCGATACCTAGATTGTTTTCCATTGGAAAGGAATGCATTGGTGCGTCAGCGAGTAAATCTGCAAACGTTTGGTCATCGCCTAAAGGCTTTGCCATAAAAAGGTTCAGGCGGCGGTAGCGTTTTGCCATCTCATTTCCCCATTTTGTTCGAGGCTGGCGCGTACCGCCGTAGCCAGAAAACATCCGCAGATCGCGGCACAACCGACCCAGCGAAAGTAAGTCTATTAGTGTTGAGACAGCTTTGATTGTTTGATGCGACTGTGTCGAAAATTGGATTGTTCAAACGCAGTGCGGACTTTCATCGGCCCGCCATTCAAGGGCAGTCGGTCTCACCAACTCTAACAGGCGGTCAAGGACAGACGCGGACAAGATCGCGTCGGACGCAAGTGACATGGCGCTTCTCGCCCACGACAAAACGGCTCCTCTCATCTGCAACTGGCAGAGATACAGCATCCACCACGATCGCACCCCGGTGGGGCACGATCATATTGCCGCTTTGTTGCCGACCCCTCGCCAGCAAAGCAGTCATTGAGAAATCAAAGCCAAATTTCTGCTGTGCGTCGAGAAGCGCTTTCCGGTATGTGTGGACGTCGATATTGCATGACCTCCGCCTTGCGCCAGATTTCAGCCGATAGGTTGAAATACGGCAGCTTCATGTCAGCGTTTCTCCACACGCTTCAAGTTGAAGTCGTACCCCGGCTTGTCCCGTCGGCCTTTTGCTTCGGCAATTTCAATAGCGGTACGCTCAGTTTCGCATTCAGCTCTATGGGAATACACCGCAGAGTTGCTTCCTTTTCGCATCTCATAATGCACAACGTATGTAGCCACAGTTACGATCCTATGAAATTCTTTTGGAAAAAAACCCCGAACGAATCGGGGCGAACGTACGAGACCACCTCATGTAGCGTTGGGGCTACCCGTCGAGAATAGTCAGACGCACGTTCACATCCCACCAGTAAACTCCGAAACACGATACGCGCTGCAGCAGTCCTCAACCGATATCACCCTTCAGACCGCCCCCGCGGCGCCGTTAACACACGCAACCGTCAACCAGACCTCGCCACCCGACACGATGAATCGCGACCCATCCGAAAGCACCCTCAAGGCCGCTTTCCTGCGGCACGAAGACACCCTCGCCCCGCCGGAGCGCGCGCTCGGCGAGGACGATCACGCCGTCTATCGCACGCTGCTCGAATCGACCAAGGCGATTCCCTGGAAGATCGACTGGGCGACGATGGAGTTCGCCTACATCGGACCGCAGATCGAGGCGCTGCTCGGCTGGGCGCCGTCGTCGTGGAAGAACGTGCACGACTGGGCCGAACGCATGCATCCGGACGATCGCGAAGCGGTGGTCAATTTCTGCGTGTCGCAATCGAAAGCAGGAACCGACCACGAAGCCGATTACCGCGCGCTCACCCGCGACGGCGGCTACGTGTGGCTGCGCGATGTCGTGCACGTAGAGCGCAACGAGCAGGGCGAGGTCGAAGCGCTGATCGGTTTCATGTTCGATATCAGCGAACGCAAGCGCACCGAGGAAAAGCTCGCGCAGTTGCAGCAGGAACTGGAGCGCCTGTCGTTCAGCGACAGCCTGACGGGCGTCGGCAACCGCCGCCGCTTCGACGACGTGATGGCGCGCGAGTGGGACGTCGCGAAGCAGGCGGACAAGCCGCTGTCGCTCATCATGATCGATATCGACTTCTTCAAGTCGTACAACGATTACTACGGCCACGTTCAGGGCGACGAATGCCTGAAGCGCATCGCGCGCGTGCTCGGCGAGGCGGCCGGTCCGCAACACTTTCTCGGGCGCTTCGGCGGCGAGGAGTTCGCGCTGATCCTCGCGGGCGCCGATGCCGAAGCCGCGATACACATCGCCGACCGCTGCCGCGCACTGATCGCCGATGAAGCCATCGCGCACGTGCGCTCGCCGCACAATCAGCAGGTGACGGCGAGCTTCGGCGTGGGCACCGTGGTGCCGGGCGAGCGCATGGACGTGACGACGTTCATCAATCTCACCGACGCGCAGTTGTATCAGGCGAAGGACAACGGCCGCAATCGCATCGCGGCCGTGGATCGCGCGGGCATGCAGGGCGAAGCGTTCAAGGCCCAGACACGCTGATTCCGCTGAACTTCAGACGCGCCCGTTCACCGGAATCGCCGCGCCCGTGATGCATTGCGCATCGGGCGAAAGCAGGAACGCGATCACCGCGCCGAGTTGCTCCGGCTTCACCCAGCGCGAGAAATCGGCGTCGGGCATGTCGCGGCGATTCGGCGCGGTGTCGATGATCGACGGCAACAGCGCGTTCACCGTCACGCCCTTGTCCTTCAGCTCTTCGGCAAGCGCCTCGGTCAGGCGCAGCAGCGCGGCCTTCGATGCCGCGTAGGCGCCCATCCCCATCCCCGCTCTCATCGCCGCGAGCGCGCCGATATTGACGATGCGCCCGCCTTCGTTCGCGCTCAGTGGCGCGAGCGCGGCCTTCGACGCGTTGAGCGCGGTCTTCACGTTCACGTCGAACATCGATTGCCAGGTGTCGACGCTGCCGTCCGCGATCGTTTCCCAACTGAACGCGCCGGCCACGTTCACGAGCGCATGCAGCCCGCCCATCCGCTGAACGATGCTGTCGATGGCTTGCTGCGCCGACTTCGCATCCGTCAGATCGATGCCGGTGACGATGCACGCATCGGCGAGCGGCGCGGGCAATGCATCCGATGTTGCTCCGTGGCCGATCAGCGCGACGCGCGCGCCACGTTCGGCGAGCGCGCGCGCCGTCGCGAGTCCCAGACTGCCGAAGCCGCCCGTGATGGCGACGATCTTTCCTTCCAGACTATTCATGGCGTTGCCGCTCCGTTTCGTGGCGCCAGAAGAAGGATAGGACGGAACGCGGCGCGCCGCGAGTCAGCTCGCCTGGAAATAGAACGCTGCGGGATTGTCGACGAGAATCTTGCGCATCGTCGGCTCGTCATCGACGCAACGCGCCACCCAGCCGAGCACATCGGCGTCGGCGGGCGTCGGCCTCACGTTCGGATGCGGCCAGTTCGACGCCCACAGCGAGCGTTCCGGATGCCGCGCGGAGAGCGTGCGCACGAGCGGCGCGATGTCGTCGTATCCGGGCGGGCCGATGCGCGAACTCTCGTAAGGCGCGGACAGCTTGACCCAGCAGCGCGGCCCGTCGAGCAGGCGGCTCAGCGAAGCGAACGCGTCGCTTGCGATCGTCACCGGGCCGAGAAATTTGCCGATGTGATCGATCACGAGTTTCGCGGGCAGGCGCGCGAGCATCGCCTCATGTTGCGGCAGCGTGCAACCGTCGAGCTGAAGGTTGATGTTCCAGCCGAGGGGCGCGATGCGCGCGGCGATATCGTTCAGGCTGTCCCATCGCAGCAGCCCGCCCGGCAGCATCATGAAACGCACGCCGCGAATGCCGGCTTCGTGCAGGCGTTGCAGTTCGGCATCGCTGATATCGGGCGGCACGACCGCGATGCCGCGCGCGCCCTCGCCCAGCTTCCTGATCGCATCGAGCGTGCAGCGGTTGTCGAAGCCGTAGCCCGTCGGCTGCACGACGATCACACGCGACAAACCCAGCGCGCGCTGCACGTCGCGATACGCGTCGGCGGGCGCGGGCGGCGGGACGAACGTGGCGCTGAGCGCGAGCGGATAGCCGTCTTCGTAAATGTGGATGTGGCAATCGCACGCGCCGGACGGGAGCTTCATCATTGCGTGTGCGCCGGAATAGCGAAGCGCGCAACGCGAAACGCACGCGGCGCATTCACCGCGCCCTGCGGCGTGCGGCCCTGAAAGAGCGCTTCCGTCTGCGCGACGGTTTCCATCGACTGATGCTCGATCGCAGCGGGCGTGAGGCCGCCGACATGCGGCGTCGCGATCACGCGCGGATGCTGCGCGAGCGCGGGCGACGGCATCTGGTCCGGCGCGCGGCCCACGTCGAGCGCGCAGCCGGCGAGATGACCGCGATCGAGCGCGGCGAGCAAGGCGGCGTCGTCGACGAGTTCGCCGCGCGCCGCGTTGATGAAGTACGCGCCCGGCTTCATGGCGCCGATGGTCGTCGCGTTCATCAGATCATGCGTCTGCGCGTTCGCGGGCGCGAGGCACACGACGAAATCGGCTTCGGCCAGCAGCGTGCCGAGATCGCGCTGATGCACGCGCGGGTCGTCGATCAACGCGAAAGGATCGGACACGACGATCCGCATGCCGAACGCCAGCGCCAGATCGCACAGATAACGCGAAATCTGCCCGTAGCCGATCACGCCGAGCGTGCTGCCGCGCAACTCGCGGCCCATCTTCGGCGCGGGTGCGCCGCGCTGGTGGTACGCCTCGGCCTGGAAGGTCGTCGCGCGGCCCAGATCGAGCATCGCGCCGATCACCCATTCGGCCACCGCCGGCACGAAACCCGCGCTCGCCTGCGTCACGAGCACGCCGTGCTCGCTCGCGGCGTCGACATCGATGGTGCGGATATCCACCGCGCAGCGCACGAACGCCGCGAGCTTCGGCAGCGCATCGAACAGCGCGCGCGGCGCGGGCGTCTGCCGGTAGCCGATGATCACGTCCGCGTCGCTCGCGGCGACGGCCAGTTCGTCCGTCGTCAGTTCGCGGCACTCGGGATTGAACGCGACGTCGGCGACGGCACGCAACGCATCGGCCGCGCGTGCGCCGAAGTAATGGTCCAGCATGTGCCGTGGATGGCTGACGAATACCTTGTTCATGTCCTGGTCCTGTATTGCTTTGCTCACGCCGGCGCTGCAACGGATTCGCGCTCGACCAGCGTGATATCGGTGAAAAGCGCCTGCCCGGAATCGAGCGGTGCTTCGTCGTTCTGACGCATCGCGCGTTCCACCATCGCGGCGGCCATCGCCGGAACGGGAAGCTGCACGGTCGTGAGCGCGGGGTTGGAAATCGCCGCGAGAAAATGCCCGTCCATACCGACCACCGACATATCGTGCGGCACGCGCAAGCCCGATTCGCGCAAGCCCGCCATCAGGCCGAGCGCCATCAGATCGTTCACGGCGACGATGCCAGTCGGCCGGAGCGCGTCGCCCGCGAGTTGCCGCGCGAGCGCGCGGCCGTTCTCCGCGATCATCGAATCGCCGTATTCGTTGACCGGGCCGCTGTCGAGCACGCGCGCGCTGTCCGACAAACCCGCTTCCTCCGCCGCCGCGAGAAAGCCGCGAATCTTGTCGCGGCGCGACAGCGTCATGCCCGCGAGCGTCGCGTAACCGAGCCGCGTGTGGCCACGCGCGATCAGATGCCGTGTCGCGAGCCGCGCCGCCTCGAAGTTGTCCGGCGTGACGTGATCGATGCGCGTCGTCTCGCCTTCGTTCGCGCGACGGTCATAGCTCACGACGACCATGCCGCGCTCGGCTGCCGTTTCGAGGTGGCGTTCATCGGCGAGCGAGGAAATCACGATCACGCGCCGCACGCCGTGCGACAACAGATCCTCGAAAAATGACGCCTCTTTCGCCGGATCGCGATACGTATTGCCGATCAGCACGCGATACCCATAGCGCTCCTGCGCGTACGTCTCGACTTCACGGGCGATGTAGCCGTACATCGGATTCGCGATCGACGGCACGAGCAGCCCGACGAGCGGCGTCTGGCCGGTCTTCAACTGCCGCGCGAGCGTGCTCGGGCGATATTGCAGCGCGCTCATCGCGGCCTGCACGCGCGCGAGCGTGTCCTGGCGCATCTGATCCGTGCGGCCGTTGAGCACGTTGGAAACAGTGCTGACGGAAACCCCGGCGTGGCGGGCGACGTCCTGAATGGTGCTCATAACGAAGTTCTACTGCCGGCTACAGGCCGAGCCGGGTCGGCAGCCACAAGGAAAACGAGGGCACCAGAATGAGTACCACAAGCGCGATGCACAGCACCACCAGATATTTCAGCATCGGACGCGCGACGGCTTTCATGTCGGTGCCGGTGATCGCGCAGGTCGCGAAAAGTCCGAGGCCGACTGGCGGCGCGAACAGGCCGAGCCCCATCGCGACGACGATCACCGTGCCGAAGTGCAGCGGATTGATGCCGAGCTGCGTGGCGATCGGCGTGAGCAGCGGCCCGAAGATGATCAGCGCGGGCGCGCCTTCGAGCACCGCGCCGAACACGATCATGATGAGCACGGAGAGCAGCAGGAACATGGTCGGGCCGTACTGGTGCGCGAAGGCGATCATCGCGTCGGAGACGAGCGCGGGAATCTGCTCGATCGTCAGCGCGAACGACACGCTCGACGCCGCCGCGACGATGAACAGAATGCCGCTCGCCATCGACGCCGAGCGCACGAACACGCGCGCCACCGACTTCGGCGTGAGTTCGCGGAACGCGAGCCAGCCGACCACGAGCGCATAGACGACCGCGAACGCGGACACTTCCGTCGATGTCGCGATGCCCGAAGTCACACCCTTGCCGATCATCGCGATCATCACGAGGGCGACGAGCGCGCCGCCGAGCAACGGCAGCCAGGCGCGCGGATGGGTCAGCGCATCGGCGATATTGATGCGCCGCCCATAGATCACCGCGACGATCGCAAGCGCGATCGCCAGCACCGCCGCCGGCACGACGCCCGCGAGGAACAGCCCGGCGATCGAGATATTCGCGACGAAGCCCATGATGATCATGTTCACGCACGGCGGAATGGTTTCCGCCATCACCGCGCTGCACGCGAGCAGCGCCGCCGCTTCGTTCGGGTCTTCCTTGCTCTGCCGCACGGCCGGCATCACGACGCCGCCGACCGCGGCGATATCCGCGAGCTTCGAGCCGGACACGCCGGAGAAGAACGCCGTCGCCATGATCGTGATGAGGCCGAGGCCGCCGCGCACGCGTCCGAACATGCGCAGCAGCAGTTCGATCAGCCGCGACGACATGCCGTTGCCTTCCATCAGCAAACCGGCGAGCACGAAGAACGGAATCGCGAGCAGCACGAAGTGGTCGGTGCCGGCCATCACTTGCTGCGAGTAGACGAGTATCGGCAGGGATGGTTCGGCGAGGAAATACAGCAGCGCCGAGAACGCGAGCACGAAGCCGATCGGCACGCCGAGCGCGAGGCCGCCGACGAACCCCGCCGCGAGCAGAACGCCCGGCTTCACGGCGTGCGCCGGAACGAAGGCGTTCCACGCGAACAGCGCCGCCGCCAGCAACGCGCAGCCGGCCAGCGTGCCGAGCACGGTCTTGCGCGGCCCGTTGAGCGCGTTGGCGAGCGCGAACACCGTCATGAACACGCCGCCCGCGACGAGCGGATAGACGTTGATCCACGCGGGCAGGCCGCTCGGCGTCATCTGTCCGTATGAATCGACGAGCAGCAGGCACGACGACACGCACAAATTCCCCGCGACGCCCGCGATGATCCAGTGCCCCGCATGCACGAGCGCGGGCTGCCAGCTTTTCGGCAGCGCGCCGCGAAACAGATCGACGCCGACGTGCTGGCTGCGTCCGAGCACGGTCGCCGCGCCGAAGAACACGAGCACGATCATCAGCGCGCGGGCGACTTCCTCGGCCCAGTCGACGGGATCGTGCAGGAAGTATCGATAGACGACCGAGACGAACACCACGATCACATCGGCGGCGAGCACGGCCGCGCATAGATATTCGATCCAGTGCATGAGGGCGGCGAGCCCGCGTGCGAGCGCGGTTTCGCGGCCGAAGCCGGGCGCGGCGGCGAGTTGCGCCTCCGGTCCGGGCGTCGCGGAATAGCTGGTCATGGTCTTAGCCTCGTGCGGCGGCGATGGCCGTGAAGAGCGGCGCGGTCGCGGGATATTGCTTCGAGAAGCTCGCGTACAACTGCGACTGCATCTCGCGGCGCGCGGTGTCGCGATCGGCCGGCGACATCGGGAAGAAGGTCATGCCGCGCTTCTTCAGTTCCTGCTCGGCGCTCGCGGCGGTCTGGATCGCGGCGATGCGCTGCTTCGCGGTCGCGTCCTGCGCGGCCTTCTGGAACGCGGGGCGCAGGTTCTCCGGAATCTTCGCGAGCGCGCGGCGGCCCATCACGACGACGAGCGGGCTGAACACGTGGTTCGTCTGCCAGCACGACTTCACCACTTCGTCGTACTTGCTCGCGAGCACGGTCGCGCAATCGTGCTCGAAGCCGTCGACCACGCCTGTCTGCGCGGCCATGTACAGCTCGCCGATGGGAATCGGCGTCGGCACCGCGCCCATCAGCCGGAAGGTGTCCATGAAGGCCGGCGTCGGCAGCACGCGCAGCTTGACGCCCTTGATATCCGCGAGCGAATGCGCGGGCTTCTTCGTGAACACGTTGCGCGCGCCGAACGAATAGCCCCACGTCAGCACCGAACAGCCCGCGCGCTTTTGCAGCAGGTCGTCGAAGGACTTGCCGACGCTGCCGTCCATCGCGCGGCCGACGTGATCGAAGTTGTCGAACACATAGCCGAGATCCAGCATGCCGAGCTCGGGCAGCACGGTCGCCCAGATCGACGAGCCGGTGACCATCATGTCGACCGCGCCGACCTTGACCTGCTGCACCACATCGCTTTCCTTGCCGAGCTGGCTGTTCGGGAAATAGTCGATGCGAATCTGGTCGCCGACGCTCGCCTTCAGGTTGGCCGCGAGATTCTGATACCAGACGTAGTGCGCGGCGTTCTCGTTGGCGGGCATCGACGATGAAAGCCGCAACGTGACCGCCGGCTGCGCGCTCGCGAAGGTGGGCAAACCGCCGCCGACCGCCGCGAGCGAGGCCGCCGAGGCCGTCTGAAGGAAGCGTCGCCGGGAAATCGAATGCATGGTGTGTCTCCTGGATGCCGCGCGTCGCGCTGCGGACTGTATCGATTTAGTGTATCGATACAGTAATCGGCCGCGGCGACATGCACCAATAGGTGTATACCCACTGTATCGATTTAGAAGGAAGCGCTTTGGGGAAGACTCAGGCGGCGCGGCCGGCCGCGCGCTGGACGGCGAAAACGGCGACCGCCGTGGTCACGCCGGTGACGAGCACGCCGTACAGGCCGAGCAAGATCGACAATGCGCGCCCGACGGCGGTCGTCGCGACCACATCGCCATAGCCGATGGTGAGCGCGGTCACGCCGCAGAAATAGAGCGTCTCGCCGAAGGATGCTGGCGCGCGCGCGGCGCTGTCGACGGGCGCGCCAAGGCAGAACATCGCTGTACAGAGTGCGAAGAACACGATCAGCAACATGACGAGCAGCGAGCGCAGATGCCAAAGCGCCCGAATGAACTCGAACACCGTGCGGCTGGAATTGATCGTTTCGACCTTGAAGAGTTTCGCAATGCTATTCATCTGGACTGGATCTGCGTGGCGTCGGGCGAAGCCGCCATCCTACCTGTGGCCGATATCCGCCCGGAAGCACGAGACCCCGCTATTCAGCCAATGCCGAGCCCGCCTTTCCCGATGCATTCACGCCGCTTTCGCTTTGCGTGCGGCCCGCGAGCAGCCAGACCGCTACAGCAATCGTCAGCGCGCACGCGCCCGCCACGCCGAGCGACGCCGCGAAACCGCTGGCGAAGCTGTCGCGCGCGATCCGCACGATCGCCGCGCCTGCCGGCCCGCTCAGGCTTTCGCCCGCGTGGGCGAGATCGCCGGCCAGCAGACGCGAAAGGAAGGTCGCATCGAGCACAGTGGCGGGATCGGTCAGGCTCGACGCGTGCGCGGCCAGCGCGACGTGCGTGCGCGTCGCCAGCACCGCGCCCAGCACGCCTACCGAAGTGACGATCGCCGTGAAGCGCGTCGTCGTGCTGATGCCCGAAGCCATGCCGGTGCGGTTCGTCGGCACGCACGCCATGATCGCTTTTTGCGTGTCGCCGTTGAGCACGCCCGCGCCGAGGCCCGTGACGATCATGCCGAGCGCGATCAGCGCGTAATTCGACATCCCCGCGAACAGCGCCGTCAGCAGATTGCCCACGCCGATCGTCGCGAGGCCGAGCGTGAGCAGCGTCATGCCCCGCACGCGTTTGCCCAGCGCCGCGCCGATATGCGGCCCGACGACCATCGCGACGGCGAACGGCAACATGCCGATACCCGCGCGCACCGCCGGCAGACCGAACGCGTTTTGCAGATAGAGCGGCAGGAACGTCATCATCACCTGCGCGCAGGCGGCGTAGCCGAACATCGCGAGCACGGCGGCGACGAAGCGCGGCTGGCGAAACAGCGTGAGGTCGATCATCGCGTGCGCGCGTGAACGCTGCACGCGCACGAACACGACGAAGAGCGCCGCGCTCGCGGCCAGACGCGCGATGGTGCGCCAGTCCGACCAGCCGTCGGCCTGGGCGTCGATCAGCGCCCAGATGCCGAGCGCAAGCGACGCGGCGAACAGCACGCTGCCCGCCAGATCGATCGCGCCCGCTTCGGGATTACGCGACTCGCGCATGCCGCGCCAGGCGCACGCGGCGAGCAGCGCGCAGATCGGCAGGTTCATCAGGAAGATCCAGCGCCAGCCGGCCCATTGCGTGATGACGCCGCCAACCAGCGGTGCAATGGTCGTCGATATGCCCATGCACGTGCCCCACACAGCCCACGCACGGGCTCGCGCCGCGCCTTCGTGGAAGGTGTTGGCGATGATCGCGAGCGCCGATGTCAGCAGCATCGCCGCGCCGACGCCCTTCGCCGCGCGCGCGATATTCAACGCCAGCGCAGACGGCGCGAGCCCGCAGCCGAGCGACGCGAGCATGAACGCCGCAAGGCCCGCGATCAGCATCTTCTTGCGGCCGATGCGGTCGGCGAGCGCGCCCGCGGGCAGCAGGCACGCGGCAAACGCGACCATATACGCGCTCACGACCCATTCGACATCGGCGAAACCGGCGTGGAAATCGCGCGCGATGGACGGCAGCGCGACCGCGACGACGTTGGTGTCGAGCGTGATCAACGCGCACGTCGCGGATGCGGTGAGCAGCACGAAGCGGGGAGATTCGGATTTATCGGTGATCTTTGACATGACGTCGCGGCGAAAGATGAAACGGATTGGTCGATGCTAGCGGCGTCGCTCTTTCTCGTCATTGACATAGAATCGCTGAATAATTATCGAAATATGGAATACGGACATGCCCGTCGAATTGCGTCACGTGCGCTGTTTCCTGAGCGTCGCCCGGCATCTGCATTTCGCGCGCGCGGCGGAAGAACTCGGCATCGCGCCGCCCGCGCTCACCAAGCAGATTCAGGAAGCAGAGCGGCTGCTCGGCGTGCGGCTGTTTCATCGGACCAAGCGTTCGGTTGCGCTGACGGCCGCCGGCGAGGCCTATCTCGGCGAAGCGGTCAGCGCGCTCGATCATCTGGCGCGCGCAGCCGAACGCGCGGCGCTCGCGGAGCGTGGGGAACTGGGGAAGATCGTTATCGGCTACGTCGGGTCGGCGGTGTATTCGGGCGTGCTGCAGGCGACCGTGCGCGGCTTTCGGGCGGGTCATCCGATGGTGGAAATCGGCATCGAGGAAATCGTGATGCGCGAGGCCGGCGCGCTGCTGATGGAAGGGCGCATCGACATCGCTTACGTGCGGCCGCCGGTGCCGTATCCCGAAGGCGTCGAGGCGCGCACGGTGCATCGCGATGACTTCATCGTCGCGCTGCCCGCCGATTCGCCGCTGGCGGCGTCGGAAGTCATCGCGCCGGCGCAGTTGCGCGATCAGTCGTTCGTCGTGCCGGAGCAGGAATCAGGTACGCTCGACGTGGCCCGGCGCGGGCGCTTCACGGCGCGCGTTGTCGCGCAACCGGGCACGCTCGCGGACGTGCTGGCGCACGTGTCGCTGGGCGGCGATGTCGCCGTCGTGCCGCGCTCGCTCGCGCAGTGCGTGACGGTGCCGGGCGTGGCGTATCGGGAGATCGCGGGCAAGGCGGTGCCTTCCGAAGTGGCGATGGTGTATCGGCGTTTCGAGCGGGCGCCGGCGGTCAAGGCTTATCTGACGTTCGCGGCTTCATGACCGAAGCGCGGATCGGGCAGTCGGCTCGAAGCCGGCGCGATACGCTTGCGCGAGCGCCTGCGCGGTTTCGTGCAGCGCGGCGCGATTCATCGCCAGCGCTTCGCGCATCGCGGCGTGCAATTCGCCGATGGACACGACACCCGGTGCGCCCGCGATCTCCCACGTCGACACATACGCGTGCTGCTTGACCGAATCCGCGTGCTGGAACGTCACGCGCGGCAAACCATACGCCATCGCGACGATCCGGCCGTGCAGACTGCTGCCCGCGAATCCCGCGCTGTTCGCGATCAGCGCGCAGATGTCCCAGATGTTCAGCGAACCGACGATTCGTACCGCCGCGTGGCGCATGCGCGCGGCCATGCGCTCGTAGACCGCGATGTCGTCGTGCCATGGCGCCGCGCCCGCGCGGAACAGCGCGATGCCGAGGCCGGTCGATTCTCCCAGCCGATCCAGTTGCTGCCCGATGCGCGAGAGCGTGGGGTCGTCGCCGAAATCCGCGCTGAACTGGACCGCCAGATAGCCGCGACGGGCATCGGCATGCGTCCGGATGCGCGCGTCGAAGAGTTCGGCGGTCAGCGTCGCCGGGTCGGGGACGAGTGGAGCGTCGATTCCCGCGCGCTTCAGCGTGGCCTGCGTTTGCGTGTCTCTCACGCTGATGGCGTCGGCGGTTCTCAGTTTGGTCAGCACCTCTTCGCGGAAAGCAACATCGCGTGAATCCAGCGCCGCGCCGCCGATCGCGTTTAAGCAGATCAACTGCGCGTGTGGAAACGTCTCGCGGCCGATCACGTAAGGCGCCAGCGCGTGCGTTCCGAGCGCGGCGCGCGCCCATGCGGATCGCGTGCTGGCGTGAGCGCCGTATCGGGCGATGCAGGCTTGAGCGTCCTCGGGCTTCGTCAGCATGACGGCGGCTTCCCACGCGTCGCACGTCAGCAGTTCGCCGCCCGCATGGATCAGGGCGACCGGCTCGTCTCGCCCGTGCGCCGACAAAGCGGCGACCGCGTGACCGCCATACGCGCGCAAGTCGCGCTGCACGCATCCCGCGAACACCGGTTCGATGTCCGCCGAATGCTCCGCAAGCAATCGCGCGACGACATGCGCGAACAGCATGTCGCCGAAATTGTGGCGATCGAACGCGCCGAAGATGATGATCCGGCGTTTCGACGAGACGTGAGCGTTAGCCATTCGGCCAGCTATTTCGACCCCGTCCGGACAGGCACCATGAGCCTGTAACCCGTAAGGAACCCTGACATTCTGCAATTAGGAGAAAACGCATGCTGAATCTCGCCGCTTCCAATGGACTTCTGCTAGAGTACACACGTAGGTACACACAGGAAGTCATCATGCCCATCACCCGAATTTTCCGCAATGGCAACTCGCAAGCCATCCGCATTCCCGCCGAACTCGCCTATCCGGACACGGAGACCGAAGTCGAGATCGAACGCGTGGGCGACGAACTGCGCATTCATCCGGTGCGGCGCTCGCTCGCCGGGGCGCTCGATCGCTTCAAGCGCTTCGATTCCGATTTCATGGCGTCGGGACGCAACGAGCCGGAACAGGACGATCGGGAGTTCTTCTGATGCCGCGCTACCTTCTCGACACCAACATGTGCATCTATCTGATGAAGCATCAGCCCGAACAGGTCGCCCGGCGCTTTGCGCAATGCTACGTCGGCGACGTGGTCATGTCGTCGATCACGTACGCCGAACTGCAATTCGGCGTCGCGATGAGCGCGCGGCCGGAACGCGAGTGCGCCAATCTGGCGTCGCTCGTCGAGTTGATCGAGGTCGCGCCGTTCGGGGAGGACGCTGCGGCCGCCTATGGTCCGATCCGCCACGCTTCGCCGGAGCGCAACCGGGGCGCGCTGGACAAGCTGATCGCCGCTCACGCGGTCGCGCTGGGCGTGCCGATCGTGACGAACAACGTCAAGGATTTCGAGAACTATCCCGGTGTGAGCGTCGAAAACTGGCTCAATGGGGACGCGTGATTCAGGATGTTTCGTGCGCGGCTGGCCGCTGAAACGCGTCCTCACGATCGGCTAATTTTCCCCGATCAGACTTCCCTCACACGCTGTACGAGAGGAGGGAAAGATGAAGATCGAACCGACGCCCATCGCCGCCGCATCGCTGATCGCCGGGGGCACGGAGCGCGCCGCAACGCCCGAAAGCGCGACCGCCGACGCAACCGCCTCGCCCGAACCGATGCGCTACGAAGACCTCCTGCCCTATCTGCTCCTGCCGATGGCCGGCGCATACTGAACCGAACACCGCTGGAGCACCCGATGTTCACACGAGACGGCGTCACCTTCGAGTTCCATCACATGGGCATCCCGACGCACGAGCCACGCGAAGGCGAACGCTACAGCGCGCAGTTCCGCATGTATACGAGCGATGCCGAGTGCGGACTCATGCGCGTGCAGTATCACCGCTTCGAGGAAGGCAGCTCGCTGCCCGAGCTGATGCGCGTGGCGCCGCACGCGGCGTTCAAGGTAAGCGATCTGGCGAAGGCGATCGAAGGCAGGACAGTTCTGCTCGGCCCTTACGTACCGATCGATGGCTTTCGCGTCGCGGTCATTCGAGACGGCGAAGCGCCCGTCGAACTGATCGAGACGACGCTTACGGACGAGGAAATCTGGGGGCGGGCGAAGAGCGGCGTGCGGGCATCGATTTATCGTCGGGACTAGCGCCGCCTGCCGCGAAACTACGCATCATCGACGCGCCGAAGCGCTGCGCGACGCTCATCGCCGAGCGTCGCGGCGAAGTGCCTTCAGGCCGTTACCCGCGTGATACCGCCGCTCGACAGCAGACGCACGCGCTGGCCGGCGTAGAACATCTGACCATCGGCGGCTTGAGTGATTGCGCGCAGATCGCCATTGTCGAGGCGCACGGTGATTTCGAGGCCCTTCTGCCGTTCGAGATGATCCTGGACCTGATCGCCCGCGACCGCGCCCGCAATGCCGCCGATCACACCGGCGAGCAGCGAGCCGTGCCCGCGCCCGACCGCGCTGCCCGCAACCGCGCCGAGCAGGCCGCCGCCGAGCGCGCCCAACGGGCTCGACTGCCCGTTGTTGTTCTCGATCGTCACGCCGCGCACGCTCTCGACGGTCGCCATGCGGACGGTCTCTTCGTGCTGGGTCTGCATGCTGTTGTAGACGTCGGCGGAACTGCCCATCGACGCGCACCCGCTCATTCCCACTGTGCAGGCGACGGCCAGTGCGCAGACCGCGATAGTCGACTTGTTCATTTTTTCTCCTCAGATCGGACGATGTCTTGTTGGAATCGGCCCGCGTTTCGTGTATCGCGGCGCCATGAAAAGCATCGTAAAGACGCTGAATGAGGCGTGAATGAGGACGCGCGGCGTGCTTGACCTGCATGATTGAAGCGCTTATACAGAACTCTCATCGCTCGCGACCGGAGTCCTGAATGACAAGAAACGCGATTCCCATCGTGGTTTGCGCCGTCGCTCTCGCTGCGTGTTCCACCGACGGCTCCAATTCCGCCCCGCCACCCGGCGCCACCACCACGACCCTGCCTTCCGGCGGCGTCTATAAAGGCTCACTCAAAGGCAGCACGGCCGAAGCCACGCTGTTGATGCTCTTCAACGGCACCGCGTATCTTTTCTATGGAGGCGCGGGCGGCACGGGTCTCGCAGGCGTCGCGGTCGCGACCAATGGGGCGCAGTCGGGCGACGGGCGCTTCACCAGCAATTCGGCGTTCGACTATCGCGTGGGCAAGGCGCCTGCGTCGCCCGCCGCGTTCAGCGCGAACTTCGCGCAGGCGCCCGCCGTCGATGCAACCGTCGCGAACAAGGACGGCAGCGCGGGCCTCGCGTTTTCCGGCAACGCCGCGCCGATGCTCGATATCGCGCCGAGCCGCGCCAATGCGGGCGGCCTCTACAGCGGGCGCGGCATGGCGCTCGGCGGCACGACGCAGACGCGCATCACCGTCGCCGGCGACGGCTATCTGGCCGGCACAACGACATCCGGCTGCATCTTCAAGGGCACAGTGGCGCCGCACGAAGGCGCGAACGCGTACGACGTTTCGGTGACGTTCGGCCCCGCGCCGTGCCCGATTCCCGACGCCACCGTGACCGGTAACGCCGTGCTCGACGGCCCGCGCCTCCTGGTCGCGTTGCCTAGCCCGGACCGCTCGAACGTGTTTCTCTTCGACGGGCGGAAATAGATGCCGCACGAACGGATGCGCGGCCGCGAAAGTTAGTCATCCACTGCTTACAAAAGCGTTTTCTATCCTAAGATTGTTGACTGCAGGCAGCGTCGTGGCGTTCACGCCGGTTGCTTTCCGGGCCGTGCGCTTCGGCGAAAGTAGTCGTGTGTTGTTCAGTGCAATTTCCGAAGAGCAATCTTGCTTTGCATGGGATCGGACGCGCCCACGCGCGCGCTCCGGTCGATAACAACAGGAGACAAACCAGATGAACGCAACGCTCAAGCTTTTGCCGTTGGCCGTCGGTGCGATGTTCGCCTGCCTGCCGTATGCGAACGCGGCGCAGGACAATGTCAATACGCTTTCCAATTTTCGTCAGACCGGCAACGCCGTACCGGCGGAAAAGATCCCGCAAGCCGGACCGACCGCCGACGCGCTGCGCAAGAACCTCGAACAGATCAAGCTGCCGCCGGGCTTCAAGATCGAGTTGTACGCGGTCGTGCCGGAGGCGCGGCACATGGCGATCGAGCCATCGACGGGCGTCGTGTTCGTCGGCACGCGCAAGAATCGCGTGTGGCAGGTGACCGATCGCACCAAGCAGCGCGTCGCGAGCGACGTCGTGCAGTTCGCGTCGTCGGTGACGTTCAAAGTGCCCAATGGCGTGTGTTTCTCGCCCGACGGCGTGCTGTATGTCGTCGAGCAGAATCGCGTGCTGGGCTTCCCTGCCGCGCAGTTCTTCGGTGAAGGCGGCCCGGACGTGGCGGCGGCGGTCGTCGTGCCGCAGGGCAAGCTCATTCCGGCCGCGTTCGAGAGCTTCAACCACGGCGCGCGCGCTTGCCGCGTCGGACCGGACAAGAAGCTGTACATTGCGCTCGGCCAGCCTTGGAACGTGCCGCCGAAGGACAAGCTCGCCGATCTCGACAAGAACGGACTCGCCGGCATCATCCGCATGGATCAGGACGGCAAGAACCGCGAAGTCTATGCACACGGCGTGCGCAATTCGGTCGGCCTCGATTTCAATCCGAAGGACAAGACGCTCTGGTTTACGGATAACCAGGTCGATGGCATGGGCGACGACATTCCGCCCGGCGAGCTGAATCACGCGACGAAAGCCGGCGAGAACTTCGGCTTCCCGTGGTACGGCGGTGGCAAGGTCCGCACCGTCGACTACAAGGATCAGAATCCGCCGGCGGGCGTCGTGTTCCCGCAGGTCGAATTCGCCGCGCACGCCGCCGACCTCGGCATGTCGTTCTACAACGGCAAGATGTTCCCGCAGAAATATCAGGGCGGCATCTTCGATGCGGAGCATGGTTCGTGGAATCGCACGACGCCGATCGGCGCGCGCATCATGTACATCCCGATCAAGGACGACGGCACCGCAGGCGAGGCGGAAGTCTTCGCGGAAGGCTGGCTCACGTCGAACGGTGAATACATGGGCCGCCCCGTCGACGTGCAGGTACTGCAGGACGGTTCGCTCCTCGTCTCCGACGACTACGCGGGCGCGATCTATCGCATTTCCTACACGGGGGCCAAATGAAGCAAGCGCTGACGGCGGCGGTGCTGGCCAGCGTTCTGGCGGCGGTGTCGCACGCGTCGTTCGGCGCGGGCGACATCAAGGCCGGGCGCGCGAAAGTGGCGCAATGCGCGGCGTGTCACGGCATCGATGGCATGTCGAAACTGCCCGAAGCGCCCAATCTCGCCGGTCAGACGGAAGAATATCTCGTGAAGGCGCTCAACGATTTCCGCTCGGGCGAGCGCAAGAACGAGATGATGTCGATGATGGCGAAAACTTTGTCGGACGCGGACATCGCCAATCTGGCGGCGTATTACCACAGCCTCGGCAAGCAGTGACCGCGACCAATGTTGTAAATATGTTGCAAATTTGCTGCGGTACAAACCCGATTGCGATTTTTTTTGTTTTAGGTGTTGACGTGGAGACTTAAGGGTTTATACTTACACCTGTCTCCTCCATGTCTCAACCGATGTGGATTCAAGCCCGCTCATCTGAAGCGGGCTTTTTTTTGCCCCTGCATTAGCCGGCGTTGCCGCGCCGCGCATCCAGCGCCTTGCGCGATCGTTCCAGTTCGTCCGCGATCAGCCGCTCGTCGGGGAGCACGGTCTGATATTCGGCCGCCAGAATCTTGTTCGGCAGATTGTCGAGCGCATAGCGCGCCTCCGCGCTGCCCTTTCCCGCGCACAGAATCAGCCCGACCGGCGGGTTTTCGCCCGGCTTCATCCAGTGCTCGCGCGCGTAATTCAGATAGAGATGCATCTGACCTGCGTCCGCGTAGCTGAACCGGCCGACTTTCAGATCGACGACAACCAGGCACTTCAGCCGTCGATGGAAAAACAGCAGATCGACGCGAAACCAGGTGTCGTCGATGCGCAACCGTCTCTGTCGTCCGATGAACGCGAAGTCGTCGCCGAGTTCCAGCAGAAAATCCGCGAGGCGCCGGATCAGCGCTTCCTCCAGATCCGATTCGGAATATTCGTCCTTGATGTCGAGGAATTCGAGGACGAACGGGTCCTTGATCGCTTGCTCGGGCGTGATCGCATCGTCGGGAGCATGCTCGGCGGCCTTTTCCAGCAGCGCGGCCTTGTTGCGCGACAACGCAAGACGCTCATAGAGCTGGCTGTTCACTTGCCGGTCGAGCTGACGGACCGACCAGCCTTCGCGTAACGCTTCGGTTTCATAGAAAGTGCGCGCCGCGTCGCTCTTTACGGAGAGCAGACGCACGTATGCCGACCACGGCAGCGCGAAGCGGGCGGCGAGTGACGCCAGTCGTACGTCGGCGCTAGCGGACGGCAAGGAGGGTGCGGATTCTCCAGACGCCGTCTGGAGTATTGGCGAAGCCATCGGGGATTTTCCAGACGCTGTCTGGAAAATCGCTTCTTGCGGCCATTGCTGATAGAACGCGCGCATATTGGCGAGGTTCGCCTTGCCGAATCCCCTGCCGAAACGGCTCGTGAGATCGCTGGCCAGCCGCGCGATCAGCGTGTCCCCGTAGACCGCCCGATGCGCACCGCCCTGCTCCGATTCGACAATCCGTCGCCCGATTTCCCAATACGACGCCGTCATGATCGCATTGACGCTCCGTGCGGCGGCGCGCCGCGCGCTCTCGAGCACATCCACGATGCCCGAGCGGAATTCGTCGTAGTCGTCTGCGGCGATCTCGTGTTTGCTCATCCGTCGAAGGTCTCCGTGCGGTGCGGCCCGTCGGGCGCGCATCAGCGCTCGAATATAACGGAATTCGCCTCCCCGTCGAGGCACGGCATCCGCACGGAGCTTCGGTCTTGTCGTTTGGGTTGGTCTCCCGACGCGCCCCGCGCGCAAGGCTTGGGGTTTCTTCGCAGGCTCGTGCATTGCGAGCCGCGGACTTTTCCACAGTTTCCGTGCACAAGGCTGTGGATATCGTTCTGGGTACTACTGCAACGCATTGATTCGACAACACTTACATCCGACGCCCGACAATGCGCCCCGTGCGCGCCGCCGGACTCAATCGCCCTTCGGCACGCAGGACGCGAGCATCGCGTCGACGCGATTCATCTCGATACTGAAAACCGACTGCGGCGCGGTGGCGCTCAACTCGTCGGAGGCGGAGCGCGGCAGCGCCATCGCGATGGTGGCCGTCGCAAGCAGCGCGACAACCACGGACAGGAACCAGGAAATGACAGCCATTGCCAACCTCGTCAAGAAGATCTCTCGGAATCGGCGCGCGTGAACGTCAGCGCGTGATGTGAAGAGTACGGCTGCGCGGCGCTTCGCACAGCCCTACGGACGGGGGGACTTGAAGGAGGGTAACTACGGACGCAGTTTCGGCGAGGGAATGGTCGGCACGTTCTGGGCGAGCGCCGCGGCCTCCTGCGCGCGCATCGCGCGGATGAAGCCGTCGCGCTCGCGCAGGCGGCTCCAGTAATCGGCGATCGACGGCGCGAAGCGCTCGTTCAGATCGATCAGCTCCGCGAGCATCAACGCATAGCCGACGGAAATGTCTGCCGCCGTGAAGCGCCCTGCGCACAGAAACGGCTGTGCGGCCAGCAGCGGCGCGAGCGTGCGCAGGCGCGCGTGAAACCAGCGCGCGTAGTCGTCGACGATTTGCGGCTGTCGCCGCTCCGGCGGCTCCAGATGCGTATAGCGCAGGACGAGGGTTTGCGGAAAGGTGAGCGTCGCTTCGCCGAAATGCACGAAATTGAGATAGCGGCCGAAATCGGCTTCGTGCGGCGCGACGTCGAGCACGCCCGGCGAATGGCGCGCCGCCAGATACTGGCAGATCGCCGCCGATTCGGTCATCAGGAGCGCGCCGTCCTCCAGCAGCGGAATCGTGCCGAGCGGGTTCACTTCCTTGAACGCGTGAGCGAGCACGCGCGGCGGAAACGGCAGCATCTTCAGTTCGTACGGCACGCCGATCTCTTCCAGCGCCCACAGCGGCCGGAACGAACGCGCGCTCACGCAATGGTGCAGCGTAATCACGTCGGTATCTCCGCTCAGCCGAGCCAGGACGGCTTGCGCTTCTCGAGGAAACTGCGCACGCCCTCGCGCCCTTCGTCTGATGCCCGGATGCGCGCGATGCGCTCGGCGGTCTCCGCGATCAAGGATTCGTCGATGTCCTTGCCCGCGAAATCCGCGACGAGCTTCTTGCACTCGCGCACGCCGTTCGGACTGTTCGCGGCGATACTCGCGGCGATCGCGTCGACGCGCGCGTCGAGTTGATCGGCGGCGACGGCTTCATGCACGAAGCCGAGCCGCAGCGCTTCGGCGGCATCGAAGCGCTCCGCCGACACGAAATAGCGATGCGCCGCGCGCGCGCCCATTGCGCGGATCACGTACGGCGCGATCGTCGCGGGCATCAGGCCGAGCTTCGCTTCGGAGAGACAGAAGTGCGCCGTCTGCGCCGCGACCGCGATATCGCATACCGCGACGAGGCCCATGCCGCCCGCGTAGGCGTCGCCCTGCACCCGCGCGATCACGGGCTTCGAGCACGCGTAGATCGTGTTGAGCATCGTCGCGAGACCGAGCGCATCGGCGCGATTTTCCGCTTCCGAATAGCCCGCCATGCGTTTCATCCAGTTCAGGTCCGCGCCCGCGCAGAAGGCCGGGCCGCTCGCGGCGAGGATGACGACGCGCACGTTGGCGTCGTCGTCGAGCGCGCGGAAGGCGGCGGTCAGCTCGACGATGGTCGCGTCGTCGAAAGCGTTGCGCACGTCGGGGCGATCGAGCGTCACGCGCGCGACGTGTCCTTCGATGCTGAGCTTCAGGCGTTGCAGATTCGCTGCGTCGGTCATGGTGTCGTCTCCTGATGCGCCTGAACTGAGCGTTGCTCAACTTATTCAGACTGAAAGCTTGTCTTTGATGGATCAGTGTCTACGAAAAGCGTCATCGAGGTCAACTCGAATTTTTGAGTATGACTCACAAAACATTGACCGAACAATCATCCGATGAGGCCTATGTCCAGCATGTCACCGAGCGGCAACACGCGGACGTAATATAGTCGTATATATTACGGTGCTCGCCGAGCCGCACGGCCACACGCTCGCGGCCGTCCAGCGTGCCATCCGAAGTCGATCCATAAACAGAAAGTCAACTCGATTCAAGGAGCTTTACGTGAAGATTCGTATTTTGCGCGCTTTGCTTTCCGCCTTCGTTCCATTAGCCGCGGGCATTGCCGCAACGTCGGCGCTCGCCGGTGAGGTGCAGGTGGCGGTCGCGGCGAACTTCACGGCGCCCGTGCAGGCGATCGCCGCCGATTTCGAAAAGGATACGGGCAACAAGGTCGTCGCTTCCTTCGGGGCGACGGGCCAGTTCTATGCGCAGATCAAGAACGGCGCGCCGTTCGAAGTGTTCCTCGCCGCCGACGACTCCACGCCCGCCAAGCTCGACAGCGAAGGCGCGACCGTTGCCGGCAGCCGCTTCACCTACGCGACGGGCGCGCTCGCGCTGTGGTCCGCGAAAGACGGCTACGTCGACGACAAGGGTGACGTGCTGAAGAAGAATGACTTCAAGCACATCGCAATTGCGAATCCGAAGGCCGCGCCCTACGGTCTCGCCGCATATCAGACGCTCGACAAGCTCGGCCTGGCGACGGAGATCAAGCCGAAGGTCGTCGAAGGACAGAACATCTCGCAGACGCAGCAGTTCGTCGCGACGGGAAATGCCGAGCTCGGTTTCGTCGCGCTGTCGCAGATCTACAAGGACGGCAAGATCACGAGCGGCTCCGCGTGGATCGTCCCCGCTGACCTGCATGAGCCGATCAGGCAGGACGCCGTGATCCTGAGCAAAGGCAAGGACAATCCGGTCGCGAAGCAGTTCATCGAATACCTGAAGGGTCCGAAGGCTGCCGCGGTGATCAAGTCCTACGGCTATCAGCTGTAAATCCGGTTACGGAAATGGTGTGGCCGCGATAATCTCGTGCCCCTGCGGCCACCCGTGCAACCAGAAAACATATGGATTCAAACGACTTCGCGGCCATTCTGCTGACGCTCAAACTGGCAAGCGTCGTCACCGTTCTCCTCCTCGTTTTCGGCACTCCGGTTGCCTGGTGGCTCGCACGCACGCGCTCGCGGCTCAAAGGGGCGTTCGCGGCGGTGGTCGCGCTGCCGCTCGTGCTTCCGCCCACGGTCCTGGGTTTCTATCTCCTGTTGACGCTGGGCCCGAACGGGCCGGTCGGCAAGCTGACGGAATCGTTGGGCCTCGGCGTTTTGCCCTTCACCTTTCCAGGCCTCGTCATCGCATCCGTTTTCTATTCGTTTCCGTTCATGGTTCAACCGGTACAGGGCGCGTTCGAAGCAATCGGTGACCGTCCGCTCGAGGTCGCCGCGACCCTTCGCGCCAGCCCTTGGGAAACCTTCTGGTCGGTCGCGGTTCCGTTGGCCAAACCGGGCTTCCTGTCCGGCTCGATCCTGGCGTTCGCTCACACCGTCGGCGAATTCGGGGTCGTGCTGATGATCGGCGGCAACATTCCGAACAAGACACGCGTGGTCTCGGTGCAGCTTTTCGACCACGTCGAAGCGATGGAATACACCGCCAGCCACTGGCTCGCGGGATGCATGGTGCTGTTCAGCTTTGTCGTCCTGCTGCTGCTGTACACGTTGAGTCCTCAGACCGTGCGAGGCCGCGCAGGATGAGCCATATTCGCGCGACGGTCTGCATCGATCGGGGAGCGTTCCGGCTCGACGTCGATCTCGAACTGCCGGATCGCGGCGTCACCGCGCTCTTCGGTCATTCCGGCTCGGGAAAGACGACGCTGCTTCGCGCCATCGCCGGACTCGAGCGTGCTCCGAACGGCTATATCGGACTCGGCGATGTCGTCTGGCAGGACGATGCCCGCGACATCTTCGTACCGACGTATCGGCGCTCGCTGGGCTATGTCTTCCAGGAAGCGAGCCTGTTCGAACATCTCGACGTGCATGGCAATCTGAATTTCGGCCACAAGCGCATCCCGGATTCGGAACGGCGCTTCAAGCCGTCGGACGTCGTCGAACTTCTCGGGATCGGCGGCCTGCTGAAGCGCCGGCCCGCTGGCCTGTCAGGCGGGGAACGTCAGCGCGTTGCCATCGCGCGGGCTTTGCTGACCGCGCCCCGGTTGCTGCTCATGGACGAGCCGCTCGCCGCCCTCGACCTCAAACGGAAGCAGGAAATCCTTCCCTATCTCGAGCGGCTGCACGACGAACTGTCGATTCCCATCATCTATGTCAGCCATTCGCCGGATGAAGTGGCGCGACTGGCCGATCATCTCGTGTTGCTCGATGCAGGCAAGGCCGTCGCCAGCGGCCCGCTGACGGAGACGCTGGCCCGCGCGGATCTGCCGCAAGCCTTTGCCGATGATGCCGGCGTCGTGCTCGAAACGGTCGTCGGCGCCCATGACGATGATCACCTGACGCGACTGGATTTCGCCGGCGGAAGCGTCTATGTCGCCATGCGGCCGGAAGCGATCGGCCGGCGGCTGCGTTGTCGTGTGCATGCGCGCGATGTCAGTCTCGCGCTGGAGAAACCCGCTGCAACGAGCATCCTCAATCTGTTGCCGGGCGTCGTGACGGACATCGTATCCACCGATCCCGCAGGTCACGTCCTCGTACAGCTCCACTTGGGAAAGACGCCGCTTCTCGCACGCATAACGGAAAGGTCCAGGAAGACGCTCGATCTCAAGAAAGGCCAGCAAGTCTGGGCTCAGGTCAAATCCGTCGCCTTGCTCGATTGAACTTAGTTGGCGTCGTTGTACACGGTCGCGCGCGATACGCGCAAATGCTGCGCGACCGTCTCCATGGACCGGCGCAGCTCCAGAAACCCCTCGTCCTTCAGCGTCGCATCAGCGCTCTGCGTTGATCCGTGCGTAGCGCCTGCGGGGTGGTCGCGAGGCTGATCGCGAACTTGTCGATACGCTCGCGCAGCGACTTCTTGATTTTTTGTCCAATTTTGGACATAATTTTCAGAACCGCCGATTTCACCCTGGAACGTTTGCCATGAACACTCCCGAGCTCCCGACCTACGCCGACGTCGAAGCCGCCGCCTCCCGCATCGCGGGCGTCGCGCATCGCACGCCGGTTCAGACATCGCGCACGCTGAACGACATCATCGGCGCCGAAGTTTTCTTCAAGTGCGAGAACTTCCAGCGCATGGGCGCGTTCAAGTTTCGCGGCGCATTCAATGCGCTCTCGAAGTTTTCACCCGCGCAGCGCGAGGCTGGCGTGGTCGCATTCTCCTCCGGCAATCACGCTCAGGGCATTGCGCTGTCCGCAAAGATTCTCGGCATTCCGGCCACCATCGTGATGCCGCACGATGCGCCTGCCAGCAAGGTCGCAGCAACGAAGGGCTACGGCGCGACGGTCGTTTCGTTCGACCGCTACACCGAGGACCGCGAGGCAATCGGCCGCCGTCTCGCCGAAGAAAAGGGACTCACGCTGATACCGCCGTATGACCACCCGGACATCCTGTCGGGACAGGGCACCGCCTCGAAAGAACTGTTCGAGGAAGTCGGCGCGCTGGACTATTTGTTCGTGCCGTTGGGCGGTGGCGGACTTCTGTCCGGAACGGCGCTCTCGACGCGTGCGCTCGCGCCGCAATGCGTGCTCTATGGCGTCGAACCGGAAGCCGGCAACGACGGGCAGCAGTCCTTCAGAAGCGGCGAAATCGTGCACATCGACACACCGACGACCATCGCGGACGGCGCGCAGACGCAGCATCTCGGCAATTACACGTTCGGCATCATCAGACGCGACGTCGATGACATCCTCACCGCCACGGACAAGGACCTCGTGAACGCGATGAAGTTCTTCGCCTCACGGATGAAGATGCTCGTGGAACCGACCGGATGCCTCGGACTGGCTGCCGCGCTGAATCTGAAGGATGCGCTCAAAGGCAAGCGCGTGGGCGTGATCCTGAGCGGCGGCAATGTCGACCTCGAACGGTTCTGCGCGCTGACGGCGGGGTGAACGCCATGTCGACCGTATTCGAGAATCTGATCGCATTGCTCGAGCGCGAACAAGCCCGCTTTCGCGTGCTCGAGCATCCTGCCGAAGGGCGGTGCGACGTGGTCGCCGCCATGCGTGGAACGGCGCCGGGACAAGGTGCGAAGGCCATGCTCTGCAAGAGCAAAGCCGACGATCAGGCGCTGGTCCTCGCCATCCTTCCCGGCGACAGGAAGCTGGATTTCAGGAAAGTGGCGGCAGCGGCGGGAATCAGAAAAGCCACGCTCGCCTCACCCGATGAAGCGCAACGCGAGACAGGATGCGCGATCGGCGCCATTCCGCCGTTCTCGCTTTCGCCGTCGATCAAACTGATCGTCGATCCGGCGCTGGTCGGTGACTTCGAAGAGATTGCTTTCAACGCCGGCCGGCTTGACCGATCGATGGTTCTCGATTCAGCCGATTACCTGCGGATTGCGAAGCCGCTTCTCCATCCGCTGTGCGCGTGAGCAACGTCGCCGTTGCCCGGGGATTCAATGTCCTTCGGGAAACAGCGCCGCCTGCACCATTGCCCGCGCTGCGGCTCCCTTGTCGGCCAGGAATGCGTCGCGATCCTTGCCGACGATCCATGCAGGCGCGCGCCCGCGGCCGCTCCATGTGGAGCCGCTCGCGGGGTCGCGGTATTTCGCGGAGGGTTCATCCGGCTCAGCGCCGGACTTCCGGCCCATCAGTTCGTTGATGGAGATACCGTACTCGCGCATCTTCTGCACGATCTCGATCATCACCTGGCGCGTCTCGCGCTCTTTGGCATCAGCCAGTTGTTTATCCAATGCTTCCTGCTGCGCGCGCAGTTGAGCGAGTTCGATGCTCTGATATGCCATAGCTTTGGGAATCTATCGCCGATGCTGTGTCGACCGGCTTGAGGGAATAGTGCCGTAATTATAGGCCGTCTTTTCGCTCGCTCTTTTTCGGCATCGCACGGTCGGACTCATTTCCAGGCGAGAGCAAGGAAGTTGCGTACCACGGCCGATGAATCATCGCGCCGCGAAGCCACCGCAAGTCGGGCGCGAAGTCCCCGCGCGACAAGCGGCTTATAGACGACACCAGGCACGCGCACCTGCGTGATGGCTTTCGGCACGATGGATATGCCCAGCCCCGCCGCAACGAGCGTAACGGCCGATGCCATCTGCGGCGCGCGCTGGGCCAATCGCGGTTCGAAACCCGCTTCGGCGCATGCCGCGACGATATCGTCGAATAACGCACCGCCGGCTTCGCGCGGTACTTGCACAAAGGCTTCGTCGGCGAGTTCCGCAAGCCCGATCCGTTTGCGGGACGCGAGCTGATGAGCGACGGGTAACGCAACCAGCATCGGCTCTTCTTGCCAGTCTTTCTGCTGCACGACGTCAGCGATGCGCCTTTCCGGCCGAACGATCGCGACGTCGAGCTGCCCCGCTTCGAGGGCGCTCAGAAGGACGCCGGAGGCCGCTTCATGCAAGGTCAGTTCGGCATCGGGATACGCTTCGCGAAATTCGCGAATCAGGCCCGATACGTGTTCGTTGAACGCCGCGGTGCCGGTGAAACCTACGCGCAGGTGCCCGGTTTCGCCGCGTGCAGCACGTTTTGCCGCGCGCGCGGCGCGTTCGGCATCCGCCAGTACTCGTCGAGCTTCGTCGGCGAAGACGCGCCCCGCCTCGGTCAGGTCCGCGCCACGCGCCGTGCGCTTGAACAACTCGACGTCGAGTTCCTTTTCGAGCGCCTTGATCTGTTGACTGAGCGGCGGCTGGCCTATCCCGAGAACTTCGGCCGCCCTCGTGAAATTCGCCGACTCGGCCACAGCCAGAAAGTAGCGTAGATGCCGAAGCTCCATCGATTCGATCTCCTTCAGTCACGTTCGAGCCAGTGCTAAAACGTATCGCTCTGCATGGTTTCATATATTGGACATATAAATCCAGTTTGGCAAGAATGAGTCTGTTCCCGATCAGCCGAGCACGCACAATGTCTTCGCCCTCATTCTCACCGGTGGCGACACCGCACCGCCCCACGCTGCCAATCGGCGTTTTGCCGAGTTCGGCGGCGTATCGGCGCATTGCGATCGCGCTTTTTCTGGCCGGTTTTTCGACGTTCTCGCTTCTCTATTGTGTTCAGCCGTTGCTTCCCGCCTTTGCGCGCGAGTTCAATATCGGTGCGGCGGCGAGTTCGCTTTCGCTGTCGCTGTCGACGGGATTCCTCGCGCTGTCCATTCTTTGCGCGGGCGCGCTGTCCGAACGTGTCGGGCGACGCGGACTGATGTTTGCATCGATGACCCTTGCGGCGCTGTTCAACATGCTTGCGGCGAGCGCGCCGAACTGGCACTGGATGCTGACGTGGCGCGCGCTGGAGGGATTCGCGCTTGGCGGCGTCCCGGCCGTCGCCATGGCGTATCTCGCCGAAGAAATCGCGGCTGAGGGACTGGGCTTCTCGATGGGCCTGTACGTCGGCGGGACTGCCTTCGGCGGCATGATCGGCCGCATCGGCATGAGCGCGCTGGAAGAATACTTTTCCTGGCGAACGGCGATGATGACGATCGGTCTCGTCGACCTGCTTGCAGCCGTCGCGTTCGTGCTGTTGCTTCCGCCATCGCGCCGCTTTATCAAGCGCACCGATCTGACGCTTCGACATCATCTCCTGCTGTGGCGCGCACAACTGCTGCACGCTCGCCTGCCGTTCGTCTTCGCGATTGGCTTTCTCGTGATGGGCGCATTCGTCACGATCTACAACTACGCCGCGTTCCGGCTCATGGCGCCGCCGTTCAACCTGAGTGCGACGGAGTGCGGCCTGATCTTCGGCGCCTACCTGTTCGGCATGGTGTCGTCGTCGAGCGCGGGCGCGCTTGCCGACCGGCTCGGGCGCGCGCCGGTGCTGGTCAGCGGGGTTCTACTGTTCGCCGTGGGCGTCGTACTGACGCTTTTCGTTTCGATCGTTGCAGTTGTCGCCGGCATCGTGCTCATCACGATTGGCTTCTTCGTGACTCACTCGGTAGCCAGCGGATGGGTCGGGCAACTGGCCGGCTCCGCCAAGGGTCACGCGGCGTCGCTTTATCTGCTGGCGTATTACGTCGGATCGAGCGTGCTGGGCTCGGTGGGCGGTTCGTTCTGGCAACACGGCGCGTGGCCTGCGGTCACAGCGTATGTCGGCGTTCTGCTTGCGCTTTGTCTCGTCGTGACCTTGCGCATCGGTCGTCACGCGTCAGTCCAGTGACGCGTCGCACGCTTGCTTGAACGACGCGTTCCTTGCCGGCCGTTCCAGTGCGGCGAGGCGTTGAAGCGTCACCAGTCCGAGCACCGCGAGCCCGAGTCCCAGCGTGAAGTCGGCGTGCACGCCCGCACGGTCGACAATCGCGCCGCCCACTGCCGAACCCGCCGCGATCGCGACCTGGATGATGCTGACGAACATTGCCGAACCTGCTTCCGGCAAGTCCGCCGTGCCGCGCTGAATCCACACGCTGAAACACAGCGGCAGCGCGCCGAACGCGATGCCCCACAGCAGCATTCCCGCAGTCTCGCCGATGGTCGAGTGTTCGAGCAGCAACATCGACGACAGCGCGCCGAGCAGCAACAAGACCATCACGGCGACAGACTTCTTGAGGTGGTTCGAGACCGCCATCGACATCAACGCATTCGAGAAGAACCCGATGAGCCCGAATCCGAACAGCAAGAGCGTGATCGTGCTCAACGAAAAGTCCTGTTCGAGCAGCGGCGCGATATACGTATAGGTCGAGAAGTGCGCACCGAATACGAGCGCGACCATCAGCATGCTCATGCGCGTGTGAGGGCGGCGCAACAACGTCTTGAAATCGGCGATGCGCAACGCCGACGCGGACAGCAGCGAAGGCACGAGCAACGCTTGCGCGACCAGCGCCACCGCCACGAGTCCGGCGGTGGCTGCGAACGACAGACGCCACGACGCAAACGAGGCGATGAACGTCCCGAGCGGCACGCCGATGACGGTCGCGCAGGTCACGCCCGTCAGAATGGTGGCGGTCGCTCTGGCGGCATCTTTCGCTTGCACGAGGCGCGGCGCGGCGGCGGTCGCGAGCGTCCAGAAGCCGCCCAGCGCGGCGCCGAGCAACGCGCGTCCGATGAGCATGACCGGCATGCTCGTCGAGACGGCGCACACGATGTTCGCAATCAGCAGCACTGCGGTGAGAAGCAGGAAGACGTACCGGCGGTCCATGCGGCCGGCACTGACGATGAGCGTCGGCGCGAAAATCGCGGCCATGACGCCGGGTGTCGTGACCATCAGGCCCGCGACGCCAGTCGATACGCCGAGATCCTGCGCAATCTGCGGCAGCAAGCCGACCGGCAGGAATTCCGCCGTCACGAACGCAAATGCGCTCACGGCGACAGCAATTACCGCAAGCCATTGACGCACCGACGTCGAACCTTCTTCTAGCGATATTGGATTTGCAGGTGTATCGATTTGCATGATGACATTGATGCTGGATTGAAGCCGACCACTTTAGGCCGCGCCCGGTTTGGGAAAAAGCACCGCGCCTTGAACAATGTTGACGGCGTGGCCGAACAATAGGCGTGCGGATGAAGGCGAACATGGTTCGCCCTCGAAAGGTGAGTTCGGGAAAGAAGGGTCGATTGAAGCGAGCCGGCGTGATTACCGGCTCGTCCAATCGCTTACGGGGTCAGGACTGCACGAACGCGAGCAGGTCGGCGTTGAGGACGTCCGCGTTGATCGTCAACATGCCGTGCGAAAAGCCGGGATACGTCTTCAACGTACCGTTCTTCAGCAGTTTGATGGACTTCAAGGCCGCGTCGGCGATAGGCACAATCTGGTCGTCTTCACCGTGCAACACGAGCGTCGGCACGGAAATCGACTTCAGGTCTTCGGTCTGGTCCGTCTCCGAAAACGCCTTGATGCCTTCGTAATGCGCCTTCGCGCTGCCCTCCATGCCCTGACGCCACCAGTTCTGAATGACGCCCTGATGAACGGTCGCGCTCGACCGGTTGAATCCGTAGAACGGCCCCGTCGGAACATCGACGAAGAACTGCGCGCGATTGTCGGCCAGCGCCTTGCGGAACCCGTCGAAGACTTCGATAGGCAGACCTTCCGGATTGGCTTCGGTCTTCAGCATCAGCGGCGGCACCGCGCTGACGAGCACCGCCTTTGCGACGCGTCCCGACGGCTCGCCGTGCTTCGCGACATATCGCGCGACTTCGCCGCCGCCCGTCGAGTGCCCGATGTGGACGGCATTCTTCAGGTCCAGCGCCTCGACGACCGCGAAGGCGTCGGCGGCGTAATGGTCCATGTCGTGGCCATCGGAGACCTGCGACGAGCGGCCGTGCCCGCGCCGGTCGTGCGCGACTACCCGATATCCCTTCTGGAGGAAAAACAGCAATTGCGCATCCCAGTCATCCGAGGAAAGCGGCCAGCCATGATGAAAGACGATGGGTTGCGCGTCCTTCGGCCCCCAGTCCTTATAGAAAATCTCGACGTTATCTTTGGTCGTGACGAACGGCATGGTGATCCTCACTCGTTGGAAGGTTTGGAGCAGGACGCCGGACCAAGTCTGAAGACCCGGCGCCGGCTTCGACGTTCTTGCAGGCCATACAAAGGAGACCGACGACGCTCAGCTGAACTTAACCAGATTGAGTGCTGGCAAAGGACCGCCCGGAAACTGAACGAGACGCGCACCGACAGCAAGTGAACCGAGGTCGATACCGAAGAAACCGAGCCGGTCTATCAGTGCGCCGATTTCGGTTTTCGAGTCCGCATCGTCGCCCGAGTAGAACAGTACACGCTTACCGCCTTCGCTGGAGGGATCGCCCGTCAGCAAGTGGGGTTGCAGATGGTTGAAGCCCTTGACGACGCGCGCGCCAGGCACCAGATCGGTGAATACTTCCGACGACGCGCGCTTGCCGAGGTCGACCGGTTTGAACAACGGCGCTTCGATTGGGTTGTTCGTATCGACCACGATCCGGCCCGCGAAATCGGGCAAGCCATCGAGCGCGGCAGGCAGCTTCGACCAGTTCACCGCGACGAACACGATGTCCTTCGACGCGGCTTCTTCACGCGTGCCGGGCGTGACGCTTGCGCCGATGGCCGAAGCCCGTTCCCTGAGGCTGTCCGGTCCGCGGCTATTCGACAATGTCACGTCGATGCCCTTTCGAGCGAGCGCAGTCGCAATTGCTTCACCGATATTACCGGCCCCGATGATTCCGATGCTGTGCATGACAATGCTCCTTTGACATTCCGATTAGTGGGAATCAAGCCGTCAGGCCGCCATCGGCGACGATATCCGCGCCCGTGATGAAAGCCGCTTCGGGCGTAGCGAGATAGGCGACGACGCTCGCGATCTCAGCGGGCTGACCATAGCGACCGATCGCCATGCCGGGGCCGACGATCGCGGCGACGGGTCCGTCGGCCGGGTTCATGTCCGTGTCGGTGGGTCCGGGATGCACCGTGTTGACCGTGATGCCCTTCGGACCGAGATCGCGCACGAGACTGCGATTGAAGCCCGTGATCGCGCCTTTCGTGAGCGTGTAGACGGACGCGGTCGGAAACGCCGCATACCGCGTCATCGACGAGCCGATGTGAATGACGCGACCACCCTGCTTCATGTGGCGCACGGCTTCCTGGGTTGCGACGAAGACACCGGTCACGTTGACGGCAAGCATCCGCTCGAAGTCTTCGAACCTGTAGTCCTCGATCGGGGCATTGATCGCCATGCCGGCGTTGTTCACGAGAATGTCGATGCCGCCGAACTTTTCGACCACCGCAGCCACTGCCGCACGCACCGCCGACGGATTGCCCGCGTCCGCCTGAATCGCAAACGCCCTGCCGTCCCCGGCTTCGATTTCGCCGACGACTTCGGCCGCGCGCTCGGGCGACGCGCTGTACGTCAAGCCAACCGCAGCGCCGTATTGCGCAAGCCGCTTCGCGATCGCCGCGCCGATGGACCGCGAGCCGCCGGTGACCAGCGCTGCCTTGCCGCTGAGGGGTTTCAGATCGTTGCTCATTGCTTCGCTCCTTGCTGTGTTTGGGTTGAAGCAACTATGGCGGTTTTCTGACTCAAGTTTTAGTGTGAAGTAGCTTGTTATACTTTCAACGTTCACTTGAAGGCTACGCGATGGAAACGCTCGCCAATCTCGAATCGTTTATCCGCAGCGCGGAGCACGGGAGTTTCTCGGAAGCCGCTCGCTGGCTGTCTCTGACGCCAGCGGCGGTAAGCCGCAACGTCGCGATGCTCGAGCGCAATCTCGGCGTGCGGCTTTTCCATCGCTCGACTCGCAAGCTGACTCTGACCGAAGCCGGCGAATCTTTCCGGCTGGCCGTATCGGACAATCTGAGTGGCATTCAGGCCGCCATCGCGGGTATCGCGGGTGAAGGCGGCGAACCTGCGGGCGTTCTCAAACTCAGCCTGGCGCCCACGTTCGGCGTGGCGCATATCCTGCCCCTGCTGCCCGGCTTCCTCGAGCGGTATCCACGAATCAAACCAGAGTGGCACTTCGAGAACCGGCAGGTCGATCTGATCGCGGAGGGTTACGACGTCGCGATCGGCGGAGGGTTCGACCTTTCGCCGACGGTCGTCGCGCGGACGCTGGCGCCTGCGCACGTGATCGCGGTTGCATCGCCGGGCTACATGGTCGACAAGACGCCGCCACGCGAACCTGCCGACCTGCAGGAATTTCGCGGCATCGTCATGCGTTCCCTGCAATCGGGCCGCGTGCGCCATTGGAGCATGCGCGACGTGACCGGCCGCGAAGAGCCGGTGCGCCTGCAGGAGTCGTTCGTCGTGAATGATCCGTCTGCGATGCGCGGGGCCGCATTGCTCGGCATGGGTGTCGCCATGCTCGCAACCGCGGACGTGCTCGCGGACCTCGAAGATGGCTCATTGGTCCGACTCGCGCCGCGCTGGTATTCGGATGCGGGCGCAATCTCGATGTATTTCCCGTCGCGAACGCTTTTGCCCGCAAAGACGCGCGCGTTCGTCGACTGGGTCGTGAGGGCGTTCGAGGTTCAGAAACTCGCGGAGCGATTCGCCGGAAGTCTCGATCCCCGGCCAACCCGTACAGGCTAGATCGACGCGTCCGAACGCGCCTTCAGCGCCGCGTACTGCAAAAGCATGATCGTCTTGCCGTCCATGATGTCGCCGCGTTCGATCATCTGCAGCGCCGTCTGCAGCGGCACTTCGATCGTCTCGATTTCCTCGCCCTCTTCCTCGACGCCGCCGCCGTCCGACACGCGCATCGAGCTGTCGTAATCGCCGAGATAGAAATAGAGCTTCTCCGTCACCGATCCAGGGCTCATGAACGCCTCGAAAATCTTCTCGACGTGATGCACGCGATACCCCGTTTCCTCTTCCACTTCGGCGCGGATGCGCTCTTCCGGCGACGCATCGTCGAGCAAACCGCCCGGCGTCTCGATCAGCATGCCGTGATGGCCGTTGACGAACGCGGGCATGCGGAACTGGCGCGTCAGCAGCACGTTGCCAGTCTTCCGGTCGTGCAGCAGGATGGTCGCGCCGTTGCCGCGGTCGTACGTTTCGCGGCTTTGACGCTGCCAGGTGCCGTCGCGGCGCAGGAAATCGAACGTGACCTTTCTGAGTACGTACCAGTCGTCCGATAGAACGTCGGTTTTGAGGATGCGGACGCGCTCTTTCGTTTCCATCGCTTCACCTGTTCGACATTTAATCGAGCCCATGGTAGCGTGCAGTTTCGTGCAATATCAAGTGAATTCGTGCAAATCCATGTTGACCAGCCAACGCAAGAAAGCGATCCTCGATACCCTCAAACGCGACGGCCAGGTGCTCGCCAGCGATCTGAGCGCGCGCTTCGGCGTCTCGGAAGACACCGTCCGGCGGGATTTGCGCGAGCTTGCGGCCGAAGGCCTGTTGCAACGCGTGCACGGCGGCGCGCTGCCGGCGTCGCCGGCCGTTGCGCCGTTCGCGCGGCGTCAGAAAATGGAATCGGATGCGAAGCGGCGTATCGCAAAAAAAGCGGCGGAGATGATCGCGCCGGGGCAGGTCGTCATCGTCGATGGTGGCACCACGTCCGCGCTCCTCGTGCGGCAACTGCCCGAGCAACTGTGCGCGACGATCGTCACGCATAGTCCGAGCGTCGCGGTCGCGCTGGCGGAGCACGCATCGGTCGAAGTCGTGCTGATCGGCGGCAGGCTCTACAAGCATTCGATCGTCTCGGTCGGCGCGGCTGCCGTCGAAGCCATGTCGCACATTCACGCCGACCTCTATTTCATGGGCGTCACTGGCGTGCATCCGGCCGCCGGCCTCACCACCGGCGATTTCGAGGAAGCACATATCAAGCGCGCGCTCGCGGCGCGCGCGGCGGAAACCGTCGTGCTCGCGTCGGCGGCGAAGCTCCATGCGGCGTCGGCTTACAGGATCGGGGCGATCGAACTGGCGCAGACGATCATCGTCGAGGATGCGGCTGACGCGAAGCTCACCGAGCCGATCGAGCAAGCCGGAATTACCGTGCTGCGCGCGTGATATTGCGACGTATTTTTACCGGGTAACGCGCCGAAAAATACGGGCCGGGTCCTGTAATTGTATTTCCTCTCCAACTGGCATAGCGTTGAAAGATGTGCCATGTCCGGTCAACAGCGCAGGCCGGTTTTCCGTTGAAGGCATCGACACAGCGAACATTTTTCTGGAGAAGGTCGTGAATCGCCTGAAGGCTTTAATAGCGCTGTCGCTGATCGCGAGCGCGGGCGTGACCGCCGATGCATACGCCTGGGCGCGCGTCGGCGTGTGGGTCGGCGGACCCGTGTATTACCCATATCCCGTCGCGCCGGCGCCGTATTACTACTATCCGCCGCCGCCCGTGGTCGTCGCGCCGTCCGCGCCGGTGCAATACGTCGAGCAGGGTCAGCCCGTCGCCGATCCGGGCGCGCCCGCCCAGCAGCCCGGCATGTGGTACTACTGCGACTCCGCGCGAGCCTACTACCCGTACGTGAAGCAATGCTCCGGCGCATGGCGCCCGGTTCCGGCGACGCCGCCGCCATCGAACTGACGCTTCTGGCGCTTCGAAAACCGACGACGAAACGAATTTGCAAGAATCCATGAACTACTCAAGGCTTGCCCTGCTTTTTGCGGGAATCGGCGCGCTCGGCCTGTCGGCCTGCACGGTGATGCCCACCGGTCCCAGCGTGATGGCGCTGCCCGGCAGCACCAAGACGTTCGACCAGTTCCGCGCCGACGATGCCTCGTGCCGGCAGTTCGCCCTCAATCAGGTCGGCGGCGTGGACGCGAATCAGGCCGCGACCAACAGCGCAGTCGGCAGTGCGGTCGTCGGCACCGCGCTCGGCGCTGCGGCAGGCGCGGCGTTCGGCGGCGGCTCGGGTGCGGCCATCGGCGCGGGCGCGGGTCTGCTGACCGGCAGCGCGTTTGGCGTCGGCGCATCGCAGGCGTCGGGCTACAACGTGCAGCAACGTTACGACTACGCGTATCTGCAATGCATGTACGCCGCCGGCGACAAGGTGCCGGTGCGTGGCGCGGTACGCACGAGCCAGCCCTATGGCTCGTCATACACCACGCCTCCGCCGCCTCCGCCCCCGGCCGGCTGGCAGCCACCGCCGCCCGGAGCGTATTGACGGTTCGTCATCGCCGCATGCGCCGTTCGTCGCCTCCGGCGTAGAGCGGCGCGTCGGTCACGAACGCGGGCGCGACGAGCAAGCCCGTCACCCAGCCGATATAGAAACGCAGATCGCTCCAGAACTCCGATCGTTCGTAGATGCGAAACGCCTGCACGTGCGCGAGCCATAGCACGACTTGCAGCGCGCCCATCAGCACGAGCCAGGCGAGCGCGATGACACCCGTGGCGCGTGCACAGCGCCTGAACGTGCGCGCGTCCCATTGTTGCCGCACGATGATGCATCCCGCGATCAGCACGCAGATCACCGGAATCACGCTCGTCACGAGCACGTGCACGCTCCATCCGAATATCACGCCGGCGACAAAGCTGACGATCACCGCGAACGCCGCCACCGGCCACGCGACCCACGACGGCCCGCGCGCGGCCATCCACGCGATCGTGATGAAAAAAGGCGTGATCGCCCATTGCAGCGCCAGCGAGACGGCCCTGGCGAGATTCTCGGCCGCCTGCTCGTTGGAGTGACTTGCCGCGACGTACACGGTGATGGCCTCATGCACGCAGACGGCGACGACCGCGAAGCTCAACGCCTCGCACGCGGCGAACGCCGGTGATTTTTCCGCGTGTGCGGGCGCGTCGCCGATTCCCCGCAGGCGCTCCAGAACCGGTTCGACGAAAAACGCGAGAATCGCGCCGATCAACAGCGCCGCGGCGGCATCGGTCAGCGAAAAGTGACCGAACAGGGAAAACAGCCCTTGCCAGAGGAATTCGGGCGCGGCGGCGCACACGGCCACCCACAGCGCGAAGAAGAACCCGTTCGAAGCACTTCTGAGCGGCATGGCCACCTCGATGCGTTTTTATTGCTCTGGCAGCGGCGCGTCCTTCACACGTTCGATCAACGCCGCGCGCACGCGCTCGCGCAGATCGGCGGGTATCGAGAAACATTCGTAGGCGAGCGCCTGCGCAACGGTCACGACGCGCATTTCCTCGTAGCGGCGTCCGCTGCCGATCATCGCCTCGAACGCGTTGGCGCGCTCGTTGATTTCGATCGGATCGGCATCGACGAGCAGGACGGCGTGCGCGAGCACCGCATACAGTGGCGGCTGGTCCTTGTCGCCGTCAGGCACGCGACGCCAGTACTGCGCCGTGCCGGCGATCTTGCGTGCATCGTCGCCGGGGCCCCACGCGAGGTTGAAGCGGCCATCGCAGAAGGAGCCTTCGACCGCCTGCCAGTGCGTCAGCACGCCGAGCGAGTTGAGCGCATCCGCGAGAATCCTGCACAGATGCACATAGACGGTTTCGGAGAGCGTGCCCATCGGCGCGCGCACCGGATAGGCGAGGCTCAGGTTGAGAATGCCCGGGCCTTGCGGAACGAGGCCGCCGCCCGACAGACGCAGCCAGACGGGACAACCGCGCCGTGCGAAGGCGTCGCGAGCGTCGGCAAGCGGCGCGTAGCGCTGATAGCTGCGCGGCACGACCAGCGACGCAGGCGCTTCCCAGACGTGCGCGACGGCGTCGCCGGCGGCCGCGCGCGCGAGCAGCGCTTCCTCGGCATCGAGGGGATCGCCGGAACGCGAGGCGGGATCGAGCAGTTGGAAGGGCATGGAATCGATGTCCGGGCGCGTCGCGAGCGGACGCCACCCCAGCATGGTAGCCAATAACGGCGACGAACGAGCGCGCCCCGTCGGCGGCCTTCTCCGGCGGGGCGCGCTCGGGGCTGGACGCGCTCAGCCGCCCTTTTGCACGTGCTCCTTCAGCAACGCATTCACTTCGTTCGCCTTCTCCATCTGGCTCATGTGGCCGGCGTCGTCGAACACGCGCACGGTCGCGCCTTCCGGCGCATGCTTCGCGTGCGCGGCGGGAATGATCTGGTCCTTTTCACCCCAGATCACGAGCACCGGCTTGCCCGTCGCGGCCAGCTTGCCGCCCGGCTGCGCGCTCTGCTTGCCGCCCGCGAACAATCCGCCATTGAGCGCGCTGAGCGCGGCGCTTACGCCATCGAGCCGCTTGTATTTCAGCAGATCGTCGAGCATCTGGCGGCTCACGAGTTCCGGATTGGCGAACAGCAGTTCCACGACCGGCTTCAGCTCGCGGCGCGACTCCGCCGTCACGAAGCCTTCGGTGTACGCGTTGTTCACCTCATCGCCGAAACCGGCGGGCGAAATCAGCGACACCGACGCCACGCGCTCCGGCTGATCGACGGCCATCTGCGCGGCGATGCCGCCGCCCATCGAATGCCCGACGAGATGCGCCTTCTTCAGCTCCAGCGCGTCCATGAACTTGCCGACGAAGCCCGCGAGATCCGCCAGCGTCGTGCCCGGCACTTTCGGCGTCGATTGCCCGTGGCCCGGCAAATCCAGCGCGAACACGCGATTCTTCTCCGCGAGCGCATCGAGATTGAAAAGCCAGTTGTCGAGATCGCCGCCGAAGCCGTGGATGAACAGCACGGCCGGACGGTTCGCGTCATCGCCGCCGCGCAAGGCGTAGCGCACGCGGATGCCGTCGATATCGACGAAGTGATACGCCGCGGCCTCCTCACCTTCTTCCTCGTCCCCGGCGGGCGTCACGTACGACGACACATACGCATCGATATCGGCGTCGCTGACGTCAGACGGCGCGAGCACGCCGAGCAGCGCCTTCACCGGTAGCGTATCGCCCGCCTCCGCCACCTTGCGGCGTAGCAAACCGGCATCGGGCGCTTCGACTGCATTGGCGATCTTGTCGGTTTCGACGTCGAGAATCGGCATGCCGACGGTAATCTCCGTGCCCTCCTCCACGAGCCATTCGTTGACCGTGCCTTCCTTCATCGACAAGCCCCATTTGGGCATCACGATCGGTGTGATTGCGGACATCAGTGCTTTCCTCCCTTCATGGTTTTTCGTGCGGCGTCGGCAATCTGCGCGGCGCTCGGAATGTAAAGATCTTCGAGCGTCGGCGAGAACGGCACCGGCGTATGCGGCGCGGTCACCATCTCGATGCCGGCCTTCAGCGCGCCGAACGCCTGCTGCGCGACCTGCGCGGAAATATCGGTGGCGATGTTGCAGCGCGGATGCGCTTCATCGACGACCACGAGCCGCCCCGTCTTCTCGACCGTTTCGATCACGGTGTCGATATCGAGCGGCGACAGCGTGCGCAGATCGACGACTTCCGCTTCGATGCCCTCCTTCGCGAGCGTCGATGCCGCTTCGAGCGCGCGATGCACCATCAGTCCGTACGTGACGATCGACACATCCTTGCCGTCGCGCACGATGTTCGCCTCGCCGAACGGAATCGCGTACGAGTTCTCGGGCACTTCGCCTTCGAAGCCGTAGAGGTTCTTGTGCTCGCAGAAGATGACCGGATCGTTGTCGCGGATCGCCTGGATCAGCAGACCTTTGGTGTCGTACGGCGTCGACGGACACACGACCTTCAGACCGGGAATGTGCGTGAAGAGCGGCGTGAGCATCTGGCTGTGCTGAGCCGCCGCGCGGAAACCCGCGCCGACCATCGCGCGAATCACGACGGGCGTCTCCGCCTTGCCGCCGAACATGTAGCGGAACTTGGCCGCCTGATTGAAGATCTGGTCGAAGCACACGCCCATGAAGTCGATGAACATCAGCTCCGCGATCGGACGCATGCCGCACGCCGCAGCGCCGATCGCCGCGCCGATATACGCCGACTCCGACAGCGGCGTGTCGAGCAGCCGGTCGCCGTGCTTCGCGTAGAGTCCCTTGGTCACGCCGAGCACGCCGCCCCACGCGTCCTTTTCGCCGTCCGCGCCTGCGCCGCCGACGATATCCTCACCCAGCACGATCACGCTCGGATCGCGGGTCATTTCCTGATCGATGGCTTCGTTGATCGCCATCTTCATGCTCAGTTTGCGGGCCATGATTGTCGTCTCCAGGATTTAGTATTTGACGTAGACATCGGTGAGCAGATCGGCGGCGCTCGGCAACGGCGCGTCCTTCGCTTCCTGCACCGCGCGATCGATCAGCGCGGCGACTTCCTTGTCGATCGCATCGAGTTCTCCCGGCGCGATCACGTCGGCTTGCGTCACGGCGGCCGCGAATTTCTTCAGGCAGTCCTTGTTCGAGCGGATATCGTCGAGTTCGCCCGGCGCGCGATACGTCTGCGCATCGCCTTCGAAGTGGCCGTAGAAGCGGATCATCTTGCATTCGAGCAACGCCGGGCCGCCGCCTTCGCGCGCGCGCCGGATCACTTCGCCCGCCGCTTCGTACACGGCGAAGAAATCGGTGCCGTCGACCGTCACGCCCGGAATGCCGAAGCCCGCCGCACGATCGACATAGCTATCCACCGCCGTGCCGTAATCGCGCGCCGTCGATTCCGCATAGCCGTTGTTCTCGATCACGAAGATCACCGGCAGATTCCACACGGCCGCGAGATTCAGGCTTTCGAGAAAGGTGCCCTGATTGGACGCGCCATCGCCCGCGAAGGTGATGCCCACTTCGCCCTTGCCGCGAAACTTCGCCGCCAGCGCCGCGCCGCAGATCAGCGGCGCGCCCGCGCCGAGAATGCCGTTCGCGCCCATCATCCCTTTGGACAGGTCGGCGATATGCATCGAGCCGCCCTTGCCGTTGCACGAGCCGCCTTTCTTGCCGTAGATCTCCTTCATCATTTCGACCGGATCGACGCCTTTCGCGATGCAGTGCCCGTGTCCACGGTGCGTGCTCGCGATACGATCGCCGTCGCTCAGATGGCTCATGATGCCGACGCCCGCCGCTTCCTCGCCCGCGTACAGGTGCACGAAGCCGGGAATGTCGCCGCGTCCGAAATCGACGTGCAGGCGCTCTTCGAAATCGCGGATCGTGCGCATCTTGCGATACACGGTCAGCAGTTCGTCCTTAGAGAGCGGCAAGCCGCCCGCATTTTGCGTAGCTGTCATCTCTGTCTCCTTCGGTGGATGGGTCTAACGGGTATTGCTCGTGGGCCGGCGCATCAGCCCGGACGCCGCCGCGTAGCGCATGCACGCGGCGACATCGATGCTGCGAAAGGCGTTTTCTTTGAGCGTGACGGTCACTTCGTCACCGGGGCCGAACGCGAGCTCGCGTTCGCCGTCGAGCGCGACGATGCCGGTGCGCTGCTTCACGCGATGCGGCACGCCGTCGGTGAGGCGCGTCCAGTTCGCGATCGGCACGGCTTCGATGAGACCCGGCGCGATCGGCGCGTGCAGATCGAATTCGCCGAGGCCGCGCGCGGCCAGTTCGATCGCGACGCCGCCCGGATCGTGACGCCCGAGCGGTTCGAGCAGACCCGCGATGGCCGACATGCCGATCGCCTGCGGATCGGCGTACGCGACGTAGACGGCGGCGAGCGTGTCGATCTTCCACAGCGCCCGCGCGCCGATGAAATGCTCATGCGAGATCACGGCATCGACGAGCGCGATGTCGCGGCGCACGTCGCCGTTCGACGCGCGTATCTCGATGTCGAGCCGCTTGTTCGACGCGAGCGCTTCGCCCGGCGGCACGCGGCCCGTCGCGTAGAGACCGGCGGCGAGCCCCGAGATGGTGGGCTCGCGCATTTCCGGATACGCGTTGTTGGTGCCCGTCGAGAGACCGGCGATCGGCACCTGTCCGCATTCGCGCACGACCGCGCGATGCGTGCCGTCGCCACCGAGCACGATCAGCGCATCGACGCCGGCTTCGCGCATCATCCGCGCGGCGCGAAAGGTGTCGTCGACGCGCGCAGTCACGGGCATATCGAGGAACTCGACTTTCGCGAGCCCGGCATCCGGACCTTGCCTGCGCGCGAGATGGCGTTGCAGCATGACCTTCAGGCCTTCGCGGTCCGGCATCATCAGCACGCGCCCGACGCCGCACGACGCCAGCGACGAAAGCAGCCGCAACACGATGTTCACGCGATCCGCGAGCTGCAGGCTGTTCGCGTTCGCGATGACGCGGCGAATATCGCGCGCCGAAACAGGATTGGCGATGATGCCGACGAGCGGCGTCGCGCTTTCTCGCATGCCTGTGTCTCCGTTGTGTGTCGTATGTTTTGTGCGGCGGATAAAGGCAAGCGCCATGCCAATCGGCACGGCGTTTTCAGACGCGTAAAAACGAGGGATTACCCGCGGAAAACGGGCGCTTCAGAGGGTGCACGGGCTGCCGCCGTGACAGGTGTCACAGCGGCAGGTGTATCGCGGGGTGTACAGGCGTATCGGCGTGCTCAGCGGCCGTTCGCGTCGCGTTGATTCGGCGAGCGGATGCCGTAGCGCGCCATGCGTCGGTACAGCGTCATGCGGCTCACGCCGATCTGCCGCGCGACCGCGCTCAGGTTCCAGCTCGCCGCGCGCAGATACTGCATCAGCAACATGCCTTCCGGCGGCAGGCGATGCGGATCGAAATCCTCGATGACGCGCGGCGGCGGTTCGACCGGCGCTGCGGCAGTGGCGGCGCTGCCGAAGCCTTCCGGCAGGTCATCGACGTCGATCAGGCCGTTCGAGCACACCGCGCGCGCATAACGCAGCACGTTGCACAGCTCGCGCAGATTGCCCGGCCACTCATGCCGATGCAAGCGCTCGCGCGCAGCGGGTGATAGCGTGACCGCGCCTTCGACGAATTTGTCGACGAGCCAGTCGAGATCGGTGCGTTCCCGCAGCGGCGGCAGCGTGAAGCGCGCGCCGTTCAGGCGGTAGTAGAGGTCCTCGCGGAAACGTCCGTCCTGCATGAGCGCATCGAGCGAATGATGGGTTGCGGAAATCACGCGCACATCGACCGATACGGGCCGCGACGCGCCGATCGCGAGCACTTCGCCTTCGGCCAGCACGCGCAGCAGACGCGATTGGAGTTCGCGCGGCATGTCGCCGATTTCATCGAGGAAAAGCGTGCCGCCGTCGGCTTCCTGAATCAGCCCGCGCTTGCCCTTCGCGCCCGCGCCCGAAAAGCTGTTCGGCAGATGCCCGAACAGTTCGCTTTCGATGAGCGTCTCCGGAATCGCCGCGCAGTTCACCGCGACGAACGGCCCCGCGCGCCGCGCGCTCGCGCGGTGCAACGCCTTCGCAAAGAACTCCTTGCCGCTGCCGGTTTCGCCGTTGACGAGCAGGTTGATCGGTGAATCGACGAGCTTCGCCGCGCGTTCCAGTTGGCGCTTGAGCGTCGCATCGCCGCCGCTCAGCGCGGCCAGCGCCGCGGGCACTTCGACATTGCGTTGTGACACCGCGTTCGTCGCGGGCGTGACGCATGGCGCGGGCGGCATCACGCTCAGATACAGCAGCGCGCCCGATTTCGCGAGCGGCACCGCGCGCAACTCGCTCGGCCGCGAATAGACGAAGCGGCCCAGTTCCTCGATGCGCGCATCGAAGAGCGTATCGAACGGCACGCCGATCAGCGACGCCACCGGCTCGCTTGCGAATGCGCCCGGCGCGATCGGCCGGCCGATCTCCGCTGCGAGCATCGCGTGCGCGCGCCGATTGTGTCCGACGATGCGTCCGCTCGCATCGAGCGCGATCAGGTATTCGGGATCGACATCGACGAATTCCGGCGATGTGTTCAGCTTCAGAATCCAGTCCTGCCGATGCGTGCGCAGGAAGTTCGCGTTCTCGATATGTCCCGCGTAGATACGCACGAGCTGCAGCGCCAGATTCTGGCTGTCGCGCGCCTGCGGCGAGGTGAGCGCGGAGATATCGAGGATCGCGGCGAGCGCGCCGCGCGAATCGAAGAGCGGCGCGGCGGTGCAGGTGAGCGGGATATGCGTCGCGTCGAAGTGATCGATCTGATGCACCGTGAGCGCCTGGCCCGTCGTGAGCGCGGTGCCGACCGCGCAGGTGCCCGCGCCGGCTTCGCTCCACTCCGCGCCGAGATACAGCCCCGCGCGGCGCAGCGCGGAATCCGTGTTCGCGTCGCCGAGATAGTCGACCGTCACGCCGGACGCATCGGTGAGCAGCACGACATAGCCCATGCCCGCGACATGCTCGTACAAGGTTTCGAGACCGTGACGCGCGATCCGCGCGAAATCGTCGATGCGCTGCTGATGCTCGCGCAGGCGCGTCTGCGTCAGGATGCGCGCTTCCTGCATGCGCGACGGATCGAGTCCGTACTGATGCACGCAACGCCGCCACGAAGACTCGATGATGCTCTCGTGCGTGCGCAGCGGCGCGGGCGCGGACATGGCCGGTTCCGCCCGCGTGGTCGCCGCGACGACTGCCTCGATGTGCTCGCGTTGCCGCATGTCCATCGTGCTCTCCTTTGCGCGCGAACGCGGGATAAACCGATTCGCACGAGCGTGTCTCAGGCCATATGATGCTCGAATCGGCACAACGCGTCATGCGGCGATAGCGCTGCGCCGCAGCAAAAGCGCGTGTGGAAACCTCGGCGCATCAGAACGAAAACACAGGAGACGACGGATGGCGAAGATCGCTTACGAAGATTTCGAGCGACAGATCGTGCAGCATCACATCATCAAGGGCAACGTGTACGAGAACGGCGCGGCGCTCGTCGAGCGCGCGAACAGGTGGATCGAGGAGAACGGAGTCGACGTGCTGAACGTCGAGAGCCTCTCGACGTTCGGCGCCGGCGACGATACCAGCGTGAGCCACTGGTACTCGGGCATTCGCGTCTGGTATCGGACGGCGTAGAAGAAGGGTCAGCCGCGCCCGACGAACGGCATCTTGGTGGCCATCACGGTGTGGAACAGCACGTTCGCCTCGAGCGGCAGATTGGCCATGTACAGCACCGACTGTCCGACGAACTTCACGTCCATCATCGGTTCGACGGCGATTTCGCCGTTCGCCTGCGGCACGCCGCGCGACATGCGCTCGGACAGCTCGGTGAACGCGTTGCCGATATCGATCTGACCGACCGCGATGTCGTACTTGCGGCCGTCGAGCGATGCTGTCTTGGTGAGGCCCTGGACCGCGTGCTTCGTCGCCGTGTAGGCCGCCGAGTTCGGGCGCGGCGCGCTCGCGGAAATCGAGCCGTTATTGATGATGCGCCCGCCCATCGGCGTTTGCGCCTTCATCGTGCGGAATGCCTGTTGCAGGCAAAAGAACATGCCGTTCAGATTGATGTCCACGACGTTGCGCCATTGCTCGGGCGTCCAGTCCTCGAACGGTCCGGGCGGATTCGACACGCCGGCATTGTTGAACAGCAGATCGACGCGGCCGAAGCGTTCGACCGCCGCCTTGAAGAGGTTTTCGACCGATTTCGGATCGGCGACGTCGGTCGGCACGGCGAGCGCGCGCGCCCCAGCGTTCGATTCGCCGATCACTGCTTCGAGCGGCGCGGGACGCCTGCCCGCCAGCACGACCGACCAGCCGTCGCCGAGCAGGGCCAGCGCCGCCGCGCGGCCGATGCCGCTGCCCGCTCCGGTGACGATTGCGATTCGTTGAGACTGGTTGGCTGCATCGGACATATCGGCGTTCTCCTGTCGTTATGCGCGCGACACTTGCGCGCGCTGAATTCGGGAGAACATTATCGACGACTCAGCGCATTTCGGCGCTGATTCGACGCGCGCTTCAACGCGCGTTTCACCGATTACGGGACGCTTCCGTCGTGACCGGCCCCGCCGTGTTGCGCAACGCGCTGCCGTCGCAGAAGACGGCGGTCATCAGCATCGGCACGATCTGCTTAACCACGGCCGTGCTGCCCGCTTCACGCACTTTCTCCTCCACCGTCTCCGACGCGGCGAGCACCACGACGCCGTACGCGGAGTCGTTGATCGGCTGGCCGCTGCCTCGCTTGAACATGTCGTCGCCGTGCTCGTAACCCAGCACGGCATAGACGCGAAAACCGTATGCCGTGAGTTCGCTGCCCTGCGTCGGCTTGAAGGCGTTCACGGAATTCGCCTCGACGCGCATCGGTCGCGCGTCGATGGACTTGTCGGCGACGAGCGGCGCAATGAACCTGTGCGCGCTGGACTTGCAATCGAGCTGGCTTTCCAGAGGGGTTGCGCCGCACAGGCTGGGCAGCAGTCCCCCGACCACGGCAGCGAATGCGGTAAGCGTTGCGAGAGGAGCGGTTTTCATGGCGAGTCAAAACCAACGGTTCGTAAGGGCCGACAGGAATGCTCAGGCATCCGAGTCGATGCAATAAGCGAGCCAGCGAATCTGGCGAATCGGCCCGCACCTCGCGCACGCGCTGCATTATTCCCGCAGGGGCTTGGTTTCTAGTGTTGGTTGACTTCTTGACCTTTGGCGTTACGCGCAATCCTCGTTCTCGTACAGCGATTCCTACAATCGCTTTTGTAGTGAAGTTAAAGACAGGTTCTGCGCTTCGACAGGCGGCGTCTGTACGAGATCCCTCAATCTTCACTTTTCGATGCGGCGATCCGATGACTGCGCGCGCAAGCCGTAAGCAACAGGAAAACGTCGAAATGGTTATATTCGCGGTTCCGACCTTCGAGGACCCTAAATGACCGCGCTTGCCGATTTTCCGATCACCCGCAAATGGCCTGCTCAGCATCCCGAGCGCATCCAGTTGTACTCGCTGCCGACGCCCAACGGCGTGAAAGTCTCGATCATGCTCGAGGAAACCGGCCTGCCCTACGAGCCGCATCTGGTGCGTTTCGATACCAACGACCAGCTTTCGGACGAGTTTCTATCGCTGAATCCGAACAACAAGATTCCCGCGATCATCGATCCGGACGGGCCCAATGGCGAGCCGTTGCCGCTGTTCGAATCGGGCGCGATTCTCGTCTATCTGGCGGCGAAGAGCGGCAAGTTCATGCCCGACGACGTCGCGAAGCGCTACGAAGCGCTGCAATGGCTGATGTTCCAGATGGGCGGCATCGGCCCGATGTTCGGGCAAGTCGGCTTCTTCCACAAATTCGCCGGCAAGGATTACGAGGACAAGCGGCCACGCGCGCGTTACGTCGCGGAATCGAAGCGACTGCTTGCGGTGCTCGAAAAGCGCCTCGACGGGCGCGACTGGATCATGGGCGACGAGTACAGCATCGCGGATATTTCGGTGTTTCCGTGGGTGCGCAATCTGATCGGCTTCTATGAGGCGCGCGAACTCGTGGACTTTCATGAGTTCGGGAACGTGGAGCGCACGCTCAAGGCCTTTCTGGACCGCCCCGCCGTGCAGCGCGGACTCGAGATTCCGAAGCGCAACTGAGTCGGTGCTCGCGCTTCGTGCCCGTTGGAAAAGCGCGCGGGCATCGGACGCAAACGTATTCGGCACATGAGGGATGCGGTTGTCACACAACCGTCTTGAACCGCCGGTAGATTGCGCTTCTCGAAAAAGTCTGAGGATTGGCCGCTCGCGCCGAATCAGACTTTCCACGCGCACTTTTTCTCCTCTACCGCATATGTCGAAGCTCACTGTCAGGGCGCGCCTCGCGATCGTCACGGGCGCGGTCGCCGCCGTGCTCGTCGCGGTCGGCAGCGTCGGATTATTCGGCGTCCAGCAAGGCAATGCCGCGCTGCGTCACGTCTTCGAAGGCCGCGCGCAGGCGCTGCAAACCATTTCGACCATCGACGAACTCATCACGCAGAGCCAGTTCGCGATCAGCGACGCGGTGCTCGATCCATCGGCGCAAAAGACGCAGACCGTGGTGACGTCGACGCAGCAGCGCATCGCGAATATCGATGCCCTGCTCGGCCGCTATCTGCGCTATCCGCTCGATGCCACCGAAGCGCCGCTCGCCAAACGCCTCGCCAGCGATTGGGCGACCCTGCGCGACAAGGGCTTTCGCCCGACGGCCAGCCTGCTTGCCGCGAACAATCTTTCGGAAGCGCAGTGGATCGTGACGCAGCAAATCGAGCCGACCGCCGCGCGCGTCAAGAAGGAAACCACCGAATTGCGCGCATTCCAGCTAAGCGCCGCGCAGCAGGAGTACGACCACGCGCAACGCGTGAGCCGTGTCGTGCAGTGGACTGTCGGCGCGTGCATCGCCGCGGGCGTGGCGCTCGTCGGATGGCTGTGCCTTTCGATGGCGCGCGCGCTGATCCGGCAACTGGGCGGCGAGCCGGCGCTCGCGGCGAACGTCGCGCGGCGCGTGTCGCAGGGCGACCTGCTGACGGATGTACCCGTCGCGCCCGGCGACACGCAAAGCGTGATGCACGCGATGAGCCTGATGCGCAGCCAGCTCGCATCGATGGTCGGCGACATCAAGCGCTCGACCGACACCATCGGCATCGCGGCGGCGGATATCACCGAGGGCAATCACGCGCTGTCCGCGCGCACCGAGGAGCACGCGGCGAGTTTGCAGCAGACGTCGGCGAGCATGGAACAGATCGCGTCGACGGTGCGCACGAACGCCGATCACGCGAACCGCGCGCGCGAGCTCGCAAAGGAAGCGTCGGTGCGTGCGAAAGACGGCGAACGCGCCGTCGCCGACGCGATCGCGCGCATGACCGATTTGTCGGCGCGTTCGGCGCAGATCGGGCAGATCACGGGCGTCATCGAATCGATTGCATTCCAGACCAATCTTCTCGCGCTGAATGCCGCCGTCGAAGCAGCGCGAGCGGGATCGCTCGGGCGCGGCTTCGCCGTCGTCGCGGAGGAAGTTCGCGCGCTCGCGCGTCGTTCGTCGGGAGCGGCGAAGGAAATCGCGCAATTGACGCGCGAAGTCAACGCGCATGTCGAGTCGAGCGGATCGACGGTGAAGCACGCGGGTTCGACGCTCACCGATCTGCTCGCTTCCGTCGATGGCGTGTCCGCACTCGTCGAAGCCATCGCGACGGCGTCGAGCGAGCAAAGCGGTGGCATCGATGAAGTGAACGACGCTGTCTCGCAGATGGATCGGCTGATGCAGGGTAACGCGGCGCTCGTCAACGAGGCGGCAGCGGCGGCGCTCTCGCTCGATGCGCAAGCGCGCGAACTCAGGCAGACGGTGCAGGCGTTTCAGGTTTGACGTTCTTTCGATTCGGCTCGGCGCTTGGTCGCCGGTCGCCGTGGTTTCGGCGCGACGCCGATGCGCGGATCACGTGACAGGACAAGCGAGGTAACACGACGGACGACATCCTCGAACGCAGGGTCGCTTTGCTTTACGCAAAGCCATTTCCCGAGAACCTGATGCGGGTGCAAGGCGGGCATGTCCTTGATAAGTGCAGCGTGTCGTTCCTGCGACGTGCATACCAGCAAACCATTCCACGGCTCGTCGCGGTCGGCCACAACCAGGCACAGCAGCCCATCGACGTATGCCGCGTCGCTGCCGAACATTCGCTTTCGGAAATACGTCTCGTCGCCTTCGAGAGGCTCGAGAATCCAGAGCAATGAGTTTCTGACCTTGGATGACATCGAATATTCAACTCAGCGTTCGGCGTTCTACCTGTCGTCGGCCCGAGAGCGACGTTTCTTGTAACTCACCGCGACTGGCGCCGAAGGCGTGGAAGGCGGCGCATAGGGAGACTCGTCGGGTCCGAACTCCTGCGTGGCCGCAAACAACGCATCGTTGAGCGTTTCCTCAAGGGCCTGCTGCGATTCCTCACCGACGACTGAACTACGCGTTTCGTCGTCGCCCTCCTGAGAGTCTGCTTGGGCAGGCCCCGCGGCGCTTGTCTGAAGACCGTGCGGCGAGCCGGACAGAGCCCACTGCACCACGAGCTCTTGCGCTCGGGCATAGGAACATGTGATGACACCGCGAACGGTTTCCACCTGCAGCGCGCGCCGAGCCGCAAGCGTCTCTGCGTCGACGTGGTGGTCATCGGCCAGCATGAGCGCGGAAATGCCGAGGGAGTTTGCCTCGCCCGCGGCCAACCTCGCGTTGGTAGCCACCAACTCACGCCATCGCTCGAACCCGCAACCCGACGCCACGGCTTCGAGCGCCTGATTCAGGCGCAGCGCGTTCTTGCCACCAGCCAGCTCCTGCAGAAGCTCTGCCTTTTCCTGTGCAGCGTCGGACGAAATCAAGTAGCGTGCGCTTACCTCATTAGCCATGCCTATGTCACCCTCTGCGGAAATCTGAAAATCAACTGTCCTGCCGTGCAGACAGGCCTTACGGCATTATCGTGCGCGTTGGTCGAATTTTAGCTCGCCCGCTAGTCGGACTCATCGTTCAACGAATGCCGGTTCCAGACTGTTGCGAGCAGCCACTGGAACAGCGTGTGGCCCTTTTTCTGCTCATCAGGCATCGGAGCGACGAGCTTACCAAGCTTGTCCTGCCGATATGCAAGTAGCTGACACATCTGCTTCGCAACCTCGGGATGATCCTTGAGAAACGAAGTCATGTCGTCCTTGCCGAGCTGGAACAAGACCGACGGCGTGAGCGTTGCGATGGACACGTGCATCGAGAGCCCCGCGAGCAGCCCCGCTTCGCCGAACGCTTCACCCGGCCCAATCCGAGCGATTTCGCGGCTACCTGCCGACTCGACGAGGGAAACCGACAGCACGCCGGAATGCACGATCGAGAGACTGTCCGGCACGGTGTCCGGCGCCAGAATCTCGTGTTTCTCCTGATACTCGTGTCGGGAGAGGCATTTCGCCAACCTTGTCACCTCCTCGCCCGACAGGCTGTCGAACAGGCTTACTCGCTTCAGGAGCGCCTCCTTCTCGTCACGCGACGTGAGCGCCGGCGCCGGCACGCCAAGCGCCCGTAACGCTACGTCAGCCGACGCGAGATGGCGGTAGCAGAGGTCGAAGAGTTCGCTTGATACAGCGAGCTTCTGGTTCATGTCGGCCACGAAGGCTACGACTTCGTACTGCACCGAGTTTGCGGTGGTGCGCTTCATCCGGGCGTACGGAGCCGGCGTTGCGAGGATGACATTGCAGCCCGTGAGCGCGCGCCCCAAGGCGTCCAGCACAGTTTTCGGTCGCGCCTCGGGTTCGATTTCGAGAATGAGCGACAGCCCGTGGACGTCCCCCGGCCTGCTGTTGTTGGTGATCTTCGCCTTTGCCGCGACAGCGTTCGGCACGATGAGCGTGTTTCCCTGACCCGTCAGTAAGTGCGTCGCGCGCCAGTTCATCTCGACGACCTTGCCTTCAACGTCGTCAATCGTCACCCAGTCGCCTATTGCATACGGCTCCGTCGTGTTGATGACGATGCCCGCGAAGACATCGCTGAGCGTGCTCTGAATGGCAAGGCCCAGCACGATGGCGAGTGCGCCCGATGTCGCGACCAGTCCGCGTACGGGCAATTCGAGCACGAAGCCCAGGGCGGCTACTGCCGCAGCAAGAAAGACTACGGCGCCGAACACATCCGAGAAAAGACGCTGCTTTCTCCAGGCGCGCGGCAGCAGCAGGGTGTCGAGCGAAAGCGTGAGCAGACGCGCGCCCATCAACCACCAGATGATTTCGAGGACCTGCCCCAACCAGTGCAGCTCGACCACATCGATGTAAGGAGCCTGCGTAAAAGGACTAAGACCAGACGAAAAAAGTATCCAGCTGAGCCCGAAAAAAAGCGCGAGCCGAATGAAGAGTCGTGCCAGGTCGTTCGCGGGCAGCTTCGCGCGCCACACGACCACGTCCACAGCGACAATGGCGAGACCCAGAATCAGGGGGTTCTTCACGGCGGCTCCTCTCGAGGAACGACTTCGAGAGAATACACAGTTGGTGCTATCTGCGCGCTAGTGACGGCTTGCGCGCCAGCGCGAGGGGCACGTAATCGGAGCCTGTAGACTCAAGTCGTAATAGCGGCTTTGGTCAGTGCGACAGCATGTACGCAATTACGGCCAGCCGTTTTGGCAGCGTACATCTGCGCGTCGGCCGCTTCTACCAGGTGAGCTGGCGCGATGTCTTCGCCCGGGTTGCATGTCGCCACACCAATCGAAACTGTGATGCATCGATGTTCGTCTGTGATGTGCTGAAGCTGCAGGCCTTGCACCTCCGTCCTGATTGCATCGGCCATCACGGTTGCTGCTTCGGTCGTCATCTTGGGCAAGACCACCACGAATTCTTCACCGCCATAACGGCTGACGAAGTCGACGGAGCGACGAGCCACCCGTCGAACACAGTGCGCGACAGCGACGAGTACTTCGTCGCCGGCGGCATGTCCGAGGGTGTCGTTGAATCGCTTGAAGTGGTCGATGTCGATGAAAAGGACTGAGAGACGCGAGCCACGTTGCCGCGCCCTGTCCCATTCCTGAGCAAGATGCGACTCAAGGCTGCGGCGATTCGCAAGCCCGGTAAGCGGGTCGGTCGTCGATAACCGCCTGAGCCTGGTCTCTTTGCTGACCTGCTCTCGAAGCACAAATGCGAAGAGCCAGGAGGTGGAAACTGCCACGGCCGCGAGCGCCGCGGCGAGCACGAGTACCGTTGCATCGCCGAGAGTCATTTGTACCGCATCGAGCAACAAGCTCACGAGACCAAGGACGAGGCCTGTGCCGAGGACCCCGATAATCATTGGATGCACGCCGAGAATCTGCGCCGTTCGGCGTAAGACGAAATGCATGCTGGCGCCCGCTTGACTGCTGCTGGGCGAACTACGGGGCTCAAAGGTTGCCATGACCGGATCTCACCGAATGCCGGGCCCTGATGGGTGCCGGGACCGCCTTACTGCTTCATGGTTTTTGGCCTGAGCAATGATTGACTGATCAAGCAATATGATAAATCGCAAATTGAAACGCACCCGCGACAAGTCGCCGCGTGAGTGCATATTGCGGACGTTATTCGAGAGCTACATCGATTTTTGGCGCGACGACACGAATTTCGCAACCGGTTCAGAATGGACGACGAAGCAGCGCGCGAATTTCGCACGCCGCGGGAAATGCGTTACGCATCAACCCGTTGGCCCGGCGATGCTCAGGATATCCACATGCTTGTGCACGGAAACTGTGGACAAGCTACGTTCTTCGATGCGATGTCAGACGGTGGTGACGCCATGGATGCCCTTCCCTGCTCTTTTTCCTCTCGCGAATTTCCCCTTCGCTCCATCCGCATGCGACGATTTCCCGCCATTGCGGCGATCGGGCTGATGTGCGTCGCGGCCCACGCGCAGACGCAGTGTCCCGGCTATGTCGAAACAGATGCCGGCAGCGCGTTCGACATTGCTTCGATCATCAGGGATACCGGTTCGCCGCAATCCGCGCTCGACAAGGTGCGTAACGCGGTAGCGCGCGTCGATGCGGGCGGTGGATGCGCGATCTTCCGCGACCGCCTCGCATGCGAAGAGACGCTTACGCTCGCGAACAAGGCCATCGCCGCGCTGCAGGCGTGCGCGTCGTCGCGCACGCCGAAAAGCACCTCGCACGGGTAGTGAAATAAAAAAAGCGCGTGCCGCCTGATTCGGCGGCACGCGCTTTTGAGTGCGCCCAAACGTAGGTTCGGGCGGCTCGAAGGATCAGCGATCCAGGAACGGACGCAGCTTGTCGGCGCGGCTCGGGTGCATGAGCTTGCGCATCGCCTTGCTTTCGATCTGACGAATACGCTCGCGCGTGACATCGAACTGCTTGCCCAGTTCTTCGAGCGTGTAGTCCGAAGCCGTGTCGATACCGAAGCGCATGCGCAGCACCTTCGCCTCGCGCGGCGACAACGCGTTGAGCGCATCGTCGATCGCCGCGCGCATGTTCGCGTGCACCGCGGCGTCCGCCGGGGATGCGGCGCCCTGGTCTTCGATCATGTCGCCAAGCGTCGCATCGGCATCTTCACCGACCGGCGTTTCCAGCGACACCGGCTGCTTCGCGATCTTGAGAATGCCGCGGATCTTCTCCTCCGGCATTTCCATGCGCTCGGCGAGCACCGACGGATGCGCTTCCTGACCGGTCTGCTGCAGGATCTCGCGCGAAATGCGGTTCAGCTTGTTGATCGTTTCGATCATGTGAACCGGCACGCGAATCGTGCGCGCCTGATCGGCGAGCGAACGCGTCACGGCCTGACGCACCCACCACGTTGCGTACGTCGAAAATTTCCAGCCGCGGCGATATTCGAACTTGTCCACCGCCTTCATCAGACCGATGTTGCCTTCCTGAATCAGATCCAGGAACTGCATGCCGCGATTGACGTACTTCTTCGCAATCGAAATGACGAGACGCAGGTTCGCTTCGATCATCTCGCGCTTGGCCTGACGCATCTTCAACTCGGCAGCCGTCATGCGACGGTTGATCTGCTTGAGTTGCTGAAGCGGCATCTCGACCACGCTTTCGACATCGATGAGCTTCTGTTGCTCGGCCTGAATGGCAGGCAAACTGCGCTCGAGCGAGGCGCCGTACTGCTTCGAGCCCGCCGCCGCGCGCGAGGTCCATTCGAGATCGGTCTCGTGACCGACGAACGATTCGACGAACTTGTCGCGCGGCATGCCGCAACGATCCACCGCGATCTGCAGCACGCGACGTTCGATATCGCGCACCTGCGCGACGCGCTGCTGCACGTCCGCGCACAGGCGGTCGATGGTCTTCGCCGTGAAGCGGATCGAGCCGAGCTCGCGCTGAATTTCAGCGCGCGCCTTTTCGACGGCCTTGATCGCGACCGCGCCCGAACCCTTAGGATTGCTTGCCTGTTCCGCCAGCTCGCTCACCCGTGCGAAAATCTCGAGGCAGTCCGCCTTCAACTGCTTCAGACGCGCTTCGTTCGACGCGCCGGCATCAGCGCCGTCCACGTCGTCATCGTCGCTATCTTCGTCGCTGTCGGATTCGTCGGTGTCCGTATCGATGTCGGCTGATTCGCTTGTTTCGGAAGGCGAAATATCTTCGTCTACCGAATCTTCTTCCTTCAGGCCATCGACCAGTTCATCGATCTTCAATTCACCGGACTCGACTTGCGCCGCATCGGCGAGAATGGTCGCGACGGTCGACGGGCACGCCGCGATCGCCTGAATCATCTCGTGCAGACCGTCTTCGATGCGCTTCGCAATGGCGATTTCACCGGCACGCGTGAGCAGCTCGGTCGCGCCCATTTCGCGCATATACATGCGGACCGGGTCGGTCGTGCGACCGAATTCCGAATCGACCGTCGACAGCGCGTTTTCCGCTTCTTCGTCCGATTGCTCGTCGGTGACCACGCTCGGGGCGCTATCGCTCAGCAGGAGCGTTTCGGCATCCGGCGCCTGCTCGTAGACCGCCACGCCCATATCGTTGAACGTGCTGACGATGGTTTCCATCGCCGCGGTTTCAGCGAAGTTATCCGGCAGATGGTCGTTGATCTCGGCATGCGTGAGGTAGCCACGCTCCTTGCCCAACTGAATGAGCGCGCGCATCTGGCGCTGACGCTCTTCGTTCTGCTCTGCGGTCATCGCGACATCGGGCTGCATCGTGCCGGTCTGGCCCTTCCCTTTGTTCGCCCGCCGGCCTGGTGCCTTGCGCGCCGGTGCGACGATATCCAGCTCCGAATCTTCCCGATCAAAACTTGCCATACTTTCTCCTCGACAGGTTTGCTCGGCGACGACAGATCCCCGGAGCGAGCGTAACGGCCCGCAATGATATCGATGACAGCTTCGACCACGGACGGCTGCTGAAAATCGCATCGAGCAAAGCACGCAGACCGCATCCGTACGCGGTTTTGCGTTTTCCAATCGCCCATTAAGGCGCAACCTTAGAGTATATCAGCATTTGCTGCGACGCAGCAGGTTTTTCAATACTTTTTGGGTTGCGGTCTTCGGCGGACCCTTTCATTCGAGTTGCGCGCGTGGCTGTCTCATTGAGCCGTCGTCATCGCCAGTCTGTTCAGATGAATCAAAGAGGCTTGCCTTCGAGGCGGCACGCGCCACCGCTTGTAAGAGCGAACTCAAACGTGAGGGGCTTGACCGGTCTTGAGAGGCTGGTCGCATGGCGTCCCTCGAAGGGTTAGTTGGGGCACATCCTGCCCGCTTCAAGCGAAGAAACGCTTTGATATCGCTCAGGTGCGTCTCGAAATTGGGGCTGGATTCGGTGAAGCGCGAATTCATCTGGGCCGGCACCGGCGGGACGCGCGAGCGAAAGTGCGATGTGGAGGGCTGACCATCGACGCGGTCGACTGTCGGGTCGACTGGGACGATGTGTCCTGCATCGAGCGCTGCGACGAAATCCTGCGCCCATGCGCCAGCATGCACGCGCGGTTGTGGCTCGTCGCGATTGTGGATCACGATGGAGCGCGCGTCCTCGGAGATGCGGTAGTTACGAACACCATCGCGGCTGACGAAGGACTGGCCCGCGAAATTCGTGGCTACGTCAGCGGTGCGCCGCGATTCGGCGAGTTTCTGTTCTTGTGCGACATGGACGTCACGCTGGCTTCGTGCGCGATAGGCGAAGTCGACCGGAGCACGCAAAAGCGTACGGACATAGCTGATCGGATGTGTGGCGCGCTTCAAATGTTTCCAACTGGCCTCGACGACATCGGAAAGGAGTTTGCCGTGGGCCTTCGCCTCGCGCATCAATTTGAAGATCAGAAATTCACGAAATCCCAGTGGGACGAGGCGCTGAAGATCAGCGGGAAGCCGTCCTGGTTGTCTCTTTTGAGTAGTAGGGATTAGATCCTTATATATAGCACCGTCTGCCACCGTGACAGACGGCGGTACGCAAGAAAAGACGGGAGCGGTCGGGATCGGGTCGTCCTGATGATTGGCGGAGGGCGCTTCGTTGGCGGCAACAGACTCGACTAGACCCAGCAAAGAGGCCGCTTTCTCGGTCAGATGAAGATAGGCGCGGCCGAACAGGCCTGCCGCTCCGTATCGTGTTTGGGGCGGGCGCGTGATGAATCCAGCGAACTCGAGATCGTCGAGGCCGCGATAGAACGTACGCATCGACTGCTGCGCTCGCCCCGTGAGCAATTCTCGACGAGCGAAGATCGGCGCATAGGGACGAGAAGCGTCCACGGTACGCGCCAAGGCCGCGAGCAGCGCACGTGCGCGCGCGGGCAGGGCGGCGGTGTGAGTCGCGCGATGTGCGGCTCGAAAGATCACCCAAGGCAGGTTCGATCGATCGCAGGCATAGTCATCGAGCGCCTGTTGATCTTCCAGTCCGGAAGGCGAGGTTGGTTTTTGCAGGCGAAAACCAACCTCGCCAGCAACGGAATGTTGCGCGATACGCATGTCAAGTACGTCCATTTCGAAAAATGGAAGACAAACGCTTGACTGCCGATCGCGTTCCGCTAAACTTCGAGATGTGGACTCGTGACCCGATTGGCGTCGGGAAGCGGACCGGGCGATAAGCAGTTAAGCCCGATATTCAAAAGCCTTCGGTTGGCGCCGAAGGCTTTTGTCTTTTTGCAGCTTGTTCGTTACATAGAAGCCTCGTTAGTGCTCTGACGACAAGTCTTTGATTTTCAAGGAAGTTCTACTAGGTTCAACAACTATCGATTCCATTTGTTCGTTAAGTTGTTGATTTGAAACGAAAACCTAGTAGAGCTTCAATCCTGCTCCGATTCGCTCAACGTTTTGTTGATGAATTCGGCAATCCGTTGGCCCCAATGCTCTGCGTCGCTGGCATCCTTCTCAAAGAATCGGACGCCGACTACGCCGTTTCGCGTGGAGATCTCGCAGACCTTGCGTCTACCAGAGCGAACCACGGTCGCGCTCGGTGCTGCCGTGCGCGGCTTCTCAGCCGCAAGAGCAACCGCTCTGTCTTGTGTGAAGTTGTCGTCTTCGATCAGCCGACGAACCGCCTCCACAACCTTGTCCGATTTGCCCGCCTCCGTGAGCGCCGCGAGCTTTTGCGCGGCATTGCTCCCCAGCCGTTCTGGCTTCTCCGCGAGCGCGATCTTGGCTGCTTCCGGCAAGGCGTCGAACGAAAAGATTCGCGTGACGTGACTTTTGCTGAGTCCGGCGCTCTCGGAAATCTCAGTGCGTGACAAGCCGCTCAATTCCTGAAGCCGTTTGAAATTCCAATACTTCTCGAAGTCGGTCAGCGAAGGCGAGAGCAGATTCGAGAAGAACGCTGCAAATTCGATTTCACCTTCTTCGATCGACGCGACGTTCGCGCGAATGGTCGTGCGCGCAAGTTCGCGATAGGCGGCGACGCGGTTGTGCCCCGCCACGATCTCAAAGCGATCATCCGGCAGCGCGCGCACCAAAATTGGCGTGGCGAGTGCGTGCTGCGCGAGATTGCTTTTGAGTTCCTGAAATTGCTCCGCCGTCAGCTTGCGGCGTCGGCCGGGTACTTCGACGAGCGCATCGAGAGGCACTTCGAGCGCCGCTCGTTCCTCCAGTTGCGATTCGAGTTCCTTGATCCGTGCCTGCGCAGTATTGATGCGATGCTGCGCGTCCATCAAGCGTCCCGGCGACGTGCGCGCCTCCGTACTCACCGGCCGCGCCGGCGCCTCCGCCGGCTTGCTGCCGATGTTCGCTGTCTTGGCGAGGAGTCTGTCCCCGATGCCCATTTATGCCTCCGTCTGATTCCACGCGCGAACAAATTGCGCGTCGAGGTGTTCAGCGAGCCGGTCAAGCGGCTCCTTGAATCGGTTGTATGCGGCAGTGCTGCCGTCGGGCTTCGAAAGGTCATAGACCGTCGACAGCTGCGCAGATGCACCCTTCGGTACGGTCGACTCCGGAATCTCGAATGGCAGCACGCGATCGCCGTACGCCTTCTGAAGCCAGCCGCGCACGACCCGAGAGACGTCGTCGGACTTCGCCTTGGTCATGATCACGTTGACGAAATCGAATCGCTTCTGCTCGAGCACGCCCGGAAGCTTCTTCGCGATATCGGCGAAGAGGTGCCAGAACTGGGTGGAACTTGCGAAGTCGAGCGCCTCGGGCGGGCAGGGCAGCAGAATTGCATCCGACGCCAGCAGCGCGTTGATAGTCAGGTAGCTGAGTGCGGGAGGCGTGTCGATCACGATGGCGTCATACTCGTTCGCGAGCGGCATCAAGCCCTTCCGGACAATTTCCCAGAACTCGAACGTGCTATCGTTGAGCACCTTCGCCGGAATTTCGAATTCGGCATCGAAGAGCGACGACGACGCCGGGATGAGATCCAGGTTGTGCCAATATGTCTCCTGCACCGCATAGTGCAGCGTCTCCCGATCACCATAGATGAGTGGAAGAAGGGTCTGATCGTCCGAGATTTCCGCGTCCGGCGCCCATCCGCAAAGCTGGGTGGTGGTGCCCTGCGGGTCACAGTCGATAACGAGCACGCGACGGCCGAGCAGGGTCAACGCCTGCGCGGCAGATACAGCTGTCGTCGTCTTGGCGACGCCGCCCTTGAAGTTCGCAACGGTCACAATTCGCCCGCGCTTGCCTTCCGGTCGACGTGTTCGCTCCTTCGTCGCCCTGATCCAGGTCAGTGCTTCTTCGAGGCTGAACTCCTTGCTGCGGCCCGCTCCCTTTGACGTGCCTGCGGGCAGATCGCCCTTGGTTGTCAGGTACTGGAACCGCTGCTTGTCGACTCCGCAGAGCGACGCCACCTGGGCGCTCGTGAATGTCGGCGCGCTTTTGCGCGGATACGGCTCCAACATCGCGTCGCGGATCTGATTGAGAATGTCAGTGGCTTGGGCGGCCACTCCCAAGAGCGTTTCGATCGAAACGGATTGATCGACTTCGGGAAGCCGAGCGCTTAGCAT